>NZ_JBRIOU010000001.1:0-2432 GCF_053474865.1 Streptomyces sp. CO7
GACTTTTGGCACGCTGTTGAGTTCTCAAGGTGCGGACGCTTCCTTTGTACTGACCCTCTCGGGCTTTCCTCCGGGCGCTTCCTTCGTTTCCGACTCTATCAGACCGTTTCCGTTCCGATTTCCTCGGCGCTTTCCAGGTCCTTCGCCTTTCGGCGTTTTCCCTTTCCGGCGTTTCCGACTTTATCAGATGTTTTCGGCCGGTCCTGCCGGCTTCGAATTCCGATTTATCGGGGGATTGCCGCTCCGGTCCGATGAACGTCCGGGAAGCGACTCGGTAGATCCTACCGGCTGCCAGTGGGTGCTCCGCACCGCTTCGGGCAACTGTTCAAATCTACCTCCCCCATCGTGCCGCGTCAACGGCAGTTCCGGGGGCGAAGAGGAGAGTAGCAGCTTGTAGGTGCCCGATGCACATCAGGCGACGACCGGCGCCTCGGCGCTCCGGCCGCTCTCCTCCACGTCGCCCGTCTCGCCCGCACGGACGGCGCGACCGCCGAGTACCCACACATAGGTGAGGAACGCCAGCTCGACCACGACCCCGATGCCCACGCGCGCCCAGGTCGGGAGGCCCGACGGGGTCACGAAGCCCTCGATCGCGCCGGCCACGAAGAGCACCAGGGCCAGGCCGATCGCCATGGCCAGCGCCGCCCGCCCTTCCTCGGCGAGAGCCGTCCTGCGGGTGCGCGGTCCGGGGTCGATGACCGTCCAGCCGAGCTTGAGACCCGTTCCCGCGGCGACGAAGACGGCGGTCAGCTCGATCAGGCCGTGCGGCAGGAGCAGGCCGAGGAACAGCTCGAGCCGTCCGGCGTCCGCCATCAGACCGACGCCGATGCCGAGGTTCAGCATGTTGAGGTAGAGGACGTAGAGCACCGGCAGTCCGAGGAAGACGCCCGTGATCAGGCAGAGCGCCGCGGCCTGGGCGTTGTTGGTCCACACCTGGGCGGCGAACGAGGCGGCCGGGTGGCTCGAGTAGTAGTTCTCGTACTGACCGCCGGGACGGGTCATCTCGCGCAGGTCCTCGTCCGAACCGAGAACTGCCTGCACCTCCGGATGGGTGGCGACCCACCAGGCGAGGAGGGCTCCCACCGCGATGGACAGGATCGCCGTCGGCACCCACCAGCGACGTGACCGGTAGACGGCGGCCGGGAAGCCCTGCCCGAGGAAACGGGCCACGTCCTTCCAGGACCCATTGCGCGTACCGGTGACACGGCTGCGGGCGCGGGCGACGAGCTGGCTCAGGCGGCCGGTGATCCGCGGGTCAGGGGCGCTGGAGCGGACGACGGACAGATGGGTCGCCGCACGCTGGTAGAGGGCGACGAGTTCGTCCACCTCCGTGCCGGTCAGGCGGCGCCGACGGTTCAGCAGCGCTTCCAGACGGTCCCACTCGGCACGATGGGTGGCGACGAAGACGTCCAGATCCATGGGTGTCGGCTGCTCCTCAACCTGCGTCGACAGGGCGGTCCTGCGGCGGCGTGCTGCACAGCTTGGCAGACTGGCGGCCCGCACGTCAGTGCGGGAGGAATCCCGGCCGGGGCATGATCGCGGTGTCGGAAGTCCGGGCGGTCGGAAGGGGTGGGGCGGATGGATCAGTTGGTGACCGGCGAGGCGGTGGCCCTGGAGGTCAGACCGGCGCGGCTCCCGAGCAGGGCGCTGGCGCTGCTGCTCGACCTGACGGTGGCGCTGTTGGTCTGGGTCCTCGTGATGGTGCTGCTCTTCGCGACGATGAACACGGTGGACGACGCGGCCGGCGCGGCCATCTCGCTCGGCACCTTCCTGCTCATCCCCGTCGGGGCGCCCATCGCGGTGGAGGCGCTCACCCGCGGTCGCTCGCTGGGCAAGCTGGCCCTCGGACTGCGGGTGGTGCGGGACGACGGCGGGCCCATCGGCTTCCGTCACGCGCTGGTCAGGGGTCTGATCGGGATGTTCGAGCTCATCCTGACCTCCGGCGTGGTCGCCTGCATCGCCTCCCTGGCGTCCGCACGGGGCCGGCGGCTCGGCGACGTGTTCGCCGGAACGCTGGTGGTGCGCGAGCGGGTGCCGGGCGGGCAGGTGATGGGGACTCCGCCTCCGCCGCCGTGGCTGGTCGGCCGGTTCGCCGGGCTGGACCTGTCCGCCGTGCCGGACGAGCTGTGGCTGGCGGTGCGGCAGTACCTGACGCGGATGTTCCAGCTGGATCCCGCGGTGGGTCATGAGGTGGCGCACCGGTTGGCCGCGGACGTGGCGGCCCGCACGGGGGCGCAGACGCAGGGGGTGTCGGCGCCGGAGTTCCTGGGGGCGGTGTTCTACGAGCGGCAGATGCGGGAGGCCGCCCGGGCGCAGTCCGCCGCGCAGGCGAGGGCGCGGGTGCAGGCGCCGGTGGGCGGGGCGTACCCGTCGTGGGGGCAGGCTCCCGCGTACGGTTCCGCTCCCGCTCCCGCCTACGGTCCCGCTCCGAC
>NZ_JBRIOU010000001.1:2532-5648 GCF_053474865.1 Streptomyces sp. CO7
GAGCAGGACCGTGCCGGCGGAGGCTTCGCGCCGCCCGCCTGAGCTCCGCGCGCCTACGCACCGCCGTCGGTGAACACCGACGGCGGTGACTGCAGGTCGTCGAGCTCCACGCCGGGTGCGGACAGGACGACGTCCCCCGCGAGGTGCACGGTGTGCTGCTCACCCGTGTCGAGGTCGGTGACCCGGTACTCGTCCACGACCAGCGGCCCGGTGTCGGTGGTGTGCGTGTCCCGGCCGACGAGGGCCCAGGTCCGGTCGACGGTCAGCGGCGCGAGGACCGGGTCGGTGAACGCGACGAGACGGACGCGGACCGGGCCGTCGGACGACTCCGGGCGCAGCAGGCGGGCGGTGGCGACCAGGAAGGCCGGGGAGCCGCCGGTGAAGGCGTGCGCGCGGACGTTGCCCTCCGTGGCGTGGGTCCCCGTCGGGTCGGTGCGCACCCAGGTGACGCCCTCGAGGGCGGCGCCGCGCACCTGCCAGCCGCCGGCGTGGAGCTCCACGCGCAGCGGGCGGCCGAGGGCGTCGAGGGTGATGTCGGCCGACCCCCGGTGATCCCCCTCCGGGGTGAGCAGCTGGGAGACGTAGCGCCAGCCGGACGGGCCGGGGGCGCACTGGAAGTGCTCCTGGCCGAGCGGGGCGCCGTCGTACGGGTCGTGGAGCAGGTAGCGGCCGGTGGGCATCGGGTGTCCTGGGTCCTCGGGGTGCCGGACGGGGGCAGGCCCCCGCCGCGAGGGCGAGGGCCTGCCGGGAGGTGCCGTGCTGCGGACCGCCGCTCAGTAGCGGTAGTGGTCCGACTTGAACGGGCCGTCGACCTCGACGCCGATGTAGGCGGCCTGCTCGGGGCGGAGCTTGGTGAGCTTGACGCCGAGCGCGGCGAGGTGGAGGGCGGCGACCTTCTCGTCGAGGTGCTTGGGCAGCACGTAGACGCCGATCGGGTACGCGTCGGGCTTGGTGAAGAGCTCGATCTGGGCCAGGGTCTGGTCCGCGAACGAGTTGGACATGACGAACGACGGGTGGCCGGTCGCGTTGCCCAGGTTCAGCAGGCGGCCCTCGGACAGCACGATGATCTTCTTGCCGTCGGGGAAGGCCCAGGTGTGGACCTGCGGCTTGATCTCGTCCTTGACGATGCCGGGGATCTTGGCCAGGCCGGCCATGTCGATCTCGTTGTCGAAGTGGCCGATGTTGCCGACGATGGCCTGGTGCTTCATCTTGGCCATGTCGGCGGCCATGATGATGTCCTTGTTGCCGGTCGTGGTGATGAAGATGTCCGCCGTCTCGACGACCTCGTCGAGCGTGGTGACCTGGTAGCCGTCCATCGCCGCCTGCAGCGCGCAGATCGGGTCGATCTCGGTGACGATCACACGGGCGCCCTGGCCGCGCAGCGACTCCGCGCAGCCCTTGCCGACGTCGCCGTAGCCGCAGACCACGGCGGTCTTGCCGCCGATCAGGGTGTCGGTGGCGCGGTTGATGCCGTCGATCAGGGAGTGGCGGCAGCCGTACTTGTTGTCGAACTTCGACTTGGTCACCGCGTCGTTGACGTTGATCGCCGGGAAGAGCAGCACGCCGTCGCGCTGCATCTCGTAGAGGCGGTGCACGCCGGTGGTGGTCTCCTCGGTGACGCCGCGGATCTCCGACGCCAGGTGGGTCCACTTCTGGGAGCCCTCGCCGATCGTGCGGTGCAGCAGGCGGAGGATCTCGAGGTGCTCCTCGGACTCCGCGGTCTCCAGGGCGGGGACCTCGCCGGCCTTCTCGTACTCGACGCCCTTGTGGACCAGGAGGGTGGCGTCACCGCCGTCGTCGAGGATCATGTTCGGGCCGCCGGTGGGGCTGTCCGGCCAGGTCAGCGCCTGCTCGGTGCACCACCAGTACTCCTCCAGCGTCTCGCCCTTCCAGGCGAAGACGGGGACGCCCTGCGGGTCGTCCGGAGTGCCGTTCGGGCCGACGGCGATGGCGGCGGCCGCGTGGTCCTGGGTGGAGAAGATGTTGCAGGAGGCCCAGCGGACCTGCGCGCCGAGGGAGACCAGGGTCTCGATCAGGACGGCGGTCTGGACCGTCATGTGCAGGGAGCCGGTGACGCGGGCGCCGGCCAGCGGCTGCGCCGCGGCGTACTCCTCGCGGATCGCCATCAGGCCGGGCATCTCGTGCTCGGCGAGAGTGATCTCCTTGCGGCCGAACTCGGCCAGGGAGAGGTCGGCGACCTTGAAGTCCTGTCGGTTGTCGACAGTCATGAAGTGCTGCTCCTCGCGGATAGCGGGTGTGTGGGTAGAGGTCGGGTACGGCTGGTCTGCGCGACGGCGTCCGGGGGCACCACACCACGGTGCCCCGTCGGCACAGGAGTGCCCACGCGCGCGCAGCGCAGTCCGTCGGAGGCCCTCTCTCCCTCGGCCGGCCCGTCGCTCACCGCGTGGTACCGCCCGACCGCCATCAGCAGCGACGTCTGGCTCCGTCCCAAGCTACACCGGCCGCCCCGCCGCGCCCCAGTCCGGGACGGTCCGGCTAGCCTCGTCGGGCCCAAACGGGCCTGGGGAAGGGGCAGATGATGAACAGAGCGGCACGGCTGGTGACGGCGGGCGTGGCGGCGGGAGTGGTGGGCATCGCGGTGGCGGGGTTCTGCCTGCTGCGGGTGCTCACGGGGTACAGCACGGCGACGTTCAACTCGGACAGCATGCGTCCGACCTTCGAACCGGGGGACCGGATCTTCTTCGAGCGGCTCGACGACGCGGACGCGGGCGAGGGGCTGCGCCGTGGCGACGTGGTGCTGTTCAAGGCGCCGGAGCGGTACGGCGACGTGCTGGTGGTGCAGCGGGTCGTGGCGACCGGCGGGGAGCGGGTCGCCGCGGCCTCGGAAGGGCGGACCGACGAGGTGTCGGTCGACGGACGCCCGCTCGACGAGCCCTACCTGCCCTCGCCGCTCTGGAGCAGCGGGCCGTCCTACGAGGTGACGGTGCCGGAGGGGCGGCTGTTCCTGCTGGGCGACAACCGGGGCAACTCCCGTGACTCGCGCTTCTTCCTCGACGACCGGGGCGGGACCGTCGCGGCGGACGCGGTGGTGGGGCGGGTGGTGCCGGCGTCGGCGCTGCGGTGGCTGCTGGTCGGCGCGGTGGCGGGGTTCGTGG
>NZ_JBRIOU010000001.1:5748-8698 GCF_053474865.1 Streptomyces sp. CO7
CGGTGGAGACGGGTCAGTGGGCGGGGTGGGCGCCGCCCGGGGTGGCCTCGGGGTCGGGGCCGGCGGCCGCGGCGGTCTCGCTGTAGATGTCCGGCTCCAGGTAGATGACGCGGGCGATGGGAACCGCGGCGCGGACGCGCTTCTCGGCGGCGTCGATGGCGCCGGCGATCTCCGCGGCGCCGGAGTCGGCCTTGACCGCGATCTTCGCGGCGACCAGCAGCTCCTCGGGACCGAGGTGCAGGGTACGCATGTGGATGAGGCGGGGCACAGTGTCGCCGTCGACCACGGCCGCCTCGATCTTCTTCACTTCCTCGATGCCCGCGGCCTCGCCGAGCAGCAGCGACTTGGTCTCCGCGGCCAGCACGAGGGCGATCACGATCAGCAGGACGCCGATGCACAGGGTGCCGATGCCGTCCCAGACGCCGTCGCCGGTGAGGACGGCGAGGCCGACGCCGCCGAGGGCGAGGACCAGACCGACCAGCGCGCCCAGGTCCTCCAGCAGGACGACCGGCAGCTCGGGCGCCTTGGCCCGGCGGACGAACTGGGTCCAGGAGAGCCCGCCGCGGAGGCTGTTGGACTCCTTGATCGCGGTCCGGAAGGAGAAGCTCTCCGCGATGATCGCGAAGACCAGCACGCCGACCGGCCAGTACCAGTGATCCAGCGAGTGCGGGTCCTTGATCTTCTCGTAGCCCTCGTACAGCGCGAACATGCCGCCGAGCGAGAAGAGCACGATGGAGACGAGGAAGGCGTAGATGTACCGCTCGCGTCCGTAGCCGAAGGGGTGCTGCGGGGTGGCCTCGCGCTTGGCCTTCTTGCCGCCCACCAGCAGGAGGCCCTGGTTGCCGGAGTCCGCCAGCGAGTGGACGCTCTCCGCGAGCATCGACGACGAGCCGCTGAAGAGGAACGCCACGAACTTCGCTACCGCGATCGCGAGGTTCGCGGCCAGTGCCGCGACGATCGCCTTGGTTCCGCCTGACGCGCTCATGAGTTCGCGTGGTCCTTCCTGCTCAGCCGTCATGTCCGTTGACCGTCGGCATTGTTGCAGGCCGCCGCCGCGGTGGCGCGGCGGCCGTGCTGTCCGACGGTCCTCAGCAGGAGACGGTTGCCCGGAAAAGCGTCCCGCTCCCGGACACTTCGGTTCTTTCTCCGGCGGGCACGAACACCGAGGCGCCGGGCGCCAGCTTCACTTCGCCGACGCGGACGCCGCCCTCGGTGCACAGCAGCACCTGCGGCGCGGGCCGGGTCAGGTCGGCTGCGGCGGTTCCGTCGGTGAGGCGGAGGCGGGAGAGGCGGAACTCGTCCACCGGCGTCTCGTACAGCTCCTCGCCGTCCGGCAGGGGGCGCGGGGTGAGCACCTCGGTCCCGCAGGACGCGAAGCGGACCACCTTCAGCAGTTCGGGGACGTCGACGTGCTTGGGGGTGAGGCCGCAGCGCAGCACGTTGTCCGAGGTGGACATCAGCTCGACGCCCAGGCCGCGCAGGTAGGCGTGCGGGACGCCGGCCGACAGGTAGAGGGCCTCGCCGGGCGCCAGGCGGACGTGGTGCAGCAGCATCGAGGCGAGGACCCCGGGGTCGCCGGGGAAGTGACGCGCTATCCGGGCGTAGACCTCGTACCGTCCGCCGAGGCGCTCGCAGGCCGCCGCGGTGTCGGCGACGGTCCGGGCGGTCTCCTCGGGGTCGCCGGTGAGGACGGCGGTGAGGACCTGGCGCAGCGCGTCCGCCTCGGGGAGGGTGCGCAGAGCCTCGGCGTACGGGGCGAGGGCGGGCACCTGGAGGCCGTCGAAGAGGTCCGCGGTTGCGGCCGCCGGGCGGAAACCGCACAGGCCCTCGAAGTCGGTGAGGGCGCAGATCAGCTCGGGCTTGTGGTTGGCGTCCTTGTAGTTGCGGTGCGGGGCGTCGACGGCGATGCCGCGGCGCTGCTCGGCCTCGTACCCCTCGCGGGCCTGGACGAGGTCGGGGTGGACCTGCAGCGAGAGGGGGCTGGCGGCGGCGAGCAGCTTGAGCAGGAACGGCAGCCGCGGGCCGAAGCGGGCGACGGTGGCGGCGCCGAGCTCACGCTCGGGGTCGGCGGCGATCACCTCGGGCAGGCTGCCGCGCGGGGTCCGGGAGGGCGCGCCGGGGTGGGCCCCCATCCACATCTCGGCCTGCGGCTCACCGGTGGGCCGCTCGCCGATCAGTTCGGCGATGGCGGTGGTGGAGCCCCACGCGTAGGGGCGGATGGTGTTGGTGAGGAGGTCCATACCCTTCGTCTCCGGGTGTCTCGGCGTGTCCTCCGCGCCGGGGGTTCCGGGGCGGGTGCGGTGTGTCGGCTCCAGCTCAGACACCCGAGGCGAGCGCCAGGTAAACGGCGGCGAAATCGGTGATGGCGATCAGTTCCGCCAGGGTCTCGAGTTCCTCGCCGTCCTCCGGCTCGATCTCGCTGACCGGCGTGTCGTGGCTGATGGCCAGGTCCCGGGCGGCGGGGGCCGCGCTGAGGCCGCCGGTGGGGCGGTCCCGCAGGAGGACGACACGCGCGCGGAGGGCCGACGGTTCCTCGACGCGGTCGCGGAAGAAGTCGTCGGGGTCGCCGCCGGCGGCGAGCGGGCCGGAGAGCAGGGCGCTGTGGGCGTCCATCGCCTCGGGGAGCTCGGCGGCGACGGCGGGGCGGCCGGCCAGTTCGGCGAGGGCCGCGGTGAAGCGGCGGCCGGCCGGTCCGGCGGAGTGGCCCTCGGTCCAGACGACCGGCAGGGACTCGGCGAGTTCGGCGGCGAGGGTCTTGGCCGGGTTGCCGTAGGCGGGCACGGCGGGCCCGCAGCGCTCGGCGACGGCGTCGAGGCGGTCGGCGACCTTCTCCAGGGTGGCGGGCGGCGCGTGCAGCACACTGGTGCGGTCCAGGAGGGCGAGCAGCGGGGTGAGCAGCGCCCACAGGACGCCGGGGGCCGAGGCGGTGAGGGCGGGCCGGGTGTCGTCC
>NZ_JBRIOU010000001.1:8798-9343 GCF_053474865.1 Streptomyces sp. CO7
GTCCTGCTCGCCCGGTGAGCGCCGGGGCTCCGCCGCCATCGGCAGGAACAGGCCGCGTGAGACGCCGACGGAGTCCGCCAGCGGGCTGCGGCCGGGGGCCACGGCGACGACCGTGCAGCCGCGGCGGTATGCCTGCTCGGCGAGGAGCGACAGGCCCGGTTCGGTGCCGTCGGGGCTGGCGATCAGGAGCAGGTCCAGGTTGCCCGCCCAGCCGGGCAGTTCCCAGCGCAGGGCGCCCGCCGCCGGGGCGACGCCGGTGGGGGCCAGGCGGATCACGGGGCTGCCGGGGCCGGCCAGGGTGCCGAGGAGGTCGGCGGCGTGGACGGCGGCGGCGCCGGGACCGGCGATCAGTACGGCGCGGGGCCGGCCGTCCGGTCGCAGGCCGGGGACGCCGGCCTCGTCCGTGTTGCGCAGAGCGACGCGGACGCGGGCGCCCGCCTCGGCGGCGCCGCGGAGCAGGGCGCGCCGGTCCGCCGTGGACAGGCCCTCGGGGTCGTCGAGCAGCGATTCGTCGAACATGGCGGGGAGCCTCCGGCGGCGGGTCG
>NZ_JBRIOU010000001.1:9443-25640 GCF_053474865.1 Streptomyces sp. CO7
GCCCCGGACCCCGGCCCCATTGAAGTGGGGTCACGTTTCCCCGCACCGCCTGCGCCCGCCCGTGCCGCCCCCTGGGCGGCCCAGCCGCCCGCAGAAATGACGGGCGGGCGCAGGTCGGGGTCAGCCGCGGATGATGGACAGGACCTCGTCGCGGACGCGGGTGACGGTCGGTTCGTCGCGGGCCTCGGCGTTGAGGCGCAGCAGCGGCTCCGTGTTGGAGGGGCGGACGTTGAACCACCAGTCGGCGGCGGTGACGGTCAGGCCGTCGAGCTCGTCGAGGGTGACGCCCTCGCGGCCCTGGTAGGTCTCCTTGAGCGCGGCGAGGCGGCCGGCCTGGTCGTCGACCGTGGAGTTGATCTCGCCGGAGGCCGCGTACCGGTCGTACTGGGCGACCAGCTCGGAGAGGGTGCCCTGCTGCCCGCCGAGGGCGGCGAGGACGTGCAGCGCGGCCAGCATGCCGGTGTCGGCGTTCCAGAAGTCGCGGAAGTAGTAGTGGGCGGAGTGCTCGCCGCCGAAGATCGCGCCGGACTTCGCCATCTCCGCCTTGATGAAGGAGTGGCCGACCCGGGTGCGCACCGGGGTGCCGCCGCACTCCTCGACGACCTCGGGGACGGACCAGGAGGTGATGAGGTTGTGGATGACCACGCCCTCGCCGCCGTGCTTGGCGAGCTCCCGGGAGGCGACCAGCGCGGTGATCGCGGACGGGGAGACCGGCTCGCCGCGCTCGTCGACCACGAAGCAGCGGTCGGCGTCGCCGTCGAAGGCGAGGCCGATGTCGGCGCCCTCCTCGCGGACCCGCTTCTGCAGGTCGACGATGTTGGCGGGGTCGAGCGGGTTGGCCTCGTGGTTGGGGAAGGTGCCGTCCAGCTCGAAGTACATGGGGACGACGTCGAGGGGCAGGCCGCCGAGCACGGTGGGGACGGTGTGGCCGCCCATGCCGTTGCCGGCGTCGACGACGACCTTCAGCGGGCGGATCGAGGTGAGGTCGACCAGGGAGCGCAGGTAGGTCGCGTAGTCCTGCAGGGTCTCCCGCTGGGTGATGGAGCCCTGCTTCTCGGCGATCTCCGGGATGCCGCCGGTCTCGGCCCAGCCCTCGACCAGGGCGCGGATCTCGGCGAGACCGGTGTCCTGGCCGACCGGCGCGGCGCCGGCGCGGCACATCTTGATGCCGTTGTACTGCGCCGGGTTGTGCGAGGCGGTGAACATCGCGCCGGGCAGGTCGAGGGCGCCGGAGGCGTAGTACAGCTGGTCGGTCGAGCAGAGGCCGATCTCGACGACGTCCGCGCCCCGGGCCGCCGCGCCGCGCGCGAAGGCGCGGGAGAGACCGGGGGACGAGGGGCGCATGTCGTGCCCGGTGACGATCGCCCTGGCGCCCACGACGTCGACGAAGGCGGCGCCGAAGAGCTCGGCCAGCGGCTCGTCCCACTGGTCCGGCACCACACCGCGCACGTCGTACGCCTTCACGAGCTGCGACAGATCTACGGCCACGGCCTGTCCTCCTGGAAGTCGGCTGATGACCACAAACTACCCTCCGCCCTTTTCGGCACACCGTGCGACCGGCCCGCCGTCCGGGCGACGGCGGGCCGACGGGGAGCACTTCGACCTGGGGCGGCCTGGCGGAACCGGAGGGTCCGTCAGGGCGGCATCCAGCCAAGGACGGCCGAGCTCTGTCCGAGAACGATCAGGCACATCACCAGCAGCAGGCCCAGGCTCCACGGCAGGACCTTGCGCAGCAGGTCGCCCTCCTTGCCCGCGAGGCCGACGGCGGCGCAGGCGATGGTGAGGTTCTGCGGGGAGATCATCCTGCCGAGGACGCCGCCGGAGCTGTCGGGTGCGGGATGGGTGGTGCGGGGAGCGTGAGGGCGTCAACGGGCTTGCGGAGAGGAACCGATGGAGTTCGCGGGCGCACAACCGTCATCCGTGAGGGAGCTGTTGTCCGGGGGCGTCGACGGGTTTCCGCGCCGGGCGCGTCAGTTGTCGGGCGAACGCAGCACGCGGAGGTGTCCGCGGCGGGGGCCCTCCAGGGGGTCGCCGGACCGGCCGGTGGATCCGCCGCCCTCCGCGGCGCGCTCCGGCGGACGGGCCGCCTCGCGCACGGCGTTGGCGAGCGCCTCGAGGTCGTCGCCGGTGGGACGGGCGGGGGCGGAGCCGTCGAGGAGCCGGACGACCTCCCAGCCGCGCGGGGCGGTGAGGCGCTCGGAGTGCTCGGCGCACAGGTCGTAGCAGTGGGGCTCGGCGTAGGTGGCGAGCGGGCCGAGGACCGCGGTCGAGTCGGCGTAGACGTACGTCAGCGTCGCGACGGCGGGTCGGCCGCAGGCGGTGCGCGAACAGCGACGTACAGGGCTCACGACGATGGACGGTACCGCACTCTTGAGCGGGCCGCGACGACTCTCCCCTACGTCACCCGCCCGTGTCGCGGCGGCGCCCGCGGCGAACTCACGGCAAAAAGGGATCAACCGGTACGCGCCGCGCGGGCGGGCGCGGGGCGGCGCGGACGATTACGCTGCACCGGTGATGGAGAACCCCGTACCGCCTCGCCCCACGGGTCCCGGGCCCCGTCGGCGGGACCGCCACGGCCGCGGCATGCGCGGCCCGATCGCGCCTCCGCAGGTGCCGCTCGCCGCGAGCCGTGCGGAGCTCTTCGCCGACCTGGTGCAGGACTCGGTGGAACGGCTGGAGCGGCGCTGGCCGCAGCTGGCCGAGGTCGACTTCCTGGTCCTCGAGGTGCCGCCCGCGCCGGGTTCCGACGACGCGTGGAACGACGAGGCGGTGCCGCTGGGCGGCACGGTCCCGGGCCGGGAGGGCCGCCCGGCGCGCGTCGTGGTCTACCGGCGGCCGGTGGAGATCCGCAGCAAGGGGCGGGAGGAGCGGGCCGCGCTGGTGCACGAGGTGGTGGTCGAGCAGGTCGCCGATCTGCTGGGTCTCACCCCGGAGGCGGTGGACCCCCGCTACGACGACGAGGACTGAGCCGGCGTCGTCCGACGGGCCGAGGGCCGCGACGACCGCGCCCCGGGTCCCCCTGTCGGGGAATCCGGGGCGCGAGGCGCTTCGCGGCGTCGTGTCCGTCCTGCCGAACCGTCAGTTCTGCAGCACCGTCAGGTCCTGCTCGGCCGTGGGGACGGCGACCCGGCCGCGGTCGTCGGGCAGGGTCTGCACGGTGAACGCGGCGATGCCGCCCAGGCTGCTCACCAGGGTGCGTGACGCGTACACCGGCCCGCCGGAGACCGGCTCGACCACCAGGGCGTAGGTGCCCTTGAGGCCGCTCGGCACGGGCAGTTCCACGTCGGTGGTGGTGCCCTTCTTCAGCTTGTAGGTCCGGGAGTCGCCGGTGCCGCCCTCGCTGCCCGCGGAGGAGGTGACCTTCACCGTGGCGTCCCCGGTCGGCGCGACCAGGGAGAGCGTGGTGCCCTTGGCGGTGTTGCCGAGCGCGGTGGCGCGGGTGGTGACGGCCTCGGTGGCGGGGATGAACGCCGTCTCCTGCTTGCCGCCCTTGCCGCGCACCACCTGGAGCCCGGCCACCACCGGGACGTCGCGCCCGGTCGGGGTGAGCAGCAGCGAGCCGGCCTCGCCACGGGTGACGTCCTTGAGGTCCGTGGAGGCGGTCATGCCGGCCTTGACGTGCAGGGACTCGTGGCCGGCCGGGGTGATGGCCCCGTTCGGCGAGGCGAGGCGGACGGTGAGGTCGGCGTCCGAGTCGCCGGGCGCGTAGGCGATCAGACGGACCGAGGTGGCGTCCTTGGGGATGCCGGGCAGCACCAGCGAGCCCGCCGGTTCGGCGGCGGGGGCGATCCAGTCGCCGCCGTTGCCGGTGTCGAGGGCCTCCACCTGGGCGGCGACCCGGCCGCTGCGGACGCCGACGTGCGCGGTGACGTCGGGCAGCGGCTGGTCGGTCAGGGTGGAGAGCAGGACGCGCTCGCTGCCCAGCGGCGGCACGGTGATGCCGTCGGGGATGGAGGTCTCCAGCTGGCCCTCGGGACCGTAGAGCTCGATGTCGACGACGGCGGCCGAGTCGTCCGGGTTGGTCAGGTGGACGTAGTCGGTGCGGAACTCGGCGGTGCTGGCGCCCGGGAACCAGAAGTCGGTGTCCGGCACGGTGCAGGAGGCGCCGTGCAGGCCGCGCCCGGAGCCGACGGTGACCGTGGTGGTCTGCTGGACGGCCCAGCCGGGGGCGAAGCGGCCGTCGGCGGTGCCGAGCAGTGCGTCCTCCTCGCCGCCGGAGACCTCCCGGGTGACCGGCTTGCCGGGCTCCTTGAGCTTCATCACCGGCTTGTCGGAGGCGGCGGCGTCCTTCGGCTTTCCGTCATCCTCGGACTTCTCCGGCTCCTCGGATTTCCCGCCGTCCTCGCCGTCCTGTTCCTCGCCGCCGTCGTAGGCGCCGCCGGGCGGTGCGGCGGGCACCAGCTCGGCCTTGCCGCCGTCGGCGGCGCCCTCGGTGACGGGGCTGAAGGCCGTGTAGAGCGTCTCCGCGATGTCCGAGCGGCTGGGCGACGGGCAGAGCAGCTTGGTGCGCTCCACGGGCCGCTCGGCGGCCGCCCGGGCCACCTCGGCCGACGGCGCCTCGGGGGCGGTCAGCGCGGCGACGCCGGTGACGGCGGCCAGGGCGACCGCTCCGGCGATCAGGGACATGGTGCGGTTCACTGCTGGCTCCCGTCGGGACGCTCACTGCCGTAGTCGTGGCCGTAGGGGTCCTGGCCGTACCCGGCGCCGTACTCCTGGCCGTACTCCTGGCCGTAGGGGCCGCCGTACTCCTGGCCGCCCTGCCGGTGGCCCTGGGCGTCGGGCTCCGGCGCGTACGCCTCCCCGGCGACGAAGTCGCCGTAGGGGCCGCTGTACTCGCCGCCGTACTCGCCGCCGCCCGTGGCGGCCGCGGGGTCGCCGGCTGCGTGGCCGTACGGGTCGTAGGCGTCGGCGGGCCAGCCGCCGTTCCCGTGGCCGCCGCCGGGCTGCGCCGCGGCGGCGTAGGCCTCCTCGGCGGGCGCGTCGGGCCGGTCCTCGTCGGGACGGCCGTCGTCCGCCCGGGCGCCGGCGGGGCCGGGGTACGGCTCGCCGGACTGCTGGTGCGGCACGGCGGCTCCCTGCGCGGCGGGCCCCTGGGCGGCGGCCTCCGCCTCGGCCTGGGCGCGCAGCCTGCGGGCCCGGCGGCCGTCGCCCTCCAGGTCCTCCGCGGTGATCGCGGGGGCCTCGTCGGGCAGGTCGTCGTCGATGTCGCGGCGGCGGCCCGGCAGGGCGAGCACGATCAGGGTGAGGGCGAGCAGGCCCTGCGCGCCGAGCCACACGGTGTGCGTCAGCGTGTTCTCGTGGGTGACCTCCAGCGCGCCGCCGCCGGGCGGGAGCCGGAAGCCCTGGGCCCAGCCGTCGAGCTTCACCGGGGTGAGCTCGGCGCCGTCCACGGTGGCGGTCCAGCCGTCGTCAAAGGTGTCGGCGAGGCGCAGGACGCGGCCCTCGGGACCGGCCGGGATCCGGCCGGCCACGTCCACCGGGCCCGCGGCGACCGGCTCGGCCTTGCCCGCGGGGGCGTCCTCGGAGGGCAGCACCACGGCGCGCGAGACCTCGCGGTCCAGGCGCCACAGGCCGCTGCCGTCCTGCTGGCTCAGCCGGCTCAGACCGGGGGTGGCGTCCAGCACGCGGGTGATCTCACGGGGGGCGCCGGGGCGGACCAGGACGTAGCGGATGGCGAAGTCGCCGAGCTCGTCGGTCTGGTCGGCGCCGGAACCGGCGACCAGGTGGGCGACCACCTTGTCGAGGACCGTGTTGTCGCCCATGGTGAGCGCCGCGTCGGCGTCGCCGAGGCGGGCGCCGGAGCCGCGGACCAGGGTGTAGCCGACGTGGGCCGGGGAGGTGCTGTCCAGGACCAGGGTGCGGGCCTGGTCGGCGTCGCCGCTCTCCTCGGCCACGAACGCGGGCACCTGCACCGGGTCGCGGCGCTCCAGCGGTCCCTCGGCGCCGGCGGCCATCCAGCCGACGGCCGCGATCAGCGGGCCCACCGCGGCGGCGAGGCCGATCAGGGCGGCGACCGGCTGGCGCCAGCCGAAGCTCTGCTCGGCCACCCGGGAGCGCGCGCCGTCCGCGCCGATGGCGGCGGCGCACAGCAGGGCCAGGCCGTAGACCAGGGTGGCCGGGCCGGCCCAGGCGGAGCGGTTGGACAGGGCGGCGAGGAGCAGGGCGATCAGGGCGACGACCCAGGCGCCCGCGACCGGCGTGCGGCGCTCGTCGCGCAGCAGGGCGGCCAGCGCCGCCAGGACGACGCCGACCAGCAGCAGCCCGCCGACCGTGCCGGGCCCGCCGGGGCTGGCGCCGAGCAGGTCCAGCGGCGAGGCGGCGCCGACGCCGAAGTCCATGCCGGCCTCGGTGAAGAAGCCGGTGGGCAGCAGCGTCAGGGACCAGGGCGCGAGCACCAGCAGGGGCGTGCCCAGCTGGGCGAGCAGCCGCAGCGCGTAGGGCACCAGGTCCCGGCGGCGCAGCGCGAGCACGATGACCCCGAGGACCAGGGCGAGCGGCCACACGATGGGCGTGAACGCCATGGTGAGGGTGAGCAGCAGGGTGTAGGCCCAGGTGGCGCGCCAGGTGCCGCGGGCCTGACCGCGCGCGGTGAGGCCGCTCGCGGCGACCGCGGCGCGGGCCGTCAGGGGGAGCACCATGGCCAGCACTGCGGTGCCGAGGCGTCCGCCGGCCAGGGCTCCGGTCGCGGCGGGCAGGAACGCGTAGACCACGGAGGCCCAGGCGCGCAGCAGCCGGGAGGGGACCAGCGGGCGGGAGGCGAAGTAGGCGCTCAGGCCGGCCAGCGGCACCGAGCAGACCAGCAGGAAGGTGACCGCGAGGCCCGCGGAGCCGCCGAAGAGGGTGCCCAGGGCGGCGACCACGGCCAGGTACGGGGGTGCGGCGCCGGTGCCGCCGGCGCCGACCGCGTGCCAGGCGGAGGTGTAGGCGGCCCACAGGTCGAAGGCGCTGTCGGGGGCGGGCAGCAGGGCGCCGCCGGCCAGCGCTCCGCCGGAGAACAGCGAGCGGCAGGCGATCAGCGAGACCAGCAGGAGCAGCGCGAAGAGGACCGGGGCGGGGTTTCGGGCGATCCGCTTGAGGCGGGCGTGCTGCTCGGGCGCGACGAACGCCTCGTCCGAGTCGCCGCCGCCGCCGTGCCGGCCCGCGCCGGTGGTGGCGTCCGGGTCGGAGCGGTCGGTCAGGCTGCCCGCGGCCTGTTCGAGGGTGGCCCTCAGGGTGGCGCCGCGGGGCGGGAAGAGCGACTTCAGCTCGCTCCTGGGGACCTCGGGGCGGCCGCGGCGGCGGCGCCCGGCGAGGATCCGCTCGGGGCGCAGCAGCACGCCGAGCAGGCCGCGGATCTCGTCGACGGCCTGTACGGGGAGCTTGCCAACGAGGTAGCCCAGGGTGCGCAGCACGGTGCCGACGACCAGGCGCAGGAGTACCCAGGGCAGCGCGGAGCCGGGGCTGTTGACCAGCAGGGTGTAGACGGCGCCGGCCTTGTCCACGCGGTGCGGGGAGGCGACGGTGCGGCCCACGCAGTCGACGTCGCGGCGCTCGCGGGAGGCGGCCTCGGCGTGCCGGACGACGGCCTCGGGGGCGACCAGGACGAGGTGGCCGCGGGACTGGGCGCGCCAGCACAGGTCGATGTCGTCGCGCATCAGCGGCAGCCGGCGGTCGAAGCCGCCGAGCTCCTCGTAGACGTCGCGGCGGATCAGCATGCCGGCGGTGGAGACGGCGAGGGCGGGCTTGACGAAGTCGTGCTGTCCCTGGTCCTGTTCGCGGCGGTCCAGGCCCGTCCAGCGGCGGCCGCTGTTGGCGATGGTGACGCCGGTCTCGAGGAGCTGGCGGCGGTCGTACCAGCCGCGCAGCTTGGGTCCGACGACGGCGACGTCGCGGCCGGCCCCGGCCTCGCGCTCGACGACGGACAGCATCTGGGCGAGGGCGTCCGGGGCGGGCGCGCAGTCGTCGTGGAGCAGCCAGAGCCAGTGCACCGGCTCGCCGTGCGGCAGGTCGGGGAGGTCGTAGGCGTCGTCCCGCCAGCTGCGGGTGGCCGGGTCCCAGCCGCTGGGCCTCTTGAGGTACGGCAGGTCCTCGGGGGTGAGGACGGGCGCCGTGCGGTGCGCCTCGTCGACGGCCTGGCCGAAGCCGGTGCGCCGGGCGAGGTGCAGGACGCGGTCGGGGCCGAGCGCCTCGGTGACCAGTCGCGCGGAGTCGTCGGCGCTGCCGGTGTCGGCGGCGAAGGCGTCCTGCACCGGACGCTCCTGGCCGAGCAGCCCCGCGAGCGCTTCGGGGAGCCAGCGGGCGCCGTCGTGTGCGACGAGCACCGCCGTGACCACGTGGCGCGGGAACTCGGGAGTGGCGGCGTCCTGAGGGACTGCCGTTTGGCTGTGCACGGTCATCGAGGTACAGGCCCCGGTTCGATGGACTGCGGTGGACGCCCCACCCCCGGCACAGGCGGCAGCCCGGAGGCTGCGGCCTCGGCCGGTGACGGCGTGGCGTCTCGGACGGAGAGCCACACTAACGGCTGCACGACAAACGGCCCGCCGCCTGTGGAGAACCCACGGGTGACGGGCCGTACGTTGTGGAACGAACTGTGCCGTCTGTCCGGTCGCCGGGAGGCGTCCGGACCGTCAGACGGCGGCCTTCTTGAGCCTGCGGCGCTCCCGCTCGGAGAGCCCGCCCCAGATCCCGAAGCGCTCGTCGTTGGCGAGCGCGTACTCCAGGCATTCGGAGCGCACCTCGCAGGCGAGACAGACCTTCTTCGCCTCCCGCGTGGAGCCGCCCTTCTCCGGGAAGAAGGACTCGGGGTCGGTCTGGGCGCACAGCGCGCGCTCCTGCCAGCCGAGCTCCTCGTTCGCGTCGTCGACCAGCAGTTGCTGCACCAGCTCGGTCATGCTGCGCCCCTCGTCTGTCTTTCCGCGTCCCCGTGATGTCCCCGTGTGATTCGGCCGTTACTGACTGTGGCCGAACGACACGAGTGAAATTACAAGTGTGCCGCTCCGGGCGAGTCAAGCCAGGATCTGCTATTGAGCCCCTTATTCACCCTGCGGAACCAAGGTCCCGTCGAAAGTGTTCAAATCATCCTGAACTTCCGCGGGCTGACATTGGCTCAGCAGACGCCGCTCGGTGAGCTCGATCACAGCTGGATCAGGACTCGCCGGGAGGCGATCGGCACCGACAGGTTTGACGCGACCGGTTGTGCGCCATGTGTCCCGGCCACACCTGGCACAAACCTTCCTTCTCTCAAGACGACCCCAGAAGGTGAAGTTCGTCCCATTCGCGCGTGGCCAGGTTGACACCCGAGGTGTGAGCCGCTGTGCTGTGGGGCATGTTCGCGAACCCGGCATCCGCCCCGACCCGTTCCCTCGGGTCCCTCGGTGCTGCCCTTGTTCGCCGCTGTTGTCGCCGCACCGGCTGTTGAGCCTCTGACGCTCCGGCCGTAGCCCGCCCGGCGACCCCCGGGCCGGCACGCGCACCCCTTGCGGGACGCCTCGTCCCCACCGCCTTCCGCGGCCCGTACCCGGGCCCAGCCGTCACGGTCCGTAACCCGGACCCCGGCACCGGCGGCGCCGCACACCCCCACCGCCCTCCTCGCCCCAGGAACCAGCGCACCCATGAACAGCGACAGCGACCTGCAGATCGCCGGCGACATCCTCGAGGTCCTCCACCTCCTCCGGCCGCAGCCCGAACACCCCTCCACCGTGGCCGACTTCGTCGGGCTCTCCCGGACGGTCGCCGCGGACCGCGCCCGGTGGGAGCCCTTGGTCCGGTACGACGCCGCCACCCGCTGGTACCACCGTGTGCAGACCGGGCCCGGCTACGAGGTGTGGCTGCTGTCCTGGCTGCCCGGCCAGGGCACCGGCCTGCACGACCACGGCGCCTCCTCCGGCGTGCTCACGGTCCTGGACGGCGCCCTCACCGAGCACGGCGCCGCCGGCGGCCGCTCCGGCCCCGCCCGCCGGGTGCTGGAGTCCGGCGCCCAGCGGGTCTTCGCCCCCGGGTACGTCCACGAGATCGTCAACGACTCCCTGGAACCGGCGGTCAGCCTGCACGTCTACTTCCCGGGCCTGACCGAGATGCCCATGCACACGCCCGCGCGCACCGGCGCCCGGACGGCCGTCTGACGCGCCGCCACACGCCCGTGGCCGCCTGCCGGTCGCCGGGGCGCGCCTGCGAGACTGGGGCCCATGCGCATTGTGGTTCTGGCAGGCGGCATCGGCGGTGCCCGGTTCCTGCGTGGTCTGAAGGCGGCGGCGCCCGAGGCGGACGTCACCGTGATCGGCAACACCGGGGACGACATCCACCTCTTCGGGCTGAAGGTCTGCCCGGACCTCGACACGGTGATGTACACCCTGGGCGGCGGCATCAACGAGGAGCAGGGCTGGGGAAGGGCCGACGAGACCTTCCACGTCAAGGAGGAGCTCAACGCCTACGGGGTGGGCCCGGACTGGTTCGGGCTCGGCGACCGGGACTTCGCCACCCACATCGTCCGCACCCAGATGCTGGAGGCCGGCTACCCGCTGAGCGCGGTCACCGAGGCGCTGTGCGACCGGTGGAAGCCGGGCGTGCGGCTGATCCCGATGTCCGACGACCGGGTGGAGACCCATGTCGCGGTGACCCTGGAGGACGGCGAGCGGCGCGCGGTGCACTTCCAGGAGTACTGGGTGCGGCTGCGGGCCTCGGTCCCGGCGGAGGCGATCGTGCCGGTCGGCGCCGAGCAGTCCAAGCCCGCGCCCGGCGTGCTGGAGGCGATCGCCGGGGCCGACGTGATCCTCTTCCCGCCGTCCAACCCGGTCGTCTCGGTCGGCACCATCCTCGCCGTGCCCGGCATCCGCGAGGCGGTCGCCGAGGCCGGGGTGCCGGTCGTGGGGCTCTCCCCCATCGTCGGGGACGCCCCCGTGCGCGGGATGGCCGACAAGGTGCTGGCGGCGGTGGGCGTGGAGGCCACGGCCGCGGCGGTCGCCGAGCACTACGGCTCGGGGCTGCTGGACGGCTGGCTGGTCGACACGGTCGACGCCGGCGCGGTGGAGCGGGTGGAGGCGGCGGGCATCCGCTGCCGGGCCGTGCCGCTGATGATGACGGACCTGGACGCCACCGCGGCGATGGCCCGCGAGGCGCTGGCCCTCGCCGAGGAGGTGCGGGAGGCGTGAGCGGCGAGCAGCGGCCCGGGTTCCGGGTGTGGGCGGTCGAGGGGCTGCCCGAGGTCCGGGAGGGCGACGACCTCGCGAAGCTGATCGCCGCCGCGGAGCCGGACCTGGCGGACGGGGACGTGGTCCTGGTGACCTCCAAGGTCGTCTCCAAGGCGGAGGGCCGGATCATGGCGGCCGCCGACCGGGAGGCGGCCATCGACGCCGAGACGGTCCGGGTGGTCGCCCGGCGCGGCACGCTGCGGATCGTGGAGAACCGGCAGGGCCTGGTGATGGCCGCGGCCGGCGTGGACGCCTCCAACACCCCCGCGGGGACGGTCCTGCTGCTGCCCGAGGACCCCGACGCCTCGGCGCGCGCGATCCGCAAGGGCCTGCGGGCCGCGCTCGGCGTGGAGGTCGGCGTGGTCGTCACCGACACCTTCGGACGGCCGTGGCGCAACGGGCTCACCGACGTCGGCATCGGCGCGGCCGGGGTGCGGGTGCTGGACGACCTGCGGGGCGGGACCGACGCGTTCGGCAACCCGCTCTCCGCCACGGTGGTCGCCCTCGCGGACGAGCTCGCGGCCGCGGGCGACCTGGTCAAGGGCAAGGCCGCCGGGCGGCCGGTGGCCGTGGTGCGCGGGCTCCCCCACCTCGTCGGCGACCAGGACGACGCCTCGGGCGCGCGGGCGCTGGTGCGGTCGGCCCGGGACGACATGTTCCGGCTGGGCACCTCCGAGGCGGTACGGGAGGCCGTCGCGCAGCGGCGCACCGTGCGGGCGTTCACCGACGAGCCGGTCGACGCCGGGGCGGTGCGGCGGGCCGTCGCGGCGGCGGTGACCGCGCCCGCGCCGCACCACACGACGCCGTGGCGGTTCGTGCTGCTGGAGAGCGAGGAGTCGCGCGTCCGGCTGCTGGACGCGATGAAGGACGCCTGGATCGCCGACCTGCGGCGGGACGGCAAGAGCGAGGAGTCGATCGCCAAGCGGGTGCGGCGCGGGGACGTGCTGCGCAACGCGCCGTACCTCGTGGTGCCGTGCCTGGTCATGGAGGGCTCGCACCACTACGGCGACGCCCGGCGGGACGGGGCGGAGCGGGAGATGTTCGTCGTCGCCATGGGCGCGGGCGTGCAGAACTTCCTGGTCGCGCTGGCCGGGGAACGGCTGGGCTCGGCCTGGGTGTCGTCCACCATGTTCTGCCGGGACGTGGTGCGCGAGGTCCTGGACCTGCCCGAGGGCTGGGACCCGATGGGGGCGGTCGCGGTCGGGCATCCGGCCGGGGAGCCCCGGGCGCGGGCGGAGCGCGACGCGGAGACCTTCCTCACGGTGCGCTGACGCCGCCGGGGACACGGGGCGGCTCCGGGCGGCCCGTACCCTCGGGGGCATGGCAGGACGTTTCGCGCCGCGGGCGCCCCGGGGCGGCGGTGTCCCCCGGCAGGCCGAGGTGCCCGGGGAGGTCCGGGAAGTGGTCCCGGACGGACCGGTCGACCTCCCGCTGGTGTTGGGGGTGCTGCGGCGCGGGGCCGGCGACCCGTCGTTCCGGTACACCCAGGACGGCGCGGTGTGGCGGGCCACCCGCACGCCGCTGGGCCCCGGCACGCTCCGCGTCAGCGCCCGGCCCTCGCTGGGCACGGTGCGCGGCGAGGCCTGGGGCCCGGGTGCGCGGTGGCTGCTGGAGGAGCTGCCGGGCCTGGTCGGCATGGAGGACGACCCCTCGGTGTTCGTGCCGCACCACCCGCTGCTGGCACTGACCGCCCGCCGCGTGCCGGGCCTGCGGCTGACGCGGACCGGGCTGGTGCTGGAGTCGCTGATCCCCTCGGTGCTGGAGCAGAAGGTCACCGCCGACGAGGCCTACCGGGGGTGGCGGCGGCTGCTCCAGGCGTTCGGGGAGCCCGCGCCGGGCCCCGCCCCCGAGGGGATGCGCGTGATGCCGCACCCGCGGGCGTGGGCGCTGGTGCCGTCCTGGGAGTGGCACCGCGCCGGGGTCGACGACAAGCGGGCGGCGACCATCCTGCGGGCGGTGCGGGTCTTCGAGCGGATGGAGGAGGCCGCGGCCATGCCGCCCGAGGCGGCCAGGGCCCGGCTGGAGGTGCTGCCCGGGATCGGGCCGTGGACCTCCGCGGAGGTGGTGCAGCGCTCGCACGGGGCGGCGGACGCGGTGACCACCGGCGACCTGCACCTGCCGGGCATCGTGGGCCACGCGCTGGCCGACGACCGGGACGCCGACGACGCGGCGATGCTGCGGCTGCTCGAGCCGTACGCCGGGGCCGGCCAGCGGCACCGGGCGGCCCGCCTGGTGCTGCTCAGCGGGCGCATGCCCGCGCGGCGGGCACCGCGGATGCGACGGGGCGACATCAGCGTCTGGTGACCCCCGGGGCCGCTGTGTGCCCCCGTCCTGAGGGCCCGGTGCCCGTGGGGGCACCGAACGGCCACATGGGCCGGTGAGGACAGCGGACGGTCACGCGGGGCGGTGAGGACACCGGACGGTCACGCGGGCCCGCGCCCGTGATGAACGGGACGCCGCGCGGCCCGCGCCCACGGACACAGGACCGACGCGCGGCCCGCGCCCACGGACACAGGACCGACGCGCGGTCCGCGCCCACGGACACAGGACCGACGCGCGGTCCGCGTTCGCGAGGACACGGAACCGCGCGCGGGTCCGTGAGGACACAGGACGGTCGCCCGTCGGCGAGGACACGCGCCCAGGGCCGGGGGCCCGGGGAACGGGCGACGGAATGCCCCGGGGGACCCGGCGGTCCCCCGGTGGCTGCGGACGGGGCGGCGGTCAGGCCACGTCGGAGGAGAACCGCACCGCGCCCGCGGGGATGCGCGCGTCGCACCAGATCCGCGCCCCGGCCCGCAGCTCGTTGTCGGGGCCGACGAACGCGCCGTCGCCGATCACCGCGCCGGTGAGGACCGTGCGCTCGCCGATGTGCGCGCGGGCGCCGACCAGGGAGTCGGTGATGACCGCGCCGGGGCTGACCACCGCGCCCGGCAGGATGGTCGAGCCGCTGATCCGCGCGCCGCCGGCGACCTGCGCGCCCTCGCCGACCACGGTGCCGCCGGTGAGCTTGGCGTCGGCGGCCACCACCGCCGACGGCAGGACCAGCCGGTCGCCGCAGCGGCCGGGCACGGCGGGCGAGGGGGCGCGGCCCAGGACCAGGTCGGCCGAGCCTCGGACGAAGGCCTCGGGGGTGCCGAGGTCCAGCCAGTAGGTGGAGTCGACCATGCCCTGCAGGTGGGCGCCCGTGGCGAGCAGGTCGGGGAAGGTCTCGCGCTCGACGGAGACCGGCCGCCCCGCCGGGATGGTGTCGATCACCGAGCGCCGGAAGACGTAGCAGCCGGCGTTGATCTGGTCGGTGACGATCTCCTCGGGCGTCTGGGGCTTCTCCAGGAACGCCGTCACCCGGCCCGTGGCGTCGGTCGGGACCAGCCCGTAGGCGCGCGGGTCGGCGACCTTGGTGAGGTGGAGGGAGACGTCCGCACCGCCGGCGGCGTGGGTGCGGACCAGGGCGCGGATGTCGAGGCCGGTGAGGATGTCGCCGTTGAAGACGAGGACGGGCTCGTCGGGGCCGGATCTCAGCCGGGTCGCCGCGTTGCGGATGGCGCCGCCGGTGCCCAGCGGCTCCCGCTCGGTGACGTACTCGAGGTGGAGGCCCAGCGCGGAGCCGTCGCCGAAGTACGGCTCGAAGACCTCGGCCAGGTAGGACGTGGCGAGCACCACGTGCTCCACGCCCGCCGCGGCGGCCCGGGCCAACTGGTGCGTGAGGAACGGAACCCCGGCCGCCCGGACCATGGGCTTCGGCGTGTTCACCGTCACCGGGCGCAGCCGGGTGCCCTTGCCGCCGACCAGGAGGATCGCTTCTGTCACCTGTCGTCTCTGCTTCCTGCCGGGACCGGCCGATCTTGACGTCGGCCGGTCAGTGTACGCAGACCGTTCGAAGGCTGTGCGAGCGTCAGGAGCCGGCCGGTCCTCCCCCGGCCTCGGCCGGGGGCGACCCGGCCCCCGGCGTCAACGTCCCTGGTAGCGGGCCGAGGTCGTCCGGGCCGTGCCGAGCTTGCTGTAGAGGCGACCACCCGGGCAGCTCGTGGCGAATCCGTCCCGGTGCCCGGAGATGGTGTTCAGTCGTACATTCTTGCCTTTTCGGTAGCGGTTGCCACCGCCCGACTTCAGATAGGTCTTGCCCTTCGGGTTCATGCCGTGCAGGCCGAGCTTCCACGCCGTCAGGCGGGCGATGCCGCGCACGGCCTTGGCGGAGGGCTTGGTGTACCCGAAGCTGCCGATCACGGCGATGCCCATGCTGTTGCTGTTGAAGCCCAGCGTGTGGGCGCCCATCACGGGGCGGGCGACGCCGCCGGCGCGGCCCTCGTAGATCTTGCCGCACTTGTCGACGAGGAAGTTGTAGCCGATGTCCCGCCAGCCCATGCTGCCCACGTGGTAGCGGTAGATACTGCGGATGACCGAGGGCGCCTGGGAGCAGGTGTACCCGTTGCCGGTCGCGGTGTGGTGCACGAAGGCCACCTTGACCTTGCTGGTGTACACGAACCCCCGCTCCCGCAGGCCCTCGTTCGCCTTCCAGCCCTTGCGGGTCACGATCGCGGGGCGCGGGCCGATGTACGGGGCGGCCAGCGGCTCGTCCACCACGTCCCCGGCGGCCGGTGCGGCCGGGGCGGGCGCCTCCGGCGTGGCGTCCGGGTCGGGGGTCACGGCGCGCAGGGCGGCGGCCTGCCGTTCGGTCTCCGCGCGGCTCAGCGCGGGCAGCACCTCCGGTCCGGCGCCGGACCGGGCCGGCGCGCCCGCGCGGCCGGCCGGGGCCGCGGCGGCGGAACCGTCGCCCGGGTCGACCAGTTCGGCCCGCAGGCCGGACGGGAGCACCGGGACCGCGCCGCCCCCGCCGTGCGCGTCCGCCTCGGGGGTGGCCCGCACCTCCACGCCGTCCGAGGCGCCCACCCAGAGCGGGGCGGTGCCGCCGCGGGCCGCCTTCTCGGCCGTGCCGGGGTCGGCGCCGTGCTCGGAGGTGTTGCACGAAGGCCACCTTGACCTTGCTGGTGTACACGAACCCCCGCTCCCGCAGGCCCTCGTTCGCCTTCCAGCC
>NZ_JBRIOU010000001.1:25740-27088 GCF_053474865.1 Streptomyces sp. CO7
GTGCTCGGGGTTTTGGTTCCCCAGTTCCTTCCAGTCCCCCCCCCCGCCGGTCGCGGCAGCGCGGGTGCGGACCTGGACCCGGCCGTGGAACTCGGCGTCCGGGTCGTCCCAGACCACGCCGACGAGGGAGAACGGCCGCACGTGCTGCCGGACGAGGCCCCGCTCGGCCCGGTCGGGGGCGGCGGTGGCGGCCCGGCGGCCGGCGAGGGGTGCGAGGGGCAGCGACTGGGTGGATCCGGCGTCCCGCGCCTCCGCCGCGACGGCGCGGAGGGCGGGTCCCTGCGCCATGGCGGGGGCCTGCGCCATGGCGGGGGCCGCCGCCACCACGGCGAGCGGGACGACCAGCGTGGTCGCGCAGGTGATGCCCAGTGAGGAGGTGAGGGAGGGGGCGAATGTGGAAGAGAGAAGTCCGCGCATACCCCAAATCCTGGACATAATCGGACATTCTTGTCCATCTCTCTCCTGACGGCCTGTCGGGCGTCGTTCCGCCGAACCGGTTGCGCCGACCCGTCTCCGGCGCCCCGGCGGCCTCCTCGCTGCGCGTAGGCTGGGGCCCGTGAACGCCACCGACCGCACCCCCGCCGACCTGCTGCGTTCCGCGCTCGCCGCGGATGCCGCGCGCCCCCTGGTGACCTTCTACGACGACGCCACCGGTGAGCGCGTCGAACTCTCCGTCGCCACGTTCGCCAATTGGGTGGCCAAGACGGCGAACTACCTCCAGGACGAGCTGTCCACCGAGCCGGGCGACCGGGTGGCGCTGCTGCTGCCCGGGCACTGGCAGACGGCCGTCTGGCTGATGGCCTGTCACTCCGTCGGCGTGGTCGCGGCTCCGGGCGGCGACCCGGGCGCGGCGGACCTGGTCGTCTCCGGGCCGGACACGCTGGAGGCCGCGCGGGCCTGCTCCGGGGAGCGGATCGCGCTCGCGCTGCGGCCGCTCGGCGGGCGCTTCCTCCAGCCCCCGGCGGGCTTCCGCGACTACGCGCTCGAAGTGCCGGGGATGGGCGACCGGTTCGTGCCGTACGCGCCCGTCGACCCGGACGAGCCCGCGCTGGTCGTCGCCGGCCGGGAGTGCAGCGGGGCCGAGGTGGTGGAGCGGGCACGGGCCGAGGCTCCCGGCCTCGGCCTGACCGGGCCCGCCTCACGGATCCTCAGCGCCCTGCCGTACGACACCTGGGCGGGCGTCGCGGCGGGTCTGTACGCGCCGCTGGCGATCGGCGGTTCGGTGGTCCTGTGCCGCAACCTCGACCAGCTCTCCGACGAGGCCCTGGCCAAGCGGGTGGACGCCGAGCGGGTCACCGCGACGGCACGCTGAGCCGCACGCCCTGCGCGGGCCGGGGCGGCCCCGAGC
>NZ_JBRIOU010000001.1:27188-33951 GCF_053474865.1 Streptomyces sp. CO7
GGCCGGGGCGGCCCCGAGCAGGGCGGCGCGCCGACCCGGACCCGGGGCGTCCGCGCGGGCCGGGGCGGTGGGGCGTCGTCGCGGCCAAGGCGGCAGGGCATTGCCACGGGCCGTCGCGGAAGGCTGCGTGCCCAGCCCCCGACACGGGGCACCCGCGCGGGCCAAGGCAGCAGGGCGTCGCAGCGGTCAAGGCGGCAGGGCATTGCCACGGGCCGTCGCGGAAGGCTGCGTGCCCAGCCCCCGACACGGGGCACCCGCGCGGGCCAAGGCGGCAGGGCATTGCCACGGGCCGTCGCGGAAGGCTGCGTGCCCAGCCCCCGACACGGGGCACCCGCGCGGGCCAAGGCGGCAGGGCATTGCCACGGGCCGTCGCGGCTGGGCGGTCCCGCGGAACGGGTCCCCACGTGCCCCCGTGGGGGCGAAGTTGTCGCCCACCCGGCCGCACGGGCGGGAGAGGGCTGCGCCGGGCGGGCATGGCACCGGGGTGCCGCCCGTGTCGTCGCCCACCCCGCCCCGCCGCCGTCGCCGGCTCCGGATCGCCGTCGTCACCCTCGGCACGCTCACGGCCGTGCTGCTGATCGCCGGACTGCTGGCCGGCTGGGCCGCCTACAGCCGGCTCAGCGAGAACGTCACCTCCGACGAGGCGACCGCCGCCGAGCTCGCCCGGCACGCCGCGGAGCGGCCGAGGCGGCTGGCCCCGGACGCCCGCAACGTGCTGCTGATCGGCTCCGACACCCGCTCCGGCAAGGGCAACGCCCGCTACGGGCCGAACCTGGGCGGCGAGCGCTCCGACACCACGATCCTGCTGCACCTGGCCGGCGACCGGCACAGCGCCGTGGCCGTCTCCCTGCCGCGCGACCTGATGGTGCGCGTCCCCGCCTGCCGCGACCGCGACGGCCGCGGCACCACGGCCGCCCGCCTCGCCCAGTTCAACAGCGCCTACTCCACCGGCGGCCCGGCCTGCACCATCCGCGCCGTGGAGAGGATGACCGGGGTGCGCGTCGACCACCACATGGTGATCGACTTCCACGGCTTCAAGGAGATGGTGGACGCCGTCGACGGCGTCGACATGTGCCTGGCCGAGCCGGTGCGGGACCGGGCGGCGAAGCTGGACCTCCCGGCCGGGCGGGTCACCCTGGACGGCGAACAGGCCCTCGGCTGGGTCCGCGCCCGCAAGTCCCTCGGCGACGGCAGCGACACCGCGCGGATGGAACGGCAGCAGCGCTTCCTGGGCGCCCTGGTGCAGAAGGTCCGCAGCGACCACGTCCTCTACAACCCGCTGCGGCTCTACCCGGTGCTCCACGCGGCCACCTCCTCGCTGACCACCGACCCGGGCCTGGCGGGGCTGCGGGACCTGTACGGCTTCGTGCGCGAGGTGCGCGGCATCCCCTCCGAGCGGATCCGGTTCACCACCGTGCCGCGCGAGGCGTACCCGGCCGACCCCAACCGCGACCGGCTCCTCCAGCCGGCCGCCGACCGTCTCTTCCGGCTGCTGCGCCACGACCGCCCGGTGCCCGTCACGGCGTCGCCCGTCACCGGCCGCACGGGCGCCGACGACGCGCCCGGCGCCCCCGCGGCGCCCACCCCCTCGCCCTCGTTCAGCGGCAGCACCGCCGCGGAGGATCCCTGCGGGTGAACGGCGGCCGCACGCGAACCGAAACTTCTTCTGATGCCCGGTCTACCGCAGGTAAAACCATGGCCAAGGCGTAGCACAGAGGTAACAGAATGGGGCAGATTGCCCGGTTGTAGGGAAGTGGAATGTGTCACCGTCGTCGCTGGTCGCCGGTGCGGGCGGATAGTGTGAGCGATCCGGTGCCCCGGCCAGGGTCCGTCCTGCGGTCGGCACCATGACGAGACCCCGCGCCTGGGGGAAGGCGCCGTGGCCCCGACGGAGGACTCAGCAACCGTGGACGCGCATGGCCGTGGGCGGGCGGACAACATCGATCCCGCCGACCAGTGGGTGCTCAACCCGCAGACCGGCGAGTACGAACTGCGACTGAGCAGTCCCGTTCCGCAGTCGGCGCCCCCGCCGGTGCCGGGTCCGCGCCGCCCGGCTCCCCGTGAGGGGGGCGTGCCGCGCGACCGCACCTCCCACGAGGCCGGCTACAGCAGTGAGGCCCCCGCGCGCCCGCGCCCCGGGCGCGAGGTCCCGCCGCCGCGCAGGCGCCGTGGCGAGCCCGAGGAGCCGGACACCGGCCGCCGACGGGGCCGCCCGAAGAAGAAGAGCAAGGCCAAGAAGATCCTCGCCTGGACCGGCGGTTCGCTGGCCTTCGTGATCCTGGCGTCCTCGGGCTACGGCTACTGGTACATCAAGGACCTCGAGGACAACATCCAGAAGACCAACTGCGGCGACGCCTGCTCCGACGGGTTCGCCAAGGACGAGGCCTTCAACCTCCTGATCATCGGCACCGACAAGCGCACCGGCAGCGGCAACAAGGGCTACGGCGACAAGAACAGCGTCGGCCACGCCGACACCACGCTGCTGCTGCACGTGGCCGAGGACCGCAGCAACGCCACGGTGCTGAGCATCCCGCGCGATCTGGTCATCGACATCCCGGACTGCGAGACCGTCGCGCAGGACGGCTCCAGCAAGATCGTGCCGGGCACGCCGGACACCCGCTTCAACGAGAGCCTCGGGCAGGGCGGCCGCAACGCGGGCTGCACCGCCAAGACCATCAAGGAAGTCACGGGCATCAAGGTCGACCACTTCATGGTCGCCGACTTCAACGCCGTGAAGACGCTGACCGCGGCCATCGACGGCGTCGAGGTGTGCGTCGAGAAGGCGGTCGACGACCCCAAGTCCCACCTGAAGCTGCCCGCCGGCAAGTCGACCATCGAGGGCGAGCAGGCCCTCGCCTTCCTGCGCACCCGCTACAGCTTCGGCAACTCCGGCGACCTGGACCGGATCAAGGCCCAGCAGGCCTTCCTCGCCTCGATGATGCGCAAGATGTCCTCCGGCGACACCCTCAAGAGCCCGACCAAGCTGAACAACCTGGCGCAGGCCGCGACCAAGGCCCTCGAGGTGGACGAGGCGATCGGCTCCGTCTCGGTGCTCAAGGACATCGCGCTGGAGATCAAGCAGGTCGACCCGAAGAACATGTCCTTCGTGACGGTTCCGGTCATCGACAACCCGGCCGAGCCGACCCCGGTCACCGTGGTGCCCAACCCCGCCAAGGCCCCGCAGGTCTTCGACCTGATCCGCGAGGACGTCTCCTTCACCGAGGTGAAGAAGCAGAAGCAGAAGCAGAAGGACGCCGACGCCGCCCGCCTCAAGGGTTCCAAGGCCGACGCCTCCGACGTGCGGGTGCAGGTCTTCAACGGCGGCGCCAAGTCCGGTTCCGCCTCGGCGACCCTGACCTGGCTGCAGAACGACCAGGGCGTCCTCAAGTCCGACAACGGCGGCAACGCCGACGCGACGCAGAAGAAGACGACGCTCGAGTACGCCCCGGACCAGGCCGACCAGGCCCGGGCACTGGCCGCGATGATGGGGCTCCCGGGTTCGGCGCTCAAGGAGGGGGAGAGCGCCACCAACGCCCAGGGCCTGCCGACCATGACGCTGATCCTGGGCGAGGACTTCAAGGAGGCGGGCGTGCCGCTGACCGCGCCGGAGAAGGCCCCGGACGACATCGACAAATCCACTGCCGACAAGGTTCAGTGCGCCAAGTAACGCGCATCACACGCCGGTTGGCGAAACACACAGCACAGAGCACGCAACGAAAAGACCGCCTCGCGCATCTCACAGGTGAGACGCGCGGGGCGGTCCCGTAGGCGGGCGAGGACAGGGGGAGGGGCACGAATGGCACAGACGCGTGTGCGTGGCGAGGGCCGGCGCCGCCGCTCTGCGGGGGACGCGGCCGACCTGGGGTGGGACGACGGCCTGTACGGGGCCGACGGCGCCGAGGACGGACCGCTCGGCGAGGACGGGGACCGCTCCGACACGTCCCCCCGAGACGGCGGCCGGCACGGGGGCGGCCGTGGCCGCGGCAGCCGCAGACGCGGCAGCGGCGGACGAAGACGCCGCGTCCTGCGCTGGACGGGACTGACGCTCGCCTTCCTGCTGGTCGGCACGGGCGTGGCGGGGTACCTGTACTACCAGCACCTCAACAGCAACATCAGGACCGACTCCCGCGCCGGCGGGAAGTCGGACGCCAAGAAGACGAAGCCGAACGCCGCCGGGCAGACCCCGCTGAACATCCTGATCATGGGCTCCGACGACCGCAACGATCCGCGGAACCTGAAGCTGGGCGGCAGCAAGGACAACGTCGGGCAGAAGCCCCGCGCCGACGTGCAGATGCTCCTGCACATATCGGCGGACCGTAAGAGCGCCTCGATGGTGAGCATCCCGCGCGACACCATGGTGAAGATCCCCGAATGCAAGGACTCCGACGGCACGCCCTACCCGGAGACCTTCGACATGATCAACTCGACGCTCCAGCGCGGCGGTCCCGGCTGCACGCTGTCGACCTGGGAGAACCTCACCGGCGTCTACATCGACCACTGGATCGTCATCGACTTCGTCGGCGTGGTGGACATGACGAACGCCATCGGCGGCGTCCCCGTCTGCGTCCGGCAGAACGTGTGGGACCGGCCGACGGCGGCGCAGCCGGGCGGCTCCGGGCTGAAGCTCGAGGCAGGCACGCGTCCCATCAAGGGCAAGCAGGCGCTGCAGTGGCTGCGGACCCGGCATGCCTGGGGCAGCGACCCGATGCGCGCCAAGGCCCAGCAGATGTACATGAACTCGATGATGCGCGAGCTCCAGAGCAAGAGCGTCTTCACCGACACCAGCGAGCTCACGGACCTCGCGGAGGCCGCCACCAAGGCGCTGAAGGTCTCCGAGGAGATCGGCACCGTCGCCAAGCTCGCCGACCTGGCCATGGAGCTGAAGGACGTCCCGGTCAACCGGATCACCACGACCACGATGCCCAACGTCGAGTGGCCCCAGAACAGGAACCGTCTGATCCCCAAGGAGGGCGACGCCGACAAGCTGTGGGCGATGCTCCAGGACGACGTGCCCTTCGACAGCAACGGCAAGAAGAAGGGCGCGGACACCGGTCCCGAGGACGAGGCGGCCCCCGACGGGGAGATCGCCGTCCAGGTCCGCAACGGCACGGCCGACGAGACGCTCGGCGCCGTGCCGGGCCGCGCCCTGACGATCAAGGACGCGCTGGTGGGCGAGGGCTTCGAGCTCGCCGAGGTGGACAAGGGCGCGACGGACCCCGCCAGGCGGACCGTGGTGCAGTACCCGAGCGCCGACCTGAAGGGCGACGCCCTGCGGGTCGCCGAGTCGCTGGGCATCCCCGCCGCCTCGGTGAAGAAGTCCTCCGCGGTGAACGGCGTGACGCTGACGGTGGGCGGCGACTGGCGTGAGGGCTCCGCCTATCCGAAGGACGAGGTGCTGGAGGAGGGCAAGCTCCCCGAGAGCGCGGGCGCCCAGAACGGCGCCGACAAGAAGCAGTGCATGGACGTCGCCGAGAAGATCTACACCTGGTAGACGCCTGGCCTCTCGGCGCTCCTACGGCGAAGGGCCCCGGTCGATCCGACCGGGGCCCTTCGCACGCCGTGACAGCGGCGCGTCAGTCGGCGGCCGGGGTGAGAACCGCCGGGCGCCGGGAGGCGATGACCTTGCGGGCCAGCGACTTCGGGCTGGTCAGGAAGCCCCAGCCCCACGACATGTGCATCGTGGCCAGCGCGACGGGGATCTGCAGCCGCGCCTTGAGCGGGAGGCCCTTGCCGGCCGGGACGGAGCCGGCGACGATCGCCGCCAGGTAGCCGCCGGGTATCACCAGCGCCCAGGGGGTGAGCGCGACGCCCGCGACCAGGCCCGCGGCGATGGCGCACACGGCGGTCGGCGGGGCGAGGTAGCGCAGGTTGATGGAGCCCTGGTGGTAGCGGGCCACCACGTGGCGCCAGCGGCCGTAGTCCTTGTACTGCTTCGCGAGCGCCTTGACGCTGGGCCGCGGCCGGTAGGAGACCCGCAGCTCGGGCGAGAACCAGATCAGGCCGCCCGCCTCACGGATCCGGAAGTTGAGCTCCCAGTCCTGGGCGCGGATGAACTCCACGTTGTAGCCGCCCTGCTGCTCCAGCGCCTCACGGCGGAAGACGCCCAGGTAGACGGTCTCCGCAGGGCCGGCCGTGCCGCCGGTGTGGAAGGCGGCGTTGCCCACGCCGATCTTCGAGGTCATGGCGGCGGCGACCGCGTGCTCCCAGTCGTTCTCGCCCTCGGCGTGCATGATGCCGCCGACGTTCTGCGCGCCGGTCTCCTCCAGGAGGCGGACGGCGGTGGCGATGTAGTTCGGGGAGAGCATCCCGTGGCCGTCGACACGGACCACCACGGGGTGGCGGGAGGCCTTGATCGCCGCGTTCAGGGCGGCGGGGGTGCGGCCGGTCGGGTTGGGGACCGTGTGCACCCGCGGGTCCTCGCGGACGAGTTCGGCGGCGATCTCGTCCGTGCGGTCCGCGGAGGGGCCGAGGGCGATCACGACCTCCATCTCGCCCGCGTACTCCTGGGCGAGGATCGCACGGACTGCCTCGCGAAGGTGCCGCTCCTCGTTGAGGACCGGCATGATCACGGACACGGCGGGAAGCTGCGCGGCGGAATTGGCGTTCATCAGGCCTCACGTTACCGCGATCGGGGGACACGGGCGCGCGCCGTCCTGCCGGGGGACCGGGCTGCAGATCGTATCGGCCTACCGTGCTCACGGAACGGATGCATATGGCCCGTTTACGGGCCCCCGGCCCTCCCCAGGCCCTCGTGGAGGTGTAC
>NZ_JBRIOU010000001.1:34051-40457 GCF_053474865.1 Streptomyces sp. CO7
GAGGAGGCGTCGCCGGGCGCGGTACCCGGACCGGTCGCGGCCCCGGTTCGGGGCGGGGCTCCGGGTGGGGTTCCGGGTGGGGTTCCGGCGGCGGTGGCGTGCCGCCGCGGAGGACGGGCGGCCCCGACCGCGGCCGGGGCGGACCGCGGCGGCCCGCGGGACGGCGGCGCGGATGGGGCGGTCGCATGGTGACCGCGGTCTCGGTGACCGTCCTCGCCCTGGCCGGCGTGGGGCACTGGGTCCTCTCCGGGATCGACGACGGCATCGCGCGGATCGACCCGTTCCGCGACATGAAGAACCGTCCGCACGACGGGAACGGCACCAACGTCCTGGTGGTCGGCACGGACGGGCGGGACAAGATCTCCGCGGAGGCGCGGCGCCGGTACCGCCTCGGGGGCGAGCCGTGCCACTGCACGGACACCGTGATGATCGTCCACATCTCCGAGGACCGTGACCGGGCCAGCGTGGTGAGCCTGCCGCGCGACTCGTTCGCGGTGGCGCCCGCGTACACCGACCCCGCCACCGGCCAAGAGCGCCCGGCGCACCCGGTGCGGCTGAACGCCGCCTACGCGGAGGGCGGACCGCAGCTGACCGTGCGGACGGTGGAGCGGATGACGGCCGTGAAGATCGACCACTACGTGGAGGTCGACTTCACCAGCTTCATCCGCACCGTCGACGTACTGGGCGGGGTGCGGATCTGCACCGTCGACCCGCTGAAGGACTCGCACACCGGGCTGGACCTGGCACCCGGGCAGCACCGGCTGGACGGCGGGCGGGCCCTGCAGTACGTCCGCTCCCGGCACGTGGACGCGGCCTCCGACTTCGGGCGGATGCACCGGCAGCAGCGGTTCCTGGCGGCGCTGATCGAGCAGGCCACCTCCTCCGGGGTGCTGCTCAACCCAGTCAAGCTGCGCGACGTGGCGGGCACGGTCCTCAGGTCCGTGCGGGCGGACCGCGGCTTCGGGGCCGGCGAGATGATCGAGCTGGGGCGGGCGATGCGGCACTTCTCGCCGTCCTCGTCGGAGTTCACGACGGTGCCGATCGCGGACCGGAAGTACCGGGCGCGGGGCGTCGCCGGCGAGACGCTCAAGTGGGACGACGGGAAGGCGCGGCGGATCTTCGCGGCGCTGCGCGCGGACCGGCCGCTGACGCCGCACGTCGCGAAGCGGCCCAAGGCGGTGCGGGTGCCGGTGGCGCCGGAGCAGATCCGGGTCCAGGTGGAGAACGGGACCATGACGCCGGGGCTCGGCAAGCGGGTGGACGCGGGGCTGGCGGCGACCGGGTTCGCGACGACGAAGGCGCCGGTGAACGCGGCGGACCGTGGGGTGCGGCGGACGGTGGTGCTGCACGACCCCCGCTGGGACCGGTCCGCGCGGTCCCTGGCGGCGGCGCTCCCCGGCAGCGAGCTGCGGGCCCGGCCGGGGCTGGGGCCGACGCTGCGGGTCCTCGCGGGGGCGGACTTCCGTGAGGTGCGGCGGGTGCGGGCGGAAGACCCCTACCGGGGCGAGGACGGCGTCGTCACGGGCGACCAGGTCGTCTGCGAGTAGCCCTCCCGCGGGGGCCGGGCCACCTCTCCCCCGCCCTTGCCGAAGGGCCGGTCGGAAGGGGCCGGCCCCTCGTGGGGAAGGTCAGTCGGGGAAGCCGGCGGCGGTGCGTTCCTGGCGGAGTTCGAGGATGGCCCGCCGCCGCGCGAGCCGGTGGCTGCGCCGGATCTGCGCCTCCTGACACCGCCGCCGGTCCCGCTCCGTCTCGGGTATCACCGGCGGCACCGGCCGCGGCTTCCCGCCCTCGTCGACCGCCGCGAACACCAGGTACGCGGACCCCACGTGGCTCAGCGGCACGGACTCGTTCCACCGCTCGGTGAGCACCTTCACCCCGATCTCCATCGAGGTGCGCCCCGTCCAGTTCACCTGCGCGCGCACGTGGACCACGTCCCCGACCCGGACCGGCTGGAGGAACGCCATCTCGTCCATGGACGCGGTGACAGCGGGCCCCTCGGAGTGCCGCCCGGCGACCGCCCCCGCGGCGTCGTCCACCAGCTTCATGATCACACCGCCGTGCACGGTACCCAGGAGGTTGGTGTCGTGGTGGGTCATGATGTGGCTGAGCGTGAGGCGGGAAGCGGACGCGGGCTTGCCCGCGGCTATGCCGGAATCGGAGGTCAGGGCCTGTTCTGTCATGCCCTCCACCTTATGCCGGATCGATCCCCCCGCCCGATTTGCCCGGGTTCATGTGTCGGGTTCGCAACAGCCGGGCCCCGGGTTTTCCACAGGCCTTCTGAGGGCCCCGTCCGAGCGTGCACACTGTCGCTCATGAATGAGTGGCCTCAGGGATGGTCGGAGAACAACCGCGGCGACCGCTACGGCGGCGGCACCGCGGGCGAGCCCGAGCCCGCCCGCGTCATGCGCCAGGTCCGCCGCGAGCCGTCCGGCCCCTACCCCGGCCAGGCTCCGCAGTACGGCGGCAGTGTGCCGCGTCAGCCCGCCTCGCCCCCGTACGACCCCGGGTACGACAGCGACTACAACACCGGCCAGGTCTACGGCGGCCAGGGCCAGGGCGGTGGCGGCTACGACGACGGCGGGTACACCGGCGGCTACCGCGAGACCCCGGACTGGGGCCGCAGGATCAAGCGCACGCTGACCACCGTCGTGGTCGCGCTGCTCGTGATCTCGGTCGGCACCTACTTCTGGGCCGACTCCAAGCTCCGCGAGGAGGTCGACCTCTCCAAGGTCATCAACCGGCCCGAGGCGGGCGACGGCACCAACTACCTCATCGTCGGCTCCGACAGCCGCGACGGCATGTCCGACGAGGACAAGAAGCGCCTGCACACCGGCTCCGCCGACGGCAAGCGCACGGACTCGATGATGATCCTGCACACCGGCAGCAACGGCCCGACGCTGATATCCCTGCCCCGTGACTCCGACGTGGAGCTCCCCAGCTTCAAGGGCTCCGAGTCCGGCAAGGAGTACCCCGGCACGGGCAAGCGCATCAAGCTGAACGCCGCGTACTCCATGGACGGCCCCGAGCTCCTGGTGCGCACGGTCGAGTACAACACCGGCCTGCACATCGACCACTACGTGGAGATCGGCTTCGCCGGCTTCGCCAACATCGTGGACGCGGTCGGCGGCGTGGAGATGGACATCCCCAAGGCGTTCAAGGACAAGAACTCCGGCGCCGACTTCGAGGCCGGCAAGCAGACCCTGAACGGCGAGGAGGCGCTGGCCTTCGTCCGCACCCGGTACGCCTTCGCGGGCAGCGACCTGGACCGGACGAAGAACCAGCAGAAGTTCCTCTCCGCGCTCGCCAACCAGGCCGCCACCCCGGGCACGGTCCTCAACCCGTTCCGCCTCTACCCGACGCTGAGCGCGGGCCTGGACACCCTGATCGTCAGCGAGGACACCGGCCTGTTCGACCTGGCCTCGATGTTCTGGGCGATGAAGGGCGTCACCGGCGGCGAGGGCACGTCGATGAACATGCCGATATCCGGCTCCAGCGGCGGCAACCTGGTCTGGGACAAGGCCAAGGTCAAGAAGCTGGTCGAGCAGCTGAAGAACGACGAGCGGGTCACGGTCAAGGGGAACTGACGCCACCGAGGTCACCCCTCGGAACGCCGAAGGGCGCCCCGGCCGTGCGGCCGGGGCGCCCTTCGCATGTCGTGCCGGGACCTACGGCAGGTTGCGCGCCATGACGATGCGCTGGACCTGGTTGGTGCCCTCGTAGATCTGCGTGATCTTGGCGTCGCGCATCATGCGCTCGACCGGGTAGTCACGGGTGTAGCCGTAGCCGCCCAGCAGCTGCACGGCGTCGGTGGTGACCGCCATGGCGACGTCGGAGGCGAAGCACTTCGCCGCGGCGCCCTGGAAGGTGAGGTCCGCGTCGCCGCGCTCGGACTTCGCGGCGGCCGCGTAGGTCAGCTGGCGGGCGGCCTCGATCTTCATGGCCATGTCCGCGAGCATGAACTGCACGCCCTGGAAGTCGCCGATCGGCTTGCCGAACTGCTTGCGCTCCTGGACGTAGCCCTTGGCGTAGTCCAGGGCGCCCTGGGCGATGCCGAGGGCCTGGGCGGCGATGGTGATGCGGGTGTGGTCCAGCGTCTTCATCGCGGTGGCGAAGCCGGTGCCCTCCTCGCCGATCATGCGGTCGGCGGGGATGCGGACGTTGTCGAAGTAGACCTCGCGGGTCGGGGAGCCCTTGATGCCGAGCTTCTTCTCCGGGGCGCCGAAGGAGACGCCCTCGTCGGACTTCTCGACGACGAAGGCGGAGATGCCCTTGGAGCGCTTGGTGGGGTCGGTGACCGCCATCACCGTGTAGAACTCGGACTCGCCGGCGTTGGTGATCCAGCGCTTGACGCCGTTGAGCACCCAGAAGTCGCCGTCGCGCACCGCGCGGGTCTTCATGCCCGCCGCGTCCGAACCGGCGTCCGGCTCGGAGAGGCAGTAGGAGAAGCCGCCCCGGCCCTTGGCGAGCGGGGTCATGTACTTCTTCTTCAGCTCCTCGGAGCCGGAGAGGATCACCGGCAGCGAGCCCAGCTTGTTCACCGCGGGGATCAGCGAGGACGAGGCGCACACGCGCGCCACCTCCTCGATCACGATCACCGTGGCGAGGGCGTCGGCGCCCGCGCCGCCGTACTCCTCGGGGACGTGCACGGCGTGCAGGTCGTTGGCGACCAGGGCGTCCTGCGCCTCCTGGGGGAAGCGGGCCTCCTCGTCCACCGCCGCGGCGTACGGGGCGATCTTCGCCTCGGCGAGGGCACGCACCGACTCGCGGAGCATGTCGTGCTCCTCGGACGGGCGGTACAGGTCGAAGTCAGCCGATCCGGCCAAGGTCTCTCACGCTCCAAGAGAACAAAGAAGAGGGGACATTCAGTTAACTACCGTTTAGTAGCCAAATCCTAGGCCGTCTCCCGCGCCGCGGCACCGTGAGGTTGACGACAGAGGTGACGCGTTCCAGGGTCTTCCCCTGCGGGAGCTCGCGCACCCCCGGTTATGCTCGGTCGGCGCGCAGCAGGCACGCGGACCCGCACGGACGTCACCACCAGGAGCATCCATGGCCCTCAAGATCACCGTGATCGGCACCGGCTATCTCGGCGCCACCCACGCCGCGGCCATGGCCGAGCTCGGCTTCGAGGTCCTCGGCCTGGACGTCGTCCCCGAGAAGATCGACATGCTGCAGCGGGGCGAGGTCCCGATGTACGAGCCCGGTCTCGAGGACCTGCTGCGCAAGCACGTCGCCGGGATCGAGGGCTCCTCCGGCCGGCTGCGCTTCACGATGGACTTCGCGGAGGCCGGCGCCTTCGGCGACGTGCACTTCGTGTGCGTGAACACCCCGCAGCGGCACGGCGAGTACGCCGCCGACATGAGCTACGTGAACTCCGCGATCGCCTCGCTGGCCCCGCACCTGACCGGTCCCGCGCTGGTCGTCGGCAAGTCCACGGTGCCGGTGGGCACGGCGGACCGTCTCGCCGCCTACCTGGCCGAGCACGCGCCGGGCGGCGCGGACGTGGAGCTGGCCTGGAACCCGGAGTTCCTGCGCGAGGGCTTCGCGGTCGACGACACCCTGCACCCGGACCGGATCGTGGTCGGCGTGCGCGGCGGTCAGGCCGAGAAGCTGCTCCGCGAGGTGTACGCGACGCCGCTGTCCGAGGGCACGCCGTTCGTGGTGACGGACTTCCCCACCGCCGAACTGGTGAAGACCTCGGCGAACTCCTTCCTGGCCACCAAGATCTCGTTCATCAACGCGATGGCCGAGGTGTGCGAGGCGGCGGGCGGCGACGTCGCCAAGCTGGCCGAGGCGATCGGCTACGACGACCGGATCGGCAAGAAATTCCTGCGGGCCGGCATCGGTTTCGGCGGCGGCTGCCTGCCCAAGGACATCCGCGCGTTCATGGCGCGCGCCGGCGAGCTGGGCGCGGACCAGGCGCTGACCTTCCTGCGGGAGATCGACTCCATCAACATGCGCCAGCGCGGCCGGATGGTGGAGCTGGCCCGGGAGGCGCTGGGCGGCGGGCCGTTCCTCGGCAAGCGGGTCGCGGTGCTCGGCGCCACGTTCAAGCCGGACTCGGACGACGTCCGCGACTCCCCCGCGCTGAACGTCGCGGGGCAGATCCACCTGCAGGGCGGCCAGGTCACCGTGTACGACCCCAAGGGCATGGAGAACGCGCGGCGGGTCTTCCCGACGCTGGGCTACGCGGAGACGGCCGAGGACGCCGTGCGCGGGGCGGAGATAGTGCTCCACCTGACCGAGTGGCGCGAGTTCCGTGAGCTGGACCCCGAGAAGCTGGGCGCGGTCGCGGCGCGGCGGGTGCTGCTGGACGGCCGCAACGCACTGGACCCCGAGCCGTGGCGCGCCGCGACCGCGCCCAGCTTCTCGGGGTCCAGCTCACGGAACTCGCGCCACTCGGTCAGGT
>NZ_JBRIOU010000001.1:40557-50902 GCF_053474865.1 Streptomyces sp. CO7
TACCGGGGCATGGGCCGCCCCGCCGCCTGACCCTCCTGCCCCGCTGCCTCCCCTGCCTCCCCTGGCAGGGGTGGAGGTTCGTGGACGCGACAGGTGAGCCCCGGATGTGCTGCTGAAGCAGCGCATCCGGGGCTCACCTGTAGGGCACACCCAGTACGTGGCCTCTACGCGTCGATCGTGGTGATCGTCGCGTGGGAGGGGGCGGTGGTGGTGCGGAGGTCGCGGGAGACCGCTTCGGCGTCGCGCAGGAGGCGGACGGCGTTGCCCCAGGTCAGCTTGGCGAGGTCGTCGCGGGACCAGTTGCGGTCGAGGAGCTCGGCGACCAGGTTCGGGTAGCCGGCGACGTCGCGCAGGCCGTCCGGGGTGAACGCCGTGCCGTCGTAGTCGCCGCCGATGCCGATGTGGTCCACGCCGGCGACCTCACGCATGTGGTCGAGGTGGTCGGCGACCGTGGAGACCGTGGCGCGCGGGCGCGGGTGGGCCTCCTCGAAGGCCTGGTGGACCTTCATCGCCTCCGGGGTGGTGTCCAGGTGGTGGAAGCCGTGCGCCCGCAGGTTCTCGTCCGCCTCGACCGTCCAGTCCACCGCGGCCTGCAGGACGAACTTCGGCACGAAGGTCGCCATGGCGACGCCGCCGTTGGCCGGCAGCCGCTCCAGCACGTCGTCCGGGATGTTGCGCGGGTGGTCGCAGACCGCGCGGGCGGAGGAGTGGGAGAAGACCACCGGCGCCGTGGAGGCGTCCAGCGCGTCCCGCATGGTCGACGGGGAGACGTGCGAGAGGTCGACCAGCATGCCCTCGCGGTTCATCTCCCGCACCACCAGCCGCCCGAAGGCGGTGAGCCCGCCGTGCCGCGGCTCGTCGGTGGCGGAGTCCGCCCAGTCGACGTTGCTGTTGTGGGTGAGGGTCATGTACCGCACGCCCAGCGCGTACAGCATCCGCAGCGCGCCCAGCGAGTTCTCGATGGAGTGGCCGCCCTCGGCGCCCATCAGCGAGGCGATGCGGCCCTCGGCGCGGGCGGCCTCCAGGTCGTCCGCGGTGTACGCGGCGCGCAGGTCGCCCGGGTACCGGTCGAGGAGCTGCCGCACGCAGTCGATCTGCTCCAGCGTCGCGGCCAGCGGGTACGGCTGCTCGTAGGGCACGTACACCGACCAGTACTGGGCGCCCACGCAGCCCTCGCGCAGCCGCGCCAGGTCGGTGTGCAGCGCGGTGCTCTGGTCGGCGGCGATGTCGCGGGCGTCGAGGTCGTAGCCGACCTGCTCACGCAGCGCCCACGGCAGGTCGTTGTGGCCGTCGACGACCGGGAACTCCCGCAGCAGCTCGCGGGCGCGGGCCAGGGATGCCGGGGAGGCGCTCACCGGCCGTTCCCGGAGCCGGTGCCCATGGCCTTGGCGCGCAGCCGGCGGCCCTTCTCGGTGGCCTGGTCGTTGAGCTCCTGCTGGAACTCGCGCATTCGCTCCAGCAGCGCGGCGTCGTGCGCGGCGAGGATGCGGGCGGCCAGCAGGCCGGCGTTGCGGGCGCCGCCGACGGAGACCGTGGCGACCGGCACGCCGGCCGGCATCTGGACGATGGAGAGCAGCGAGTCCATGCCGTCCAGGTACTTCAGCGGCACCGGCACGCCGATGACCGGCAGCGGCGTCACCGAGGCGAGCATGCCCGGCAGGTGGGCGGCGCCGCCGGCGCCCGCGACGATCGCCCTGAGCCCGCGCTCCGCGGCCTGCTCGCCGTAGGCGACCATCTCGCGGGGCATCCGGTGGGCGGAGACGACGTCCACCTCGTAGGGGATCTCGAACTCGTCGAGGGCCTGGGCGGCGGCCTCCATCACGGGCCAGTCGGAGTCCGACCCCATGACGATGCCGACCAGCGGCGCTTCGCTGCTCATTCGGTGACGATTCCCCTCAGGTAGTGGGCCGCGTGCGTGGCGCGCTCCAGGACGTCGTCCAGGTCGGCGCCGTAGGTGTTGACGTGACCCACCTTGCGGCCGGGCTTCACGTCCTTGCCGTACATGTGGATCTTCAGCTGGGGGTCACGCGCCATGCAGTGCAGGTACGCCGAGTACATGTCGGGGTAGTCGCCGCCGAGGACGTTGACCATCACGGTCCAGGGCTGGCGGGGGCGCGGGTCGCCCAGCGGCAGGTCGAGGACGGCCCGCACGTGGTTGGCGAACTGCGAGGTGACCGCGCCGTCCATCGACCAGTGGCCGGAGTTGTGGGGGCGCATCGCCAGCTCGTTGACCAGGATGCGGCCGTCGCGGGTCTGGAACAGCTCGACCGCGAGGTGGCCGACGACGCCGAGCTCCTTGGCGATGGTCAGCGCCATCTCCGCGGCCTCGGCGGCGAGGCCGGCGTCGAGGTCCGGGGCGGGGGCGATCACGGTGTCGCAGACGCCCGCGACCTGGCGGGACTCGACCACCGGGTAGGCGACCGCCTGGCCGTGCGGGGAGCGCACCACGTTGGCGGCGAGCTCGCGGACGAAGTCGACCTTCTCCTCGGCCAGCACCTCGACGCCGGCCTTGAAGGGCTCGGCGATCGCCGCGTCGTCGGCGCCCTTGATCACCCAGACGCCCTTGCCGTCGTACCCGCCGCGCACGGTCTTGAGCACGACGGGGAAGCCGTCGCCCTCGGCGGCGAACGCCGCGACGTCGGCCGGATCGGCGACGATGCGGTGCCGGGGGCAGGCCACGCCGATCGCGGTGAGCTTCGCCCGCATCACGCCCTTGTCCTGGGCGTGCACCAGGGCGTCCGGACCGGGGCGCACCGGGATGCCGTCGGCCTCCAGGGCCCGCAGGTGCTCGGTGGGCACGTGCTCGTGGTCGAAGGTGATGACATCGCAGCCGCGGGCGAACGCGCGGAGGGTGTCCAGGTCGCGGTGGTCGCCGATGACGACCTCGTTGACGACCTGGGCCGCGGAGTCCTGCGGGGTGTCACTGAGCAGCTTGAAACGGATGCCGAGCGGGATGCCTGCCTCGTGCGTCATACGCGCGAGCTGGCCGCCGCCGATCATGCCGACTACCGGGAACGTCACGCGTCAAGGGTATCGGGCGCGCGTTCCGGTTCCGCTTTCCGGCCCCGCGGGCGGAAACCGGTCACGCGAGTACCACTTCTGCCCGACTTCCACACGCCCCCGTCGTTGCGCGCGCGAGGCCGGAGAGGCCGTGGTTAGCATGACTGAGTTGACGTCGATCACATGAACGGGGCTGGGCCGCGATGGGCAGAGAGCTTCCTCGCACCGCCGCGCCGGACGGATTCCGCCGCCGCCTGCGCGCCCTGTGGCGTGAAATCGTCAAGTTCGGAGCGGTCGGCGGGGCCGGTCTGCTGGTCAACTTCGCCGCGTTCAACGTGCTGCTGCACATGGGCGTGCGCCCCGGCCGGGCCGGGGTGGCCGCGACGGCGCTGGCCATCGCCTTCAACTACGTCGGATTCCGCTACTTCACCTACCGTGACCGGGACCGCGGGCACCGCACCCGGGAGATGACCCTGTTCCTGGCGTTCAGCGCCGTCGGCCTGGTCATCGAGAACGGCGTGCTCTTCCTGGCCACGTACGGGATGGGCTGGGACACCCCGCTGGAGAACAACGTCTTCAAGTTCGTGGGCGTCGGGGTGGCCACGCTGTTCCGCTTCTGGTCCTACCGCACCTGGGTCTTCCGGACCCTGCCCGAGCCGCCGGACCGCCCGTCACGGGTGCACCCGCAGGGGCGCGCCACGCAGCGGGTCGGGCGGCCGTAGCGGCCCGCCCGCCCCGGCCCGTCCGGGCCCCGGCGGCTCATCGGCTTTCAGCGGCTTTCAGCGGCTTTCAGCGGCTCAGCGGACCGTCGGCCCCGAGGGCTTGGAGCTGGGGCGTCCCGGCTGCGGCCGGCTCAGGAAGAGACCGAACACCGGCGGCTGCGCCTGCAGCATCTCCAGCCGCCCCCCGTCCGCCTCGGCGAGGTCGCGGGCGACGGCCAGGCCGATGCCGGTGGAATTGTGCCCGCTGATCGTCCGCTCGAAGATCCGGGCGCCCAGGTCGGCCGGGATGCCCGGCCCCTCGTCGGTCACCTCGACCACCGCCTGGTTGCCCACCACGCGGGTGCGCAGGGCCACCGTGCCGCCGCCGTGCATGAGCGAGTTCTCGATCAGGGCGGCCAGCACCTGCGCCACGGCGCCGGGCGTGCCCATCGCCTCCAGGTGCCGCTTGCCGGAGCTGACGATGGCCCGGCCGCCGCTGCGGTAGGCGGGCCGCCACTCGGCGATCTGCTGCTGGATGACCTCGTCGATGTCGAAGGAGACCGCGGAGCCGGTGCGCGGGTCGCGCGAGTTGGTGAGCAGCCGCTGCACCACGTCGGTGAGCCGCTCGACCTGGGTGAGCGCGATGGCGGCCTCCTCCCGGGCGGTCTTCAGGTCGTCGGTGAGGGTGATCTCCTCCAGCCGCATGGAGAGCGCGGTGAGCGGCGTGCGCAGCTGGTGGGAGGCGTCGGCGGCCAGCCGCCGCTCGGCGGTCAGCATCCGGCCGATGCGTTCCGCGGACCGGTCCAGGACGTCGCCGACCCGGTCCAGCTCGGGCACGCCGTACCGCTTGTTGCGAGGCCTGGGGTCGCCGGAGCCGAGGCGTTCGGCGGTCTCGGCGAGGTCGGTGAGGGGGGAGGCGAGCCGGTTGGCCTGGCGCACCGCCAGCAGGATCGCGGCGATCACCGCCAGCAGAGCCACGCCCCCGATGATCAGCAGGGTGCGCCCGACCTCGCGGGTCACCGTGGAGCGGGGTTCCTCGACCCGGACCGTCTCGCCGCCCTCGCCGCGGGTGGTGGCCTGGATGACGTCGCCGGACGGCTTGTCGCCGACCTCGATCACCCGGCCGCCGGGGAGGGTGATCACCGCGTGCCGTCCGGCCTCGACCTGGTTCTCCAGGATGGCGGCGCTGACGTCCTCGTCCCCCAGGACCCGGGCGTCGACGATGCTCGCCAGCCGCACCGCCTCGGACTCGACCCGCTCCTGGGCGCTGGCGCTGATGGTGCGGGTCTCCACCAGGACCAGGGAGACGCCGAAGACGGCGATCACCACGAGGACCACGAGGAGCGTGGACTGGATGAGGCGGCGGCGCATGGGTGAAGGGTGTCAGCTCTTCTCGAAGCGGAAGCCCACGCCGCGCACGGTGGCGATGTAGCGGGGGTTGGCCGCGTCGTCGCCGAGCTTCTTGCGGAGCCAGGAGATGTGCATGTCGAGGGTCTTGGTCGACGACCACCAGGTGGTGTCCCAGACCTCGCGCATCAGCTGGTCCCGGGTGACGACCCGGCCGGCGTCGCGGACCAGCACCCGCAGCAGGTCGAACTCCTTGGCGGTGAGCTGGAGCTCCTCCTCGCCCATCCATGCGCGGTGCGACTCGACGTCGATCCGCACGCCGTGGATGGCGGGCGGCTGCTGCGGCTCGGCGGCGCCGCGCCGCAGGAGGGCCCGGACCCGGGCCAGCAGCTCGGCGAGCCGGAACGGCTTGGTGACGTAGTCGTCGGCGCCCGCGTCGAGGCCGACGACGGTGTCCACCTCGTCCGCGCGCGCGGTCAGGATGAGGATGGGCACGCTGAGGCCCTCGGCGCGGAGCCGGCGGGCGACCTCCAGGCCGTCCATGCCGGGCAGGCCCAGGTCGAGCACGACCAGGTCCACCCCGCCCCGTACTCCGGCGTCGAGGGCGGCCGGGCCGTCCTCGCGCACCTCGACCTCGTAGCCCTCCCTGCGCAGCGCGCGGGCCAGCGGCTCAGAGATGGACGAGTCGTCCTCGGCGAGCAGTACACGGGTCATGGGGTGATGGTAGTCCCGCCCCCGCGATCACCGGAGCCCGCCTTCGCGCCGCATTTTCCGGGCGGCGGGGGCCGCCGGTCACTCGTCGCGCCGCCCTCCTCCTCCGTCGTCCTCCGCGTGCGACCGGCCCGGGGTTCCGCTTACGACCGGCCCGGACAAGAAGCTGCATGGGGCACGGATATCATGAGAGCGGACGAGATGACAGAGGTGTGATCATCACCTCAAATGCCCCCTATATCCCCATTGACACGCCTTCCTGCTGTCTAATGGCTCTGGCCTCATGGGCAGTCTCCGCGCATCCGCGCCGGATGCCGCTCCTGGGTGCGGGCCGGTTCCCAAGCCGGCCCTGACAGTGACAGACCTGTGGCCGGGTCCCTCGCGTCGACGACGACGCCCGGGGCGTGGATCCCGGAGTCGTCCTCCCGCTCCCCCACCCATGGAGCGTTCCTCCCCGCGGCGGGACCTGGGCGGACGACACCGGTGCCGGCCTCCCCCCACCGGGCGCGCAGCCATCCCCTCGCGCGTCCCGACAGCAAGGAACGATCATGGCGTCCAGCCTGACGGAGTCCTCGGCCCCGGTGCACGGGCCCGACAAGACTTTCTTCGGCCACCCGCGCGGACTGGCCACCCTCTTCATGACCGAGATGTGGGAGCGCTTCTCCTACTACGGCATGCGCGCGCTGCTCCCGCTGTACCTGGTGGCGGAGGAGGGCCTGGCCCTCGGGGCCACCACGGCGGTGGCGATCTACTCCGTGTACGTCGCCACGGTCTACCTGCTCGCGATGCCGGGCGGCTGGTTCGGTGACCGCGTCTGGGGCGCCCGCAGGACGACCGCGGTCGCGGCCGGCATCATCATGGTCGGCCACCTGCTGCTGGCGCTCCCGCTGAACGCCATCTTCTACGTCGGCCTGCTCTTCGTCGCCGTCGGCTCCGGTCTGCTGAAGGCCAACATCTCCACGATGGTCGGCCACCTCTACGACGGCCCGGACGACCCGCGCCGCGACGGTGGCTTCACCCTCTTCTACATGGGCATCAACATGGGTGCCTTCGCCGCTCCGCTGATCATCGGCACCATCGGCCAGACGGTCAGCTGGCACCTGGGCTTCGGCCTCGCCGCGGTCGGCATGGGTCTGGGCCTGCTGCAGTTCCTGCTCGGCACCCGTCACCTGGCCCCCGAGTCCAGCGTCGTCCCCAAGCCGCTGTCGCAGGTCGAGCGGGCCGCCACGCTGCGCAAGGCCATGATCTGGCTGCTCGTCGCCGTCGTCTTCTACGGCATCGTCACGCTGACCGGTTCCTTCACGCTGAAGTGGGCCACGGTCCCGCTGCTGATCCTCGGTCTGGTCGTCCCGGTCTCGGTCCTGGTCCGCATCAAGCGGGACAAGGAGCTGACCGCCACCGAGCAGTCGAAGGTCTCCGGCTACGTGTGGTTCTTCGTCGCCGCCGCCATCTTCTGGATGATCTACGACCAGGGCGGCTCGACGCTGTCGCTGTTCGCGGACGAGCACGTCGACAACCAGGTCTTCGGCTGGGAGTTCCCGGTCTCCTGGTTCCAGTCCGTCAACCCTGTCCTGATCATGGCACTGGCCCCGGTCTTCGCCACGATCTGGCTCTCCCTGGCCCGCAAGGACAAGGAGCCGAGCACCATCGCGAAGTTCGCGGGTGGTCTGGCTCTGGTCGGCATCTCCTTCTTCGTCTTCATGCTGCCGCTGGTGGCCTCGGGCGACGGCAAGGTCTCGCCGTGGTGGCTGGTGCTCATCTACTTCTGCCAGACCGTGGGTGAGCTGATGCTCTCGCCGGTCGGCCTGTCGGTCACCACGAAGATGGCGCCGGCGAAGTACGCCTCGCAGATGATGGGTGTCTGGTTCCTGGCCGTCACCGCGGGTGACGCGGTGACGGGGCTGGTCGCCGAGGCGGGGGTGAACCTGGACCGGACCGGGTTCGTCGCCCTCGAGGCGGCGCTGGCGGTGCTGGCCGGGTTCGCGGTCTACATGTACCGCGGCAAGGTCAAGCAGCTCATGGGCGACGTCCGCTGACGTCCCCACTCACCCCGAAAGGGCCCTCCCGTTACCCACGGGAGGGCCCTTTCGCGTTTCCCGGCGGGGGGCGAGCCCCGGCCCCTGCGGGCGGTCCGGTTCCACGCGGTCCCGCGCTACGCGGTCCCGCGCCCTGCGGGCAATCGTGCCGCTCGGGCGGCACGGGTGGGCGCAGGGCCCCACGTCCTCACGCGACGGCCAGTACCCCGGAACCTCGGATCCCTCCTGGGAAGGGGGCGGGTCGGGGGAACAAAGCGGTGCCGGCCGCCAGGGCTCGGGCTTGTGCCGCGCTGCGGTTCGGGTCCCGTTGCGGACGGTGCGGCCGGCTTACGCGGGGTGGGGGAGCCGCTCGCCACGGAGGCTGGGGCCTGCGCCCGCCCTCCCCCAAGCTCTCGGCTTCGCTCGAGCAGGTGGGGGTACCCCCGGACGAAGTCTGGGGGAGTACCCCCATCGCCCCCTGGGCGGCCCAGCCGCCCGCAGCACGGCAGGTATGGCGCGCAGCTGGGCCTCGCGCCGGTATGGCGGAGGGCTGGCGCCCGCGCAGGACGGGCCGGCGGCTGGGTCTCGCGCGGGTATCGCTGGCGGCCGGGCCTCCGCGCGGGAGGTCGGGTGCGGACGGCCGCGGGGTCCCGTGGGGCGGGCGGGGTCAGAGCCAGGTGGCGAATTCGAGGAGCCAGTCGGCGTCACGGGGGCGGCCGACGCGACGGGCCCGCAGCCCGGACTCGACCGCACGGAAGACCGTCCACCCCCGCAACCGCTCCCGGTCCACCTCCAGCGACTCCGCGAGCCGCTTGACCCGGCGCCGGGTCGTCGCCGCCCCCGACGGCATCGCGATCAGGTCCTCCACCCGGTCCCGCACCAGCCGCGCCAGGTCGAACGCGCACTCGCCGACCACCGGGTCCGGGCCCACCGCCAGCCACGGCATCCGCTCCCCGCCCAGCACCTTGCTCTGCCGGAACGTCCCGTGCAGCAGCAGCCGTTCGGGCGGATCCGCGAGCAGCTCCGCCCGCAGCCCCAGTGCCGTGTCGACCAGGGCGGCGGCCTCGTCGTCGGGGCCCACCAGCGCCCCCCGCATGGCGTCCGCCTGCCGCCCCGTCCGCTCCTCCACCGTCTCGAACACGTGGTCCGGCGGCGGCTCGACCCACAGCCGCCGCAGCGTCGCCGCGCCCTCCAGCAGCGCCTTCGCCTCCGGCAGCGTGCGGACCGACACGTCCGGGTTCAGCCGCTCGAGCAGCAGCACCCCGTGACCCGTACCGTCCGCAGTCCCGTCCCCCGCCCCGGACGCCGCAGCGGTCCCGCTCTCGAGCAGTTGCGCCGCGCCCAGCCCGTGCCAGTGCGCCAGCGCCGCCCGCTCACCGGCCGGCCGCGACCGCCGCGGGATGAGCTTAAGCACGGCCGGGGAGCCGTCGGACCGCCGCACCAGCACCACCAGCGAGCTCCGCCCGCCCGGCACCTGTACCCGCTCCACGGACAGCGCGAGCGCCTCCACGGCGCGGTCCAGGGCCTGGGGCAGCCCGCGCAGCCAGTCCTCGCCGCCGGTGGTCTCCGCCAGTGCCCTGACCAGGCGTGGCGGCGGTTGGAAAGCCATGCGTGCGTCGTTCCCCTTCTGCTGTGCCCGGTCCGTCCCTCACGCCATTTCGGCGAGACCTGGGAAGGCTACGCCGCCGCCGCGCCAGCGGGCCGCCCGGATCGCCGCGTCCCGCAGCGCGTCGGCCGCCGCCCGGCGCCGTTCGCCCCGGCCGGCGCGCACCAGGTCGGCGTAGACCCCCGCCAGCCGGTCTTCCAGCTCGGCGGCCAGCCGGACCGCCGCCGCGCCGTCCGGCACCTCGAACGGCAGCGCGTAGGCCGCCTCCGCCGCCACCGGCTCGCCGCCCAGGTCGCGCACGGCACGGACCAGGCCGTCCCGGCGAGCGCGGTGCGCCTCGAACGCCTCACGGGCCTCGGACCGCCGGTCGTCGCCGACCCGTCCGCCGACCACGCCGTAGCCGTAGACGGCGGCGTGCTCCGCCCGCAGGGCCGCCTGCGTGGCCTCCAGGCTCATCCCGGACCTCTCCATCTCCTGGTCCCCTCGTCCTCTAGTCCCCGGTCAGCAGGTAGACGTGCACGGCCCCGGCCGCCGCGACCGAGGCCAGCAGCCGGGCCGGCTCTCCGCCGAGCCCGGACAGCTCCCGGGTGCGGCGCCCCGCCAGGTCCCGCTCGGCATCCGCGACCAGGCGCAGCGCCTGCTTCTCCTCGCCGGGCACCGCCGGCCCGGACGCGGACGGCACGGCGGCGCCCGCTGACGGCGCGGCGGCGCCCGGCGCCGAGGCGGAGGGCGCCGCCGCGGAAGGGGAGGCGGCGGACACCGAGGGGGAGGGCGCCGCCTTCGGCCCCGCGCGTTCGGCGAGGACCTCCGCGTGCCGCAGCGCGGTGTCCCGCAGCGGCGTCAGCCGTGCCCCGAGACCGGGGTGGGCGGCCAGCACCGCGTCGTACAGCGCCGCGAGCCCGGTGCTGTCCGCCGCGGCCCGGGCCAGCGCGAGCTCGTCGGCCGACGGGGTCCGGCGGGCGACG
>NZ_JBRIOU010000001.1:51002-52573 GCF_053474865.1 Streptomyces sp. CO7
CGCGAGGGGCGCGCCGCGGCGGCGGGTCAGGAGGTGGGGTGGGCGAGGTCGGCCCAGACGGTCTTGCCGGGGAGCTCGGGGGCCGCGGCGACCCCCCAGTCCATCGACAGCCGCTGGACTATGAACATGCCGTGGCCGCCCGGCCGCCCCGCCTGATGCGGCGTACGCGGCGTCGGCTGCCCCTCACCCCGGTCGGTGACCGCGATCCGGATCGTCTTCCGGTCGAAGGTGAGCGTCAGCGCCTCCGGCCCCTCCGCGTGCAGGCACGCGTTGGTGACCAGCTCGGACACGATCAGCAGGACGTCCTCCGCCGCCGCGCGCCCGTCGTCCGTGGACGACGGCAACCAGCCCCACGCGTACAGGGCCTGTCGCGTGAAGTCGCGGGAGAGGGGAACGACGCCGCTCTCCCCCGCCAGATTCAGTTGCCGTACCTCCGGCGCCACCGGCGCGCCTCCGTTCGCAGCCCCCGTCACCTGTTCCAGGTCGGGAGACGTCCCGTTCACCGCCGTGACGGGCGAGGCGGGAGAAGCGCCGCCGGGCTGCGGCCCGCGGTCGCCCGGCGGATAGGGCCGGGTGGTGCTCATCAGCGCTTCACCTCACCGATTCACCGATACACGAGTGGACCTCGGGGTCTTCGGGGCGTCGGAAACGGTTCGGGCCGTCGGCCCGGCCCCGTCCATGGCGCCCCCTGTCCTCAGCAATTCTCCTGCCCGCCCCGGACGTCGGAACACTCACCGATTCGCCCCGTTTCGCCCTATCCGCCATCTTTCACCGATTCAGCACAAGATGTCACGAACGACTGCGCATGGCGTCGCTTGTCGTGACGTCCGCCACCGATCAGCCGGTTCCCGTGCCTTCCGCGAGCGCGCCCTCCACCGTGTCGTGCACGGAGAAGACCGTGTCCGCGCCGGTGATCTCGAAGACGCGCGCCACCGCGGGCCGCATCGCCACCAGGTGGATACCGCCGCCGGCCTCTTCCGCCTTCAGGCGGGCGCCGAGCAGCACGTTCAGCCCAGTGGAGTCACAGAACTCCAGCCGGGAGCAGTCCACCACGATCCGTGTGCGCCCCTTCGCCAGGTTGCGCTCCAACGGCTCGCGGAGGAGTTCGGCGGTGTGGTGGTCGAGTTCGCCCGCCGGGATCACGACGGCGCTGGCTCCCTCTTCCCGTACCTCCACCAGAAGCCGGCCCGACTGCGCGCTGCCGACCGTCCCGTGGTCCATTGCCGTCTCTCTCTCGACGTCCGATCTGCTGATACCGCCTCCGAACCCTACGCCCTCTGCGCAGAATTCGGCAGTCGAACAATCATAAGAATTGGGACATAAGCGTACGGAGCGTACTTGCGGTCTTGTTGCTCGAGCGGGTAGGGCTGATGAGGACACATCCGATCCGGCCGGCTTTGGAGGCGCCGCACACCGCAGAAGCGCACGTACTGGCATCGGCAGCCATATGCCGAGAACGATGGAGGACTTCATGTCACCCCGGCTCGACGCATCGCATACCCCCAGAGCGACGTCGGCAATCCCGCCTCATTCGCACGAGGAGTTCACGTCCCCCACGGCGGACGCGACGC
>NZ_JBRIOU010000001.1:52673-59207 GCF_053474865.1 Streptomyces sp. CO7
CCGCCGCACGGCCCCGCCGGCACCGCTCCCCCAGCGGATCCGGCCGGCCTGCTGGACGGCCTCCCCGAGATCCCGCACTACGCGGGAGTGCGCGCGGCCGACGCCCGCGCCCTCTCCAGGGCCCTGTTCGAGCGGCTGGAGTCGCTCGAGGAAGGGACCGCGGAGCACAGCTACGTACGCAACACGCTGGTCGAGCTGAACCTTGCGCTGGTGAAGTTCGCGGCCTCCCGGTTCGGCTCCCGCAGCGAGCCGATGGACGACATCATCCAGGTCGCGACCATCGGCCTCATCAAGGCGATCGACCGGTTCGAACTGAGCCGCGGTGTGGAGTTTCCCACATTCGCCATGCCGACCATCATCGGCGAGATCAAGCGCTTCTTCCGCGACACCTCCTGGTCCGTGCGCGTCCCGCGCCGGCTGCAGGAGCTGCGGCTGGACCTCGCCAGGGCCACCGACGAGCTGCAGCAGCGGCTCGACCGCGCGCCGACCGTCGGCGAGCTGGCCGAGCACCTGGGGATCTCCCGTGAGGACGTGCTGGAGGGCATGGTCGCCTCCAACGCCTACACGGCCTCCTCGCTGGACGCCCAGCCCGAGGAGGACGACTCCGAGGGAGCCCTGGCGGACCGCATCGGCTACGAGGACGACGATCTGGAGGGCGTCGAGTACATCGAGTCGCTCAAGCCCCTGATCGCCGGGCTCCCGGCCCGCGAGCGGAAGATCCTCTCGCTGCGGTTCACGGCCGGCATGACCCAGTCCGAGATCGGCGAGGAGCTCGGCATCTCGCAGATGCACGTCTCCCGGCTGCTGTCCCGGACGCTGGTCAAGCTGCGTGAGGGCCTCACCGGCGAGGAGTAGCGCCACCGCCGGGTGTGGGGAGCTTCGGGGGCCTCATACCTCGCGGACGCCGCCCCGCCACACCCCCGCCACCAGGGGGACGCCCGGCCGGTAGGCCAGGTGCACGTGGCTGGGCGCGTCGAGCAGCAGCAGGTCCGCGCGGGCGCCGGGCGTGATGCGTCCGACGTCCGCGCGGCGCAGCGCCGCCGCGCCGCCCGCGGTGGCCGCCCACACCGCCTCGTCGGGGGTCATGCCCATGTCCCGCACGGCGAGCGCCACGCAGAACGCCATGGACGAGGTGTACGACGATCCCGGGTTGCAGTCCGTCGACAGGGCGACGGTGACCCCGGCGTCGAGCAGCCGCCGCGCGTCGGGCCACTCGGCCCGGGTGGAGAACTCCGCCCCGGGCAGCAGGGTGGCCACGGTCCGGCCGCCGGAGCTCGCCAGCGCGTCCACGTCGGCGTCGGTCAGGTGGGTGCAGTGGTCGGCGCTGGCCGCGTCCATCTCCACCGCCAGCCGTACGCCGGGGCCGTGCCCCAGCTGGTTGGCGTGCACGCGCGGCACCAGGCCGCGCTCCCGGCCCGCGGTGAGGATCGCGCGGGCCTGGTCGCCGTCGAAGGCGCCGCGCTCGCAGAAGACGTCGACCCAGCGGGCGTGCGGGGCGCAGGCGTCCAGCATCTCGCCGGTGACCAGCTCCACGTAGGCCGCCGGGTCGTCGGCGTGCTCGGGGGCGACGATGTGCGCGCCGAGGTAGGTGACCTCGGGCGTGTGCCGGGCGGCGATCCTCAGCGAGCGGGCCTCGTCCTCGACGGTGAGGCCGTAGCCGGACTTGGTCTCCACGGTGGTGGTGCCCTGGCGCAGCGCCTCCGTCAGGTGCCGCACCAGATTGGCCTCCAGCTCGGCCTCGCCGGCCGCGCGGGTGGCCGCGACGGTGGTCCGGATGCCGCCCGCCGTGTAGGGCCGGCCGGACATGCGCGCGTTGAACTCCTCGGTGCGGTCGCCGGCGAAGACCAGATGCGTGTGGGAGTCCACGAACCCCGGCAGCAGCGCGCGTCCCTGGGCGTCGACCCGGTTGTCGGTGGCGGGTGCTTTCCTGGACATACCGGTCCACACGACGCGGTCGCCCTCGATCACGACGGCCGCGTCGCGGATCACGCCGAGCGGTGAGCCGTCCGAGGAGGAGCCGAGGGAGGGGTCGTTGGTGACCAGGTGGGCGACGTTGTCGATCAGGGTGCTGGTCGTCGCGGTGTCGGCAGGGGTGCTGGGAGGGGTGCTCATGCTCGTCCTGTGCGCAGGTGGGCGACGGCCGTCGCCAGTTCTCGGGCGGGTTCGGGGACCAGGGTGTGCGCCCCGTCGCGGACCACGTGGCGGCCCGCGCACACGGTGTGGCGCACGTCCGCGGCCGTCGCGGCGAATACCGCGGTCTCGGCGCCGCGCTCGGGCGGCGGCCCCGCGGTCCTGACGGTGTCCAGGGCGACGGTCGTCCAGTCGGCCGGCGCGCCCGGCGCGAGCGTGCCCGCCTCCGGGCGGCCGAGGGCGGCGTGGCCGTCGGCCCCGGCGGCGCGCAGCAGCGCTCCGGCGCCCCAGTGGCCGCGGATCCGGGTGCGCAGCCGTTCGTCGAGCTCCAGGGCGCGCGCCTCCTCGAACAGGTCGATCACGGCGTGGCTGTCGGAGCCGAGGCTGAGCGGCGACCCGGCCCGCTGGAGGGCGGGCGCCGGTCCGACGCCGTCGGCGAGGTCGCGTTCGGTGGTGGGGCACATGCAGGTACCGGTACCCGAGCCGCCGATCAGGGCGATGTCCTCGTCGGTGAGGTGGGTGTTGTGCACGCCGGTGGTGCGCGGGCCCAGGACGCCGTGGTCGGCGAGCAGCCGGGCCGGGGTGCGGCCGTGGGTGGCCAGGCAGGCCTCGTTCTCCGCGGGTTGTTCGGAGAGGTGGACGTGCAGCGGCGCGCCGCGTTCCTCGGCCCAGCGGGCGACCTGGGCCAGCTGGCCGGCGGGGACGGCGCGCACGGAGTGGACGGCCGCGCCGAGGGTGACGTGGTCGCGTTCCTTCAGCAGCGAGGCGCGGGCGGCCCACGCCTCGGCGTCGCCGTCGCTGAAGCGCAGCTGGGCCCCGGTGGGGGGTTCGCCGAAGCCGGAGGACAGGTAGGCGGTGTCCAGCAGGGTGATCCGGACGCCGGCCTGGGCGGCGGCCTCGATCAGCGCCTCACCCATGGCGTTGGGGTCGTCGTAGCGGGACCCGCCGGGGGCGTGGTGCAGGTAGTGGAACTCGCCGACGGCGGTGATGCCGGCCAGCGCCATCTCGGCGTAGACGGCGCGGGCGAGGGCCAGGTAGGAGTCCGGGTCGAGCCGCCCGGCGACCTGGTACATCACCTCGCGCCAGGTCCAGAAGGTGCCGCGGTCGGCCTGGACGACGCCGCGCAGTGCCCGGTGGAAGGCGTGCGAGTGGGCGTTGGCCAGGCCGGGGAGGGTGAGGCCGCGCAGCGGCTCCGCGCCGGGCGGCGGCGCGGGGGTGTCCTCGGTGACGGCGGTGATCCGTCCGTCCGCCCCGCTCTCCACCAGGACGCCGGAGCGGACCGGGCCGTCGGCGGTGAGGAGGGCGTGCTCCAGCCAGTAGGCCCGGGAGCGGCCCGGGCGGCCGGTGTCGGGGTGGGTCACGCGCGGACCAGTCCTTCCAGGGCGTCGGCGAGGGCGCGCACTCCCGTGACGCAGTCGTCCTCGGCGGCCCGCTCGGCCGGGGAGTGGGAGACGCCGGTGGGGTTGCGCACGAACAGCATGGCGGTGGGGATGCTCCCGGCGAGGATTCCGGCGTCGTGTCCCGCGCCGGTGCCCAGGACGGGAGCGGGCCCGCGCTCGCCTCCGAGCAGGGCTGCGAGGCGGTCACGCAGCGCGTGGTCGAAGCGGGTCTCGCCGGTGAACGACTCGCGGGCCACCTCCAGGCGGACACCGTGCGCCTCGGCGGCGGCGCGGGCGGCGCGCTCCACGGCGCCGACCACGTCGTCCAGGGCCTCCTGGGCGGCGGCGCGGGAGTCCAGCCAGCCGCGCACCAGGGAGGGCACGGCGTTCACCCCGTTGGGGTCGACGGCGACCTTGCCGAAGGTGGCGACGGCGCCCGCGCGCGTCGCCTCGCGGCGGGCGGCGAGGACGGTCTCGGCGTACGGCAGCATCGGGTCGCGGCGGTCGGCCAGGCGGGTGGTGCCCGCGTGGTTGGCCTCGCCGTGGAAGTCGAACCGCCAGCGGCCGTGCGGCCAGACCGCGCTCGCCACGCCCACCGGGTCGCCGGTCAGGTCCAGGGCGCGGCCCTGCTCGATGTGCAGTTCCACGAACGCACCGATGCGGCCGAGGCGTTCGGGGTCCGCGCCGATGGCGTCCGGATCGTGCCCGGCGGCCTCCATGGCGCGGGGCAGGGTGACGCCGTCGGCGTCGGTGAGCCGGTGCGCCTGTTCGCGGGTGAGCAGTCCGGCGGTGAGTCGGGAGCCGACGCAGGCCAGCCCGAACCGGGCGCCCTCCTCGTCGCCGAAGTTGACCACCGCGAAGGGGCGGCCGAAGTGGGCGCCCCGGTCCCGGAGTTCGTCGAGCGCGGCGAAGGCGGACACCACGCCCAGCGGTCCGTCGAAGGCGCCGCCGTCCGGGACGGAGTCCAGGTGGGAGCCGGTCACCACGGCGTCCCCGGCCGACGGATCGCCCAGCCATGCCCACTGGTTGCCGTTGCGGTCGGTCTCCACGGCCAGGCCGCGGGCCTCGGCCTGCTCGCGGAACCAGGCCCGGCAGTCGCCGTCGGCCGCCGTCCAGGCGAACCGGCGGTACCCGCCGGAGGAGCGGTCCCGGGCGATGCCGGCCAGGTCCCGCCACATCTCGTGGAACGACGCGCCCTTGGGCACGGCGGCGGACTCCTTCGGCACGCTCACGCGCCCTCGCCCCCGCCGGCGCCCTCGTGGTCGCCCCCGCTGTCGCCTTCGCGCATGGGGACGCGGACGCCGCGCTCGCCGGCCACCGTCTCGGCGATGTCGTAGCCGGCGTCGACGTGGCGGATGACGCCCATGCCGGGGTCGTTGGTGAGGACCCGGCGGATCTTCTCCCCGGCCAGCGGCGTGCCGTCGGCGACGGTGACCTGGCCGGCGTGGATCGAGCGGCCCATGCCGACGCCGCCGCCGTGGTGCAGCGACACCCAGGACGCGCCGGAGGCCACGTTGACCATGGCGTTCAGCAGCGGCCAGTCGGCGATGGCGTCGGAGCCGTCGAGCATCGCCTCGGTCTCCCGGTAGGGGGAGGCGACCGAGCCGCAGTCCAGGTGGTCGCGGCCGATGACCACCGGGGCCTTCAGCTCGCCGCTCGCCACCATGTCGTTGAACCGCTCGCCGGCCTTGTCGCGCTCGCCGTAGCCGAGCCAGCAGATGCGGGCGGGCAGGCCCTGGAACTTGACCCGCTCACCGGCCAGCTTGATCCAGCGGGCCAGCGACTCGTTCTCCGGGAACAGGTCGAGGACGGCGCGGTCGGTGGCCGCGATGTCCGCCGGGTCGCCGGACAGGGCCGCCCAGCGGAACGGTCCCTTGCCCTCGCAGAACAGCGGCCGGATGTACGCGGGCACGAAGCCGGGGAAGGCGAACGCCCGGTCGTAGCCCGCGAGTCGCGCCTCGCCGCGGATGGAGTTGCCGTAGTCGAAGACCTCCGCGCCGGCGTCCTGGAAGCCGACCATCGCCTCCACGTGGCGGGCCATCGACTCGCGGGCACGGGTGGTGAAGCCGGCCGGGTCCTTGGCGGCCTGATCCGCCATCTCGTCGAAGGCGATACCGACGGGCAGGTAGCTCAGCGGGTCGTGGGCGGAGGTCTGGTCGGTGACGACGTCCATGGGCGCGCCCATGGCGAGCAGCTTCGGCAGCACCTCGGCGGCGTTGCCGAGCACGCCGATGGACAGCGGGCGGCGGGCGTCGCGGGCCTCCACCGCCAGCTGGAGCGCGTGGTCGAGGGAGTCGGCGCGGACGTCGAGGTAACGGTGCTCGATGCGGCGCTCGATGGCGCGGGGGTCGCAGTCCACGCAGATCGCGACGCCCTCGTTCATGGTGACCGCGAGGGGCTGGGCGCCGCCCATGCCGCCGAGGCCGGCGGTGAGGGTGATGGTGCCGGCCAGGGTGCCGCCGAAGCGCTTGGCGGCGACGGCGGCGAAGGTCTCGTAGGTGCCCTGGAGGATGCCCTGGGTGCCGATGTAGATCCACGAGCCGGCGGTCATCTGCCCGTACATGGTCAGGCCGAGGGCCTCCAGGCGGCGGAACTCCTCCCAGTTCGCCCAGTCGCCGACGAGGTTGGAGTTGGCGATCAGGACGCGGGGGGCCCACTCGTGGGTCTGCATCACGCCGACGGGGCGGCCGGACTGGACGAGCATCGTCTCGTCCTGCTTGAGCGTGCGGAGGGTGCGGACCATGGCGTCGAAGGAACGCCAGTCGCGGGCGGCCTTCCCCGTACCGCCGTAGACGACGAGCTTGTCGGGGTGCTCGGCGACCTCGGGGTCGAGGTTGTTCTGCAGCATCCGCAGGGCGGCTTCCTGCTGCCAGCCGGCGGTGGTGAGTTCGGTGCCGCGGGGGGAGCGGACGGGGCGGGGACCTGGCATGCCGGCTGCCTCCTGGGGGCGTTTGCTTGACCTCTATTCACATCCTGTCGGCGTGAATAGCTCCAGTCAACAGCGCCACCCCTCCCCGCCCCGGCT
>NZ_JBRIOU010000001.1:59307-60528 GCF_053474865.1 Streptomyces sp. CO7
GGGCGGGGCAGTTGACCCACGATAGTGGGGGCGTCGCATGTTCCGCTGGAAAATGCCAGAACGCTCACTCACCCTCACGAACCCTGCGTAGCGTCTCCGTCGTTCAGCCGAACGCCAGGTGGAGGGGGCCGCGCGTGCCCGGGATCGACGAGTGTCTGCTGGAAGTCATGCGGTTGCCCGGAGCCAGGGGCGCCGCGCTGGTCGACTGGACCAGCGGACTGCCGCTCGGCACGGTCGGCGACCCTCCCGGCGGTGAGGACCACGACACCGCCGCGGCGGAGGCCGCCGAACTCGCCCGCCTCGCCGCCGAGCACGGCGCCTTCACCCCCGACGAGGGGGCCGGCTGGGACAGCTCTGAGCCGCCGGTGGAGGACGTCATCATCAGCAACCGGGACAGCTACCACGTCCTGCGCTTCCTGCGGGCCACCTACGAGAGCAGCGTCTTCCTCCACCTGTGGCTGGACCGCGACGAGGGCAACCTCGCGCTGGCCCGGATCCGCCTGGGCGACCTGGCCGGACGGCTGGTGCTCGGATGACGCCCGTGAACACGCCCCCGCCGAGGCTTCCGGTCCGGGACCCCTCGACCGCGCGGCAGCGCCCCTGGGGCAGCGTCTCCCCGATGCTGAACCGTCTCGCCGCCGAACACGCCACCGGCGTCCTGGTCCGCGAGCGCGGCACGCTCTACCTCTCCGAGGGCCGCGTGGTGCACGCCGAGAGCCCGGCCACCCCCGGCATCGACGTGCTCCTCACCGCCGCCGGCGCGGTGGACCCGGAGGGCTGGCAGCGGGCCGTCGAGGGCGCGGAGGCCGACCCGGAGCGGCCGGTGAGCCGCACGCTGATCTCGCAGGGCGTGCTCTCCCAGGGCCAGCTGGAGCTGTGCCACCTCGGCAGCCTCTTCGACGCCGCCTACTTCGCGCTCGCCCCCAGCAGCGCCCCGGGGCACTTCCGGTACGGCGCCTGGCACTGGATGGGGGCCGTGCGGCCGGTGCCCGTCTCGGCGCTGGAGCGGGAGACGATGCGGCGGCGCTCGCTGCTGAACCGGATCTGGCCCGACCCGTCCACCGACACCGCCCCGCTGACCCTGATACGGCCCGCGCGCGCCGCCCAGGCCTGCGTGCGGCGGCAGGCGATCCTGGACCTGGTCGACGGCCGGCGGACGGCCACCGACATCGCCCGCGAGCTGGGCCGGCCCGCGTTCCACACGCTGGTGGACCTGCGCCG
>NZ_JBRIOU010000001.1:60628-61262 GCF_053474865.1 Streptomyces sp. CO7
CCCATGCGGCGCCCGCGGCACCCACGGCGCCCTCGGCTCACGCCGTCCCCGCCGCCCCGGCGGTCCCGCCGCCGCGGACTCCGGCGGCCGCCCCGTCGTCGATGCCGCCCACCCACTTCGCCGACCCCGACGTCACCCTGCTCCAGCGACTGCGGGCAGCCTTGGAGGCCTTGTGATCCGCGCCCTCCGGCAGCGTGCCGGGAGGAAGCAGCTGCCGGCCGTGGAGACGGAGGTGCGCGGCGAGCTGCGTCGCATCCGCTCGCGGATGTTCCAGCTGACCGGCGCCCTCGCCACCTCGGCCGACGGCACGGTGCTGGCCGAGGACTCGCCCGGCGTGGCGACGGAGGAGGCCGCGGCGCAGACCGCGGAGGTGCTCGCCGCGGTCCTCCGGCTGGCCGACGTCACCGGGCGTGGCACGCCCCGCGAACTGGTCGTCCGCGGCAAGTCCGGCTACCTGGCCACCTACGCCGCCGGCCGGTCCACCGTGCTCACCCTGCTCGCCGAGGACGGGGTGAACCTCGGCCGGCTGCACCTGGAGGGCCGGCGCTGCGCCGCCCGGATCGGCGAGCTCGTCGACGGGGCCACGGCGGGTCCGCCGGCCCTGGACCCCGCGCCCCTCTCCCCTCCCGTACCT
>NZ_JBRIOU010000001.1:61362-62001 GCF_053474865.1 Streptomyces sp. CO7
CCACACCCCCCACCGCGGCCGTCGCGGCCCCCGGCGCCGTCGGCGCCACCGCGGCTCCCGCGTCCGTACCGAACCGGACGCAACCGCCCCGCACCAGCGGGGCCGGCGCGCCCACCACCCACAGTTGAGAGGAAACACCGCAATGGCCAGCACCGAGACCGCCCTGAAGGAAGCCCTGACGACCATCGAGGGCGCCACCGGCGTCGCGCTGGTGGACTACACCAGCGGCATGGCGCTCGGCACGCTCGGCGGCAGCAAGGACTTCGACCTGAACGTCGCCGCCGCCGGCAACACCGACGTGGTGCGCGCCAAGATGCGCACCATGGAACACCTCGGCATCCAGTCCGAGATCGAGGACATCCTGATCACCCTCACCGACCAGTACCACCTGATCCGACTGATCAAGGGCCGCAGCGGGAACGGACTGTTCCTCTACCTGGCCCTGGACGCCGCCCGCTCCAACCTGGCGATGGCCCGCCACCAGCTGAAGCGCATCGAGGCGGAGCTGGAGGTCTGATCCCCGGCCGGGTCCGCGCCCGGTGCGCTCCGGCGTACGGTCCCGGCCGGGGTCCTCGCTGGAACCGGCTCCGGTCAGGCCGGAACCGGGGTACGGCGGCGGCGCGCCCCACCCGGGGGCGC
>NZ_JBRIOU010000001.1:62101-80669 GCF_053474865.1 Streptomyces sp. CO7
CCCCCCCACGGGGGGCCGCGCCCCCCGCCGCGACACCCGTGACGCGGTAGCCCCGGACGGCCTTCCCGGCCGGGGCGCCGCCGCGCCGCAGCCAGTCCACCCGCACCCACAGCAGCGCCTCGGCGGCCCGCTCCTGCGAGCCCAGCCAGGCCGCCTTCAGCCACAGGCCGACGCCCGCGCCGGCCAGCGCCATCCCACCGGCGGCCGGCATCGCGAACGAGGACCCCGCCGCGGCGAGGAAGGCGAGCAGCAGCCACCACCCGTGGCCCCGCCGCCACACCCGGGCCGACACCACACGGTCCTGCAGCACGTCGTTGCGGCCCGCCTTGGCCGCGGCCTTCACCAGCGCCCGGTACCGCTTGCGCCGGGCGGCGGCCACCACGGCGGCGGCCGCCAGGAACAGCACCGCCCCCGCGTACCAGCCGATCCGCCGGCCGGTCAGTCCCGGCAGGAGCGATCCCGCTCCCGCCGCCAGTACCCCGAGCCACCACATCGGGGCTGCTCCCGCTCTCACGACCACGGCCACCCGGGCCAGTCCCTGCCCTCCGCGAGCCACGATCCCTCCTCGTCCTCCAGCGCCTGTCGCGCGTCTCCGGTGTCGGAACGTTCGAACGAAAATCGTAGTCAAGGGTTGTCGGAACGGCGTCAGTACGGAAGAGATCAACATGCGCCGAAACGGTCCGCCCGGGCGCGGACTACTCGGCGAAGAGCCCTCGGGAGGCGGCACGGGCGTCGAACTCCTCCAGCCGCGCCTGCGCCTCGGGCAGGCCGTCGCACATCGCCTCGAGCAGCACGCGGCCCAGCAGCATCGGGGCGCACGCCGTGTCGAAGGCCAGGCCGGTGCCCACGGCCGCCGGGATCAGCAGGTCGGAGACCCTGGCCACCGGAGCGAACGCGGAGTCGGCCACGGTCACCACGGTCAGCCCCTCCTCCCGGGCGTGGGCCAGTGCCTCGACCGTCTCCTTCGGGTGGCGCGGCAGCGCGAAGCAAAGCAGGGCGCCCGCGCCGGCCCGGCGGGCGCCGTCGATCCGGTCGTGGAGCATCGAGCCGCCCTCGGTGAGCAGGCGGACGTCCGGGTGCACCTTGGCGGCGAAGTACGCGAACCCGTGGGCCTGCGCGGCCGCGGCCCGCAGGCCGAGCACCGGCAGCGGGCGGGAGGCGGCCAGCAGACGTCCCGCCTCGCGGACGGGTCCGGGGTCGGACAGCGCGTCGGCGAGGCGGCGCAGGTTGTCGATCTCCGCCTCGACGGCACGCTGGTAGGAGTTCGTCTCCGCCCGCTCCGCGCCCTGCGACGGGTCCGACGGCGGCACCACCTCGCGCAGGCGCCGGCGGAGCGCCGGGTAGCCGTCGAAGCCGAGGGCCACCGCGAAGCGCGTGACGGAGGGCTGGCTGACGCCGGCCAGCTCCGCGACCTCCACGCTGGACAGGTACGGCATCTCGGCGGCGCGGCGCACCATGCAGTGGGCGATGCGGCGCTGGGTGGGGGTGAGCTGCCGGCCCTCGAAGAGCGCCCTCAGCCGGGCGTCGGCGGGGCTCCCGGCGGTGGTGCTCAATGCATACTCCCTCTCCCGGCGGATCACTCCGCATGACTTTATTCAGCCCGGCGAGGCGGCGGGAGGGGGTGTCCACGGCGCGGGACCGTCGAGATGCCTCCCCTGCCGCTACGATCCGGACGTCCGTGTGACGATCAGAGGGGGGACCTCTTCCATGCGCCTGCGTACCGCAGCGGCCTCGGCCGCGCTCGTTCTCTGCTTCACCTCGGCCGCGACGGCGTGTTCGTCCGACGAGGCGGCGGACAAGGAGGCGGTGGTCACTCCCACCGAGTGCGCCACCACCGCGGCCGAGATACCGGGGCACTGCGCCGTCGACATGGACACCGCGGAGATCACCGAGGGCGAGCCCGCCGACGGGTCGCCCACCGCACCCTAGGCACGTGGCCCCGGGCAAGATCCCGGTCAGACCCCGGCGCGGCGCTGCGCCTCGACGACCAGGTGGGCGGCGTCGGCGACCGTGGACGCGTCCGGGGCCACCGACGCGAGGTCGTGGGCGGCGACGGTCACCTGGTCGGCGACGGCGAACATGCCGGCGTCCGGCATCTCCCGCGGCTCCGCGCCGGGCGCCTCCAGCCGCTGGGCCCGCACCGCCAGCTCGCGGGCCAGGCCGAGGGCCTCGCCCGCCGCCCCGCGCTGCAGCCGGCTCTGCGGCGCGGCGCGCAGACGGTCGGCGAACTGGTCCACGGCTTGGGTCAGGGGAGTCGTATCAACCACACCCCGAGACTACGCCGTAACGCCGGAAGGGCCCCGGGAGACCCGGGGCCCTTCCGTTCACACGGGTGATCAGTCGCTGCTGTTCAGGATCGCGATCAGACGGAGGAACTCCGTGTAGATCCAGACCAGGGTCAGCGTCAGACCGAAGGCGGCCATCCACGACTCCTCGCGGGGCGCGCCGTAGGCGATGCCGTCCTCGACCTGCTTGAAGTCAAGGGCGAGGAAGCAGGCGCCCAGCAGGACGCCGATGACGCCGAACATGATGCCCATGCCGCCGCTGCGGAAGCCGAGGCCGTCACCACCGCCGAAGACGGCGAACAGCATGTTCACCATCATCAGCAGGACGAAGCCGAGCGCGGCCGCCATGACGAAGCCGGCGAAGCGCCGGTTGACCCGGATCCAGCGCATCTTGTACGCGAACAGGACGGCGGCGAAGACCGCCATCGTGCCGAGCACGGCCTGCATGGCCGCGCCGCTCGCGATGTGCGTGTCGACGATGTTCGACAGGACACCGAGGAACACGCCCTCGAAGGCGGCGTAGGTCAGGATCAGCGCGGGCGACGCCTTGCGCTTGAAGGACTGGACCATGGCCAGCACGAAGCCGATGAGGGCCGCACCGATGGCGACGCCGTACGACCGGTTGATGTTGCCCATGTCGACCGGCAGCAGCGCCCAGGAGAGGGCGGCGGTGACGATCAGCACGCCGAGGGTGCTCGCCGTGCGCATGATGACGTCGTCCATCGTCATGCGGCCGGCGGAGACCGGGGCCTGCGGGGCGCCGTACTGGGCGGCGTCCTGGGCGTAAGGGTTCTGCGCGTACGGGTTCTGCGCGTAGGGGTTGGCCCCCTGCGTGCCGACGGCGGCTCCCCCGGCCTGCGGCGCGGTGTTGAAGCCCGCGTGGCCGTTGTCGCGGCTGAACCCCCGTCGCGAGAAGACCGGGTTGCTGCTCCTCATTTCACTCCTCCATGGCCACCCTGCGTGGCCTTGGGCTCAAGAGTAATGGACAGGCAAAAAAGTGACTCTACTGCTTGGGTAGGATCTTTCCTTCCCCCTTGCAGGCACGCAACGCCCCGGACCTCCTCGTTATGCCCCTGTGGAGCTGTGCCGGGCCGGTTCGTGGACCGGCGGGGGGTTCACCCGCCGGCGGCGGCGCCGCTTGAGCATGGCCCACGCGCCGCGCACTCCGCCCGGCGAGGCCGCAGTGACCTCGGTGCCGGCCTCCTCGGCCGCCGCCGCGGCGGCGCGGGCCACCGGCAGGATGCCCTCGTCACGGGTGGCGTCCGGACGCTCCTCCTCGGCCGGCCACAGCCCGAGGGCCGCGCAGACCGTGGGCAGCACCGCCATGGCCGCCGTCTGGTAGCCCTCGGCCGAGGGGTGGTAGGCGTCGGGGCCGAACAGCTCCCGCGGATGGGCGGCGAACTCGGGCCCCAGCATGTCGCCCAGCGAGACGGTCCGCCCGCCCTGCTCCACCGTGCCGATGGTCTGGGCGGCGGCCAGCTGGCGAGAGGTCCGCCTCGCCAGCCAGCGCAGCGGCTGCTGGATGGGCTCGATGGTGCCCAGATCCGGGCAGGTGCCGACGACCACCTCCGCCCCGGCGGTACGCAGCCGGCGCACCGCGCCCGCCAGGCAGCGCACCGAGCGGGTGGCGGGCGTGCGGCTGGTGACGTCGTTGGCGCCCACCATGATCACGCACACGTCCGGGGGGCCGTCGTCCGCGGCGACCGCCTCGGACACCTGCCGGTCCAGGTCCTCCGAGGTCGCCCCCGGCACGGCCACCACGCGCAGCCGCACCGGCAGCTCCGCGACCGCGGCCAGCCCCGAGGCGAGCAGCGCGCCGGGGGTCTGCCCGGAGCGGTGGACCCCCTGCCCGGCGGCCGTGGAGTCGCCCAGCATCACCAGGCGCAGCGGAGCGCGGTCCCGGGTGGCGAAGCCGCCTCCGTAGAGGCCGTCCGCGTTCGGGACGTGCGGGTCGTACCCGTTGGTCGTCACCGTCCGCCGGGCCAGGTGCATCTCGGCCAGCAGCAGTCCCGCGGCGGCGGCGCCCGCCAGGCCGATACCGCCCCCGCCGTACGCGGCGCCGGCCGCGATCCGCCGGGCCACGCGTGCCTTCGACGTACTCGACATCCCTCGCCGCCACCTCCTCGTCACCTGCGCACCCGCGCGGTCCTGTACTCCTTGCTTGCCCCGTGGAGGTGGTCGGCCAATCGCAATCGTGACGAGTCGGCGACGCTGTGTCAGGCCCGTAGGCTGGTGGCCACCGAATCAAGACCTGAGCGACCGGAGACAACGGTGCGATTCCACGACTCGATGATCAGCCTCGTCGGCAACACGCCGCTGGTGAGGCTCAACAGGGTGACCGAGGGCATTGAGGCCACGGTCCTCGCCAAGGTCGAGTACTTCAACCCCGGCGGGTCCGTGAAGGACCGCATCGCCCTGCGGATGATCGAAGCCGCGGAGCAGAGCGGCGAGCTGAAGCCGGGCGGCACCATCGTCGAGCCGACCAGCGGCAACACCGGCGTGGGCCTGGCCATCGTCGCGCAGCAGAAGGGCTACAAGTGCGTCTTCGTCTGCCCCGACAAGGTCAGCACGGACAAGATCAACGTGCTGCGCGCCTACGGCGCCGAGGTCGTGGTCTGCCCGACCGCCGTCGACCCTGAGCACCCGGACTCGTACTACAACGTGTCCGACCGCCTGGTCCGTGAGATCCCGGGCGCCTGGAAGCCGGACCAGTACTCGAACCCGAACAACCCGCTCTCCCACTACCACTCCACCGGCCCCGAGCTGTGGGAGCAGACGGAGGGGAGGATCACCCATTTCGTCGCGGGCGTGGGCACCGGCGGCACCATCTCCGGCACCGGCCGCTACCTGAAGGACGCGAGCGAGGGCCGCGTCAAGGTGATCGGCGCGGACCCGGAGGGTTCGGTGTACTCCGGCGGCTCCGGCCGTCCGTACCTGGTCGAGGGCGTGGGCGAGGACTTCTGGCCGAGCGCCTACGACCGGCAGGTGGCGGACGGGATCGTCGCCGTCTCCGACCGTGACTCCTTCCAGATGACCCGCCGCCTCGCCAAGGAGGAGGGTCTCCTGGTGGGCGGCTCCTGCGGCATGGCCGTGGTGGCGGCGCTGAAGGTCGCGAAGGGGCTCGGCCCGGACGACGTCGTCGTGGTGCTGCTGCCGGACAGCGGCCGCGGCTACATGAGCAAGATCTTCAACGACGAGTGGATGGCCGACTACGGCTTCCTGGAGGACGCGGGCCCGAGCGCGCGGGTCTCCGACGTGCTGAACGACAAGGACCACGGCATGCCGTCGCTGGTCCACATGCACCCCGACGAGACGGTCGGCCAGGCCATCGAGGTGCTGCGGGAGTACGGCGTCTCGCAGATGCCGATCGTCAAGCCGGGAGCGGGCCACCCGGACGTGATGGCGGCGGAGGTGATCGGCTCGGTCGTCGAGAAGGAACTGCTCGACGCGCTGTTCACCAAGCGGGCGGACCTCGGCGACCCGCTGGAGCGGCACATGTCGGCGCCGCTGCCGCAGGTCGGGTCCGGCGAGCCGGTGGAGGACCTGATGGCGGTGCTGGGTTCCGCGGACGCGGCGATCGTGCTGGTGGACGGCAAGCCGACGGGCGTCGTCAGCCGGCAGGACCTGCTGTCCTTCCTCGCCAGGGGCCAGGAGCGCTGACCACGCGGTGAACCCGGGTGCGCCCCTCACGACGGGGTCGCACCCGGGGCGTTGCGGCAAGTGGTACCCACGTGTCACGTGCGCGCAGCATGGGCTTAACACGGGTCCGGCAGGGTGGTGGATGCCGGTGGGGGCGGGAGCGGCTCCCCGCCCCGGGCCGGTGTGCGCGACGTCCGGTCCTGACCCGGTCCGCGTCCGACGCGGGAACCGTCGTCGTCCCGACCCCTCGTCCGCGAGGGGTGCGACGGTTCCCGCGACAGTCTTTCCTCGCCGCCGTTCCGTGCCGCGTCCGCGCTCCCGCTAGAGGGAGGCTATGACCCGGTCGGCGAGGACGCAGACGTTGTCGGTGGGGCCGCAGGTGAACGTGAGGACGTAGCCGCCGGAGATCCCGGAGCCGCCCAGGAGCGACGGCGCGTCACCCTGGTCTATCGCCGAGGCGAGCCGTTCCGCGGTCTCCCGGTGTCCGGGTGTGACGCACAGCGTCGTCCCGTCGGCGAACTCGTAGACGTCGAGCGTCCCCATCGGCCCGGGCCGCACGTCGGCCAGCGGCGTCTCCGCCTGGGCCAGCTCCTCCAGCCGCGCCAGCGTCTGCTCGTCGTCGGCGACGGTCGGCGACTGCGCGCCGAGCGGGGTGAAGTCCGGGTGGGAGGGGTGGCGGCGCCGCGCGGCGGCCAGTTCGGCGGACTCGCCCTCGCCGCCCTCCGCGTCGAGCTCCAGCCCGGCGAAGTCGGACGGGTGCGGCAGGAGGAACTCGCCGTCCGGCGGCAGTCCCAGCAGGGACCGTGCCTCGGACGCGTCCCGCGCCTCCTGCGCGGCCCAGAAGGCGCGCGCCTCGGCCAGCTCCCGCTCCCGCTCCTCGGCCAGCGCCTCGGCGACGGCCGCGCGTATGTCCTCGGTGTCGGCGGCGGCCCGCGCGGCGGGGATCCGCGGCGACGTGCCCTCGTGCGCGGCGGCGGACCCGTCCGGCGCCGCGCTCTCCAGCTCGGCGCGCAGCGCGGCGAACTCCCCGCGCAGCCGCCGCAGGGCGACGAGGACCGCGGCCCCCACGACACAGGCGGCGGCGGAGATGACCAGCAGGGCGATCTGCATGGCGCTCACTGACGTACTCCCGGTTCCCACGGACAAACGCGCCGGACGACGACCGGCGCACCCCCGTACGAGTCGACCCCGACTTTCCTACATCGAGTTCCCCTACCGAGCTTGACGCCTGAACGGCCCGGATGTCAGTGCGAACCACCGCGAATCGGGCGCACAGCGGGGGCGCACCGGTGTCCACGGGGCCGCTGACCTGCGCGTTCTCGGCGCCGACCATGGTCCGAGGGAGATAGGTCACATCCTGGCGGAGGTTGGGTCACGGGACGGCACCGGTCCTGTGAAGGCCTCGCCCGGGAGACTGCCGCAGAGGGCTGGAAAGGTCCCGGAGAGGCTCTCGAGGGGCCACCGGAGGGGCACGCTCCGCCGCCCCCGCGAGACCGGAGGTGAAGGCCGAAAGCGCAGGCCGGAGGCACGGGTCGAAGGCGCCGGCTGAAGACGCGGGCCGGATCGCAGGCCGGGCCGCGGGCCGGAGGCACGGACCGAGGACGCGGACCGGAACGCGGGCCCGGAGAACAAGCGGGCCCCGCCCCCGGAGCGAACGTCCGGGAGCGGGGCCCCGCCGCGGGCCGGCCGAGGTCAGCTGAGGCGCTCGATGACCATCGCCATGCCCTGGCCGCCGCCGACGCACATGGTCTCCACGCCGAACTGCTTGTCGTGCCACTGCAGGGAGTTGATCAGCGTGCCGGTGATGCGCGCGCCGGTCATGCCGAAGGGGTGGCCGACCGCGATCGCGCCGCCGTTGACGTTCAGGCGGTCGAGGTCGATGCCGAGGTCCTGGTAGGAGGGGATCACCTGGGCGGCGAACGCCTCGTTGATCTCCCACAGGTCGACGTCCGAGACGGACATGCCGGCCCGCTTCAGCGCCTGGCGGGAGGCCTCGACCGGGCCGAGGCCCATGATCTCCGGGGAGAGACCGGAGACGCCGGTGGAGACGATGCGGGCCAGCGGGGTCAGGCCGAGCTCGCGGGCCTTGGTGTCCGACATGATCACCAGGGCGGCGGCGCCGTCGTTCAGCGGGCAGCAGTTGGCCGCGGTGACCAGGCCGTCGGGGCGGAAGACCGGCTTGAGGCCCTGCACGCCCTCCAGGGTGACGCCGGCGCGCGGGCCGTCGTCCTGGGAGACGACGGTGCCGTCGGGCAGCGTCACCGGGGTGATCTCACGCGCCCAGAAGCCGTCCTTGATGGCCTTCTCGGCGAGGTTCTGCGAGCGGACGCCGAACTCGTCCATCTCCTGGCGGCTGACGCCCTTGAGCCGGGCCAGGTTCTCGGCGGTCTGGCCCATCGCGATGTAGGGGTCGGGGAGCAGGCCGTCCTCGCGCGGGTCGTGCCAGGTGGTGCCCTCCTGCTGGGCGACCTCGGCGGTGCGCGCCTCGGCGTCTGCGAACAGCGGGTTGTGCGTGTCCGGGAGGCTGTCGGAGTTGCCCTTGACGAAGCGGGAGACCATCTCGACGCCCGCGGAGATGAAGACGTCGCCCTCGCCGGCCTTGATGGCGTGCAGCGCCATGCGGCTGGTCTGCAGGGAGGAGGAGCAGTACCGGGTGATGGTGCAGCCCGGCAGGAAGTCCATGCCCATCTCGACGGCGACGACGCGGCCGAGGTTGTTGCCCTGCTCACCGCCGGGGAGGCCGACACCGAGCATCAGGTCGTCGATGTCGCGCGGGTCCAGCTCGGGGACCTTGGCGAGGGCGGCCTGGATGATGGTGGACGCGATGTCGTCCGGGCGCAGGTCCTTGAGGGAGCCCTTGAAGGCGCGGCCGATGGGGGAACGGGCGGCTGAGACGATCACGGCTTCGGGCATCAGGACTCCTGAGGCGTACGCGGCGGATTGGTCGGACTTCCTGGGAAGTTACCGGTCCGTACCCGCGCGGTCACCGCGATGGAGGTGTGACACCGGCCGCATTTTTCTAAGCGCTTGCTTTTTTCCGGCCGCCCGAACCGGGACGAACCCGGGCGGATCCCGGGCGGATCCCGGGCGGATCCCGGGCGGGACCATTCCTCGGGACGCGTCGGGGAAGCACGGCGGCCCCCGGGCGCCCACCTCGCGGTGGGCGCCCGGGGGCCGGCCTGGTGCGGTGCGTCGGTGCTCGCGGTGGGGCGTCGTGGGCGGTGACGCCGCCCTTCGCCGCGTCGCGGTCACCGTGGTTCTCGGCCTTGCTCGGCCACGCGCCCTGGCGGGCCGCGCGGCGAAAATGGTGTGCCCGGAACCGGACTCGAACCGGTACGCCCCCGAGGGGCAGCGAGGTTTAAGCTCGCCGTGTCTGCATTCCACCACCCGGGCCGGTCGCGGGGCGCACGCGAGGCCTGAGCCTAGCGGCGGGACCCCGTTCGAACAGCAGCACACCCGCGAAGTTGTCTTATTTTACGGGTCGCTGACGGACCGTCAGAACCGCGACTGATCTGTACAGACCCGCCCTGGACCCTCCGGCCGGCGACCGAGGTCAACCGGAGATTGACGGGAATTCATCTCTGCCCGCCAGGGCGCCCTTCAGGCATGGGGGGCCGGTGTGCCGGCCCCCGCCGGGCCTGTGGACGGCCGCGCGGCTGTCCACAGGCCCGTCACCCTCAGGGGGTGCGGTCCTGGTCGGTCACAGGGCCGTGCAGGAGATGGAGCCGGTGGGCAGGTTGCTTCCGGACGAGTTGGCCGTGAACCCGAAGGTCGTCGTGCCGTTGGCCGCCACCGAGCCGTTGTGCGCGGCGTTGGTGACCGTCACCGCGGATCCGGATGTGGTCAGGTTGCCGTTCCAGAGGCTGGCGACGGACGTCCCACTGGCGTTCGTCCAGTTGACGCGCCATCCCTTGAGCGCCGAGGTGCCGTGGTTCATCACCTGCACCTCACCCTGGAAGCCACCGCCCCAGGAGCTCACGACCTTGTACGACGCCATGCAGGAGCTGGGGCTCGGCGAGGTCGGCGGCGTGCTGGTGGGCGGCGGGCTGGTCGGCGGCTGGCTGGTGGGCGGCTGGCTCGGCGTGGTGCTGCCGCCGATGCCGGTGACGTTGCCGTTGCCGCCGTCGAAGACGACGTCGGAGCAGGAGAAGAAGTTCTCGTTGCTGTCCGAGCGCACCCACTGGACCATGATCAGGGCGTCACCGGAGCGGCCCGAGGGCAGCGGGGTGTTCCAGGAGTAGTAGCCGCCGTCGGCACCGGCCGAGCCCGTCTGGGGCGGGTTGGTGACGGTGTGGATCAGCGACAGGTCCGACCACTTCAGCTGCGAGGTGGGCGACCAGCCCTGGCGGGTGATGTAGACGCGGAACGAACCCGGGTGGGCGGCCCAGTTGCTGTACTTGAACTGGAAGCTGGAGCCCGAGGTCAGGTGCGTCTTGGGCCAGTCGTTGCGGGCCAGGTTGTAGCCCTTGAAGTCGTACGGGGAGCGGTCGCCGGCGCTGCAGATGGTGCCGTCGGGCACGTAACCCTCGCCACGGCCGCCGGCGTTGGAGTCGAGGACCGCGAACCAGTTGTAGAGGGAGGAGGAGCCGCTCTGGGCCAGGGCCGCCGCACAGGCCGCGTTGGTCGGGGAGGCCGCACCGGAGCCGGTGATCGCGTCCTTGTAGCAAAGGTAGGTCCGGGAACCCGGAGACATGGCGACGCCGTGGGCCTCGGCCGGGCCCTGGGCCAGCAGCACCAGACCGAAACCGGAGAGCAGAGTCGCGAAAGCGGTGAGCAGGGAGGTCTTGCGCCTGATGCCGCGTAAGCGGCTGGTCAGTCTGATCACGGCAGGTGCCTTTCGCCGGTCATGCCGGTGTGCGCCGCCGGGCCGTCCACCCGACTGCAGTGCATGGGCATGACATAGAAACGTGGGGGTGGGAGCGCTCCCACTCCGGACCATAGGGCGACTGTGAACCTGCTGTAAACAGCCCGGGTCAACGAAACATCCCGAAACATCGGCACCGCCGGGCTCAGGCGTCCGAAAAGCAAACGATCGGCTGAAAAGCAACGCCGGGAAAGCCCGAAGGGGCTGCCCGCACCACGGAAGGTGGGCAGCCCCTTCGGGCTCACGCAGGTGACCGCGAGGTCAGGCCTTGGCCTTCTCCTCGGTCTTGCCGGCGGCGACGGCGCTCGGCGCCGGGGTGGCCGCGGCGGCGGCCGGAGCCGGCTTGGCGGCCTCGTAGAACTCCTCGCGCGGGTGCTCCATGGCGCCCAGCGAGACGACCTCGCGCTTGGTCAGCGCACCGAGGGTCCAGTCCGCGAGGACACGGATCTTGCGGTTGAAGGTCGGCATGGCCATGCCGTGGTAACCACGGTGCATGTACCAGGCGAGACGGCCCTTGAGCTTGATCTTCATCTTGCCCATGACGATCATCGCCACGCCCTTGTGGAGGCCGAGACCCGCCACGGCGCCCTTGTTGGCGTGCTTGTAGTCCTTCTGCGGGAAGCCGCGCAGCGCTGAGAGGACGTTGTCGCCGAGCACCTTGGCCTGACGCAGCGCGTGCTGCGCGTTCGGCGGGCACCAGGCGTTCGGGTTGCCGGCCGCACGGCCGACCAGGTCCGGGACCTGGGCGTTGTCGCCCGCGGCCCAGACGTAGTCGGTGCCCTGGACCTGGAGGGTCGGGGCGCAGTCGACGTGGCCGCGCGGGCCGAGGGCGATGCCGTAGCGGGACAGCACCGGGTTGGGCTTGACGCCGGCGGTCCACACGATGGTGCCCGCCTCGACCTCGAGGCCGTTCTTCAGGACCACGTGGCCGTCGACGCAGGAGTCCATGGAGGTGGACAGGTGCACCTCGACGCCGCGCGACTCCAGGTGCTGCTTGCCGTACTGGCCGAGCTTGGGGCCGACCTCGGGGAGGATCTTGTCCGCGGCGTCGACCAGGACGAAGCGCATGTCCTCACGGGACACGTTCTTGTAGTACTTGGCCGCGTCGCGGGCCATGTCCTCGACCTCGCCGATCGTCTCGGCGCCGGCGAAGCCGCCACCGATGAAGACGAAGGTGAGCGCCTTGCGGCGGATCTCCTCGTCGTTCGTCGAGTCGGCCTTGTCCAGCTGGGCCAGGACGTGGTTGCGCAGGCCGATGGCCTCCTCCACGCCCTTCATGCCGATGCCCTGCTCGGCCAGACCCGGGATCGGGAAGGTCCGCGAGACCGCGCCCAGCGCGACCACGAGGTAGTCGAAGGGGAGCTCGTAGGCCTCGCCGACGAGCGGGGCGACCGTGGCGACCTTGCGGTCCTGGTCGATGGTGGTGACGCGACCGGTCAGCACCTCGGCCTTGCGCAGCACGCGTCGCAGCGGGACGACGACGTGGCGCGGCGAGATGTTGCCGCCGGCGGCTTCGGGGAGGAAGGGCTGGTAGGTCATGTACGAGCGCGGGTCGACGACCGTGACGGTCGCCTCGCCGAAGCGCATCTTCTTCAGAATGCGTCGTGCCGCGTACAGGCCTACGTACCCACCGCCTACAACGAGGATCCTGGGACGCTCCGTGGTGCTCATGGCATCGAGTATCCACCTCTTCGGGGGGTGACCTTCGTGCGCCCCTTCACAAGCTTCTACCGGTGCTCTGCTACACTGCGCGGCTCACGTGACCCAGATCATTACGCCGGAGGGGAACGGTGTGCACCTTCCTCTCGTTGTCCATGGCCCGTGAGCTGCTCCTTGTCCATATAAGGACCGTGTGAGGAGCGCGAAACACAAGAGCGCGCATCCGGGCGCCCCGCACGGCGAACCCCCCGCACGGATGCGCGGAACCGTGCGTTCCGCCCCCTGCCGACCGCTCGTCGCGCCGCTTGTCGCCCTCCCGGGGCCAATTCCTTGTGAAGAAGTTCACGAAGGTTCTTCGTGGAGGGGCCGAGGAGGGCCCGGGGAGGACCCGAGCAGGTCCGGACGGTCCTGGACACGCCGCGGCCCGGCGGTGCGCCGAGGCGCGCCGCCGGGCCGCGGCGTGGGACCGGGTCAGGACCGGGCGTCCGCCTTGCGGCGGCGGGAGACGACCACCGCGCCGGCGCCCAGCACCAGTGCGGAGGCGGCGGCCAGGGCCACCGGGGTCACCGTGGAGCCGGTCGCGGCCAGGTTGCCGGTGCCGCCCTGCGGCGCGGTGCTCGAGGTGGCGCTCGGGGCCGGGGTCGCCGTCGTGATCGGGGTCGGGCTCGGCGAGGCGCCGTCGCTAGGGGTCGGGCTCGGGGTGCTGCCGGCGGGCAGGACGTCGATCCCGTAGTTCTTCATCGGGCCGTACAGGCACGGGACGGAGCCCTTGACCGGGTCCGCGGCGAAGGACGCGTGGATGTGGCTCTTCGGGGTGTCCTTGTCGACGGTCAGGCGCATCTTGATCTTGGCGCGCTCGCCGGGCTTCAGGTCCTCGAAGACCACCGTGGGGCTCTCGGCGGGCTCCAGCTCGACCCAGCCGTCACCGCTCTTCCACTCGACCGCGAGGTCGTCCTGGTCGGCGCCCGCGGTGTCGAGGACGATGAAGGTCAGCGGCTCGACGTCGACGGTGTGCTCGGTGTTGTTGGTGATCCGGAAGGTGAAGGGCACCCGGTCTCCGGCGACCAACTGCTCGGGCAGACCGATCGCCCTCGACTTCAGCTCCTTGACCTTGGTGCACTTCTTGGCGTCGTCGAGGGCCTTCTCGGCGGCCTCCGCCTTCTCCTTGGCGGTCTTCTCGGCCTGCTTCGCGAGCTCGTACACGCGCGCGGCGTCGACCCGGGCGTCGTCGAGCGCCGTGCCGGCCGCCTTGGCCTTCTCGTCCGCCTCGACGTGGGCCTGCCGGGCGCCCTCGAGGGCGAGCTCGGCGTCGGACAGCTCCTGCTCGGCGGCGGCCTTGCCCGCCTCGTCCGCCTCGGCCAGCGCGGTCCTGGCGTTCTCGACGCGCGTCACGGCGGCGTCGAGGGCGGTCTTGGCCTCGTCGGCGGCCTTCCTGGCCTCGTCGGCGGCGACGACCACGGCCGGCGGGTTGTCCTTGTCGTAGTCGAGGAGGGCCTCGAGCTTGTCGTACGCCTCGATCCGGGCGCGGATGGCGTCGCCGTAGGCGGTGCGCGCCTCCTCGAGGGCCTTCTCCAGTTCCTGGACGGTGGACCCGGCCTGGGCGACCACCGGCGCCGACGTCTCCGCGGAGGCCGTCGAGGCGGCGAACAGGGCGACGGGCGCGGTCACGGCGAGAGCGGCGGCCACTGCCAGGTAACGGCGTTTCTGCACGGACATGCCTCCTGGGGCGAGATGCGCGGGTGTGGCGAAGAGCTGCGGGACCACCGCCGGGCCCTCCCCCGGGCCGCCGTGCGCGACGCGCGGACGGTGATCAACCCGCTGGATTTTACGAGGGGTTGACGGGATCCGCCCTGGTCTTTCGCCTGGCCCGCCGCAGGCCGCCCGACCGGCGCCGGGGACAAACAGGTGCGGACCGGGAGGGTTGCCCTCCCGGTCCGCACCGGTGGTGTGACTCATGTCACGCGCGGCACAGGGCCGTGGCCCGGGCGGTCGTTCAGGCGATGCTCCAGGCGATGCCGTCGAGGATGTCGTGCTCGCTGACCACGACCTCCTCGGCGCCGATCCGCTCCATGACCGCCTGCAGCACCAGGGCTCCGGAGCCGATCACGTCGACCCGGCCGGGGTGCAGCGAGGGGATCCGCGACCGCTCGGCGTGCGTCGAGCCCAACAGCCGTCCGGTGATCTCGCGGACCCGCTCGTAGGGGACGCGGGAGTGGTGGATGGCGGCGGAGTCGTACTCCGGCAGGTCCTGGGCGATCGCCGAGACGCTGGTGACCGAGCCGGCCAGGCCCACCAGGGTCCGGGCCTCGCGCAGCGGGACGGTCTCCTCCGCGAGGTCCAGGGCGGCCTCCACATCGGCGCGTATGGCGGCGATCCGCTCGTCCGTCGCCGGGTCCACCACCGTGCCGTCCTCGACCAGGTGGCGCTCGGTCATCCGCACGCAGCCGACGTCCACCGAGCGCGCGGCGCGCACCCGGTCGTCGCCGACGACGAACTCGGTGGAGCCGCCGCCGATGTCCACGACCAGGTAGGGCTTGGCCAGGTCGGTGCGGCCCGCGAGTTCGCGGGTGGCGCCGGTGAAGGAGAACTCGGCCTCCTGCTCGCCGGTGATCACCTCGGGCTCGACGCCCAGGATGGCGAGGACACCGGCCACGAACTCGTCGCGGTTCTCGGCGTCCCGGGAGGCGGAGGTGGCGACGAAGCGGATCCGCTCGGCGCCGTGCTCCTCGATCACGGCGGCGTACTCGCGGCAGGCGGCGAAGGTGCGCTCCAGCGCCTCGGGGGCGAGCCGGCCGGTGCGGTCCACGCCCTGGCCGAGCCGCACGATGGTCATCCGGCGGTCGAGGTCGGTCAGCTCGCCGGTCGCCGGGTCGGCGTCGGCGACCAGCAGCCGGATGGAGTTGGTTCCGCAGTCGACGGCGGCGACCCGGGTCACTGCGCCTCCCCCTCTTCCGGCGCGGCGCAGCCCTGCGGCGTCACGCAGGGGCCCTTGCGCCACCACTCGGGCAGCAGCGCGATGGCCTCGTCGCCCAGCGGGTTGACGCCCGGACCGGCCACCAAAGAGTGCGCGACCAGGACGTGCAGGCACTTGACCCGGTCGGGCATGCCGCCCGCGCTGGGGAAGCCCTGGAGCACCTCGATCTCGTCGCGGCGCCGGATGTAGTCCTCGTGGGCGGCGCGGTAGGCGGCGGCGAGCTCCGGGTCGGAGGCGAGGCGCTCGGTCATCTCCTTCATCACGCCGTCCGCCTCCAGCGTGCCGATCGCGGAGGCGGCGCGCGGGCAGGTCAGGTAGTACGTGGTCGGGAAGGGCGTGCCGTCCGGCAGTCGCGGCGCGGTCTCCACGACGTCCGGCTGCCCGCAGGGGCAGCGGTGCGCGATGGCGCGCAGCCCGCGCGGGGGACGGCCCAGCTGGAGCTGGAACGCCTCGACGTCCGCGTCGGTGGGCTCGGTGCGCTCGGTGGGCGGCGGGGGCGTTTCCATGCCTGGGGTTCTGCTCTCTCGCTCTACGGGTGGGGCGGTCGGTCGTCAGCGGGCGGCGTCCGCGCGGCCGGCGGCCCGGGCGGCGTCGGCCCGGTCCGTCTCGTCCGCCGTGTCGACGTCCTCCCACAGGATGTCGTACCAGGGGCGGTCCGCGGTGGGCCGTCCGGCGTCCTGCCGGGGCGCCGAGGCGGCACCGCGCACGGTGAACCCGGTCTCGCCCGGCCGCAGCTGGTGGAGCCGCTCGCGGATCCGCTGCTCGGCATAGGCGTCGTCCTTCCAGCGCGCCTTGAGGTCGCGCAGGTCCTCCACCCGCTCGCGGGCGGCGTCGCGTTCCTCCTCCAGCTTCGCGATCTCGGCTCGCTGGGCGACGTACTGCCGGGTCGGGTAGGCCAGGGCGACGATCAGGGTGCACAGCACCAGGGCGAGCAGCGCCGCCCGGCCGGTCAGCCGGGAACGGCGGGCCTGGCGACGGGTCTGGGAGCGGTAGACGCGGGCGGCGGTCTGCTCACCGAGCAGCCGCAGCCGGGTGGTCGTGGAGAACCGGTCCCGGTTCTGCGCCATCTTCTCCGCGCCTCCCCGTCGGCGTGCCGTGTGCCTGCTGTGCCGCGCGACCGTCCTGGCGGCCGTCCCGCGTCTTCTTCCCCGCACACGGTACGTGACGCCGGGGCGCGGCCGCGCGCAGCGGGGCACGCAGCGGGCACGCGGGATCCGGACAGGGGTGTGCCCCCGGAGCCGGAGCTGCGGGGGCACACCGTCGGGCGTCGCGGCCCGGGGGCCGGGGTGTCAGCCCTTGAAGCGCGGGAAGGCGCTGCGGCCGGCGTACACCGCGGCGTCGTCGAGGATCTCCTCGATGCGCAGCAGCTGGTTGTACTTGGCGACGCGCTCGGAACGGGCCGGGGCGCCGGTCTTGATCTGGCCGCAGTTGGTGGCGACGGCGAGGTCGGCGATGGTGACGTCCTCGGTCTCGCCGGAGCGGTGGGACATCATGCACTTGAAGCCGTTGCGCTGGGCGAGCTCGACGGCGTCCAGGGTCTCGGTCAGCGAGCCGATCTGGTTGACCTTCACCAGCAGGGCGTTGGCGGCGCCCTCCTCGATGCCGCGGCCCAGGCGCTCCGGGTTGGTGACGAAGAGGTCGTCGCCGACGAGCTGGACCTTGTCGCCCAGCTTGTCGGTGATGGTCTTCCAGCCGTCCCAGTCGTCCTCGAACAGCGGGTCCTCGATGGAGACGAGCGGGTAGGCCGCGACGAGCTCCTCGTAGTACTCCGTCATCTCGGCGGCGGAGCGCTCCTTGCCCTCGAAGAGGTACTTGCCGTCCTTGTAGAACTCGGAGGCGGCGACGTCGAGGGCGAGGGCGATCTGGCTGCCGAGGGTGTAGCCGGCCTCCTTGATCGCCTCGAGGATCAGGTCGAGGGCCTCGCGGTTGGAACCGAGGTTGGGGGCGAAGCCGCCCTCGTCGCCGAGGCCGGTGGCCAGGCCCTTGGTCTTCAGCACCTTCTTGAGGGTGTGGTAGACCTCGGTGCCCCAGCGCAGGGCCTCGGAGAACGACTCGGCGCCGATCGGCGCGATCATGAACTCCTGGATGTCCACGTTGGAGTCGGCGTGCGAGCCGCCGTTCAGGATGTTCATCATCGGCACCGGCAGCAGGTGCGCGTTGGGGCCGCCCAGGTAGCGGAAGAGCGGCAGGTCGCTGGCCTCGGAGGCGGCGTGGGCCACGGCGAGGGAGACGCCGAGGATGGCGTTGGCGCCGAGGGAGCCCTTGTTGTCGGTGGCGTCCAGGTCGAACATCGCCTGGTCGATCAGGCGCTGCTCGGTGGCGTCGTAGCCGACGAGCTCCGGGCCGATCTGCTCGATGACGGCGAGGACGGCCTTCTCCACGCCCTTGCCGAGGTAGCGGTTCTTGTCACCGTCGCGAAGCTCAATGGCCTCGAAGGCGCCGGTGGAGGCGCCGGACGGAACAGCGGCACGGCCGGTGCTGCCGTCGTCGAGGCCGACCTCGACCTCGACCGTGGGGTTGCCTCGGGAGTCCAGGATTTCCCGGGCTACGACGACGTCGATGGACGGCACGAGCATCTCCTTCTGGGATGTGACGCGAGTGGCGCCGGACCACCTGGTCCGGCACGGGGTGCACAGCCTCCGTGGCTCTGCGAGACCGAGCCTAACCGGCCGGACGGGATCGGCCAGCCGGTCGCCCCCTCTACGGAGGGGTAACAGGAGATTAATTGTTCCGACCCGAAACAAAAAGTCGGCGGACGTATTACGTGCAAATGCCCCGCCCCCGTGCGCGGATCACGCAACACGGGGGCGGGGCTGCCACGGGGGCGGACGGCCGGCTCGGGTGGAGCCCGCCGTCCGACGGGTCAGCTCAGGTGGAGCATCTGGCCCGGGTAGATCAGCTGCGGGTTCTGGACGATGTCCTTGTTCAGCTTGTACAGCTTCTTCCAGCCGCCCTTGGTGTGGTGCTGCTCGGCGATCCGGCTGAGCGAGTCGCCCTTGCGGACCTTGTACTCGCCGTCACCCTTGAGCACCTTCTTGCCGGTGGGCGTCGTGACCTTCTCGGCCTTCTTCGGCTTCTCGGCCTTGGCGGGCTGGGCGGGCTTCTCGGCCTTCGGCGCGGGGGCCGGGGCGGCCTCCTGCTGCGGGG
>NZ_JBRIOU010000001.1:80769-84262 GCF_053474865.1 Streptomyces sp. CO7
CTGCTGCGGGGCCTGCTCCTGGGCGGGGGCCTCGGCGGCGCCGCCCTGGTACGGGGAGCTGGACAGGCCGACGCCGCAGTGCGGCCAGGCGCCCGGGCCCTGCTCGGCGAGGACCTTCTCGGCTATCTCGATCTGCTGGGCCTTGGTGGCCTGGTTGGCCTGGGCGGCGTACTGGGTGCCGCCGAAGCCGGCCCAGGTCTGGTTGGTGAACTGCAGACCGCCGTAGAACCCGTTGCCGGTGTTGATGGACCAGTCGCCGCCCGACTCGCACTGGGCGACGGCGTCCCACTCGGACTCGGTGGCGGCCGAGGCGGTGCCCGCGGTGATCAGCGGGGCGGCCACCACGGCGCCGGTGAGACCGGCGACGGCGATGGCGCGCTTGGCCTTGGAGGGGCGACGGTGCTTGCCCTGGCAGGAAAACGACATGGAGGTATCCCCTCACCGACGCCTGCGAGGTGAGCTGTCGGGTTCGGGCTATGAGGGTCGCCCGGCCGCGCACCTCCCGGTGCACGGCTTCACCCCTAGCCGGTCCGGCGATCTCGCTGCCGGACACGGCGCTTACCTGGTTCCCCCGCTCCTGCCTACGGCGCATGACGCGACGACATGTCCCGTACGGCCGTTGGCAGGATTAGGCGTGACGGCCGCCGGGGCCCGCTGGAGCGAGCGGTTCGACGTTAGCCACGCCCATGCCGGGATTTCAAAGACGATCAGGGCTTCTGAGACCCATCTCTCACTTCTCCGGAATCAGACATTCCAGGACGAAAGGGTGGGTAACTCCCCCGATTTTGCCCGGCTTTCACCCTGCCTGATCGTCTCGTCCCCTCCCGTCCCCGGCCCGGTTCAGGCGGGGACGGACAGCTTCGTGCCCGCCACCAGACGGTCCGGGTCGTCCCCGATCAGGTCCTCGTTGGCCTCGTACAGGGCGCGCCAGCCGCCCTGGACGTCCTGGGACTTGGCGATGGAGACGAGGCTCTCGCCCGCCCGCACGGTGTAGGTGCCCGCGGGGGCCGCGTGGCGGCCCGAGGAGCCGCTCGCGGTCTCCGTGGTCTCCTCGGCGCTGCCGCCGCGGTGGCGGCCGGAACCGGAGGAGGTCTCGGAGTCCTCCTCCGCGGCGGCGTCGTCGCCGAAGAGCGGGGTGTCGTCCCCGAACAGCGGGTCGCCCTCGCCGTCGAACAGCGGCGCGTCCTCGTCGGACGAGCCGGTGTCGCCGGTCTCCTCCTGGTCCGCGTCGCCCTTGCCCTCGCCTGCGCCGCTGCCGCTGCCGTTGCCGGTGTCGCCGTGGTCGCCGGACTGGCCGCCGCCGTGCTCACCCGCGTCACCGCCGCCGACCTCGGGCAGGTCCGGGACGACGGGGGCGCCGGTGCCGGTGTCGACCAGGCCCAGGTCCTCGCCGAGGTCCAGACCCTGGTCCTGGCCGGCCTCCTGGCCGAGGTCCAGGGACCCGCCGTCCACCGGAGAGTAGTCGGCGCCGGGGAAGAGGCCGTGACCCGCGCCCCGGAGCATCCCCTCGTCGGCGTCGCCGGCCGCCTCTGCCGTGCCGGCGCCGCGCGCCTCGTCCGCCCGCCCGGCGCCGGAGCCGCCGGTGCGGTCACCGCCGGCGGTCCCCCAGCCGGAGGCCGAGCCGTCGAAGGAGCCGGAGTCCGTCACGTCACCGGTGCGCAGCGCGTCCACGCCGGTGTCCACCTGGGCGGCGGGGGCGTCCTCGCGCAGACCGTTCATCGCGCCGCAGGCGAGCCACGGGGTCGCGCCCTGCTCGGCGAGGATGCGCTCGGCCACGGCGATCTGCTGCGAACGGCTCGCCTCGGCCGGGCTGGAGGCGTACGACAGGCCGCCGTTGCCCTCCCACTGGTCCTGGGTGAGCTGGAGACCGCCGAAGAACCCGTTGCCGGTGTCGGCGCTCCAGGCACCTCCGCTCTCGCACTCGGCGACCCGGTCCCAGGTCGCCCCGTCGGCCGCGCTCGCGCCGGTGGCCGCGAACAGCGGCAGGGCGAGGGCGGACCCGGTCACGCCGGCTGCGACGACGACCGCCGGCGCCTGACGGGGGCGGCGGTGACGACCGTTTCCGGAGAGCATGCGGATGCCTTTCGTCGACTGCTGTGGGCGCGCGACCACGTCCGGCACTGCGCCGGCGGGGTCGCCACGTCTGTGCGGGAACGTAGCCGGTGATCATCGTTCGTCACAACTCGATGTCGCAGAGAACACACGAACATCACAGAACTGTCGAAGTATTGCTTCCACTTGATCCCGGCTCGGGAGTGAACTCGACCGGAAGAGTCCGCAGGCCACGCATGATGAGACCGCCGCGCCAGCGCAACTCCTCGGGCGCCGCTCCGAGTTCGAGGTCGGGCAGACGAGTGAGCAAGGTCGCCAGCGCGGTGCGGCCCTCGAGCCGGGCGAGCGGGGCGCCCAGGCAGTAGTGGATGCCGTGCCCGTACCCCAGGTGCTGGTTGTCGCGGCGGGACAGGTCGAGGGTGTCCGGCTCCGCGAACCGCTCGGGGTCCCGGTCCGCCGCGGCCAGCACGACCAGCACCGGATCGCCGGCCGCGATCCGCTGCCCGCCGAGGGTCAGCTCCTCGGTCGCGAACCGCCAGGTCGCCAGCTCCACGGGGCCGTCGAAGCGCAGCAGTTCCTCGACGCCGGTCTCCAGGAGGGCCTCGTCCCCCTCGGCCAGCGAGCGCTGCAGCCGCTCGCGTTCGGCGGGGTGGGTGAGCAGCGCGTAGGCGCCGTTGCCGATCAGGTTGACCGTCGTCTCGAAGCCGGCGAACAGCAGGATGAACGCCATCGCGGCGGCCTCGTTCTCCGTGAGGTGCTCCCCCTCGTCCGAGGCGCGGATCAGACCGGAGATCAGGTCCTCGCCGGGCGTCGGCCGCGCGGGCAGGGCGGCGCGCTTGCGGTGGATCAGCTCGGCGAGGTAGCCGCGCATCTTCTTCACCGAGCGCGCCACTCCGCCGCGCGGGCCGCCGCCGTGGCGGATCATCATGCCCGCCCAGTCGCGGAAGTCGTCCTGGTCCTCGCGCGGGACGCCGAGCAGGTCGCAGATGGCGTAGATGGGGAGCGGGAACGCGAAGTCGTGGATCAGGTCCGCGCTGCCGCGCGCGGCGAAGCCGTCGATCAGGGTGTCGGTGAGCTCCTGCACGCGGGGCGCGAACTCCGCGACCCGGCGCGGGGTGAACGCCTTGGCGACCAGGCGGCGCAGCCGGGTGTGGTCCGGCGGATCGATGTTCAGCAGATGCGTCATCAGGTCCGCCTTGCGCTCGCCCGGGATGCCGGTCCGGTTCCGGGCGTGCGCGGGCTCGTCGTGGTGCGCGGGGTTCTTCGACAGCCGCGGGTCGGCGAGGGTCTGCCGGGCGTCGGCGTACCGGGTGACCAGCCAGGCCTCCACCCCGCTGGGGAGCCGCGTGCGGTGCACGGGGGCGTGCTCACGGAGCCAGGCGTAGGCGGGGTACGGGTCGCTCGCGAACTCCCAGGTGAAGAGTTCCGGGGCGGGCGGGGC
>NZ_JBRIOU010000001.1:84362-86387 GCF_053474865.1 Streptomyces sp. CO7
CCGTCGTGCCGCGGGAGAGCGATCGGGTGGCCCGGCGCGGCACGGGTGGGCGCAGGGCGGCGCGGTCGCACGGGACCGCACGCCCGCGTGATCGGGGGCGGGTAAGCGGCGGCAAGGCCCTGCGCGGGGCCGGGGTCACGTGCCCGCCGGGCCCCCGGCAGCCGTCGCCTCGGCGGTGTGGATGGCGTCGCGGTAGGCGCGGGCGGCGGCGCGGAGGGCCGACTCGGGGTCGACGCCCGCCTCCTCGGCGCGGACGGCGAGGGTGAGCAGTTCGTAGCCGACGCCCTCGCCCGCGGGGAGCGCCGCGTCGAGCCCCGCCTTGCGGGCCCGCGAGGCCAGCTTCGCGGTGAGCGCCAGCGCCGGCTGCCCGAGCGGCACCCCCTCGGTGACCGAGGACCGCTGCTTCTCGACCGCCTTGGTCCGCAGCCAGTGCTCCTCGACCTCCTCCGGCGTCGCCGCGGACTCCTCGCCGAAGACGTGCGGATGCCGGTGGATCAGCTTGGCGACCAGGCCGCCCGCCACGTCGTCCACGGAGAACGGCTCCTCGGCGTCCTCCTCGGCCATCCGGGCGTGGAAGACGACCTGCAGCAGCACGTCCCCCAGCTCCTCGCGCAGCTCCGCACGGTTGCCCGTCTCGATCGCCTCGACCAGCTCGTACGCCTCCTCCAGCGCGTACTTGGCGAGGCCCTCGTGGGTCTGCCGGGAGGTCCACGGGCAGTCGGTGCGGACCCGGTCCATCACCGCGACCAGATCCAGGAGCCGCGCGCCGGGCAGGTCGTAGGAGGCGGGGAGCAGCTCCAGGTCGGGCATGTGGACGCGGCCGGAGACGGCCAGCCGGGCCAGACCGTCGGTCAGCGCGGGCTCGCCCTCGCCGCCGGCGACCACCACCACGGTGCGCCCGCCGGCCGCCGCGTCCACCAGTTCCCGGGCGGAGGGCGAGGCCTCCTCCACCGTCACCCCGGCCTCCCGCAGGTACGGCAGCTGCGGGTGCGAGCCGTCCGCGCAGAGCACCCGGTCCGCCTCGCGCAGGACACGCCAGGCGGGCCAGGACAGCAGGCCGGGGGCGACCCGGTGGCTGGTGGTGAGCAGGACGACGCGGCCGGGGGCGTCGGGGGAGGCGTTGGCGTTCACCCTTCGAACGTAACGCAGCGGTGCGCCGCCTCCCGCCCCCGGCCCCGCGGCTCAGGCCTCGACGTCCCGCACCCAGGGGGTCTTGAGGTCCGCCCGCGCGCTCTTCTCCGCGTCCCAGGTCCCGTAGCGCGGGTTGAGCTCGACGCCGAGGTCCTTGGAGGCGTCGGTGAGCGCCTTCGTGAAGGCGGGACTGTCGGTCTCGGTGCCCAGGCGCTGCGCCAGCTCGCCCGCCGCGACCTGCAGACGCAGGTTCTCCTCGAGCCGCTCGGGGGCGACGCCGTACTGCTGGAGCCAGGTGTTCCGCAGGCCCTTCTCCCCGCCGAGCTGCCGCTCCAGGTTGGTCCGCAGGTCCTGGACCTTCTTGGGCGTGACGGTGACGCCCGCCTCCTCGGCGGCGTGGTGCAGCACCCGGTCGATCACCATGGACTGCACGGTGAACCGGGCCAGGGAGCCGGACTGGGACACGACCTGCCGGTACTGCTCGTCGTCGGGGACCACGGCGCGCTGCGCGTCGCGCACCTCGCGGACCCGCTCCTCGACCTGGGCCTGGGTGATCCGCTCCCCGCCCACCACGGCCGCGGCGCCCGGGTGCGCCTCGGTTCCGCAGGCGGTGAGCAGTGGCGCCGCGAGGGCGGCGGTGAGGAGGAGCGCGGTACGGCGACGGCGGCGTTGCAAGGAAACCTCCCGTTGGAGTTTGTGCTTTGGTGCACAAAGTCTTGCGGTGATCGATGGTAGGCAGCGCCGGGGCTGTGAACCAGCCCTTGGCGCCAACGTCGTGCCAACGATCGGGAAGTCCCGCCGCAACGTTGCCCGTCACGTCGCGCGTGAGGCCGCCGGCGACATCGCCCGCCCGTGCGGGCGGTACGGGTCTCGGTCACGGGGTCGGCCGGGGGG
>NZ_JBRIOU010000001.1:86487-87086 GCF_053474865.1 Streptomyces sp. CO7
GGCCGAGCCACTGGAGGGTGCGCCGGAGGTCGCCGACCAGGGGGTGGGCGGGGCCGTGCAGGCGTTCCACGTCCAGGGCCAGGCGGGCCAGGGTGTCGTGCGCGGCCTGGCGGTCGCCGAGGGCGAGCAGCAGGTGCCCGATGCGGCGGCGCAGGTCGTGGGCGCGGGCCGGGTCGCCGCCGGCGTACGGGTTCTCGTAGGCGGGCAGCAGCGCGCGGTACTCGGCGAGCGCGGCGGTGGCCTCGCCGAGCTGCTCCAGGCACAGCGCGGCGTCGAAGCGGAAGCCGAGCGCCTGCCGGTCGTCGTGTCCGGCCTCGGCGGCGCGTTCCTCGGCGAGGCGGCGCAGCTCGGGCAGGGCGCGGCGGTACTGGCCGTCGTCCATCAGGGTGGCGGCGTACAGCTTGCGCAGGGTGCGCACCACCGGGGAGCGCTCGCCGTGCTGCTGGGCGGCGTCCGGGAGGATCGCGCCGAGGAGGTCCACGGCCTGGGTGATCCGCCCGTCGCCGAGCAGCCGCTTGACCTCGTCCACGGCGTCGGCCACGGCCGGCTTGCCCGCCCTGGAGGCCGCCGGGCCGGCGGCGGGCGGCGGGGTGACGGGC
>NZ_JBRIOU010000001.1:87186-88177 GCF_053474865.1 Streptomyces sp. CO7
GGGTCCAGGGGCGCGCCGCTGGGCAGTCCCCGCTCGGGGAGCAGCGGCAGCAGTGCCTCGTAGACCTCCTGGGCGGAGGACGGGCGGTTCTGCGGGTCCTTCTCCAGCAGCCGCAGCACCAGGCGCTCCAGCGGCTCGGGGACCTCGGCGCGCAGCCGGCGCAGCGGCAGCGGCGGGTCGTAGAGGTGCCGGTGCAGGACCCCGAGCGCGGTGGTCCCGGCGAACGGGACCTCGCCGGAGAGGAGTTCGTGCAGCACCACGCCGAGCGCGTACAGGTCGGTGTAGGGGCCGACGGCGCCGCCCATGGCCTGCTCGGGCGCCATGTAGGCGGGCGAGCCGATGGGCGAGCCGGTGTGGGTGAGGCGGGTGGTGTCGGAATCCATCACGGAGGCCACGCCGAGGTCCAGCACGGTCACCGTGCCGTCCTGCTTGACCATGACGTTCCGCGGCTTGAGGTCGCGGTGGACGATCGGCACCGCGTGCACCGCGCTGAGCACCGCGCACAGCTGGGCGGCGACGGCGGCCGCCCACGGCCAGGGGTAGGGGTCGTGCTCGGCGAGGTGGTCGGCGAGGTCCGCGCCGTCGACGTACTGCATGACCAGGAACAGGTCGTCCTGCTCGCTGCCCGCGTCGTGGACGGTGACCAGGCCGGGGTGGTCGACCTGGGCGGTGACCCTGCACTCGCGCAGGAAGCGGCGGCGCAGTTCCTCCGCCTCGGCCCCGGCGACGCGGTCGGGACGCAGCAGCTTGACGGCGACGCGCCGGTCGAGGCGGCGGTCGTAGGCGGTCCACACCTGGCCCATGCCGCCCTGGCCTATGAGCGTGGACAGTTCGTAGCGCCCGGCGATGACGCGCCCGGTGGTGGTGGTCACCTGGCGTCCTCCGGGCCGCCGTCCTGCTTGCGCAGCAGTTCGCTGAGCTCGTCGAGCTCGGCGCGCACCTGGTCGATGCGGCCGCCGGGCGCGGGGGTGGTGGGCGGCGGGGGCGTGTG
>NZ_JBRIOU010000001.1:88277-88928 GCF_053474865.1 Streptomyces sp. CO7
GTTCGGCGTCGACGTGTGGTTCGGGGTGGAGGTGTGGTTCGGGGTGGGCGCGTGGCCTCCGCCGGACCAGGTGCCGGGCTGCCCCTGCTGCTGCGGGAGCACGGGGTAGCCGTAGGGGCCGGTGTTCTGCGGGTAGCCGTACGCCCCGGTGTGACCGTGACGGGGCCCGTGCCCGGCGAGCGCGGCGTCCGCGAGCCGGCGCCGCTCGTCGAAGTGCCGGATGTCGACGGCCAGGTAGTAGGAGACGACGGCGAGCAGCGTGATCAACAGCAGCAGTACGCCGACCGTCTCGGCGGGGGTGTCGACCTCCTCGTCCGGCTCTGACAGCAGCAGCGCCATGGAGACGACCAGCAGGACGAAGGAGAGTCCGCAGAGCACCCAGTCGACGGCCTTGCGGGTGACGATCGCCAGTCGCATCATCGGCACCCACATCAGGAAGCCGATGCTGCCGAGCGCGATCGCCACGAAGAGGATCCGCAGGAACACCAGCAGTCCGGTGGGCGGCGGCGGCGTGACCGGGTGGTGATGGCCCTGGCCCTGCATGGCATCTCCTGTGTTGTATCGACGGCTTCGAGCAGGGTACTGGCCGGTTCGCACGCCTGGCCCCGGAGTACGGGATCCGTTTCCGGATCGCAGCCGGAGGCGGTGCGC
>NZ_JBRIOU010000001.1:89028-90948 GCF_053474865.1 Streptomyces sp. CO7
GTGCGGCGCAGCGCGGCCTCGAACTCGTCGAGGGCGCGGAAACGGTCGCCGTGACGGCGATCTCCAGCCAGCGGACAAGCCGCTCGTGCACCAGCAGCAGGACGCCGCCTGCCTGGGCCGGAGCGGCGGCGAGACCTTGCGGGTGTGCGGCCACCTGTTGCCGGACCCGTTCCGACTCCCTCAATCGGTGTACCCGAGCGTAGCCACGGGATCATGGCGTACACGGAGCCTTGCTCCGTAAGTGTGTGCATGATGGTTGATCCGGTCCACACGTTTGCCGACACCATCTGGCGGAACGTCAGGTCGGACGCCGGAACCTCTCCGGAGCGGATCCGCCACCTCCCTCCTCACCCTGGACGCCCCCGCGGGACTGTTCACACTTGAGTCCCCGAATCATCACAAGACCGTCTCGGCGCTTGATTCTGGTTGATCGGGTTCACAACACGTGATCTCCTTGGGGTGCTGCACGTGGACACGACAACGGGCGGCGATCACGACCCTTGGAGGGGGAACCCTGATGTCCCAGCAGATGCCTTACGCGCCCGTACCGCCGCCCATGCCGCCGTACCAGCAGCCGCCGAAGAACGGCATGGGCACCGCCGGTCTGGTGTGCGGCATCATCGCCCTCATCCTCGCCGTCACGGTGATCCTCTCCGTGTTCGGCGGCGTCCTCGGCGTCCTCGCGGTGGTCTTCGGCGTCATCGGCATCAGCAAGGCGAAGGCCGGCGAGGCGACCAACAAGGGCGCGGCCGTCACCGGTGTGGTGCTCGGCGCCATCGCCGTCGTGGCCGCGGCCGCCATCACGATCGTCTCGGTCTTCGTGGTCAACAAGCTGGGCGACGACATCGCCAAGGACCTCGACCGGCTCGAGAAGGAGGCCGGCACGAGCGCCCCGCTGGACCCGGGCACCGAGGAGACCGCGGAAGAGGCGGGCGCCGAGGGCGAGGCCGCGGACGGCAAGCCCTTCACCATCGACCAGATGGCGGAGTGGGAGGACGGCGTCACCGTCAGCATCGACAAGATCGCCAAGTTCACTCCGAGCGACGTCTCCGCGGGCCATGAGAAGGGCAACGACGCGTACAAGGTGACGGTCGTCGTGGAGAACACCACCGGCAAGAACTACAAGCTGGCGAACCTCATGGTCGACGCGACCGCCGGCAAGAACGGCACCCCCGGTTCGCAGGTGTTCGACTTCGACTCCGACCTGGAGCTCAACGCGGGCACCGTCGCCCCGGGCAAGAAGGCCACCCTCGTCTACGGCTTCAGCGTCGAGGCGGGCGCCAAGACCATCGACCTGTCGGTCACCCCGGACTTCATGTCCGACCCGGTCGTCTGGGAGCTCAAGACCCCCTGACCCGCACGCCGCGCGACCGCCCACCGGTCGCCACCCTGACACGGCGAAAGGGCCGCCCCCACCGGGGCGGCCCTTTCGCCGTTCTGCGGCGAGGAGGTGTCAGACCGGGGGCAGGACGCCGTCGGTGAGGGCGTCGTAGGTGCCGCGGACGAGGCGGGCGCCGAGGGCGGCGGCCTGGCGCAGGGCGGCCTCGAACTCGTCGAGGGCGCGGAAGCGGTCGCCGTAGCGGCGCTGGTCCTCCAACGGAAGTCTGGGCACCCTCAGGCGGCGTACGTCGAGGCGGGTGGCGGTGGAGGCGAAGCTGCTGGCCCGGCGCTGGTTGGCGGTGCCCCGCAGGAATCCGGCGAGGAACCAGGGGTCGAGGGTGTCGGGGTCGGGCCGCAGCAGGACCAGATTGCGGCCGAGGACCGCGCCGGCCGCCTGGTCGTCGACCACACGGGCCACGGGCTCGCCCCCGAGCACGGGCAGCACGACGTCCCCGGCCCGCGTGAGGACCGTGTCCTCGCCGCCGGTGCCGTCGTCGGGCAGCGCACCGGAGGGGGCCGTGCCGGCGAGGACGTCGTGGT
>NZ_JBRIOU010000001.1:91048-99921 GCF_053474865.1 Streptomyces sp. CO7
GTGCCGGGCCGGGGTCAGGTCGACGTCGTCGTCCAGCAGGTCGATCACCGCGACCGCGCGAACCCGGCCGGGTTCCTCCGACACGTCACCGGCGCGGTCGAAGGACCGCCAGGCGTTCAGGGCGGTCTCGCGGACGTCGCGCCGGTCGGTCTCCGGGCGGCCCCCCGCGCCGCCGGCGGTGTCGACGAGCAGCAGCCGGGGCTGGGCCGGTGCGACGCCGGGGCGGCGCAGCACCCACAGGTGGAGCGGAAGGCTGTGCGGGGGCGCACTCCCGGCGGGCAGGGCGATCACCGCGCGCAGCGCGCCCCGGCGGAGCAGGTCGGCACGGATCCGGCGGCCGGAGCGGCGCGAGGCGGCGGCCGGCGGCATCAGCAGCACGGCGGTGCCGGTGTCCTTGAGCCGGGCGAGGGCGTGCTGGACCCAGGCCAGCTCGGACTCGGTGCGCGCGGGGAAGCCGTACTCCCAGCGGGGGTCGTAGGCGAGGTCCTCGTGGCCCCAGTTGCGCTCGTTGAACGGCGGATGGCACAGGACCGCGTCGGCCCGCACCGTGGAGAACGCGTCGGCCCGCAGCGTGTCGCCGGGGGCGGTGTGCACCGGGCCCGGGGTGTGCAGGGCGAGACGCAGGGCGGCGAGCGCGGCGAGCGCGGGGGCACTGTCCTGGCCGAGGAGTTCCGGTTCGGGGCGGGGCCGGGAGGCGGCGGCACGCAGCAGGGCGCCGGTACCGCAGGCCGGGTCGAGGACGACCCGGGGCGACGTGCGGTCGCCGTCGCCCCCGTCGCCGCCCGGCCCGGGGACGGTCTCGGCGAGGTCGGCCATCAACCCGGCCAGGTCGGGCGGGGTGAGGGCGTGGTGGCGGAGGTCGACGAACCGGTCGAGGAGGAACTCGTAGGTCTGGCGCGGGCCGCTCTCCGCGGCCAGTTCGGCCACGCCGCGCAACAGGGCCGCGGAGGGCAGGAGTTCGGGGCCGGTGGGCACCCGGACGGCCCGCGGGCCGCTCGGCGGGCCCGCCTCCGCGGAGGCCGGGCCGCCACCGAGGCGGCGGGTGACGGTCTGTTCGAGGTCCGCCGGCAGGAGGGCGGCGAGCCGTTCGTCGGAACCGGCGGCGATCTCCAGCCAGCGGGTGGGCCGCTCGTGCACCAGCAGCAGGACGCAGCCCGCCTGCACCAGAGCGGCGGCCGGGCTCTCGGGGTGCCCGGACACCTGCTGCCAGACCCGCTCCCGCAGCGGGACCTCGACCAGCTTCCCCTGCCGCCGCAGCCACTCCTCCACGTCCGCGAGGAGGAACGCCGGACTGCTCTCCGTGCCACCGACCGGCTTCGGGAAATCCCCGTGCCGGCGACGCCAGTTGCTGACCGCCGCCCGTCCCACACCGGCGAGCCGGGCGATGTCGGCGGCCGTCACCTCGGTCGCGTTGTCCTGCACCAGGCACTCCCCTCGGACGGCTTCGAGCAGAGCATAGCCATCTGGGCTCCTGGTTCACAGCGTGTACGGCCATCAATTTGTGAACCTGGTTGACCCCGTTCACACATTCATGTTGTCATGGTGTTGTTCGACCGGCCCGTGCAGTGCGTCGTCGCGGCCGCCGGGACACCTGCCGCTGTCTCCAGGACCTGAGAAGGAACCACCTGCCATGCGCTCTTCCACCCGTACCGCCGCCCGGCTGACCGCGGCCGCCGCCACCGCCGTTCTGCTCGTCACCGGCTGCCAGTCCGGCACGGACGCCAAGGACTCCAAGGGCTCGAAGGACTCCAAGGGCAGCGCCGGCCAGGAGGCCTTCGCGGGCCTGTCCGGCGAGCAGATCGCCGACAAGGCCGTGAAGGCCACCACGGACGCCGAGTCCCTGCGCTTCAAGGGTCTGGTGCCCGACGAGGAGACCGGCAAGACGATGGCCATGGACATCGCCATGGACAAGAAGGGCGCGTGCGCGGGGACCATCAGCCCTGAGGGCGAGGGCACCATGGAGATCATCAGCACCGAGAAGACGCTCTACATGAAGCTGGACGAGAAGTCCCTGCGCGCACAGAACAAGGACCAGGACGCGGCGACCCTCGACGCGATGGTCGACATGATCGGCGGCAAGTGGGCCAAGACCTCGGCCGACGGCGCAGGCGACGTGGCGGAGATGTGCAACCTCGACACCATCCTCGGGGAGCTCAAGACCGCGAGCACCGCGGGCTCCAAGCGCGGCAAGGAGACCGAGCTCGCCGGCACCCCGGCCTTCACCGTCACGGCGAAGGAGGGCAAGGGCTCCACCACGCTGTACGTCGCCACCGAGGGCGAGCCCTACCTGCTGCAGGTCGACACCACCGAGAGCGGCTCCCCGGCCTCCCTGAAGTTCAGCGACTACGGCAAGCCGGTCCCCACCGACGCCCCCAAGGGCAAGATCGTGGACCTCGACAACCTCTGAGTCACCCTCCCGGTCGTCGCACCGAAGTCGTCGCACCGGCCGCGGGGCCGTCCTCCGTCCACACGGGGGGCGGCCCCGCGGCCTGTTCGGTGGCCGTCACCGCGAACGCGCCAGGGCCGAGGCCGGCACCGACACCGGCACCGAGACCTGGGCCTGGGCCTGGGCCTGGGCCTGGATCGCGTCAGCCGCCGCACTGCTTGAGCATGGCCGCCTTGTCCGCCTTGGTCACCGGGAGTTCGTACTTCAGGGAGACCTGGGCGAAGCGCACCGCGTAGGCGCAGCGAATCTTCTTGCTCGGCGGGACCCAGGCCGCCGGGCCGGAGTCCCCCTTGGACGAGTTGGTGGGGCCGTCCACCGGCAGCAGGTTGAGCGGGTCGTTGGCGATGGCCTTCCGCTTGTCCTTCGACCAGCGGGAGGCGCCCATCTGCCAGTCGTAGGACAGCGCCATCACGTGGTCGATCTGCACCTCGGCGGCGTCCGCCTTGGCCCAGTCGATCTCCTTCCCTGTGTAGGGGTCCGCGAGCGTCATCTTCACGACCACGCAGTTCGAGCCGGAGCGGAACTCCAGCCCGTCCCCGTCCCGCTTCAGCAGGTCGTTGCGGGTGTCGCAGCCGTTGCGGGAGAAGGGGACGTCGGCGGTGTCCAGCCAGGCCTCGCCGAACTCGTCGCGGTCGTAGCCCGTCTTGGGGCCGCGGCCCTTCACGTCCACCTTCTCGATCAGGTCACGGGCCTTGGCGCGGTCGGCGTCCGAGGACACCACCGCGAGGCCCGGCTTGGTGCCGTCCGGGTTGTCGAGCGGGCTGACGGCCCGCCCCGCGGCCGCCGGCGGGCCGGTCGGCGAACCGGCGTGATCGGAGGGCGAGTTGTCGAGGGTGCCTTCCGGCACCTCGCACCCTGAGACCAATACCGCCGCCGCGCCGATCGCGGAAAGGACACCGAGGGCTCGTCGGCGGTCGCCGCCCGGCCTTCTGTTGCGCATAGTTCGCTACCTCCGGTCGTGTCGGAACTGCACGAACTGATGCGATCATGCCCCCGGTGGTAGCGGACATTCCGGCCCTCACTCGTACGAGTCGGCGACGGCCGGGCTCATACCTTGCCTATGCCCAGGGAGTTGTCGGCCGGCAGCAGGCCCGAGGCGATCACCGCCACCCAGAAGTCGCCCAGCAGATCGGCGAGTCGGGCGGTCTCCTGCGCGCCCGTCGCCCGCCAGGGCGCCGAGGCCAGCCGGTCGGTCTCCCGCTCGACACGCTCACGCAGCGCCCTGCCCGCCTCCGTGGCCGCCCCGCCCTCCGTCACCAGGCCGCGACCGGCCAGCCGGCTGCGCGCCGCCTCCCACTCCGGCGCACTCCACTCCCGACTGGCGAGGGTCTGCCGACTGGCGGCGCCGATCGCCTCGAAGGAGACCAGTGCCTCCACCGGGTCGAGCCCGGCCGCCATCAGCGCGGCCACATGACCGTCGCCCCGGTGCTCGCGCAGGATCGTCGCCGCCTGCCACAACTGGAGGTGGGGCTCGTCGGGCCACGGCAACTCGGCGTTGGCCGCGGCCAACGGCCTGCCGGCGAGGTCGGCGGCCTCGGCCGCGCGCCGGGCGAGCGCGGCGGCGGCGCGTATCTCCGGGCCGGCCACCCGCTCGCCGAACAGTGAGCGGTAGGTGCGGTCCACGCCGCGCAGCCGCGCCGCGAGGACCTCCTCCGGGCTCGCCACCCGCCACACGGCCGGCAGCTGCCGCTCCACCATCCGCGGGCTCATGCTGTAGAAGGCCGAGGCCGCGCGCACCGCGCCGACGGCTCCGAGCGGGGCGGCCCGGAAGGCGAAGTAGGCGGGCCACCGCTCCCGCACGTCGTAGCCCAGGGCGGCCGCCTCCTCGAAGGCCTCCGGGGCGTAGTAGAGCACCGCGTGCAGCGGCTCGAGGAGGTGCCAGATCCGGCGGACCTCGGCGGGGCCGACCTCTGCCGGGGCCGTTGTCGGGGCCGCCGCAGGGGCCGTGGTTCCGGTCTGCTCCGTCATGGGATGCCTCCACCGTCGGCGAGGGAAGAAGGGAAGAGCCTGAACTTGTCACTGTCCAGATTGGGCCCGCAGGAGGGAACTTGTCAATGACCAGATCGGAGTAACCTGGCCCCATGGTCACCACCCGCCCGACGCCGCCGGACCGCCCGTACCATCACGGCGACCTGCGGCGCGCGATCATGTCCGCCGCCCTGGAGGCCATCGCCGCCGAGGGCCCGGCGGCGCTGAGCCTGCGCGACCTCGCCCGCCGGGCCGGCGTCTCGCACGCCGCGCCCGCCCACCACTTCAAGGACCGCACGGGTCTGCTCACCGCCATCGCCGCCGAGGGGCACGAACTGCTCGCCGACGCCCTGCGCCGGGCGGACGACCTGCGCGAGGCAGGCGTGCGGTACGTCCGCTTCGCCCGGGAGCACCCGGCGCACTTCCAGGTGATGTTCAGCCCTCAGCTGCTGCGGCCCGAGGACGTCGAACTGGTCACCGCGCAGGCGCTCTCCGGCGCCGCGCTGCGGGACGCCGTGGCCGGGGTCCCGGACCGCGACCGTGGGGTGGAGGCCCGGCTGGCGGGCGTCGCCGCCTGGTCACTGGCCCACGGCTTCGCCACGCTGCTGCTGGCGCACAACCTCGACGACGCGCTCGGCGGAGGCGACCCCGAGGAGACGTTCCGCGAGCTCGCCACGACGCTGTTCCGGCCCGGCGGCGACGCGGACACGCCGTAGGTCCACCGACACGCCGCAGGGCCACGGACACGCCTTGGGCCGGCGGACACGCCGAAGACCCACGGACACCGCGACGCGCCGTGGGACCGCGGAGGCTGTACGGACACGGCGGCGCGCAGTGGGTCCGCGGATGAGGCGCGGTCACGGCAGAGGAAAGCGGGGACACGGCGGAGGGGCGGGCCGCCCGCCGCGCGCCACCCGCCCCTCCGTCACAGAGCACGTCCGTCCAGGACCCGCCTGTCCGGGCCCGCACCGACCCGGGCCGGCACCGACCCGGGACGCGTCCGCCCCGGGCGACCCGTCCGCCTAGGACAGCACCGTCGTCAGGAACTCCCCGGTCCAGGCCAGCAGTTCGCGTCCCGTCAGCGGCTTGCCGCCGATCTTCGCCGTCTTGGGCCGCGGTACCAGCACCTGCTGCGCCGTCGCCTTGATGACCGTCCCCGGGTACACCCGCTTGAGCCGCAGCTCCTGCGACTCCCGCAGGTCCACCGGAGCGAAGCGGATGTTGTTGCCCTGCAGCACGATCTCGCCCACTCCGCAGGACCGGGCCAGCATCCGCAGCCCCGCCACCAGCAGCAGGTTCTCCACCGGCTCCGGCAGCTTGCCGTACCGGTCCACCAGTTCCTCGCGGACCGCCGCGACGTCCTCCTCCGAGTTGGCGGAGGCGATGGAGCGGTACGCCTGCAGCCGCAGCCGCTCGCCCGGCGCGTAGTCGTGCGGGACGTGCGCGTCCACCGGCAGCTCGATCTTCACCTCCAGCGGCGGCGCCTCCTCGACCCCGCCCTCGAGGGAGGCCCGGTACTCGGCGACCGCCTCGCCGACCATCCGCACGTACAGGTCGAAGCCGACGCCCGCGATGTGACCGGACTGCTCGCCGCCGAGCAGGTTGCCCGCGCCGCGGATCTCCAGGTCCTTCATCGCCACGTACATGCCCGCGCCCAGGTCGGTGTGCTGGGCGATGGTCGCCAGCCGCTCGTGCGCGGTCTCGGTCAGCGGTTTCTCCGGCGGGTACAGGAAGTAGGCGTAGCCCCGCTCCCGGCCACGGCCGACCCGGCCGCGCAGCTGGTGCAGCTGGGAGAGGCCGAAGTTGTCGCCGCGCTCCACGATCAGCGTGTTGGCGTTGGCGATGTCGATGCCCGACTCCACGATCGTCGTGGAGACCAGCACGTCGAACCGCTTCTCCCAGAAGTCGACGACCACCTGCTCCAGTGCCTGCTCCGACATCTGGCCGTGCGCCGTCGCGATCCGCGCCTCGGGGACGATCTCCCGCAGCCGGGCCGCCGCCCGGTCGATCGACTCCACCCGGTTGTGGATGTAGAACACCTGGCCCTCGCGCAGCAGTTCACGCCGGATCGCCGCGCCGATCTGCCGCTCCTCGTACGGGCCGACGAAGGTGAGCACCGGGTGGCGCTCCTCCGGCGGGGTGGTGATCGTCGACATCTCGCGGATGCCGGTGACCGCCATCTCCAGGGTGCGCGGGATGGGCGTGGCGGACATGGTGAGCACGTCCACGTTGGCCCTCAGCTTCTTCAGCTGCTCCTTGTGCTCGACGCCGAACCGCTGCTCCTCGTCGACGACGACCAGGCCCAGATCCTTGAACTTGGTCTCCGACGAGAAGAGGCGATGGGTGCCGATGACGATGTCCACCGAGCCGTCGCGCAGCCCCTCCAGGGTCGCCTTGGACTCCGACTCCGACTGGAAGCGCGAGAGCGCCCGCACCTTCACCGGGAACTGCGCGTACCGCTCGCTGAAGGTGCCGAAGTGCTGCTGCACCAGCAGCGTGGTGGGCACCAGCACGGCGACCTGCTTGCCGTCCTGGACCGCCTTGAAGGCGGCGCGCACCGCGATCTCGGTCTTGCCGTAGCCGACGTCGCCGCAGATCAGGCGGTCCATCGGGACCGACTTCTCCATGTCGGCCTTCACCTCGGCGATGGTGGTGAGCTGGTCCGGCGTCTCCGCGTAGGGGAAGGCGTCCTCCAGCTCCCGCTGCCAGGGGGTGTCCGGGCCGAAGACGTGACCGGGTGCCGCCATGCGGGCGCTGTACAGCCTGATCAGGTCGGCGGCGATCTCCTTGACCGCCTTCTTCGCCCGCGCCTTCGTCTTCGTCCAGTCCGCGCCGCCCAGGCGGTGCAGGGTGGGCGCCTCGCCGCCGACGTACTTGGTGATCTGCTCCAGCTGGTCGGTCGGGATGTACAGCCGGTCGCCGGGCTGGCCCCGCTTGGCGGGGGCGTACTCGACCACCAGGTACTCGCGGGTCGCGCCCTGCACGGTGCGCTGCACCATCTCCAGGTAGCGGCCCACGCCGTGCTGCTCGTGCACGATGTGGTCGCCCGGCTCCAGGGTGAGCGGGTCGATCGCCTTGCGGCGGCGGGCCGGCATCTTCGCGCCGTCCCGGGTGGCGGTGCGCTGCCCGGACAGGTCGGTCTCGGTGAGCACGGCCAGCTTCAGCGCCGGATCCACGAAGCCGTACTCGACGCTGCCGCAGGAGACGTGCACCAGGGACGGCGTGAGCTCGGTGAGGTCCTTGTCGAGGCGGGCGGGAACGCCCTCGCCGCCGAGCACCTCGGTGATCCGGGCCGCCGGGCCGTGGCCCTCGGTGAGGAACGCGATGCGCCAGCCGTCGGCCACCCAGCCCTTGGTGTCCGCCAGCGCGCGGGCGGTGTCGCCGCGGTAGGTGTCGGGGGCGTGCATGCCGAGCTTGAGGGTGTCGGCGGTCGCGTCGTCCGAGAAGTCGCCGGTGATCTCGTCGGCGGCGAACGGCGAGACGGACCACCAGAGCATGTCGAGCTGACGGGCCCGGTCGCGAACGTCCGCCATCGACCACAGGGAGGCCGCGCCGACGTCGATCGGGGCCTCGCCGCCGCCTGCCGTCGCCGCCCAGGACGCCTGCAGGAACTCCTGCGAGGTCGCCACGAGGTCGGTGGCGCGGGTGCGGACCCGCTCGGGGTCGCAGACGACCGCCATCGAGCCCTTGGGGAGCACGTCGAGGAGCAGCTCCATGTCGTCGACGAGGACGGGGGCGAGGGACTCCATGCCCTCGACGGCGATGCCCTCGGCGATCTTGCCGAGCAGTTCGCCCAGCTCCGGGTGTTCCTCGGCCAGCTCGGCGGCCCGGCGGCGGACCTCGTCGGTCAGCAGCAGCTCGCGGCAGGGCGGGGCCCACAGGCCGTGCTCGGCGACCTCCAGCGACCGCTGGTCGGCCACCTTGAAGTAGCGGATCTCCTCGACGTCGTCGCCCCAGAACTCGATGCGGAGCGGGTGCTCCTCGGTCGGCGGGAAGACATCGAGGATGCCGCCGCGGACGGCGAACTCGCCACGGTTCTCGACCAGTTCGACGCGGCTGTACGCGGCGGCGGCGAGCGCCTCGACGATCTCGCCGAGGTCGGCCTGCTGTCCGCTCCGCAGGAAGACCGGCTCCAGGTCGCCGAGGCCCTTGACCTGCGGCTGCAGCACGGAGCGGACGGGCGCGACGACCACCTGGACGGGGCCCGCGCCCGGGTCGTCGGCGCGGGGGTGGGCGAGGCGGCGCAGCACGGCGAGGCGGCGGCCGACGGTGTCGCTGCGGGGGCTCAGCCGCTCGTGGGGCAGGGTCTCCCAGGACGGGTACTCCACGACGGCGTCCGGGTCGAGCAGCGAGCGCAGCGCGGCGGCCAGGTCCTCGGCCTCGCGGCCGGTCGCGGTCACCGCGAGGACGGTGCGGCCGGCGTCCCTGGCCAGGGCGGCCACCGCGAAGGGGCGGGCGG
>NZ_JBRIOU010000001.1:100021-100543 GCF_053474865.1 Streptomyces sp. CO7
GGTGAGGAGGGTGGTGAGGGCCTGGTCGAGGGTGGGGCCGAGGTACCAGTCACCGGCGTGGTCGAGCGCGTACACCCGCCCCACCGCGTCGACGGCCACCAGCGCCCCGGTGTCCGCCTCCGCCCCGACCGGACACAGCTCCGTCCCCAGCGCCCGCCCGAGGTCTCCCAGGGTGCGCGCCATGTGCAGCCCGTGCATGGGGTCCATGTCCAGCACCGCGGGGGCGACCTGACGGCCCGGACCGGACGGGGCGATCCGCAGGCCGCCGAACTCCGCCCACGCCTCCACCGCCGCCGGGAACACCGCGTGCGTGTGCCCGGCCGGCGAGGCGTGCTCGCGCAGCGCGTCGGCCCACACCTCGGCCTGCCGGATGTCCCAGCGCCCCGGCTCCCAGCCGGACGCGCGCAGCGCGACGTCGACGTGGACGGCGAAACGGGTCGAGGAGGTGCGCTCGGCTTGCATCAGGAACCTGGAGTCCTTCAGGACGGGACGGGCGGAGGCAACGGCGGAGGCGGCGGGAGT
>NZ_JBRIOU010000001.1:100643-103372 GCF_053474865.1 Streptomyces sp. CO7
GGGCGGTGGGCGGCGGCTCAGCCCTCGGCGCCCGGGTCGACGACCCTCACCCCGAAGTGGGCGGTGAGGGCCGCGCACGCCCGGCAGGGCTCGGCGAAGCTGCCGTGCAGCGGGTCCCCGTCCTCCCGGATGCGCCGCGCGGTCAGCTTGGCGTGCTTCAGGGCCTTGCGCGCCTCGCTGCTGGTCATGGGCCGGCGCGCGGACCGCTTGGTGCGCGCCGCGTCGGCCGCGGCGATGTGCCGGGAGATCAGCAGCGCCTCGGCGCACCGGCCGGTGAAGCGGTCACGCTGGTCGCTGGTGAGCGTGTCGAGGAAGTCCTGCACCAGCGGGTGCAGGACCGGGACCTGGTCGCCCCGGGCGGCCGTGCCGGTGAGCGTGGTGCCGCGAACGGACAGCGCGGCGGCCACCGTCGGGAGTATCCCGTCACGGCGGTGCAGCAGCGCCGGAGCCGCGGCGTCGTCCGCGCTGCTCCAGCCCACTCGCGGGTCCTGCGACGGACCGGACGGCGGTTCCGTCCCGGTGGTCTGTGCGGCCTGCATGATCGTTCTCACCTCCCGAGCATCCCCTCGGTCGCCTTAGAGTGCCAAACCCGGCGGCCGAGGAGGAAGCCAGGGCCCGTGACACGCCCGGGGCGGGGCGCTGTGACCACGGAGTGTTGACGTGAGGTCACACATGTGGACGCATCCGGACGCACGATGACCGCCGCGAGCGGCACCGCATAGTCTGTCGGGAACCGCCACCCAAGCGGTGGTCGACACTATGGGAGAGCGCGGCCTCACCGGCCGCCGGAACGCCGCAGGGGGCAACCGCCATGACGACAGGTGGGCTCGGGCTGGGGGTCTCTCCCGGCCACGGGACCGGAGGACGGCCCGCGCCGCCGAACGCCGCGTACGCAGGACAGGTCGTGCACTTCCCCGACCCGGTCCGCGCCGCCCGGCACCCGGCAGGCGTACGGGTCGACGACCACGGCTACCCGGACTTCTCGCCCTACGCCCGCGCGGCCGCCGAGATCGCCGATCCGCCGGAAGGATTCGGCGTCGACGAACTGCGGCTGACCGACTACGTGTCGGCCAACGCCGCGCTGGCCGCGACCGGTCACCCCCTGTGGGACACGGTCGAACCGGTGGCCACCCCGCACGGCTGGACCTGGCACCACGTCCCGCGCACGCGGCGCCTGGAGCTGGTCCCCGTCGAGGTGAAGGCGCTGCTGCGGCACCACGGCGGCATCTCCACCACGGCCGTGGAGCACGACAAGCGCGGCACCCGACCGCTGCAGGACACCCGGCCCGCCCACTTCCGGCTGCCGAAGAACTCCGTGGCCGTGAACGAGCAGCAGGTGCAGGCCGTCGAGGAGGAGCTCGGGTACCAGCTGCCCGGCCCCTACCGCGCGTTCCTGAAGGCCGCGGGCGGCTGCGCCCCGGTGGGCACCGCGCTCGACGCGGAGCTGGGCCTGCTGGTCGACCAGCCCTTCCTCACCGTGCGGGACGAGGCGGCGGTCAACGACCTGGTGTACGTCAACAAGTGCCTGCGCGACCACCTCACCAAGGACTACCTGGGGGTGGCGTTCCTGCAGGGCGGCATCCTCGCGGTGAAGGTCAGGGGCGAGAGGCGCGGATCGGTGTGGTTCTGCGCCTACGACGACGTGCGCGACGTGCACCCGTCGTGGACCCCCGCCGAACGGGTGGAGCGCCTGCTGCTGCCCTGCGGCGAGGACTTCGACGCGTTCCTCGGCCGGCTCGCGGGCAGCCCGCCCGAGCTGGACACGGTGGCGAATCTGATGGTGGACGGCGGTTTCGCGCGCGCGGTGCCGGTGTCGGGCCCGACAGGGGAGTGAACGGCCGATGGTGACCTACGCGCAGGCGCAGGAGCGCGGCGAGGACTGGATCAACGGCGAGGCGCCCGCGTACCAGCACCGTGAGGTGCAGGTACGCGAGTTCGAGCTGGGCTTCGTGGTGTGGGCCGAGGACCGGGCCGACGGCCCGCGCTCCGAGGGCGGCGCGCAGCGGCTGGTGATCGCCCGGGACAGCGGCGAGGCCACCCTGTGGCCCGGGCTGCCGGTGGGCGAGGTGATCCGCCGTTACGAGGAGCTGTACGGCCGCGAGGAGTCCGCTCCCGCACCGCCGCCCGCACCCGCGCGGGTCGACCTGAACCAGACCTCGTTCCTGCTCAGCCCTCCGCAGTGGCTGCAGGACGCGGCCGACCGGATGGGCATCCCCGACCAGCGGGACACCGGGCGCGGTCGCGACGCCACGCCGCCGCCGTCCGCGCCGGCGACGCCTGCCGCGCCGTCGCCCGCCACCGCGGGGGGCACTCCGTGGGACGGGACCGACACCACCGCGCAGGCCGCCGACGACCGGTCGGTGCCGCTGCCGGAGACGGTGTTCGCGCCGCCGGTGGCCGACGGTCCGGCGGGGCCGGGCGGTGCGGGCGGACCGGGTGTGTCCGACGCGCAGACCGCGCTCCTCCAGGGCGGCAGCCAGTTGCCGCCCACCCGGGTCACGCCGGTCATGCCGGACGCCGGGCCGCCGGTGCCGCCCGTGCCGCAGTCCTCGCCCCAGCCGCCCGTGCCACAGTCCGGCCCGGCCGGACCCGGCGGGGGCGGCGGCGGAGGCGGCGGGGTGGAACCGGTCGCCGGACGGCGCGGCGGCGCGGCCTTGGCGGTCGCGGCGTCCGCGATGTCCCCGGCGTTGGCCGGCAGCGGCCGCGCGGGGGCGGCCGCTGCCGGCCAA
>NZ_JBRIOU010000001.1:103472-104134 GCF_053474865.1 Streptomyces sp. CO7
CCGCGGGCCAGGCGGCCCACCACGCGGAGACCGTCTTCGCGCCGTCCGGTCCGTCCGGCGCCACGCCGCCTCCGCCGCCGCCCCCGCCGGGCGCCCCGGGCGGCGTGCACCACGCGGAGACGATGTTCGCGCCGCCGTCGGGACCGCCGGTGGCGCCCTCCGCTCCCGGGCCGGTGCCGCCGCCCGGTCCCGTGCCGCCGCCGCCCGCCGCTCCCGGTGTTCCCGGGGCGCCGGCCGCGTACGGGTACCCGCAGCAGTCCCAGCAGCCGATGGTGGGGCCCGGCTACCAGGCCGTGCTGCGCTACCGCGCCCCGGACGGCTCCGAGCACCAGCTGATCCGCCGCAGCGCGCCGGGGCTCCCGCACCCGGAGTGGCAGATCTTCCACGAGCTGCGCGCCATGAACGTGCCGCCGAACCAGGTGCTGGAGCTGCACACCGAGCTGGAGTCCTGCTCCCTGCCCGGCGCGTACTGCGCGCGGATGATCCGCGAGCAGTGGCCGCAGGCCCGGATCACCTCCATCGCCCCCTACGGCGAGGACCACGCGGGCCGGCAACAGGGCATCACGCAACTCCTGGCCCACCAGGGCGAGCTGCACCAGGTCGCGGACGGGCCCGCCCGGCCCGGCCGCGACCTGGTGCAGCTCGCCCTGGTGGGCCAGGAG
>NZ_JBRIOU010000001.1:104234-107382 GCF_053474865.1 Streptomyces sp. CO7
GCCCGCACCGCCGGTGCCGCCGGAGGGCGTCGCCCACGAGCTGGCGGCGGTCTTCGGACCGGGCGTCTTCCGCTTCGACCAGGCGGCGGTGTCCCGGCAGGGCGTGCCGCCGGTGGTCGCCCACACCCTGGTGGTGGCGGGGCTCCCGTTCGACCTCGGCCCGTTCTTCTGGGCGCAGGCCCAGCCGGGGCGGCCGGTGCCGACGCTGGCCGAACTGGCGCAGGAACGTGGTGTGCAGGCGGCCTCCGACGCCGGGTCGTACCTGGTGATGGGCACGGACTTCGGCAAGGCGATCTGCGTGCAGTACGGCACGGCGCACATCGTCGCCGTGCCGGTGGAGGCCGGCCCCGGGGGTGGGCCGGTGCCGCCGCAGTTCGTCAACACGGGGCTGCCGGAGTTCGCGCGGTGCCTGGCGCTGCTGGGGCGGATGTGGCCCCTGCGGTTCGGGCTCAACCAGGAGCAGGCGGCTCGCTGGACGGTGGACTTCCAGGCGCAGCTGGCGGCGTTGGACCCGGCGGCGCTGGGGTCGCCGGAGAGTTGGTGGTCCGTGCTGCTGGAGCAGTTCTGGGACGGGCTGCTCTGAGGACCTGACGTTCGCTCCCCCGCGCGGGACGGTGCCGGTGGCCCGTCCCGGGCGGGGGTTCCTCGTTCGCGGGGCGCAGGTGGTGCGGAGCCCGCAGGGCAGGGGGCACAGTTCCCTCCGCGCGGCAGCGATGGTGGTGCCCCGGGGGCGGGGGAAAGGTGTCGGCGTCCCCGCCCCTCGGGGGGTCAGCGGGAGGTGAGGCCCGCGAGGAGGCGGGGCTCCAGGTCTTGGTAGCGCCCCTCCTGCTCCCGCACCTTGCGGGAACCGGACGTCACCGTGCCCAGCCAGCCGAGCGCGAAGCCCAGCGGGATCGTGACCAGGCCCGTCGTGGTGAACGGGAACCAGTTGAAGTGGTCCTCCGGCAGCGCCGAGTTGGGGTAGCCGGAGACCAGGTTGGTGAACGGCGTCAGCAGGAGCACCGACAACGAGCCGCCGATCAGCGTCCACAGCACCCCGCGCCGGGTGTAGCGCCGCCAGAACAGGCTGTAGACCAGCGCCGGCGCGATCGCCGAGGCACCCAGGCTGAGCGACAGCGTCACCAGCGGCTGCAGGTTCCGGTGCTGCACCAGCGTGGCCAGCGCGACCGCCGTCGCCCCCACCGCCAGCGCGGCGACCCGCGCCACCGTCACCTCCCGGCGCGCGCCCGCCGTCCCCCCGCCCGCGATCACGTCGTGGGCCAGCGAGTTGGCGCAGGCCAGGATCATGCCGGCCACCGAGGACAGCAGGGTCAGGAAGACCGCCGTCGTCACCGTGGTGAACAGCAGCGCCGCCAGGTACGAGTCGTCGGCGCTCAGCGCCGCCTTGGAGCCCAGCAGGAAGGTGGTGTTGCCCTGCGGGTCGGCGGCGGCGATCGCGCCCCGGCCGACCATGGCCACCGCACCGAACGCCACGACCACGATCACCAGCGAGAACAGCGTCACCGAGGACACCGCCCAGGACATCGCCCTGCGCACCTGCCGCGCGTCGGAAGCGGTGAACATGCGCATGGTGATGTGCGGCAGCACCGCCGCGCCCAGCACGATCGACACGTGGATGGCGATCATGTCGAGTTTCGGGAACGGGTGCCCCGCGAACTCGACGCCGGTGCGCAGGTAGGCGTCGCCGATGCCGCTGCGGGCCGCCGCCGCGTCGAACAGCGCGCCCGGGTCCCAGCCGTACCGCGCCAGGATCACCAGGGAGACCATCACCCCGGAGCCCAGCAGCACGAAGATCTTGAGCAGCTGGATGAACGCGGTGCCCTTCATCCCGCCGATCACCGCGTAGCTGATCATCAGCACGCCGAGGCCGACCACCATGCCGGTCTCCAGCGCGTCGCTGTCGAAGCCGAGGATGAACGACATCAGCTGGCCGGCGCCGGCCAGCTGCACCAGCATCATCGGCACCAGCGACAGGATCGTCACCACGCACGCCGTGATCCGCACCGCCCGCGACGCGGTGCGCCCGGCCAGCACGTCGCCCATGGTGAACCTGCCGGTGTTGCGCAGCGGTTCGGCCAGCAGAAGCATCAGCAGCATCATCGACAGGGCGGTGCTCAGCGCCAGCAGCATCCCGTCGTAACCGAAGAACGCCACCAGGCCGCAGGTGCCCAGGGCGGTCGCGGCCGAGATGTAGTCGCCGGCGATCGCCATGCCGTTGCGGAACGGCGTCAGGGTGCCGTAGCCGGTGTAGAACTCCTGGAGGTCGTCGCGGTCCGGTCCGGTCATCACGCAGAGCAGCAGGGTGATGGAGGCGACCGCGCAGAACGCGACCAGCGACATCGACTGTGCGGAGAAGTCGTTCACCGGCCTTCCTCCTGCCGCGCCCGCGCCCGGTCCACCAGCGGGTCGATCCGCCGGAGCGCCGCGCGCTCGTAGACGATCAGCGCGGCCACCGTCACCGGGAGCTGCAGCAGACCCAGCACGATGCCGAGGTTGAGGCCACGGCCCAGCCCGACGCCCGTCGCCGACGGGACGTACACCGTCAGCAGGACGTACAGCGCGAAGAAGCCGAGGACGGTGGCGCCGGCGACCCGCCGCTGCCAGGCGTAGGCGGCCCGCAGCGGGGCGAGGTCCCCGGCCTGCCGGGCGGCACGCGGCTGCCCGGTGACGGAACCGAGGACCGGCGACACGGCGGCCGGAGCGACCGGGGCGGGGGCGGGGAACACGTCGTCGTAGACGGGGACGGCGTCGCCCGCGGCCGGACGGCCGTCCGCGGAGAGCGGCTCGCCGTACGCCGGGAAGCGTTCGTCGCGGGCCGGATACCGCTGCGCACCACGGCCGGGGTACCGGGGCTCACCCCCGGAGCGGTACTGCCCCACGTCCCGGGCCGGCTGCTGCTCACCGTCCCGGGCCGGGTACGGCTCGGCATCCCGGGCCGTGTACGGCTCGGCACCACGGGCGGTGTACTGGCCGCCGTCCCGGGCGGGGTGCCGGCCGGCGTCGCGGCCGGGGTACTGCCCCGATGCGCGGACCGGGTTCTGGCCGGCGTCGCCGGCGGGGTACTGCCCCGCGCCCCGGGCCGGGTACTGCTCGCCGTCACGGACGGCGTACGGCTCGCCGTCGCGGGCGGCGTGCCGTACGCCGTCCG
>NZ_JBRIOU010000001.1:107482-108408 GCF_053474865.1 Streptomyces sp. CO7
GAGGGGGACGGGGGCGGAGCTTGGTACGACGGGTACGGGTCGTAGGACATCCCGTGCTCCTTGCGAGGCTCGGGCCCGAAAACGGGCCGCAGGGAGGGGAGTTGGACAAGCCCACGCAAGCTACCGACCCACCCGCCGCACACGCTGCGGTTCCGCACGGTGAAGGTCCGGTGAGGACGGGGATCGGTGCGGGCTCACTCCCCGGCGGCCTCCGCGCTGGTCGCCCGCACAGGGAAACGCCGCGGCGCGAGCGCCAGCAGCGCCACGAACGCCACCCCCGCGGCCACCGCCGCGCCCAGGTACACCGCCTGCGTCGCCGCCGCGACGGCCCGTCCCGTCGCCTCCGGCACCCGCGCACCGGAGTCCACCGCCAGCGTCACCGCGTCCAGGTCGCCCACGCCGCCGAGCCGGGCCGCCAGCACCGCGTTCGCCAGCGCGCCGAACAATGAGGCCCCCAGCGTCTGGCCGGTCTGCCGGCAGAACAGCACCGAGGCCGTCACCGTCCCCCGCTCCGACCAGCCCACCGTCGACTGGACCCCCACCATCAGGGGCGCCGAGAACAGACCGAGCCCGGCCCCCACCACGGCCATCAGCAGCACCGGCTGCCACACCGCCCCCGGATACGGCAGCCACTGGAACGCCGCCAGCGCCAGCGAGGTCACCCCGATCCCCAGCAGCGCCGTGTCCCGGAAGCCGATCCTGCGGTACACGTGCTGGCTCAGGGCCGCCGACGCCGGCCAGGTCAGCGTCCACACCGACAGCACGAACCCCGCCGCCACCGGCTCCAGTCCCAGCACACCCTGGGCGTACGTCGGCAGGAACACCGTCGGCGCCACCATCAGCAGCCCCACCGCGCCGAACGCGATGTTGACCGCCGCGATCGTCCGCCGCCGCCACACCCAGCCCGGGATCACCGGGTCCTCGGC
>NZ_JBRIOU010000001.1:108508-109149 GCF_053474865.1 Streptomyces sp. CO7
GGCCCCGCCACCGCCGACACCGCCCACACCGTCGACAGCCGCGCCTGGATCTTCGGCCGCTCCGCCAGCGGGAAGAGGTCCGCCGCCAGCGTCTGCACGGTGCCCTGCAACGCACCGCCGCCCAGCCCCTGCACCACCCGGAAGGCGATCAGCGCGCCCATGTTCCAGGCCACCCCGCTCAGCAGCGAGCCCAGCAGGAACAGCGCCGCCCCGAACACCAGCACCGGCTTGCGGCCGAAAGTGTCCGACAGCTTCCCGTACACCGGCAGGGTCACCGTCACCGCCAGCAGGTAGCCCGAGAACAGCCACGAGAAGTACGCGAACCCGCCCAGGTCCCCCACGATCTGCGGCACCGCCGTGGCCACCACCGTCGCATCCAGCGCCACCAGCGCCGTCGACAGCATCAACGCCACCATCACCGGGCCGCGCCGCGTCGCGACGGCCGCCTGCCCGGCCTCCTTCGCGGAAGTCTCCGTCCTGGCCACCGGGATTCCTTTCCCTATGCATCTATATGCCCGGGGACAGCTTCGCACCGGCCCCGACCCCCACGCCAAGGTGCACCGAACCCCGAGACGCCTCGTCCCAGAGAACAACACCCCCTAGGGGTAAGGGTGTACGCGCGGTCGGGGACACCTCCACCC
>NZ_JBRIOU010000001.1:109249-112880 GCF_053474865.1 Streptomyces sp. CO7
GGGGTTTACCCCCCACCCGAACTGCACCGGGCACCATCGCGCCCGCCCCGCCCGGCGAGAAGACTCGACACGACGGCAGGACACCGCGCCCGGCGACCGAACAACCCACCCGGACGCGCGAGGCGACGCCGCACGTGACACCCGCACCACGCACCACGCACCACCGGCCCGCCCGCACACCGCGAGGGGGCCGGACATTTCCCGACAGGGACACAGACAACCCAAGGAGAAACACCGTGACTTCGGCTGTGACCATCCCCAAGTCCGGGGGCAACGGGAGGACATCGGCCGTCGCCGCGCGGGCGCGGCAGGTCGTCAAGGCCTACGGCACCGGAGAGACCCGCGTCGTCGCCCTCGACACCATCGACGTCGACCTGATGCGCGGCGAGTTCACCGCCATCATGGGCCCCTCCGGCTCCGGCAAGTCGACCCTGATGCACTGCCTCGCCGGACTCGACACCGTCACCTCCGGCCAGATCTTCCTCGACGACACCGAGATCACCGGCCTCAAGGACAAGAAGCTCACCCAGCTCCGCCGCGACCAGGTCGGCTTCGTCTTCCAGGCGTTCAACCTCGTGCCCACCCTCAACGCCCTGGAGAACATCACCCTCCCCCTCGACATCGCCGGCCGCAAGCCCGACAAGGAGTGGCTCGACACCGTCGTCACCACCGTCGGCCTCGCCGGCCGACTCAAGCACCGCCCCACCCAGCTCTCCGGCGGCCAGCAGCAACGCGTCGCCGTCGCCCGCGCCCTCGCCTCCCGGCCACAGATCATCTTCGGCGACGAACCCACCGGAAACCTCGACTCCCGCGCCGGCGCCGAGATCCTCGGCTTCCTGCGCCGCTCCGTCGACGACTTCGGCCAGACCATCGTCATGGTCACCCACGACCCGGTCGCCGCCTCCTACGCCGACCGCGTCATCTACCTCGCCGACGGCCGCATCGTCGACGAGATGCGCACCCCCACCGCCGAAGCCGTCCTCGACCGCATGAAGGCCTTCGACACCCGGGGGCGCACCTCATGAGCACCACACGCGACGCCTTCCGCGGCTTCCTCGCCCACAAGGGACGCATGGCCCTCTCCGCCGTCGCCGTCCTGCTCTCCGTGGCCTTCGTCTGCGGAACCCTGGTGTTCACCGACACCATGAACACCACCTTCGACAAGCTCTTCGCCACCACCTCCGCCGACGTCACCGTCAGCCCCGGCGACTCCAGCGCCGAGAACGCCTCCACCAACGGCAAACCACCCGTCCTGCCCGCCGACGTCCTCCAGGACGTCAAGAAGGCCGACGGCGTCGCCACCGCGGAAGGCGCCGTGTGGTCCACGAGCGTCACCGTCATCGACGCCGAGAAGGACAGCCTCTCCCCCACCGGCGGAGCGCCCACCATCGTCGGCAACTGGACCGCCAACGACGCCCGCACCATGAAGATCACCGACGGCACGCCGCCCCGCGGCCCCGACCAGGTCATGGTCGACGCCGACACCGCCGACAAGCACGGCCTCGCCCTGGGCGACAGCATCTCGGTCGTCAACGTCACCGGCACCCACACCGCGAAGATCAGCGGCATCGCCGCCTTCCTCGTCACCAACCCCGGCGCCGCCACCTTCTACCTCGACACCCCCACCGCCCAGCGGATCCTCGTCGGCGAGAAGGACGTCTTCACCGACGTCTACGTCACCACCGCCGCCGGCCACACCGACGCACAGGTCAAGAAGGCCCTCGCCACCGCCCTCGCCGGCACCGCCGACGGCGGCGACTACAAGATCCGCACCGCCGCCGAAGCAGCCGACGACGCCTCCGCCGACTTCGCCGGAGTCCTCGACGTCATGAAGTACGCCATGCTCGGCTTCGCCCTGCTGGCCGCCGTGGTCGGCGTCTTCCTGATCTTCAACACCTTCTCCATGCTCGTCACCCAGCGCACCCGGGAGATCGGTCTGATGCGCGCCATCGGCTCCTCGAGGAAGCAGGTGAACCGCACCGTGCTCGCCGAAGCCCTGATCCTCGGCGTCGTCGGATCAGCACTCGGCGTCGGAGCCGGCATCGGCCTCGCCGTCCTCCTCATGGAAGCCATGGGCGCCATGGGCATGAACCTCTCCACCGACGACCTCACCATCGCCTGGACCACCCCCGTCGCCGGCGTCGTCCTCGGCGTCGTCGTCACCGTCGTCGCCGCCTACCTGCCCGCCCGGCGCGCCTCCAAGGTGTCCCCGATGGCCGCCCTGCGCGACCCCGGCATGCCCGCCGACGCCCGCGCCGGCCGCATCCGCCTGATCCTCGGCACCGTCCTCACCCTCGCCGGAGCAGGCGCCCTCTACCTCACCACCCAGGCCGACACCGCCGGCACCGGCTCCCAATGGCTCGGCCTCGGCATCGTCACCACCCTCGTCGGCTTCATCGTCGTCGGACCCGTCCTCGCCTCCGGAGTCGTCCGGGTGCTGGGCGCCGTGATCCTGCGCCTCTTCGGCCCGGTCGGCCGCATGGCCGAACGCAACGCCCTGCGCAACCCGCGCCGCACCGGCGCCACCGGAGCCGCCCTGATGATCGGGCTCGCGCTCGTCGCCTGCCTCTCCGTCGTCGGCTCCTCCATGGTCGCCTCCGCCACCGACCAGCTCGACAAGAGCGTCGGCACCGACTTCATCATCCAGTCGCCCAGCGGCCAGCTGATCAACCCGCAGGTCGTCGACGCCGTCCGCGACACCGAAGGCATCGACCGCGTCACCGAGTACAAGCTGCTCCCCGACGCCACGCTCACCATGCCCGACGGCCGCGTCGCGCCCAAGGAATGGCTCAACGCCGCCGACCCCACCTACGCCGAGGACCTCCGCGTCGAGACCGAGGCCGGCGAGCTCGCCGACGCCTACAAGCCCGACTCCATGTCCGTCTTCGGCGACTTCGCCGAGAAGTACGACCTCACCATCGGCTCCGAGGTGAAGGTCGACTTCCCCGGCGGCGAGACCGCGACCCTCACCGTCCGCGCCATCACCACCGACGAGGTCACCGTCGACAAGGGCGCCCTCTACCTCTCCATCGACACCGCGGCCGCCCACATCCCGGCCGACAAGATGCCGCTCGACTCCCTGGTCTTCGCCGCGGCCGAGGACGGCCAGGAGGACGCCGCCTACACCGCGCTCAAGACCGCCCTCGACGGCCACCCGCAGTACCAGGTCATGGACCAGACCGACTACAAGGAGATCCTCAAGGACCAGGTCGGGCAGCTGCTCAACATCGTGTACGCACTGCTCGCCCTCGCGGTGATCGTCGCCGTCCTCGGCGTCGTCAACACCCTCGCCCTGTCGGTCATCGAGCGCACCCGCGAGATCGGGCTCATGCGGGCCATCGGCCTCTCCCGCCGCCAGCTGCGGCGGATGATCCGGCTGGAGTCGGTGGTCATCGCCCTCTTCGGCGCGCTGCTCGGGCTCGGGCTCGGCATGGGCTGGGGCGCCTCCGCGCAGCAGCTCCTCGCCCTCGAGGGCCTCACCATCCTCGAGATCCCCTGGCCCACCATCCTCGGCGTCTTCGCCGGCTCCGCGGTGGTCGGCCTCCTCGCCGCCCTCGCCCCCGCCTTCCGCGCGGGCCGCATGAACGTCCTCGACGCCATCGCCACGGAGTAGCCCTCCCGGCCCCTCGAC
>NZ_JBRIOU010000001.1:112980-119987 GCF_053474865.1 Streptomyces sp. CO7
GTGTCCGCCTCGCCCCCGCCGCCGCCCCGCTGCTCCGGTATCCGCGGCGCCACCGCCGCCTCCCGCGAGGCGGACACCGGCGCCGCACCCGCCGCCGGCGTGCTCCGCAGCACCCCCAGCATCTCCCGCAGCTCCGTCAGCGCCTGCCGGCCCATGTCCCCCACCAGCGCCGCGTTCCGCACCGCCTTCTCCGGGTCCTTCAACGCCACCGCCTGCAACGCCGCCGCGTGCACCACCATCAGGGACACCCGGTGCGCCACCACGTCGTGCATCTCCCGGGCGATCCGCCGGCGCTCCTCGTTCCGCGCCCACTCCGCCCGCTCCTCGGCCCGCTCGGCCAGCAGCTGCAGCTCCCGCTCCAGACTGTCCGCACGCTCCCGCAACGACTCCATCAGCCGCCGCCGCGCACCCACGTACAGGCCCAGCAGCACGGGCGGCGCGGTGTGCCCCAGCGCGGTGGTGACCGCGGCGAACAGCTGGAACCACCCGTCCACCTCGGGGCCGGTGCGCACCAGCGTCACCACCAGCACCCCGGTCAGCGACATCCCGGCCAGCGCACCCGTCAGGCGGCGCGGCAGGTCGGAGGAGGCCACCGTGTAGAGGCCGACCACCGCCAGCAGGAAGCCCATCAGCGCGGGCGTGACCGCGAGGCCGACCAGCACCACCGCCACCGGCCACCGCCGCCGCAGCCCGAGCACCGCGCCCACCAGCAGGCCGAACACCACGCCCACGGCCACCGGCAGCCCGGCGTCGCGGGCGAAGCCCACGCCCTCGACCGCGCACTCCACGGACGACGCCAGCGCCAGCGAGGCGTCCAGCACCACCGCGCGCCAGCGGTGCCACCAGCCTCCCGCGGGCCCGCCCACGGCCTCCGCCGCCGGCCCGGCCCGCTCCACCGCCGTCCTTCGCTCTTCCCCCGTCGTGGTCATGCGCCCAGCCTACGGAAGGAGTCCAGGGACGTTCCTGCGGGTTTGCGAGTGGACATATCGATACATGGCCATCGAACTCAAGGTAAAAACGCTCGAACTGGTGAATCGATCGCGGTCGCGACCTGTGGGCCTGTCTCTGCGCCGAGAGTGGGAGACATGGACACCACGCTCCTCCCGAACGGCGACTTCGAGTCCCTCCGGGACCAGGCAATCGCCCTGCGCCGACAGGGCTTCAGCAGGCGGGTCATCCGCGACCGCCTCCGCATCTACAACAACGATCTCCTGAACCGGCTGTTGGAAGGCGAGCAGGCACCCGAGTGGACCAAGCGCCCCAACGCCAAGGACGACCTGAGGGACGAGGCGCGTCGGCTCCGCAGCCGAGGATTGACCTACGACCAGATCCAGATGCAGCTGGGCTGCTCCAAGAGCTCCATCTCCCTCTGGGTGCGCGACCTGCCGAAACCTGACCGAGGGCGCTCTCGCGGCGAAGCCACGGAGATCGCACGGCGCGGCTGGGAGGCGAGGCTGCGCATTCGGGAGGAGGAACGGCAGCGCACCAAGGCGGCAGCACGCCTGGCTATCGGGGAGCTCTCCGACCGGGAGCTGTTCCTCGTTGGAGTCGCTCTCTACTGGGCGGAAGGCTCCAAGGACAAGCCTTACTCGCGGCGTGAGGCCGTCATCTTCGTAAACAGCGACCCGAACATGATCGAGCTCTACCTGAGGTGGCTCGACCTGCTCGGTGTGGAACGGACGCGACTGCGCTTCCACGTCATGATTCACGAAAGCGCCGACCTTCCGACAGCCCAGCGGTTCTGGGGCGAATTGACCGGAGCGGACGCACCCTCCTTCTGCAAACCGAACATCAAGAAGCACAATCCGCGTACGGTCCGCAAGAACACGGGAGACGGCTACCACGGCTGCCTGGCGATCAGAGTCCTCCAGGGTGCCGACCTGTACCGTCGCATCGAGGGGGCCTGGTACGGCATAGTAGATGCCGCACGAACGTCCGGCGCGCAGAGTCGGACATAGTGCGCATATATTCCCAGGTCGTCTAATGGTAGGACAAAGAGTTTTGGTCTCTTGAATGAGGGTTCGATTCCTTCCCTGGGAGCGGCACAATGGAGCGGGGTCTGACCGTTAACGGTCAGACCCCGCTCTCACGTGTCCGCCCACCGACCCCCCGGTATCCTGCGAGGGTCCCACTCGTAATACAGCCGAAGGGCACCACCGTGAGCGCCATCCGCCCGGCCGCCGTCGTCGTACTCGCAGCGGGTGAGGGCACCCGCATGCGGTCCGCCACACCCAAGGTTCTGCACACCCTCTGCGGCCGGTCGCTGGTGGGCCACGTGCTCGCGGCCTCCCGGGAGCTGGAGCCGGAGAACCTGGTGGCGGTCGTGGGCCACGCCCGTGAGCAGGTGACGGCGCACCTCGGTGAGATCGACGCCGCCGTGCGCACCGCCGTGCAGGAGGAGCAGAACGGCACCGGTCACGCCGTCCGCATCGCGCTGGCGGAGCTGGGCGAGCAGAACGGCACCGTGGTGGTGGTCTGCGGCGACACCCCGCTGCTGCGCGGCGAGACCCTGCGCGCGCTGGCGGAGACGCACGCCGCCGACGGGAACGCGGTGACGGTGCTGACCGCCGAGGTCCCGGACGCGACCGGCTACGGCCGCATCGTCCGTGACGAGCAGGGCGCGGTGACGGGCATCGTGGAGCACAAGGACGCCTCCGAGGCCCAGCGGGCGATCCGGGAGATCAACTCGGGCGTGTTCGCGTTCGACGGGCGGCTGCTCGCGGACGCGCTGGGCCGGCTGCGCACGGACAACAGCCAGGGCGAGGAGTACCTGACGGACGTCCTCGGCATCCTGCGCGCGGACGGTCACCGGGTCGGGGCCAGCGTGGCGGCGGACCACCGGGAGATCGCGGGCATCAACAACCGGGTGCAGCTGTCCGAGGCGCGGCGGATCCTGAACGAGCGGCTGCTGGAGCAGGCGATGCTGTCCGGCGTGACGGTGGTGGATCCGGCGTCGACGTACCTGGATGTGACGGTGACGTTCGGTCAGGACGCGCTGGTGCATCCGAACACGCAGCTGACGGGTTCGACGCATGTCGGCGAGGGCGCCGAGGTGGGTCCGAACAGCCGGCTGAACGACACCGAGGTGGGTCCGGGCGCGCGGCTGGACAACACGGTGGCGGACGGGGCGATCGTGGGGCCGGAGGCCTCGGTGGGTCCGTTCGCGTACCTGCGGCCGGGCACGCGGCTCGGCCTGCGGTCGAAGATCGGCACGTACGTGGAGACGAAGAAGGCGGAGATCGGTGAGGGGACGAAGGTCCCGCACCTGACGTACGTCGGTGACGCCACGATCGGTGATCACACGAACATCGGCGCGGCCAGTGTGTTCGTGAACTACGACGGCCAGGAGAAGCACCACACAACGATCGGGTCGCACTGCCGTACCGGTGCGGACAACATGTTTGTGGCTCCTGTCACTGTCGGGGACGGCGCGTACACCGCGGCGGGGTCGGTGGTGACCACGCCGGTGCCGCCCGGTGCGCTGGGCGTGGCCCGTGCCCAGCAGCGGAATATCGAGGGTTGGGTGGTCCGCAAGCGTCCCGGGAGCGCGGCGGCGAAGGCGGCCGAGGAGGCGTCCCGGCAGGCGGACGGCGAAGGCTGAGCGTGTTCAGGCCCGTCTGATCGGGCGTACCGTGATAAGTGCAGAAACCGCACCACCCCCCAGCCGGGCGGGCAGGCGCCGTCCGGCGCTCTCCCCTGCCCCGCCCGCTGTGAGACCACACCTCTGAGGAGACAGTGCTGTGACCGGGATCAAGACGACCGGCCAGAAGAAGATGATGTTCTTCTCCGGCCGCGCCCACCCCGAGCTTGCCGAGGAGGTGGCGCACCAGCTGGGCGTCGAGGTCGTCCCGACCAAGGCGTTCGACTTCGCGAACGGTGAGATCTACGTCCGTTACCAGGAGTCGGCGCGTGGCGCGGACTGCTTCCTGATGCAGAGCCACACGGCCCCCATCAACAAGTGGGTCATGGAGCAGCTGATCATGATCGACGCGCTGAAGCGTGCGTCGGCGCGGTCGATCACGGTGATCGTTCCGTTCTACGGGTACGCCCGTCAGGACAAGAAGCACCGTGGGCGTGAGCCGATCTCGGCGCGTCTGATCGCGGACCTGATGAAGACGGCGGGTGCGGACCGGATCCTGACGGTCGACCTGCACACGGACCAGATCCAGGGCTTCTTCGACGGTCCGGTGGACCACCTGTTCGCGCTGCCGCTGCTGGCGGACTACGTGGGCGCGAAGGTGGACCGGGACAAGCTGACGGTGGTCTCGCCGGACGCCGGCCGGGTGCGGGTGGCGGACCGTTGGTGCGACCGTCTGGGTGCTCCGCTGGCGATCGTGCACAAGCGGCGTGACAAGGACGTGGCGAACCAGGTGACGGTCCACGAGGTCGTGGGCGAGGTCAAGGACCGGGTGTGCGTGCTGGTCGACGACATGATCGACACGGCGGGCACGATCTGTGCGGCGGCGGACGCGCTGTTCGCGCACGGTGCGGCGGACGTGATCGTGACGGCGACGCACGGTGTGCTGTCGGGTCCGGCGGCGGACCGTCTGAAGAATTCGCGGGTGAGCGAGTTCGTGCTGACGAACACGCTGCCGACGCCGGGTGAGCTGGAGCTGGACAAGATCACGGTGCTGTCGATCGCTCCGACGATCGCGTCCGCGGTGCGTGAGGTGTTCCAGGACGGTTCGGTGACGAGCCTGTTCGACGAGCAGTGAGGCGAGCGGCGGGCCGTGTGAGCGGGCTCTGCTAGATCGTTTTTGTGCGGCCTCCTTGGCCGAGTAGACTCTGGGAGTTGCTCGGCGAGGGAGGCCGTACTTCTGTGTACGGCGGTCCGTTATCGACGCGCTCTTCGTAGCAGGCCGATGTTTGGCCGGGTGACCGATCCCGATCGCCGTACTCGTGTACGGCGGCCCGTTCCACTACGAGGAGTGTGAGCCATGTCCGAGGTGAAGCTTTCCGCCGAGACCCGCACCGAGTTCGGCAAGGGTGCGGCCCGTCGCATCCGCCGCGCGAACAAGGTTCCGGTCGTCCTGTACGGCCACGGCACGGACCCGAAGCACCTGTCCCTGCCGGGTCACGACCTGCTGCTGGCGCTGCGTACGCCGAACGTCCTGATCTCCCTGTCGATCGACGGTGAGGCCACCGAGCTGGCGATCCCGAAGTCCGTGCAGCGTGACCCGCTGCGTGGCTTCCTGGAGCACGTCGACCTGCTGCTGGTCAAGCGGGGCGAGAAGGTCTCCGTCGAGATCCCGGTCGTCACCGAGGGCGAGCTCGCCCCGGGTGCCGGTCTGGTCGAGCTGGTCCAGGCGTCGCTGACGGTCGAGGCCGAGGCCACCCACATCCCCGAGTCCGTCGTGGTCTCCATCGAGGGCCTCGAGGCGGGTGCGAGCGTCCTGGCGAAGGACGTTCCGCTGCCCAAGGGTTCGTCGCTCGCGAGTGACGCGGAGGCCGTCGTGCTGTCCGTGGTCGCGCCGCAGGCGGAGGAGCCGACCGAGGGTGAGGCCGGCGAGGAGGCCGCCGCTCCCGAGGGCGACGTCGTCGACGAGGGCTGAGTTCTCGCGTAGTCGTGTCACCGGCCGCCGCTCCTTCGGGGGCGGCGGCCGGTGTCGTTTCCGTTTCCAGGGCCTGTTTCGGGGGCCTGTTTCCGGGGCCCGTTTCGAGGGTCTGTTTCCGGGGCCCGTTTCGAGGGTCTGTTTCCAGGGAGAGTGACGTGGTGTCCACTGACGCGAATGCCCCGTGGCTGGTGGTGGGGCTCGGCAATCCGGGGCCGGAGTACGCGATGAACCGGCACAACGTCGGCTTCATGGTGGCGGATCTGCTGGCCGGGCGGATGGGTGGCCGGTTCAAGCGGGCCGGCAAGGCGCAGGCCCATGTGGTGGAGGGCCGGGTGGGTCCTCCGGGGCCGATGGGGCGCCGGGTGGTGCTGGTGAAGCCGATGTCGTTCATGAACCTGTCCGGTGGTCCGGTGAACGCGCTGCGGGACTTCTACAAGGTGCCGCTCGTGCAGGTGGTGGCGGTGCACGACGAGCTGGACATCGACCACGGGACGCTGCGGCTGAAGCTGGGCGGCGGTGACAACGGGCACAACGGTCTGAAGTCGATGACGAAGGCGATGGGTCCCGACTATCACCGGGTGCGGTTCGGGATCGGGCGGCCGCCGGGGCGGATGCCGGTGGCGGACTTCGTGCTGAAGGACTTCTCGTCGGTGGAGCGCAAGGAGCTGGACTTCTTCGTGGACCGGGCGGCCGACGCGGTCGAGGCGCTGGTCCTGGAGGGTCTCGAGCGGGCGCAGAGCGCGTACAACTCCTGACCGGCCGGCTGTTTCCGCTCCTGCGGGGGTGCGGCTGATCCGCGTGCGCCCCGGTGTGCCGTGCCCGCTCCCCCAGGTTCGGCGAATCCGCTTCCCGTCCCGGCCCCCGCCCGTACTCTGATGTGCAGCACCGGTGGGGGCCGGTGCCGTTCAGGGGGCGAGAGAGTCGGGTACGGCGCCCGGACCCGGTGGGCGGAGAGGCGTGCGGACGAGGGGCTCGGCGGCGGCCGGCCCGTTGTCGTCCGGTGCGGCTCGCTGTCGCCGGGACCCGGCGGCCTGGGTTCGCTCCGGGCGTCGTGCCGGCATCGCCGACGGGCGCCGGCGCCGGGACGCGTTCCGGGGCGCCGGCGCCGCGGCGCGTGCCCCGCACACTAGGCAGACGGGACGGGTGGGTCGTATGGTCCGCGTTCGGGTGCTGGTCGTCGACGACCACCGCATCTTCGCCGAGTCGCTGGCCGCCGCCCTGGCGGCCGAGCCCGACGTGGACGTGTCCGCGGCGGGCAGCACGGTGGCGGCGCTGAGATGTCTGGAGCGGGCGGCGTCGGAGGGGCGGCGTTTCGACGTGCTGCTGGTCGACGCGGACCTGGGCGGCGCGCATCCGGGGGTCTCCGGTGCCGCGGGCGCGGGTTCGTCGGCGGGCGCCCGGCTGTCGTTGCCGTCCCAGGCTTCCGCGGGGCCGGCGGCGGGCGGTGCGGAG
>NZ_JBRIOU010000001.1:120087-121408 GCF_053474865.1 Streptomyces sp. CO7
GCGAAGGACTGTTCGCTGTCGCGGCTGCTGACGGTGGTGCGGGGGGTGCTGCGTGACGAGACGCATCTGCCGCCGGCCCTGCTGACGGGGGTGCTGCGGGAGATGACCGCGGCGCGGCGGCACCGGACGGAGAGCGAGCGGCTGGTGGAGTCGCTGACGCCCCGGGAGCGTGAGGTGCTGCGCTGCATGGTGGCGGGGCTGGGCCGCAAGGCGGTCGCGGAGCGGCTGTTCCTGTCGCCGCACACGGTGCGCACGCACATGCAGAACGTGCTGGGGAAGCTGGGCGTGCACTCGACGCTGGCGGCGGTGGCGCTGGCGCGCCGGGCCGGGGTGGGGCCGGTGGACCTAGCCGGGGATGTTGTCGAACGGGGCGGTCAGCCGGCGTAGCAGGGTGGCGAGTTCGCCGCGTTCGCCGCGGGAGAGCTCGGACAGCAGGGCGCGTTCCTGGTCGAGGAGGCCGGCGAGGGCCAGGTCGGCGCGGTTCTTGCCCTCCTCGGTGAGGCGGACGAGGACGCCGCGGCGGTCGCTGGGGTCGGGGAGGCGTTCGACGAGGCTCTTCTTGGTGAGCCGGTCGATGCGGTTGGTCATGGTGCCGGAGGTGACCAGGGTCTGGGTGAGGAGCTGGCCCGGGGAGAGCTGGTAGGGGGCTCCGGCGCGGCGCAGGGCGGTGAGCACGTCGAACTCCCAGGGTTCGAGCTGGTGCTCGGAGAAGGCGAGCCGGCGGGCGCGGTCGAGGTGGCGGGCGAGCCGGCTGACCCGGCTGAGCACTTCGAGTGGTTCCACGTCGAGGTCCGGGCGCTCCCGGCGCCATGCTGCGACCAGCCGATCGACCTCGTCCTCCATGCGATCAGTGTAGTGGTTGTGTCGACGTGAAGTCTCTTGACGTCCAGTGTCTTGATGTCGATTTTCTTGACGTCGAGATACCTGCCTGGTGCACTGGGGGCATGAACTGGGATGCCGAGCAGTACTTGCGTCATGCGGGCGACCGCGCACGGCCGTTCGCCGATCTGCTGGCCCGGGTGCCCGGGCTGCCCGGGTCCACGCCGCGGATCGCGGACCTGGGCTGCGGACCGGGAAACACGACGGCGGCGCTGCTCGCGGGGAGGTGGCCCGGGGCGCGGATCACCGGTTACGACAACTCTCCGGCGATGCTGGAGCGGGCGGCGGCGCTGGCCGGCCCGACGGAGGGCGGGGGCTCGCTGGAGTTCGCCCACGCGGACCTCACGGAGTGGAGGCCCGGCGGGTCGTGGGACCTGATCGTCTCCAACGCGGCGCTGCACTGGGTGCCGGGGCACGTGGAGGCGCTGCCGGGGTGGGCGGA
>NZ_JBRIOU010000001.1:121508-139138 GCF_053474865.1 Streptomyces sp. CO7
GTCCTCACCGGGCAGCACGTGCAGGTACGTCGTCTCCCAGACGTCCACCGCGAACCCCCGCCGTCTACCTGGACCTCTTCGCGCGGCGGGGGTTCGCGGTGGACGTCTGGGAGACGACGTACCTGCACGTGCTGCCCGGTGAGGACGCGGTGCTGGACTGGGTGTCGGGCACGGGGCTGCGGCCGGTGCTGGCGGCGCTGTCCGGCGACCTCGAGGCGCGGGACGCGTTCCTCGCGGAGTACGGGGCGCGCCTGCGTGAGGCCTACCCGCGCCGCCCGTACGGCACGGTCCTGCCCTTCCGCCGCCTGTTCTGCGTGGCGGTGGCCCCGGCCTAGATGATCAATTCCAAGTGGTTGGTCAGTGGTCATAGGCGGCCAGTGAGCGTAAGACGGGCTGTCCGGTGTGGTCGTTGTGCCAGATCGCTGCGGTCAACGCGAGGATTCGCTGCGTGACCGGGCGACGACTCCAGCGGGCGTGCACCCTCGGCGCTGTTCGAGATCGAGCTGTCCCTTGAAGGTCTCGTCCACCGACTCGATGACCTGCCGCAATGGCTTGGAAAAGGGAGCCCCGGACCGCTGCGGCTCGCCTTTGCGGGCGGGCCGCAGCAACCGGATGTCCTGTTCGGCCAGCTCGTCCTCGAAACCCTGGCCAAAGTAGTTCTTGTCGCCGATCGGCGTCTGGGCAGGGTGGGCGGCGAGGAGTCCCGGTTCGGCTGCACGCAGGTCCAGCAGGGTCGCGCGCTCGTCGGCCCTTGTTGTAGCCGGGCTGCTTGGGCAGGTACGGGAAGAGGTGTCGCAGGTGGGAACGGGCATGGCGGAGCCATCTGGCCTCGGAGGTGAAGCCGAGCATGGCCTGCATCATCGCCAGTGTCACCAGCTCGGCGTCGGTGAGCCGCGGGGTGAATCCCACGGTCGGCCGCCATGGCGCGAGATGCGGAGACGCCTTCGGAAGGTCGTCGGTCTTCACATGGAGTGCGGTCGCGCGGGTGTCCAACTCTGTGTTCACACACTGACGTTGGACGCCCTCGTCCCGTGCGCGCAGCCGATGCCGTGGAATCGATCACCTAGCATCCCATGTCATGGCGATGTTCGTGCACTTGACCTCAGCGGCGAACGCTCCGCGCATCCGACGGTCCGGGATCCAGGCGGCCAGCCACGGACAGGGCAGGGCACGCGGGGTCTACTGCTTCCCGGTGCTGCCGTCGTACACCCTCACCCACCAATGGCTGCGCGAGCTGGCCCGTTTCGGCAGCCGGGGCGGGCTTGTGGCCATCCACGTGCGGCTGGACGACGCCCAGCACGTGCTCGTCGGACGCTATACCGACCGGGCGCAGGACGCCCAGGCCACCGTTCCTGCGTCAGAGGCCGTGCGGCGGATCGCGGCACTGGAGGATCCGCGCGGGTGGGAGGTGTTCGTACCCCGGGCGATCCAGCCGCGTGAAGTGCACCGGGTCCGCACCGCGCCGCAGGTGGTGGGCTGGCGGTACCTGCCGGACGCGCACGGTGCGCGCCCCTGCACCTGTTTCGGGTGCCGGGTGCGCGGCGGGTACGGGGCGCGGCGCCTGCGTGAGCGGTTGCCGCATCCGCTGGATGGCCCGCCTCCACCCGTCAGAGTGCTGCTCGCCAGGGTCGCCGCAGCCGGTGACCCTGGGGACCCAGCCGCGCTGCGGGAGGCACTGCATTGGTTCGGAATGCGTCGGCGGGGCCCGCTCGCCCAGTTGGGCCGCCTGGCCACCCACCCCGACCCCGGGGTGCGGGAAGAACTGGTGTGGGCGGTCGCCCGCTGGTCCACCCCTGGGGTCATCGCACTGCTGGACGACCTCGCTGACGACCCGCACTCGGACGTCCGGGAGGCAGTGGAGGCGGCCCGCGCTTCGCAGTGACCACCGACCCCTTGGAATAGATCATCTAGGGCCTGTTGCGAAAGTGGAGTCGGGAGCTGGACGTGCCCTGCGGCAGGACCCGTTTCCTGTCATGTTCCGGGGGGCGGCCGCCCCTGGGGACCGTCGGTCGTCATCGGGAGGCTGCGCAGTGCCAGCGCAGCCGGTGGGGGCAGCGGTGTGTTGGCCGTGTCGGTGCGGAACGACTGGAGCAGATAGGCCACCAGGCGCCGGGACGCCGCACCGTCATCCGGTAGGGCGGTCACCAGAGCGCCGTGCGCCAGCAGGACCACGGCGAGGTCGGAGGGGTGGAAGTCGGCCCGCAGCGCGCCCGACGCCTGGGCCCTGCGTACCAGGGTCGTGAAGTCCCGTTCGGCTCGTTGCCGGGACTGCGCGTGTTCCGACGTGCTGTCCGGGAAGGCCGCGACGAACGCGGCGGGGAACCCGCGTTCCTCCCGTTGCAGAGCGCAGACCGTCTCGACCAGCTGCTGGAAGCCCTGCCACGGGTCAGGGGCGTCCAGAGCCTCGGTGAGCGCCCGCGCGCACGTCTCCATCTGCTGCGCGAACGCGCCCCGCACCAGGGCGTCCCGGGTCGGGAAATGCCGGTACAGCGTCGCGACGCCGACCCCGGCCCGTCGGGCCACGGTCGCCATCGGGGCGTCGATCCCGTGCTCCGCGAAGACCGCACGGGCCGCGACCAGGACGCGCTCACGGTTGCGCCGGGCGTCCGCCCGCACCCCGTCCCGGGCTGTGATCCGAGAGGATTCCGCCATGACTGTTTCTCACTTCCGGCCCAAACGGACGATTGCGTCCGCTTAAGAGCTTACGGTCGATGCCAGACCCCGTACGGCCCCCGGCGGCAAAGGCAGACGATGAACGACCGCATGATGAAGGCAGTGCTCTACGACCGCTACGGCGGCCCCGATGTCCTCTACACGGGCCGCGTGCCACGCCCCGAGCCGGCCGCCGGCGAGGTCCTGGTGAAGGTGCGCGCGTTCAGCGTCAACGGCGGCGAACTGGCAGCCCGTGCCGGCCGCCTCCGGCTCCTCACCGGCCGGACGTTCCCCCAGCGCGTCGGCTTGGACTTCACCGGCGAGGTCGCCGCAGTGGGGGCCGGAGTCACAGGGTTCGCAGCCGGTGACCGCGTATGGGGGGTGCTGGGCCGCACCTCCGGGTTCGGCAGCGCCGCCGAGTACGTGACCGTGCCCGCCGAGCGGGTCGGCCGGCTCCCCGACGACCTTGACCTGGTGGACGCCGCCGCGCTGCCGGTGGCCACCACGGCCGTCACCGCGCTGCGGGACAAAGCCGGGCTGCGCCCCGGCGAACGACTCCTCGTCCGGGGCGCGGCGGGCGGTGTCGGCAACGCCGCCGTCCAGCTCGGACGGGCGTACGGCGCCGAGGTCACGGCCCTGGCCCGCGCAGCCAACCTCGACTTCGTCCGCGGGCTCGGCGCGCACGAGGCCGTGGACCACCGGGCCGTGCGGCCGGCCGATCTGGGCCGCTTCGACGTGGTCCTGGACACCGCGGGGACCGACCTGCGGGCCTTCCGGCGCCTGCTGAATCCGGGAGGGCGCATGGTCGCCATCGCCTTCGACCTGAAGCGGCCCGCCGCGTCGCTCGGCTACCTCGCGGCCAGCACGGTCCACGGACGCGGCCGGGTGCGCTTCTTCAGCGGCAACCCCACGCGGGCGGACTTCGACGACCTCGCCCGCCATGTGGCCGAGGGGAAGCTGAGCCCTGCGGTGGACACGGTCTTCCCCCTGGAGGAGACAGCAGCGGCACACCGGGCGCTGGAGGCGGGCGGCGTCCAGGGCAAGTACGTGGTCATGGTCGCGTAGGACGTCCGCGGACGTGCTGATCACAGCCACGCGCAAGGGTCCTGGTCAGGACTTGCGGTGGCCGATGAGTTTGGGTTTCTGCTCGAGGCCGTCGAGGCCGTGCCAGGCGAGGTTGACGAGGTGCGCGGCGACCTCGGCCTTCTTGGGGCGGCGGACGTCGAGCCACCACTGCCCGGTGAGGGCGACCATGCCCACCAGCGCCTGCGCGTACAGCGGCGCCAGCTTCGGGTCGAAGCCCCGGCTCTTGAACTCGCGCCCGAGGATGTCCTCGACCTGCGTGGCGATGTCGGAGATCAGCGAGGCGAAGGTCCCGGTGGACTGCGGGATCGGGGAGTCCCGCACCAGGATGCGGAAGCCGTCGGTGTACTCCTCGATGTAGTCGAGGAGGGCGAACGCCGCCTGCTCGCACAGCTCCCGCGGGTGACCGGCCGTCAGCGAGCTGGTCACCATGTCGAGCAGCCGCCGCATCTCACGGTCGACGACCACCGCGTAGAGCCCTTCCTTGCCGCCGAAGTGCTCGTAGACCACCGGCTTGGAGACCCCGGCCTTGGCCGCGATCTCCTCCACGGAGGTCCCCTCGAAGCCCTTCGCGGCGAAGAGGGTGCGTCCGATCTCCAGCAGCTGCTGGCGTCGCTCCGCGCCCGTCATCCGGGTGCGGCGCGTGCGCCTGGGCGGTTTGCCGTCGCGCGTCTCGTCGCGGGTCCGGTCGTCGTCGCTGGAGCTGCTGGAGTCGGTCACCACATGTCAATCATGCCGCGTCGGCCGTGGCGCGCTCCCGGCGGGACCGGCGGGCGTCCGGATCACGCCGCGCGGCAAGCCGCTCCTCGGAGGGCCAGCGGACGTCGTAGGCCCAGCCGAGCTGCTCGAACCAGCGGATGAACCGTGCCGAGGAGTCGATCTGGCCCTTGAACACGCCGTGGCGGGCGGAGGTCGGGTCGGCGTGGTGCAGGTTGTGCCAGGACTCGCCGCAGGACAGGACGGCCAGCCACCACACGTTGCCGGAGCGGTCGCGGGACTTGAAGGGGCGCTTGCCGGTGGCGTGGCAGATGGAGTTGATGGACCAGGTCACGTGGTGCAGCAGGGCGACCCGGACGAGGGAGCCCCAGAAGAACGCGGTGAAGGCGCCCCACCAGGACATGGTGACCAGGCCGCCGACGATCGGCGGGATGGCCAGGGACAGGATGGTCCAGCCGATGAACTGGCGGGAGATGGCGCGCAGCGCCGGGTCCTTGATCAGGTCGGGCGCGTACTTGTCCTGCGGGGTGCGCTCCTCGTCGAACATCCAGCCGATGTGGGCCCACCAGAGGCCCTTGATCAGGGCGGGGACGCTCTCGCCGTAGCGCCACGGCGAGTGCGGGTCGCCCTCGGCGTCGGAGAACCTGTGGTGGCGGCGGTGGTCGGCCACCCAGCGGACCAGCGGGCCCTCGACGGCCATGGACCCCATGATCGCGAGGAAGATCTTCAGCGGGCGCTTGGCCTTGAAGGAGCTGTGCGTGAAGTGGCGGTGGTACCCGATGGTCACACCGTGGCAGCCCCAGTAGTAGAAGAAGACCATCAGGCCCAGGTCGAGCCAGCTCACCCCCCAGCCCCAGGCCAGCGGCACGGCCGCCACCAGGGCCGCGAACGGCACGATGATGAAGAGGAGCAGGGCGATCTGTTCGATCGAGCGCTTCTGCTCGCCACCGAGGGTGGCGCTGGGCAGAGGCTTTCCGGCGGTGTCCACGTCCCGCGAGTCTTCGTCGAGCACTTCGGAGCTGGTCGTCATCGGCATCCCTCGAGTGGTGGAGAAAGGCAGGCAAGGGGCGGGGTGACGGAGTTCCGCGGGTGTCCCACTTCCTACGGTTCCGTAACCTACGGCATCGTAAGTATGGCAGCGCCGTGTCTCACAGCAAGAGCCGTTCGCCCGCGTGTGCCGGTGGCTGCCTATCCTTAGACCCGGTCGGACAGCGCGGTCCGCTCCTCTATTCAGTCTCTTCCCGGACGAACCGAGCCCGAAAGCCGTGAACGGCCGCACGGGTGGTGCGTCCGGGTGCCCTGCCAGACAGAGCTTCACCGTTGCAAGGAGCCGCACCTGTGAGCAGTGTCGACGACCGGACCACCACCACGAGCAGCGAACTGCGGAGCGACATCCGCCGTCTGGGTGACCTTCTGGGTCAGACCCTGGTCCGGCAGGAAGGTCCTGAGCTGCTGGAGCTCGTGGAGAAGGTCCGCAGACTGACCCGGGAGGACGGCGAGGCCGCGGCCGAGCTGCTCCGGGGCACCGAGCTGGAGACGGCCGCCAAGCTGGTCCGTGCCTTCTCCACCTACTTTCACCTCGCGAACGTCACCGAGCAGGTGCACCGGGGGCGCGAACTGAGGGCGCGCCGCGCGGCGGAAGGCAGCCAGTTGGCCCGTACGGCGGACCGGCTGAAGGACGCGGACCCCGCGCACCTGCGGGAGACCGTGCGCAACCTCAACATCCGCCCGGTGTTCACGGCGCACCCGACGGAGGCCGCGCGCCGCTCCGTGCTGAACAAGCTGCGGCGCATCGCGCACCTGCTGGAGACGCCGGTGATCGAGGCGGACCGCCGTCGTCACGACACCCGGCTGGCCGAGAACATCGACCTGGTGTGGCAGACGGACGAGCTGCGGGTGGTGCGTCCGGAGCCGGCCGACGAGGCCCGCAACGCGATCTACTACCTGGACGAGCTGCACGCCGGCGCGGTCGGCGACGTGCTGGAGGACCTGACCGCCGAGCTGGAGCGGATCGGGGTCGAGCTGCCGGACGAGACGCGGCCGCTGACCTTCGGCACGTGGATCGGCGGTGACCGGGACGGCAACCCGAACGTCACCCCGCAGGTGACGTGGGACGTGCTGATCCTGCAGCACGAGCACGGCATCAACGACGCGCTGGAGATGATCGACGAGCTCCGCGGGTTCCTCTCCAACTCGATCCGCTACACCGGCGCCACCGAGGAGCTGCTGGAGTCGCTGCGGCAGGACCTGGAGGTCCTGCACGAGATCAGCCCGCGTTACAAGCGGCTGAACGCCGAGGAGCCCTACCGGCTGAAGGCGACCTGCATCCGGCAGAAGCTGCTCAACACCAAGGAGCGGCTGGCGAAGGGCACGGCGCACCGGCCGGGCCGTGACTACCTCGGCACCGCGCAGCTGCTGGCGGACCTGGTGCTGATCCAGACGTCGCTGCGCGAGCACCGGGCCGGGCTGTTCGCGGACGGCCGGATGGACCGCACGATCCGCACGCTGTCGGCGTTCGGTCTGCAGCTGGCCACCATGGACGTGCGGGAGCACGCCGACGCCCATCACCACGCGCTGGGTCAGCTCTTCGACCGGCTGGGCGAGGAGTCCTGGCGGTACGCGGACATGCCGCGGGACTACCGGACGCGGCTGCTGGCCAAGGAGCTGCGTTCGCGCCGCCCGCTGGCGCCGAGCCCGGCCCCGCTGGACAAGGCGGGCGCGAAGACGCTGGGCACCTTCGACACGATCAAGCGCGCGCTCGACGTCTTCGGGCCCGAGGTCATCGAGTCGTACATCATCTCGATGTGCCAGGGCGCGGACGACGTCTTCGCGGCTGCGGTGCTGGCCCGTGAGGCGGGACTCCTCGACCTGCACGCCGGCTGGGCGAAGATCGGCATCGTGCCGCTGCTGGAGACCACGGACGAGCTCAAGGCCGCGGACACCATCCTCGACGACATGCTCTCCGACCCGTCCTACCGGCGTCTGGTGGCGCTGCGGGGCGACGTGCAGGAGGTCATGCTCGGCTACTCGGACTCCTCGAAGTTCGGCGGCATCACCACCAGCCAGTGGGAGATCCACCGTGCCCAGCGGCGGCTGCGTGACGTGGCGCACCGGCACGGGGTGCGGCTGCGGCTGTTCCACGGCCGGGGCGGCACGGTCGGCCGGGGCGGCGGCCCGTCGCACGACGCGGTGCTGGCGCAGCCGTGGGGCACGCTGGAGGGCGAGATCAAGGTGACCGAGCAGGGCGAGGTCATCTCCGACAAGTACCTGGTGCCGTCGCTGGCCCGGGAGAACCTCGAGCTGACGGTGGCGGCGACGCTGCAGGCCTCGGCGCTGCACACCGCGCCGCGGCAGTCGGTGGAGGCGCTGGCCCGCTGGGACGCGGCGATGGAGGTCGTCTCCGACGCCGCCCACGTGGCCTACCGCGAGCTGGTGGAGGACCCGGACCTGCCGGCGTACTTCTTCGCCTCCACCCCGGTGGACCAGCTGGCCGACCTGCACCTGGGCTCGCGGCCCTCGCGCCGGCCGGACGCGGGCGGCGGCCTGGACTCGCTGCGGGCGATCCCGTGGGTGTTCGGGTGGACGCAGTCCCGGCAGATCGTGCCGGGCTGGTTCGGCGTGGGCTCCGGCCTGAAGGCGCTGCGTGAGGCGGGGCTGGACCCGGTGCTGGCGGAGATGCACCAGGAGTGGCACTTCTTCCGGAACTTCATCTCCAACGTCGAGATGACGCTGGCGAAGACGGACCTGCGGATCGCGTCGCTGTACGTCGACAACCTGGTGCCCGACGAGCTGAAGCACGTCTTCGACGCGATCAAGGCGGAGCACGAGCTCACGGTCGCGGAGGTCCTGAAGGTCACCGGTGAGACGGAGCTGCTGGACGCGAACCCGGTGCTGAAGCAGACCTTCGCGATCCGCGACGCCTACCTGGACCCGATCTCCTACCTCCAGGTGACGCTGCTCAAGCGGCAGCGCGACGAGGCGGCGGCCGGCCAGGAGGTCGACCCGCTGCTGTCGCGGGCGCTGCTGCTGACCGTCAACGGTGTGGCCGCGGGCCTGCGCAACACCGGCTGACCCGCCCCGCGGACACCACGGCGCCCCCTCCCCCGCGACTGCGGGGGAGGGGGCGCCGCCGCGTTCAGCGGGACGGGAAGGCGGTGAGTGCGCGCTCCCAGGCGTCGGCCGCTCGCAGCAGGGCGGCGGCGTCCGTCCGCAGGTCGAGGGCGTACCCGTAGATGTCGCCGAGGACCTCGCCGGTGTACTCGTCCCGCCGCCACGGGGGCGTCGCCTCCGCGGAGAGGTGGACGCGCACCGTCAGCGTCCCGTCCCCGTTCCGGCCGGCGAGGCCGAAGCCCAGGAGCGGTTCGGTGAACCACAGGTCGGGCCACGGTTCGCCCTCCTCGCCGGGTCCGGTCACCGGCACCACCCCCGCGGCCACCCTGCGCAGCCAGCCGGCGATCTCGCCCGCCTCGCCGGTGGTCAGGCAGGGGTCCCGGAAGGAGAAGTCGCCCTCCGGGGTCGTCACCCTGCCGTCGACGTTCAGCCAGTTGTCGTCCCACGGGTCGCCGACGGCCACGGCGAACTGGTGGCCCACCGGGCGGAGTTCGACGCGGGTCGCGGAGTCCTCGAGAAGCACCGGGTCAGAGTTTCACACGCCGGCCCGCACGACCTGGCGGGCCCCCGCCCGCCTCGTGTACGCGTCCATGCCCTCGGTGGTGTCGCCGGCCCAGCCGACGTAGCCGTCGGGGCGGACGAGGAAGACGCCCTCGCCGTACGCCGGGAGGGGCGTGGCCGCGTCCACGGTGAGCAGGGTCCAGTGCGGGCCGCGGAAGGCGTCGAAGAGGCGGGTGGCCCCCAGCTTCCCGTCCGGGGCCCGGTCGCCGGCCCGCAGCGGGCCGGGAGCCTGCCGGGTCTCCTCGGTGAGGGAGGAGGTCCGGTAGCCGAGGGAGAGCTGGCGGGTGGCGTCGCCGCGGCGGGTCTCGCCCCGGTGGATGCTGGTGGACAGGCCGAGCATGTCGGCGGCGACCGGGCGGCGTTCCTCCTCGTAGGTGTCCAGGAGGGAGGCGGGCGCGGCGCCCCGCAGGACCGCGTCGAGCTTCCAGCCGAGGTTGTAGGCGTCCTGCACGCTGGTGTTGAGGCCCTGGCCGCCGGCCGGGGAGTGCAGGTGCGCCGCGTCGCCGGCGAGGAACACGCGGCCGGCGCGGAAGCGGTCGGCGAGCGCGGTGCGCGGGCGGAAGTCCGAGGCCCAGCGCACCTCGGTGACGTCCTCGGCGGTGAGGTGGGTGCGGGCCGCGACGAGCGCGCGGACGCCTTCCAGGGACGGGTCGACGGTGGCGCCCTCGGGGAAGCGGGCCACCAGCTGGAAGTCGTCGGTGCCGGCGAGCGGGCAGAGCGCCACGAAGTCCTCGCCCCCGCCGGACGGCGGGAACATGTGCCAGTTGTCGCGGTCCAGGCCGGTGAGGCGGACGTCGGCCACCAGGGTGGGGTTCGCGTCGAGCGTCTCGCCGGTCATGCCGATGCCCAGCGCCCGGCGGACCGCCGAGCGGCCCCCGTCGGCGGCGACCACGTACCGGGCCCGCAGGCCGGAGCCGTCGGCGAACCGCACGGTGACCCCGTCCGCGTCCTGGGTGAGGCCGGCCGCCTCCCGGCCGAAGGCGATCCGCCCGCCCAGCTCCTCCAGCCGCGCCCGCAGGATCTCCTGGGTGCGCCACTGCGGCACCATCCACGGCTCGTCGTACGGCGCCTCCTCGGTGGGCTCCACCGGGTCGAACATCCGGTGCTCGCCGAGCCGTCGCCCGTCCCGCCACAGCATCCCGACCGGGTAGCCGCCCCCGGCCGCGCGGATCGCGCCGAGGACCCCGAGGTCGTCGAAGACCTCCATCGTCCGCGGCTGCATCCCCTTGCCGCGCGATCCGGGGAACAGCCCGTCGGCCCGCTCGACGACGAGGGCCTCCACCCCGCGCCGGGCCAGGTCCACGCCGAGCGTCAGCCCGCTCGGGCCCGCTCCCACCACCAGTACGTCCACCTGCGCAGTCATACGCCCCCGCTCCTTAACGTCGTTAAGTTCTGTGGGGCACCACCATGCGCTTAACGCCGTTAAACTGTCAAGCGTGACCACGAACCGCCGCACGCCCCTCGACCGGAAACGGGTCGCGGACGCCGCCCTGGACCTGCTGAACGAGGTGGGTCTGGAGGGCCTCACCCTCAGCGCCATCGGGCGGGAGTTGGGCGTCAAGGCGCCCGCGCTGTACTGGCACTTCAAGGACAAGCAGGCGCTGCTCGACGAGATGGCCACCGAGATGTACCGCCGGATGGTCGCCGACGGGGAGCTCGACCCCGCCGACAGCTGGCAGGAGCGGCTGCGCAAGTCCAACCACGGGCTGCGGGCGGCGCTCTGCCGCTACCGCGACGGCGCGAAGGTGTTCACCGGTTCACGCTTCACCGGCATCGAGCACGCCGAGCAGATGGAGGACAGCCTGCGGCTGTTCACCGCCGCCGGCTTCACCCTGCCGCGGGCGGTCCGCGCGATCACCACGACGTACCTGTACACCCTCGGCTTCGTCGCCGAGGAGCAGGGCATGGTGCCGCTGCCGAACGACCCGCCCGGGGGCCTCGACCTCGAGGAACGCGCCCGGAAGATGGCCGCCTTCCCGCTGTCGGCCGCCGCCGGCGCGGAGATCTTCGCCGACTACGACCGGCACTTCTCGGAGGGCCTGGAGATCGTCATCGCGGGCATCGCGGCCCGCCACCGGATCGCCTGACCGCCCCCCAAAGCGGCGGGCGGACGGCGGCCGGGCGGCGGGCGGCTACGCCGGGCGGATGCGCCGGGCCCCGCGGGAGGGCACGGCCGGGAAGACGCGGGGCGGCTTGTGACCGGCCCGGGCGAAGGCGGACCCGACCGCCGTGACGACCGCCTCGGCCTTGTCGTCGTCGACCAGGACGATGGCGGAGCCGCCGAACCCGCCGCCGGTCATCCGGGCCCCGAGCGCCCCCGCGTCCAGCGCGGCGTCGACCACCGCGTCCAGCTCGGGCGCGGAGACCCGGAAGTCGTCGCGCAGGGAGGCGTGCCCCTCGGTGAGGACCGGGCCGATGCCCCGGGTGTCGCCGTCGTTCAGCAGCCGCACGACCCGCTCGACGCGCTCGTCCTCCGTGACGACGTGGCGCACCAGGCGGCGGAGCTCCTCGTCGTCCAGCCGGGCCAGGGCCTCGTCGAGCTCCTCGTACGGGATGTCCCGCAGGACGGGCACGCCGAGGAGTTCGGCGGCGCGCTCGCAGCCGGCCCGGCGCTTGCCGTACTCGCCGCCGCTGTGCGCGTGCTTGACCTGGGTGTCGACGACCAGCAGCCGCATCCCCTCGGCGGCGAGGTCGAAGGGGATCTGCCGCCGGGTGCCGTCGCGGGTGTCGAGGAAGAGCGCGTGCCCGGCCTCGCAGCAGGCGGAGGCGGTCTGGTCCATGATGCCGGTGGGCGCGCCCACGTACTCGTTCTCCGCGCGCTGGCAGATCCGGGCGAGCAGCGCCCGGTCGAGACCGAGGCCGAAGAGGTCGTCCAGGGCGAGGGCGACGACGACCTCCAGCGCCGCGGAGGAGGACAGTCCTGCCCCGCTGGGCACGGTGGAGGCGAGGTGGACGTCGGCGCCGGTGACCGCGTGGCCGCCCTCGAGCATGGCCCAGACGACGCCCGCCGGGTAGGCGGTCCAGCGCTTGTCTGAGCCGGGCAGCAGCTCGTCCACCCGGCGCTCCACCACCCCGCCGGGGACGTCCGCGGAGGACAGCCGCAGCAGGCCGTCCTCGCGGGGCGACACCGCGGCGACGGCGACCTGCGGCAGCGCGAACGGCATGACGAAGCCGCCGTTGTAGTCGGTGTGCTCACCGATCAGGTTGACCCGGCCGGGGGCCGCCCAGACGCCGGCCGGCTCGGCGCCGTACAGCTCGGTGAACCGCCGGGCGACGACCTCGGCGGCGGCCGTGACGTCGGCGGGGTGCTGGACCGACTCGCTCATGTGCGGAAGGGCCTTCCGTGCGGAGGGGGCTGACCGCGCGTGCGGGGGCCGCGCGGCAGGAGCTGACAGGCGGCAGGGCTCACGCGTGGGCGCGCGCGAACGCCCAGGCGTCGGAGACGATGGTGGTGAGGTCGGCCCGGCGCGGGCGCCAGCCGAGCCGGTCGCGGGCGGTGGCGGCGGAGGCGACGAGCACGGCGGGGTCGCCGCCGCGGCGCGCGGCCACCTCCTCGGGGATCGGATGGCCGGTCACCCGGCGGACGGTGTCGATGACCTGGCGGACGGAGAAGCCGTTGCCGTTGCCCAGGTTGCAGATCAGGTGCTCGCCGGGCGTGGCGGCCTTCAGGGCCAGCAGATGGGCCTCGGCGAGGTCGGCGACGTGGATGTAGTCGCGCACGCAGGTGCCGTCCGGGGTCGGGTAGTCGTCGCCGTAGACGGAGATGTGGTCCCGGCGGCCGAGGGCGACCTGGAGGACCAGCGGGATCAGGTGCGACTCGGGGTCGTGCCGCTCGCCGTGGTCGCCGTAGGCGCCGGCCACGTTGAAGTAGCGCAGGCTGACCGCGGCGAGACCGTGGGCGTTCGCCTCGCCGGTGATCATGTGGTCGACGGCCAGCTTGCTGGCGCCGTAGGGGTTGGTGGGCGCGGTGGGGGCGCTCTCCGGGATGGGGACCTCGGCGGGCTCGCCGTAGGTGGCGGCGGTGGAGGAGAACACCAGCCGGCGCACGCCCGCCTCGCGCATCGCGCCCAGCAGGGCCATGGAGCCGCCGACGTTGTTGCGCCAGTACTTCTCCGGCTTCACCACCGACTCGCCGACCTGGGAGGAGGCGGCGAAGTGCAGGACCGCGTCGAAGGAGGGGTCGAGGATCCGCCCGGCCTCCTGCAGCCCGCCCTCGACGAACTCGGCGCCCTCGGGGACGCCTTCGCGCACGCCGGTGGACAGGTCGTCCAGGACGACCACCCGGTGCCCGGCCTCCAGCAGGTGCTGGGCGACCACGCCGCCGATGTAGCCGGCCCCGCCGGTCACCAGGTAGGTGCCGGTGCCCCGGCCCGCGCCCAGGCCCGTCTCCTCGCCCGGTCCCGCGCCCATGCCCTCGCTCACGCGCTCGCCACCTCCCGCAGTCGCGCCGCGGCCGCCTCCGGCGGCACGTCGTTGATGAACACTCCCATGCCCGACTCCGAGCCCGCGAGGAACTTCAGCTTGCCGGAGGTCCGGCGGATGGTGAACAGCTCCAGGTGGAGGGCGAAGTCGTCCCGCGTCACCCCTTCGTACGCGTCCAATCCGGTGAACGGCGCCTGGTGCCAGGCGGCGATGTACGGGGTGGGCGGTTCGTCGGGGCCGAAGATCCGGTCGAAGCGCCGCAGCAGCTCCAGGTAGACGCGGGGGAACTCGGCGCGCTGGTCCTCGTCGAGCGCGGTCAGGTCGGGGACCCGGCGGCGCGGGTAGAGGTGCACCTCGTACGGCCAGTGGGCGGCGTACGGGACGAAGGCGACCCAGTGCTCACCCGCGAGGACCAGTCGCTCCCCCGCCGACTCGCGCGCGACGATCTCGTCGAAGAGATTGGCGGTGTCCGCCTCGGCCCGGCGGGCCGCCAGCGACTGGAACATCCGCGCGGTACGCGGGGTGACGAAGGGGTAGGCGTAGATCTGCCCATGGGGGTGACCGAGCGTCACCCCGATCTCGGGGCCCCGGTTCTCGAAGGGGAAGACCTGGACGACGGAGGGAAGATGCGAGAGTTCGGCGGTCCGGTCCGTCCAGGCGTCCAGCACCAGCCGGGCCTGTTCCTCGGACAGCTGCGCGAACGAGGCGTCGTGGTCCTCGGTGAAGCAGACGACCTCGCAGCGGCCGGAGTCGCCGGCCAGCGACGGGAACCGGTTCTCGAAGACGGCCACGTCGTAGCTGCTGTCCGGGATCTCGCTGAGCCGCTCGCCCCGGGTGGGGCACAGCGGGCACTGGTCGGCCGGCGGGTGGTAGGTACGGCCCTGGCGGTGCGAGGCGACCGCGATGTCGTCGCCGAGCAGGTCGTCGTGGCGCACCTCGGAGGTGGTCACGGTGGCGTCCAGGGGCCGCCGGTCGACGGCGTCGCGCGGCGCGCCGTCCCGCAGGTCGTAGTAGATGAGCTCGCGCCCGTCGGCAAGCCGGGTCGAAGTCTTCCTCACCGTCGATCGCCTTCCCGCCGCACCGCCCGGCTCCCTCGGATGTCCCGTCCGGATGCGCGATGCCTCGAACAGAAGTCAACATAACAGACCACAAGAGAACGCAACCCAATCACTGATGTCACAATCAGGCGACGAGAAACAACAGGAGTGTTCAATCTCCGACAGCGCCGGTAAAACATCCGCCGTGATCCCCGTAACGCGCGACGAAGCGAGTTCCTATGCCCCCCACACTTCTGGCAGCTGAGCTGCGACTCCCCGCCAACTGGCTGGACTACTGCCTGCTGGCCATCTACTTCCTCTTCGTGCTGGGCGTCGGCTTCCTGGCGCGCAAGTCGGTCAAGACGAGCCTCGACTTCTTCCTGTCCGGGCGCTCGCTGCCCGCCTGGGTCACGGGTCTCGCCTTCATCTCCGCCAACCTCGGCGCCACCGAGGTCCTCGGCATGGCCGCCAACAGTGCCCAGTACGGCGTGTACACGGTGCACTGGTACTGGATCGGCGCCATCCCGGCCATGGTCTTCCTCGGCCTGGTGATGATGCCGTTCTACTACGGCTCCAAGGTCCGCTCGGTGCCCGAGTTCCTGCTGCTGCGCTTCGACAAGTCGGCGCACCTGCTGTCCTCGGTGCTGTTCGCCTTCGCGGCCATCCTGATCGCCGGCGTCAACCTGTACTCGCTGGCGATCGTGGTCGAGGCGCTGCTGGGCTGGCCGGAGTGGGTGGCCATCGTGGTGGCGGGCTTCTTCGTCCTCGCGTACATCACCATCGGCGGTCTGTCCTCGGCGATCTACAACGAGGTGCTGCAGTTCTTCGTGATCCTGGCGGCGCTCATCCCGATCACGGTCCTCGGCCTCAAGCGGGTCGGCGGCTGGGGAGGCCTGACCGACTCGCTCACCGCGCAGAAGGGCGGCGACTTCGTCACCGCCTGGGGCGGCACGGGCATCGGCAGCGACAACCCGCTGGGCGCGAACTGGCTGACCATCGTCCTGGGCCTGGGCTTCGTGCTCTCCTTCGGCTACTGGACGACCAACTTCGCCGAGGTCCAGCGCGCGCTGTCCGCCAGGAACCTCTCCGCCGCCCAGCGCACCCCGCTGATCGCCGCGTACCCGAAGATCTTCATCGTCTTCCTGGTGATGATCCCCGGCCTGGTCGCCGCGGTGCTGGTCCCCAAGATCGGCCAGGCATCCTCCGGCCTGGAGTACAACGACGCGATCCCTTACCTGATGGGCCAGCTGCTGCCCAACGGTGTGCTCGGCATCGCGATCACCGGTCTGGTGGCGGCGTTCATGGCCGGCATGGCGGCCAACGTCTCCTCCTTCAACACCGTCTTCACCACGGACATCTGGGCGAAGTACGTGAAGCGGAACCAGGAGGACACCTACTACCTCCGGTTCGGACGGCTGATCACCGTCCTGGGTGTGCTGGCCTCGATGGGCACGGCGTTCCTCGCCTCGACCTTCTCGAACATCATGGCCTACCTGCAGACGCTGTTCTCGTTCTTCAACGTGCCGATGTTCGTGGTGTTCATCATCGGTATGTTCTGGAAGCGGGCATCGATGGTCTCCGGCTTCTGGGGCCTGCTCGCCGGCACGGTCTCCGCGATGGTCAACTACTTCGTGGTCTACAAGCAGGGCGTCATCGACATCCCCTCCGACCAGGGCGCGAACTTCGTCTCGGCGATCGTCGGCTTCGTGGCCGGCGCGGTGGTCATGGTCGCGGTCTCGCTCTTCACCAAGCCCAAGCCGATGGAGGAGCTGCAGGGCCTGGTCTACGGCACCAAGTCGCCGGGCATGTCCGAGCCGCCCGCCGAGGGCGACGACGCCTGGTACCGCAAGCCCGCCCTGCTGGGCTGGGGAGCGATCATCCTGGCGGCCGCCTGCTACATCCCGTTCTCGTTCTGACGACGAACGCGGGAGAATGGAGAGACCATGTCCGAGTTTTCCGAGAAGGACGTCCAGCAGTCGGTCACCGAACTGGAGGGCAAGTCCGCCAGTGCGGCCCGGCTCTTCGACGTCCGCCGCATCATCGGCCTTCTGTTCGTCGTCTACGGCGTCATCGTCACGCTGTGCGGGATCGCGCCGTCCGACAGCGCCCTCGACAAGGCGGAAGGCGTCAACATCAACCTGTGGACCGGGCTGGCCATGCTGGCCCTGGGCCTGTTCTTCCTGATCTGGCTCAAGCTGCGGCCGGCCGCGCCGCCGTTGCCGCGGACGGGTATGGAGGACGAGAAGCCTCTCGGCCAGCGCTGAAGCGACGCGGTCGGCGAGAGGCCGAGAACCCACCGCGCACACCAGGGCCGGGCTCCCCATCGGGGGTCCGGCCCTCGCGCGTCCTGCTCAGGACGGCGAGCGGTCCAGCAGCCCGGTGCGGGCGGCGAGCGCGGCGGCCTCCAGCCGCGAGCCCACGCCCAGCTTCATCAGCACCCGCTGGACGTGGGTGCGCGCGGTACTGGGCGCTATGCCCATGCCCTGCGCGATCAGCCGGGTGTCCTCCCCCTCGGCGACCCGCACCAGCACCTCCGTCTCGCGCGGGGTGAGGGCGGACAGCAGGCGCCGTCCCTCGTCGTCGGGCTCCGCCACCGGATGGAGCAGCTCGTGGAAGGCGCCCTGCAGCAGGGCCGGGGAGATCGCCGCCTCACCGGCCCGTGCCTTCACGATGGCCCGCTCGACCCCCTCGATCCGCTCGTCGTGGCGGACGTAGCCCGACGCCCCGGCCGCGAAGGCCGCCGCGATGCCGCGCGGGCTGGGCACCGGGCCGAGCACCACCACCGCCACCTGCGGGCGCTCCCGCCGGATCCGCTCCACCGGGTCGAAGGCCCCGGGCCGGGCCGGTTCCGCGGTGCCCAGCAGGCACACCTCCGGCGCCCGGCCGATCACCAGCTCGGCCGCTCCGGCCGCCGGCGCGGCCGCGGCCAGCACCCGGTGCCCGCGCAGCTTCAGGGCGGAGGCGAGCGCCTCCGCGTGCAGTCGGTGGTCGTCCACCACCATGAGCCGCACTCCCATGGAAACCCCCACCTCGCCCCCCGGCCCGAGG
>NZ_JBRIOU010000001.1:139238-142759 GCF_053474865.1 Streptomyces sp. CO7
GTGCACTGCGAATGAAACTCCGGTAGCTTCGCGGCCTGTATGGACCGCGAAGCTACCGGAGTTTCATTCGCAGTGCACCGGGCTTCAGCCCAAGGCCACGAAGTCACGGTGCGCAGGGCGCCGTCGACGGTTCCGGCGAAGGAGGAGCCGGACCGGAGCATGTTGGCACGGCCGGTGGTGACGGGCCAGGTCGGGGAACTCTTGGCGCAGGCGGCAGAAGGAGACGCCCCTCACCCGGGGGAGGGGGTCACTGGACACCGTGCGCCGGAACACGATCACGGATATCAAACGGACCTGCGCCATCGAGGTCAGTTACGGACAGTTCCGGTCTCCGGCCCATCCCTCCGCCTTCGGGTACGTAGAGTGACGTCATGCAGCTCAGGTACGCCTTTCGGCTGTACCCGGACGCCGGTCAGCGGATCGCGTTGGCGAAGGCGTTCGGGTGTGCCCGCGTCGTGTTCAACGACGCGGTGCGTGCCCGCGAAACCGCCCGCAGGGACGGCCTGCCGTTCCCGACGGCGGGTGAGCTGTCCGTCCGTCTGATCACCCAGGCGAAGAAAACGGTCGAGCGAGGGTGGCTGGGTGAGGTGTCGGCGGTGGTGCTGCAGCAGTCCCTGCGCGACGCCGAGACCGCGTTCCGCAACTTCTTCGCCTCCTTGACCGGCGCCCGCAAGGGCCCGAAACTGGGGCCGCCGCGGTTCAAGACCCGCAAGGACACCCGGCAGTCGATCCGGTTCACCGCCAACGCCCGCTGGACCATCGACCACGCGGGGCGCCTGTGCCTGCCGAAGATCGGCGCGGTGAAGGTGAAATGGTCCCGCACCCTGCCGGCCGTCCCGTCCTCGGTGACCGTGATCAAGGACAGCGCGGGCCGGTACTTCGCCTCGTTCGTCGTCGAGACCGATCCGGCCGCCGACGCGACCAGAATGTCTGGCAGCGAGCAAATGATCGGTGTCGACCTAGGGCTGACGCACTTCGCGGTCCTGTCCACAGGCGAGAAGATCACCTCACCGCGCTTCCTGCGCCGCGCGGAGAAGAAACTCAAGAAGGCGCAGCGTGAGCTGTCCCGCAAGCGGAAGGGGTCGAAGAACCGTGAGAAGGCCCGCCTGAAAGTGGCACGCGCCCATGCCCAGGTCGCCGACGCGCGCCGCGAGTTCCACCACCAGCTCTCCACCCGGCTGATCCGCGAGAACCAAGCGATCGGTGTGGAGAGCCTGTACGTGGCGGGACTGGCGCGTACCAGACTGGCCAAGAGCGTGCACGACGCGGGCTGGTCACGGTTCGTGGCCATGCTCGAGTACAAGGCGGCGAGGTACGGGCGCACGCTGGTGAAGATCGGCCGGTTCGAGCCGACCAGCCAGGTCTGCTCGGCGTGCGGGGTCAAGGACGGCCCCAAACCCCTCCACGTCCGGGAATGGACCTGTACCGCCTGCGGCACCGTCCACGACCGCGACGAGAACGCAGCGATCAACGTGAAGACGGCCGCCGGACTGGCGGCATCAGCCTGTGGAGCGCAGGTAGGACCGGGACTCGTCCCGGCACAGCGCAGCGAAGCAGGAAGCCACGGACTCCCTACCGGACCCCGTGCCGCGCGGCGGCACAGCACCCGGTAGGGAAGGCCAGAATCCTCCGGCTCAGCCCGAGGAGCATGTCAAACGCTTGTTCGACGCGGCGCGCCGGGCGTGCGGGCCGTCAGGCCTTGGGACCGAAGGCGACCGCGAGCGGCTCGTCCTCCTTGTCGTCGCCGCGGGCGTAGACCTCGCTCATGAAGAGCCGGCCGCCGAAGAAGAGGTACTCCTGGTAGTCCGGCGAGAACGAGATCTCCAGCTCACGGCTGGCCTGGTCGTTCGGCAGCTGCAGGAGCAGCGTCTCCTTCAGCGTGTCGCCGTCCAGACGGACCACCTGGCCGCCCTTGTCGTAGGGGCCGCTCTTGTAGGCGAGCACGCCGTCGCCGTCCATGCGCAGCGGGAGCAGGTTGTGGCCGTCGCCCGCGTCGGCCTTGCGGCCCGTCTTCCCGGTGGCGAGGTCGATGGTGACGACCTCGTTGGTCCGGCCGGTGTCGCCTCCGGCGTCGTGCTCCTCGGTCGGCAGGTAGAGCGTGTCCTGGCCGACGGCCAGGTTCCCGCAGCTCTCGACGGCGGTGACGCCGTCGCAGTCGGCGGCGTAGGTCTCGCCCGGCGCGGAGATCTTGGCGCGGAGCTTGCCGGTGGCGGCGTCGACGGAGAAGAAGTCGGAGATGCCGCTGCCGTCACCGGCGGTGTCGCCGACGTCGGCGGCGGCCACCAGCGGGACGGTGGAGACGATCGACGCGTAGTCGACGCCCTCGGGCAGCTTGTACTCCGAGAGCACGGTGCCCTTCTTGGCGTCCAGGGTCTGCAGGAGCAGCTGGTAGTTGTTGTACTCGCCGCACTTGCGCAGCGCGACCAGGGCCTTGCCGCCGCCGTAACCGGCGTCGTAGCAGGTGTCGCCCGGCTTGGGCTGCCACAGCGAGGCGCCGTTCGTCAGGTTCCAGGCGGCGCCGCCGGAGCTGGAGCCGGCGGCGACGGTGGTTCCGCTGAGGGTGACGTTGTCGAACCGGACGGGCCGGTCGCCGTTCTTGGCGTTCTTGGTCCAGAGCTTCTTGCCGGTGGTGAGGTCGATCGCGGTGACCTCGCTGCAGCCCGCGGTGGGCGCCTTCGCGGTCGGCATGGCCGGCTCGTGGACGATCGCGGTCTTCCCGTCCTCGGTGGTGTGCCGGGAGGAGAAGCAGACCGGGCCGGGCAGCGGGAGCTTCCACTTCTGGTCGCCGGTCTGCGGGTCGTAGGCGGTGATGCCGTCCGCGCCGCTCTTGGCGTAGACGTCCTCGGTGGCCCAGGAACCCTTGACGTTGATCTGCAGGTCCTTCTCGACCTTGGGCATCGGCACCTCGAAGAGCAGCTCCGCGCCGGGGTCCGAGGGGACCTTCTCGGTGCCGCCCCCTTCCCCGCCGTTCCCGCCCTTGCCCTTGCCGCCCTCGGTGCCGCCGGCGACGGTCTTCCCGCCGCCGTCCTTGCTGCCGGAGTACCAGACGCCGCCGCCGATGATCAGGGCGATCGCCACCACGGCGGAGACCACGATGGCGATCTGGGCGCGCAGCGCCTTGCGCTCGGCCTCGCTGCGCTGCGGAGCGGCGGCGGGCGACGGGACCGTCGGCGGCTGCTGGGCGGGGTATCCGTACTGCGGCGTCTGCGGGGACGCCTGGTGTCCGGGGTGCTGTCCGGGGTGCTGCCCCGGCTGCTGTCCCGGCTGCTGGAGGTACGGGTTGGGCGGCGTCTGCGGGTACCCGTAGCCCGCCGCGGGCGGGGCCGGCGGCTGCTGCGGCGGCGGGGTGGCGCCGTAGGGGTTCCGGTCGGCGGGCTCGTGTGCGCCGCCGTCCCCCTGCGGGGGCCGGCCGGGCTCGGGCGGCTGGGTCATCACATTCCTCGGGAGGGTCGTGCGGGCGGGCGTCGGCCCGGCCGGGGCGTACGAGGGTCCTGGGTGCGGGGCCCGGCCCCGGAGTGCTG
>NZ_JBRIOU010000001.1:142859-144576 GCF_053474865.1 Streptomyces sp. CO7
GTGCGGGGCCGGGGCGGGCGCTACTTGGCGTAGACCGTCATCAGCTTCTCCTCCAGCTCGTCGCTGCCGGTCAGCCGGTCGACGGAGAGGAAGAGCCGGCCGTCGGCCCAGGCGATGGCGGGGTTGAGGAAGGAGCTCTCCATCTGGGCCCCGGCCGCCGGGTTCTGCAGCAGCTTCTGCGGCGTGTGCGAACCGGTCGTCGGCACGGCGACCACCTGGCCGCCCTTGTCGTAGGTGGGCTCGACGTAGGCGACCAGCCGGCCGTTCTCCAGCGTCACCGGGAGCATCGACGACTCGGCCGGGGACTTCACGCGCCACTTCACCTTGCCGGTGTCCAGGCCGATCGCGAGGATCTCGTTGGCCTTGCCGATGCTCTTGGTGGCCAGGTACATGTTCGTGTCGTCGGCGACGAAGTCGCAGGACTCCAGCGCCTTGTTGAAGATCGAGAACCCGGAACAGCGCACGTCGAGCTCGGTCTTGCCGTCGAGCTGGACGTGCGGGCCGATCCGGCCGTCGCTCGTGAAGACGGAGATGTTGCCCGTCTTCTTGTCGCGGTTGGCGCTGTAGACCACCAGCGGGCTGACGCTGTAGGCCTTCTCGACCTCCCAGCCCTTGCCGAGCGCCCGGGTCCAGCGGACCTTGCCGGTGGCCGGGTCGAGCTCGCGCAGCTCGTCGTGCTGGTTGTCGCCGCCGGCCCCGCAGGACGCGGCGACGATCAGCTTCCGCTCGTCGCCGGCGAAGCCGCCGGGGAAGCAGGAGGCCCCGTACTTCTTGATGTCGTAGCGCTTCTTGCCGGTCTTCATGGCGAGGGCCACGGCGGACTGGCCGCGGCCGACGACCAGGGTGTCCCCGGCCAGGCTGAGCGAGATGTCGCTGGTGCCGTCGAAGAGGCCGCCCTCGTCGATCTCCGCCTCCCAGCCCTTCTCACCGGTGCGCAGGTCGAGCTCCTGGACCTGGTTGCACTTGGCGCGGTCGCTGCTGCCGCTCTTGTAGGCCACGGCTATCCGCCCGTCCGCGGACACCCGCCGGGTGACGGCGCATATCTCCTGGGGGAACTCGACCGGCTTCCACGCCTCGCCGCCGTCGGCGGCCTTCCAGCCGAAGACCTGCTTGTACGCGGCCTTCACGGCCACGTCGCCGACCACCCACATGCCGGGGGCCTTGGCGCCGTCGCCCGGGGCGTCGGGGGCGCCCTTGTACCAGGCGAGGCGGGCCTCGCCTGGCGCGCGGTCCTTGTTGATGTCGAGTTCCTCGCCGCCTCCGCCGTTGCCGTCGCCCTGGTCGACGGTGGCGGTGGGCTCGGGGGCGCCCTTGGTCGCCGTGGGGGCCGGCTTCTTCTGCGCGACGGGGTCGTCGTCGCCGCCGGCGACCGCCCAGAGGCCGCCGCCGATCAGCGCGGCCACGACCACGGCGGCGGCGACCACCAGCGCGGGACGGTTCTTGAAGGGGTTGCCTCCACCGGACGGCGGCTGCGGCGGGCCGGCGGGCGGCCAGGCGCCGCCCTGCGGAGCGCCCTGCGGGTAGCCGTACCCCGGCTGCGGCGCGTACGGCCCTGCCTGCGGCGTGCCCGGCTGACCGTACGGACCGGCGGCGTAGGGCCCGGGCTGCCCGTCCGGCCCCGGCTGCCCCTGCTGCGGCTGGCCCGGCTGGGGGGCGCCGTATCCGGAGGGCGCGGCGCCGAAGCCCGCCGCGGGCTGCCCCGGCGGCGGCTGCGGGG
>NZ_JBRIOU010000001.1:144676-147016 GCF_053474865.1 Streptomyces sp. CO7
GGTCCGACGGGCCGGCGGCGGGCGCGGGCGGCTGCTGCGGGGCCGGGTGGCCGGGCGGCGGGGCGTCCTGCGGTTCCGGGGACTTGCGCAGCGGGTCGCCGGACGGCGTGGGCGGCTGTTCCTCGGGCGGCTGTGTCACAGCGTCTCCCCCTCTTCACTGACCGACGCGCCGCGCCTGTCCGCTTCCGGGCCCCTCAGCGGTACTCAAGGACCAGTTGTCATACCGGTGGCTTTTCTATCACCCACGCCGGAACGCGACGGGCCGGTTCCTCCCCTGTTCCCAAGGGAGAACCGGCCCGTGACGCCGTCGTTATCGGTGACGCGCCGTCAGCGACGTGCGGATGTCAGGCAGCCGTGGGGGCAACCGTCAGGCGTCCTCGGCGAGTTCCAGCCACGCCATCTCCAGCTCGTCCCGCTCGCCCGCCAGCGCGCGCAGCTGCGCGTCGAGTTCGGCCACCTTCGCGAAGTCCGTGGCGTTGTCGGCGATCTGTGCGTGCAGCTTGCTCTCCTGCTCGGAGATCTTGTCGATCCGCCGCTCGATCCGCTGCAGTTCCTTCTTGGCGGCGCGCTGGTCGGCCGCGCTCTTCTCGGCGGCCGGCCTGGCCGCCGGTGCGGGGGCGGAGGCGGCCGCGGCCTCCTCCATCCGGCGACGGCGCTCCAGGTACTCGTCGATGCCGCGCGGCAGCATCCGCAGCGTCCGGTCGCCGAGCAGCGCGAACACCCGGTCGGTGGTGCGCTCGACGAAGAACCGGTCGTGGGAGATCACGATCATCGAGCCGGGCCATCCGTCGAGGACGTCCTCGAGCTGGGTGAGGGTCTCGATGTCGAGGTCGTTGGTGGGCTCGTCGAGGAAGAGGACGTTGGGCTCGTCCATCAGCAGCCGCAGCAGCTGCAGGCGGCGGCGCTCACCGCCGGAGAGGTCGCCGACCGGCGTCCACTGCTTCTCCTTGGTGAAGCCGAAGGTCTCGCAGAGCTGGCCGGCGGTCATCTCGCGGCCCTTGCCGAGGTCGACGCGCTCGCGCACCTTCTGCACGGCCTCCAGGACCCGCCAGTCGGGGTCGAGCTCGGCGACCTCCTGCGAGAGGTAGGCGAGCTTGACCGTCTTCCCGACCTTGATCCGGCCGGCGGCGGGCTGCTCGTCGCCGTCGGTGCGGGCGGCCTCGGCCATGGCGCGCAGCAGCGAGGTCTTGCCGGCGCCGTTGACGCCGACCAGGCCGATCCGGTCGCCGGGGCCGAGCTGCCAGGTCACGTGCTCCAGCAGGGTCTTGGGACCCGCCTGGACGGTGACGTCCTCGAGGTCGAAGACGGTCTTCCCGAGGCGCGAGGAGGCGAACTTCATCAGCTCGCTGCTGTCGCGGGGCGGCGGGACGTCGGCGATCAGCTCGTTGGCGGCCTCGACGCGGAAGCGGGGCTTGGAGGTGCGGGCGGGGGCGCCGCGGCGCAGCCAGGCGAGCTCCTTGCGGACCAGGTTCTGCCGCTTGACCTCCTCGGTCTGCGCGATCCGCTCGCGCTCGGCGCGGGCGAACACGTAGTCGGAGTAGCCGCCCTCGTACTCGTGGACGTCGCCGCGCTGCACGTCCCACATGCGGGTGCAGACCTGGTCGAGGAACCAGCGGTCGTGGGTGACGCAGACGAGGGCGGAGCGGCGGGCGGCCAGGTGGGCGGCGAGCCAGGCGATGCCCTCGACGTCGAGGTGGTTGGTGGGCTCGTCCAGGACGATCAGGTCCTGCTCGGCGATCAGCAGCTGGGCGAGCGCGATGCGGCGGCGCTCGCCGCCGGAGAGGGGGCCGATGACGGTGTCCAGACCCTGGGGGAATCCGGGGAGGTCCAGGCCGCCGAAGAGGCCGGTGAGCACGTCGCGGATCTTCGCGTTGCCCGCCCACTCGTGGTCGGCGAGGTCGCCGATCACCTCGTGGCGGACGGTCGCGGTGGGGTCGAGGGAGTCGTGCTGCGTCAGGACGCCCATGCGGAGGCCGCCGACGTGGGTGACGCGGCCGGAGTCCGTCTCCTCCAGCTGCGCGAGCATGCGGATCAGGGTGGTCTTGCCGTCGCCGTTGCGGCCGACGACGCCGATGCGGTCGCCCTCGGACACGCCGAGGGAGATGCCGTCCAGGAGGGTACGGGTGCCGTACACCTTGCGGACGTTCTCGACATTGACCAGGTTGACGGCCATTTCTCTCCAACCGAGGGGAACGAGCTCAGCGGTCCAGGTTAGCCCGCGCGGGGGCCCCGCTTCGCCCGTCCGAGGTTCCCCGGGGGCGTACGCGCGGGTGCGGGGGCTCACGGCGCGCAGGCGAACCGTCCCGCGTACGGCACCGCCCGCTCGGGCCGGGTCGGGCG
>NZ_JBRIOU010000001.1:147116-147965 GCF_053474865.1 Streptomyces sp. CO7
GAAGACGTCCCGCTTCGGGAGACCCGCCTCCGCCGCGACCGCCGCGATCGCCTCCTTGCGCCGCTCCCCGGCCTCCTCCCGCACCCGCACCCGCCGGACCAGCTCCTCCGCGTCGACGTCCCCCGGCGCCGGCTCGGGCGCGCCCTCGACGACCACGGTGATCTCGCCCCGCACGCCCTCCTTGGCCCACGCGGCCAGCTCCGCGAGCCCGCCGCGCCGGACCTCCTCGTACGTCTTGGTGAGCTCCCGGCAGACCGCGGCCCGCCGGTCCGCGCCGAACACCTCGGCCATCGCCTCGAGCGTGTCGTCCAGCCGGTGCGGCGCCTCGAAGTAGACGAGGGTGCGCCGCTCCCCGGCGACCTCCCGCAGCCGCCCCAGCCGCTCGCCCGCCTTGCGCGGCAGGAACCCCTCGAAGCAGAACCGGTCCACCGGCAGCCCGGACAGCGCCAGCGCGGTCAGCACCGCCGACGGCCCCGGCACCGCGGTGACCTTGATGTCGTGCTCGACGGCCGCGGCGACCAGCCGGTACCCGGGGTCGGAGACCGACGGCATGCCCGCGTCGGTCACCAGCAGCACCCGCGCCCCGCCCCGCAGCGCCTCCACCAGCTCGGGCGTGCGGGCGGTCTCGTTGCCCTCGAAGTAGGAGACGACCCGCCCCTCGGTGCGCACCCCGAGCGCCTGGGTGAGGCGGCGCAGCCGGCGGGTGTCCTCGGCGGCGACCACGTCGGCCGTGGCGAGCTCCTGGGCGAGGCGCGGCGGGGCGTCCGCCACGTCCCCGATGGGCGTCCCGGCGAGCACGAGGACACCGCCCCCGGGGGCGGGAGAGGCGGCGCGCGGGGCGTCGGAGGC
>NZ_JBRIOU010000001.1:148065-154220 GCF_053474865.1 Streptomyces sp. CO7
AGGCGGCGGAGGAAGGCGGCACGGAAGACGTATCGGTCACCATTCCATCGTCGCAGCCGTCCAACACTGCCCCACGCGCCGCCCTGTTCCCTACGATGGCGCGGTGACCAGTACCCCGACCGACACGGATCCCCGGCCGGCCCCGCCGCTGCTCCTGAAGGAGGCGGCGGCGCCGCCTCCGGACGACGTCCGCAGCCGGCTGGTGCCCCCGTTCATGTCGCCCGGACCGCGCCTGTGGGAGACGCTGCGGATCCCGCCCGCCCTGGGCGACGTCCTGGCCCGCTGGAACGGGTGGGTGGGGCCGCTGCTGGTGACCCTGGTCGCCGGTCTCCTGCGCTTCCGGGACCTCGGCAGCCCCCGGGCGGTGATGTTCGACGAGACGTACTACGCGAAGGACGCGTGGGCGCTGGTCCACCGGGGCTTCGAGCTGAGCTGGCCCAAGGACGTCGACAAGCAGATCATCGAGCGGTTCGGGGACGTGCCGCTGCCGACCGACGCGGCCTACGTGGTGCATCCGCCGGTCGGCAAGTACGTCATCGGGCTGGGCGAGCTGATGTGGGGGCTTAACCCGTTCGGCTGGCGGTTCATGACGGCGGTGCTCGGCACCGTGTCGGTGCTGCTGGTGTGCCGGATCGGCCGCCGGATGTTCCGCTCGACGTTCCTGGGGTGCCTGGCCGGTCTGCTGCTGGCGGTGGACGGCCTGCACTTCGTGATGAGCCGGACCGCGCTGCTGGACGGCGTGCTGATGTTCTTCGTGGTGGCCGCGTTCGGCTGCCTGGTGGTCGACCGGGACCGGGCGCGGGCCAGGCTGGCGGCGGCGCTGCCGGTGGACGGGAGCGGCCGGGTGCGTCCCGACGCGGAGATCGCGCGGACGCTGCGGCTCGGGGCGCGGCCCTGGCGGTGGGCGGCCGGTCTGATGATGGGCCTGGCGATCGGTACCAAGTGGAGCGGCCTGCCGGTGCTCGCGGCGTTCGGTCTGCTGACCGTGCTGTGGGACGTGGGCGCCCGCCGCACGGCCGGGGCCCGGCACCCGCACCTGGCGGTGCTGCAGCGGGACGTGCTCCCGGCGTTCCTCACGACGGTGCCGGTCGCGGTCGTCACCTACCTGGCGTCGTGGACGGGCTGGATCCTCTCCCCCGACGACGGCACCGGCGGCTACTACCGCAACTGGGCGCTGACCGAGGGCAAGGGCCGCAGCTGGGGCTTCCTGGAGCAGCACCTGGACTGGCTGCCGAGCCTGTGGCACTACGAGACGCAGGTGTGGAAGTTCCACGTGGAGCTGACCTCGCCGCACACCTACGAGTCCAACCCGTGGTCGTGGCTGGTGATGGGCCGCCCGGTCTCCTACTTCTACGAGTCGCCCGGTCCCGGCCAGGACGGCTGTCCGGTCGACGTGGTGGACAAGTGCTCCCGCGAGGTGCTGGCCATCGGCACCCCGATGCTGTGGTGGGCGGGCTGCCTGGCGCTGCTGTACGTGCTGTGGCGCTGGGCGCTGCGCCGCGACTGGCGGGCCGGCGGCATCCTGTGCGGCGTCGCGGCGGGCTACCTGCCGTGGTTCATGTACCAGGAGCGCACGATCTTCCTGTTCTACGCGGTGGTCTTCGTGCCGTTCCTCTGCCTGGCGCTGGCGATGACGGCGGGGGCGCTGCTGGGGCGGCCGGACGCCGGGGAGACGCGGCGGGTCGCGGGCATCTCCGGGCTGGGGCTGCTGGTGCTGCTGGTGCTGTGGAACTTCGTGCACTTCCTGCCGATCCTCACCGGCGAACCGATCCCGCTGGAGGAGTGGCAGACCCGGATGTGGCTGGACACCTGGGTGTGACGGCGCCCCGCCCCCGAGGGCCCGTCCAGGGCGGCTGCGGCGGGAGGGGCGGCCGGGGCAACGTACGCTGGTTGCCGTGACCAGCCCCACTCCCGCCGACGCCCTTCTCGGTCCCGCCGACGTACGCGAACTCGCCGCCGCCCTCGGGGTCCGCCCCACCAAGCAGCGCGGTCAGAACTTCGTGATCGACGCCAACACCGTGCGCCGCATCGTGCGCACCGCCGAGGTCCGCCCCGAGGACACCGTGGTGGAGGTCGGCCCCGGCCTGGGCTCGCTGACGCTGGCCCTGCTGGAGGTGGCCGACCGGGTCACCGCCGTGGAGATCGACGACGTGCTGGCCTCCGCGCTGCCCGCGACGATCGCCGCGCGGATGCCGGAGCGCGCCGAGCGGTTCGCGCTGGTGCACTGCGACGCGATGCAGGTGCGCGAGCTGCCCGGCCCGGCCCCGACGGCGCTGGTGGCGAACCTGCCGTACAACGTGGCGGTGCCGGTGCTGCTGCACATGCTGGAGACGTTCCCCGGCATCGAGCGCACGCTGGTGATGGTGCAGGCCGAGGTCGCCGACCGGCTGGCCGCGGGCCCGGGCAACAAGGTCTACGGCGTGCCGTCGGTGAAGGCCAACTGGTACGCCGAGGTGAAGCGCGCGGGGTCGATCGGGCGGAACGTGTTCTGGCCCGCCCCCAACGTGGACAGCGGCCTGGTCTCGCTGGTCCGCCGCACCGAGCCGATCGCCACCTCCGCGACCCGGCAGGAGGTGTTCGCGGTGGTCGACGCCGCGTTCGCGCAGCGCCGCAAGACGCTGCGGGCGGCGCTGGCCGGATGGGCCGGGTCGGCCGCCGCCGCGGAGGCCGCGCTGGTCGCCGCCGGGGTGTCGCCGCAGGCCCGCGGCGAGGCTCTCACCGTGCACGAGTTCGCGCGCATCGCCGAGAACCGCGGCGCCGCGGCCGGTGCCACCGCGGCCGGCGACACCGCCGAGCGGAAGGACTCCGAGGCGTGAGCAGGAGCGTCACCGTCCGCGTCCCCGCCAAGGTCAACGTCCAGCTCGCGGTGGGCGCGGCGCGGCCGGACGGGTTCCATCCGCTGGCCAACGTCTTCCTCGCCGTCGGGCTGTACGACCGGGTGACGGTCACGCCCGCCGACGAACTCCGCGTCACCTGCTCCGGGCCGGACGCGGACCAGGTGCCGCTGGACGCCACCAACCTGGCGGCCCGCGCGGCGGCGGCGCTGGCCGCGCGCCGCGGCCGCACCGGCCGGGACGCGGCCGTGCACGTCCACATCGACAAGGACATCCCGGTGGCCGGCGGCATGGCCGGCGGCAGCGCGGACGGCGCGGGCACGCTGCTCGCCTGCGACGCGCTGTGGGAGGCCGGAGCCTCCCGCGAGGAGCTGCTGGAGATCTGCGCGGAGCTCGGCAGCGACGTGCCGTTCTCCCTGGTGGGCGGGGCCGCGCTGGGTGTCGGCCGCGGCGAGCTGCTGACGCCGCTGGAGGTGGGCGGCGACTTCCACTGGGTGTTCGCGATGGCGACCCGGGGCCTGTCGACGCCCGCCGTGTTCCGGGAGTTCGACCGTCTCACCGAGGACGTCGCCGTCCCCGAGCCGGTGGCGAGCGAGCCGTTGTTGGCGGCCCTGGCCAAGGGCGACGTGGACGCGCTGGCGGGGGCGGTCGTCAACGACCTGCAGCCGGCCGCGCTGTCCCTCTTCCCGGAGCTGGACCGCACCCTTCAGGCGGGGCGCGAGGCCGGAGCGGCCGCCGCCCTGGTGTCGGGCTCCGGCCCCACCACCGCCTACCTGGCCCGCGACGCCGCCTCGGCCGCCCGGATCGCCGACGCCCTCGCCGCCTCCGGCACCTGCCGCACCGTCCGCGTCGCGACCTCACCCGCGCCGGGGGCGACGGTTCTCTGAGGAGTCAGGGTCAGAGCTGGTCGACCGCCGTCAGGTCGACGGTGATGTCGTACGGCTCGTTCACCTTGAGCTGGTCACGGTGCATACCGGTGTGCACGTACGCCTTGGTGAGCGGGTCGAGGGTGTAGGTGTGCACCACGGGGTGGGTGGTGTCGCCGTTCCGCTCGACCCGCCAGAAGTGCGGGATGCCGGCTGCGGCGTACTTGTGCGGCTTGGTCGTCCGGTCCCGGGACTCGGAGTCCGGAGAGACGACCTCGACGGCCAGCAGGACGTCGGCTGCCTCGTAACGGGTCTGATCAGGCCCGGAGATCGCCTCGGCCCGGACCACGCTGAGGTCCGGCTCGGGAGCATTCCGGGCATCGAGGACGATCGTCATCTCCCTGCGCACCCGCAGTTCCGACGGCAACGTGTTGCGCAGCGCACCGACCAGCAGGTCGATCACAGTGCTGTGGAAATCGCGTTGCGGACTCACGAAGACCAGACTCCCGTCGATCAGCTCGGTGTGCGGCGGGAGATCCGGCAGCGCGAACAGATCGTCCACGGTCCAGCCGTCCTGCGGCGGCACCGGCCAGTGAGCCTGCTGCTCCACGGGCTTGGCGGCGGTCATGGTTCCTCCCATGGACGGCATCCTGCGGGCTGCGCCTCCACCGTAGCCGCCGATCCGCGATCACGTCATCACAACAAGTGATGAACCCTCGGAAGTCGTCACCCCCCGTCACATGCCGCACGTCCGGGCCGGCGGGCATAGCCTGGTAGAGGACATGCCGAGGCTGCGGAAGGAGCCGGCATGAGCATCTCCGAACCTGAACGCGCGCACGAGGCCTACTCCTTCGCCTGCATGCGGTGCGGGTACGGCTGGGAGCAGGACTACGAGATCCAGCACCGTCTGCGCTCCGACGGCACCGCGTTCGTGACCTACCGGACCGGCGGGGAGTCGGTGCCCTCGCCGTTGTCCAGGCCGACCTGCCTGAACTGCGGAAGTCACGTCGTGCGGATCATGCGGCCAGGGCAGGTGCACCTGTTCCAGGAGCTGCTGGCGGGTTCGCACCGCGAGCCGGCCCACGGGCACCACTGGTGGCACCGGTCGGCGTCCTGAGCCCACCGGGGTCCGCCTGAGCCCGCGGTGCCGCGCCGTCCGTCGGCGTTCGTAGGATCGGTCGTATGCCGTCGAAGAACAACGCCGAAGCCCCGCCGCCGCCCGAGCCGCTGCGGGTCCCGGTCGCCGACTCGCACACCCATCTGGACATGCAGTCCGGCACCGTCGAGGAGGCCCTGGCCGCCGCGGCCGCCGTCGGGGTGAGCACGCTGGTGCAGGTCGGGTGCGACCTGAAGGGCTCGCGCTGGGCCGCCGAGACCGCCGCCGCGCACGCGGAGATCCACGCGGCGGTCGCCCTGCACCCCAACGAGGCGCCGCGGATCGTATTGGGCGACCCGGACGGCTGGTCCCGGCAGGGCGCCCGGGTGCCGGGCGGGGAGGCGGCGCTGGACGAGCAGCTCGCGGAGATCGACGCACTGGCCGCGCTGCAGCAGGTCAAGGGCGTCGGCGAGACCGGTCTGGACTACTTCCGCACCGGCGACGAGGGCCGCGCGGCGCAGGAGCGATCGTTCCGCGCCCACATCGAGATCGCCAAGCGGCACGGCAAGGCACTGGTCATCCACGACCGGGACGCGCACGAGGACGTGCTGCGGGTGCTGAAGGAGGAGGGCGCCCCGGAGCGGACCGTCTTCCACTGCTACTCGGGCGACGCGGAGATGGCGGAGATCTGTGCCCGCGAGGGCTACTACATGTCCTTCGCCGGCAACGTCACCTTCAAGAACGCCCAGAACCTGCGGGACGCGGTCGCCGTCGCCCCCGCGGAGCTCCTGCTGGTCGAGACCGACGCGCCCTTCCTGACCCCGGCGCCGTGGCGGGGCCGGCCCAACGCGCCCTACCTGATCCCGGTCACCGTCCGGGCGATGGCGCAGGTGCGGGACATGCCCGAGGACGCGCTCTGCGAGGCGATCGCCGCCAACACCGCACGCGCCTTCGGTTCCTGAGGCCCCCACCGGGCCGGGAGCAGCCGGAAACTGAGCGACTGCTCAAATTCTCGGCCTCGGAGGGCAACCGTCCCACGGACCCCAGGCGTCTATGTACATGCCAACGATCACGTGGGCACCTGGGGAGGGGACGCGGATGCGCAGGGGAGCGAAGGCCGCCGTGGTGGGCACGGCGTGTGCCGTGCTGCTGGGCGGGGCCGGATACGGGGCGTACAACATCCTGTCGGCCTTCGGCGGGGACGACGGGATCGGCGTGATGGCGGCCGGTCCCGACGACCCGCTGGAGGCGGAGGACGTCGAGGAGGCGTCGTCCGCGTTCTTCAGCGCCTGGGAGAAGGGCGACGGACACGCCGCGGCCGCCGTCACCAACGACGAGGCGTCGGCGGGCGCCCTGCTG
>NZ_JBRIOU010000001.1:154320-157944 GCF_053474865.1 Streptomyces sp. CO7
CTGCTGACCGGCATGGCCGAGCAGGGCGGAGTGGGCAAGGTCAGGATCACGCCCGGCAAGGCGCGGGGCACGACCGTGCCGTTCTCGGTGAAGGCGACCGTGAGCGTGGGCGGGAAGAGCGAGCCGCTCGCCTGGGACAGCGAGCTGAGCGTGGTCCGCGGGCGCACCACCGCCAAGCCGCTGGTCGACTGGGAGCCGACGGTCGCCCACCCGCGGCTGAAGCCCGGCGACACCCTGGTGGCCGGGCCGTCCGACGTCCCGGCGGTGGAACTCGTGGACCGCGACGGCAAGGTGCTCGACGCCGGGAAGTACCCCTCGCTCGGCCCGGTCCTGGACGAACTGCGGGAACGTTACGGCGAGGCGGCGGGCGGCAGCCCCTCGCTGGAGCTGGTGATCCGGCACGCGGGACCGGACACCCCCGACACCACCCTGGTGACCCTGGCGAAGGGCAAGGCCGGCAAGATCCGCACCACCCTGTCCGCCGGCGCACAGGCCGCCGCGGAGAAGGCGGTGGGGAAGTACCCCGAATCCTCCGTGGTCGCGCTGAGGCCCAGCACCGGCGAGGTGCTGGCGGTGGCGAACCACCGCTCGGACGGCTTCAACGCCGCGTTCCAGGGCCGGCTGGCGCCCGGTTCCACGATGAAGATCGTCACCGCGGCGATGCTGATCGAGAAGGGCGTCACCGCGGCCAACCGCCCCGCGCCCTGCACGCCGACGGCGACCTGGCAGAGCCAGACCTTCCGGAACGCCCCCGGGGTCACCCCGAACGAGGGCGCGAACCTGGCCGACAGCTTCGCCCGGTCCTGCAACACGGCCTTCATCAAGCTGATCGACGAGGACGGCGTGACGAACGAGTCCCTCACCGGAGTCGCCCAGGAGCGGTTCGGCCTCGGCCGCGACGACTGGAAGACCGGCATCGTCTCCTTCGACGGCAGCGTCCCGCCCTCCGGCGGCCCCGACCGGGCGGCCAACGCGATCGGCCAGGGCCAGGTGCAGCTCAGCCCGCTGAACGTCGCCTCGCTCACCGCCACCGCGAAGACCGGCGTGTTCAAGCAGCCCTTCCTCGTCCCGGCCAAGACCGACGGGCGCAAGTTCGCCACCGCCCGCGGGCTGGCCCCGGCGGTCTCCGCGCAGCTGCGGCAGATGATGTACCTGACCGCCACCCAGGGCTCGGGGCGCGCTGCCATGGCCGGCCTGGGCGGCGACATCGGCGCGAAGACCGGTTCGGCGGAGGTCGACGGGCAGGAGCTCCCCAACAGCTGGTTCACCGGGTACCGGGGCGACGTCGCCGCGGCGGCCGTGGCGCAGCAGGGCGGGCGCGGCGGCGAGGCGGCGGGCCCGGTCGTGGCGGCGGTGCTGCGCGCGGCGGGGTGACCACCGTCACCCCGCTCTCCGGTGGACACCTCCTGACCTGCGCCCGCCGGGCCCGCCCGGACCAGGGCGGGGCCGCGCGGGACGGCAATGCGCCGCCCCCCTCCCGCGATGTCCGTCCTCGCTGAGAGCATGGGCACCGCACGCCGCACGTTCCGCGCACCGCAACCGCTCCAGAACCGCTCCGGCCGGCTCCTCCGGCCAGGACAGGAATCCATCTCCGGAGGAGAAGACCGTGGGCAAGAGAAGGCGCGTCCCCGAGCGCCGGGGCCTGGGCCGCCGCCCCGCCCTGACCGGCGTGCTGATCGCCGCGGCCGTGGCGGGCCTGGGCACCGGCGGTTACGTCATGTTCGGCGACGGCGCCTCCGCCGCGGGCTCGGTGCAGACCCCCGAGGACCGGCGCAAGGAGCCGCTGACCGCCGCCGACGTCTCCGCCGCGGCGGAGACGTTCCTGGCCGCCTGGCAGCAGGGCGACGTCGCCCGGGCCGCCGAGGCCACCTCCGACCCGAAGGCCGCCCGCGTCCACCTGGCCGGGTGGACGGAGCAGGCCCGCATCACCGAGGCCGTCCTCACCGCCGGCCGGCCCAAGGGCGAGGGCCTCGCCTTCGCGGTGAAGGCCACCGTCGTCCACGGGAAGCTGAGCAAGCCGCTGGCCTACGACAGCGCCCTCACGGTGGTCCGCCGCGCCGCGGACGGTGAGCCGGTCGTCCGGTGGCGCCCCTCGGTCCTCCACCCGGAGCTGAAGGACGACGAGCGGCTGCTCACCGGGGAGGCGGGAACCGCGCCGGTCAAGGCACTGGACCGCGACGGCGGGGAGCTGACCGCCGAGGCGTATCCGTCGGTCGCGCCGATGCTGAAGAGCCTCGCCGAGAAGTACGGCAAGAAGTCCGGCGGCACCGGTGCGATCGCCCTGCGCGCCGTGCCGGCCGAGGTGGCGGACGCCGCCGGGAAGAACGGCGACACCCCGCCGGGCGGGAAGAAGGACGCCAAGGACGCCAAGAGCGGGAAGGACGCGAAGAAGGCCGAGGGACGGGAGCTGCTGCGGCTGGCCGAGGCCACGCCGGGCGAGGTGCAGACCACCCTCCACCCGGGGCTGCAGAAGCTGGCGGAGGAGAAGGTCGCCGCCAAGCCGCGGTCCTCGGTGGTGCTGCTGCGCGCCTCCACCGGCGAGATACTCGCCGCCGCCAACGCCGAACCGGGCCTGAACACGGCCTTCCAGGGCTCCCTGGCCCCCGGCTCCACCATGAAGGTGATCTCCTCGGCGCTGCTGCTGGAGAAGGGCCTGGCCTCCAACGACCGGGAGCACCCCTGCCCCAAGTACTCCTCGTACGGCGGGTGGAAGTTCCAGAACGACGACAAGTTCGCGATGAAGAACGCCACCTTCAAGGCGAGCTTCGCGCGCTCCTGCAACACCGCCTTCATCAGCCAGGCGGAGAAGCTGTCCGACGACGCGCTGACGCGGGAGGCGCAGCAGGTCTTCGGCCTGGGGCTGAACAACTGGTCGGTGGGCGTCTCCACCTTCGACGGCGGGGTCCCGGTGCAGTCCGCCGCGCCCAAGGCCGCGTCGCTGATAGGCCAGGGCGGCGTGCGGATGAACCCGCTCAACATGGCGTCGGTCTCGGCGACCGTCTCGGCCGGCTCGTTCCACCAGCCGTACCTGGTACCGCCCACGGTGGACGACCGCGCCCTGGCCCGGGCCTCGCGGAGCATCAGCTCCGCCGCGCTGGGCCAGCTGAGGGAGCTGATGCGGTACACCGCGCAGGCGGGCACGGCGGCGGAGGCGATGGCCGGGCTCGGCCCCTCCTACGGCGCCAAGACCGGCACGGCGGAGGTCGACGGCCAGGACAAGCCGAACGGGTGGTTCACCGCGTACCGGGGTGACTACGCGGCGGCCGCGGTGGTCCGCGAGAGCGGCCACGGCGGCGAGAACGCGGGGCCGCTCGTCGCCGCCCTCCTCGGCGCCACGGGCTGACTCCTCACGCGGCGGCCGCCCCGCGACCGCCGGACAGCGCCTGACCGGTCAGTTCGGCCGGGGGGCCGCCGCACCCGCACCCGTCACCGTCACGCCCGACGGGGGCGGGGCGGTCACCGGCGTCGCCCGGGCCGACACGCCCGTTCGGGTGACGCGTGCGCCCTTCCGGGTGGCCCGCTTTCCCGCCGCGGGCGGCGCCGTCGCGGAGGCGGAAGGGGTCAGGGTGTGGCCCTGCGGCCGCGCCGCCACGGTGGTGGAACTACCGGGTGAGCAGGGCGTGG
>NZ_JBRIOU010000001.1:158044-163100 GCF_053474865.1 Streptomyces sp. CO7
GCCCCCGTCGGGGCGGGGGTCGGCGCGCCGGTGGCCGCGGCGTGGATGCGGCCGAGGAAGCGGAGCAGCGCCGTGGTGTCGAACTGGGCCACCACCACGCCCTGCTCACCCGGTAGTTCCACCACCGTGGCGGCGCGGCCGCAGGGCCACACCCTGACCCCTTCCGCCTCCGCGCCCCGGGCCGGACTGCACACGCCCCGCTCCAGCAACGCGCGGTCCACCCGCCACTCCCGCGGCGTGGGGGCCGCCAGGCGGATCGTCACCTCGGACGCCCCGGGCTCGTGCCGCAGCACCGCCGGGACCCGGCCGCCCCGGTCCTCCCGCGTCGCGGTCAGGACGTGCGCTCGTGTGTACTGTTCGATCGCGGACACTCACACAATGTCCCAGTTTTTCCGCTTTCCCGCCCTTCGGGGCCGGACCCCTTCTTGCGAAGAAGTTGCAACTAGCGGCACCATCGAACAGTGCATGTTCCTGATGGATTCCTCGACGCCCCCACCTCCCTCGCCACCGGTGCGACAGCCGCCGCGGCCGTCGCCGTGTCGCTGCGCGGCGCCCGCCGCGAACTCGCGGGCTCCGTGACCGGCCCCGCGGGCCCGGCGGCCATGGGAGCGGAGCGCACCGCGCCGCTCGCCGGCCTGACCGCCGCGTTCATCTTCGCGGTGCAGATGCTGAACTTCCCGGTCGCCGCCGGAACCAGCGGGCACCTGCTGGGCGGCGCGCTCGCCGCGATCCTCGTCGGCCCCTTCACCGGTGTCCTGTGCGTCTCCGTGGTGCTGCTGCTCCAGGCGATCCTCTTCGCCGACGGCGGCCTCACCGCACTGGGCACGAACATCACCTGCATGGCCCTGATCACCGTGGTCGTGGCCCACCTGGTCTTCCGCACCCTGCTGCGGCTGCTGCCCGCCGGGCGTTCCACCGTCACCGCCTCCGCCTTCGCGGCGGCGCTGGTGTCGGTGCCGGCGGCCGCGCTGTTCTTCACCCTGCTGTACGCGATCGGCGGCACCACCGACGTGCCGATCGGCTCCGTCGCCGCCGCGATGGGCGGTGTGCACGTACTCATCGGCATCGGCGAGGGCGTCATCACCGCCCTGACCGTCGGCGCCGTCATCGCCGTCCGCCCCGACCTGGTGCACGGCGCGCGCGGGCTGCACCGTCCGCTGAAGCTCAAGGTGAACGGCGAGCTGGTCGACGCGCCCGCCCCCGCCGCGGCCACCGCGCCGGCGTCCGCGCCGCGCTCCTCGCGCGCGGTGTGGCTCGGCGGCCTGGCGGCCTCGCTGGTACTGGCCGGGTTCGTCAGCTTCTACGCCTCCGCCTCCCCCGACGGCCTGGAGAAGGTCGCCGCCGACAAGGGCATCGACAAGAAGGCCGAGGAGCACGCCGTCGCCGACGGTCCGCTGGCCGACTACGGCGTCAGCGGTGTGGACGACGCCCGGCTGTCCGGCGGCCTGGCCGGCGTCATCGGCGTGGGCGTCACCGCGGCGGCCGGCACCGGCGTCTTCGTGGTGGTGCGCCGCCGCGAGAACGCCGGCCACGCCGGCGAGGACGCCGCGGACCGCGACCACGAGAAGGTCTGACCGGCGTGGGCTCCGGACACTCGCACCGGCTGCACCTGCCCGGCGCCTCACCGGTGCACCGGCTGCCCGCGCACACCAAGCTGGTCGCCGTCCTCGCCTTCGTGGTGGTCGTGGTCTCCACGCCCCGCGAGGCGGTGTGGGCCTTCGCCGGGTACGCGCTGCTGCTCGCGGCGGTGGCCCGGGCCGCGCGCGTGCCCGCCGGCTTCGCGCTGCGGCGGATGGCCGTCGAGGTCCCGTTCGTGGCGTTCGCGCTGCTGCTTCCGTTCGTGGCGCGGGGCGAGCAGACCGAGGTGCTGGGCGTGCAGCTCAGCGTCTCCGGGCTGTGGGGCGCGTGGAACATCCTGGCCAAGGGGACGCTGGGCGTCGCCGCCTCCGTCCTGCTGGCCGCCACCACCGAGCTGCGCGACCTGCTGCTCGGCCTGCAGCGGCTGCGGATGCCGCCGCTGCTGGTGCAGATCGCCTCGTTCATGCTCCGCTACGGCGACGTGATCACCGACGAGCTGGCGCGGATGCGGATCGCCCGGGAGTCCCGCGGCTTCCAGGCGCGCGGGCCGCGCGCCTGGGGCGTGCTGGCCCGGACGGCGGGCGCGCTGTTCATCCGCACCTACGAGCGCGGCGAGCGGGTCCACCTCGCCATGATGAGCCGCGGCTACACCGGAGCCATGCCGGTGCTCGACGGGTCCGCGGCGACCCGGCTCCAGTGGTCGTCCGCGCTGGCCCTCCCGATGACGGCGCTCGCCGTGTGTCTGGTGGGATGGACCCTGTGAAAGACCCTGTGACGACGGACGACGTGACGTACTCCCTGGAGGTCTCCGGCCTCGCCTTCGCCTACCCGGACGGGCACCAGGCCCTGTTCGGCGTCGACTTCGCGCTGGAGCGCGGCGAACGCGTCGCGCTGCTGGGCCCCAACGGCGCCGGGAAGACCACCCTGGTGCTGCACCTCAACGGCATCCTCACGGCCGGCGCGGGCAGTGTGCGGGTGGCCGGTCTGCCGGTGGACCGCGCCCACATGGCGGAGATCCGGCAGCGGGTCGGCATCGTCTTCCAGGACCCCGACGACCAGCTCTTCATGCCCACCGTCCGCGAGGACGTCGCCTTCGGCCCGGCCAACGCCGGGCTGCGCGGCGCGGAGCTGGAGGCCCGGGTGACCCGGGCGCTGGAGCGGGTCGGCATGGCCGAGCACGCCGGCCGGCCCCCGCACCACCTGTCGTTCGGGCAGCGGCGACGGGTCGCGGTGGCCACGGTGCTGGCGATGGAGCCGGAGATCCTCGTCCTCGACGAGCCGTCCTCCAACCTCGACCCCGCCTCACGGCGCGAACTCGCCGAGATCCTGACCTCGCTGGACGTCACCGTCCTGATGGTCACCCACGACCTGCCGTACGCGATGGAGCTCTGCCCGCGCTCGCTGGTCCTGTCCGGCGGCACGATCGTGGCGGACGGGCCGACGCCGAAGCTGCTGGCCGACGAGGCGCTGCTGCGGGCGAACCGGCTGGAGCTGCCGTACGGGTTCTCGCCCCGCTGAGGCGGGCGGCCGGCGCCCCTGCTGTGACCGCCGCCACGCGGCAGCGCGGAATCGGGGCCGTGGCACGCTTGTTGCGCCCGTTGGCGCAGCGCGCCACGAAAGTGCGGGCCCGGTGCGGGCCTGCAGGGCGTCGCGAGAACGTGAGGGAACGGTGGACCAGGTGGACGTCGACGGCACGGTGACCGGCCGGTTCGCCCCGGTCCGGGAGGCCTTCGCGCGCAACTTCACGCACCGCGGCGAGCGCGGCGCGGCGGTCGCCGTCCACCTGCACGGCCGCAAGGTCGTCGACCTGTGGGGCGGCGCCCGTGACGTCGACGGGGGCGCCCCCTGGGAACAGGGCACGGCACAGGTCGTGCGGTCCGCCACCAAGGGCGTGGCCGCGGCCGTCGTGCTGCTGCTCCACCAGCGCGGACTGCTCGACCTGGACGAGCCGGTGGCCTCGTACTGGCCCGCGTTCAAGGCGGCGGGCAAGGAGCGGGTCACCGTCCGGCACCTGCTGGCCCACCGGGCCGGGGTGCCGGCCGTGGACCGCCCGCTGACCCCCGCCGAGTCCTTGGACCCGGACCGCACCGCGGCGGCGATCGCCGCGCAGGCCCCCGCCTGGGAGCCGGGGACCGCGCACGGCTACCACGCGCAGACCTACGGGTGGCTGCTCGGCGGGCTGGTGCGGCAGGTGACCGGGGTGTCGCTGGGCGCCTGGCTGGCCTCGGAGGTGACCGGGCCCTCGCGCGCCGACCTGTGGATCGGCCTCCCGGAGGCGGAGGCGGCCCGGGCCGGACGCTGCGGGCCGCTGCCGGCGCCGGAGGCGGGAGGCGGGGCCGGGATCAAGGCCCGGCCCAAGCGGGAGGTGTCCCAGGCGTACGCGGACCCGCGGTCGCTCACCCGGCGGGCGTTCGGCGCCGTCTCCCCCGCGGTGGACGAGAACGACCCGGCGTACCGGGCCGGCGAGTCCCCCGCGTCGGGCGGCGTCGCCACGGCGGAGGGACTGTCCCGCTTCTACGCCGCGCTGTCCGGCGAACTCGACGGGCGGCCACCGCTGTTCACCCCGCAGACCCTCGGACTCGCCCGCACCGAGCACTCGGTGGGCGCCGACCGGGTGCTGATTGTCAACACCCGCTTCGGCGCGGGGTACATGCTGCACAGCCCGGCCTCGCCGCTGCTCGGCCCCGGCTCCTTCGGCCACCCCGGCCGGGGCGGCGCCCTCGGGTTCGCCGACCCGGAGAGCGGGATCGCCTTCGGCTACGTCACCAACGGCTTCCTGAAGTCGGTCACCGCCGACCCGCGCGCCCAGGCGCTGGTGCGGGCGGTCCGGGAGTCACTGGCCTCCGCCTAGAGAGCCAGGTGCATCACGTGCACGCCGACCAGGCCGTGCACGGGGTGGCGGAAGCCCTCCGGGACGGTGCCGACCACGCGGAAACCGAGCGACTCGTACAGCTTCACGGCGCGGGTGTTCGTCTCCACCACCGCGTTGAACTGGATCGCCCGGAACCCGGACTCGCGCGCCCACGCGATCACGTACTGGCACAGCGCGCGGCCGACCCCGCGGCCCGCGTGGCCGGGATCCACCATGAAGCTGGCGCTCGCCATGTGCGAGGCGTTCCCCGTGCGGGACATGTTGCAGTTCATCTTCGCCGTCCCGACGATCCGCGGCCCGCCGTTCGCGTCGTCCTCGACGGCGACCACGGTGCGGTCCGGCGCGGGGAGCAGCCACCAGCCGCGGCCCTCCTCCTCACCGAGGTCCAGCGGGTACGGGTACGTCTCGCCGGCGGCCACGATCTCCCGGAAGAACGGCCAGATCCCGGCCCAGTCCGCCCGGTCCGCCTCACGAATCAGCATGCCGCGATCCTTTCACCGCTCCGGGCCCTGGCGACACCGCGTTTTCCGCGCGCCGTCGCCGTCCCGCGCCCCTCTCACCCGGCGTGCAGCATCAGCCCCAGTCCCGCCACCATCAGCACCGCCC
>NZ_JBRIOU010000001.1:163200-166465 GCF_053474865.1 Streptomyces sp. CO7
CGCCCGGCCCGCCGAAGCATGGTGGGGTGACCTTTTTGCGCCTGCCCCACATCCGCGGCGACCTGCTGTGCTTCGTGGCCGAGGACGACCTCTGGCTGGCGCCCTTGGAGAAGGGCGGCGAGTGCGGCCGGGCCTGGCGGCTCACCTCGGACCGCACCAAGATCGGCCACCCCCGCTTCTCGCCGGACGGCACGCTGATCGCCTACACCTCCTGGCACACCCTGGTCCCCGAGGTCCACGTGCTGCCCGTGGAGGGCGGCGGGTCGACCCGGCTGACCTACTGGGGCGGCCCGGACGCCCGGGTGTGCGGCTGGACGCCGCCCGACCCGGACCTCGGCGGCCGCAGCGACATCCTCGCCGTCTCCTCGCACGGGCAGCCGTTCCCGATCACCTTCTCCCACGCCGTCCCGCTGGACGGCGGCCCCGGCGCGCCGCTGCGCTGGGGCCCGGTCTCCGACATCGACCTCACCGCCGACCCCAGGGCCGCCGCGCAGGGCGAGGGAAGCGACGACTGGCGCACCCTCCTGCTCACCGGCACGCCCCCGCACGAGCCGGCCTCCTGGAAGCGCTACCGCGGCGGCGCCGCCGGACGCCTGTGGCTGGACGGGCAGCGGCTGCTCGCCGACCTCGGCGGCCACCTGGACTCCCCACAGTTCGTCGGCGACCGGATCGCCTTCCTCTCCGACCACGAGGGCGTCGGCAACCTGTACTCGTGCGCCCTGGACGGCACCGACCTGCGCCGCCACACCGACCACGCCGAGTTCTACGCCCGCCACGCCTCCGGCGACGGCACCCGGGTGGTCTACCAGTGCGCCGGCGACCTGTGGATCGTCGACGACCTCACCGCCGACTCCGCGCCGCGCCGGCTGGACGTGCGCACCTCCGGCCCGCGCGCCGGCCGCCGCGTGCACCAGGTGCCGGCCGCGCAGCACGTCGGCGGGATCGCGGTGGACGAGACCGGCCGGGCCAGCGCCGTGGTGGTGCGCGGCAGCCTGTACTGGCTCACCCACCGCGACGGCCCGGCGCGGACCATCACCGACGTGCCGGGTGTGCGCGTGCGGCTGCCGGAGATGCTGGGCGGCAGCGGGCGCATCGCCTACGTGACCGACGCGGAGGGCGAGGACGCCGTCGAGATCGCCTACCTGCCCCGGGCCACCGGCGACCGCGCCCCGCACCGGCTCGCCTCGGGCCGGCTGGGCCGGGTCCTGGAGATGACCGCCGACCCGGACGGCAACCGCCTGGCGGTCGCCTCCCACGACGGGCGGCTGATGCTGATCACCGTCTCGGACGACGCCGGCTCCGACACCGAGGCGTACGGCTCGGTCACCGAACTGGTCCGCTCCGGCAACGGCCCGGTCCGCGACCTGGCCTTCTCCCCCGACGGCGGCTGGCTGACCTGGTCGCACCCGACGGTCGGCCGGACCCTGCGGCAGATCAAGCTGGCCCGGATCAAGGACGGGACGATCGTCGACGTCACGGCCGGCCGCTTCGAGGACGAGAGCCCGGTCTTCACCAGCGACGGCCGCTACCTGGCCTTCCTGTCCTGGCGCGGCTTCGACCCGGTGTACGACGTGCACACCGGCGACCTGTCGTTCCCGCTGGGCTCGCGCCCCTACCTGGTGCCGCTCTCCTCCGCCACGCCCTCGCCGTTCGCCCTCTCCCCCGAGGGCCGGCCGGCCGCGGGCGGGCTGGAGCTGGAGGGGTCCGACGAGCCCGGCGTGGTCTCCATCGAGACGGAGGGACTGGAGAGCCGGGTCACGCCGTTCCCGGTCGCCGCCTCCAAGTACTCCTCGCTCACCCCGGTGGCGGGCGGCGGCCTGGTCTGGCTGCGCTGGCCGATCTCCGGGGCGCTCGGCGAGACCTTCGCCAACCCGGACGACCCGAGCGACCGGCCTTCCCTGGAGCACTTCAACATCGCCAAGGCGCGGCGCACCGAACTCGTCCACCACCTGGAGTGGTTCGGCGTCAGCGGCGACGGCAGCCGGCTGGTCGTCGTCCAGGACGGCGAACTGCGGGCCCTGCCCGCCACCGAGATCGGCGACCTGGACACGACCGTGTGGATCGACGCGCGGCGCATCTCGCACCGGGTCGACCCGGGCGCCGAGTGGCGGCAGGCCTTCGAGGAGGCCGGGCGGCTCACCCGGGCCTACTTCTGGGACCCCGGCATGTGCGGCATCGACTGGGACGCGGTCCTCGCCCAGTACCGGCCGCTGATCGAGCGGGTCGCCACCCCCGACGAGTTCGCCGACCTGCTGCGTGAGGTGCTGGGCGAGCTGGGCACCTCGCACGCCTACGTCACCCCGGCCCGGCGCAACGAGGGCCCGCCGCACTACCAGCGCCGTCAGGGCCTGCTCGGCGCGGACCTGGTGCGCACCCCGGCCGGCTGGCAGGTCAAGCGGATCCTGCCGGGCGACTCCTCCGACTCGCGCGCCCGCTCCCCGCTGGCCGGCACCGGCATCCGCGAGGGCGCGGTGCTCACCCATGTGAACGGCCGCCCGGTGGAGGTCACCGCCGGCCCCTTCCCGCTGCTGGCGGGCACCGGGGACACCACCGTGGAGCTCACCTTCGCCGCCCCCGGCGGCGGGCCGACGCGCCGGGTCGCCGTGCTGCCGCTGGTCGACGAGCGGCCGCTGCGCTACCAGACGTGGGTCGCCGAGCGGCGGGAGATCGTCCGGGAGCTGAGCGAGGGCAGGTGCGGCTATCTGCACATCCCCGACATGGGCGGCTCCGGCTGGGCCCAGTTCAGCCGCGACGTGCGGATGGAGGTCTCCCGGCCCGCCCTCATCGTCGACGTGCGCGGCAACGCGGGCGGCCACATCAGCGAACTCGTCGTCGAACAGCTCACCCGCACCATCCTCGGCTGGGACGTCACCCGCCACGCCGAGCCGGTCTCCTACGCCTCCAACGCCCCGCGCGGGCCGGTGGTGGCGGTCGCCGACGAGGCGACCTCCTCCGACGGCGACATGATCACCGCGGCGTTCAAGCTGCTGGAGCTCGGCCCGGTGGTGGGCCAGCGCACCTGGGGCGGCGTGGTCGGCATGACCGGCCGCCACCGCCTCGGCGACGGCACGGTCATCACCGTCCCGATGAACGCGGCGTGGTTCGACGCGTACGGCTGGTCCGTCGAGAACCACGGCGTCGAACCGGACGTCGAGGCGCTGCGCACCCCGCTCGACTGGGCCGAGGGCCGCCTCACCGGCCTCGAGGAGGCCGTCCGCATCGCCCTCGACCTCCTCTCGGAGCACCCGGCGGCCACCCCGCCCTC
>NZ_JBRIOU010000001.1:166565-170904 GCF_053474865.1 Streptomyces sp. CO7
GTCGTACTCCAGCAGGTCGACCCGGCGGGTGGCCTTGCGGAACTCGGAGGTGGTGCCCGGCCAGACGGTGGTGTTGCGCCCGTTCGCGTCGAGGTACCAGCTGGTGCAGCCGCCGGTGTTCCACACGGTGCGCTTCATCCGCTCCTGGACGCGGTGGGTCCAGGCGTCCTGCGCCTCGGGCCGCACGTCCAGGGCGGCGCGGCCGCCGAGGACGTCGAGCTGGCGCAGGTAGTCGGCGAGGTAGTTCAGCTGGGCCTCGATCATCAGGATCATCGAGGAGTTGCCGAGCCCGGTGTTGGGGCCGATGACCAGCAGGAAGTTGGGGAAGCCGGCGGTGGTGGTGCCGCGCAGGCCCGCCATGCCGTCCTTCCAGGTTTCCGCGAGGGTCCGTCCGTCGGCGCCGACCGCGCGCTCGGCGATCGGCATGTCGGTGACGTGGAAGCCGGTGCCGAAGACGATCGCGTCGACCTCGGCCTCGGTGCCGTCGGAGGCCACCAGGGTGGAGCCCCTGACCTCGGCGAGGCCGCTCGCCACCACGTCCACATTCGGCTGCGCGAGCGCCGGGTAGTAGGTGTTGGAGAGCAGGATGCGCTTGCAGCCGATCCGGTAGTCCGGGGTCAGCTTGCGGCGCAGTTCGGGGTCCTTGACCGCCTTGGCCATGTTGGCCTTGGCGAGCTTCTCGACGACGCCGAGCATGTCGGGGTGCTTGGTGAACGCCTGCACCTGGAGCTCGCGGATGCCCCACAGGACGCCGCGGCGCATCCTGGTGGTGAGCGGGACGGCGCGGTGGACCCTGCGCTCCAGGCCGCCGATCGGGCGGTCGGCGCGGGGCATCACCCACGGGGGCGTGCGCTGCAGCACGGTGAGCCGGCCGACCTTCGGCTGGATCGCGGGCACGATCTGGATGGCCGAGGCGCCGGTGCCGACCATGGCGACGCGCTTGCCGGTGAGGTCGTAGTCGTGGTCCCAGCGGGCCGAGTGGAACACCTTGCCGGGGAACGTCTCGAGGCCGGGCACGTCGGGCAGCTTGGGGTCGGAGAGCGGGCCGGTGGCGTTGACCACGACGTCGGCGGTGAGGCTGCCGCTCTTCGTCTCGATCACCCAGCGCAGCGCCTCGTTGTCCCAGGTCATGCGCTCGACCTCGGAGTCGAAGCGGAGGTGGGGACGCAGGCCGAAGGTGTCGGTCACCTTCTCGAGGTAGGCGTGGATGTGCTCCTGGCCGGAGAAGGCGCGCGGCCAGTCCGGGTTGGGGGCGAAGGAGAACGAGTACAAGTGCGACGGGACGTCGCAGGCGCACCCGGGGTAGCTGTTGTCGCGCCAGGTGCCGCCGATGGCGGAGGCGCGTTCCAGGACGACGAAGTCGGTGACGCCCTCCCGGCGCAGCCGGACCGCGGCGCCCAGTCCGCCGAACCCGGCGCCGATCACCGCCACTCGTACGTGTTCGTGCTCGTAGTCGGCCATCCCGCCGCCTCCCGCGCTGTGACTGGCTGTTGCCGGTGCCGTGCCGAATTCCGTGTGCCGTGCCGCGGTCCGCGCGGCTACCCTCGCGAACCCTGCCAGTGTTCACTGGCACTGTTGGGAGCGTAGGGCAGTGGCGTACTGATGGGTAGGGGTCCGGGCGAGGAAAGTTACCGGTGGTACGGCCTAGGGTGATCCGCGTGACGGACGAGGCGGAGACCGTGGGACACGACGACGGGCGGCGGGAGTACCGCGCGGAGGAACTGGCGCGACTGGCCGGCATCACCACGCGCACCCTCCGCTTCTACCGCGAGCGCAGACTGCTGGCGCCGCCGCGGCGGGAGGGGCGGATCGCCTGGTACGACGACCGCCACCTGGCACGGCTGCGCACCATCGCGGCCCTGCTGGAGCGGGGCCACACCCTCAGCGGCATCGCCGAACTCGCGGAGGCCTTCGAACACGGCCGGGGCGTGGGCGAGTTGCTGGGCGTCGCCCCCACCGAGGAGACGCCGGTGCGGCTCTCGCCGGAGGAGCTGGCGGAACGGTTCGCGGGCGAGGTGTCCCCGGAGAACCTGGTCGCGGCGATGGAGCTCGGCTATGTCGCCGTGGACGGCGAGGAGTTCGTGCACATCAGCCGCAACCTGCTGGACGTCTCCTCCGCCCTGGTGCGGGAGGGCATTCCGCTCGCCGCGGTCCTGGAGGCGGGGCGGCGGGTGCGCGAGCACGCCGACGCCATCGCGGACCTCTTCGCCGACCTGGTGGGCGCCCACGCCCCCGAGGAGGACGCCCAGCGCCTGCGCCCGCTGGCCCGCAGCGTGGTCCAGGCGGAACTGTCCCTCGCCCTCGACCGGCGGCTGCGCAAGCCGTGACCGCGGGGCCGCGAGGCCGGCCCGCCACGGTCCTCACCGCGTGACCAGGCGCACGATCCCCGCGATCAGCAGGAGGGGTCCCACGACCGCGAACACGCCGCCAAAAGCACGCGCGAGGACCTGCTGCGCATGGCGGTCGGCTGCCGTCGGCGGCCTTCCGCGCCCGTAGGCGTCGTACCTGTCCTGCTGCTGCTGGATGTTCCAGTCCGCCGAGACCGAGGGGCTGAGCACGAGGATGACACCCGTCAATGTCATGAAGGCTCCCCCGACCAGCATCACGACCGCCCACTCCTGAGGAGAGACGCCCCGGCCGGCCAGCGTCATGAGCACGTGCAAGGGAGCCCCCCGCGGCCGCGTGTGCAGTTTGGCATGCACCATACACATGCACGGGTCCGGTGCGACCGGCGTGGCCCCATCGGCCGGACTCCCGATCAGAGCCCCGCACCGTACAACCCTCCAGCCCCTTCAGGTGTCTTCCGTGCGCCGTCCGGTGAAAGACGCGCGGAAGCAGCGTCCTGAAGGAGTCCCATGCGCAAACGCCACCTGCTGATGTCCGCCGCCCTGCTGGCCTGCGGCCTCACCCCGCTGACCGCGGCCGGCGCCCAGGCCGCCGCCGGCACGCCGGGCGACATCGACAAGGACGGGTACCGGGACCTCGTCGTCTCCGCCCCGGACGCCACCGTCTCGGGCCGCGCCAAGGCCGGCGCGGTGGTCGTCCTGTACGGCGGCGCCCAGGGCGTCGACCCGAAGCGGCGCACCGTGCTGACGCAGAACTCCACCGGCATACCCGGCGCCGCCGAGGCGGGCGACCGCTTCGGCGCCTCCGTGGTGGTCCACGACCTGAACGCCGACGGGTACGGCGACCTGGTCGTCGGCGCCCCCGGCGAGGAGGTGAACGGGGACGTGGGCGGAGGTTCGGTCACCGTCGTGTGGGGCTCGGCGTCCGGCCCCACGAAGGCGAAGACGGTCCCCGACCCGTGGCCGTACGAGCACGACGCGTTCGGCGGAACCCTGGCGGTGGGCACCTTCGACTCGCTCAACCCGGTCAACGGCGGCAGGTTGTCGATCGCCGTCGGCGCCAGCGACTCGTCGATCTCCTTCACGCCGGCCGACCTGTCCGAGTCCTCCGGCACCAACGGCACCACGGCCGATCTCAACCCGGGCCACGGCGTCGTCGCCCTGACCACCCTGGACATGCCCGGCTCCGACGACCGTCTCGTCATCCACGGCCGGGGCCACGGGAGCGGCGGCTGGGGCTCCGACGGATACGGCGACGATCCTCGCGCCGTGCTCGTCTCCCCCGGCGGCTTCGGGGACACCGAGTTGTCCGCGGGCACCAGCTCCGCGGTCGGCGACCTGGACGGCGACGGCTTCCTCGACCTCGTCGTCGGCAACCCCGAGGACCCCTCGCAGAGCCCCGGCACCTCGCTCGGCGGCCAGGTCACCGTCCACTTCGGCATCGGGTCCGGCGGCACGCCGAATTCCGGGCTGACCATCTCCCAGGCCACCGCGGGCATTCCGGGCGCGGGTGAGGCGGGCGACCGCTTCGGCGCCTCGGTGGCCATCGGCGACACCGACAAGGACGGCCGTGCCGACCTGGTGATCGGTACCCCGGGCGAGAACGGCTCGACCGGTGCCGTCACCGTCGTCCGCGGCACCGCGGACGGCCTGGACACCGCCCACGCCCGCAACTGGATGCAGAGCAGCGCCGGCGTCCCGGGCGCCGCCGAGGGCGGGGACGCCTTCGGCACGGCCGTCCAGCTGGTCGACGTGAACAAGGACGGCACCGCGGACCTGCTGGTCGGCGCTCCGGGCGAGAACAACCGGACGGGCGGCCTGTGGGTGCTGCGCGGTTCGGCCTCCTCCGTCACCGCGACCGGCTCGGTCTCCGTCACCCCCGCGAGCGTGGGACTCGGCACGGCCGGCGCCGCCCGCTTCGCGCACGTGGTGACCGGCCGATGACCCTCGGCCGCCGTCTCTCTCCGATGCCGTCCCCGCACCCCGTTTCCGCC
>NZ_JBRIOU010000001.1:171004-179114 GCF_053474865.1 Streptomyces sp. CO7
CCCCGTTTCCGCCACCCCCGCCGCAGGAGCAACCATGCCGACCCACCGGTCCGTCGTGTCCCACCCGCCCGTGTCCGGCCGCAGGACGGGCGGAGCCTCGCGCGCCGTGCTCACCGCCGCGGCCGTGGTCTGCGCGACGGCCGCCCTGACCGTCGTCGTCCCCGCGACGCCGGCCGGGGCCGCCTCCCCCTACCGGGGCGCCAACACCGCCTCGGTGCAGGACGACTTCAACGGCGACGGGTACCGCGACCTGGCCGTCGGCGCGCCCGGCGCGTACGCCGGCTCCGCCGAGGGCGCGGGCGCGGTCGTGGTGTTCTACGGCTCCGCGGGCGGAGTCTCCGCGTCCCGTCGGACCGTCATCACGCAGGCCACGACCGGCGTCCCCGGCAACCCGGAGGAATGGGACGACTTCGGCTCGGCCGTCACCTCCGCCGACCTGGACCGGGACGGCTACGCCGACCTGCTCGTCGGCTCCCCGGGCGAGGACGCGGGCACCATGGCGGAGACCGGATCGCTCACGGTCGTCTGGGGCGGCTCAGCGGGCCTCAAGGGCGGCGCCACGGTCCCGACCCCGACCGGCCTGAACGAGGGCTGCGTCTTCGCCGCGGGCATCGCGGCGGGAGACGTCACCGGCGACGGCGCGCCCGACCTCGGCGTCACCGGCCGCTGCGGCGCCACCACGTACACCGGGCCCTTCACCCGCACCGGGGCACCGGCGTCCCGGTCGGTCGTGAACCAGCTCGGCACCAACCGGGGCGTCGTCATCGGCGACGTGACCGGCGACGGAAAGGCCGAACGGTTCTGGCTGCGGGGCCCGACGGACGGAGACGTCGGCGGACCGGTGCACCTGGAGAACCACCCCGGCTCGTACACCGAACTCCCCCTGGTCGACGGCCTTTCGGGCCAGATCGGCGACGTCGACGGCGACGGGTACGGCGACCTGGTCACCGGCGTCCCGTACGACGCGTCGGTGTACCACGGGGAGACGCCCGCCCACCGCGGCGGCGAGATCCAGGTCCTCTACGGCGGCCCGCAGGGCATCACCCCCGACCAGAAGCCCCAGGTCTTCCACCAGGCCACCGCCGGCGTCCCCGGCGCCGCCGAGGACGGCGACCTGTTCGGATCGTCCCTCGCCGTCGGCGACGTCGACGGCGACAGGTACGCCGACGTCCTGGTCGGGGCCCCGTACGAGGCCCTCGGCTCCAAGAGCTACGCGGGCTCCACGACCCTGCTGCGCGGGTCCGCCGCCGGACTCACCGCGACCGGCTCCACGTCCTGGTCCCAGGACACCACCGGGGTGCCCGGCGCCGGCGAGGACGGCGACCAGTTCGGAGCCTCCGTCCACCTGAGCGACCTGAACAAGGACGGCCGCGCGGAAACGGTGGTGGGGGTGCCCTCCGAGAACGGGTACGGGCTGGTGTGGACCGCCAAGGGCTCCGCGTCCGGTCCGCTGGCCGGCAGCTCGTCGACGCTCAGCGGCAACGGAGTCGGCGTCACCCGCCGGTACTCGGACCTCAGGTTCGGCGAGGCCCTCCCCGGCGCCCGCCACGTACTCTGACCCACCCCGAGCCGGGCGGAGCTCCCGCCCGGCTCGGGACACCGGTGCGTGGGGCCCCCGGAAACGACGAAGATCCCGGCCGATCGTGAGATCGTCGGGATCTTGTCGTGCAGGTGGACCTGAGGGGATTCGAACCCCTGGCCCCCTCGATGCGAACGAGGTGCGCTACCGGACTGCGCCACAGGCCCTTGCAACGAGTGAAACTCTAGCATCCCCATCCGGGTGGTCGGTAATCCGTTCCGCGCGATCCCCGCAGGCCGGACGCCGGTCCACCCGGCGGGTCACTCGTTGGCCGCCCGGGGCCGGTCCCGGTCCCCCTCGGCGTACTGGTCGAAGAGCGGGGTGCGGCCCCGGCCGCGGCCGCGGCGGGCTCCGGAGCGGCCTCGGGGCTCCGGGTGGGCCTGGGGCTCCTCGGACGCGGACGCGTCGGCGGCCTCGGCCTCCTGGGCCCCCTGCGGTTCCGCGGGCTGGTCGTGGCGGTCCGCGCCGACGGCGGCGCGGGCGGAACTCCAGGCGTCGTCCGTGAGGTCGACGTCGGAGGTGGCGCGCGGGGCCACCGGCGCGGTGACGTAGGTCGGCAGCGGGACCGGCACCGGCTCCCAGCTGTCGGAGGGACCCGCGTCCCGCTCGGGCTCACGCTGCTGGTCGACCCACTCGGCGTGGTCGGTCTGCTCGATCAGGGCGAGCCGGTCGGCGGCGAGCGAGGAGAGCGTGGCCGGCCCGGGGTCGTGCCCCTCGGGCTCCGGCACGCCGTCGCCCGGACGGCCCGCGGGCCGCTGGACGGCGAGGTCCTGTTCGGGTCCGCGCGGGAGGCGTTCGGTGCCGCGCTCGGCATCCGCGGCGGGGGACGGACGCGGACGGCGGCGTCCGCCGCGCTCCCGCTCCCGCTCACGGCCCCGCTCACGCACGCGTCGCGCCGCCTCCTCGGCCTGACCGCGGTCCATGCGGTAGGCGAAGCGGCGGCGTTCCTGGGTGCGGAGGTAGGCGATGTAGACGCTGAGCAGCACGGCCGGCAGGGCCGGCGCCCAGAGGAAGGCGACGCCGCCGACCGCGGCGGCGACCGCGCCGATGCTGAAGGCGACGAAGAGCAGCGTGATGGTGCGGCGTCTGCGTGCCATCACCCGGGAGCGCGCGATCTTCGCCCGCGCCGCCTCCGCCTTCCGCTCCGCGACCGCCCGGGAGGCCCGGTCGAGACGGTCGGGCCGCTCCAGGCGCTCCGTGCGGGCCGGGTGCTCGACGCGGTCCGCGCGTTCGACGCGAGCCGGGTGCCCGGAGCGGTCCGGGCGGTCCGGGCGGTCGGTCCGCTGGGCGTCCGGCATCGGATCACCCGGGGCCGCCTCGTGGCCGGGACGCCTGCCCGGCACAGGGCCGTCGCCCCGTCGCCGGGCGCCGGGAGCCTCGCCGCGGCGCTGCTCCGGCCCGGCGGGGCGCGGATCGTCCGGGGGTACGGCGAAGGCCCGGACGTCGACCGAGTCGGTCACGGCGTCCGGGTCGACCGTGTCGGCCGCGGGCTCCGCCTCGTCGGAGGAGCGCGCGAGGTCCTTGGCGTAACGGCGCTCCATCCCCGCCCTTCCGGACAGCAGCCGGATGGCGGTGCTGAAGCGTTCCGTCGGACGGGCCTCGTTCAGCTCGTCCTGCCTACGGAGCCACATCGGCACCAAGTAGGCGGCCCAGGCCCCGACAATGACTGCGTAGATGAGGCCGCTGCTGCTCACGGTCACACGGTAGAGCGGTTTGGGTAAGGCCATCTGCCAATTCACACGGTGTGTCGCACGATCTGGCTGATATTTCGAGCCTTTTAGGCGACCGATGTGATCACAGACCGCCGGAAGCATGAATTCCTGCACCCAAACGTGAGCGCAACGGACCCAAATTCGAACACTTATTCAATTACCGGTGACAGGGAGCCCTCTCGGGCATCTGTCAGGGCGTACGGCCCCTCAGCCTGGACAGACGCGTCATCATCCCTTCGGGGACCTCTTCCGCGGTGAGCGCGTAGACGAGGTGGTCGCGCCAGTCCCCGTCGATGTGGAGATAGCGCGGCCGCAGCCCTTCCTCGCGGAATCGGAGTTTCTCCACCACGCGGCGGCTCGGCCCGTTCTCGGGGCGAATGCAGACCTCCAGCCGGTGCAGTCCGACCGAGCGGAAGCTGTGGTCCGCGGCGAGCGCGACCGCCGTCGGCATCACCCCTCGGCCGGCCACCGCCTGGTCCACCCAGTAGCCGATGTTCCCCGAGCACATGGAGCCCCAGGTGATGGAGCCGACCGTCAGCTGCCCCGCCAGACGCCCCTGGTACTCGACGACCCAGGGCATCATCCGCCCGGCCCGCGCCTCGGCGCGCAGGTGACGGACCATCTGCCGGTAGGTGGGCCGGTGGGTGACCGGGCCGCCCGGCATCGGGGGCGGGATGGTCGCCTCCCAGCGGCGCAGCCAGTCGCGGTTGCGCCGGTTGACCTCGCGCCAGTCGCCCTGGTCGCGCATCCGCATCGGCCGCAGCCGGACGTCGCCGTGTTCCAGGACCACGGGCCAGAGCAGGCCGTTCAGCTCGCACCCCCGGAGGACGGGCCCCCCGACGGCGCGGAGGAGGGGTGGTCGCCGCCGCGGAGCTGGTCCACCGCGTGCGTGAGCAGGTCGCCGAGGACGGCGAGGCCGTCCTTCACCCCGCCCGTGGAGCCGGGAAGGTTGACGATCAGCGTGTGCCCCGCGACGCCCGCGAGCCCTCGCGAGAGGGCGGCGGTGGGAACCTTGTCCCGGCCGTACGCGCGGATCGCCTCGGGGATGCCGGGGACCTCGTGGTCCAGGACCCTGCGGGTGGCCTCGGGGGTGCGGTCGGTGGGCGAGACGCCGGTGCCCCCGGTGGTCAGCACCACGTCGTAGCCGGCCGCGACGGCGTCCCGCAGCGCGGCCTCCACCGGGTCGCCGTCGGGGACCACCACGGGACCGTCCACGGCGAAGCCGAGCGCCTCGAGACCCGCCTTCAGCAGCGGACCGCCGCGGTCCTCGTACACCCCGGCGGCGGCCCGGTTGGACGCGGTGACGACCAGTGCCCGGTAGCCCTGGAGCCCGGGTCCTTGGGCGCCGTGCCCCTGAGGACCGCTCACGCCCGCCTCCACTCGCCGGACTTGCCGCCGGTCTTCTCCTCGACCCGCACGTCGCTGATGACGGCGCCCTTGTCGACCGCCTTGACCATGTCGACGACGGTGAGCGCGGCGACGGTGACGGCGGTCAGCGCCTCCATCTCCACCCCGGTGCGGTCGGTGGTCCTCACCGTGGCGGTGATCTCGACGGCGTCGTCGGCGACGGCGAGGTCGAGCTTCACCCCGGAGAGGGCCAGCGGGTGGCAGAGGGGGATCAGCTCGGGCGTCTTCTTGGCGCCCATGATCCCGGCGATCCGCGCGGTCGCGAGGGCGTCCCCCTTGGGCACTCCCTCACCGCGCAGCAGCTCCACCACGTGCGGGTGGACGAGGACCCGGCCGCTCGCGCGGGCGGTGCGGGCGGTCACGTCCTTCCCGGAGACGTCGACCATGCGGGCGGCGCCCGCCTCGTCGATGTGGGTCAGTCGGTCCTGCGTACCCATGCGGAAGGCGTCCTTAGTCGTTCAGGGCTGCTGCCGTGCGCTGCCGTGCGCGGTGTGCACGACGATGCGCGACACGGTACCGCCAGGATCGGCCCGTCAGCCGAGCAGGACCACCTCGACGTCGTCGCCGGGCTCCACCGAGGTGACGTCCTCGGGGACCACGATCAGCGCGTTCGCCTGCGCCAGCGCGCCGACCAGGTGGGAGCCCGCGCCGCCCACCGGGGTGACCCGGTCGCCGTCGAGGCGGCCGCGCAGGAACTGGCGGCGGCCCTGCGGCGAGGAGAGCGCCCTGCCCGCGTCCAGGGACGCCCGGGTACGCGGCCGGTGGAGCTGGTCCTCGGGCAGGCCCATCAGGGCCCGGATCACCGGACGGACGAAGATCTCGAAGGAGACGAACGAGGAGACCGGGTTGCCCGGCAGGGTGAGCACCGGCGTGTGGTCGGGGCCGATCATCCCGAAGCCCTGCGGCTTTCCGGGCTGCATGGCGACGCGCCGGAAGTCGACGCCGGCGGCCGGCTTCCCGCCGCCGTCCTCACCGCCGCCCTCGTCGCCGTCCTCGAGCTGTGCCGGTTCGGGGGCGGTGAGCGCCTCCTTGACCACGTCGTAGGCGCCCACGCTGACGCCCCCGCTGGTCACCAGCAGGTCGGCGCGCACCAGTTGGTCGTCGACGCTGGTGCGCAGGGTCTCCGCGTCGTCGGCGACCGCCCCCACCCGGTAGGCGATCGCGCCGGCCTCCCGGGCGGCGGCGGTGAGGGCGAAGCTGTTGGAGTCGTGGATCTGCCCGGGCTTCAAGGACTCGCCGGGCGGCACGAGTTCGCTGCCCGTGGAGAGGACCACGACCCGCGGCCGGGGACGGACCTTCGCGGTGGCCCGGCCCACGGAGGCGAGCAGGCCGAGCTGGGCGGGCCCGAGGACGGTGCCGGCGGCGAGGGCGCGGTCCCCCGCCTTCATGTCGCTGCCGGCCCGGCGGACGTGCGCCCCGGCCTCGGCGCCCTGGTAGACCCTGACCTGCCCGGAGGCGCCCTCGGGCGCCTTGCTGCGGGCCTTCATCCCGGTGGCCGGCCCGCCGCCCAGGCCCCCGTCGGTCCACTCGACGGGCACGACCGCCTCGGCGCCGGGCGGCAGGGGCGCGCCGGTCATGATGCGGGCGGTCTGCCCCGGGCCCACCTTCAGCCCGGGGGCCTGACCGGCCGCCACGTCCCCGACCACCTCGAGGACTGCGGGGAACTCCCTGCTCGCACCCGTCACGTCCGCGACGCGCACCGCGTAGCCGTCCATCGAACTGTTGTCGAAGGGCGGCAGGGAGACCGGCACCGTCACGTCCTCGACCAGGACGCAGCCCTGGGCGTCGAGCAGTTGCAGCTCGATCGGCTCGAGGGGGCGGACGGTGGAGAGGATGTCCTCGAGGTGCTCCTCCACCGTCCACAGGCGGTCCTCCTGCGACGGCGACGCGGTGCTGCGGGGTGCGGTGGTGCTCAAGTCCGTTACATCTCCTCGGCTACGAATCGGCGGAGCCAGGTCCGGAAGTCCGGCCCCAGGTCCTCACGTTCGCATGCCAGTCGGACAATCGCACGCAGATAGTCGCCACGGTCTCCGGTGTCATAGCGGCGGCCCTTGAAGACGACGCCGTGGACGGGTCCGGCGACGCTCTCGTCGGCCGCCAGGTGCTGGAGGGCGTCGGTCAGCTGGATCTCGCCGCCGCGCCCCGGCGCGGTGTGCCGCAGCACCTCGAAGATGCCCGGGTCGAGGACGTAGCGGCCGATGACGGCGTAGGCGGACGGGGCGTCGGCCGGCTCGGGCTTCTCGACCAGTCCGGTCACCCGGGTGACGTCGGCGTCCTTGGTGCACTCGACGGCAGCGCAGCCGTAGAGGTGGATCTGGGCCGGGTCGACCTCCATCAGCGCCACGACGCTGCCGCCGTACTCGGCCTGGACCTCGATCATGCGGGAGAGCAGCGGGTCGCGCGGGTCGATCAGGTCGTCGCCGAGGAGGACCGCGAAGGGCTCGTCGCCGACGTGCGGGGCGGCGCAGAGCACCGCGTGGCCGAGGCCTCTGGGGTCGCCCTGGCGGACGTAGTGGATGGTGGCGAGGTCGGTCGGCTCCTGGACGCGGGCCAGCCGGTCGTTGTCGCCCTTGCGCTCGAGGGCGTTCTCCAGCTCGTAGTTGCGGTCGAAGTGGTCCTCGAGCGGGCGCTTGTTGCGGCCGGTGACCATCAGCACGTCCCGCAGGCAGGCCTGGACGGCCTCCTCGACGACGTACTGGATCGCCGGCTTGTCGACGACCGGGAGCATCTCCTTGGGCGTCGCCTTGGTGGCCGGAAGGAACCGCGTGCCGAGACCGGCCGCCGGGATGACAGCCTTACTGATCCGAGGATGTGCCTTCATCATGTTCGCAACCATATCCATTGGGTTGTACGGAATCGGGAGCTCCATTCGATTCCACGTCATATGGCTGCATTCGGGCGGAAAACTGAACCGATCGTGCGGCCGGGAAGCTGTGGGAGACACCGCGGTGGGAGACAACAGTGACTGACGAGGATGCCAAGCGAAGGTTGCGGGCGGAGATCCTCCGTGCGAGGAGAAGGTTGACGGACGACGAGCGCCGTGCGGCCGGGCGCGCGCTGGCGGCGCGAGCCCTGGAGCTGCCGGAGGTGGCGCGGGCGCGGACGGTCGCGGCGTACGTCTCGGTGGGCTCGGAACCGGAGACCCGTGCGCTGCTGGACGCGTTGCGCGCACGGGGCGTGCGGGTGCTGCTCCCGGTGCTGCGCGAGGACGACGACCTGGACTGGGCGGAGTACCGCGGCGCGGACGCGCTGGTCGCGCGGCCGCTGGGGGCGGGGCGGATGACGCTGCTGGAGCCGGGCGGCGCGCCGGGCGGCGTCGAGGCGGTGCTCGCCGCGGACGTCGTCCTGCTGCCGGGACTGGCGGTGGACCGCGGCGGGCTGCGGCTGGGCCGCGGGGGCGGCTCCTACGACC
>NZ_JBRIOU010000001.1:179214-184564 GCF_053474865.1 Streptomyces sp. CO7
CCCCGGCCCTCCCCGGGCGTGCCCCTCCCCCGCCGGAGCGCGGGCCGGTCCCGCCGCGCCCGGGAAGGCCGCCGGGGCGGCTCCCCCGTGAGGGAACCGCCCCGGTGCGGTGGGCCCGGCGGGCGGGCCGTCACGGCTTCAGCGTGAGCGTCTCCTCCGTGGCCCGCTTCACCGCGGCCGCGGAGAACGGCCACTCGTACAGCTCCCCCTTCGCCCACGCGTCCGTCTGATCCACGTAGTGCGAGCTGTACGCGTGCCCGGACGCGCCCGTGAGGTTGATCCACTTCGACTTGTCGAGGTCGTCGAGGTTCACCACCATCCGCATGGACGGCACCCAGACCACCCCGTACCCGCCGGCCGCGTTCCAGCCCGTCGCGTCGACGGTGGACTCGCCGCCGCCGAGCTCCCAGGGCCCGCGGTTGAGCATGTGCTGCAGGAAGCCCGGACCGGCCGTGCCCATGGTCTGGTTCTTCAGGTACAGCGTGTGCAGCCGGCCCCAGCTCCAGCTGTCCATGTCCTTGCCGAGCTTCGCCGTCAGCTCCCAGCGCGCGTCGACCATGGCCCGCTCGAGCAGAGCGTCCCGGTCGTTCCTGGCGCCGTCACGGCCGCTGAGCGACTTGCCGGTGGTCCACCACTCGCTGTCCTGGTCCTCCATCAGGTTGCGCACGACCTCGAACCACCGGTCGCCGCCGTCCGGCTGGGCCTGCGTGGCGCTGCGCTGTCCGCACTCGCGGACCTTGTCCGCCTCCTCGGCGGGGCCGGTGGTGTTCACCGGCTCCACCCACAGGCACTGGCCCTCGACCCGCAGCTCCTTGGGCAGCTTGTTGCCGAACGCCAGCTTCAGGATGTTGCGCCACACCGCGTTGAAGTACGCGGCCGCCGCCGAGTCCGGGGTCTGGGTGCGGTCCCAGCTCTCCAGCAGCTCCTGCGCGTCGCGGACGTCGTCGTCCTCCAGGTCGATCTTCAGCAGCTCGGGCACCAGCAGCTTGGCGATCTCGCTGCTGCTGTCGGTCTGCATCTCGCGCATGTCCTCGGTGGAGACCTTGCCGCCGCCCTCGATCTTCGCCTTGACCAGGTCGTTGATCCGCTGGCTGCGGGCGCCGTAGGACCAGTCGCCGGTCAGCAGGTACGGGTAGGCGTCCTCGTCGACCACGGCCTGGTTGGCGGTGACGATGTAGCCGCGCTCCGGGTTGAACTCGTAGGGCAGCTCGTCCTGGTCGATCCAGCCGGTCCAGCGGGCGGCGCGCTCCCAGCCGGGCGCCGGGAGCGCGCCGTCGTAGCCCTCGGCGCGGACCGGGATACGGCCCGGCAGCTGGTAGCCGATGTTCTTCCGGTCGGCGTAGACGAGGTTCTGCGAGGGCACCTCGAACAGCTCGGCGGCCTTCCGGAACTCCTGCCAGTTCCGCGCCGTGTTGATGGCGAAGACGGCGTCCATGGTGCTGCCCGGGTCGAGCGCGGTCCACCGCAGCGAGACCCCGTAGCCGTCGCCCCGGTCGGGTGCGGCGGCCTTCACGCCGGCCTTCCTGCCGACCTGGACGAGCTCGTCGTCGCGGTCGGAGAGGAGCGGGCCGTTGTTGGTCTCGCGCACCACGATCTTCTTGTCCGCCCCGCCGGCGACCTTGATGGTCTCCTCGCGGGTGCGGAAGGGGACGGTCTTCCCGTCGTACTGGTAGCCGTCGCGGCTGACCTTCTGCAGGTACAGGTCGCTGACGTCCACGCCTGAGTTGGTCATGCCCCAGGCGATCTGCGCGTTGTGGCCGATGACCACGCCGGGCATGCCGGAGAAGGTGTAGCCGGAGACGTCGTAGCGGCAGCTCGCGGAGACGGTGCGGCAGTGCAGGCCCATCTGGTACCAGACCGAGGGCAGCGCGGGCGACAGGTGCGGGTCGTTGGCCAGCAGCGGGGCGCCGCCCACGGTGTGCTCCCCGGCGACCACCCACGAGTTGGAGCCGATGCCGTTGCCGTTGACGCCGACCGCGGTGGGCAGCTCGTCCAGCGCGCCGTAGAGACCGGCGAGCTGGCTCTGCAGCCCGGCCTGGTCCTCCGCCGCGACCCCCGGGAGGGTTCCGGCGCCGCCCTGGGGCTGCTCGCTCGCGGTGGCCTTCTGGTCCCAGGCGCCGGTGGCCTGCGAGTAGGCGCCCTCCTGCACGATCGTCCGGTTCCGCTCGAACGGGTAGCCCGGGTACAGGTCGGCGATCTGCTTCGCGTCCAGCCTGCTGGTCATCAGCGAACGGTCGATCTCGTCCTGCATGTTGCCGCGCAGGTCCCAGGCCATCGCCTTGAGCCAGGCCACCGAGTCGACGGGGGTCCACGGCTCCGGCGTGTAGTCGCCGGTGAGCGCGAGCGCCGCGTACTCCAGGGAGAGTTCGTCGCCCTCGCGGTCGCCGAGGTAGGCGTTGACGCCCTTGGTGTAGGCCTGCAGGTACTTCTTGGTGGGGGCGGACAGCTTCTTGTCGTACTCCTGCTGCGCGACGCGGCGCCAGCCGAGGGTGCGCAGGAACTCGTCGGTGCCGACCTGGCTCGCGCCGAACATCTCGGAGAGCCGACCCGCGGTCAGGTGGCGGCGCACGTCCATCTCGTAGAACCGGTCCTGCGCCTGGACGAATCCCTGCGCCATGAACAGGTCTTCCTCGGAGTCGGCGTAGACGTGCGGCACGCCCTGTCCGTCGCGCCGGACCTCGACCGGGCCGGACAGGCCCTTGAGGGTCAGCGACCCGCTGGTCTGCGGGAACGAGGCACGGACGGTGCTGACCGTCCAGTACCCGCCGTAGACCAGGCCGCCTATGAGCGCCAGGACGACGAGAAGGACCAGGAGTCGGGCTTTGCGCCCCTTCTTCCTGCCGGACTTGCCGGGCTGCTGACCGGAAGAGGCGGTGGTGTTGGGGGGCATCGCTGTCCTTGCTGTCCTCACGCGAGCGGCGGGGCGGGCGGTGGTCAGTTCTGGGCGCGGCGGCGTGGCCCGACGTCGCGCTGGAGCAACGATAGGCGCACGGGGCGCGGCGGCTTGACGCGGCGTCTGTGAACCCGTGGCATCAGGCGAGCGGGGTGTCCAGGGTGTCCCGTTCGTCCCGATGCGATGCCCGGCAGGAGCCTCCGTCGGGGCGCGGAGTGGCGAAAGCGCGTCAAGAAAGCGTCAAGAGTTAGGTAAGGTAACGAAAGACCTGCCGATGCCGTCCCGTGCGCACACGGGGCCGTTCGCAGCACCTCGGAGGGAAGGGAAGGGGCGCCAACTGTCTGTCGACCACCTCAACCAGCTTCTGCTCGGCGCCTCGCTCGTCCTCCTGGTGGCCGTGGCCGCCGTGCGCGTGTCCTCACGCAGCGGACTCCCGAGCCTCCTCATCTACCTCGGCATCGGCATCGCCCTGGGCTCCGACGGCATCGCGGGCATCGAGTTCGACAACGCCGCGCTCACCCAGGTCATCGGCTACGCGGCGCTGGTCGTGATCCTCGCCGAGGGCGGACTGGGCACCAAGTGGGGCCAGATCAAACCGGTGCTGCCCGCCGCCTCCGTGCTGGCCTCGGCGGGCGTCGCGGTGAGCGTGACGATCACCGCCGCGGCCGCCCACTACCTGGCCGGGCTGGAGTGGCGGCAGGCGCTGATCGTGGGCGCGGTGGTCTCCTCGACCGACGCGGCGGCCGTCTTCTCCGTGCTGCGCCGGATCCCCCTGCCGACCCGCATCACCGGCACCCTGGAGGCCGAGTCGGGCTTCAACGACGCCCCGGTGGTCATCCTGGTCGTCTCCTTCTCCACCGCCGGGCCCTTCGAGCACTGGTACCTGCTGCTGGCGGAGATGGCGATGGAGCTGGCGATCGGCGCGGCCGTGGGCCTCGCGGTCGGCTGGCTGGGCGCCTGGGGACTGCGGCGGGTCGCGCTGCCCGCCTCCGGCCTCTACCCCATCGCCGTGATGTCGATGGCGGTGACCGCCTACGCGGCGGGCGCCATCGCGCACGGCAGCGGCTTCCTCGCGGTCTACCTGGCGTCGATGGTCCTGGGCAACGCCCGGCTGCCGCACCACCCGGCCACCCGAGGCTTCGCCGACGGGCTCGGCTGGATCGCGCAGATCGGCATGTTCGTCCTGCTCGGCCTGCTGGTCAACCCGCGGGAGCTGGGCGACGACATCCTGCCCGCGCTGGTGATCGGCCTGGTCCTCACCATGGTGGCGAGGCCGCTGAGCGTGATCGCCTGCCTGTCGCCGTTCCGGGTGCCCTGGCAGCAGCAGGCGCTGATGTCGTGGGCGGGGCTGCGGGGCGCGGTGCCGATCATCCTGGCCACCATCCCGATGGTGGCCGGGGTGGCGGGCAGCCGCCGCATCTTCAACATCGTCTTCGTGCTGGTCGTCGTCTACACGCTGATCCAGGGCCCGACGCTCCCCTGGCTGGCCCGCAAGCTGCGCCTGGGCGACGACAACGAGGCCTCCGACCTGGGCATCGAGTCCGCGCCGCTGGAGCGGCTGCGCGGCCACCTGCTCTCCCTGACCGTGGACAGGGAATCCCGGATGCACGGCGTCGAGGTCGGCGAGCTGCGGCTGCCGGTGGGCGCCTCGGTCACCCTGGTGGTCCGGGCCGGCGCCTCCTTCGTGCCGTCGCCCGCCACGGTGCTCCAGCGGGGGGACGAGTTGCTGGTGATCGCCACCGACCAGGTGCAGGACGCCGCCGAGCGGCGCCTGCGGGCGGTGGCCCGGGGCGGAAAGCTGGCCGGCTGGCTGGGCACGTCGGGGGCGGCCAGGTGACGGCGGCCGCGGCGGGAGGACCGGTGGGCCCAGGTGGGTCCGTGGTGGCCCGTGGCGGGTTGCGCAGTGGTTTCCGCGGTGGTCCGCGCAGTGGTTTCGGTCACCGGACGGGGTGCGGCAGTGGACTGACGGCGAGGAATGCGTCAAGATGGATCGTCGTTAGCACTCATTGAGTGAGAGTGCCAGGAGGAAGACAGTGCCGACCTACCAGTACCAGTGCACCGAGTGCGGCGAGGGCCTCGAGGCGGTGCAGAAGTTCACCGATGACGCTCTGACCGAGTGCCCGAACTGCCAGGGCCGCCTGAAGAAGGTGTTCTCGGCCGTCGGCATCGTCTTCAAGGGCTCCGGGTTCTACCGCAACGACAGCCGCGGCTCCTCGTCGAGCAGCTCGCCGGCCGCGAAGTCCGGCTCCTCGAGCAGCGGCTCGAGCTCGTCGGCCTCGTCCTCCTCCTCGGCGTCGGGTTCGTCCACGTCGTCGACGTCGGCCCCCGCCGCCTCGTCGGCGCCGGCCTCGACCTCCTCGTCGAGCAGCAGCTCGGCCGCCTGACCCACACGTCGCGGGCCCCGCTCCCCTCCCGGTCGCCACCGGGAGGGGGCGGGGTCTTCGCGCGTCCTGGGGG
>NZ_JBRIOU010000001.1:184664-186006 GCF_053474865.1 Streptomyces sp. CO7
ACCCCCTACGGGCCGCCGAGCGACTCGTTGTTCGTCGGCGAGATCGCCGGCCGCCGGGTGGCGTTCCTGCCCCGGCACGGACGCGGCCACCACCTGCCGCCGCACCGCATCAACTACCGGGCCAACCTCTGGGCACTGCGGTCGGTGGGCGTCCGCCAGATCCTCGGCCCCTGCGCGGTCGGCGGTCTGCGGCCCGAGTACGGGCCGGGCACGCTGCTGGTGCCCGACCAGCTGGTGGACCGCACCAGGGCCCGGGCCAACACCTACTTCGACGGGCTCCCCCTGCCCGACGGCACCGTCCCCAACGTCGTCCACGTCTCCCTCGCCGACCCCTACTGCCCCGCCGGACGGGCCGTCGTCCTCAAGGCGGCACGCGGCCGCGACTGGGAGGCCGTCGACGGCGGGACCCTGGTGGTGATCGAGGGGCCCCGCTTCTCCACCCGCGCCGAGTCCCGCTGGCACGCCGCCCAGGGCTGGTCCGTGGTCGGCATGACCGGTCACCCCGAGGCCCCGCTCGCCCGTGAACTGGAGCTCTGCTACACCTCGCTGACCCTGGTCACCGACCTCGACGCGGGCGCCGAGACCGGTGAGGGCGTCTCCCACGAGGAGGTGCTCCAGGTGTTCGGCGCCAACGTGGACCGCATGCGGGACGTCCTGTTCGACGCGGTGGCGGCGCTCCCGTCGACCGACGCGCGCACCTGCCTGTGCACCGGTGCGCTGGGCGCCCAGGACCCGGGCTTCACCCTTCCGTAGCCCCTGGGCCCCGTGACGCCGGCGCCTTCTCCCCTGCCTTCACTCTCCCGAGTGAGCTGTGGACGAGGGTTCGGGGAGGGTTGTCCACAGGCTCCGGCAGGGGTTGCGGAAATGGGTCAGCGTGGGCCCATGAACGTCACGAGCTCCTGCGCCCCCACTCGCGCGGCAGCCGGGCACACCCCGGCCGCGCACAGCGCGACCCCGCCCCGACCGGACGGCGGTTGTGCCCACGGCTGCTCCGGTGCCGCCGGCTCCCCCGCCGCCCCTCTGCGGCGGATCGGGCCGGGCGGGGTGCCCGCCCCGGGCAGCGTCCCGCTCTTCGCCCCGCTACGGGTGCCCGGCGGGCGCCTGCGGGGCGGGCGACCGGTCCGCGCCGCGCCCCGGATGCTCGCCGCCGCGCTGACGGCCGTGGCGGTGGCCGCCCTCGCGCCGGGGCCGGCCCCCCAGGCCTCACCGACGGCGTCCTCGGCCTCCTCCGGGTCCCCGGCGTCACCGGCCCGCGCGGGCGGGAGCGGGGCAGGGGGCGTGCCTCAGGGGGTGCCCCCGCCGGGCGGGGAGCGGGTGGAGGCGCCGGTGCGGCTCGCGGATC
>NZ_JBRIOU010000001.1:186106-189005 GCF_053474865.1 Streptomyces sp. CO7
GGCCCACGCCCCGGCCGACGTCCAGACCGGTACCTCCGGCGGCGGGGCCGGACGGGGTGCCGCCGGAGGTACCGGTCTGGACGTCGGCCGGGGCGTGGGCCTGGGCGTCGTCGGGGGAGGGACTCATCCGTCAAGCGTACGACCGGCGTACGCCTCCGCCTCAGGGCAACCTCCCAGGGGAAGTACGCGTCTCAACAACCGTACGTTTTCTCGGTTCCCGGACATGATGTCCGAGCGAGGGGCTACGGTATGCACCCACAAGGTGACAAGCAGCGACGCTGGGAGCAGCCTTGAGCGTTCCGTACGAGACGGCGGCGTACCCGGAGGAGCACCTGGACCGGCTCCTGGGCCGCGCCCTGAACTCCTTCGAACTGCCCGACGAGGTCCTGACGCGGCTGGACTCCGCGCTGGCGTACGACGGCTCGCTCCATTCCGCCCACCACAGTGCGGGCCTGTACCGGGAGACCCACCGGCACACCTGGCTGCTCTCCGACGGGTCCGTGCTCACGCTGTGGGAGCTGGTCCACAACACGGCGGCGGGCGGCCTGGTGCGGCACGAGGTCTACGCGGACCGGGAGGAGCTGTCCGCGGCCACGGACCGGCTCCCCCTGCCGTCCGACGAGCCGGCCCTGGCGCCGATGGACGCGCTGCGCCTGCCTCCGGTGCGGCTGCCTCCGCTGACGGGCCTCGGGCCGCCGTACGCGCCCGCCGACTCGGCGGACCACCTGCGCCGGCTGCTGCGGCGCGCGGAGAACCCGGACCGCCCCGGCCCGGACGCCGCGGCGGCCCTGCGGGCGGCGTACGCGCACGAGATCAGCCAGGCCTTCGGGCCGCCGTGCCGCACCGGTACGGGGGTGTGCCTGTCCCTGTACGAGCACGCCTTCCTGCTGCCGGGCGGCCGCCGTACCTCCCTGTGGGAGGTCGAGCACACGGCGACGCCGGACGGACGCCACATGTGCGAGGTCTACCCGACCGAGGCCGCGGCGCGGGCCGCGATGGAACGTCGCGTCGAGCCGTAGCGGCAGCCCTCGGCGGCACGGCCCCCGCGCCGCCGACCCGGCCTGATCCGTAACCCGCCCGGACCGCCCGCTCCGTTTACTCCGTCCGCTCCGTCCGCTCCGTCCGCCTCAGAGGGCCTTCTCGAACCAGGCCACGTCCCAGTACCGCCCGAACTTCCGCCCGACCTCGCGGAACATCCCGACGGGTTCGAAGCCGAAGCGGCGGTGCAGTCGTTCGGACGGCTCGTTGGGCGGGACGATCGCCGCGTAGGCCCGGTGCACGTCCTCGCCCGCCAGCGCCTCGAACAGCGCCCCGTAGAGCCGGCCTCCCACCCCGCGGCCGGTGACGTCCGGCGCCAGGTAGACCGTGCACTCGACCGAGCTCAGGTACGCGGGCTTCGGACGGAACCGGCCCGAGGTCGCGTATCCGAGCACCTCCCCCGTCCCCGCGTCCTCCGCCACCAGCAGGCGGTGCGGCCCCTCGGGGGAATACGAGGCGAGCCAGGCGCGTCTCTCCTCCGGAGTGAAGATTTCGGTGTCGAACGTGTAAGGCGTCTCACACACGTAGTGGTTGTAAATGGCCGTCAGCGCCGCGAGGTCCCGTTCGGCACCGGCCCTGACCTGTACTTCCTCACCCACCGTGTTCCTCCGTCTCCGCGGTGCGGGCGGGCAGGGTACTGCATGCGGGAGGGACTGGTGGGACCGTGCGGGAATTCTGTCCCGTTTCCGGTCGTTGTATCCCACGGATGCCGGGCACCCGGTGACAGTGAGGCTCACACGCTTCAACGTCACGCCGAGCCCGCCGGGGGTGATTCACGGCCGCCCGGGAGGCCGGCGTCCACAGCTGGAAAACGTCCGCCCACCATCGTTAGGGAGCACACGCATGGCAACCCGTGCCGTCGCCCGTCGCAAGTCCACCGCCTCCGGTGGGACGTCCGACGCGGCACGCAGCGTTCGCGCCCATGGCGGCGAGATCGCGGACCGCGACCTGGTCGGCATGTACCTGGACGAGATCGCGCGCACGCCGCTGCTCGACGCCGCCAAGGAGGTCGAGCTGTCCGAGACGATCGAGGCGGGCGTCTTCGCCCAGCAGATCCTCGGCGGCGAGGCGGAGTCGAAGTCCGACGCCACCCGCGAGGAGCTCGAGGCTCTGGTGGAAGCGGGAGAGCGGGCCAAGGACGTCTTCATCCGGTCCAACCTGCGTCTGGTCGTGGCGGTCGCCCGCCGCTACCCGCGCAGCGGTCTGCCCCTGCTGGACCTGATCCAGGAGGGCAACGCCGGTCTGGTCCGCGCGGTGGAGAAGTTCGACTACCGCAAGGGCTTCAAGTTCTCTACCTACGCGACCTGGTGGATCCGTCAGGCCATCACCCGGTCCATAGCCGACCAGTCCCGCACCATCCGGCTCCCCGTCCACCTGGTGGAGGAGCTGGGCCGCATCCGCCGCGTGCAGCGCGAGTTCAACCGCGAGCACGGCCGCGACCCGGAGCCCAGGGAGATCGCCCAGGAGCTGGGCGCCACTCCCGAGCGCATCACCGACGTGCTGGACTGGGCGCGCGACCCGGTCTCGCTGAACATGTCGGTGGACGACGAGGGCGAGACGCAGTTCGGCGACCTCTTGGAGGACACCTCCGCGGTGTCGCCGGAGCAGTCGGTGCTCACGCTGCTGCGCAGCGAGGAGCTCGACGGCCTCATCAACCACCTCGACCAGCGCACGGCCTCGATCATCAAGATGCGCTACGGCATCGAGGACGGCCGGGAGCGTACGCTGACAGAGGTGGGCAAGGAACACGGCCTCACCCGTGAGCGCATCCGGCAGATCGAGAAGCACGCCCTGCTCGAGCTGAAGAAGCTGGCACGCGACACCGGGTTCGACGCCGCAGCGTGACTTTTCCGCCGTGAAC
>NZ_JBRIOU010000001.1:189105-190686 GCF_053474865.1 Streptomyces sp. CO7
GTCCTCTCCCCCCGTGGACGTCCGGGGCTCGGCCCTTTTCTCCGCAGGTCCGGAGCGTCGCCCCGCCCGTGCCCTCCGCCAAACCTCTTCTCCGCGAAAACCCCCGACCGGCCCCTCCCAGCGAGCGAGGATCACCGGCTCGGCCCAGGGTGATCGCAGGGGCGGCCCGGTGTACCGACCGGCCGCCACGGCGGAGTGGGAGGCCGAGCATGCCGCGCAGCGTGTACCGCCGCTCCATACCGGGCGACGGGGCGGGCCTCACCCGTTCCCGTCGGATCGCCTCGATGGCCGCCCTGTGCGCCCTCAGCCTCGCCGTGTGCACCTCCGCGGTGAACGAGCGCACCGAGGACCCGACCGCGGCCGGCCCCGTCCCTCCGGCCCGCGCCGCCGTGGGACTGGCCCCCTGCATGATCAGCGGCGGGCTGGACGCCCAGATGTCCGAGGGCGTGCCCACCCCGGCCGGCTACTCCCCCGCCACCGGCACCGTCCGCGCCCTGACCCTGATGGTCGACTTCCCCGACGCCCACGGCGAGGGCGAGGCGATGGACCGGTACGCGGAATTCTTCCCGCAGACCCAGGACTGGTTCCGCACCAGCTCCTACGGCCGCCTCGACTACCGCGCCGACGCCCCGGTGAAGCGGTGGCTGCGCATGCCGAAGGACTTCGAGGAGTACGGGATAGAGCGCGGCGCGCCCTTCGACCCGTCCTACCGCGGGCTGGTCGAGGACATCGTCGACGAGGCCGACGCGGACGTCGACTTCCGCCGGTACGACCTGCTCAACATCCTGGTCACCCCCAACGCCGGCCCCTCCGCTCTGGACACCGTGCTCTCGGTGACCTTCGCCGCCAACACCGAGGCCCCGGTCGCCGACGGCGTCCCCGTCTCGCACACCTCGTTCGTCTACTCCCGCCAGGACGACGGCTCCGGCAGCTACGGCCGCACCGGCTACCGGGTCCTCCCCCACGAGAACGCCCACGTCTTCGGACTGCCCGACCTCTACACCCACGACGGCGGCGGGGCGGCCGGCCACTGGGACATCATGAGCGAGGACTGGGGGGCCAACAACGACCTGCTGGGCTGGCACAAGTGGAAACTCGGCTGGCTGGACGCCGGCCAGGTCAGCTGCGCGGCCCGCTCCGACTCCACCTCCGACCACGTGCTGAGCCCGCTGGCCCGGGCCGGTGGCCCCAAACTGGTCGTCCTCCCGCTCGACGAGGACTCCAGCTACGCCGTGGAGGTCCGCACCCAGGAGGGCAACGACGAACTGGTCTGCCGCCCGGGTGTCCTCGTCTACCGCGTCGAGGCGGGCGTCGAGACCGGGCAGGGGCCCGTCACCGTCCACGACCACCGGCGCGACAGCGGCGGCTGCACCCACGCACCCAACGTCCACGCCGAACTCTCCGACGCGACCCTCACCCCCGGCGACACCTTCACCGACCGCGACAACGGCATCCGCCTCCGCGTCCTCGCCAAGGGCCCCGGCGACACCTACCGCCTCCGCGTCACCCGCGACTGACCAACCGGGCCCCCGCGCCGCACCCTCACGGTCCCGGCGACGCACGAAGCCCTCCACGCCCCAT
>NZ_JBRIOU010000001.1:190786-205189 GCF_053474865.1 Streptomyces sp. CO7
GGCTCCAGCTCCCCGGACCCGCACTGCCCACAGCGCTCGCCCCTCGACTCCTTGTCCATGCCGCGGAGCCTAGGCCCACCGCCTGCCGTGGCCCACCCCACCGACGACCGCAGCTCACGCCGCATACACCCCTCACCCACGAGCCCTCACCCGCTACACTGACCCCGGCGGTCCGGCCCTCGGCCAGGCCTCCTGCCTTCGTAGCTCAGGGGATAGAGCACCGCTCTCCTAAAGCGGGTGTCGCAGGTTCGAATCCTGCCGGGGGCACCAGCGCAAAGGCCCCGGACCGATCATGGTCCGGGGCCTTTGACATCCACGTCCGACATCGACGGTGTCGGTCACTGAGCTTTTTCGAGGCGGGCTCCGATCAGGTGGCCCCGGCCAAGCGCAACGAGCGAGGGCCCCGGGCTGTTGATCAAGATGTCTGACGTCTCCATCACGCTGCTGCTCGGGGGCCTCGTTGGTCATCTGTCGTACCGCACTCGACCTGCCACATGTGCTCGTGGAGTGGCTCACCATGCTCATCGTCACCCGTGAGGGGACCGCCGCTGCGCTGCAAGTTCCGCCCGCGAGTCCACCGCACGGTAAGTGTGTGCGCCGTCAGTCGCCGGAGCTGCCGGTTGCCGCCTTGTCCTCGGCGGCGGTCATGGGGACCCAGCCACGGGGGCTCCGGTACCAGTAGTGCGGTAGCCCTTCGATGCTGGTGGTGCGGAACGGGCGGCCGTGATCATCGATGCGCACCGTGCCGGTTCGGCCCTGTGAGGACCAGTCGAGGTCGAGGTACCAGTCGCAGGTGCAGGACTCGGTGTGCGCGGCGAGCAGCAGGACCTCCGGCTCCCGCAGGGACACCTGGTAGGGGAAGTCGATCGCGGGGGCCTGTCTGTCCGGTTCGTTGCCAGGCATCGAACGGGCCAGGGGTCGGCGCGCGTCGAGGTTCACGGAGAAGTAGCGGGGGACGAGGATGGCGCCGCAGCCTTCGTACGTGGAGTAGGCGATGCCCCGGCGGGCGGCGGGGGTCGTGCGGTTGACCACGCGCACATGCAGTGCTTCCAGTATGACGGCGGCGGAGCCGCGCCCCTGCACGGAGATCCGCACATTCGTGGTGCGCCCGTGCACCGCTTCCTGGGACGCGGCCCACACCGCAGCGTCAGCCGGGATCGGCGGCGGCGGGACCTGCTGCGGCTGCTTGGCGATGACGTAGTCATGGGCGCAGTCGAGCTGCCAGAGCTGGGAGTTGGCCGTCCAGGTGAGCGGGGCCTGCGGCGGGGCCGTGCCGGCGCTCGCCCGGTTCTCCCGCGGCGGGGCCGTGCTGCCGGTCCTCGCCCGGTTCTCCCGCGGGCTGCCTTCGCTGTGCGTGGCCGACGCCGAGGGTACCGGCGAGGTGCCGGCGGAGGCCGACGGCTCACCGCCCCTCGAAGGGGGCCCGACAGCGGATGCAGTGAGGCCGGCGAGCGCGATGGCAAGTGAGGCCGCCAGTACTGTCGATCGCACCGGCCGTCGTCGAGGGCACCCGGCAGGGGGCCGCCGGCCGGCCGGTGAGGTCGGCCCCGGCCGTGGGCCGGCCGGTGAGGTCGGCCCCGGCCGTGGGCCGGCCGGTGAGGTCGGCCCCGGCCGTGGGCCGGCCGGTGAGGTCGGCCCCGGCCGTGGGTCGGCCGGTGAGGTCGGCCCCGGCCGTGGGTCGGCCGGTGAGGTCGGTTCGGGTGCCTCGCCCGCCGGGCCGCTGTGGCTCGCGGATGCCGCCGTGCTCGTGGTGTCATGAGGCGTCTGTGTCCGCCGGGCACCGGATGGGCGTGGCTGTCGCCGTGCCGCGACCGCCAGGATCCAACGGCGGTGCAACTCCACGCGTTCCTCGGGGGAGGCTCCGCAGAGCGCGGCGAACCGCTCGATCCCGGCGAAGTCCGTGGGAACCGCCTCACCGGCGCAATAGCGGTGCAGCGTGGAGGCGTTCATGCCCAGACGGCGGGCCAGCGCCGCGTAGCTACGGTCTGTGCGCTCCTTCAGACGCGTCAGCAGCAGCGCGAACTCCGCCACCTCGTCGTGGATTGCATCCATGCGGTCGTGCTCACATCCATCCGTTGGCCTGTGCCGTCATGTTCGGATCGTGGACGGCATCCCAGACACTCCCCGTACCTGAACGTCGGTACGGCTGGGATGGTTGCAGGGCTGCGCCATCCCTCTCCTCGGGACCACTCCCACCCGCGGCCCGGGGCGTCGCCTTCCGCGCCTCCGTCAGCCGGGCCCGCACACCGCATCGGACCACTCCTCCCGCCGCTGCACCGCGTGGCCCGGACGAGTGGGCGGAGGACGTCTCCGCGCAGGACGAGACAGCGGGCGATCACCCAGCCCGATCGGTTGCGCCCTCCGGGGCCACCACCGCTGCGCCGGGGCGGCTGCCCATTCACCCGATGCAGCCTTCCCCGAAGGGTCCGGCACCGCCACCACCACCGGGCTCTGGGGCAGGGCCGTTGGCCGGGCGTCGGCCGGGGCGGCGGGCGCCGGCCGAGTCCACCGGGCGTCCGGACGCCGACCTCAGGGAGTTTCCCATCCCGGACAGGCATCCCAGGCTTGCCTGTCTCTGCAGGTCGTGGGGGGTGGGATCGTCCCTCCGTTGCAGGTTGGGGGCAGCCGTTGTCCCAGGCCCACCTGGCGTCCGACGCTATGGCTGTCGCACCGGCTGAAGCGGCCGACCGCACGGCAGCACCACGCCCCCGACTCACCCGTCCGCCGGGATACCCAGTCCCTTTGGGCGCCCGGGTACAGGGGGCGGTCGCTCCAAGGGTGCCCGACCGCCTTCGCCCCGCCCCTGAGGTCCGAGGTCCGAGGTCCGAGAGGGAGCGGGTGGTGTGGCCACGACAGCCCGCACGCAACCTCATACCGATCAGAAGAGGAACACGCATATGAACATGAAGTCCCTTGCGGCCCACCGTGTGGCCGTGGCCGCGGGTCTCGTCCTGGCTCTTGGGTGGGGTGTGTCGGCACAGGCCTCCGCCACCGTGCCGCGGACGAGCAGCGGGAAGGCCGGCGATGCGGTGACGCACCGCTCGGGCGGCAGTGGGGACAGGGGCGCCGTCACCGCCTGCTCCCAGGAGGTCCTCGGGGTGTCCGCCGTGAAGGAGCCCGCGAACAGCGAGGACGCCAGGCACCTCCTCCTCACCGTCCAGAACACCGGCGCCAAGAAGTGCGACCTCTACCGCTACCCTCTCGTGCGGCTTGGTGCCGGTCGGACCACGGCCCCTGTGATCAAGGAGAGCGACCCGCACCCGGGGGTGCCCGTCACCCTCGCTCCGGGTGAGGAGGCATATGCCGCCCTGCTCGTCAACGGCCCCATGGATGAGTACGAGGCGAAGAGCATCACCCTCAACCTGCAGGGCCGTAAGCCCGGCAGCAGTGCGGGCAAGCCGATCGACGTCCCCATGCCCGTCGACACGCTGTACGCCAACGACGGTCAGCGTGTCACCTACTGGACGACTGCTCCCGGCTACGCCCTGGACTTCATCCTGTCGAAGTGACGGACCTCGATCGGAACCGCTTCCCAGCGGCTGACCAGAACACGCACATGACCTACTGAAACACCGGGTGAAGTCGGCCGACTAAGCGTGACACTCGGCGCTGGTCGATGGCACAAGCCGGTGGCGTGGCTGAGGCCGGCGGGGGTACCGCGAGACACACGTGGGCGTGATCGGTCGGCGCACCCCGGCCACGCCCGCCGTTTGGCTGGTTGCCGTCGGCTGGAGTTCGTGCCACAACCATGCCGGATTCAGCGGTCAACCACGGTCAACGAGGGCGTTGCACGGTCGGGTTGCCGGCCACCACACCCGGTTTCGAAGTCCCAGGCCGGCCGGAGAGCTCTCCCACCTCGCTCCTAAAGCGGGTGTCGCAGGTTCGAAACTTGCCGGGGGCACCACCGAGAGGCCGCCCAGGCACTTCCCTGGGCGGCCTCCGACATCAACGTCGACGGCCCCTCACGGCCTGGTCAGACCAACTGTTCCCACGGGTTGATCACCATGGCGCCGGTTCGGGCCAGGTGCTTGATGTTGCGGGTGGCCACCGTCCACCCGTTGGCCAGGGCCGTGGCAGCGATCAGGGCGTCCGGTGGGTCGATGCCGGCGCCAGCCGATTTCAGCGTCTTGTGGATGCTCAGGTAAGCGGCCGCTACCGGTTCGCCGATCGGTGCGACGCGTCCGGCGTACTCGTGCCGTACGGCGACGAGCGCCTGGCCGTAGCGGGCCTTGCGCACGGGATCCACCGTGGCGACCACCCCTGCCTCGATCTCGGCCACGGTGATCACACTGAGGAAGCGGTTGGCCTGGGCGTGGACCGGAACCAGGCCAACACACGCTGGTCGGGCTTGGGCCGCGTCGTGAGCTCGGCGACGACGTTCGTGTCGAGCAGATAGATCACTCGGCGTCCGACTGCTCGTCGTAGGAGCGGGCTCCGAAGTCCATGCCCTCGAAGGGCCGGGACAGCAGGAACTCCTCGAAGCCGTCGTTGCTCAAGGCCACCCAGCGGTTCAGCATCTCGGGCAGAGCCTCGATCTCCGTGTCGGCGAGCTCCGCATCGAAGTGCCTGCGCTGGTCGTTGGGCAGGGATTCCCGGATGTCACGGATGGTCCGCAACGGGTGCGCCGTCGAGTGCGGCGGGTGAGGAACCTCGCTCGAGGCGGTGGTCATCGGCATCCCCTCCGCTGAATCGGGCCGCGTGCCTCTGTTGGTCCCAGGTTAACGGCGTCCGGACCGTTTGCTCAGCCCTTCGAGAGCCACACCACCTACCGCAGCCAGAGACCGGCCCGTCGACACACCGAACGGCGGCCGACCTGGCCGGACCGCCCGCGGCGATCCCGGCATGACGACCGTCCGCAGCACACCTACAGCACACATGAGGCCGGGAAGTGCTGCGAAGGAGCGAGAACCGGCGAGACGCATTTCCGCAGGTCAAGCGCGTATCGGTGACGTTTGCCCAGGTCACGGCCCCGCCCGGAGGGATCACCTAAAGCGGGTGTCGCAGGTTCGAATCCTGCCGGGGGCACACAGAGAAGGGCCAGCGCAGGAGGGGTTTCCTCCCAGGCTGACCCTTAGCAGTTTCAGGCGCCGTGCCACGCGTACCACTACGTCCGCTCGGCTTCTCCTCCGGCAGAATCCGCAGCCACTCCCCGCCGCCCCGGGGCCAGCTTCCCAGGCTGCGAGCACGGGCTCGGCTGCACTCCTTGCGGACATCCCAGCAGTGTTCCGGCAAGCATTGCCAACGGCCGATGCGCAGGCACCACGCTTCGCCGACCTGGCAGACTGCGACGCATGAAGCGGTCCGCTCAGCTGCCCTTGACCCCGCGTGCCATGCCGCCGCTCCGCGGCGACGAGTCGATCGTCGGCGTCCAGGACGCGACCGTGGTCGACTTCTGGCGGTTCGCCATGCCGGACCTCCGTATGAACAACACGCGCGGCCTGTTCGCAGAGTTCTTGGTCCACCAGGCGGTCGGCTCCCACAAACCCCGTGTGGAATGGGCGAGTCACGACGTCGAGACGGACGACGGACTGCGCATCGAAGTCAAGGCCGGCGCTTACCTGCAGGCCTGGGACCAACGGGAACCTTCCCCGGTCCGCTTCAGTGGGCTCCGCGCTCGCACATGGTCACCCGGTACGGGTTACTCGGAGGCCAAGTCGTACAACGCCGACGTCTACGTTTTCGCCGTCCAGACCGCCCGTGCCCACGCTGACTACGACCCGCTCGACACAGCCCAGTGGGAGTTCTACGTACTCCCCCACTCAGTGGTCGCCACCCTGGACAAGGACAGCGCCGGCCTGAGCACCGTTCGCAAGGAGGCCGGCCAGTCAGTGGCCTTCGCTGCCCTCGGTGACCGCATCCGGTCGGTCGGCCCCCGCCGCGGCGAGACCGGCACACCCACCAACTGATCAGCGAAGCCTGTGCCACAACCGTGCCAAGTGCGCCGCTCGTAGTACCACACGGCCTCGAAGGGGTGGTGCGTTTCCGTCGAGCGCTCAGACGCAGCCATTCCACCCCGGCCGTGAGGGGGCGGCGCGCTTCAGACGGTTGAGGGATCGGAGTGCTCCCGGCTTCCGCGAAGCGGCAGCAGCTGGCCGAGGGCGATCAGGAGCAGTCCGGTGAACAGGAGCGCGTTCCCGCCGAAGAAGCGGACGTCCCAGGAGACGCCGGGCAGGACGCGGAAGTGGAAGAGGCTCTGCAGGACGACGGAGCCGCCGGTGAGCAGGGCGCCGAGGCCGTGAAGTCGGGGCCTGGTGACGTGGCGGCGCGCCGTGGGCACGATCCACCCTGTCCGCAGCGTGACGATGCCCGAAACGAGCACCAGCAGCCCCAGGAAGGCGCCCGTTCCCACTACCCATGCCATGGTGCCGCTCCGCTCCGACCCGTGGTCCTTGGAGCGCACGTCACGTCCGGGCCCGGATGCCGACATCTTCGCCGGGCCCGGGGGTGTCTGACCATGCCGGGGCCAGGCAGTCTCCGTCCGCCTACGCTGCCGGCCCGTACCCGGGGGCCTCAAGGACCGCCGGACAGTGCCTCACCGCGCCGGCCCGTCAACCGCTCGGAACAGGGGCGACCGGGCGGACCGCCGTGAAGTCCTGGTAGGGGCCGCGGGTGGCGGAGAACAGGAGCGTCCATTCGTCGCAGCCCTGCCACGGGGAGAGGTCCCCGCCGCCGCCGCGCACCACCCGCGGTCCGTCCCCGGTGCGGGGGCGGGCGTCCGCCGGGGCGTCCGTGAAGTGGGGGATCCACACGTCGGCGCAGATCTCGTTGGCCGATCCCATCGCCGCCAGCCCGAAGGCGTTCTCGGTCGCGGCGGTGCGTTCCTCGTCGGCGAAGTCGTCGAGGACCTGGTCCTCGTCCGGCCTGGCGTTGCCGCGGAAGGTCAGGGTGGTCGTGCCCGCGCGGGCGGCGTACTCCCATTCCGCCTCGCTGGGCAGCCGGAAGGGCAACGCCCCGAGCAGGTCGTCCAGGTCGTCGTCGAATCGGGCCGTCCCCGTGTCCGATTCGACGAAGGCGTCCTCGTACTCGGGGAGCCAGTGCCGTGCCTGCGCCACCGTCAGGGGATGCCGGGCGATCAGGAACGGCTCGACCCGCACTTCTCGCACCGGCCGGGCCTGGCCCGCAGCGGCGAAGAAGAGATCGAGGCTCTCATCGGCCTCACCGATCCACTCGAGAGCACGGGCGGCGATCAGTTCCTCGTCGGACAGGCCCATACGGAACGTCCCACCGGGAACGGCGCGGAAGACCACGTCGGAGGGGGTGTGCCGCCACGCCGGTCGGCCGGCCACGACCTCTTGAGCCCACATGGGGGCGGACGGTAGCAGTCGGGCGGTGCGCCGGCCGGAGGAGGGAGGCGGTCCCTCCGCGGCGGCGCACACGTGCGCCGCCGCAGATGGACCGGTGCGGGTCGACCCGGACAGCGCCGCGGTATGCGGTCCCGGCGGACGGCGCCCGCATATGACGCATGGAAGATTGACAATTTCTTCACACGCGAATTCACGCTTTCATCACAAGGCATTCCGCGCGCTCACCGTCCCCGCGAACAATGGGCGCAGCATCGACACGGAAGTCGTCACCGACGCCGCGTGACGCCCCGAGCGGCGTTTTCGCCGCCCCTGAATGTCCTGACATGGGAAGACAAACAGGCATGGGCGGCGCATGGCACCACTCACTCGGCAATGTCGATCGGCTCCGGCGCGAGAAATTGCTGGAAAGTTGCCTGGAATACGGAACGGTGATTCCATCTCGGCCGGTCGGATAAACGGAGGCGTAACTCCGTTGCATGACAGGCCGTCACGGCGTCGCTTCGAGTTCGCGGTCGCCGCCGCGACGGCGAAGGCAGGAAATCGAGAACGGCGGCTGCCCTTTTTAGCAGGGTGGTGCGGCCGATCGGAGGAAGCGACGTGGGTTGCTCGCACGCCACAGGGTGTCCCCTGTTCCCGCTGCTCAGAGAGAGCCTGCGGGGCTGGCGCGACTACTACTGCGACAGCAACGACCAGTGGCTCGGCTGCGCACGCTACAAGATGTCACTGACCGGTGAACGTGTGCCGATCAGCCTGCTGCCCAACGGGGCCCAGGCGCGGCATTTCGAGGACGCCGCCGACACGGGTGGGGCCTGCGCGCCCGCCGCGGGGCACGGCTTCCCGCAGGCGGCCGTGCGGCAGGAGCCGTGGTCACCGCAGGGCTCGTACGCGACTCAGTCGCCGCAGGGCGCGTACGCGGCCCAGCAGCCGCCGGCCCAGCAGCCGGTTCGGCCGGCCGCGCCGTCCGGGCACCGGGTCGCGGCTCCGGAGAGCGTCACTCCCTGGGCGACGGGAGCTCCGGCGATGCCGCTCACGCTGGGCCGGCCGGCACCGTCCCCCTACGCCTCGCAGGATCACGCCGGGTCCGCCCGGCAGGCACCGCGGGCGGCCCGCGCGAGGCGTGGCCTGTGGGCTCGACTGACCGATTGGATGAGCCGACCCGCATGACTACCTACTGGCCCTGGTGGGCGGGTGCTGTCGGGCTCGCCCTGGTCACCGTCTACTACGCCCTCGCCACCGACCGGTCCTTCGGTGTGTCCTCCGCGTGGGACCGCGTGGTGCACTGGCGGCGCGAGCGTCGCCTCGAGCGGATGGACGAGGAGTTCGCCGACGACCGCGCTCTCGTCGAGGCGCTCGCCGCGGCCACGGCGGAGCACTTCGGCACCGCGCCGTCCCCAGCCCCGTCCTCCGCGCGGCAGCATCCGTACGGACAGCCGGGAACGCTCCAGGTGGACGTCGAACCACCGGTGAGTGCCCCTCCCGCGGCCACGAACCGGCGCCCGGCGCCGCTGTTCACCCAGGCCACCCTGCTGATATCGATCTTCGTCGGCGGGCTGATCGCCGCGGTCACCTCCGGACGGTTCGAGCTCCGCCTCGACATGGGCCCGGCGTTCCGGGACCTGGTGACCGCCGATCCGCTCCTGATGACCGTCCTCCTGTTCGTGGGAGGCGTGCTGGTCGGCTTCGGTACGCGGCTGGCGGGCGGGTGCAGCTCCGGCCACGGGCTCAACGGCTGCGGCCGTCTGAGCCCGGTCAGCATCGTGGCGACCGCCGTGTTCTTCGGCACCGCCGTCGCGGTGTCGTTCCTCCTGTGGAAGGTGATCTGATGCGTACCCGGGGCGCGCTTCTGCTGGCCACCGTCGTCACCGGACTGGGCCTCGGCTTCACCGTCGCCAACATCGGCTTCGGCGACTACGCCGAGCTGAACCGCATGTTCACCTTCCAGGACCTGCGGATGTTCCTCTCCTTCGCCGGCGCCGTGGTGATCATCGCGGTGGCGTTCGCCCTGCTGCGGGTCCGCCGCACGCCCGGACGGATCCACGGTGGCGTGGTCCCCGGAGCAGTGCTGTTCGGCACCGGCTGGGCGATCTCGGGCGGGTGCCCGGCCATTCCGATCATCCAGGTGGCCGGCGGATACCTGCCGGCCCTGGTGACCATCGTCGGCGTCGTCGTCGGCATGCGGCTGTGCCGCTGGTCCAGCGGCCGGTACTTCCAGGTCGACAGCGGTTCCTGCGGGCTCTGACCGACGGACCGAACGGTGGCGTCGGCGGAAGGGCCGGTGCGGGGGGTGAGAGCCTTCCGGACCGGCCCTTCGTGGTGCGGATGCCGAATACAGGGTGCCGGATGCCGAGTGCGGCGCGGCGCGGAGCGGGGCGGTGACACCGCGGCTCGGGCAGCGGGCCGGAGGTCGGCACGACGTTGCACATGGGGCCGGACGGTGCACACGATGGATGTGTGGCTCAAAGGAGGCATCGTCATGTTGGAGGTCAAGACCCCCAGTAAGCCGGACGAGCACCGGGACTTCCCGCACGGTCACCTCGAAGCGGTCCACCTTTCGGAGCTGGACTGCGCGGTGGCCACTTTCGAGCCCGGTTGGCGGTGGTCGCGGGACCTCGCGCCGATAGCCGGGACCGACAGCTGCCAGGTCCACCACAACGGGCTGGTGGTGCAGGGCCGGATGCACATCCGCATGGACGACGGCGCCGAGTTGGAGGTCGGCCCCGGGGAGGTGTTCGTGTGCTCCCCCGGCCACGACGCGTGGACCGTCGGCGACGAGCCCTGCACGGTGTACGACTTCGCCGGTCAGATGGCGAACAGGTACGCGAAGTCCTAGGGGGCGGCATCCGGAGGTGCCGTCCGCCGGCGCCGGGAGCCCGGCGTCGACAGCGCTGAACCGTGGCCGGGGGCGGGTGTGTGCGAGGTGTGAGGCCTCGCGGGCACTCGCCCCCGGCCTTCGGCGTTCGCGCCGACCGTCCCCGAGGGGTGCCGCCCGCTCCCGGGGCCGCCGTCCGTCCCCGGGGTGACCGGGCGGGCGGTCGGTCCTCAACCGGGGAATTCGTTGCGGAACGCGTGGCGGATGGGTCCGGAATTTCTTTTCACCTGATCAGGTCGGGGACCAATCCGCCCCCGGGGGCGGTACCGGATTCCCGGCGTGAGGGACGAGGAGAAGGATCAGCGGGGCCGGCCGGGGCCGTCGTCACGCGCGGTGCCGGGGGCGCTGAGCGGGCTGACGGCCTGTGCCGCGGCGCTGGCGGTGGCCGAGCTGGCGGCGGCGGCGGTGCGGCGCCCGCGGTCCGGTCCGGTCGTCGCGGTGGGAGGCGCGTCCGTCGACGTGACGCCCGCCGCGGTCAAGGACTGGGCGATCCGCCAGTTCGGCACCGACGACAAGCTCGTGCTGCAGCTCGGCATCCTCGCCGTGGTGTCGGTGCTGGCACTGGGCCTGGGCGTCGTGGCGGTGCGGTACCGGTGGGCCGGGATCACCGGCGTCCTGCTCCTCGGGTGCGTCGGGGCGGCCGTCGCCGTCGGCCGTCCCGACTCCGCCGGGGTCGTCGACGCACTCCCCTCCGCCGCGGGCGCCGCGACGGGGGCCGTGCTCCTGTCCCTGCTGGTGGGCCGCCTGACCGCGGCGACCGTGACGGTGCCCGCCGGATCCGCGGGACCTACCGGACCTGCGGCACCTGCGGCACCTGCGGGGCCCGACGCGTCGGCAGGGCCCGAGGGCGCGGGGCCCCGCACACCCGCGGCACCCACGGCACCCGAGTCACCCGCGACCCCCGAGGGACGGAACCGGCGCGGCTTCGTCGTCGCCGTCGCGTCCACCGCGGTCGGCGCGGGCGTGGCGGGGATGACCGGCCGGGCGCTGAACGCCCGGCACGGTGAGGGCGCGGCCGCCTCGCGTGCCGCGGTCGTGCTGCCGCGTCCCGGGTCGCCGGCACGGGCGCTGCCCAAAAGGTCCGCGCTGCGTGTCGCCGGGGTCGGCCCGTTCGTCACCCCGAACCGGGACTTCTACCGGGTGGACACCGCCCTGGTGGTGCCCGAGGTGGACGCCGCCCGCTGGCGGCTCCGCGTGCACGGCAGGGGCGTGCGCCGGCCTGCCGTGTACTCCTTGGACGATCTGCTGCGCCGGGAGCTGGTCGAGCGGGACATCACGCTGACCTGCGTCTCCAACGAGGTCGGCGGCCCTTACGTGGGCAACGCGCGCTGGACCGGCGTCCGGCTGGCCGAGCTGCTCGCCGAGTGCGGGGTGCGGCCGCCGTCACGGGGCGGCCCGGCGGACCAGCTGGTGGCCCGCTCGGTGGACGGCATGACGATCGGCAGCCCGGTGGAGGAGCTGATGGACGGCCGCGACGCCCTGCTCGCGGTCGGCATGAACGGCGAGCCGCTGCCGTTCGCGCACGGCTTCCCGGTGCGGATGGTCGTCCCCGGCCTGTACGGCTACGTGTCCGCCTGCAAGTGGATCGAGGACATCGAGCTCTCGACGTTCGCCGACCACGACCCGTACTGGGTCAGGCGGGGCTGGGCCCGCAGGGCGCCGGTGAAGACCCAGTCCCGGATCGACACGCCCAAGCCGTTCGCCCGCCTGGGGACCGGCACGGTGATGATCGCCGGCGTCGCCTGGGCCCAGCACCGGGGCATCGACAAGGTCGAGGTGCGGGTGGACGACGGTCCCTGGCAGGAGGCGCACCTGGCCGCCGAAGCCACCCGCGACACCTGGCGGCAGTGGTCCCTGCCCTGGCCTGCCACCCGGGGCAGCCACACCCTCACCGTGCGCGCCACCGACCGGGACGGCCTCGTGCAGACCGGCAGACGCACCCGCACGCTCCCCGACGGCGCCACCGGACGGCACACCGTGGTCGTGACCGTGGAGTGATCCCCCGGCCCCGCACAGCCCCGCCCTTCCCGAACCACCTTCCGTGACACCCCCTTCCGTGACACCCCAGGTCGCAGCAGAGCGCTGCGCCGTTCCGACAGGAGAACACGATGAACACCCGTATCCGCCGTACCACCGGTCTCCTCGCCGCCGCCGCGGTGCTGCCGCTGACGCTGAGCGCCTGCTCGAGCGACAGCGGCGACGCGGAGGCGGCCGGCTCCTCGAAGAAGGCGTCGGCCGCGGAGAGCAGGGGCGGTGACGAGGGCATGGGCGGCTCGGCGACCGCGAGCGGAGCGGACCAGCCCTTCGGCCCCGCCTGTTCCTCCGTCCCGAAGGACGGCCCCGGCTCCTTCGAGGGCATGGCGATGGACCCGGTGGCCACCGCGGCCTCCAACAACCCGGCCCTGTCCACCCTGGTGACGGCGGTGAAGAAGGCGGGCCTGGTCGACACGCTCAACAACGCGCAGGACATCACCGTGTTCGCCCCGACCAACGACGCCTTCGACAAGATCCCGAAGAAGACCCTGGAGGCGGTGCTGAACGACAAGGAGCAGCTGACCAAGATCCTCACCTACCACGTCGTCGGGGAGAAGCTGGCGCCCGCGGACCTGGAGAACGGCTCCTTCACGACGCTGGAGAAGTCGAAGCTGACGGCCTCCGGCTCGGGCGAGTCCTTCACGGTCGGCGACTCCGCCAAGGTCGTCTGCGGCGGGGTGAGGACGGCGAACGCCCACGTCTACATCATCGACTCGGTGCTGATGCCGGCGAGCTGACGCCCGGAGCGCGTGAACGAGGGGGGAGCCCGGCGGTGGCCGGGCTCCCCCCTCGACGTGCGTCGGGCGCCCGGCGTCAGGTCGGGACGCCCAGCAGGGCGACCGGCTCCGAGGTGGGCCGCTCGGAACCACCGGCAGGCTCCACCGTGATGCCGACGCCCGAGGCGTCGTCGACCGCGCCCCGCATGAGCATGGTCTGGCTGTCGCGGCCGGGGTCCATCAGGCCGGCCGAGCGCATCTCGGCGCCGTCGGCGAACCAGAGCTGGTAGACCTTGCCGGGCGGCGGCGCCGCCATCCTCGACGCGACGAACACCGCCCGGTCCTGCTCGGCGGAGACCACCAGCGTGCCCACCCCGCCGGCGACCTTCGCCGAGCGCGAGGCCGCGTCGGGTGCGGCCAGCACCGCCGCCACCTCCTCGGCCCGCCGTTCCGCGAGCGCCGCCCGGCCCTGTGCGTCCTGGGCGCGCTCGTACTGCCACACGGCGGCGCCGCCGAAGGCGGTCGCGGCGGCCACGCAGGCGGCGAGCGCCCACCGGGCCAGGCCCTGCCCGCGCAGAACGCCGGTGCGCGGGCGCTGCGGGGGCGCGGCGTCGGGCGGCACCTGGCGCACGGTGGTGATGCGCCGCAGCACCTGCTCGCGCAGGGCGGGTTGGGGGCGCACGGTCGCGGCGAGGGCGAGGCGTCCGGCGGTGGCGGTGAACTCGGCCACCTCCTGCGCGCAGGTCCCGCAGTCGGCGAGGTGGCGCTCGAAGGCGGTCCGTTCGTCGTCGTGCAGCGCGTCCAGGGCGTACGCACCGGTCAGGGCGTGCGGGTCGGTCGTGGTCACGCGGTCACCCCCAGGCAGTCGCGGAGCCGGATGAGTCCGTCGCGCAGCCGCGTCTTGACGGTCCCGAGCGGGAGGGCGAGCGCCTCGGCGACCTCCCGGTAGGTCAGGCCCCGGTAGTAGGCCAGGGTGACCGACTGGCGCTGCAGTTCGGTCAGGGTGCGCAGGCAGCGGCGTACCTGCTCCTGCTCCAGGCGCGTCTCGACCTGCTCGGTCACCTCGTCGTAGGCGGGCTGGTGCCCGAGCAGGGCGGCCTTGGTGTCGCGGGCCGCCGCGGCTTCCACCGAACGGACCCGGTCGACCGCCCTGCGGTGGGCGAGGGTCAGGATCCAGTTGACGGCCGTGCCGCGCTCGGGGCGGTACCGCGGGGCCGTGCGCCACACCTCCACCAGGACGTCCTGGGCCACCTCCTCCGACTGCGCCCGGTCGCGCAGAACGGCCCGGACGACGCCGAGGACGGAGCCGGCCACGGCGTCGTAGAGCGCCGCGAAGGCCTCGTGGTCGCCCAGCGCCACCTCGCGCAGCAGTTGCTGCAGGTCGGGTTTCGCGGTGCGGCCGGTGGCGATGTGCACTGGTTCCTTCACGAATACGTCTCCCGTGGGCGTGGCGGGGCGGGCAGGGCAGAGCGTGCACGGG
>NZ_JBRIOU010000001.1:205289-206663 GCF_053474865.1 Streptomyces sp. CO7
GTCCGGCGCGACCGGGGCGCCTCAGGTGGCGGACTTCGTCATCGGCACGGTGTAGCTGTCGTCGGCGCCGGAGTGGTAGTCGACGTGGTCCCAGACCGATATGTGGGACCCGTCCCGCAGCCTCAGCTGGAGGACCTCGTCGGCGTCACTCCAGTTGTAGTAGAAGAACCGGAACGACGGACCCCCGCCTCCCTGGAGGGCCTTGCCGCGTGAGCCCCAGCTGCAGTTGCGCGACGCGTCGTGCTCGCAGCGGGACCACGCCTTGGCGTAGAGCTGGCAGTCCTCGCCGTGCCAGATGTCGATGCGGCTGAGCCGGGGGTCGGGCGACCGCCACCGGCCCGCGAACGGGCTCGCGGCGCACGAGGCGGAGGCCGGGCCTGCCGCGGTGAGCGTCACCGTCACGGAGACGGGGAGCAGCAGGGCCGTCGTCACCAGGAGGGTCAGGAGCCTGCGCGGCCGGCTGCGGTGGGGAGCGGCCTGGGTCATCGTCGGCCTCCGTTGCGGGGAGCTGCCGTTGCGGGGAGCTGCCGTTGCGGGTGGCTGCCGTTGCGGGTGGCTGCCGGGGACACCCGCCTCCCGCGCGTGCCGGCGAAGTGCCGTGGGCGTCCTGCCACTTCCAGACCAGCACCGGCGCATGCCGGGTGCAACTCGGGCCCGGCCTCTCCGTCGACGGCCGTACACGCAGCGTGGTCGGGCGTGGCCGTGGGCGACGGGGTGCGGCGGACCGGAACGCGCGGTCCGCATCCCGTCGTGACCGGCCCCTGGCTGCGCCGGATCACTGCCACTAACCTGCTCCTCGTGCCGGTCGATCAGGCGTCAACGGGCGCCTTCCAGCTCACGTGGGAACTACGGAAGCACGGTTGGGCCAGGTGCCATCTGGCCGAGGGATCGCGGCGGACCTCACTCACGGTGAGTTACGGCACGGACGCGCTGGCGGACCTCGTCTCCGCGGCCGGTCTGCTGTACGGGGGGTACGGGGAGCGGCGCACGGCGCGGTTCTTCTTCGACGCCGAGCCGCAGGAGCTGCGCTGGGTGGTCCGGGGCGGTGAGGCGGCCGCGGAGGACGAGGTGGACGTCACCGTCTACCGGTTCCCCGACGTGGGCGTCGTTCCGGCCCTTCCGGACGCCGAGGGCACGGTGCTGTGGCGGTCGGCCCACCCGCGGAAGGTGTTCGCGCACGCCGTGCTGGACGCGGCGCAGGGCGTGCTCGCCGAGCACGGCGAGGCCGGCTACCGCGCGAGGTGGGTGCTGCACCCCTTCCCGGCGGGCCCGCTCCAGGACCTGCGCCGCCTGCACCTGCGGGACGACGGCTGCCCCCTGCCGCACTGACCCGGCGGTCCCAGCTCACGCGGCCGGCCGGGCTGCCGCGCTGCC
>NZ_JBRIOU010000001.1:206763-208807 GCF_053474865.1 Streptomyces sp. CO7
GCCCAGCGCACGCGGCCGACGCGGCGGGCCCGGCTGCCGCGGCTGACCCGGCTGACCCGGCTGACCCAACTGCCGCGGCCAACCCAGCTGACCCAGCGGGCCCGGCTGACCCGGCCGACGCAACTGACCCGGTTGGCTCGGCTCCTGCGGTCGACCCGGCTGACCCGGCTGACGCGGCCGACCCAGCTGACCCAGCTGACCCGGCGGGCCCGGCTCACCCGGCGGGCCCGGCTCGCCCGGCTGCCGCGGTCGACCCCGCCAACCCCGCTGACGCGGCCGGGTCGGCGGGCCCGGGCGCTCGCCGGGTGCGGGCGCGGGCCGCTCGCCGCGCCTGGGCACGGGCCGCTCGCCGGAGCGGCTGATTCCGGGCGCTCCGCGTCCGGGGCGCCCGCACCGCTCCGTTTCCGGGGGGAAGCAGCGGGCAAGCGGGCGGCATGACGGGTATATCGACGACGTGGCGCGCCCGGAGCACCGCTCGGCGCGCCGCCAACAGCTCCGCGATGGACCGTGCGGCCCGGGCCGGCTTCGCGGCGCGCGGCGTGCTCTACCTGCTCATCGGGTTCATCGCGCTGCGCGTGGCGTTCCACGAGGACGGCGGCAAGCAGGCGGACCGCTCCGGCGCGCTCGCCGAGATCGCCGACAAGCCGTTCGGCTCGGTGCTGCTGTGGGCGCTGGGCATCGCCACCGCGGGGATGGCGCTGTGGCGGCTCTCCGAGGCGGCCTTCGGCGCGTCGGGGCCGGACGGGCACAAGGCGCGCAAGCGTCTGTTCTCCGCCTGCCGCGCCGTCTTCTACGGCTTCGTGGCCTACTCCGTGCTGGCCTTCGCCGCGCACCAGGGCGGCGGGGGCGGCGGCGGTGGCGGTGGCGGCAACTCCTCCGACCGGCAGTCCCGGGACTTCACCGCCAAGGCGCTCGAGATGCCGGCGGGTCGCTGGCTGGTGGGCGCCGTGGGGATCGGGGTGATCGTCGCCGGCGGCTGGATCCTCATCCGGGCGGTGCGGCGGAAGTTCCGCAAGCACCTCAAGACGGCGCAGATGGGCCCGCGGGTCCGCCGGACGGTCGACGTCCTCGGCGTCTGCGGCGGCGTGGCGCGCGGCGTCCTGTTCGGCACGATCGGGGTGTTCGCGCTGATCGCGGCGATCCGGTTCGACCCGGACAAGGCGAAGGGCATCGACGACACCCTGCGTTCCTTCACCCAGACCTCGGCCGGTCCGTGGCTGCTGGTCGTGATCGCCGTGGGACTGGTGGCCTTCGCCGGCTTCTCGTTCGCCAGCGCGCGCTACCGCAAGACCTGACGACGACGGCGCGGCGCTCCCGAGCCCCGGACTCCCGGATCACCCCGGTACCGGTCACCGGCTCATCCGGTCGCCGCGCCGTTCCGCACCGCCATGTCCCCCGCCTCGCCCCCCGTCCTGTCCGCCGTCCTGTCCGCCGTCCTGTCCGCCGTCCTGTCCGCCGTCCTGTCCGCCGCTCCGTCGCCGGCCGGGGCGGCGTCCTCGTGCGCCGGCCGGGCCGGGTTCCAGAGGCGGTCGGCCTCGCCGCGGGCCAGGTGCTCCCGGTAGATCCGCACCTTGTACCGCATGACGCCCAGCGCCTCCCGCAGCTCGCCGATCTGCGCCTCGACCCGGTCCTCGTGCCGGCACAGCAGTTCCAGCCGTTCGGCCTCGTTGCCCGGGCCCTGGCGGACCAGCTCGACGTACCGCCGGATCAGCGCCAGCGCCATGCCGGACGAGCGCAGTTTGGTGCAGACGGCCAGCCACTCGAGGTCTTCCTCGTGGTAGATCCGGCGGCCGTTGGACAGGCGGCGCACCGGATTGGCGAACAGGCCCTCCTGTTCGTAGAACCGCAGCGTGTGGACGCTCAGTCCGCTGCGTCGTGCCACTTCACCGATGCTCAGGTCCATGAGCGGCCCTCCGTTCCCTCACTCGCTCCGGCCAGGCCCTTGATCTCGAGCCGACTCTAGCTTTTAGCGTCGGGTCACCGGCCGGTTCTCGGCCGGCCGGTGGACGTCGGAAGAGGACGGGGAACAGACATGGGCGTGTGG
>NZ_JBRIOU010000001.1:208907-210101 GCF_053474865.1 Streptomyces sp. CO7
GAGCGGAGATCACCCGGGAGGCGCTGGAGCGGGGACACCGCGTGATCGCCACCGCGCGCGACACCGCGGCGGTGCTGCGGGCGTACCCGGAGCGGCCGGACGGGCTGCTGGCGGTGCGGGCGGACGTGACGGCGCCGGAGCAGCTCGCGGCGGCGGTGGAGGAGGGGCTGGCCGCGTTCGGCCGGATCGACGTCGTGGTCAACAACGCCGGTCACGGCCTGGTGGGCGCGGTGGAGGAGGTCTCCGACGAGGCGGCCCGCGCCCTGTTCGACGTCAACGTGTTCGGGGTGCTCAACACGCTGCGCGCGACCCTGCCGACGCTGCGGGCGCAGCGTTCGGGTCACGTCGTCACCATCGGGTCCGTCGGCGGCTTCGCCACCGCGCCGGCGGTGGGCGTCTACGGGGCGTCGAAGTTCGCGCTCGAGGGGATCACGGAGGCGCTGCGGGGCGAGCTGGCCCCGCTCGGTGTCCACGTCACCGTCGTCGAACCGGGCGGTTTCCGCACGGACTTCCTCAACGGATCCAGCCTCCGGGTCGAGCCGGCCGCCATCGCCGACTACGCGGCCGGCGCGGGTCCGGTGCGGGAGGCCCTGGCCGGGAACGACGGCCGCCAGCCGGGGGACCCGGCGAAGGCGGCGAGGGCGGTCGTGGACCTCACCGAGGCCGAGGAGCCGCCGCTGCGGCTGCAGTTGGGCGCGGACGCGGTCGAGCGCGTCGAGGCGAAGCTGGACCTGGTGCGACGTGAGCTCGACGAGTGGCGTCACGTGGCCCTCTCGACGGGGGTGTGACGCCGCGGGGCGGGGCGCCGGGCGTGGGGCGGCTACCCACGGGCCGTGAGTACGAGCGCCCATGTCCGGGCCCTCCCGGCGGCCGTAGCGTGCGGGCATGGCGAAGAACCTCGGTCGGCGGCAGGGCCGTCCCGTGCGACGTTACGTGGGTCTGGGCATCGGCATCGGCGTGGGCGCCGTCCTGCTGACGCGGTTCGGGCCGGTGCCCCCGCAGGCCGCGGCGCGGGTGTGGGAGCAGCTCTCGGCCCGCGCGACCGCGGTGGACCCGCAGCGGCTCCTCCCCCACCACAACCCGCCCGGCCAGGCCGCGGTCACGTACCGCGCCACCACGGCGTGGTGCCGCGAGCGGGCGGGCCGGGCCGGCGCGATGGCCCGCCGGGCCGCGAAGGCCGCCCCTGCGTACACC
>NZ_JBRIOU010000001.1:210201-214485 GCF_053474865.1 Streptomyces sp. CO7
TCCACGAAGAGGTCCCGGACCGTTCACGGTCCGGGACCTCGGTGTGTGCGCCGTGGAGTGGCTCCGCCCCCGCTCACGCGCCCGGGCGGCGGGCCCTGTTGCCGCTGACGGCCGCCGTGACGGCGCAGAGGAGGGCGGTGGCGGCCAGGGAACCGACGGTGATCATGGCCACGCCGACGGCGAAGAGGCCGCTGGCGTCGTTGGACCAGTCGTACCAGGCGGCCGCGGCGAGGCCGGTCGTCGTCCCGAGCACCGCGCCCGCGTACCGGCGGCGGGAGGCGGCCCACAACACGGGCGGGAGGAGGGTCAGGACCAGGCCGATCACCTGCCAGGCCTCGTACGGGCCGGTGCTGGAGCCGTCCGGGTGGACGTCGTAGCGCTGGTCCCAGCCGAGCCAGGCGGCCCAGAGGGCTGCCGCCACGGCGGCGAGGAGGAGCACCGCGAGGGCCTGGCGGGGGACGGAGGGCGTGATCGTTCGCGTGGTCATGGGCCCATCGTGGACGGCCGCCCCCGCCCGTCCGCAGAGTGCGCGTACTCAGGTTGCGGGTGAGTACCTCGAGGCGGTACGCGGTGGCGGGCGGTCAGCGGCGTCCCGCCGGTTAGGCTCCGGGGCATGACCAATGCTGAGGGTTCGGTGTTCGACGTCGAGATCGGTGCGCTCACGGGCGGTTCCGCGGAGCTGGGCCGGTACGCCGGGAACACGGCGCTGCTGATCGTGAACGTGGCGTCCAGGTGCGGCCTCACGCCGCAGTACAACGGGCTGGAGAAGCTGCACGAGCGGTACGCGGAGCGCGGGTTCGCCGTGCTGGGCGTGCCGTGCAACCAGTTCATGGGGCAGGAGCCGGGCACCTCCGAGGAGATCGCGGAGTTCTGCTCGGCGACGTACGGCGTGACCTTCCCGATGACCGAGAAGGTGGACGTCAACGGCGAGGACCGGCACCCGCTCTACCGGCGGCTGACCGGCTTCGCGGACGCCGAGGGGCACAGCGGGGACATCCGCTGGAACTTCGAGAAGTTCCTGGTGGACGGGGACGGCCGGGTCGTGGCGCGCTTCTCCCCGCAGACCGAGCCGGAGTCGGACGAGGTCGTCTCCGCGATCGAGAAGGTCCTCGGCCGATAACCCGCCGAGGGGCGCGCGCGGCAGGCGGGGACCGGCGGCTGCCGGTCGCCGGGAACGGCCGCGTGCGCGTGGTTGACCTTGCCCCTGGGTCAAGGCCCAGTCTCCCCGTCACCGGGCCGAGGGTCCGGTGACGGAGGAGGCCATGGGCATGGACGCGGGCGACGACGAGCTGATCAGCATCGGCGCGTTCGCCGCCAGGGTCCGGCTGTCCGCGAAGGCGTTGCGGCTGTACGACCGGCTGGGGCTGCTGCCCCCGGCGCACGTCGACCCGGTGAGCGGCTACCGCTCCTACCGGCCCGCCCAGGTGGAGCGGGCCCGGACGATCGTGCACCTGCGGCATCTCGACATGCCGCTGGCGGCGGTCGCCGAGGTCGTGGAGCTGATGGACCGGGACGGTCCGGCGGCGGCCGAGAGGGTGGACGCCTACTGGGCGGGCGTCGAGGCGCGGCTCGCCGGGCAGCGGGCCCTCGTGGACTTCCTCCGTGCGCGACTGGACGGAAGGACCTCCCTGATGAGCGAGCGGTACACGACGGAGACGGCGGACGTGCCCGGCTGCACGGTGCTCACCCTGAAGCGGCACGTGCTGGTGGGCGAGCTGCCCTCCTGGATCGGGACCACCCTGGACCGGCTGCACGCGGTGGCGGCCGAGGAGTGCGGAGGCGTCCCGGCGGCGCCGTTCGTGGTCTACCACTCGGAGGTGTCGCAGGAGAGCGACGGGCCCGCCGAGGTGTGCGTCCCGGTGCGGGACGCGGAGGCGGCACGGGAGTGGGCGGCGCGGCACGGCAAGGGCGTGGGCGTGGGCGTGCGCGAGGAGCCCGCGCGGCGCCTGGCGTACACCCGCATCACCAAGGCCGAGGTGGCCCAGCCGATGATCCTCAACGCCTTCGGGGCGGTGGAGCGGTGGATCACCGAGCGGGACCTGCGGGTCGCCGGGCCGTGCCGTGAGGTCTACTTCGCGGACTGGTCCGCGGCGGGGCCGACGGACCCGGTGTGCGACGTGGCGTACCCGGTGGAGCCGCCGCCGGGCGCCTGAGCGCACCGCCCCGACGGCAGTGGCCGTGGCCCGGCCGTCCGGCCGCCGCCCGGCTGACCGGGCCTGGGGACGTCTAGGGGCTCTGCGGGGCGTCCTCCGGCTCGGGGCAGGGCGTGCCGCGCTGCATCCGGTAGCGGGCGGCGAGGTGGTACGTGCCCGGGCCGGGGGCCTCCAGGACGGTCCAGGCGACGCCCCAGGCGTCCTCCTCGCCGGGCGCCAGGCAGCCGTGCGCGTTCCGGCCGTCCGGTTCGGGCGCCGGCAGGAGTTCCCCTTCGGCGTCGTAGAGGCCCAGCCACGGGGAGTGCGCCACCCGCACCGTGTAGCGGCCGGCGCGCGGCACCCGGACGGTGAGCTCGCCCTCGTCGGCGCGCAGGACCTCGGCCGGCGCGTCGGCCAGCGGGGTGGGGTCGACGACGGCGTACAGCCGCCAGTTGTCGTCGGCCCACACCTCCTGCAGGTACGGCAGGCCGCCCTCTATCAGCCGCCGTTCCTGGCGGCCGCCCTCGCCGTCCGGCGAGCCGTGCAGCGGCAGCACGACCTGGTGGACGGCCCAGCGGCGCAGCCAGGCGCGGTAGCTCCCGGCGTCCAGCGTGCCGTCGTAGAAGAGCGGGTTGCGCTCCCGGTCGGCCTGGCGGTTCCAGCCGCGGGCCAGGTTGACGTACGGGACCAGGGCGGAGGACTCGGCGTGCGAGCTGGCGGGGACCACCTCGACGCGGCCCGCCCCGGTGTCGGCGCGCTGCAGCCGGTCGACCAGCGGAGCGAGGTCGCGGGCCCAGATGGCGTCCGGCTTCATGCTGATCACGTCGGTCACGGTGCCGACGCCGACCCACGCGGTGAACAGCGTGAAGGAGGCCAGCACCGCGTACCGCCGCCGGGTGCGCGGCGCGGTCGTCGGCAGCGCGGCGAGCAGCGCGACGCCGGCGAACAGCATCGGCAGGCGGGTGATGTTGGAACCGATCTGGGAGCTGATCGCCCACACCAGCAGGGTCGCCGCGGCGTAGACCAGGCAGGTGGTCCGGACGGTCCGCCACCGCGCCGGGCTCACCGCGTACACCAGGAGGGCCGTCGTCACGGGCAGGACGGCGGTCAGGATGCCCATCGGCTGCGTCCCGGAGAACGGGAACAGCCAGGCGGAGGCCGCGACCACGACGGACGGGCCCAGTCCCAGCGCCCACGCCCCGGGGCGGCGGTGCTGGAGGAACAGGGCGACGGCGATCAGGCCGAGGAAGAGCCCGGCGACCGGCGACGCCATGGTGGCGAGGGCGGCCGGCGGGGCCACCCACAGCGCCTTCGCCCAGCGCCGTGGCCGCCCGCGCAGCGGCAGGCAGAAGACGCCGGCGACGGCCGCGAGCGCGAACAGCACGCCGAGGCCGAAGGTGACGCGGCCGGAGATCGCGTTGCAGAGCAGGCCGAAGACGCCGGCGAGGGCGGCGGGCCACACCTGGCGGTGGCCGGGGCCCGGGCGGGTGCGGCAGAGGATCAGGGTGAGCAGCCCGGCGGAGAGCGTGCCGGAGAGCATCATCGTGGCCCGCACGCCGAGGACGTGCATCAGGTAGGGCGACAGCACGCTGTAGGAGACCGGGTGCATGCCGCCGTACCAGGCCAGGTTGTAGGCCGAGTCCGGGTGCCGGCCGACGAACTCGGCCCAGGCGTCCTGCGCCGCCAGGTCCCCGCCGCTGTTCGCCATCGCGAAGAACCAGAGGACGTGGAGGACGCCGGTGAGGGCGGTGACGACGGTCACCGGGTGACGGAGGAGCCGACCGAGGCGGGCCAGGCGCGACCGGGGCGCCTGGGCGGCCCGCGGGTGCTCCGTCGCGGGGCGGTCACCCGCCCCGTCCTCCGCACCGGCCCCTCGTCCCGGTTCCGGCTCCGTCCCGGCCGGCGGCGCGGAGCGTGGCGCCGGCACACGGTCGGTGCCGGTCCGTGCGGCGGGCGCCGGCCCGTGGGCGGGGCCCGTGCCGTCCGTGACGGTGGACGGCGTCTCCGTCGGTTCCGCTGTGCTCACCTGGACGAACCTCTCTGCCCCGGGCGCCGGTCCCGCTGCCCGCGCGGTCACGGCACAGCCCGGCGACGCTAGCACGGCGCCCCGGTGCGGACCCGCCGGACCGGCGGGTCCGCACCGGGGCGCGGG
>NZ_JBRIOU010000001.1:214585-216009 GCF_053474865.1 Streptomyces sp. CO7
CGCCTGCTCAGGCGACGCGGGTGAGCCTGGCTCCCGTGGACGGCTCCTGGAGGTCGCCGCCGAGCTGCACCGGCACCTTCACGGCACCGCCCTCGGCGTCGCCGACGGTCAGCGAACCGACCTTGGTGCCCTCGGGCGCGGCGTGCGGCATCGACGGGTCGGGGGCGAAGGTCAGCTTGACCTCGTGACCCGCCCAGCCGACCGCCTTGACGTCCTCGGAGACCACCACCGGGGTGCGGCCGCCGAGCTGGTCGTCGACGTACCCGACGACGTCGCCCTTCTTCAGGATGGTCTTCGACTCCAGCGCGTCCTGGGTGGCCAGCATCGCCGTCTTGGACACGGCGTTGACGGTGTCGAGGATGAACGGCTTGTGCTGCCCGAGGACCGCCCCGACCAGCGTCACCGTCTCGCCGCCGACCTCCTTGGTGGCGGCGAAGAGCAGGTTGCCGCCGGCCTTGGTGGTCGAGCCGGTCTTGATGCCGATGGCGTCGTTGTACGGGACCAGGGTGTTGTAGTTGTAGTGGATCCGCCCCGAAGGGTCCTTCCACGAACCCTGTTTGGTGATGTCCACCATGGCGCGCATCTTCATCATCTCGACGCCCAGCTTCACCTGGTCCTCCGCCGTGGAGACGGTCGTCTCCTTGAGGCCGGAGGGGTCGGTGTAGGTGGTGTTCTTCATGCCGAGCTCGGCGGCGGTCCTGTTCATCTTCTTGACGAACGCGGCCTCCGAACCGGCGTCCCAACGGGCCAGCAGCCGCGCGATGTTGTTCGCGGACGGGATCATCACGGCGGACAGCGCGTCGCGCAGGGAGAGCTTCTGGCCCTCCTTGACGGTGTTCAGCGTGGACTCGTCACCCGTCTTGTCGTAGCCGCCCTCCTTCTCGGCGAGCGCGTCGACGGGGATCGAGGGACCGTCCTCGCCCGTCTTCAGCGGGTGGTTCTTCATGATCACGTAGGCGGTCATCGACTTGGTGACCGAGGCGATCGGCACGGGCTTCACCTCGCCGAACGAGTCGACCGTGCCGATGCCGGTGACGTCCATCCAGCCCTGGCCCTCGTCCGGCCACGGCAGGGCGACCGGGTCGCCGTCGAAGCGGAAGGACTCCTCGGCGGTCAGCACCAGGGACGGCTCGGGCAGCGGGCGGACCATCTGGACGACCGCGAGCGCGATCGCCAGCAGCACCACCACCGGCGTCCAGATCTTGACCCGGCGGACCATCCGGCGCGGCAGGGTGTCCGGCGGCGGCGGGGTGTTGGTCAGCTCGGCCAGCAGGTCCAGCGGCGGCTTGGGCGGCAGCGGCTGCTGGGTGGTGCGCTCGGGGCCGATCTGCGGGATCGCGGTGGTCTCGGTCGACGCCGCGACGGGGGCGGGGCCGGCGGCTCCCGCGGGACCCGCCGGGGAGCCGGGGCGCGCGGGTGGCGTC
>NZ_JBRIOU010000001.1:216109-221143 GCF_053474865.1 Streptomyces sp. CO7
GCGGCGGGGCGTCCGCCGAGACGGATCGCGGTGGTGGGCTGGTCCACCGGCTTGCCGGAACCCTTGCCCTTCGCGTCCGGCCTGCCCTCCGGGGGCGCGACCTTGCCGAGGGTGCGGGTCGCGTCGCTCTTCTCCTCGGCGGGCAGCGGTCCGGCCGCCCACCCGGGACGCCGCGGCTCGGAGCGGTCCTCCGCGTCGGGGGCGTCGGGGGTGTCCGCGTCCGCGGGACCGGCCCCGTCCTCGGGCTCGGCCTTGCCCTTGGCCTGACGGTCGCCGGACGGCGCGGCTGCGGCTGCGGCTGCGGCGCCGGAACGCTCGTCGGCGTCATCCGCGGCGTCGGCGGTCGCGCCGGACCACTCCTGGGCAACGTCGTCGGGCGACTCGTCGTCGACGTCGGCCGTGTCATCGGCGTCGTCGGCGTCGGCCGCGCTGTCGGCACCCTCCGTCGCGTCCGCGGGGGCGTCCTCGTCCGCCTCCCCGTCCGCCGCCGCACCGGCCGCGCGCTCGTCACGGTCGGCGGGCCGCGCGTCCTCGACGGCGTCCGCCACCGGCGCGTCGCCGGCCCGGTCCTCATCGATGTCGGAGTGGGCGTTGGCGGTCGCAGGCTCGTCGCGGACCTCGTCCGCGGGCTCGTCAGCGTCCACGCCCGGCTCGTCCTCGGCGTCACGGGCGCCGGACGGAACCGCGTCGCTGATCTCGTCGGACGGCTCCCCGCCCAGGTCGGCGGCCGAAGCGTCCTCGCTCACGCCCGCCGCCGCGCCGTAGGAAGGCACGTTCCGCCCGTCGCGGTCCTCGGCGCCGTCCGCGACCGGCTCGTCCCCGGCGTCAGCCGCACCGGCCGGAACCGCGTCGGACGGCTCGTCGCCGTCCAGGTCCCCCACCGGGGCGTCCTCGTCGAGGCCCGCCGCCGCGCCGTAGGCAGGCACGTTCCGCCCGTCGGAGTCCTCGGCGCCGTCCACGCCCGGCTCGCCCCCGGCGTCAGCCGCACCGGCCGGGACCGCGTCGGAAGGCTCCTCGGCGTCCCCGTCGTCGACGGACGCGTCCTCGTCCGCACCCGTCGTCGCGCCGGCCGCCGGCACCGCGGGGTCGCCGGTGGGCCCGGCCGCCGGCTCCTCGGCGGAGGGCGTCCCGTCCGCGTCCTCGGGGGCGGTCACGCGGTCCGCGGGGTCCTTCCCGTCGGCGTCGACATTTGACGCGTCTGCGTCAGACGCCTCCGTGAGGGCCTCGGAAGCCGTTCCGGCGGCCCGGGGACCCTCCGGCCGCTCCGGGGCCTCCTGGGCGCCCTCAGGGCCGTCCACGGCCGTCGAGGCCTCGGAGCCCCCCGCGGCGGGGCCGGACCCATCGGCCCCGTCGGCCGCACCGGACGCGTCGGACACCTCGTCCGCGCCGCCCTCGGCCCCGTCCGCGTCCCGCCCGGAGGGAGGGTCGGCCACCGCGGTGCGGGCGAAGGCGGCACGCGGGTCGGCGGACGCCGACGCCGCGGCGGTCTCCGCAACCGGTTCCCCCGGGCCCGGCGTCATACCCGCCGAGGACTCTCGCTGCTTCGACCTGTCGGGGGACTCGCCCGCCACCTGTGCCTCCTCCATACGCCGCACTCCCCGTGCGCCTGCCCAACCAGCCGACCGTGAACTCCGGCGGCCACCGTCCGGACCAGGTTCCAGTCTCGCGTCAGCGCTCCCGGCCCTTCCGCAGGGACGAGAACGACATACCTGCCGGTTCCATCCGATAGCGGACTCGCACTCTCGACAGATGAGTGTGAGAGGGGTCACCCTGTCGTACATCCACGCGGGGAGGCATGGATGGGCAGGAGCCGCAGAACACTTCCGGAGGAGCTTCTGCTGCTGGCGTTGGACCCGGCCACGGGTACCACTGCACAGCCGCAGTCGCTCGACCTGGGTCTGGCCGGAGCACAGCTCGTCGAGCTGGCCATGGCCGGACGGATAGCCCCGGACGGGGATCGTATCTCCGTGGTGATGCCACGGCCGACAGGAGATCCGACTCTGGACCACGCACTGGAGTTGCTGCGCAGGCGCGGCGCCCCGGTACGCGCGGTCCACTGGATCGGCGGACCCCGTTTGGGGCTCCGCCAGACGTACCTCGCGCACCTGGAGCGGTGCGGCATGGTCCATGCCGTCGCCGGTCCGATGTGCGGAGTACTGCCGACGACTCGCTACCAGGCGACGGACACGGCGATCAGCCGGGAGATCAGAGCCCGGCTGGACACGGCGATAAAGACGGGTGTCCCACCGGACCCCCGCACCGCCGCGCTCGCGGCGCTGGCCCACGCGGTCGGCCTCGGCAAGCACCTGTACCCGGGCAACGAGGGCCGCTCGGCCCGTTCCCGGCTGCGGGACCTGATCAGGCACGACCCGATGGGCGGCCTCGTCGCGCACGCGGTCATGGACGTCCAGAACGGCGCCGCGGCGCAACCACGCCGCGCCCAGGCGCCGGCCGCCCGCACGCCGGTCCCGGCGCACGGGCGGGCGACCGCTCCGCAGCAGCCGCCCCACGGTGTGGCGGCCGAGCCGCACCCGGGTCCGATGATGCGGGCCGTCGCACGCTGACCTCGGCACGGGCACATGCCTGGACGGGCGGCGGACCTTTCCGGTCCGCCGCCCGTCCGGGCATGACCCGTTCCCCGGGGCCGTCGCCGGGCCCCTGCAGGCCAGTCGTCAACTCACCACGTCAAGCCGAACCCGAAAGCGTGAACCATCGCCGTGGATCCGCTCCCGGGAGGGACGCCGGGTGACCAGGACGTCACGCGGGGGCAGCGATTGTGCGCCGTTTCCCAGCGGCGGCCCACACCCAGGTGGCAGTCTGCTGAACAGCAGATACGCAAAGTTGAGGTACGCAGCCGGAGGTGCCGTCCGTGGCGTCCAGTGTCAACCCCACCGTCAGGCGCCGCCGCCTGGGCCAGGAGCTCCGCAGGCTCCGCGAGCAGAAGGGCATGACCGCCGAGGAAGTGGCGGAGCGGCTGCTGGTCTCGCAGTCGAAGATCAGCCGGCTGGAGAACGGCCGCAGGTCCATCAGCCAGCGTGACGTCCGCGACCTGTGCGGGGTCTACGAGGTCGACGACCAGCGGATGGTCGAGTCGCTGATGGAGATGGCCAAGGACTCCCGCCAGCAGGGCTGGTGGCATTCCTTCGGCGACATCCCCTACAGCGTCTACATCGGCCTGGAGACCGACGCCGCCAGCCTCCGCATCTACGACCCGCAGGTGGTGCCGGGGCTGCTGCAGACCCGGCGGTACGCCGAGTCGCTGATCACCGGCGCACTGCCGGAGACGGCGGCCGCGGACATCGAGAAGCGGGTGCAGGTGCGACTGCGCCGGCAGCAGCGGATCAACGCCCGCGAGAACCCGCTGCGCCTGTGGACGGTGCTCGACGAGGCGGCCCTGCGCCGCATGGTCGGGAACCAGGCCGTGATGCGCGAGCAGCTGGAGCACCTGGTCGAGCAGTCGTCGATGCCGCACGTGACGGTGCAGGTGATCCCGTTCGACCTGGGCGCCCACCCGGGGCTCAACGGCCAGTACGCGATCCTCGAGTTCCCCGACGCCTCGGACTCCAGCGTGGTCTACATCGAGGGCGTCACCAGCGACCTGTACCTGGAGAAGCCCAACGACGTGCAGAAGTACAGCGTGATGTACGAGCACCTGCGGGCCCAGGCACTGAACGTGGAGCAGTCGCGGCAGTTCATCGAGGACATCGCGAAGTCCTACGCGTGAGGCGCGGCAAACACCTTCACGCTGTGTGACGCCGTAGCCTCGAATCCGTTGCCGCTGGACTTTGCCAGCGGCAAAAGGAGGAACGGTACACGCACAACTGCGGGTGCGGTAGGGGCTATTGGGACATGCCATCCGCACGAGTGAATGGACTCCTCCGAAACGCGGGGCGGCGAGTAGCGTCGATCACGCCAACGGTCACAGCCAGTTGGCGGAGATCAGTCGCATCGTCACCCTCAGTTAACTCGGAGCAGAAAATGGCTATTCGTCAGGGCGCCACCCCCGCGTGGACCAAGTCCTCCTACTCGACCGGTAACGGGGCGTGCGTGGAGGTCAAGTCCCCGGTGCGCGAGGAGCTCGCGGTGCGGGACTCCAAGGTTCCGGCAGGCCCGACCCTCGCCTTCCCGGCGGGTTCCTGGAGCGCGTTCGTCTCCGGGGTCAACCGTGGTGCGTTCGGCGGGATCTGACCGACCGCCGCGACAACGGGCCGCACCGGCCCGGCACCTGGGCACCACCTTGTACGGCCCTCTCGTCCGGCTCGCCGTCCTGGCCGAGGGGGCTCGCCCATGCCGAACCGGTCGGCCGGACGTGCCGCGGGACGTCCGTCCAGCCGGACGTCCGTTCAGCGGGGGTAGCGGGCCAGCCAGCCGGGGGACGCGTAGGACGGCCCGTGCAGGGCCGGCCCCTGGGTCATCTCGACCGCGAAGTCGTCGGCCAGCACCACCAGGGTGGGGCGGCCCTCGAGTTCGGCCAGCCAGGCCGGCGGCAGTGCCGTCTCCCCGTGGAGCGCCCCCAGCAGTCCTCCCGCCAGTGCCCCGGTGACACTCGCCGGACCACCGAGGTTCACCGCCAGGCACAGGGCGTGCCGCACGTCCTCCCCGTCCAGCGCGCAGCGCACGGCGGCTCCCAGGACCTCGTCCGCACCCGCGTCGGCCTCCAGCGGGTGCGGCGGCTCCTCGGCGCCCGCCAGGGCGGCCTCCAAGGCCTTGACGACCTCCTGGTGGCCGGGCCACGGCTCGACCGCCCCGATCGCCGTCCGCACGGCCTGCGGCAACGCCTCCCCGCGTGCCAGGCCGTGCACGGTGACCGCGTAGGCGGCCGCCGCCAGGCAGGCCGTGGGGTGGCCGTGCGTCTGCGCGGCGCACTCCACGGCGAGCTGGGCGACGAGCTGCGGCTCCCAGCCCACCAGCAGGCCGAACCCCGCGGAGCGGGCCGCCGCGTGCGGTCCGCGCTCACGAGGGTTCCTGGGTTCGGCGGGCGTGCCCATGCTCTCGGCGCGCAGCGCCAGCAGGGTGGGGCCGTGGGGGTCGCGG
>NZ_JBRIOU010000001.1:221243-226790 GCF_053474865.1 Streptomyces sp. CO7
AGCCACTCCTCGCGGGCCAGCCAGCCGTCGTCCTCCCGCCGCTCGTCGGGGCCCCAGTCGTCCTGGGTGACCGCCCAGCGACGCCAGGCGCGGTGCAGGTCGCTGGGCGGGTGCCAGACGCCGGTGTCCCGGCGCACCTGGGCGCGGATCAGCCCGTCCACGGTGAACAGCGACAGTTGGGTGACGTCGGTGACGGCGCCGAGCCGCCCGTACGCGGGGACCGGCGCGGCCAGTCCCTCGGGGCCGTGCGCGGCCACGATCTCGCCGGGCGTCAGTCCGTCGAGCGGTGCGCCCAGCGCGTCGCCCACGGCCGATCCGAGCACGACGCCGCGCACCCTGCTCCGGAAGTCCTGCAACTCGGCCCGGCCCCACGCACCAGCCACCGCCCGACCTCCCACGGCCGTCGTCCACGCCTGCGGAACCGGGCCTGGGCCCGGTCCCCTGCCGACGCTAACCGGCCGCCGCTCGGGGCGGAACGGGCATTTCCGGCCGATGTGCGCGTAGGTCCGTACCGGACGCGCGCGCCTGCACGAGATCCACCCCGGATGCGCACAGCGGGTCCCGGCCTGCCCGCGCGGGAACGACGCCGGCCCGCCGCTCGCGGAGGCGAGGGGCGGGCCGGCGTCGGCGGTCGCTCACTGCATGCGGAGCCAGATGTCTCCCGCGGCGAGGGCGCCGGTGAACGCCCGGATGTTGTCGACCTCGCCGTGGAAGTACTCGCCCCAGCCGTCGGCGGTGCGGCCCCGGCCGACCTGCAGCGGGCCGTCGGCCGCCCAGGCGGCGTCGAAGGCCGCGGTGGCCACCGCGCCGCCCCCGCCGTCCACGTGGAGCGTGATCGTGTCGGCCGCGTCGTCGTGGACGACCACGATCTCGTGGTCACGGGGCTGCCCGTGGTCGGGAGGAGCGGGCTGCGAGACCACGGTCCGGGTGGCGTCCGGGCCGTCCCCGTCCGTCACCACCAGCTGCCACTCGTCGTCGGCCGGGTCGTAGCGCACCTGGAAGGCGTCGCCGTGCTCACCGCCCTGGGAGAGCACCGTCATCGGCCCGGTGGCCTCGTCCGCGGCGAGCCGGACGTACGCGCCCACCGTGTAACTGCCGGAGGTGTCGAGGACCGGACCGTCGGTCGCCGCGTAGCTGGTGGCCCCGTGCAGTTCCAGGTGGGCGTTCCCCAGCAGCGCGCCGGGCCCGGGGACGCAGTCCGGGTCGAGCCAGCAGTCCGGGTCGTCCACGTACCGGAAGACGGTGGCGCCGTCGTGGAGTGCCAGCGGGCCGCCCTCACTGCCGGGGGCGGCGTCGCCCGTCGCGGACTCGAAGTCCCAGCCGCCGACCCGCTGGGGCTCCTGGCGGCCCAGTGCCTTCGCCTCCTGGGCCACGACCACCCGGTCCCAGACCCGGACGTCCGCCAGGTCGCCCTGCCAGCGCCGTCCGCCGTCGCCGCGGGCCCGGCCGAGCTGGAAGGCGCCCGGCGCCGCGACGGGGCCGGCCTTCACCGGCTCGCCGACGGCCCTGCCGTCGACGTAGAGGCGCAGGGTGTCGTCCTCGGTGTCGAGGACGCCCAGCACGTGGGCCCAGTCGCCGGTCTCGGGGCCGCCGCCCGCGACGGTCGCGCCGCCGAAGGTGAACGCCCAGTCGGCGTCGCCGTCCGCGGTGGGCTTCAGGCCCAGGGTGAAGGCGGAGGTGCCGTCGGCGGCGTCCTGGCTCGCGACCGTCATGGCGCGGTCGGTACGGCCCGGGCGGACCCAGCCGCCGACCGCGAAGGTCTTCCCGGTGTCCGCCACCGGCGCGTCCGGCGTCAGGTAGCCGCTGCCTTCGCCGCTGAGCCGTGCGCTGCCGGTGAGGCCCGTGCCGTACGGAGCGGCGTCGTGGAAGGTCACGCCGTCCTCGGCCCGCAGGGCCGGTCCGGTCTCGGCGGAGGCGTCGGTGAGCTTCCAGCGGGCTACGGGGGCGCGGCCCTTGGCCACCCGGAACCGGTGGACCGTCTCGGAACTGGAGTTGCCGGCGCGGTCGACCGCCCTGACCGTCAGGTAGTCGGGGCCCTCCTTCTGCGGCATGAAGCGGATCGCCGCGGGGCCCCCCATGTCCTTCGGCTCGACGGTGCGCTCTGTCCCGCCGATGAACCGGTACCGGTAGGCGACCACGTCGTCGGACGGCGAGTCGAGGGTGAAGCCGCCGTAGACGCCCACCCCGTCGTGCCAGGCGGAGTCGTCGTAGCGGTCCGAGGTGATCGCCGCCGCCTCGGGGTGATCGGTGTCGATCCGGAACTGGCAGAGGTGGCCGTCGCCTTCGTCGCTCCACGAGGACGTCGCCCCCTGCTCGCCGACGGCCCGCGCCCGCCAGGAGACCAGGGTGTCCGCGGGGATGTCGAACGAGGGGGTGAGCCGGAAGGGGGTGCCCGGGATGCTCGCGGTGGTGGTCAGCGTCTCGCGCCGCTGGGCGCCCTCGGCGTCGGACCACCGCATCTCGATCTCGGCGCCCGCCCTGGCCCACGGGTCGGGGTTCCGCAGCGTCACCTCCAGCCGGGGCTTCTCCTCCACGTACGGCGCGGAGTCCCCCTGCGCGCAGCCGCTGTTGCCCGTCCTCAAGTCCTCGACCCGCGGCTGCGGCAGCGGGTTCTCCGCCGCCGACGCCACCCCCGGCGTCGCTCCCAGCAGCGCGACGGCCGCCAGGGCGACCGTGCTCCGTCTGCGTCGACCTAATACGTTCACGTGACACCCACCCCTTGTCGTGTGCTCGGCAAAGTGGGCCGAACCTAACAGGGGCCACCGACGGTCGGGCATCGAATTACCCGCGGGAACCCCCTCCGTCCGACCGGACGCCCGTGTTTGCCCAGCTCGTGCCGCTCGTATGCTCGGGGGATGACGACTTCCGCCAGCTCCGGAACCGGCCGCCCCACCGAGAACTCCATGCGCCGTGCCCTCAGGCGGGCGCGGGACGGGGTCGCGCTGGACGTGGCCGAGGCGGCGGTGCTGCTGCAGGCGCGCGGGGCGGACCTGGACGACCTGTGCGCCACCGCCTCGCGGGTGCGGGACGCGGGGCTGGAGGCGGCCGGCCGGCCCGGCGTCATCACGTACTCGAAGAGCGTGTTCATCCCGCTCACCCGGCTGTGCCGGGACAAGTGCCACTACTGCACCTTCGTCACCGTCCCCGGCAAGCTGCGCCGCGCGGGCCACGGGATGTTCATGTCGCCGGACGAAGTGCTGGACGTCGCCCGGCGCGGGGCCGCGATGGGGTGCAAGGAGGCGCTGATCACCCTCGGCGACAAGCCGGAGGACCGCTGGCCCGAGGCGCGGGAGTGGCTGGACGCGCACGGGTACGACGACACCATCGCCTATGTGCGGGCGATCTCGATCCGGATCCTGGAGGAGACGGGTCTGCTGCCGCACCTGAACCCCGGGGTGCTGAGCTGGACGGACTTCCAGCGGCTGAAGCCGGTCGCCCCGTCGATGGGGATGATGCTGGAGACGACGGCGACCCGGCTGTGGTCCGAGCCGGGCGGGCCGCACCACGGCTCCCCGGACAAGGAGCCGGCCGTGCGGCTGCGGGTGCTGGAGGACGCGGGCCGCTCCTCGGTGCCCTTCACCAGCGGGATCCTGCTCGGCATCGGCGAGACGTACGAGGAGCGCGCCGAGTCGCTGTTCGCCCTGCGGAAGGTGGCGCGGGCGTACCACTCGGTGCAGGAGCTGATCATTCAGAACTTCCGCGCCAAGCCGGACACCGCGATGCGCGGCATGCCGGACGCGGAGCTGGACGACCTGGTCGCGGCGGTGGCGGTGGCGCGGGTGGTCATGGGGCCCTCGGCCTGCCTGCAGGCGCCGCCGAACCTGGTCGACGCCGAGTACGAGCGGCTGATCCGGGCCGGCGTCGACGACTGGGGCGGGGTCTCGCCGCTCACCATCGACCACGTGAACCCGGAGCGGCCCTGGCCGCAGATCGACGAGCTGGCCGAGCGGTCCGCGGCCGCCGGCTTCGAGCTGCGGGAGAGGCTGTGCGTGTACCCGGAGTTCGTGCGGCGGGGCGAACCCTGGCTGGACCCGCGGGTGCTGCCGCACGTGCGGGCGCTGGCCGACCCGGAGACGGGCCTCGCGGTGCCGGACGCGGTGGTCGAGGGACGGCCCTGGCAGGAGCCGGACGAGGCGTTCACGCCGTCGGGCCGCACCGACCTGCACCGCACCATCGACTCCGAGGGCCGCACGGCCGACCGGCGGGACGACTTCGACGAGGTGTACGGCGACTGGGAGTCGCTGCGCGAGGCCGCCGCCCCCGGCATGGTGCCGGAGCGGATCGACGGCGACGTGCGGGCGGCGCTGCGCACCGCTGCGGACGACCCGACGAAGCTGACCGACGAGGAGGCGCTCGCGCTGTTCCACGCGGACGGGGCGGCGCTGGACGCGCTGTGCCGCGTCGCCGACGACGTGCGCAGGTCGGCGGTCGGCGACGAGGTGACGTACATCGTCACGCGGAACATCAACTTCACCAACGTCTGCTACACCGGCTGCCGGTTCTGCGCCTTCGCGCAGCGCCGCACCGACGCGGACGCCTACACGCTGTCGCTGGAGCAGGTCGCCGACCGGGCCCAGCAGGCGTGGGACGTGGGCGCGGTGGAGGTCTGCATGCAGGGCGGCATCCACCCGGACCTGCCGGGCACGGCGTACTTCGACATCGCGCGGGCGGTGAAGGAGCGGGTGCCGGGGATGCACGTGCACGCCTTCTCGCCGATGGAGGTCGTCAACGGGGCCACCCGGACCGGGATGTCGATCCGCGAGTGGCTGACCGCCGCGAAGGAGGCCGGTCTGGACACCATCCCGGGCACGGCGGCGGAGATCCTCGACGACGAGGTGCGGTGGGTGCTCACCAAGGGCAAGCTGCCCACCGCCACCTGGGTCGAGGTGGTCACCACCGCGCACGAGCTGGGCATCCGGTCGTCCTCGACGATGATGTACGGCCACGTCGACCAGCCGCGGCACTGGCTGGGGCACCTGCGGACGCTGGCCGGCATCCAGCAGCGCACCGGCGGGTTCACCGAGTTCGTGACGCTGCCGTTCGTGCACACCAACGCCCCCGTGTACCTGGCCGGGATCGCCCGCCCCGGTCCGACCGTCCGGGACAACCGGGCGGTCACCGCGATGGCGCGGCTGCTGCTGCACCCGTACATCCCGAACATCCAGACCAGCTGGGTGAAGCTGGGGACCGAGGGCGCGGCCGAGATGCTGCGGTCGGGCGCCAACGACCTGGGCGGGACGCTGATGGAGGAGACCATCTCCCGGATGGCGGGCTCCTCCTACGGCTCGTACCGCTCGGTGGCCGACCTGGTGGCGATCGCCGACGCGGCGGGTCGTCCGTCCCGGCCGCGCACCACGCTGTACGGCGAGGTCCCCGAGGAGCGGCAGCACGCGGCCGCGGCCTCCGACGGCCACCTCCCCGAGCTGCTGCCGGTCCTGGACTGACACCCGGGGCGGAGCCGGCCGGGCCGGGCCCGTCGGTTTCCCCCGGCGGGGCCCCTCGGATTGCCGGGCCGGGCCCCTGGTCAGGGGCGGGGAGGGTCACCGT
>NZ_JBRIOU010000001.1:226890-229759 GCF_053474865.1 Streptomyces sp. CO7
GGGAGGGTCACCGTAGGATGATCCGACTCTGTTCCCGCCGCGGCCCGTGACCGGGCCCGTTGCTGAGGAGATGCGTGCACGTGGCTGCTCGAGGGCTTCCCACCTGGGCCTGGGTGACCGGCCTGACCAGCGCGGCGATCGTGGTGGTCATCGGACTGGCCGTGCAGGCCGGCTCGGGGCCGAAGCCCGCCGCCCTGGACGACCGGAGCCCGGTGGCCTCGGCCTCCGAGACGCCCCGTCCGAAGAAGTCGCTGTCCGAGGGCGGCGAGGACGGCAAGGGCGGCGGGGACACCGCCGGGACGACGTCGGTGCCGGCGGAGTCCGGGACCGGGCGGCGGCTCGTGTACGGCCTGGAGGCCGACCGGGTGTGGCTGGTCGACGCCGGCGACAAGGCGCTGCGCAGCTTCACGGTGTGGCCCGGCACCCTCGACCCGGAGCCCGGGGAGTACGAGGCGGGCACCCGCACCGCGGCCACCACCGGGTCCGACGGGGTGGCCATCGAGCACGTCGTGTACTTCGCCTTCTCGGGCGGCGTGAACTTCGCGTTCTCGCACGCGGAGGACGGCGCCTCGCCCGCACCCGCCGACGGCAAGCAGACGGCCGGCGTCCGCATGAAGGTGCAGGACGGCACGGCCTTGTGGGAGTTCGCCTCCACCGGCACCCCGGTGGTCGTCGTCCCCTGAGCCGTACCCGCTGCCCACGCCCGCGGCCCCGGTCCCCACGCTCTCGTGGGGACCGGGGCCGTGGACCGTTAGGCGGACAGGCGGGCCGGCGAGGGTGTGTCAGCCGTCGTACGACAGCCCGTGCCCCAGGGGGAAGAGCACCGTGGCCGGGTCGTCGGCCCGCTGGACCGGCACCGGCAGGGTGCCGCGCGGATCGACCCGGCCGGCGATCACCCGTGCCGCGGCGCGCAGTTCGACCTCGGTCCAGCAGTAGGAGGCCAGTGACGCCGGGACGTCGCCGAGCTGGGCGATGTCGTAAGGGTTGCGCACCGCGAGGTGGACGACGGGCACGCCCGTCGCGAGCAGCCGGGCCACCAGGGTGCGCTGGGCGCTGGTGGCGCCGACGTTGTCGGTGGTGACCACCACCGCGTCCCGTCCCCGCGCCGCGGCCACCGCCTCGTCGATCTTCGCGGCGTCGGGGGCCCGGCCGGTGGCGAGCTGGGTGGTGTCGTAGCCCAGTTCGTCGAACGCCTTGGCCAGCTCGGGCACCGTGGTGCGGGTGGCGTCGGTCGGGAAGGCCGGGCTGGCGCCGACCACGAGCAGCTTCTTCTGCGTCCGGCGCAGCGGGAGCGCCCCGCCCTCGTTGACCAGCAGGGTGGTGGTGCGCTCGGCGATCCGGGCGGCGGCGAGCCGGTGGCCGCGGGCGCCGACGACCCGGTCGACCTCCTTCTGCGACACGTAAGGGCTGCCGCCGAGCAGGCCCACCTTGTCCTTGAGCCGCAGGATGCGCCGGACCGACTCGTCGAGCCGTTCCTCGGTGATCTCCCCGGCGCGTACGGCGGCCAGGACGCCGTTGTAGGCGACGTCGATGCTCGGCGGGAAGAGCAGCTGGTCGGCGCCGGCCTTGAGGGCGAGCACCGGCACGCGGTCGTCGCCGTACTTGGTGCGTACGCCCTGCATGTTGAGGGCGTCGGTGACGATCACGCCGTCGAAGCCGAGTTCGCCGCGCAGCACGCCTTGGAGGAGAGCGGGCGACAGGGTGGCGGGGTCGTTGCTGGGGTCGAGCGCGGGGACCTGGAGGTGGGCGGTCATGATCGAGTCGACGCCGGCGGCGATCGCTGCCCGGAAGGGCGGGGCGTCGATGCGGTCCCACTCCTCGCGGGTGTGGGTGATCACGGGCAGTCCGGTGTGGCTGTCCTGCCCGGTGTCGCCGTGGCCGGGGAAGTGCTTGGCACAGGCCGCGACTCCGGCCCGCTGGTAGCCCGTCACCTGGGCGGCCACCATGCGGCCGACCTCGCGGGCGTCGGCGCCGAAGGAGCGGACGTTGATGATGGGATTGGCCGGGTTGACGTTGACGTCGGCGACCGGGGCGAAGTTCTGGTGGATGCCGAGGGCGGCGAGTTCGGCGCCCGAGATGTACCCGGCGGTGCGCGCGTCGGACGCCGACCCGCCCGCGCCGAGGGCCATCGCGCCGGGGAGCTGGGTGGCGCCGCTCCCGATGCGAACGTTGGCGCCGTGCTCCTGGTCGATGGAGATCAGGGACGGCACGGGGGTGGGCAGGGCCAGCGAGGCCCGCTGCACCCCGTTGGTCAGCTCCGCGACCTGGGCGGGGTCCTGGATGTTGTTCGCCCAGCCGGAGAAGTAGATGACCCCGCCGACCTGGTACTTGGCGATGAGCTCGGCCACGGTGCGGACGCCGAGTTCCCTGAGGTTGCGGTCCTGGTCGAGCTGGCTGGGGGAGGTCGCCGACGTGCCGTAGAAGTACGGCACGAAGAGCTGACCGATCTTCGCCTCGACGCTCATCGCGGCGATGATCTTCTCGATGCGGTCGCCGCGGCGGTGCGCGGCCGCGGGGGTGGCCGTCGCGCCGACGACACCCGCCGCGCTCGCGGCGGCCACGGTCGCGGAGGCGAGAACGGTTCGTCGGGACAGACTCCGGTCCTGCATACGGACGTGCTCCTTCCAGCCTTGCGGGGCAAGGGAGTTGAAGGAAACGTGAGGTACTCCGAACAGCGGGAAACGTAGCCGTCGGGTCCGCTCCGTACAAGAGGTCTAGACAAAATAGGTCTAGACAAGCCGACACCTGCCTGCGCCGCGGGACGGCCGCCCCGGGCCGGGGGCGGGCTGGACACCCCGGGTCCTGGGGGCCGGAGCCGAGGGGACGGGGCAGCGGAGGAAGGCGCCTGGGGTGGGCCGGCGCCCCGTGC
>NZ_JBRIOU010000001.1:229859-230110 GCF_053474865.1 Streptomyces sp. CO7
GTAAAGATCGAAGGGGACGACGTGCTCGTCTCCCTCACCCAGGAGTCCTGAGGCCACCATGGCAACGCTTGAAATCCGAGACCTGCACGTCACCGTCGAGGCCGACAACGCCACGAAGGAGATCCTCTGTCTCTTATACACATCTGACGCTGCCGACGATCTTACGCGTGTGGACGTATTTGACGGCTTTCTCTATCACGGCGGCATGCTTTTATTCTGTCTTAATGCAGCGATTTTTTTTTTTCAAGCAG
>NZ_JBRIOU010000001.1:230210-231517 GCF_053474865.1 Streptomyces sp. CO7
TATAAGAGACAGGCCCTTTTCCGCGTCGAGGGCGTAGACGCACCGATCCTTGCTGCACGCGTACACGACACCGCCCCGCACCACCGGCGACCCGGTGATCTCCCCACCGGTCGCCAGCTTCCACCGCAGCCGGCCGTCGTCGGCCTTGAGCGTGTACAGCAGGTGGTCGCTGGAGCCGAAGTGGATCCGGCCCTCGGCGACGACCGGCGCGCCCACGATGTCCCCGCCCGCCTGGAAGCGCCACTTGGGCGTGCCGGTGACCGCGTCCAGCGTGTAGAGGCCCTTGCCGCTGGCGACGTGGATGTGCCCGGCGGCGACCAGCACCGGCTCCACCGAGGACCGCGCCTCGGTGGCGATCCGCCACCGGTCCCGGCCGTCCGCCGCGTCCAGCGCGTACACCGTGCCGAGGTAGTCGGCGAGGTACACCCCGCCGCCCGTCACGGCGGCGCCCGGCACGAAGGCGGGCGGGCCGAGGAAGACCGCCGGCGCCTCGAAGTGCCAGTGCACGTGGCCGTTCGCCACGTTGATCGCCAGCACCCGCGTGCCGGCGGACACGTACACGCACCCGTCGGAGGCGTGGCTCAGCCGTACCGGGACGCCCCCGCAGGAGGCCGCGTCGCCGATCGGGTACGACCACCGCTCCTCGCCGGTGCGCATGTCCAGGGCGCGCAGCCGGGCGTCCTGCCAGACGTAGGCGGTGCCCTCGTGCAGCGCCGGTCCGGCCTCGGGGGTCTCGAAGTCGGTCTGTGCGCCGTGCAGTTGCCACAGCCTGCGGCCGGTGGACGCCTCCCACGCCTGGACGCCGCCGCCGCGCGTGCCGGTGAGCACGTAACCGCGCTCGGCCTGCAGCGAGTACACCCAGGCCTCGGCGGACAGCCGCCACAGGTCGGAGCCGTCACGGGCGTCGAGGGCGAACAGGGTGGGACCGTCGGAGGCGTGGATGCGCCCGTCGGCGACCTTCATCGACCAGGCGACGTCGCGGGTCTTGAAGCGGCGACGCCCGGTCTGCACGTCGAGGGCGTGCACCTCGAAGGAGGTGACGTAGACCAGGTCGTCGGCCACCTCCGGGGTGCCCCAGACGTCGTTGGACATCCGGAAGCGCCATGGCCGCCAGCCGCCCCGGCCGTCCGCCGGCTGCTCGTCGCCGGCCGGGCCGGGCTGCCCGACCTGCTGCTGGGGCACCGGCGCGGCGCCCTGCTGGGGCCGCGACCAGGAGGCGGCGAGACCTGACTCCGGCAGCGGCGCGCGGGCGCCGGCCGCGGCGCGCACCTCGGCGACCACCGGCCCGGGCCCGATCGGCACCCGGG
>NZ_JBRIOU010000001.1:231617-236482 GCF_053474865.1 Streptomyces sp. CO7
GGGCCGGGTCGTGCGCGGGCCGCGGCGGCACCTGGGGGCGGCCCTGGCCGGGCTGCGGCGCGGGGAAGGTGGTGGTCCGGCCGCCGTTGCGGCGCTGCTCGATGAGGTGGACGGCACGCTCCGGCAGCCACGCCGAGGCGGTGCCGCTGTCGTCGGAGCCGGCCCCGAACAGGTGCGGGGCCAGCTGCGACTGGAGGTCGGCCGGGCTGGGGCGGGCCGATGCGTCCATCTTCATGCAGGCGTCGATCAGGGGCCGCAGCTCGTCGGGCAGCCCCTCCATGTCGGGCTCCTCACGCAGCAGCATGAAGACCGTCTCGACCGGGTTGGCGCCGTGGAACGGCGGGTGGCCGGTGGCCGCGAAGACCAGGGTGGAGCCCAGGGAGAAGACGTCGCTGGCGCCGGTGACGCTGCGGGAGTCCTTCGCCTGCTCCGGCGACATGTACGCGGGGGTGCCCACGGCCACGTTGGTCATGGTCAGCCGGGTGGAGGAGACGCCGGAGGCGATGCCGAAGTCGATGACCCGCGGACCGTCCTCGACCACCAGGACGTTGGACGGCTTGAGGTCACGGTGCACCAGACCGGCGCCGTGGATCGACTGCAGCGCCTCGGCGACGCCGGCGGCCAGCCAGCGGACCGCCTGCACGGGCAGCGGGCCGCACTCGTTCACGATCTCCTCGAGCGAGGGCGCCGGCACGTACGCGGTGGCCAGCCACGGCACCGCGGCACGCGGATCGGCGTCGACGACGGCGGCCGTGTAGAAGCCGGAGACGGCGCGGGCCGCCTCCACCTCACGCGTGAAGCGGACGCGGAACAGCTGGTCCTCGGCGAGCTCCGTCCGCACGGTCTTGATCGCCACCCGGCGCCCGGAGGCCGAGCGCGCGAGATAGACCAGGCCCATGCCGCCGGCCCCCAGGCGTCCGAGCACCTCGAACGGACCGATCCGGCGCGGATCGGTCTGTGTCAGCTGATCCACCACTTGCCTGCCACCTCCCCGTGAGAGCCGCGTCGCCTTCGTGTGTACGCGACCCCGTGCAGCGTCTCACCACCGCACCGCCGTGGCGGCACGCACCCCGATTCTTCCTTGCCCGAGCGCCGCCGCGCGAACCCGGGGGCGAACCGGACGTCGCCCGCCCCTGGGTACCGTGCGCGGCGGCCCGGGTCCAGACCCCGGCCGGGACCCGTTCCCGGGCCCCGCGCCGCCCGCCACAGCCTCTCGCCGCCTTCCCGCTGCTCAGCGCCGTACCCGCCGCCCGCTCCGGCTCCTTCCGTGTCCGACGCCGCGTCAGCTCTCCAGGAGGGCGAACGAGGCGTTCTGGTTGTCCGTCACCACCGCGACGGCGCCGCGGTCGGTGGTGAAAGGCTGCGCCTGCACCCGGCCGCCGAGGCGGTAGACCGCGCCGAGCGCGCCCTCCAGGTCGTCCACCGAGAAATGCACCAGGAAGTGCGACGGCATGACTTCCGGAAAAACGCCCGCCAGGGGGGCGATGCCGTCCCGCAGGCCGCCGAACACGCTCTGCCAGAACGGCCGGGCGCCCTCCGGGTCACGGGTGTGGAGCACCGCCCCGGCGAACCCGCCGCGGGCCGGAGGACGCCGCCCGAAGCCCTCGTGCAGGGCCGGCTCCCAGAGCCCGAACACGGCCCCCTCGGGGCCGACCGCCAGCGCCTGCCGCCCCAGCCGGCCCATCGGCGCGGGAGCGCTGATCATCTGGCCGCCCTCCTCGGTGATCCGCCGGGCCACCGCCGTCGCGTCGCGGGTGGCCAGGTAGGCCGTCCACACCGTCGGCATCCGGCCGTCCCGCTTGGGGAGCAACGACGCAACCGGCTCGCCCTCGCGGTGCGCCCAGGCGGCGCCGAGCGGTCCGCCCTCCACCCCGCGCGGACCCACCGCGTCGAAACTCCACCCGAACAGTTCCCCGTAGAAACGCTTGCCCGCCTCCACGTCGGGAAGCGAGGCGTCCACCCAGCAGGGAACGCCTTCGGCGGCTTCGCCGCCCTCCGTATTCACGGATGCCCCATTTTCGGCCATGGCGTCAAGTTAGCGGTACCGGAACGGTCACGCAGAGCACGCGCACCCCATTTGCAGTCTGCCGAATAGCGCGCGAATCCCCCGTCGATAAGCTGACGACATGACAGGACACGTACGCACGGTCGACGGCCGCGTGGCTGGTCGGCGAGGGCAGGCGACGCGGCAGAAGCTGCTGGACTGCCTCGGAGAAATGCTCGGTTCCGCCCCCTACCGCGACGTCAAGGTGATCGACGTCGCCCGCCGGGCCGGCACCTCCCCCGCGACCTTCTACCAGTACTTCCCGGACGTCGAGAGCGCCGTCCTGGAGATCGCCGAGGACCTGGCGGCGGGCGGCGCGGGGCTGGGCGGCCTGCTGGAGGGCCGGTCCTGGACAGGGCGCGCGGGATGGCAGACGGCCCAGGAACTGGTCGACGGGTTCATGGACTTCTGGCGGGCCAACGACGCGATCCTGCGGGTCGTCGACCTGGCCGCCGCCGAGGGGGACAAACGGTTCTCCAAGCTGCGTCTGCGCATTCTGGGGACCCTGCACAAGGGGTTGACGGAGGCGATCGAGGGCCTGCGCTCCAAGGGCAAGGTCGACCAGGACGTGAGCCCCGCGGCGACGGCCGCCTCACTGGTCGCCATGCTCTCCGCTGCGGCCTCGCACCAGAAGGGCGGCCACCAGGGCTGGGGCTACAAGGCCGCGGAACTGCGGCCGAGCCTGGCGCAGCTGGTGCACCTCGGGGTCACCGGGAAGAAGCCGACGCGGTAGTACGCCCCAGGGGTTCGCGTCCTGTCATCACGCGCGGTTTCCGGCGGCCTTCCGTCGGCCTTCACAATTCACCCTTGAGCGTGACCGATTCGGAATCAATTCCGATCTTGAATGAGACCAATCGAGTGATGCCGTGCATAGGATTTCGGCATCATGCTCGAAAAGCCTGTCCCTCAGGACTCCCGGTCCCGCGCCCAGCACCCCGTCTACGTCATCGGCGGCGGACCCGGAGGCCTGGCAGCCGCCCAGGCGCTGCGGGCCCGCGGGATCCGCGCCGTGGTCCTGGAGAAGGCGCCCCGGGTGGGCGACTCCTGGCGCCGCCACTACGACCGGCTCCGGCTGCACACCACCCGCAAGCGGTCCTCGCTGCCCGGGCTGCCGATGCCGCGTTCCTTCGGCCGGTGGCCGGCCCGCGACGACGTGGTGCGCTACCTGGAGAAGTACGTCGAGCACCACGGTCTCGAGGTCGTCACCGGCGTCGAGGTGAGCCGCCTGGAGCGGGCCGATGACGGTGACGGCGGCGGCGCCTGGGTGCTGCACGCCACCGGCGGGCGGCGGCTCACCGGCAGCGCCGTCGTCGTGGCGACCGGCTACAACCACACCCCGCGCGTCCCCGGCTGGCCCGGCCTCGACGACTTCGCCGGGGAGTTCCTGCACGCCTCGGACTACCGCTCCGGCACCGCCTTCGCCGGGCGTGACGTGCTGGTCGTCGGCGTGGGCAACACCGGCGCGGAGCTCGCCGTCGACCTCGTCGAGGGCGGCGCGGCGCGGGTGCGGCTGGCGGTGCGGACGGCGCCGCACATCGTGCGGCGCTCCACGGCGGGGTGGCCCGCGCAGAACACGGCGATCCTGGTGCGGCGGCTGCCGGTGCCGGTGGTGGACCGGCTGGCCCGCGCGATGGCGAAGATCAGCGTCCCCGACCTGTCCGCGCACGGGCTGCCGCGTCCGGACACCGGCCTGTACTCCCGGGTGCGGCAGGGGGCGATCCCGGTGCAGGACGCGGGGCTGATCGACGCGGTGCGGCGGGGGCGGGTGGAGGTCGTCGCGGCGGTCGACGGGTGCGACGGGGCGGAGGTCCTGCTGGCGGACGGGTCGCGGATCACGCCCGAGGTGGTGGTCGCGGCGACGGGGTACGACCGGGGGCTGGAAGGGCTGCTCGGGCACCTCGACGTGCTCGACGCGCGGGGGCTTCCCACCGCGCACGGTCCGCGGTCCCCGCGGAACGCGCCAGGACTCTTCTTCACGGGCTTCACGACGCCGATCAGCGGGACCCTCCGCGAACTCTCCCGCGACGCGGAACGCCTCGCCAAGGCCATCGTCCGCGCCGCCCGCTGACCTGCGGCCCCGGGGACCGGGACCTCAGGCAGCGCGGCGGCGGATGACGAGGACCATGAGGGCCGCCGCGGCACACAGCGCACCGGAGGCGTGGAAGACCACGTCGTACGTGCCGAAGACGTCCCGCGCCACCCCGCCGAGGAACGCGACGGCCGCCGCCCCGGCCTGATGGGAGGCCAGGACCCACCCGAACACGATCGGCCCGTCCTCCCCGAAGTGCTCCCGGCAGAGCGCGATCGTCGGCGGCACCGTCGCCACCCAGTCCAGCCCGTAGAAGACGATGAAGAACAGCATCGGCGGATGGACCGCCGGCGCCAGCAGCATCGGCAGGAACAGCAGCGAGACCCCCCGCAGCGCGTAGTACACGGCGAGCAGCCGACGCGAGTCGAAGCGGTCCGTGAGCCAGCCGGAGGCGATCGTGCCGACCACGTCGAAGACCCCGATGACCGCCAGCAGCGAGGCCGCCGCGGTGACCGGCATGTGGTGCGGGTGATCGTGCGCGGCGGGCACGAAGTGGGTCTGGATCAGCCCGTTGGTGGAGGCCCCGCAGATCGCGAAGGACGCGGCGAGCAGCCAGAACGTGCCGGTGCGCACCGCCCGCGACAGCACCGTCAGCGCACGCCGGGCCACCCCGGGGACCGGGGGCGGCGGCGGGGTCACCTCGGTGGCTCCGAGGAGCGGGAGCCCCACGTCGGCGGGGTGGTCCCGCATCAGCAGCCAGGCGAGCGGCACCACGGCGAGCGCGGCAAGCGC
>NZ_JBRIOU010000001.1:236582-240293 GCF_053474865.1 Streptomyces sp. CO7
CGACCAGCCAGGACAGCACCGGCAGGAACACCAGCTGTCCCGAGGCGCCGGCCGCCGTGAGGATGCCGGAGACCAGGCCGCGGCGTTCGGCGAACCACCGGTTGGTGACGGTGGCCGCGAAGCCGGTGGCCAGCGCGCCGGTGCCCAGCCCCACGAGCACGCCCCACAGCAGCAGGAGCTGCCACGCCTCCCGCATGACCACGCCCGCGCCGACGCCCACCGCGATCAGGCCGAGCGCGCCGGTCACCACCCGGCGGATGCCGAAGCGGTCCATCAGCGCGGCGGAGAAGGGGGCGATCAGTCCGTTGAGCACGAGGTTGACGGAGACGGCCGCGCCGATGGTGCCGCGCGACCACCCGAAGTCCTCGGCGAGCGGGTCGGTGACCAGCCCCGGCAGGGTGCGGAAGGCCGCGGCGCCGATGATCGTCACGAAGGCGACCGCCACCACCAGCCAGGCGCGGTGCGGCATCCATGCCTTCGGGCCGCGCGGGCCCAGCGGGCCCTTCGTACGCGGCGGCCGCGCCGGGAGGGCGGGGGCGGGTGTACCGAGTTCCGTCTGTGTCACCGGGACAGCATCCGTTCCCCGGCCCCTCCGGGACGAGTGGCCCGAGGGACACCGTTCGACAGGATCGGGCCACGCGACCATCCTCCCGGGCTACGCTCCCCGCATGACGGAGCAGGACGCAGGCCGGACGGAGCAGGGCCCCGGGCAGAACCCGGCGCGGAACCCGGGGCGGAGCCGCGGGCCGCACCGGGTGGCGGTGCTGGTGAGGGACGGGCTGATCCCCTTCGAGCTGGGCATACCGCACCGCATCTTCGGGCGGGCCAGGGGCACGGACGGCCGCCCGCTGTACGAGGTGACGACCTGCTCGGCCGGTCCGCCGGGCGAGGTCCGCACCGACGCCGACTTCGCGGTGCGGGTCGAGCACGGTCCGGAGGCGCTGGCCCGGGCGGACACCGTGGTGGTGCCGGCGTCCCACGAGCGGGGCGTGCTGCACGAGAGGGGCGTGCTCACCGACGAGCTGGCGGCGGCGTTCGCCGTGATCCGCCCCGGCACCCGGCTGGTGTCCATCTGCACGGGCGCCTACGTGCTTGCCGCGGCCGGCGTGCTGGACGGCCGCCCGGCCACCACCCACTGGGCGAGCACCGAGCACTTCCAACGGCTCTTCCCTCAGGTCCGGGTGGACCCCGACGTCCTGTTCGTCGACGACGGTGACGTGCTGACCTCGGCGGGAGTGGCCGCGGGCATCGACCTCTGCCTGCACCTGGTGCGCCGGGACCACGGGGCGGCGGTGGCCGCGGAGGTCGCCCGGGTCACGGTGGTGCCGCCGCACCGCGACGGCGGGCAGGCGCAGTACGTGCGGCGTCCGGTGCCGGAGGCGCGGGCGGCGGGCACGGCGCGGGCGCGGGCCTGGGCGCTCGAGCGGCTGCACGAGCCGGTACGGCTGCGTGACCTGGCGGAACGCGAATCGCTGTCGGTGCGGACCTTCACCCGGCGGTTCCGCGAGGAGACCGGGGTGAGCCCCGGGGAGTGGCTGACCCTGCAACGGGTGGAGCGGGCACGGCACCTGCTGGAGACCACCGACCTGCCGGTGGAACGCATCGCCCGCGACGCGGGGTTCGGCAGCGTGCAGTCCCTGCGCCAGCACGTCCGCGCCGTCCTCGGTGTGGCTCCGACGACCTACCGCCGCACGTTCCACGAGACCCGCTGAAAGTTGTCCACACCCTGTGGACAACTTTTCGCACCTCCCGTTCAGCGACACCGGAGGGAGGGAGAGGGAGCGGGTAAAGAAGGGGAAGGAAGACCTCGGGGCCGGAGCGGAGCACCGCAGGTTCGTCACGCCTCAGGATCGCGGCCGGGGAAGCGCCGCGGGTCAGGTGCGCCGCACGTCCGGCGCGGCTGAGGTTCGGTGCGCCGCGGACCCGGCGCGCAGGCTCGGCACGCCGCAGTCGGCACGCCTCGGGGCCAGGTTCAGGCCGCACGTCGAGGCCGCACGTCGAGGCTGCGCGTTCAGACCGCGCGTTCAGGCCGCCCGCTCGGGCCGCGCGATCAGACCACTCGGTCAGACCGCCTCGTAGGCCAGGCCCCCGCACGCCGCGACGCCCGTGCCGTACGCGACCGTCGCCGCGCCGCCCGTGCCGGACTGTGCGCCGCGGTCGAGTTCGCACCAGATCCGCTTGCCGGCGCCCTCACGGGTCCAGCCCCAGCGGTCGGCCAGGCCGTCGACCAGCGCGAGGCCGCGGCCGCCCGTCTCGTCCTCGTCGGAACATCGCGGCACCGGCGCCCGGCAGTCCGCGTCGGCGACCTCCAGGCGGACCGGCGGCATCGCGCCGGCCGGGGCCTCACCCGGGTCCTCGGCCGGCAGCACCAGCCGCAGTACTGCGGGACACCCCGTGTGCACCACCGCGTTGGTCACCAGCTCCGACACGAGCAGGATCACCGTCTCGGCCAGCGACTCGTCGGCGTCCATGCCGGACCCCGCGAGCCGTGACCGGGCCCATCTCCGGGCTCTCCCCACTTCCGCGGGGTCGGGCCGGATCTCCAACTGCACTTGAAGCACCTGCACCGCTCACACCATCCGAACCGGCGGACACGACACGGAGTCACGGACCGTGACTCCCTGGAAGCACAGCATGGTTGACACTGAGTCACGCCAACAAGCGCTTCGGGCATATTCCAGCGCGAAGGAGTACCCGTGCGGCATACTGTGCGACGACTCCCGCCGTGCGATGCGCCCTCGCGCCAGGGCCGTTGGGCCCTGGCATCCGTCGCATTTCACCCAAGGTACCCGAGGGCGGACCGACTCCGGGCGGTGGGCGGATCCGGTCCCGCGCCCGGGCGCGTCAACTCTCCGTGACCGCGCGGCCGCGACGGTGCGTGACGTGCGCCTCCTGATCACGCACGGGTGAACCCCGGTCGCGAGGCGGCTGTCAACTCGTCGGCGCACCGGGCGTGTTGCATGCTCCTGTGTCCGGGTCCCGGCCCGGCTCACGCCGACATCGGGCGGATGTCGTCGTCCAGTGCCGCGTCCGCGTCCGGGAAGACCTCGAAGAGCCGCCGCACCCCGAGCGCGCCCAGCACCCGGTTCACGTGCGACCCGTCCTCCGCGCCCGCGGCCGGGAGCACCAGCCGCAACCGGCCGCCGCAGGAACGCAGCAGCCGCCGGGCCGCGATCAGCACGCCGACGCCGCTGGAGTCGCAGAAGAAGACACCGGAGAGGTCGACGACCACACTGCGGTGACCTCCGGCCACCGCGTCGTGCACCCGGCGGCGCAGTTCGGGCGAGGTCATCAGGTCCATCTCGCCGGACACCCGGAGCACGACCCATCCGTCGTGCTCGGTGCCGGTCACCGTGAACGCCACATCGTGCCCCTTACTCGCCGGAGGCGGTCCTGTGGCAGCGCCCCTGCCCCCGCCACACCCCCATGAAACCCAGGGCCGGACCTGGAGAACCAGACATCGACCAGCCACTTTCAGGCTTATTCGACCTCATTCGATCGAAAATTCTCACACATCGATCAATTGCGGTCGTTGTAGGGGGACAAGACGCACACCTGGTGCCACCGGAGCCCGCGCCGCGCGACCCTTATCACGTGGGAGCGCTTCCGGGGCGCGCGTTTGCGGGAAAGAGCCGTGCGCGGCACCGGGTGCCGACTACATTCGTCAGGGAGGACCCCGCGGGGCGGGGCGGAAGTGACGGGGCACGGGGG
>NZ_JBRIOU010000001.1:240393-244583 GCF_053474865.1 Streptomyces sp. CO7
GGCAACCGGAGGGAGGGGACTGTGGCGGTCGCCACGGACGGACCGGTCCGCGCGGAGCGCAGGATGCAGCAACGGCTCGAGCGCGGGGAGGCGGCGGCGCTCAGCGAGCTCTACGACCGGTACGCCTCCCTGGTCCACGGGCTGGCCAACCGGGTGCTCGACGACGAGCGGGCCGCCGACGCGGTGACCCGCGAGGTCTTCGCCCAGGTCTGGGAGAACCCCTCCGCCCACGACCCGGGCCGGGGCCCGGTGCGCACCTGGCTCTCCGAGCTGACCCGCGACCTCGCGGTGCGCCGGCTGCACGCGCGGGGAGCCGCCGAACTGCGGCGCGACGGCGCCGACCCGGAGGATCCCGAGGCGCGCGAGGAGCTCCAGGAGAAGGTCCGCGAGGCGGCCGTCGCCGCCCGCGCCGACTACATCGTGACGTCGATGCCCGCTTCGCTGCGGGCCGCGCTGAACCTCGCCTACCACCACCGCCGGGACTACCGGGGAGCCGCCGCCGATCTCGGCGTCACCGAGGTGGAGATCCGCCGCCGGATGCGTCTGGGCCTCCAGCTGCTGTCCACCGCGCACGCGGTCACCCCGCCGAAGTCGCTGCCGGACGCCGATCGCGGCCCGGGAGGCGCGGCGTGAACCGGGACGCGGAGGCGTACGGCGGGCCGACCCACGGCGAGGAGCCCTGGGAGCAGGACGCGGGCGCCCCGGGTCGCGGGCCGGGGCGGCGTCCCGCCAGGGGCGCCGGCTCCAACCGGCCCCACGGGGGACGGCTGCCGTCGGCGGCCGGTTCCGCGGAGCCGTCCCGCAGTCCGGGCACGCGCGAGGAGCGCCCGCCGGCGGTGCCCGCCACGCACGCGGAGCTCAAGGCCATGCTGGGCGCCTGGGCGCTCGCGGTCTGCACGCCCGCCGAGACGGCCGCGGTCGACGCCCACCTGGCGGTGTGCCGCCGGTGCGCCGACGAGGCCCGGTCGCTGCGCGACGCGGTGCCGCTGCTGCAGCGCCCGGAGAGCCTGGACCTGGACCCGCTGCTGCGGACCCGGGTGCTGGACGCCTGCCTCGACCGGCGCCCGCCGCGCATCCCGGTCCCGGAGTGGGCGACGCCCTACGACGCGGAGACCGCCCGGCTGGACGCGCTGCTCCAGGACATCGACGAGGCGGAGTGGCACGCCCCGGTCCGGCTGCGCTGGATCGAGGAGGACGAGGAGCGCCACCACCGCTCCACCGTCGCCAAGGTGATCGCCCACCTGATGGCGGTGGACGGGCTGGTCGCCGTCGCCCTGGGTCTCGCCGACCCGCTGTCCGCGCTGCCGGGCCCCGCTCCGGCCGGCGGCAGCGGCACCCCGACCTCCCGCACCCGGGCCTACTGGGCGGCGCTGAACCGTCCGCCCACCCGTGAGGTGCGGGACCCCTGGCGGGCGCAGAGCCACGACCTGGTGCGGACCGCCTCGTTCACCGGCGGCACCACGGGCGGCCTGCCCGTGCCGTACGGGCCCTGCGAGATCCCGCTGCGGGACGCCATGCTGGAGCGGGCCTTCGCCTGCTGGGTGCACGGCGGCGACATCGCGGACGCGGTCAACTACCCCTACCGGCCGCCCGCGCCGCGTCACCTGCACGCCCTGCTCGACCTGGCGGCCCGCAGGCTGCCGGACGCGCTGGCCGCCCGGCGCCGGGCGGGCCGGGCCGCGCAGCCCTCTCCGGGCGCACGCCATCTGGTCTCCGCGGGCCGTCCGGGGCGCAGTCTGATGCTGGAGGTCGAGGGCCGTGGCGGCGGCGAGTGGCTGATCCCGCTGGACTCCCCCGCCGCGCTGCCCTCGGAGCACCACGTCGTCGCCCATGTGGTGCTGGACGACGAGGAGTTCGCGCAGGTGGTGGCCGGCCACATAAGGCCGCGGGACGCGGCGGCGGGCCAGAGCGGCGACCGGGCCGCCGTCGAGGACGTGCTCTACGCGGCGGCCTCGCTCAGCCGGCTCTGACCGTCAGGAGAAGACCACGGTCCGGCGGCCGTTGAGCAGCACCCGCCGCTCGGCGTGCCACTTCACGGCACGGGCCAGCGCCTGGCACTCGACGTCACGACCGACCGCGACCAGTTGCTCGGGCGTCAGCTCGTGGCCGACCCGCTCGACCTCCTGCTCGATGATCGGGCCCTCGTCGAGGTCCGCGGTCACGTAGTGCGCGGTGGCGCCGATCAGCTTCACGCCGCGGGTGTGCGCCTGGTGGTACGGCTTGGCGCCCTTGAAGCTCGGCAGGAAGGAGTGGTGGATGTTGATGATCCGCCCGCTGAGCTGCTTGCACAGGTCGTCGGAGAGCACCTGCATGTAGCGGGCCAGGACGACGAGTTCGACGCCCTCCTCGCGGACGATCTCCAGCAGGCGGGCCTCGGCCTGGTCCTTGGTGTCCCGGGTCACCGGGATGTGGTGGAACGGCACGTCGTACGAGCCCACCAGCTCGGCGAAGTCGGTGTGGTTGGACACCACTGCGACGACGTCCACCGGGAGTGCGCCGGTGGAGGCGCGGAAGAGCAGGTCGTTCAGGCAGTGGCCGAAGCGGCTCACCATCAGCAGCACGCGCATCTTCTCGCCGGCCTGGCCGATCTGCCATTCCATGTGGAACGAGTCGCCGATCGCCGCGAAGCTGGCGCGGAGCTTGTCCAGGCTCACCGGGGCGGGGGCCGAGAAGTGGACCCGCATGAAGAACAGGCCCGTGTCGTGGTCGCCGAACTGCTGGCTGTCCTCGATGTTGCAGCCGGTCATGAAGAGGTAGCTCGACACGGCGTGCACGATGCCCTGCTTGTCCGGGCAGGCGAGGGTGAGGACGTACTGCTCGACAGGCGCGGCGGCGGACTGTTCACTCATGCCCGCCAGGGTCGCACATCGCCCCCCGCCCACGCCGCCCTTGTCCTACATCCGGGACACTCCGTGGCCGGGTCAGGCGGTGCGGGTGAGGATGCGCAGCACCTCGAGGGACTGGGGCGGGGTGTCGGGGTCGTCGCCGTCCCCGACGGCCATCCGCACGTGCGCGTCCCGGGCCGCACGGACCGCCTCCGGCCACCCGGCATGCGCCATGTACGCCGACACCGGCGCGTCCGGCCCCACCTGGTGCATGATGCGCAGCACCCGCAGCACGGCCGTGTCGACCAGCGCCGCCTCCTGCGAGTCCCGGAAGATCGTGCCGACGTACTTCTCGGCGGACCAGTTGTCCAGCCAGGTGTCCTCGACCAGGCGGTAGACGGCGTCCGTGACGTCGCCGTACCCGTCGGCCCCGGCCAGCCAGACGTCCCGCTGGAAGTCCGGGTCGGAGAGCATGTGCAGCGCCGAGCGGACGTTCCCGCGCCAGCGCCACCACGGCATGTCGTTGAGGGGCATGACGCCCATGGTGGAGGAGCGACGCCCGTGGCGGGAAGAGTTCACCGAAGTCTGCACGACATCCGATCGTACGTTCCGCCGTCGGCCGCGGATCCCGGGGGCGAGCGCCGGGAGGCCGTCACGACAGCGGGCCCGGGGGTGTCGCCGCAGGTCAGAGCTGGATCGGACGCCGCTCCGTGAGCTTCCACTCCTTGGCGATCGGATTCCACAGGTCGGACGCCTTCTGCTTCTCCGCGGTGGCGGTGCCGCTCTGCTCGACGGCGGCGCCGGTCTCCGGGGTGTTGCGGGCGTGGCCGTGCTTGCAGAACTTGCCGCGGTCGCCGGCCACCTGGTCGGCCCAGTTCGCGTAGTGCTCGTCGGCCGACTTGGAGGCCTGCCAGGCCTTGGTGAGCGCCTGGGTCAGCGCGGCGTGCTGCGGGAGCTGGTCGACCTGGATCTCGTTGAGGCGGGTGACCAGGTCGGCGCGCTGCTGGGCCGCGCCGCGCAGCGCCTGCGCGGCCTCGCCGAGCTTCTCGCAGCGCCGGACGTTCTCGACGGCGCCGACCACCGCGGAGCGGCTGTTGCCGCTGTCGGCGAGCAGCTTGTCCAGGGCGACGGCCTGCTCGCGCGCCTTGTTCTCCTCCTTCTTCTCCCCGCCGGAGTCCTCCTCCTGCGAGGCGGAGGGCGTCGGTGAGTCCGCCGCGGCCGAGCCCTTGGCGGGGTCGTCGGCGCCGTCCATCAGCGAGCCGATGCCGATGCCCAGCACCACGATGCCGACGCCGGCCGCCGCCAGCAGCGGGATCCGGCCGCCGCGCCGGCCGGGGGCGGCCGGGGCGGGGGGCGGGGCGCAGC
>NZ_JBRIOU010000001.1:244683-248842 GCF_053474865.1 Streptomyces sp. CO7
GGGAGGTACTGGGTGGCCTCGCCGTCGCCGCCGGGAGACTGCGCCTGGGGCCCGGTTATCCGGCGCAGCATCTGGGTGTCGCGGTCCATGCCCTGCTGCGGGGAATGCGGCGCGGGATGCTGGGCGGAGTGCTGCTGGGGGTGCTGCGGGTGCTGCCCGGCGTGCTGCGGGCCGTCCGCGGACTGCGGCGGGACCGGCGGGAGGTACTGGGTGGCGGCCTGGTCGCCGGCCGGCACCGGGGGGATGAACTGGGTGGCCGCGAAGTCGCCGGGCGCCGCGGGTATGGGCTGTATGAACTGCGTGGCGGCCTCGTCGGCGAAGCCACCGGTCCCGGCCTGACCGGGGTGCGCCGGGTGACCCAGGTGGCCCGGCTGGCCCGTGGGGCCCGGCTGCCCCTGGTGGCCCGGCTGTCCCGTGTGGCCCTGGTGGCCCGGCTGCCCCTGGTGGCCCGGCTGTCCCGTGTGGCCCTGGTGGCCCGGCCCGCCGTGCGGCGCGGACGGACCCGTCGACGTGGACGGACCCGGAGGCACCGGCGGGAGGTACTGGGTGGCGGCCTCGCCGTGACCGCTGCCCGCCGGGGTCTCGGGGGGCAGCGGGCCGGGTCCGGGCGCGCCGGTCCACAGCTGCGGTGCGGAGTCCCAGGCGCCGTGGGCACCGTCGCCGTGGGTCCCGTCGCCGTGGGTCCCGTCGCCGTGGGTCCCGGCGCCCTGCCAGTTCTCCTCCGGCTGCGACGGTCGCGGGTACGGCGACCGGTCCGGCTGGTCCGGCGTCCACGGACCGCCGTGTCCACTCTGCGTCACCGGGGCTCCTACATCGGGGGGCTTGCGGAATCGTCGGCTCACGCTACCCGCTCGTCCGCCGTGCCCTCCACCCAACCTCCCACCGCACCCTGTGAGCAGCCCAGTTGGAGCCGGCGCCGCTCGCGGGGCGCGGCCGCGCGCCCTCGCCTCACGCCACGGCCAGGCGCTCCGTGAAGGCGCGGACCGGGGCCTCGGAGCGGTACGGCTCCAGGCGGTGCCGGAAGTCGTCCAGGTACTCGGCACCCCGGTCCGAGCGCAGCGAGCCGAGGATCCGCGCGGCGTCCAGCGCGGTCGCGCAGGCCTGTTCCAGCTCCCTGCGCTGCAGCTGGGCCGTGGCGAGCAGCACGTGGCCGATGGCCCGGCGGCGTGCCCGGGTCTCGGGGTGGCCGTCCAGCGACCGGCGGGCGTAGCGCTCGGCCTGCTCGGCCTGCCCGAGGTCCCGGTGGCAGTGGGCCAGTTCGTCGGCGAGGTAGGCCTCGTCGAAGTGGCTGATCCACACCGGGTCGTCGCCGGCCTCGGTGGCGCCGGCTGCCGCCTCCATGGCGTCCAGCGCCCTGCCGCAGGCCACCTCGGCCGCCGCCGTGTCGCCCAGCACCGCGTGCCCCCGCGCCTCGGCGGCGTGGAACATCGCCTGGGCGCGCGGGGTGACCCGGCCGCGCGCGCCCTCCTGGGCCGCGCGGGCCAGCTGGGCGATCTCCCGCGGGTTGCCGAGCTGCGCCGCCAGGTGGCTCATGGAGGCCGCGAGCACGTAGCCGCCGTAGCCGCGGTCGCCTGCCGCCTGGGCCAGGCGCAGCGCCTGGATGTAGTAGCGCTGGGCGAGCGCGGGCTGCCCGGTGTCCACCGCCATGTAGCCGGCCAGTTCGGTGAGGCGGGCGACCGCGGCGAACAGCTCGCGCCCCACCGACTCCTTGTAGGACCCGGAGAGCAGCCCGGAGACCACGCTGTTGAGGTAGTGGACCAGGACCGGCCGGACGTGACCGCTGCCGAAGCGGTGGTCCAGGTCGACCAGGGCCTGCGTCATCGCCTTGACCGCGTCCACGTCGGAGGGGCCGACCCGGGGACCGACCGCGCGGGCGACCTGCGGGTCCGGGGCGGAGATCAGCCAGTCGCGGCTGGGCTCCACCAGGGCCGAGGCGGCCACCGAGGTGCCGGCCAGGAAGTCCCGCCGCCCCACGTCGCTGCGCCACAGCTCGCTGACCTGCTCGACCGCGCCCGCCACGGTGGGGGCGAACTGCAGGCCCACGCCGGTGGCGAGGTTCTTGCCGTTGGCCATGCCGATCTCGTCGATGGTGACGGCGCGCCCGAGCTTGCGGCCGAGCGCCTCGGCGATGACGGCGGGAGCGCGCCCCCGGGGCTGCTGGCCGCGGAGCCAGCGGGCCACCGAGGTCTTGTCGTAGCGCAGGTCGAGACCGTGTTCCGCGCCGCACAGGTTGACCCGGCGGGCCAGCCCGGCGTTGGAGCAGCCCGCCTCCTGGATGAGTGCCTGCAGCCGTTCGTTGGGCTGCCGTGCGACGAGTGGCCTGGCGGCCATCGAGTACCCCCTGTTGCATGCCGTTGGTGCCCTGGGTGGTGCCTGGTGCGGTCCTGGTGGTCCCGCGATCACGCGGGTCCTGGCCGGTGCGCCCGGCCGGGACCCCCAGTGGCTACCCAGCGCCCGCTCGCCCGCCGCCCGCGCGCCCCCTCGAATGCACCTGTGCGCCCCGTGCTCCCTGGCGCGGCAGTTCCCCTTCCGTGTGTCCGGCGTAACCCGGACGGATGAAAGGAGTTGAGTCGTTCGTGGAAAATACGATCTCCGGCACCGAAGTCACTCCTATCCCCCACCAGCGCGGCGAGGCAGGCCTTCAGGGCTCCGACGACGCCCGCACGCCGGTCTCCTCCGCGCTCGAGGCCGCCGTGCGCTATGCCGAGGAACGGCAGTGGCAGGTATTCCCCGGGGTGTCGCTGGAGACGGCGGCGGGGGTGGTGCGCTGCTCCTGCGGTGACGCGGCCTGCCCGTTGCCGGGGGCGCATCCGGAGGGGCCGGACTGGGCGGACCGGGCCACGCTCAGCGGGGCGGTCGCCCGGCGGATGTGGAGCCGCCGCCCCGAGGCCGCGGTGCTGCTGCCGACGGGGCACGGGTTCGACGTGGTGGACGTCCCGGAGACGGCGGGGTTCCTCGCGCTCGCCCGGCTGGACCGGCTGGGCACGGAGGGCGCGGCGGGCCCGGTGCTGCTGTCGCCGGACCGCCGGATGCGGTTCCTGGTGGCCCCGGGCGCGGTGGCGCGGGTGCCGCGCGCGGTCCGGGCGCTGGGGTGGACCCCCGAGGCTCTCGATCTCACGGTCACCGGCGCGGGGGGATGGATCCCGGCGCCGCCGACGCGCTACGGGGCGCGCGGTCCGGTCCAGTGGGTCCGGACCCCGGCCGACCGCCGCCTTCCCGACGCGGCCGTGCTGGTGCCCGCCCTCGCCTACGCCTGCACCCGCTGACCCTCCGCCGGGCCGACGGCGGTTCCGCCGCCCCGCGTGGCGGAACCGCCCGTACGTCCGGTTCGTCGCTGCGGAGGGGGAGCCGCGCGGCCGTGAGGGCCATAGGGTCGGTTCCGTGCCCGGTACCGGCCCAGCGGAGGGATGAGATGACTGCCGCCGTACGCGTGGAAGGCCTCTGGAAACGTTTCGGCGACCACGTCGCCGTCGGCGGGATCGACCTGGAGCTGCCCGCCGGGCGGTTCGTCGGCCTGGTCGGCCCCAACGGCGCCGGCAAGACCACCACCCTCTCGATGATCACCGGGCTGCTCCGGCCCGACCAGGGCAGGGTGGAGGTCGTCGGGCACGACGTGTGGCGCGACCCCGCCGCGGTGAAGGCGCGGATCGGCGTCCTCCCCGAGGGGCTGCGGCTCTTCGAACGGCTCTCGGGGAGCGAGCTCCTCTCCTACGCGGGCCGCCTGCGGGGTCTGCCCGGCGAGGAGACCGACAAGCGGGCGGCCCAGCTGATCGAGGTCCTCGACCTCTCCGCCGCCCGCGACAAGCTGGTCGTCGACTACTCCACCGGCATGCGCAAGAAGATCGGGCTCGCCTCGGCGCTGCTGCACAACCCCGAGGTGCTCTTCCTCGACGAGCCGTTCGAGGGCGTCGACCCGGTCTCCGCGCAGACCATCCGCACGGTGCTGGAGCGGTACACCGCCTCCGGCGCGACGGTGGTCTTCTCCTCCCACGTGATGGAACTGGTGGAGTCCCTCTGCGACTGGGTGGCGGTGCTGGCCGCCGGCCGGATCCGCGCCGCGGGCACGCTGGCGGAGGTACGCGGGGACGCCCCCTCGCTGCAGCAGGCCTTCCTCGAACTGGTGGGGGCGGGCGGCCGGGACGCGGGCAGCAGCCTGGAC
>NZ_JBRIOU010000001.1:248942-255719 GCF_053474865.1 Streptomyces sp. CO7
CCCCTTCCCCTTCCCCTTCCCCTTCCGCGGCCTCCGCCGGGCGGGCCGACTCCGTCACCGGGGTGATGGTCCGGCTGAAGCTGTCGATCGTGCGCAACGGCCTGCGGCAGTCCGGCGGCCGGCGCGCGGCGTACATCGCCTCCGCGGTCGTGGTGCTGCTGCTGGCCGCCTTCCTCCTGCTCGGGCTGCTCCTGCTGCGCGGCCATCCGCACGCCGTCTCGGTGGTGGTGCCGCTGACCGCCGTGCTGGCACTGGGCTGGGCGGTGATGCCGCTCTTCTCCTCCAGCGGCGACGAGACCCTGGACGCGACCCGGCTGGTCCTGCTGCCGCTGCGGCCCCGTCCCCTGGTGCGGGCGCTGCTGGCCGCCTCGCTGGTGGGCATCGGCCCGCTGTTCACGCTCTGCCTGCTGACCGGTTCGGCGATCGCCGTGGCACGCGGCGCGGCCGGCGCGGCGACCGCCGTGGTCGCGGTGGCGCTGGCGCTGCTGACCTGTGTGGCGCTGGCCCGGGCCGTGGTCACCGCGAACACCCGGCTGCTCTCCAGCCGCCGGGGCCGCGACCTCGCCGTGGTCAGCGGCCTGGTCGTGGCGATCGGCGCGCAGGCCGTCAACTTCGGCGTGCAGCGGCTCGGCGCGTCCGGGCTGGCCCAGTTGGACCCGTTCGCCGAGGTGCTCCGCTGGGTCCCGCCCGCCTCCGCGATCGGCGCCGTCGACGCCGCGAGCGACGGCGCGTACGGCACGGCCGCCGTGCAACTGGGGCTCACCGCGCTGGCGTTGGCGCTCGCGCTGCGCTGGTGGTCGGCGACGCTGACCCGGCTGATGACCGCGCCCGACTCCTCCACCCTGCAGGCCGCCGAGCCGGCCGCGGCCCGCGCGGGGCGCCGCCCGGGCGGCTCGGTGGTCGTCCGGCTGCTGCCGCCCGGGCGGGTCAGCACCGTGATGGAGCGCAGCCTGCGCTACGCCTGGCGCGACCCGAAGACCCGGGCCGCGCTGGTGGTCTCGCTCGCGGTCGGGCTGATCGTGCCGCTCTTCAACGCGCTGCAGGGCTCGGGGTCGGTGTACTTCGCCTGCTTCGCCGCCGGGATGCTCGGCTCGATGATGTACAACCAGTTCGGCCAGGACTACTCGGGCTTCTGGATGGTCGCGATGACCATCTCCTCCCCCCGGGACGCGCTGCGCGAGCTGTGGGGCCGGGCCCTGGCGCTGGTCTCGTACGCGGTGCCCTACTCGGTGCTGGTGTGCGTGGCGACGGTGGCGGTGCTCGGCGAGTGGGGCAAGCTCCCCGAGGCCCTGGGCCTGTCGCTGGCGCTGCTCGGCGCGATGACGGCGACCGGCGCGTGGGCCTCCGTGCGCCACCCCTACTCCATCCCGCCGGAGGGCAACCGGAACGTGGCCCCCGGCCAGGTCGGGCTGGTGTGGATGGCGATCTTCGGCGGCATGGCCGCCGCGGCGGTCCTCTCCGCGCCGGTGATCGCGCTGACCGTCTGGCTGCACCTGGCCGGCCACGCCGCCGCGTGGAGCTGGCTGCTCCTGCCGGTGGGCACGGCCTACGGCGTCCTCCTGGCCGTGACCGGCCTGCGCCTGGCCGCGCCCCGGGCGGCCGCTCGCCTCCCGGAGATCCTGGCCGCCGTCAGCAAGGGCTGAGCGGAGGGCGCGGGCCGCCCAGACCGTTCAAGGGGTGAGGACTCCCTGGAGGAACCGGGTCAGCAGGTCCTGCCAGGCGTCGGGCTGGTCGTGGTGGAGGAGGTGGCCGGCGTCGGGGATCTCCGCGTACTCGCCGCGCGGCAGGACGCGGACCATCTCGTGGGCCTCGGCCCGGCCCAGCTGGCCGTCCACGCCGCGCACCACCAGGGCGGGGCACGGCACCTGGGCGAGCTCCTCCCAGTGGGCGTCGAAGGCCCAGCCGCGGCGGGCGAGCCGCATCTGCTCGGGGTCGAACACGGGGCGCCAGCCGTCCGGCGCGTGGGTCATCACCTCGGCGAAGTAGCCGGCCCGGGCCTCACTGGGCCGCTCCACCCACGGGTCGCGGGAGAACCACTTCCGGACCTCCCCCAGCGTGGCGAACGGCGTGGGCCAGGCCGCCAGCCAGTCCTCCCACTCCCGGTGCATCGCCGCCCCGACGGCTGCCGCGCGCATCTCCGCCAGCACCAGCCCGCGCACCAGGTCGGGCCGGGCGACGGCGAGCCGCCAGCCGATCATCGCCCCCATGCCGTGCCCCACCACCACGGCGGGCCCCAGCCCCAGCTGCTCCAGGGCCGCCTCGGCGTCGGCGACGAAGGCCTCGGGCGTCAGCCCGGCCGGCCCCTCGGGATGGTCGCTGAGCCCGTGTCCGCGCTGGTCGAGCGCCACGGCGCGGCACCTGCCGGACAGGCCGCGGGCGGTCTGCGCCCAGTGCGAGGCCCGGCCCAGCAGCCCGTGCAGTAACAGGACACCCGGCCCCTGCGACGGCTCCTCCTCCGGCTCCCCGCGCGGCCCGGGCCCGGACGCGGCGACGGAGGCCGTGAGGGGCGCCGGACCCGAGGAAGAACCGTCCGCCCGCCCCTGCGAGCCCGCCTGCCCGGCCGGCTTGGGGGGCTCGGCGAACTCCCAGGCGGCCAGGCGCAGGCCACCCGCTCCGGTCAGGTCGATCCGCCGTGCCATCCGTGCCCCCTCAATGCGCGCCCTGTCGCGCGCCCATCCTGACGCCTGTCTGCCCGGTTGTGCGCTGCTTTGCGCCATCTCCCGCAGACTATCGAATCTGTATTCGAGAACGCGGGTTCCTGTCGTCGACACCCCTCGTTCGAGTGACCACGGCCGGGGATTGACCGTCGTCGACGCGGGGAGATCCTGAGCGGGAGGCGGACCACTCGGGGAAAAGCGGTCCGCGGGGACGACCGACCTCGGGAGCTCGGGGCTCCAGGTCGGCACAGGGGAGGACGGGCCCCGGCACGGCCGACGCCGCGCCGGGGCCCTGTTGCGTGGGTCGCCCCTCGGGGCGGGGTCCTCGGGTCATATGCCTCGCCCACCACACTGCCGCACGGTGAGCCACCTTGAAAAGGCGGACGGCGTGAAAGACGGCGCGCGGCACGGGCGTCACGACGTCCGCGCGGGAGCGCACGACGCCCGCGAACGTCCGCCGGGCCCTTCGACGGCGGAGCTCCGCGGACGCGCGCCTCCGTGGACGCCCAGGTCACCGGACGCCGACGCAGTCTCCCGAGGCGGTGGCGGGCGCGGTGGTGGACGAACCGGCGTAGCGGTAACGCCGGTAACCGTCCACCGAAGCCTTGACCGTGGTCCTCAGGCCGCCGGTGCTGCTGGTGGTGACCGTCTTCACGGCCGTGTACGTGGACCGGGGCACCGGCCGGGCGCGGCGGGTGCGCAAGGACTCGGCAGCCGGGCGCGGAGACGAGCGGGCACGGCACGCTACGGGCACCTGATGCCGGCGCGGCCCCACCGGCACGGCCCTCGACGCGGTCCCGGGCGCCCTGCGGGACCCGCCGAGGCGCTGGAAGCGGTGCCCACACCGCCCATGGCCGCCCTCGGCCCGGCAGGGCGGAGCAGCCGCTGACGGCGCAGGACCTGACGAAGAAGTACCCCTAGGGCTTGGCCACGAAGACGTGCGAGGCGACCTCGCCGTCCAGCTCCGCGGCCTCGCCGCCGCTGCCCACCAGCAGACCGGAGGGGGACTCGGTCACGCTGACCACCGAACCGGGCTGCACGCCCGCCCGGCGCAGCGCGTACATCAGCTGCGCGTCCGTCTGGATGGGCTCGCCGATGCGGCGCACGACGACCGTCTTGCCCTCGTGACCGGGCTCCAGTTCGGCCAGCGACACCATGCCCTCGTCGAGGAACGGGTCGGCCGTGGCCTCCTGCCCGAGCTCGTCGAGGCCGGGGATGGGGTTGCCGTAGGGCGACTCGGTCGGGTGGCGGAGCAGTTCGAGGACGCGCCGCTCGACGGCCTCGCTCATCACGTGCTCCCAGCGGCAGGCCTCGGCGTGCACCTGCTCCCACTCCAGGCCGATGACGTCCACCAGCAGGCACTCGGCCAGCCGGTGCTTGCGCATCACCCGCGTCGCCAGCCGGCGGCCCTCCTCGGTCAGCTCCAGGTGACGGTCGCTGGCCACGGAGAGCAGGCCGTCCCGCTCCATCCGCGCCACCGTCTGGCTGACCGTCGGGCCGCTCTGGTCGAGCCGTTCCGCGATTCGGGCACGCATGGGGACCACACCTTCCTCCTCGAGCTCGAGGATGGTGCGGAGATACATCTCCGTGGTGTCGATCAGTCCGGACATACGTGCCCCTCGCAATACATCTGCCGATAAGCCGCGCGCAGCCTCGGCGGTCAGGCCTGCCCGGCTGCTCCGGGCGGCGCGCCGACTCCGCAACCAATTCTTACGCATGCGGCCGACAAGCGTGCCCTGCCGGAGGAACCGAAACAGTCCGGTTCGGCTCCCTACTGCCCCTCGGCGAACGGCCGATGCCACCCGTTGACACCGTTGTGGTCCAGACCTCACGGTGATCATCGACACACAGGAGGGAGCCTGCCGGTGAGCGGACACGCGGACGATCTGGTCGGCCGGTACTTCGACGCGGCGGAACGGCTGCTGCGGCGGGTCCGGGTGGAGGAGACGGAGGCGATCGCCGCCGCCGGGGAACTGGTGGCGGACACGGTGAGCTCCGGAGGGCGGCTGTTCGCCTTCGGCGCGGGGCACTCGTCGCTGGCCGCGCAGGACGTGGTCTACCGGGCGGGCGGCATGGCGCTGATGAACCTGCTGTCGGTGCCGGGGCTGACCGGCGTCGACGTGCGCCCGGCCACCCTGGGTTCGGCGCTGGAGCGGGTGGAGGGGCTGGCGGCCACGGTGCTCGACGTCTCGCCGCTGCGCGCCGGGGACCTGCTGGTGGTGATCTCCCTGTCCGGACGCAACGCGCTCCCGGTGGAGATGGCCTCCGTGGCCCGGGCGCGCGGGGTGCGGGTGGTCGGGGTGACCTCGGTGGCCTACGCGCGGGAGACCTCGCCCGGCCACCCCTCGGGCACCTTCCTGAAGGACCACTGCGACGTGGTGGTCGACTCCAAGGTCGCGGTGGGCGACGCGGAACTCACCCTGGACGGCGTGGGCGCGCCGTTCGCCTCCGCCTCCACGGTGGTGACCTCGGCGGTCATGCAGTCCGTGATGGCGGTCGCGGCGGGCACGCTCGCGGAGCGGGGCGTGGAGCCGCCGCTGCTGCGGTCGGGCAACGTGGACGGGGGCCGCGCCTGGAACGACGCGGTCTTCGACCGGTACCGGGACCGCATCTTCCACCAGCACTGAGCTTCCCCGGCACGGGGACCACGGCCGGGGTCACCCGGCGGGGTTCTCCAGGGCCGCCGCCAGGTCCAGGGCGGCGGCCACCCGGCCCGCCACCTCCTCGCCGTGCGCGACGTCGTGGCGGCCGAACGGTCCCCGGGCCGGGCCGCGCAGGAAGGTGACCACGCCCAGCGTGCGGCCCCGGCTGCGCAGCGGGACGCACAGGGCGTGCGCGGCGTCCTGCGGCCACTGCCGGGTGAACCCGGCGGCGGCGGACACCCGCACGGTGCCCGCGCGTTCCGCGCACCGCAGCGCCGGGTGCCCGGCCGGGTAGGGCACCGGCAGGCCCGAGCGGTCGGCGCCCTCGCCGCCGCCCGGGGTGCCGAACGGCGTGGTGGCCGTCCGCACCAGGCGCAGCGGCGTCTCCTCGTCGTCCGGCACCGCGCCGCCGGCCGCCCGGTCCAGCAGGGCGTGGTCGGCGAAGCCGGCGAGCGCGAAGTCCAGGTGGACGGCGGCGGCCTCGGCCGGGCTGTCGCACTCGGCCGCGGCGCGCGACGCCCGGTGCAGCTGGGCGGCGCGGAAGCGGGTGACCGCGGCCTCCTGCTCGGTGGTGCGGGCCTCGGTGACGTCCTGGAACAGCCAGCCGACGCCGAGCGGGGTGGGCTCCTCGGTCAGCGGCGACGCCAGGCGCACGAAGCCGCTGCGCCAGCAGCGGCGCTCCCCCGCAGCGGCCCCGGAAACTGCTCCGGAGGCCGCACCGGGAGCCGCACCGGGGGCCGCCGCGGCGTCACCGGAAGCGGCGGGCCCGGCGACGGTGACCCACAGGTCGGCGGGGGCCGGGGGCGCGCCCTGGGCAAGGACGTGGGTCAGCGCGGCCTCCACCTCGCGGACGCCCTCGGTGAGCATCTCGCCCAGCGGCCGCCCGAGCAGCGCGGCGCGGCCGCGTCCCAGGGCGCGGGCGGCATGGGCGTTCACCACGGCGGGGCGCAGGTCCGCGTCGACCAGCACCACGCCCCAGGGGGCGTCGGAGAAGAGGGCCTCGCTCAGGGCGAGGGAGCGTTCCAGGTCGGTCTGCGCGTCGGCCGGGCCGAAGGCGAGGTACACGCCGGCGGGTCGGCCGTCCGGGCCGGGGACGGCGGCGGACTGGGTCCGCACCAGGACGCGGCCGCCGTCCTTGGTGAGCAGCGCGAAGTCGTGGACGCGGCGGCCGGGCGCGTGCATGGCCGCCATCAGGCGGGCCTCGGTGCCGGCGGCGTCGGCGGGGCGGACCGCCCAGCCGGACAGGCCGCGGCGGCCCACCGCCTCGGCGGCGCTCCAGCCGAGGACGCGTTCCGCCTCGCGGTTCCAGTGGGTCACCACGCCGTCGGCGTCGAAGGCGCAGAGGGCGGCGTCCATGCCGTTCAGCAGGGCGGCGAGGAGTCGGTCGCCGCACTGGTCCTCGCCGGTCGGAGCGGTCACGGTGGCTCTCCCCTGTGACTGGGCCGTGGGGCTCCCATTCAACTCCACCGCCCCCCGTC
>NZ_JBRIOU010000001.1:255819-259110 GCF_053474865.1 Streptomyces sp. CO7
GAAAAAGCCGTTGTTCTCGAGGAGGGCTCGGTCGTACGGTGGGGCTACACGGGAAAGGAGGTGATCGGGTACATGAGTGACACCCGGACGCGTGAGGTGGCTGCGGGCTGAACGCCCGTGACCACAACGGGCCTCGGCCCAGCACCAGCAGTCACCCGACCCGCGAGCTCGCCGGCACGTCCGGCCGGCCCCCTTCCGTGGGACCAGAGCTCGCGGGTCGTTCCCGTTCCCGGGACGTGACCCGCGGCGGCGGTCAGCCCGCGATCTCCCCGTAGCCCTCGATCGCCTCGCCCGGCCGTGACGCCGGACCGACGTACCGCGCGGAGGGCCGCACCAGCCGCCCCGTCCGCTTCTGTTCCAGGATGTGCGCCGACCACCCCGCCGTGCGGGCGCAGGTGAACATCGAGGTGAACATGTGCGCCGGCACCTCGGCGAAGTCGAGGACGATGGCCGCCCAGAACTCCACGTTGGTGGCCAGCACCCGGTCCGGCCGCCGCGCGTGCAGCTCGGCCAGTGCCGCCTTCTCCAGCGCCTCGGCGACCTCGTAGCGCGGCGCGCCCAGCTCGCGGGCGGTGCGCCGCAGCACCCGGGCGCGCGGGTCCTCGGCCCGGTAGACCCGGTGGCCGAAGCCCATCAGCCGCTCGCCACGGTCCAGCGCGCCCCGTACGTACGCGTCGGCGTCCCCGGTGCGCTCGATCTCCTCGATCATGCCGAGCACCCGCGAGGGCGCCCCGCCGTGCAGCGGGCCGGACATCGCGCCGACCGCGCCGGAGAGCGCGGCGGCGACGTCCGCGCCGGTGGAGGCGATGACCCGGGCGGTGAAGGTGGAGGCGTTCATGCCGTGCTCGGCGGCGGAGGTCCAGTAGGCGTCGACGGCGGCCACGTGCTTGGGGTCCGGCTCGCCGCGCCAGCGGATCATGAACCGCTCGGCGATGGAGTTCGCCTTGTCGATCTCCTTCTGCGGCACCATCGGCACGCCCTGTCCGCGCGCCGACTGGGCGACGTAGGACAGCGCCATCACGGCCGCGCGGGCGAGGTCGTCACGGGCCTGCTCGACGGAGATGTCCAGCAGCGGCCCGAGCCCCCAGGCGGGCGCGAGCATCGCGAGCGCCGCCTGGACGTCGACCCGGACGTCACCGGAGTGGACCGGGATGGGGAACGGCTCGGCGGGCGGCAGGCCGGGGTTGAACGATCCGTCGACCAGCAGGCCCCAGACGTGACCGAACCCGACCGTGCCCACCAGATCCTCGATGTCGACGCCCCGGTAGCGGAGCGCGCCGCCCTCCTTGTCCGGTTCGGCGATCTCCGTCTCGAATGCGACGACTCCCTCGAGCCCGGGAACGAAGTCGGACATGTGCGGCTCCTCGACAGTTGTGGGTCTGCCCCGTGCATCGGATCGTATCCACGAGTGCCACTTTTGGGGAGAGGCGCGGCACTCAGTGCCACCTTTCGTCGGTCGACGCGGGCCGGAGGGCACCACCGGTCCGCGACCCGAACGTGTCTGCGCATGCGGCAAGATGATCGCGTGACCGACCGAGAAGCCGCCCTCGACCCGTCCGACGACAGCGTTCCCGCCCCCGCCCTCGTGCCCGACCCGGCCGCGATGCGCCGGCACTACGAGGTGAAGGGCCTGGGCAGGTCCCAGCTGGCCGGAACGCCCGTGGAGCAGTTCGGCCGCTGGTTCCGGGAGGCCACGGACACCCCCGCGGTGTTCGAGCCGAACGCGATGGTGGTCTCCACCGCCGACGCCCAGGGCCGCCCCAGCGCGCGGACGGTGCTGCTCAAGCACTACGACGAGCAGGGGTTCGTCTTCTACACCAACTACGGCTCCCGCAAGGGCCGCGAGCTGACCGAGAACCCGCACGTCTCGCTGCTGTTCCCCTGGTACCCGCTGGCCCGCCAGGTGATCGTCACCGGCACGGCCGCCCGCACCGGCCGGGACGAGACGGCCGCCTACTTCCGCACCCGTCCGCACGGCTCCCAGCTGGGCGCCTGGGCCAGCGAGCAGTCCACGGTGATCTCCTCGCGCGAGGAGCTGGACCGGGCCTTCACCGAGCTGGACGCCCGCTACCCGGCCGACGAGCAGGTGCCGGTCCCGCCGCACTGGGGCGGCTTCCGGGTCGTGCCGCGGAGCGTGGAGTTCTGGCAGGGCCGCAGCAACCGGCTGCACGACCGGCTCCGGTACGTCGCGCTGCCGGGCGGCGGCTGGCGGATCGAGCGCCTCAGCCCCTGAGCGGCGGGCTCAGCCCTCGTGCGGCGGGCCCAGCGCCTCGTCGAGGAGCGCCGCCCACTGGGCGACCACCCGCTCCCGGCGGGCCGTGTCGTCGCTGAGCAGGTTGGCCAGGCCGAGGCCGCGCGCCATGTCGAGGAGACCCTGCACGGTCTCCCGCACCCCCGGCCGGGACTCGTCGGCGGCCAGCAGCTCCACCGCCGTGCGGTGGGTCTCCCGGCCGACCCGGGCCTCCAGCTCGGTGACGCGGCCGCGCAGCTGCTCCTCGTTGGAGGCGGCCACCCACAGGGCGAGGGCGGCCCGGAAGACCGGGCCGGTGAAGAGGGCGACGATCTCCGCGACCACGGCCCCGCGGTCCCCCGCCGCGCCCTGGGGGAACAACTCCCGCAGGGCGGTGGAGCGTTCCTCGGCCACGTGCTCGACGGCCGCGGTGAACAGGTCCTCGCGGGTGGGGAAGTGGTGCTGGGCGGCGCCCCGGGAGACGCCGGCCCGTTCGGCGACCACGGCGACCGTGGAGCCCGCCCAGCCGTGCTCGGCCAGGCAGGCGACGGCGGCCTCCAGCAGCCGCTGCCGGGTGGCCCGGCTGCGGTCCTGCTTGGGGGCGCGCGCCGCGGTGGACGTCGCCTGGTTCACTTCACCCACGCCGGATCCCGTCGTTCGAGGAAGGCGGTCATCCCCTCTCGCGCCTCGTCGGAGGAGAACAACCGGGCCGAGAGCGCGGAGAGGGTCTCCGCGTCCCGGTCGAAGTTCTCCAGCACCTTAGCCGTGACCAGCGGTTTGGTCGCCGCGAGGGCCTGCGGGGAGGCCCGCCGCAGGCCGTCGAGGACCGGCTCGAGCACCGCGTCGACGTCCTCGCCCGCCGCGGTGACCAGCCCGATCCGCGCGGCCTCGGCGGCGTCGAACCGCTCCCCGGTGAGGTAGTACCGCGACAGCGCGCGCGGTTCCACGCGGGGCAGCAGGGTCAGCGAGATGACCGCCGGGGCGACCCCGATCCGCACCTCGGTGAGGGCGAACGTGGACCGCCCCGTGGAGGCGGCGACGACGTCGCACGCCCCCAGCAG
>NZ_JBRIOU010000001.1:259210-276278 GCF_053474865.1 Streptomyces sp. CO7
CGCACGTGCCCGTCGACGCGCCCGACCACCGGCTTCGGCAGCTCCAGCATCCGGCGCAGCAGCCCGGTCAGCGCCTCGGGCGGCGGCGGGTCGCGCAGGTCCGCGCCGGCGCAGAAGGTGGAGCCGGTGTGGGTGAGCACCACCGCCCGTACCTCGTCGTCCTCGGCGCAGTCCTCGAGCAGGCCTGCCAGCCGCCCGACCAGGGCGGCGGACAGGGCATTGCGGTTGGCCGGCGAGTCGAGGACGAGCGTGGCGACGCCCCGCTCGTCCGACCGCCGCACCAGGTCCGGGGGTGTGTCCGTCATGCGCGTCCTTTCGTGCTCATGCTCGTTCCCTCAGTTCGCGCCGCAGGATCTTGCCGCTGACCGCGCGCGGCACGGCGTCGACGAAGGTGACCCGCCGCACCCGCTTGTACGGGGCGACGCGTTCGGCCACGTGGGCCGTCACCTCCGCCTCGGTGAGCGCCTCGGACCCGGCCTGGCGGACCACGAAGGCGGCCGGGACCTCGTTGGCGTCGTCGTCGTACACGCCGATCACCGCCGCGTCGGCGATGCCGGGGTGGGTGAGCAGCAGGGCCTCCAGCTCGGCCGGGGCGACCTGGTAGCCCTTGTACTTGATCAGTTCCTTGACCCGGTCGACGACGAAGAGCCAGCCGGCCTCGTCGATCCGGCCGACGTCGCCGGTGTGCAGCCAGCCGTCGGCGTCGATCATCGCGGCGGTGGCGTCGGGGCGGCCGAGGTAGCCCTTCATCACCTGCGGGCCGCGGATGAGGATCTCGCCCGTCTCCCCGGCGGCGAGGTCCTTGCCGGGGTCGTCCAGCGAGACGATCCGCATCTCGGTGCCCGCGATGAGCTTGCCGACGGTTCCGGGCGGCGCGTCCCCGGAGAAGGGCGGCACCACGTGGGTGCCGGGCGACAGTTCCGTCATGCCGTAGGCCTGGCCGACCGACGACACCCCGAGCCGGGCCCGGCACGCCTCCGCCAGTTCCGCGTCCAGCGGGGCGGCGGCGCTGATGACGTAGCGCACCGAGGACAGGTCGTAGCCGTCCACCGCCGGGTGCTTGGCGAGGGCCAGCACGATCGGCGGGGCGACGTACAGCGCGGTGATGCGGTGCTTCTCGATCGCCGCGAGGAAGCCGTCCAGTTCGAAGCGGGGCAGCACCACCACGGTGCCGCCCTGCTTGAGCGGGGCGTTCATCAGGGCGGTCAGGCCGTAGATGTGAAAAAACGGCAAAACTGCCAAAATCCGCTCGCCCTCCCCGGTGGGCACCGCCGGCTCCAGCTGCGCCAGGTTGGTGGCGATCGACCGGTGGGTGAGCATCACGCCCTTGGGCGTCCCGGTGGTGCCCGACGAGTACGGCAGGGCGGCGACGTCCCGCACCGGGTCGATCTCCACCCGCGGTTCGGGGGCGGTGGTGCCGAGGAAGTCCATCAGCGAACGGTGCCCCGGGGCGGTGTCGCAGACGAAGATCTCCGCGACGCCGCCCGCGAGTTCGGCGGCCGCCCGCGCGGTCTCCAGCAGCGGGGAGACGGTGACGATCCAGCGGGCCGCGGAGTCGGTGAGCTGCTTGGCGAACTCCTCGGCGGTGGCCAGCGGGTGCACGGTGGTGACGGCGGCGCCGGCCCGGGTCGCCGCGTAGAAGGCGATCGGGAAGGCGACCGTGTTGGGGCTGTGCAGGGCGAGGACGTCGCCCTTGACGACGCCCGCCTCCGCCAGGCCGGCCGCCACCTTGCGGTGGAAGGCGTCGACCTGGGCGTAGGTGAGGGTCATGCCGTTCACCCCGTCGATCAGGGCGGGGGTGTCGCCGCGTTCGGCGGCCCGGCCGAGCACCGCGTCGTGGATGGGCTCCTCGACGGCGGGGACATCTGCGTACTCGCTGCGGAACATGAAGGCTCCTTGTCGCACGACGCTGTGCTCGCCTCCCCTTGAGGCGTGGCCGCCAAATATGGCCATGTCAGTAGGACTTGGGAAGACCCAGCGTCTGGTGCGAGACGAAGTTGAGGATCATCTCCCGGCTGACCGGGGCGATCCGGGCCACCCGTGAGGCGTTGACCAGCGAGGCGAGGCCGAACTCCTTGGTGAGGCCGTTGCCGCCGAGGGTGTGGACGGCGGTGTCCACCGCCTTCACGCAGGCCTCGCCCGCCGCGTACTTGGCCATGTTCGCCGCCTCGCCCGCGGCGAGGTCGTCGCCGGCGTCGCAGAGGTGCGCGGCCTTCTGCATCATCAGCTTGGCCGTCTCGACCTCGATGTGCGAGACCGCCAGCGGGTGCTGGACGGCCTGGTGGGCGCCGATGGGCGTCTTCCAGACCTGCCGCTCCTTGGCGTAGCCGATCGCCGCGGTGAGCGCGTAGCGGGCCATGCCGACGGCGAAGGCGGCGGTCATCACCCGCTCCGGGTTGAGCCCGGCGAACAGCTGGAGCAGGCCGGCGTCCTCGTCGCCGACCAGCGCGTCGGCGGGCAGCCGCACGTCGTCCAGGACCAGCTCGAACTGCTTCTCGGCGGCCGCGAGGTCCATGTCGAGCATGGTGCGGTGGAAGCCGGGGGTGTCGCGCGGGACGATGAACAGGGCGGGCTTGAGCTTGCCGGTGCGGGCGTCCTCGGTGCGGCCCACGATCAGGGTGGCGTCGGAGATGTCCACGCCGGAGATGAAGACCTTCCGCCCGTTGAGCACCCACTCCTCCCCGTCACGCCGGGCGGTCGTCGTGATGCGGTGGCTGTTGGAGCCGGCGTCGGGCTCGGTGATGCCGAAGGACATGATCCTGCTGCCGTCGGCGAGGCCGGGCAGCCACTCCCGCTTCTGCTCCTCGGTGCCGAACCGGGCGATGATCGTGCCGCAGATCGCCGGGGAGACCACCAGCAGGAGCAGCGGGCAGCCCGCCGCGCCGAGTTCCTCCAGCACCAGGGACAGCTCGTAGATGCCGCCGCCCCCGCCCCCGTACTCCTCGGGCAGGCTGACGCCGAGGTAGCCGAGCTTGCCCGCCTCGTTCCACAGCTCCTCGGGGCCCTTGCCCTCCTCCAGGGCCTTGGTGACGTACGCGCGGCCGTAGCGGCGGCCCAGCGCGGCGACGGCCTCCCGCAGCGCCTTGTGCTCCTCGGTCTCGATGACGACGCTCACTGGCTCTCCTCGTGGTCGGCGGTACCTTCGGCCTCTGACGGCGCTTGCTGGACGACGGCGAGCAGGGCGCCGACCTCGACCTGGCGGCCGGGTGCGGCGTGCAGCGCCGTGAGGGTGCCGGAGACGGGGGCGGTGACGCGGTGCTCCATCTTCATCGCCTCCAGCCACAGCAGCGGCTGCCCCTCGGTGACGGCGGAGCCGACGGCCAGGCCGTCGGCGACGCGGACGACGGTGCCGGGCATGGGGGCGAGCAGCGAGCCCGGCTCCCGGCGGGACCCGGGCTCGGGGAAGCGGGGCAGCTCGGTGAGGGCCGTGCCGTTGACGAAGACCCGTCCGCCCTCGTAGCGGGCCACCTCGTACCGCCGCCGCACGCCGTCCACCTCGAGGACGACCAGGCGGGCGTCGGCGTGCACCACGACCGCCCCGTCGGCCTCCGGGCCCCGGCGGGTCCAGCGGTAGGCGGCCTCGTGCTCCGTCTCCCCCACCCGGTAGCGGCGGACCTGCGGCTGCGAGGGAACGTTCCGCCAGCCGCCGCCGAACCGGGCGCCCGCGCCGGTCGTGGTCCGGGCCGAGGCGAGGGCGGCGGCCAGCGGCGCGTGCGGGTCGGCGTTCCGGCGGGTGAGCTCGGCGAGGTGCCGCTCGTAGAAGCCGGTGTCCATGCGTCCGGCGGCGAACTCCTCGTGCCGCAGCGAGCGCACCAGCAGGTCCCGGTTGGTGACCGGCCCGTGCACGGCGGCCCGCTCCAGCGCCCCGGCCAGCTTGCGGACCGCCTCGGCGCGGGTGGGCGCGTGGGCGACCACCTTGGCGAGCATCGGGTCGTAGTGGACGCCGACCGCGTCGCCGTCGGCGAACCCGGTGTCCACCCGCACGCCGGCGGCCCGGGCGGCCTCGTCCAGCCCGATGCGGTGCAGCACCCCGGTCTGCGGGGCCCAGCCGCGCGCCGGGTCCTCGGCGTACAGGCGGGCCTCCACAGCGTGCCCGCGCGGGGCGGGCGGCTCGGCCTCCAGCGCGCCGCCCTCGGCGATCCGCAGCTGGAGGGCGACCAGGTCGATGCCGAACACCTCCTCGGTGACCGGGTGTTCGACCTGGAGCCGGGTGTTCATCTCCAGGAAGTGCGCCCGGCCGTCGGCGACCAGGAACTCCACCGTGCCCGCGCCCACGTAGTCGACGGCCCGCGCCGCCCGGACGGCCAGTTCGTGGAGCTCGTCGACCAGCTCGGGCGGGAGCCCGGGGGCCGGGGCCTCCTCGACCACCTTCTGGTGGCGGCGCTGCAGCGAGCAGTCCCGGGTGCCCAGCGCCCACACCGTGCCGTGGGTGTCGGCCAGCACCTGCACCTCGACGTGGCGGCCGCCCTCCACGTAGGGCTCGACGAACACCTCGTCGTCGCCGAACGCGCTCAGCGCCTCGGCCCGGGCGGCGGTCAGCCCGGCCTCCAGGTCGGCCAGCCGGCGCACGACGCGCATGCCGCGGCCGCCGCCACCGGCCGCCGCCTTCACCAGCACCGGCAGGTCCGCCTCGCCGACCTCGGCGAGCGGGGCCAGCCCCATCAGCTCCTTGGCCCGCGTCTTGGACGCCATCGCCTCGACGGCCTCCGGCGACGGCCCGATCCACACCAGCCCGGCGTCCAGCACCTGGCGGGCGAAGTCCGGGTTCTCGGACAGGAAGCCGTACCCCGGGTGCACCGCGTCCGCGCCGGCCGCCAGGGCGGCCTTCACGATCAGGTCGCCGCGCAGGTAGGTGTCCGCGGGCGACGACCCCGGCAGCCGGACCGCCTCGTCGGCGGTGCGGGTGTGCAGCGCCCCGGCGTCGGCGTCGGAGTGCACGGCGACGGTGCGCACGCCCAGCCGGGCGCAGGTCCGGAAGACCCGGCAGGCGATCTCGCCCCGGTTGGCGACCAATACCTTGGAGATCACGGAGATCACAGCAGTTCCCTCACATCCGGAAGACGCCGAAGCCGCCGCGCACGCCCTCGTAGGGGGCCGTGTGGATCGCGGACAGGCAGATGCCCAGCACGGTCCGGGTGTCGCGCGGGTCGATCACCCCGTCGTCGTAGAGCCGCCCGGACAGGAACATCGGCAGCGACTCGGCCTCGATCTGCTGCTCGACCATGGCACGCAGCGCCTTGTCGCCCTCCTCGTCGTAGGGCTGCCCCTTCGCCGCGGCGGACTGGCGCATCACGATGGAGAGCACACCGGCCAGCTGCTGCGGGCCCATCACCGCGGACTTGGCGCTCGGCCAGGCGAACAGGAACCGCGGGTCGTACGCCCGCCCGCACATGCCGTAGTGGCCGGCCCCGTAGGAGGCGCCCATCAGCACCGACAGGTGCGGGACCTTCGAGTTCGACACCGCGTTGATCATCATCGCGCCGTGCTTGATGATGCCGCCCTGTTCGTACTCCTTGCCGACCATGTAGCCGGTGGTGTTGTGCAGGAACAGCAGCGGGATGTCGCGCTGGTTGGCGAGCTGGATGAACTGGGCGGCCTTCTGCGACTCGGCGCTGAACAGCACGCCCTGCGCGTTGGCCAGGATGCCGACCGGATAACCGTGCAGGGTGGCCCAGCCGGTGGTCAGGCTGGTGCCGTACAGCGGCTTGAACTCGTCGAAGTCGGAGCCGTCGACGATCCGGGCGATCACCTCGCGTGGGTCGAACGGCGTGCGCAGGTCCTCCGGGACGATGCCCAGCAGTTCCTCGGGGTCGTACTTCGGCGGCTCGACGGACGCCGGGTCGGGGTCCGGGTGCGCCTTGCGGTGGTTGAGGCGGGCGACCACCCGCCGGGCCTGCCGGATCGCGTCCCGCTCGTCGACGGCGAAGTAGTCGGCGAGGCCGGAGGAGCGGGCGTGCATCTCGGCGCCGCCCAGCGACTCGTCGTCGCTCTCCTCGCCGGTGGCCATCTTCACCAGCGGCGGACCGCCGAGGAAGACCTTCGACTGCTCCTTCACCATGATCACGTGGTCGGACATCCCGGGGATGTACGCGCCGCCCGCGGTCGAGTTGCCGAGGACCACGGCGACGGTCGGGATGCCGGCCGCGGAGAGCCGGGTCAGGTCGCGGAAGACCTGGCCGCCGGGGATGAAGATCTCCTTCTGGGAGGGCAGGTCGGCCCCGCCGGACTCCACCATCGTCACCACCGGCAGCCGGTTGGCCAGCGCGATGTCGTTGGCCCGCAGCGCCTTCCTCAGCCCCCACGGGTTGGTCGCGCCGCCGCGCACCGTCGGGTCGTTGGCGGTGATCAGACACTCCACGCCCTCGACCACGCCGATCCCGGTGACCATCGAGGCGCCCACCGGGTGGTCGCTGCCCCAGGCGGCCAGCGGCGACAGTTCGAGGAAGGGGGTGTCCGGGTCGACGAGGAGCTCGATGCGCTCCCGGGCCAGCAGCTTGCCGCGCCTGCGGTGCCGGGCGACGTACTTCTCGCCGCCGCCCGCCAGCGCCTTGGCGTGCTCGGCGTCCAGCGCCGCGAGCTTCTCCAGCAGCGCGGCGCGGTGGGCCGCGTACTCGGGGCTGTCGGTGTCCAGGGCCGTGGGCAGCACGGTCACAGCAGGGCCTCCGGTATGTCCAGGTGGCGGGCGCGCAGCCACTCCCCGAGCGCCTTGGCCTGCGGGTCGAATCGGTGCTGCGCGGCCACGCCCTCGCCGAGGATCCCCCCGACGGTGAAGTTGAGCGCGCGCAGGTTCGGGAGCGCGTGCCGGGTGACGGGGAGCGCCGCGGTCTCCGGCAGCAACTCCTTGAACCGCTCGACGGTGAGGGTGTGGGCGAGCCAGCGCCACGCCTCGTCGCCGCGGGCCCATACGCCGACGTTGGCGTCGCCGCCCTTGTCGCCGCTGCGGGCCCCGGCCACCAGGCCCAGCGGGGCCCGGCGCACCGGACCGGGGTCGGGCGGCGCGGGCAGCGGCGGCTCGTCCACCGCGGCGAGCTCCCGCGTGTCGGATGCCGGCGGCACCCTCTCGCGGGTGCCGTCCGGCAGCACGGCGACGTGCTCGACCTCGCCCTGCGGGACGTAGGCGGCCGAGAAGGCGCCGTAGGGCGCGCCCTTGCCCGGCGGGGCGGTGACGTGGAAGCCGGGGTAGCTGGCCAGGGCGAGCTCGACGCCCGCGCTGCTGAGCGTCCGGCCGACGGCCTGCTGGTCGGGGTCGCGGACCACCAGGCGCAGCACGGCGCTCGCGGTCTCCTCGGTGGCCGCGTCGGGCCGGTCGGTGCGCGCCAGCTCCCAGGAGACGTGCGCGGGGCGGGACGCGGCCCGCTCCAGCGCGTCCTCCATCTGCGCCCGCACCAGCGCGGCCTTGCGTTCCACGTCCAGGCCGGTGAGCACGAACTCGAGCTGGTTGCGGAACCCGCCGAAGCGGTTGACGCCCACCTTGAGCGTGGGCGGCGGGGCCTCACCGCGCACGCCGCTGATGCGGACCCGGTCGGGACCGTCCTGGGCGAGGGTGACGGTGTCCAGCCGGGCGGTGACGTCCGGCCCGGCGTACCGGGGGCCGCCCGTCTCGTAGAGCAGCTGCGCGGTGACCGTGCCGACGTCGACGACGCCGCCGGTGCCGGGGTGCTTGGTGATCACGGAGCTGCCGTCGGCGTGGATCTCCGCCAGCGGGAAGCCGGGGCGGACCAGGCGATGGGGGTCGAGGTCGCCGAAGAAGGCGTAGTTGCCGCCGGTGGCCTGCGCGCCGCACTCCAGCACGTGCCCGGCGACGACGGCGCCGGCGAGGGCGTCGTGGTAGGCGGGGGTCCAGCCGAAGTGGGCGGCGGCCGGGCCGGTGACCAGGGCGGCGTCGGTGACCCGGCCGGTGACCACCACGTCGGCGCCGGCCAGCAGGCAGGCCGCGATGCCGAAGCCGCCGAGGTAGGCGTGGGCGGCCAGCGCGCCGGGGTGCGACACGGTGAGGTCGTCGCCCTCGACGTGGGCGACGCGGACGGCGAGCCCGAGGCGCCCGGCCAGCTCCCGGACGCGCGCCGCCAGCCCGGCGGGGTTGAGCCCGCCCGCATTGACGACGATCCGCACGCCGCGCTCGTGGGCGAGGCCCAGGCACTCCTCCAGCTGGCGCAGGAAGGTGCGGGCGTAGCCGGCCTCGGGGTCCTTGAGCCGGTCGCGGCCCAGGATCAGCATGGTGAGTTCGGCGAGGTAGTCGCCGGTGAGGACGTCGAGCTCGCCGCCGGTGAGCATCTCGCGCATCGCGTCGAAGCGGTCGCCGTAGAAACCGGAGGCGTTGCCGATGCGCAGGGGCCGGATGTGCGGGGGTGCAGGGCTCACGCGCGCTCCTCCTTCGGCCCGCGCCCGCCGCCGGGGGGTCCGGCGAAGCACTGGGCGACGTCCAGCCAGCGGTCGGCGTCCGGGCCGTCGGCGCGCAGGTCCAGGTCGGCGCGGTGTGCGCGCTGCGTCACCAGGCGGCAGAAGTCCGGCCCCGACCCGGTGACCCGCTGCGAGGCGTCCTCCGGCCCGGAGGTCCACACCTCGCCGTCGGGGAACTCCAGCTCCAGCCGGAACTCCTCCCGCGGCACCGGCAGCCCGTTCACCAGGAACGCGAAGTCGCGGGTGCGCGCGCCCAGCCGGGCGATGTGCCGCAGCCGGCGGGTGGGGCGCCGCTCGACGCCGAGGGCGTCCGCGACGTCCTGGCCGTGCGCCCAGGTCTCCATCAGCCGGGCGGTGGCCATGGAGGCGGCGGACATGGGCGGCCCGAACCAGGGGATCTTCGTCCCGCGCGGCACCTCGCGCAGCGCCGCCTCCAACGCGGCACGGCTCTCCCGCCAGGCCCCCAGCACCTCGGCCGGCGGCCTGCTCGCGCCCAGCGCGGCCTGCGCGTCCATGTAACCGTCGGTGTCCGCGAGGGCCCGCTGGACCTCGGCGTCGAACGCCTCCCTGTCACCGATCGCGGCCAGCGCGGCCCGGTCGGTCCACGCCAGGTGGGCGATCTGGTGCGCGACGCTCCAGCCCGGCGCGGGCGTGGGCGCCGCCCACCGGTCGTCGTCCAACCCGGCCACCAGGGCGTCGAGTGCGGCCGACTCCTCACGCATGTCGTCGATCACCGACGTCGTCGGATCGTCCATCGCGGGGTCCTGCTCCCTCCGGGCACGGCGGTGTGCGGGGTGGTGCGCCTCGGAGCATGGCAGCGGGACGGGAATCAATCAAGCGTGCTTGCTTGATTTTTCCGCGGCGGTCACACGGACCCGCCGAGTTCCCACACGCCGACGATCTGCTCTCCGGAGAGCTCGCCCGTCCGCCGGAAGCCCAGCCGCAGGTAGAACTCCTCCGGCCCGTCCTCCCCCGGCTCCCAGGTCACGTAGAACCGCGACCCGCCCCTGCGCCGGATCTCCTCCGCGACCGCCCGCACCGCGAACGCGCCGTAGCCGCGCCGCTGTTGGTCCGCCGCGATGTTCAGCCGCCACAGCCCGGACCGGACGTCGCCGCGGCTGCCGTCGCCGCGCCAGTCGATGTCCAGGAACGCCATCAGGAACCCGACGGCCCGGTCGCCGTCGCGGATCAGCCGGGGCCACGCGGCCTCCGGGTACAGATAGGCCTCCGCCAGCGACTTGACCACCGGCGCGACCAACCGGCGCTGCGCGGGGGCGACTTCGATACCGATCGCGGTGTCGAAGTTCTCCGGCGTGATCGGCTCCAGCCTCAACTGCGGTTCGCTCGTGTCACTCATGCGCGCACCCTAGGCAGTCCTCCGTCCCCGACCCCAGGCATTTTCGGCGGGCCACCGCGTACCGTGGCCGGAGTGCCTTCGCCCACAGGAGGTTCCGATGCCCGCCGGCGTACTCGCCGGACAAGAGACCAGCGGAGGGCCCCAGTTGACGGATCTGACGACCACGGTGACCTGGGTCGACGTACGCGAGAGGCTGCCGCGGGCCGGTCAGCCGGTCGCCGCCGCGATCACGGGACGCTACCCGTTCGAGAGCCCCGACTCCGACGCGGCGCCGGGTGAGGCGTACTGGCTGGTGATGACGATGCACTTCGCCGACTGGCACGAGACCGAGGACGGAGCGGCCCATCACGACTGCTTCGTCGACTCCGACCGGATCGTGCGCTTCCCGTACTCCCCGGACAGCGGCGAGGGCGTGACGCACTGGGCGGCGCTTCCCGCGCTGCCCGGTCAGGCGACGCGCTTCCTCGACGGGGACGACGTGCGGCCGGCCCTGCGACACGTCCAGTCCTGAGCCTCTTCGCCGATGCGCAGGGCCAGGTCCTCTCCCTCCGCTCGCCGCACACCCGCCGACGCCCCGCGCCCCCACGCATCGCCCGCCCACAACGCGTACGGGGACAGTGGAAAGTCGACCGAGGACCCGGACGGCTACCGGCTGGTCCTGTCCACGCGGGACTGGTCCACCACGCTCTCCTGAGGCGTCCCCTCAAAGACCGCCTCCGCGGTCGGCGCGGTGACGGCCCGCGCGAGCCACATGCGCAGGACGTCCAGGTCCGCGCAGTCCTCGATGCGCTTGCGCACCTCGTCCGACACCTTCAGACAGCGCTGCTCGAGCACGAGCAGAACGCTTTCCGCCCTCGCCCTCGCCGATGCCTCGGCGCGTCCCTCGGCGCGACCCTCGGCGCGACCCTCGGCACGCCCCTCGGCCAGCCCTTCGGCGCGAGCCTCGTCCCGGAGTTCCTCGAACAGCCACGAGCGGTAGAAGGAAGTGTCGACCATAAGGAGCTCCTTCCAGAGCTGCTTCGCCCGGGCGTTCCTGAGGCCTTGGGCTGTGTACTCGACGACCTGGCTGCCTTCGTTCTCCGGAACGTCACGGAGGGCACGGGACAGGGCCTTCAGTATGTCATCAATGTCCGGTTCCGCGGCGTGCGTGATGGCCGAGAGCGTCGCCATGTAGATGTCTTCCCTCGCCTGCCGCGGGTCGGCGATGACGGGCGTGTTGTGCGGTCCGACGACCAGGGGACGCACGGTGAGCGTGGGCATGAAGGCGAACCCGCTGGTCACCGGCCGCTGCGCCCAGGCCGCCGTCCTGCGGTCCTGACAGACCACCATGAGGTGCGTGGGGATCCGGTACTTGCTCCAGAGGTAACTCACGTAGTACGCCCAGCTCGCGGGCTTGGCGGGGTCCGGTCTCCCCTGCGCCTCGACGGCGAGGAGGAACGGCCCCTCGGTCTCCGTCTCGAAGCGGATGAGGGTGTCGATCCTTCGCTCGATCGCGGCCGTCTCGGTCACGTCGGGACATTCGACGGTCGCCTTCGTCGGAGGCGGGAGGTCGAAGCCCAGCCGGGCCGACAGGCGGTAGAAGAGGTCCGGGTGGTCCCGGAAGATGCGATGCAGCGCTTCGTGCGCCGAGCTGACCATGGCGTCCCTTGCGGTCGGCCCGCGCCGAAGGCTCGGACGGGCTGGGGGTCATGACTCGGAGCGTAGGCCGCCAAAAATAGCTGCGACCTGCACGATCACCCGATGCGGGGAGCTACCGGTGGTACGGGCGTGGGTCGCCGAGCGGGCACGGTAGGGGGCCGGAGCCGGTCAGCCCAGGTCGGGTTCCTTCGTGGTGCGGATCGCGCCGACCTGGGTGCGGACCGCGCCCATGCTCGCGGCGACGACCAGGCCGATGGCCGCCGCCTGGGCGGCGCCGAGGGTCTGGTGGAGGATCAGGAAGCCGGCCAGGGCGGCCACCGCGGGTTCCAGGCTCATCAGGATGGAGAACGCGGCGGCCGGGAGCGAGCGCAGGGCGATCAGTTCGAGGGTGTACGGGAGGACGGAGGACAGCACCGCTACGCCCGCGCCGAGGCCGACCGTCACCGGGTCGAGGAGTTCGGCGCCCGCCGAGCCGATGCCCAGCGGGAGGATCAGCAGCGTGGCAAGACCCATCGCGATGGCCAGCCCGTCGGCCTGCGGGAAGCGGCGGCCGGTGCGGGCACTGAAGACGATGTAGCCCGCCCACATCGCGCCGGCGCCGAGGGCGTACGCGACGCCCACCGGGTCGAGGCCGGAGAAGTCGCCGCCGCCGAGCAGGAAGACGCCGGCCAGCGCCAGCCCCGCCCACAGCAGGCTCACCACGCGCCGTGAGGCGATCACCGACAGGGCCAGCGGGCCCAGCACCTCCAGGGTGACCGCCGGGCCCAGCGGGATCCGGTCGGCAGCCTGGTAGAAGAGGCCGTTCATGCCGGCCAGCGTTCCCGCGAAGGCGATCACCGTGCCCCAGTCGGCGCGGGAGTGGCCGCGCAGCCGGGGACGGCAGAAGACCAGGAGCAGCGCCGCCGCGACCACCAGACGGATGGCGACCACGCCCAGTGCGCTGGTGCGGTCCATCAGGTTCACGGCCAGCGCGCTGCCGAACTGCACGGAGACGACCCCGCCCATCACCAGGCCCACGGGGCCAAGCGCCCTCCGCGACCCGGCGGCCGAACCTGCGGCGGGCCCGGCGGCGGGCCCGGCGGCGGGCACGGGCGCCTCGCCGGCGCCGGAGGCCGTGGCGCCCGCGAGGGGCCGGTCGGTGCGGGGTGCGTTCACGGTGCCGTCCTGGTGCGAGGGGTGCGAGGGGTACGAATGGGTCCTTCGGGACCAGCACGAGGTTACGGGCGGGCCGTCATCCGCGTAAAGCGGGTTCAGTCCTTACCGGACCGTCCCTCGTCCAGTGCCTCCGCCAGCACCTCCGCCAGGTGACGGGCGGGGCGGCGCGCGAGGTGGTCGAGCTGGGTGCGGCAGGACCAGCCGTCGGCGAGCAGCTCCGCCCCCTCCCCCGCAGCGCGGACGGCGGGCAGCAGCTGCTCCTCGGCGCAGGCGACGGACACCTCGTGGTGGCCGCGCGTGAAGCCGAAGTCGCCGGCCAGGCCGCAGCAGCCGCCGGAGAGGTCACCGCTGAGGCCGGCCGCCTCGCGCAGCCGGCGTTCGGCGGCGTCACCGAGGACGGCGTGCTGGTGGCAGTGGGTCTGGCCGGCCACCGGGCGGTCGAGGCGGGGCGGCGTCCAGTCGGGCGCGTACCGCTCCAGGGCCTCGGCGAAGGTGACCACGGCGTCCGCCAGCCGTGCCGCGCGCGGGTCGGCGCCCAGCAGCTCGGGCAGGTCGCCGCGCAGCGCCGCCGCGCAGCTCGGCTCCAGGACGACGACCGGCAGGCCCGCGTCGAGCACCGGTTCCATCAGGTCCAGCGTGCGGCGCAGCACCGCCCTGGCCCGGTCGAGCTGGCCGGTGGAGAGGTAGGTGAGCCCGCAGCAGACCCGGCCGCGGCGACGCACGGCGGAGGTCAGGACGGCCAGGGCGCCGCGCGCGCCGGTGGTGCGTCCGTCGGCGATCCGCGGGCCGCCCGGCCGGAGCACCGGGGGCGGCGTCACCGTCAGCCCGGCGGCCTCCAGCACCCTGACGGCGGACCGGCCGACGGACGGCGACAGGTACTCCGTGAAGGTGTCCGGCCAGAGCACCACCGTCCGCGACTCCCGCCGGTCGACGCCGGTGAACCCCACCGTCGGCCCCTCCCGCGGGTCGACACCGGTGAACCCCACCGTCCGCCCCACCCGCGGGTGAACGCCGGTGCGCGGACGCCGTTCCCACCACCGGGTGAACGTCTCGCGGGCGAGGCGCGGCAGCGGCCGCTGCGGGGTGACCCCCGCCAGCCGCTTGGCCACGGCGGCGAGCGGCCGCACCGAGGCCAGCGTGTTGACGACGCCCACCAGCCGGGTGCGGGCGAGCGCCCGCAGCCACACCGGCAGCCACCCCATCGCGTAGTGCGCGGCCGGCCGACGCCGCCCCGCGTAGTGGTGGTGCAGGAACTCCGCCTTGTAGGTGGCCATGTCGACGCCCACCGGGCAGTCCGTGCGGCAGCCCTTGCAGGACAGGCAGAGGTCCAGCGCGTCGCGCACCTCCTCCGAGCGCCACCCGTCGGTGATCACCTCGCCGGCCAGCATCTCGTGCAGGAGCCGTGCCCGGCCCCGGGTGGAGTGCGCCTCCTCGCCGGTCGCCCGGAACGACGGGCACATCACCTCGCCCCCGGCCACCGTCGTCGTGCGGCACTTGGCGACGCCGACGCAGCGCCGGACCGCGGCCCGGAAGTCGCCGCCGTCGGCCGGGTAGCCGAACTCCACGTCGACCGGCTCCCGGGGCAGCACCGCGAACCGGAGGTTGGCGTCGAGCGGTTCGGGCCGGACCAGGACGCCGGGGTTGAGCAGGCCGTCGGGATCCCAGAGGTCCTTGACCCGCTCGAAGAGGCGCACCGCCTCCGCCCCGTACATCCGCTCCAGCAGCTCCGCCCGGGCCATCCCGTCGCCGTGCTCCCCCGACAGCGAGCCGCCGTGCGCCACCACCAGGTCGGCCAGTTCCTGCGAGAAGCGGCGGAACCGCGCGATCCCCGGCGCGGTCAGCAGGTCGAAGTCGATGCGGACGTGGACGCACCCGTCGCCGAAGTGCCCGTAGGGGACGCCGCGCAAGCCGTGCTCGGCGGTCAGCCGCCGGAAGTCGCGCAGGTACGCGCCCAGCCGGGCGGGCGGCACCGCACAGTCCTCCCAGCCGGGCCAGGCCTCGGTGCCGTCCGGCATCCGGGTCGCCGTGCCACTGGCGTCCTCGCGGACGCGCCACAGCACCCGCTGGGCGGCCGCGTCGGTGACCACCAGCGCGTCCAGCGCGTCGGCCGCCCGCACGATCCGCTCGACGCGCGCCCGGGCCTCGACGCCGTTGGCCCCGCCGGTCTCCACGAACAGCCAGGCCCCGCCGTGCGGCAGCCCCTCGGCGGACGGCACCAGATCGGTCGCCATGCCCTCCACGGTCAGTGGACGGTGCGCCAGCAGCTCCGGCGCTGCCTGCGCGGCGGCGGACTCGTCGGCGTACCCGAGCACCGCCAGGGCGCGGGCGGGCGGTGATTCCACCAGCCGCACGGTCGCCTCGGTGAGCACCCCGAGGGTGCCCTCGGAGCCGCAGAACGACCGCGCCACGTCCACCCCGCGCTCCGGCAGCAGCGCGTCCAGCGCATAGCCGGAGATCCGGCGCGGCAGGTCCCGCGCGAACCCGGTGCGCAGCAGCTTCAGTTCGCCGCCGATCAGTTCGCGCAGCCCGTCGGGCGCGCCCCGCCCGCCGCGGCCGAGCCCGAGGCGGGCGCCGCGGGCGGTCAGCACCTCCAGCGACTCGACGTTGTCGGCCGTGGTCCCCCAGGCCACCGAGTGGGAGCCGCAGGAGTTGTTGCCGATCATCCCGCCGAGCGTGCACCGGCCGTGCGTCGACGGATCGGGCCCGAACCGCAGGCCGTGCGGCGCGGCCGCCTCCTGCAGCCGGTCCAGCACCAGGCCGGGCTGGACGACGGCGGTACGGGCCTCGGCGTCCAGGGACACCAGGCGGTTCATGTGGCGGGTGAGGTCGAGCACGACGCCGGTGCCGGTGGCCTGCCCCGCGATCGAGGTGCCGCCGCCGCGCGGCACCACCGGCACGCCGTGCTCGCGGCAGACCTCCAGCGCCGCCGCCACGTCGTCGGCGTCCCGGGGGGCGACCACGCCCAGCGGCACCCGGCGGTAGTTGGACGCGTCCATGGTGGTCAGCGCGCGGGCGGCCGCGTCGAACGCGACCTCACCTCGCACCGCGCGGCGCAGGGCGGCCTCCAGCGGGGACGATCGCAGCTCGTGCATCTCCCCAGGATCCCCGGCGGGAGGCCGCCGGACACGTCGTCTCAGCGGCCGGACCACGTTTCGTACGGGTTTCCCGAACGGCTACGCTCGCGCTCGTGGCTGAGATCCAGATTCCCGCTGACATCAAGCCCGCCGACGGACGATTCGGCGCTGGCCCCTCCAAGGTGCGGACGGAGGCGCTGGAAGCCCTCGCCGCGACCGGCACGTCTCTGCTCGGCACGTCGCACCGCCAGGCCCCGGTCAAGAACCTGGTCGGCAAGGTGCGGGAAGGCATCCGCGAGCTGTTCTCCCTGCCCGAGGGCTACGAGGTGATCCTCGGCAACGGCGGATCCACCGCGTTCTGGGACGTCGCGACGCACGGTCTGATCGAGAACCGCTCCCAGCACCTCACCTTCGGCGAGTTCTCCTCGAAGTTCGCCAAGGCCTCCAAGCTCGCCCCGTGGCTGGGCGACCCGACGCTGGTCTCCGCGGAGCCGGGCGACCACCCCGAGGCCAAGGCCGAGGCGGGCGTCGACGTCTACGCCTTCACCCACAACGAGACCTCCACCGGTGTCGCCATGCCGATCCGCCGGGTGGCCGGCGCGGACGAGGGCGCGCTGGTGCTGGTCGACGCGACCAGCGGCGCGGGCGGTCTGCCGGTGGACGTCTCCGAGACGGACGTCTACTACTTCGCCCCGCAGAAGTCCTTCGCCTCGGACGGCGGTCTGTGGATCGGCGTGTTCTCGCCGGCCGCGCTCGAGCGCGCCGCGCGGATCCACGCGTCCGGCCGCCACATCCCCGAGTTCTTCTCGCTGCCGACGGCGATCGACAACTCGCTCAAGAACCAGACCTACAACACGCCGGCGCTGTCGACGCTGTTCCTGCTGAACGAGCAGCTGGAGTGGATCAACGGCCAGGGCGGCCTGGACTGGGCGGTCTCCCGCACGGCGAAGTCCGCGCGGAACCTGTACGGGTGGGCCGAGGCCTCCAAGTACGCGACGCCGTTCGTCGCCGACGCGGCGAAGCGGTCGCAGGTCATCGGCACGATCGACTTCGCCGAGGAGATCGACGCGGCGGCGGTGGCGAAGGTGCTGCGGGCGAACGGGATCGTGGACACGGAGCCGTACCGGAAGCTGGGGCGCAACCAGCTGCGGGTCGCGATGTTCCCGGCGATCGATCCCGCGGACGTCGCGGCGCTCACTGCCTGCGTCGACCACGTCATCGACCACCTCTGACCCTCCCCGCATCCCCGAAACGCCGCGTTCCCCGGAACGCGGCGTTTCGCGTTCCCCGGCCCCCGCCCCCGAACGGCCAGCGGTGCGGATGCCCGCAGGGGGTGCGGACACGCAAGTGGTGCGGGTGCCCGCAGGGGTGCGGGTGCCCGCAGGGGTGCGGAACGACAGTGGTGCGGCGGCGGGCGGTGCCGTTACGCCGCGTGGGGGTAAGG
>NZ_JBRIOU010000001.1:276378-280901 GCF_053474865.1 Streptomyces sp. CO7
GGGGGAAGGGGCGTGAGACGGGTCACGTGGTGGTGAGGCGGTCGGCGGCGGCCCGCTTGATCGCCGCGTCCCGCTTGCGCACGTACCAGACACCGATCAGCCCGAGCCCTCCGCCGGCCAGGCAGGTCCACACCCACCACGCGTGCCCGTTCTCGTCGAACCAGCCGTAGAAGGGGAGTTGAACGAGGAAGAGGACGAACCACAGGATCGTGCCGCCGGTGATGGTGGCGACAACGGGCCCCTCCAGGGGCTCCGGCGCCTCGTGCTTGGGGGTCCACTTCTCCATGACCCCAGTCTACGAGGCCCCCCACAGCCGCCCTCGCCGCCTCTTTCGACCCTCGTCACATCGACCCGCAGAGATTCGCTAACGCGAGGTTTATATGTTCATACTGGTGGAGACACCGCCTGGCTGGATCTATTCGTAGGAATCCACGAGAGTCCACGAAACCGCCGGGCGGGACCCCCCGACCCCCGTACTCCTGAGGTCCCGTATGTCCTCCTCGGCCACCGCCAAGGCTCCCGCGCCCGAGCAGCCGGGCCGCCGGCCCCAGTTCGGCGCCCTCGACCGCTACTTCAAGATCTCCGAGCGCGGCAGCACGCTGTCCCGCGAGGTCCGCGGCGGTTTCGCCACCTTCTTCGCGATGGCGTACATCATCGTGCTGAACCCGATCATCCTGGGCAGCGCGAAGGACATGTACGGGAACCAGCTCGACAACGCCCAGCTGGTCACCGCCACCGCGATCTCCGCCGCGTTCGCCACCCTCCTCATGGGCGTCATCGGCAACGTGCCGATCGCGCTGGCGGCCGGCCTCGGCGTCAACACCGTCGTCGCGCTCCAGCTCGCCCCGCGCATGTCGTGGGCCGACGCGATGGGCATGGTCGTGCTGGCCGGCTTCGTGGTGATGCTGCTGGTCGCCACCGGTCTGCGGGAACGCGTCATGAACGCGGTGCCGTTCGGCATCCGCAAGGCGATCGCCATCGGCATCGGCCTGTTCGTGCTGCTGATCGGTCTGGTCGACTCCGGCTTCGTCACCCGCATCCCGGACGCCGCCCACACGACCGTCCCGCTTCAGCTGGGCGTCGGCAACCAGCTGCTCGGCTGGCCGGTCCTGGTCTTCGCCCTGGGCGTGCTGCTCACCTTCACGCTGATGATCCGCAAGGTGCCCGGCGCCATCCTGATCTCGATCGTCGCCATGACCGTCGTCGCCGTGGTGATCAACGCGGTCGCCGACGTGAAGAGCTGGGGCCTGACCACGCCCGAGTGGCCCGGCAACCCCTTCGCGGCACCCGACTTCGGCCTGGTCGGCCAGGTCAGCCTGTTCGGCGGCTTCGAGAAGGTCGGCGTGCTGACCGGCGTGCTGTTCGTCTTCACCGTCCTGCTGTCCTGCTTCTTCGACGCCATGGGCACGATCATGGGCATCAGCGACGAGGCGAAGCTGACCGACGCCCAGGGCCAGATGCCCGGCATGAACAAGGTGCTGTTCATCGACGGCATCGCGGTCGCCGCCGGCGGCGCCAGCTCGTCCTCGGCCACCACCTGCTTCGTGGAGTCCACCGCCGGCGTCGGCGAGGGCGCCCGCACCGGCCTGTCCAACGTCGTCACCGGCCTGCTGTTCACGCTCGCGCTGTTCCTGACCCCGGTCGCCACCATGGTGCCGTCGCAGGCGGCCACCCCGGCACTGGTCGCGGTCGGCTTCCTCATCCTCGCGGGCAACATCAAGGAGATCGACTGGAACGACTGGTCGATCGCCGTCCCGGCCTTCGTCACCATGCTGACGATGCCGTTCACCTTCTCCATCACCACGGGCATCGGCCTGGGCTTCATCACCTACGCGGTGCTGCGCCTGGCGACCGGCCGCGCCAAGGGCGTCCCGGCGGCGATGTGGGCGGTGGCCGCGGTGTTCGTCTTCTACTACCTGATGCCGGCCCTCGGCCTCGCCTGATCCTCCGGGGGCGCCGCCGCCCCCGCCGCTACGGCCCCGCGCTCCCGTGCGCGGGGCCGTAGTGCTTCTCCGTTTCCTCGACCGCGGCCCGGAACCGCTGGTCGAAGTCGTCCCTCACCAGCGTCCGGACCACGTAGTCCTGGACGCTCATCCCGCTTCTCGCCGCGTGCCTGCGGAGACGGTCGAGCAGGTCCCCGTCGACGCGCAGGCTGAGCACACCGGTGTCGGTGTGTCCCGTCGTCTGCGTCATCTGCATGGCCATGAGGGTCGCGCCGGAGGGCGGAAACAGTCCCGTTTCCTTCGCCCGGACCACTCCTTCGGGTGATCTCGCCCACCCTCCTGCACGCATGAGGCCCTGTCATTGTTCTTTAGAGAGGGTAATGAGTTACTCTAAGGACATGCTGGACCTCCACCACGGCGACGACGCGGACGCCGTGAACGACCTGCGCTCCGCGGTGATGCGCCTGGCCCGCCGACTCAAGCACCAGCGGGTGGACGAGTCGCTGAGCCCCACCGAGATGTCGGTGCTCGGCACCCTCGCCCGCTGCGGCCGTGCCACCCCGGGTGAGCTGGCCCGCAAGGAGCACGTGCAGCCGCCGTCGATGACCCGCATCGTGGCCCTGCTCGAGGCCAAGGGGCTGGTCCGTCTGGAGCCGCATCCGGAGGACCGCCGGCAGAAGGTCGTGTCCCAGACCGACGCGGCCGAGGCGATGCTCGAGGAGAGCCGCCGCAGGAGGAACGCGTTCCTCGCCGCGCTGGTCGAAGGGGGACTCGACGAGGAGGAGTGGGCGAAGATCCGTGCCGCCGCGCCGGTGCTGGAGAAGCTCGCCCACCTGTGAGCTGGACGCCAGAAGGAGGCGAACCTTTTTGAGTTCGGGATCCGGAGCAGACTCCGCCCCCGCACCGATCGATCCACCGACCCCCCGCACCACCCCCGCTGCCGTCGCCGGAGCCGAGCCCCGCAAGGGCTCGATGTTCAGTTCCCTCAGGATCAGGAACTACCGGCTCTTCTTCGCCGGCCAGGTCGTCTCCAACATCGGCACCTGGATGCAGCGGATCGCCCAGGACTGGCTGGTGCTCAGCCTCACCGGCTCGTCCACCGCCGTCGGCGTCACCACGGCGCTGCAGTTCCTGCCCATGCTGCTGCTCGGGCTCTACGGCGGCCTGCTGGTCGACCGGCTGCCCAAGCGGCCCACCCTGCTGGTCACCCAGTCCTCGATGGCCGTCACCGGACTCGCGCTGGCCGCGCTCGACCTGAGCGGGCACGTCGAGGTGTGGCACGTCTACCTCGCCGCCCTGCTGGTCGGCATGGCCACCGTCGTCGACAACCCGGCGCGGCAGACCTTCGTCTCCGAGATGGTCGGCCGGGCACAGCTGCAGAACGCGGTCGGCCTCAACTCCGCCAACTTCCAGTCGGCCCGCCTGATCGGTCCCGCCGTGGCGGGCGTGCTGATCACCGGCATGGGCACCGGCTGGGCCTTCCTGATCAACGGGCTCTCCTTCGCCGCCCCCATCGCCTGCCTGATGCTGATGCGGACACGCGAGCTGCACCCGGTGGAGCGCGCGCCGCGCGCCAAGGGGCAGCTGCGGGAGGGCATCCGCTACGTGTCCGGGCGTCCGCACCTGTACTGGACGATCGTCCTGATCGGTTTCGTCGGGGCCTTCGGCTTCAACTTCCCGGTGGTGCTGTCCGCCTTCGCCTACGACGTCTTCGACACCGGGGCGGCGGGCTACTCGCTGTTCAACATCCTGATCGCCGTCGGCTCGCTGGCCGGCGCGCTGCTGGCCGCCCGGCGGGCCCGGGCGCGGCTGCGGCTGCTGATCGGGGCGGCGCTCGCTTTCGGCCTGCTGGAGGTCGTGGCGGCGCTCAGCCCCGGGCTGTGGCTCTTCGCGGCGCTGCTGGTGCCGATCGGGGCGTTCAGCATGACGCTCAACGTCACCGCCAACACGAGCGTGCAGATGGCCACCGAGCCCGCGATGCGGGGGCGGGTGATGTCGCTCTACATGATGGTCTTCATGGGCAGCACGCCGATCGGGGCGCCGCTCGCCGGGTGGGCGACGGACGTGTACGGGGCGCGGGCGGGCTTCGTGGCCTGCGGCGCGGTCGCCACGCTGTCCGCCGTCGCGGTGGGCGTGGCGCTGGCCCGGCTGGGCCGCCTGCGCCTCGCCGTCGGCTGGCAGGGCGCGCACCCCACGGTGCGGGTCGTCCCGCGCGAGCGGGAGCTGGTCACCGCGAGCTGAGTTCGCCACCGCGGGGTGACGGGAGGACGTGAGGGGGCGGGCGCCGGAGCATTCCGGCACCCGCCCCCTCAGGCGTTCCGGGTGCTCAGGATCCCGACGCGGCCCGCCCGTGGAAGGGGCCCTCGTCCGAGCCGCCGATGGCGGCCTTCACCGCGCCGAGGCCGGCCGCGCCGGTGGCCGTGACGCCGGTGATCGTCGTCCGGTGCCGCGGGCGAGGGCCTCCGGCTCCGCCCCGACCGCCCCGAGGGGCGTCAGTCCGCCCGGCGGTGGCGGGCGGCGGCCCACAGGCCGACGATCACGGCGATCAACGCCACCCCGCCCAGGGTGACGCTCCCCCCG
>NZ_JBRIOU010000001.1:281001-288224 GCF_053474865.1 Streptomyces sp. CO7
CTCCGCGGGCGGGCCCGCCGCCGGGGGGCGGGAGGACGGCAAGGCGTCCCCGGGTCGCGCGGACCGCTCGGGCTTCTCCACCGCGGCGCCCTCGGGGGCCGGCTTCGCGACCACCCGGCTGCCCTCGCCCTCGCTGCCGAACAGCAGCAGCCGCCCGTCCGCGCTGTACGTGAGCGACTCCCCCTGCCCCTGGAACGGGGGCGACAGTCGCTCCCGCACCGTGGGCCGGCCGCCGTTCCAGTCCAGCAGCACGCCGTCCAGGTAGCCCCGCACCGCCAGCTGGGACCCGTCCGGGGAGAACGCCGCGTCCGTCGCCCAGACGTCGATGCCGGCCACCGGCCGGAAGACGTTCACCCCGGACGCCGACAGCCGCTCCGGCCCGGCCAGGACGTGCCCGTCGCCGCCCTTGCGCTTGTCGACGATGTACACCCGCCCCGTCTTCGGATGCACGGCCAGCGACTCGGCGTCCCGCGCCCCGCCCTGGTACTTCACCACGTACTGGGTGGCCCGCACGGTGGCGTCCCGCAGCCGCTCCGGCTCGGGAAAGGCGTAGATCCAGACGTGGTCCCACCCGCCGTCGAAGTTGTCGCCGATGTCCCCGACGTACACCCGCCCGTCCGGCCCGACCGACACGGCCTCGATGTCCCGCGCCTGCCCGACGCCCGACAGGGTCACGGTGGCGACGGTCCGCCCGGTGCGGCCGTCCACGGCGAACACCCGCGAGCCGTCCTCGCTGTCGTTGTGCGTCCAGTAGATCCCCGGGTGCCGGCGCGAGGCGGCGAGACCGCTCGACTCGGTGATCCGCGGGTCGGCCAGCGTGAAGCTCCCGTCCCCCTCCACGGCGGCGGCGGGGGCGGCGGGGACGGCACACCCGGCGGCGGCCAGGAGCACCGCCCCGGCGAGGGTCGGAAGGGATCGACGCAGCATGCGCCCAGTGTCCCCCCTCACGTCGCGTCGCGGGCCGGGAACGGGGCATCATGATCGGATGCTCAGGTTCATGCCCGTCGGGGACTCCATGACGATCGGCAGCGCGGGGGAACACACCTGGCGCTACCGCCTCTGGCAGCACCTGCGGGCCACGCTCGACGCCCCGTTCGGGATCGTCGGTCCCCGCGAGGCGCTGCACGACCCGGCCACCGACGGCCCCGACGCGTACGCGTACGCCGCCGACGTCGACCCGGCGTTCCCCCGCGCGCACCTGGCCGGCTGGGGCGAGGGCTGGCACCACATGATGCCGCTGATCGGCGAGGAGGTCCGCGCCCACCGCGCCGACGTGCTGCTCATCTCCCTGGGCCTGATCGACCTGGGCTTCTACACCAACGCCCGGCAGACCGCCGACAACGTGCGCCGCTTCGTGATCAACGCGCGCGAGGTCCGGCCCGCGGTGCGGATGGTGATGCTGCCGGTGATCCCCAACGTGCGCGCCGCGAAGGACGAGGACTTCGCCTGCGAGGTGACCCGCTTCAACGAGCTCCTCGCCCAGGAGGTCGAGACCCTGCACACCGAGCACTCCCCCGTCCTGCTCGCCCCCGTGCCGCCCGGCTGGGACATCGACCACGACACCTACGACGGCACCCACCCCAACGCCTCCGGCGAGCACAAGCTGGCGGCGACCTTCGCCGACACCATGCACGAGGCCTGGGGGCTGGGAGAGCGCTACGAACGCTCGTTCCCCTGACGGATCTCCGCGCGTTACCGGCCGCTCCTCCCTATCGTTGAACCGTCCGGCCGGACTCGTCCGAGGGCGGCCGGGGAAGGAGCGCCACGATGACCGTCCTCCTGCAAGATGGGATCGACATGGCCGCCATCGACGAACAGGCGCTTGACACTCTGTTCGATGAGATGGCCGCCCCCGCGGGCTACAAGGCTGAGATCGTCGGGGGAGTCATCCACATGTCGCCGCAGCGGCGCATCCACTTCGAGATCATCCGCAGGATCCTCCGTGTCCTGGAGGACGCCTTCGGCATGGACGTCCTCGTCCTCTCCGATGTGCGCATCGACTTTCCGGGCCACCTCAACGGCTTCTGCCCGGATGTCGCGATGCTGCGGGACGGCGCCCAGCCCGGCCCCGGGGAGCGCTGGCGGTACCAGGACGTCGAGTTCATCGCCGAGGTGATCTCCCGGGGGACGGCACGCAACGACTACGAGCCGAAGAAGAGCGCCTACGCGCATGCCGAGGTGCCGGTCTACGTCATCGCCGACCCCTATCAGCGCCGGTGCCACGCCTATACCGACCCCAAGGAGGGGATGTACATGACCGAACTGACCGTCGCCTTCGGCGGTGACGTCGATCTCTCCTCCACCTCCCTGGGCCTCACCCTCCCCACCAAGGACTTCCCGGTGGAGTGACCACAGGGTGAGCGCCGAGTCCCTCTTGCCCGACGCGCCGTCAGGGCGTTGGCTGGGGACCATGAAGTACACACAACTGGGACGCACGGGTCTCAAGGTCAGCCGGCTCGTCCTCGGGACCATGAACTTCGGCCCGCAGACCGACGAGGCCGACAGCCACACGATCATGGACGCCGCCCTCGACGCGGGCCTGAACTTCTTCGACACGGCCAACGTGTACGGGTGGGGCGAGAACAAGGGCCGCACCGAGTCGATCATCGGCAGCTGGTTCGCCAAGGGCGGTGAGCGCCGCGACAAGGTGGTGCTGGCCACCAAGGTGTACGGCAACATGAGCGCCGACGAGAAGCCCTGGCCCAACCACGACCGGCTCTCCGCGCTGAACATCCGGCGCGCCGTGGAGGCCAGCCTCAAGCGGCTGAACACCGACTACATCGACCTGTACCAGTTCCACCACATCGACCGCCGGACCCCGTTCGAGGAGATCTGGCAGGCGGTGGACGTCCTCGTCCAGCAGGGCAAGATCCTCTACGCCGGTTCCTCCAACTTCCCCGGCTTCAAGATCGCCCAGGCGAACGAGGTCGCCACCCGCCGCGGCGGCGGCACCACCATCGGGCTGGTCAGCGAGCAGTGCCTGTACAACCTGGCCGAGCGGCGCGCTGAGATGGAGGTCATCCCGGCGGCCCGCGACTACGGCCTGGGCGTGATCCCCTGGTCGCCGCTGCACGGCGGCCTGCTGGGCGGCGTGCTGAAGAAGGAGAACGAGGGCAGGCGGCGGGCGAGCGGGCGGTCCGCGGACGCGCTGGCGAACACCGCGGTGCGCGAGCAGGTGCAGGCCTACGAGGACCTGCTGGACAAGCACGGCATCGAGCCGGGCGAGGCCGCGCTGGCGTGGCTGCTGACCCGGCCGGGCGTCACCGGGCCGATCGTCGGCCCGCGCACCGTCGAGCAGCTTCAGTCCGCGCTGCGGGCGCTCGAGCTGGAGCTGAGCGAGGAGGTGCTGACCGGGCTGGACGAGATCTTCCCCGGTCCGGGCCCGTCCCCGGAGGCGTTCGCCTGGTAGACCCGTCGCCGACGGCGCCCGCCCGGCACGCGGGCGGGCGCCCCGCGCCGTCGCGTCGCCCTCGCGTCGTCGGCCGGACTACCCGCCGACGGCCGAGGCCAGGGCGACGGCGACGAACATCAGAACGAGCACACCGGCCATGATCCGGTTCCGGGTCTTGGTATCCACGCCTTCGAGGTTAACCGGAGGCGCCGAGCCGCCAGCGGGCGGCCGTCTCGTAGCGGGGCTGCTCGCCGGGGATCCCGGAGCGCGGCAGCCGGCTGTGGACCAGGGCCAGCTCCTCCACCGGCCAGGAGCGGCCGCGGTAGCCGTCCAGGGCCTCCAGGACCGGCCGGACGTCCGGCGGCGCGGCGCCGCGGCCGGAGCGGGCCAGGGAGAGGTGCGGCCGGTAGCGGCGGTGCTCCTCCAGGCGCAGGCCCGCCCTGCGGCCGGCCGCCTCGGTGCGTGAGGCGAGGAAGCCCAGGTCCCGCACGTCGCCCTGGACCCCGGCCCACAGCGCGCGCCCCCGGCCGAACTGGCCGGCCCCGGCCAGGCTCAGCGTGAACGGCGCGGTGTGGGCGGCCGCGCGGGCCAGCCGCTCGCGCAGGGCGGGCAGCCGCTCCTCGTCGACCTCGCCGTAGAAGGCGAGGGTCAGGTGCCAGTTCGCGGGCGCGGTCCAGCGCAGCCGCTGCCCGGCGGGGAGCCCGCGGAGCGGGGCCACGGCGTCCGCGAGGTCCTGGATCACGTCGTCCGGGGGCAGCACGGCGGCGAAGAGGCGCATGCCCCCAGGGTGACGGGCCCGGGGGCCCGGACGCCATCCGCCTGGCGGAGGACCGGCCACCGGACCGGGCCCGGCAGCCGCCGGACCGGCCCCGGCGGCTGCCGGGGCCCGGGACTCCGGGTCAGTCGAACCAGCGCGCGGTGGCGAGTTCGGCGGTGCGGGAGGGGTCCTCCAGGAGGGCGGCGACCTCGAAGCGGCGGGGCCACTGGCGGGCGGCCCAGGCGAGCCCGGCGGCGACGCCCACCAGCGTGGCGGCGTGCACCGTGCCGTCCACGGCGAGCCGCCAGTCCAACTCGGTCCCGTCGACCACCAGTTCCTCGTGCTCCACGTAGGTCTCCGGGGCGGCGGGCCCCAGCAGCGCCCGCACCGCCTGCGGCACCTCGTGCTCCACGCCCTGCGAGACGACCGTCCCGGGCACCGTCTCGCTGAGGCGGCGGATCTGGAAGAGCTCCGCCAGTTCGGCGGCGCGTTCCGGGCGGACCGGCAGCAGCGGGGTGCCCTCGATGAGCGGCAGCAGGTCGGGGGTGTCCACCACCACCGCGTAGGCGGAGTCGACGATCTCCGCGCGGCCGTCCACCACCGCGCGCACCTCGTCGGGGATCAGCCCGACCCGCTCGGGGTCGAGCTCGGCGAGCGCGCTGTACAGGCCGTGCAGCTGGGCGGGGGTGACCTGGCGGTCCGGGTCGGCGAGGCGGTCCAGGAGCTCGGCCGGCCCGCCCGGCTCGTCGAGCAGCGCGGCCACCGAGGTGCGCACGCCCAGGGCGCGCAGCACCTGCACGTCGCCGAAGCCGGTGGCGTCCGCCTCGTCGTAGAGGCCGCGCAGCAGGGGGTCGCCGCCGGCCGCGAGCAGTCCGGCCGGGCGGCGGCCGTCCAGCACCGGGTGGCCGCGCAGCCACCAGGCGGTGTACGGGCGGACCGTCTCGTGGGTGCCGTCGGGCATCAGCACCCGTACCGGCTGGACGAGGGCGTCCCGCAGCGGCGGGCGGGAGAGCATCGCCAGCGCCTCGGGCCAGTGGTCGTCGTCGACCAGTTCCAGGTCGCGGACGGCGACCAGTTCGGTGGCGACCGGCGGGACGGGCGTGCCGGGGAAGCGGTCCAGGACGTCCTCGCACCAGACGTCGACCGCGTCCAGCAGCCCGGCGTCGTCGGGCTCGGCGAACTCCGAGTCGCGGGGCTCCAGTTCGTCCGGGTCCAGGACGACGTCGGTGGCGCGGACCAGGGTGAAGCCGGCCAGCACGCCGCAGGCGGCGAGGGTCTCCTCGCCCCAGCGCCCGGCGATCTCCTCGTCCACCGCGAGCAGTTCTCCCTCACGCACGACGCGGGCGAACGCGCTGCCGGGGAAGAGCAGTTCACCGGCCGGCGCGAGTTCGCCCTCCTCGTCGGGCAGGGCCAGCGCCCCCAGCCAGGGCTCGTCACCCGGCTCCAGGTTCGCGTCGCGCACCAGGGTGAGGACCAGGTCGGCGAGCTCGTCGGCGTCCAGCGCGTCCTCGTCCCAGCCGGCGCCCTCGTCCTCGAGCGAGGCGGCGACGGCGGCGCGGACCTGGCCGGTGGTGAGGACGGCGCGGGCGGTCGCGGGCAGCGCGCCCAGCTTCTCCAGCAGGGGGTGCGCGGCGTCGGGGTGGGCCACCTTGAGGCCGAGGCGGGCGAGGAGCTCCGGGTCGGCCGACGGCCCGTCGGGGGTGGGCAGCAGCACCTGGCGCGGGCCGATGACGGTGCGGCCTCCCCCGGCGAGCGGGACGGGCAGGCCGGTCAGCCGGTCGGGGTCGACGCCCAGCAGGCTGTCGTAGAGCCGGTGCCACCACTCGGCGGACTTCTCCAGCCCGGCCAGCCGGTCGATCGCCTCGGTCAGCGGGAGCCGGGCGACGCCGAGGGAGCGCAGCTCGGTGCGGCGCTCCAGTCCGGCGGGCAGCAGGGTGGGCAGCACCTCGGCGAGGACCTTGACGGTGCCGGCGCCGGCGCCCTCGACGACCTCGGCGTCGCGCGGCCGCAGCGCCTCGGGCAGGTCGCTGTCCGAGCCGTCGCCGCGCGGCGGGAGGGCCGGGGGCAGGAAGGCGGTGCGGGGCAGCCGGTCCAGGACGGCCGCGCGCAGGGCGCCGTCCAGTTCGCCCTTGCCGAGCGGGCCGGGGACCAGGGAGATCAGGCCCTCGCCGACCGGACGCCAGGCGGACAGCAGCGCGGTGTAGAGGTCGGCGGCGCGCTCCACCAGGAAGTCGGTGAGCGCTCCGGGCGCGACGTGCCGGCGGGTGGTGTCCAGCGGGAAGGCGGCGATCAGCAGGGCGGGCACGCCGACCGGCTCGTCGCTGGGGGTCGGCGCGTGCAGCACGGGGCTGGTGCGGGGCCGGCCGGGCGCTCCGGCGTCGTCGACGGGGACGGCCCAGGTCACCGACCAGTGCGGGCGCAGGCGTTCCTCGACGGGCCGGTCGGCGAGCAGCCGGGCGTCGAGCTCGCCGTGGCCGGCGGCGGTGCGCCAGCGGGTGGTGCCGGTCCGGGAGTCCTCGACCACCACCACGTCGCCCTCGTCGCGGCGGCGCAGCACGCGCTCGGGCCCGTCGTCGCTCTCCACGACGACCTCGGCCAGCCCCGGCAGGGCCAGCAGCAGGGCGTCGTCCACGGCGTCCAGCAGCCGGGCGGCGAGCGCCTCGGCGGCGGTGTCGCGCAGCGGGAGGATGACGGCGGTGTCGTACGGGGCGGGCGCGGTGCCCTCGGCGGGGAAGGGCAGGCGCAGCACCGGGACGTGGCCGTCGCGGCGGCGGATCTCCTCGGTGAGGCCCGCGCTGCCCCTGGCCTCGGCCTCGGCGGCGGCGAGGTCGCGGGACTCGGCGAGGGACCAGCGGACGCCGCCGTGGCGGGAGACGACAGCGGGCTCGTCGGTGACGGCGAGGACGGCGGCGAAGCCGACGCCGAAGCGTCCGACGGCGGTGTCCGTGTCGCGTTTGGCGGAGGCGCGCAGGGTGGACAGCGACTCCACGCCGGCCGCGTCGAGCGGGGCGCCGGTGTTCGCGGCGACCAGGACGCCGTCGCGCAGGGTGAGGCGCAGGCGGCCCGGGACGCCGG
>NZ_JBRIOU010000001.1:288324-293761 GCF_053474865.1 Streptomyces sp. CO7
GTGCTCGTCACGTTCACGTGAAGGAGGCTAACGCCACGGCGGGGGCGTCCACGATCCGTCCACGAGGTGAGCCCGTTCACCTCACGGTCACCATGAGCAGGCACCATGGCGGGGTGAACACGAGCCAGACGCCCCGGACAGGACCGACGACCCCGACGTCCCGGACGGCCCCGACGTCCGCAAGGACGCCGACGGTCGGCTTCGACCTCGACATGACCCTGATCGACTCCCGCCCGGGCATCCACGCCTGTTACACGGAGCTCTCGGCGCGGACCGGCACGTTCGTCGACGCCGATCTGGCCGTCACCCGGCTGGGCCCGCCGCTGGAGACGGAGCTGGCGTACTGGTTCCCCGAGGAGCGCATCGCGGAGATCGCCGACGTGTACCGGGAGCTGTACCCGCGCTTCGCCGTCGCGCCGACGACCGCCATGCCCGGGGCCCGGGAGGCGGTGGACGCGGTGCGCGCGGCGGGCGGCCGGGCGGTCGTGGTGACCGCGAAGTTCGAGCCGAACGCGAAGCTGCACCTGGCGCACCTCGGCATCGACGCCGACGCCGTGATCGGCGGCCTGTGGGCGGAGGCCAAGGCGGAGGCGCTGCGGGCCCAGGGGGCGGGCGTCTACGTGGGCGACCACGTCGGGGACGTGCTCGGCGCGCGGCGCGCCGGCGCGCTGTCCGTCGGGGTGGCGAGCGGCCCCTGCCCGGCCGAGGAGCTCCGCGAGGCGGGCGCCGACGTGGTGCTGGCGGACCTGTCGGAGTTCCCCGGGTGGCTGGCGGGCTACCTCTCGGCGCCCACGCCGGAGCCGGAGGCCGCCTGAGCGGCGGCCGCCGCCCGGGCCTCCTGGGCCTGCCGCGCCTCGCGGCGGCCGGCCGCGGCGGACGTCAGCACGCCCGCGGCGGCGATCAGGAAGCCCACGCCCATCAGCATGCTCAGGCAGAACATGTAGACGGGGAACGGCGTGGTGCCCAGCAGGAGCGGCGCCACGGTGACCAGGGTGGCCACGGCGCCGACGACGAAGACGATCCCTCCGGCACGGACCAGGCGGTCGCCGGTGTTCAACGGTGTTTGTTCACGCACCCGACCAGGGTAGTTCCCAGCCAGGGGAAACGGCCGGGGGACGTCTTGTCGCCCGGTGAGGGCCCATTAGCCTGTAAACCGGCCGATATCGACGGCCGCCATCACCGCAACCAGCACGAGGACGAGGACGACGGACGTGCCTACCGGCCAGGTCAAATGGTTCAACAAGGAGAAGGGCTTCGGGTTCCTCTCCCGCGACGACGGCGGTGACGTCTTCGTCCACTCCTCGGTCCTGCCCGCCGGCGTCGAGGCCCTCAAGCCCGGGCAGCGGGTCGAGTTCGGCGTGGTGGCGGGGCAGCGCGGCGAGCAGGCGCTCGCCGTGACGCTGCTGGAGCCGGCCCCGTCGGTGGCCGCGGCGCAGCGGCGCAAGCCGGCCGAGCTGGCGTCCATCGTCCAGGACCTGACCACGCTGCTGGAGGGCATGGTGGCCGGCCTGGACCGGGGCCGCTACCCCGACAAGGCGGTCGGCAAGAAGGTCGCCACCCTGCTGCGGGCGGTCGCCGACGACCTGGACGTCTGAGCGCCTCGATCCGTTCGGCGGGCCGGTCCTGCTCCGGGCGGTCGCCCGGAGCAGGACCGGCCGGCACTACCGCGCGGGGGTGACCTCGACCGGCAGGTGGCGGACGCCGACGATGACGGCCGGGTTCCGGTACTCGACGTCGTCGTAGGAAGTGACGGCCAGAGTGGCGAAACGTTTCAGCAGCAGACGGACGCCGATGCGGGCCTCGAGGCGGGCGAGGTGGGCGCCGAGGCAGAAGTGGATGCCGTGCCCGAAGGTCAGATGGGGGTTCGGACCGCGGTCGACGTCGACGACGTCGGGGTCGGTGAAGCGGGCGAAGTCGCGGTTGGCGGCTCCCAGGTGGGCCGTGATCAGGGTGTCGGCCGGGATCTCGTGGCCGCCGAGGACGACGGGGCGGGCGGTGCGCCGGCCCACCTCGGGGAACGGGGGAAGCCACCGCAGCACCTCTTCGAGTGCGGCCGGGATCCGGTCGGGATCGGCGCGCAGCCCGTCCAGGGCCCCGGGGAGCCGGTCCAGGGTGAGGACGGTGTTGCCCAGCAGGGCGGTGGTGGTGATGTGCCCGGCGACCAGCAGCAGCGCGACGAAGCCGACGATCTCCTGGTCGGCCAGGCGGACGCCGTCGACCTCGGAGTGCAGCAGGCGGCTGGTGAGGTCGTCACCGGGGTCGGCCCGTCGGCGGCGGATGTGGTCCAGGACGTAGCTGTTCATCTCGCGCACGGTGGGCGCGATCGCCTCCAGGGCGCGCCCGAGGTCGTCCATGTCGGCGGTCTCGCCGACCAGTTCGCCGTCGAACAGGACGCTCGCCCACTCGTGGAACAGCCGGTGGTCCTCGGGCGGCACCCCGAGCAGTTCGGCGATGACGATGACGGGGAGCGGGTTCGCGAGGGCTTCCACCAGGTCGAAGCGGTCCCGGCCGGCGACGTCGTCCAGCAGCCGGGTGACCACGTCCTCGATCCGTGGCGCCAGCCCCTGGACGACGCGCGGGGTGAAGGCCTGGCTGACGAGGGTGCGCAGCTTGCGGTGGTGCGGCGGGTCCATGCCGACGAAGTTGCCCTGCCGGAAGGTGTCGAAGTCCTCCTGCGTGGGGGCGAGGGAGCTCATGTCGGAGGAGAAGGCCGCGTGATCGCTCAGCACGGCTCCGACGCCTTCGTGGTCCACGACCTGCCACACGCCGAGCGTCTCGTCGTGGTGGACAGGTCCCTTGTCGCGCAGGGACTGCCACCGGTCGATCAGCGTGTCGAACAATAAGGGGCTCACGGACGGCTGCTTGCTGGTCACTCGTTCTCCCTGTGGGGTGAGGAGGCGGACTCGCCGCGGCCGGCAACGAGGCCGCGGCGTCCAGGAGTTGGCCGATCCCGGGACTACGCACCCACTGTACGGTCGAAGTGGACGAAAGGGTGTGGATCCTGCATCTCGCCCCACGAGGACCGCCTTCGCCAGGGAACCCCCCTGCCCCACGGCAGGCCGGGGCCGGTCAGGGAAACGCGAGCGCGTCCGGCTTGAGCGCCGGGACGAGGCCCTGGTCCGCGGCGCGGTCCAGCAGGCCGCGGATCGCCGCCATGCCCTCCTCGCCGAGGTCCGCGGTGAACTCGTTGACGTACAGGGCGATGTGCTGGTCGGCGACGGCCGGGTCCATCTCCTGCGCGTGCTCCATCACGTAGGGGCGCGTCGCCTCGGGCACCGCCCAGGCGGCGCGCACCGAGGCGCGGGCCGCGTCGGCCAGCCGGTGCAGCGTGTCCTCGCCCAGGGAGCGCTTGGCGATGATGGCGCCGAGCGGGATCGCCAGCCCGGTGGTGGCCTCCCAGTGCTCGCCCATGTCGGCCAGCTTGGTCAGGCCGTAGTCCTGGTAGGTGAAGCGCGCCTCGTGGATGACCAGGCCGGCGTCCACCCTGCCGTCGCGGACCGCGGGCATGATCTCGTGGAACGGCATGACGACGATCTCGCCGACGCCGCCGGGCACCTCGGCCGCCGCCCACAGCCGGAACAGCAGGTAGGCGGTGGAGCGCTCGCTGGGCACGGCGACGGTGCGCCCGGCCAGGTCGCCGGGGGCGACGGCGTCCCGGGTGAGCACCAGCGGGCCGCAGCCGCGGCCCAGCGCGCCGCCGCAGGGCAGCAGCGCGTACTCGTCCAGCACGTACGGCAGCACCGCGTACGACACCTTCAGCACGTCGAACTCGCCGCGCTCGGCCATGCCGTTGGTGATGTCGATGTCGGCGAAGGTGACGTCGAGGAGGGGCGCGCCGGGGATCCGGCCGTGGGCCCACGCCTCGAAGACGAAGGTGTCGTTCGGGCAGGGCGAGTAGGCGATGCGCAGCGCGGCGCCCTCGGCACGGCCCGCGTGCCCGGCGTGCCGGTCCTGCTCGGCGGTGGTGGGGGTGACGACGGCGGTGGGGGTGTGCTTCGGCGTGTCGCTCATGGCTCCACTCTCTCGGTGCTGAAGCGCCTCAGGACGGGTGCGAGCCCCTCGAAGGCGGCGGTGAGGGCGGCCAGCGCCTCGGGGATCCGCCAGGCGGCGCGGTCGCGGGGGCCGACCGGGTTGGAGACGGCCCGGATCTCCAGGACGGGGACGCCGTGCGCGGCGGCTGCCTCGGCGACGCCGAAGCCCTCCATCGCCTCGGCGAGCGCGCCGGGGTGACGGGAGAGCAGCAGCGCGGCACGGTCGGCGGTGCCGGTGACGGTGGAGGCGGTGAGCACCGGGCCGGTGGCCGCTCCGGTGGCCTCGGCGGCGGCGCGGACCAGGCCGGCGGGCGGGCGGTGCGTGACGGCGCCGAAGCCGAGCTCGGTGACCGGCAGGAAGCCGTCGGCGGTCTCGGCGCCCAGGTCGGCGGCGGTGATCTCGTCGGCCACCACCAGGGAGCCGACGGGCGCGGCGGGCGCGAAGCCGCCGCCGATGCCGGCCGACACGACCAGGCGGTAGGGCTCGCCGCGCAGGGCGGCGGCGGTGAGCGCGGTGGCGGTCGACGCGGCGGCGCGCGCGGGGCCGACGCCGGCCGTGAGAAGGTCGGGGCCGTCCGGGAGACCGCGCACCAGCAGGCCGCCGGGCAGCGCCGCCTCACCGGTGACGGGGCCGAACGCGCGGGCCACCGCGTCCCCTTCGGCGGGGACCGCGGTGGCCACCAGTACGCGGGTCATGCCGGGCACGGCGTGGTCAGGCGTCGTCGCCGCGCTTGAGCTTGAACGTCCACAGGCCGGTGGTCTTGGCCTTGTCGTCCTTGTCCAGCGCCTGGACGGCGACGACGGTGGAGTTGCCCTGGGCGCCGTACTGGGAGCTGAAGAAGACGCTGCCGGGGATGGTCCGGTAGGTGCGGCCGCTGTCCTCGACGAGCGGGCGGCCGTTCATCAGGATCACCCAGCGGCTCTCGGCGATCTCCTGGTCGACGCCGAACCGGACGGTCTCGTCCTGGTTCACCTTCAGGGTCGGGACGTCCTTGTCCTGCAGGCAGGACGTCAGCTCCTCGGAGCTGATCGCCTTGCCGTCGTTCCAGCAGGAGGCCTCCGAGTGGACCGTGTCCGAGTTGACGGTCACGGTGGCGACCGGCGACGGCGCGTCGCAGGCGGAGAGCGCGAGCAGCCCGGCGGAAACGGCGCCGACGGCGGCGACGGCTCGGCGGCGGCGCGCGGCGGAGTGCATCGTGGTCATGGCCGAAGGCTATCTGGCCCCGGCAACGACAAGGTCACGCGGGGGTCGGCGTGCCGTCCCCCCGCGGCCCTCATACGGTGCGAACCGCCGCGTGGGGGATGCTTTCGCCTCCCGGGCGGGCCGGACGAGGGGCCGGGCGGGGCGCTCCCCGGGCGACCGTGGCCCGGTGACGGGCCGCGTGGGCCCGCGACCGGGTCAGGAG
>NZ_JBRIOU010000001.1:293861-297194 GCF_053474865.1 Streptomyces sp. CO7
GGTCAGGAGTGGCCCAGGTCCTCCGTGGAGGAGTCGGCCGTGGCGGGGACGGAGCCCTCGTCGGGGACCGCGACGGGGTGCAGCACCATCGACTCGACCCGGGTCTCGTCGAGGACCGGCGGCGCGGGCCGCGGCGGCTTCGGCATCACGGCGGCCTCCGAGTGGGCGCCGCAGCCGTATCCGAGCGAGACCACGCGCCCGTCCGCGGGCGAGAACTCGTTGGCGCACACGCCGAACGCCTGGCCCAGCGAGCCGCCCACGCGGGCGAGGAATCCGCAGCTCACGCAGGTGGCAGGCGCCGCCTGCGCCATCGGGGTCTTCGGGCCGAAGGAGTCCTCCCACCGGTCGGCCGCGGTGTGCAGTCCGTAGCGGGAGAGCACCCGGGCCCGGCGCAGGCCCAGCTCCTCGGCGACGGCCGCGATCGTGCCGCGGGCCGGGGTGACCGGCAGCTCCGCCGGCCCGGCGCCCTCGACCTCGGCGTCCTCCGCCTCGGCCAGCGCGGCCATCTCGTCGGAGACCGCGGAGTTCGGCGCGGGCTCGTCCTCACCGCTCCAGCCCGGCTCCAGGCGCAGGTCGTCGGCGCCTGTCGGCAGCAGGTCGCCGGGGCCGAGGTCGCCCGGCCGCAGCCGCTCGCTCCACGGCACCCATTCGGGGGCGAGCAGCGAGTCCGGGCCGGGCAGCAGCACCGTCTCGTCCAGGGTGACGATCTTGGCGCGGGAGGCCCGGGCCACCGTCACGGCCCAGCGCCAGCCGCGGTAGCCGAGGTCCTGGCACTCGAAGAAGTGGGTGACGACGCGGTCCCCCTCGGAGACCATGCCGACGTGTTCGCCGACGACTCCCGGCGCGGCGGCCTCCTCGGCTGCGGCGCGGGCGAGGTCGACGGCCTCGGCGCACAGGCGGTCGGGGGTGCGGCTTCGCGTTGTCGCTGCGCTCACAGGTATCGCTTCTCTCCTACGCCGTCTCACGGGTGCACGCGTACGGCGGCGGGGCGGACGGAGCGGACCGAAGGGCCGCGTCGACGTCCGCGCCCGATCGCGCTCGGGCGCACCTGTGTCATCCATTCTGCGGGATGAGGTTCAGGCGCGCAGCCGAGTACAACCACCACGGCGCGCAACCGAACGCTACCTTCTCCGTGGCCGTCGGCCCACACCGGCGGGCGGTTCCGGCGATCCCGATCGGCGCGCGAGGGTCTCGCGGGACGTGCGGGCTCTTCCTCCGACAATCCGAACCGCCCGGACGGAACAGCGCATAACCGCCGCGGGCGGGGCACTATGACGGGGTGGCAGCCGTACGGACGTCCCGGGGAACCGGGGGGCGAACCATCGGCGGAGCGGACCGTGACGACGGACCGTTCCGTGCCGTGGGGCGTGCCCTGAAGTCCCCGTTCGGCGCCCTGGGCCGGCTGATCCGCCGGGTCACCCACGCGCACGGCGCGGGCGAGTCGGGTCTGGGCAAGCTCATCGAGCTGCACGCGGTGAACGGGGCCGGCGACGTCCTGATCACCGTGGCGCTGGCCTCCACCGTGTTCTTCTCGGTCCCCACCGACGAGGCGCGCGGGCGGGTCGCGCTGTACCTGGCGATCACCATGGCGCCGTTCGCGCTGCTCGCCCCGGTGATCGGGCCGCTGATCGACCGCATCCCGTACGGCCGCCGGGCCGCCATGGCGACCGCGATGGGCGCGCGGGCGGTGCTGGCGCTCGTGCTCACCGGGGCGGTGGTCGGCGGCGGCATCCAGCTGTACCCGGCGGCGCTGGCCGTGCTGGTGTGCTCCCGGACGTACGGGGTGGTGCGCAGCGCGGTGGTGCCGCGTCTGCTGCCGCGCAAGTTCTCGCTGGTCAAGGCGAACTCCCGGGTCACTCTCGGCGGGCTGATCGCCACCGGCGTCGCCGCGCCGGTCGGGGCCGGCCTGCATCAGCTCGGGCCGCGGTGGCCGCTGTACGCGGCGTGCGCGGTGTTCGTCGCGGGAACGCTGCTGTCCTTCTCGCTGCCGAAGAAGGTCGACTCCGCGAAGGGGGAGGAGCCGGCGCTGCTGGCGGCCGACCCCGAGCACCTGCACGGCCCGCACCGGCGCAGCCCTGGCGACCGGCCCCGGCTGGCGCTGCGGGCGGTCGGCACGAGCGTGACGCACGGGCTGGCGGTCAACGCCTCGCAGCGGGTGCTCTCCGGTTTCCTGCTCTTCTTCCTGGCCTTCCTGCTGCGGGAGCACCCGATGAGCGGGCAGAGCGTGGCCGTCTCGATGGGCATCGTCGGCGTCTCGGCGGGCACCGGCAACGCGCTGGGCACGGCGGTCGGCGCGTGGGTGCGGGCCCGGGCGCCGGAGCGGATCATCGTGTCGGTGGTCGCGCTGGTGGTGTTCGCAGGGGCGCTGGCGGCGGCGTTCTTCGGGGCGGCGATGGTGGCGGTCCTCGCGGGCGTCGCGGGGTTCGCCCAGGCGCTGTCCAAGCTCTCGCTCGACGCGATGATCCAGCGGGACGTCCCCGAACAGGTGCGGACCTCCGCCTTCGCCCGCTCCGAGACCACGCTGCAGCTCGCCTGGGTGGTCGGCGGCGCGATCGGCATCTCCCTCCCCCTGGTGGGCCCCCTCGGCATGGCCGTCGCCGCGGCCATCGTCGGCGTCGGCTGGGCCACCACCGTCCGCGGCCTCCTCCACAGCGCCACGGCGACGGGCCGCCGCACCCTGGCCTGACGACACGGTCCGGGGGCGGCTCGGACACACCTCCCTGCGGGCGGCTGAGCTGCCGTGCCCGCCCCCGTACGCGCGGCGGGGCCGTGCCCTGCCCCCCTGCGGGCCGCTGGACTGCCCACCTCACCCCTGCGGGCGGCTGGGCATGCGGGCGGAGTCGTGCCTTCCCTCCCCCTGCGGGGTGACCGAGAGCTTGGGGGTGGGGGTCCCCCCGGACGAAGTCTGGGGGAGGCGGGCGCAGGCCCGAGCCTCCGCGGCAAGCAGCTCCCACCACCGCAAGCCGGCGGCACCGTACGCACGGGACCCTTGCCGCCGCACAGGGCCGAGCCTCGGTGGGGGGACTCTCCGGTCCCCCGACCCGCCCCCTTCCTGGAAGGGCTTACGTTGCGTGGAGCAAGCCGTCACCTGAGGACGTGGGCCCCTGCGCCCACCCGTGCCGCCCCAGCGGCACGATTGCCCGCAGGGGGGCAGGGCGGGGCGCCTGGACGTGGCGCGGCATGCGCACGGTCACCGCGGCCCGAGGCAGCGGGCGAGTCACCTCGGGCGCTGGGGGCGGGGCGCCGGGCCCCGTGGCGGCGGGAGTCCGACGGGCGGTCACGCCCCGTTGCGGCGGGAGTCCGACGGGCGGTCACGCCCGGTGGCGGCGGGTG
>NZ_JBRIOU010000001.1:297294-297860 GCF_053474865.1 Streptomyces sp. CO7
GGTCCACCCGCCACCAGTCCCCCGCCGCGGTGGCCTCGTCCTCCCGCTGCTTCGGCACGCCCTTGCGCAGCCCCCACAGCCGGGAGCCCTGGGGCGCGGACGGCGCGGACGGCGCGGACGGCGCGGACCCGGCCGAGGGCGCCCCTTCCTCCGACGATGCCGGGGGCGCCGAGGGCCCCCCGGACGCGGTCGTCGAGGCGGCCGCGGGAGCCGACGGGGCCGCGGGCGGCGTGTCGGGGGCCGCCCGCTGGACCGGCACCGACCCGCCGGCCGCCGCGACGACCGCGTCCGGCGACCCCAGCCGGTCCAGGATCCGCCGCACCGTCGCGGGACCGTCCCCCATCGCCTTGGCGCGCCGCCGGTCGATCTCGCCGCGCAGCTCCGTCACCAGCCGCATCCGCGTCGCCGACGGCAGCTGCCGCTGCTGGGCGACGTCGCCGACCCGGCTCAGGTAGTCGTAGACCAGCCGGTCGCTCTCGATCCCCACGTGCTCAACCTCCCGTGCCACCGCCCTGCCACCGCCCCGCGCACCCCCGGGCCGCGCCTTCGCACGCTAGCGCAGACAC
>NZ_JBRIOU010000001.1:297960-305252 GCF_053474865.1 Streptomyces sp. CO7
ACCCTGCAGACCGCCGAGGCGCTGGCGGTCGCCGCCGACCCGGCGTCCTACGACGAGCTGCTGCGGCTGATGGCGGGGGAGCAGGGGGACGACCCGCACGCCGTCGACTCCCCGGTGGCCCGCGCCCTCCCGCACGCCGTGGCGAAGCTGCGCGAGCAGGCCCTGGTGTGGGGCGACGACGCCCGGCTGCGCCTGGTCCGCACGGCCCGCGAGGTGATGGCGCCGACGCCGCGGCACCCCTCGCCGACCGGCTTGGGCCCGACGGTCGCGGAGGCCGCCGTCCCCATGTCGCCCAACCGGGTGCAGGACATCCTGGCCACCGCCGGCCTGTCGTCCACCCACGACGCGGTCTCCGCGGTCACCGCGCTCACCGACCTGTTCACCGACCCGCAGCGGATGTCCGACCTGCTGTCCGACGCGCCCGCCGACTCGCTGGAGATCCTCGACCGCCTGGTGTGGGGCCCGCCCTACGGCCAGGTGACGCACGATCCCGCGCCCCGGCTGCGCTGGCTGATGGACCGCGGCCTGCTGCTGCCGATCGCCCCCGGCACCGTCGTGCTGCCCCGCGAGGTGGCGCTGCACCTGCGCGGCGGGCGCGCGCACCGGGTCACCGAGCCGCTGCCGCCCGCCGTGCGGGCCGCCGCGCAGCACCCGCCGCAGGTGGTGGACGCCACCGCGGCCGGGCAGGCGTACCAGGCGCTGGTGACGGTGGAGGACCTGCTGAAGCTGTGGGACGGCGGCGGACCGGCCGTGCTGCGGGCCGGCGGGCTGAGCGTGCGCGACCTGAAGCGGACCGCCGTGTCGCTCGGCGTGTCCGAGCCGGAGGCGGCGTTCTGGCTGGAGCTCGCCTTCGCGGCGGGCCTGCTGGCCTCCGACGGCGAGGCCGACGAGCGGTACGCGCCGACCCCCGCCTCCGACGAGTGGCTGGACGGACCGCCCGCCGAGCGCTGGGCGCGGCTGGCGGAGGCCTGGCTGACGGCCACCCGCACGCCGGGCGTGGTGGGCGGCCGGGACGCCAAGGACCGTGCGCTGTCCGCGCTGGGCCCCGGCCTGGACCGCTCCGCCGCGCCGGAGGTGCGGCACCGGGTGCTGACGCTGGCGGCCTCGCTGCCGTCGGGCGCCGCGCCGGACGAACGGTCGCTGCTGGAGCGGCTCCAGTGGGAGCGCCCGCTGCGGCGGGCGGACGGTTCGGCCGGCTCCTCCGGCGGGCCGAGCGGCGGCGAGGAGGACCTGCGGACCAGGATCGCCCGCTGGACGCTGGAGGAGGCCGAACGGCTCGGCGTCAGCGGGCGCGGCGCGCTGTCCTCGCACGGCCGCGCGCTGCTCCTGGGCGAGGTGCGGGAGCCGGCGGAGGCCGGGACGCCCGACGGGGCGGAAGCAGGCGGCCACGGTTCCACGGCCGTCGCGGACGCCGGGCCGGGCGACAAGCTCCCGGCCCACCGTCACCACGACGTCCACGACCACCCCGGGGGTGCCACCGGCCGTCCCGAGCCGATCCCCGCTCCGCTGCCGCCGGCCGAGCAGGCCCGGGCCGCGGACCTCGCCGCCCGGGTCCTGACGCCGCTGCTGCCCGCGCCGCTGGACCACGTGCTGCTGCAGGCCGACCTCACGGCGGTCGCGCCGGGGCCGCTGGTGCGGCCGCTGGCCGAGACGCTGGACGTGCTGGCGGAGGTGGAGTCCAAGGGCGGCGCCACGGTCTACCGGTTCACGCCCGGTTCGGTGCGGCGCGCGCTGGACTCCGGCCGCACCGCCGCCGACCTGCACGCCTTCCTCGCCGCGCACTCCCGCACGCCGGTGCCGCAGCCGCTGGCCTACCTGATCGACGACGTGGCCCGGCGGCACGGCGTGCTGCGGGTGGGGGCGTCCTCCTCGTACGTGCGGTGCGACGACGAGAAGGTGCTGGAGGAGATCCTGGCCGACGGACGGTCCTCCGGGCTGGGCCTGCGGCGGCTGGCGCCCACCGTGCTGGCGGCGCGGACCGACCCGACGACGCTGCTGGAGGGCCTGCGGTCGATGGGGTTCGCCCCGGCCGCGGAGTCGCCGGAGGGTGACGTGCTGATCGCCCGCGCCGCCGCGCACCGGACCCCGCCGCGGGCGGTGCCGCAGCCGGTGCCCGAGGGGCCGCCGACGCCGGACGGACCGGCGCTGTCCGCCGCGGTTCGGGCGATCCGCGCGGGGGACGACGCCTCGACGGCGCCACTGCTGGCGCCGGACGGGGCCCAGGGGGACCTGCCGCGCGGTTCGGCGGCGGACACGCTGGCCACGCTGCAGATGGCGGTCATGACGGGCACCCGCGTGCTGATCGGTCACCTCGACGCGGCGGGCATCGCCACCCAGCGGGTGCTGACGCCGCTCAGCGTGGAGGGCGGCTTCGTCACCGCCCACGACCACACGGCCGCGGGCGTCCGCACGTACCCCCTCCACCGCATCACCGGCGCCGCCGAACTCGACGACGAGGCGTGACGGGCGGGACGGGCGCACCCGGCGCGACGGCCCGACGGCCACCGAAGGCGCCCCGGGCGCGACGGCCTGACGGACGCGACAGCCGCACCGCGGGCGGGCCCGGTGGCGCGCCGCCGGGTCGCCGGCCCGCCGGACCGCGGGCGGCGCCCGCCGGACCGCCCGCGCCCCGGTCCGTCAGTCGGCGGCGAGGACGTCGTCGGCGTCGACGATGCGGTACGCGTACCCCTGCTCGGCCAGGAACCGCTGCCGGTGCGCCGCGAAGTCCTGGTCGACGGTGTCCCGCGCGACCACCGAGTAGAAGTGCGCCTGGTGCCCGTCGGCCTTCGGCCGCAGCACCCGCCCCAGCCGCTGCGCCTCCTCCTGCCGGGACCCGAACGTGCCGGACACCTGGATGGCGACCGTCGCCTCCGGAAGGTCGATCGAGAAGTTGGCGACCTTCGAGACGACCAGCACGTTGATCTCGCCGTTGCGGAACGCGTCGAACAGCTTCTCCCGCTGCGCGTTGCTGGTCTCACCCTTGATGACCGGGGCGCCCAGGTGCTCGCCCAGCTCGTCGAGCTGGTCGATGTACTGCCCGATGACCAGGATCTGCTGCCCGGCGAACTTCCGGACCAGCGCCTCCGTCACCTTCCGCTTGGTGGCCGTCGTCGCGCAGAAGCGGTACTTCTCCTCCGTCTCGGCGGTGGCGTACGCCAGCCGCTCGGAGTCGGTGAGGTTGACCCGCACCTCGACGCAGTCGGCGGGCGCGATGTACCCCTGCGCCTCGATCTCCTTCCACGGCGCGTCGAACCGCTTGGGCCCGATCAGCGAGAAGACGTCGGACTCCCGGCCGTCCTCGCGCACCAGCGTGGCGGTCAGCCCGAGCCGCCGCCGGGCCTGCAGGTCGGCGGTGAACTTGAAGACCGGCGCGGGCAGCAGGTGCACCTCGTCGTAGAGGATCAGCCCCCAGTCGCGGGAGTCGAACAGCTCCAGGTGCGGGTAGACGCCCTTCCGCCGGGTCGTCAGCACCTGGTAGGTGGCGATGGTGACCGGCCGGATCTCCTTCTTCGTGCCGCTGTACTCGCCGATCTCGTCCTCGGTCAGCGAGGTGCGCCGCACCAGTTCGGACTTCCACTGCCGGGCGGAGACCGTGTTGGTGACCAGGATCAGCGTGGTCGACTTCGCCTCGGCCATGGCGCCCGCGCCGACCAGCGTCTTGCCCGCGCCGCAGGGCAGCACGACGACGCCGCTGCCGCCGTGCCAGAAGTTCTCCACGGCCTGCCGCTGGTAGGGCCGCAGCTGCCAGCCGTCCTCGTGCAGGTCGATCGCGTGGGCCTCACCGTCGATGTACCCGGCGAGGTCCTCGGCTGGCCAGCCCAGCTTGAGGAGCGTCTGCTTGATCTGGCCGCGCTCGGAGGGGTGCACGGCCACCGAGTCGGCGTCGATCCGGGCGCCGACCAGCGGGGCGATCCGCTTGGACTTCAGCACCTCCTCCAGCACCGGCCGGTCGGTGGTGGTGAGCACCAGGCCGTGGACGGGGTGCTTGGAGAGCGTCAGCCTGCCGTAGCGGTCCATCGTCTCGGCGATGTCGACCAGCAGCGCGTGCGGCACCGGGTAGCGGCTGTAGGTGACCAGCGCGTCGACGACCTGCTCGGCGTCGTGCCCGGCGGCGCGGGCGTTCCACAGGCCGAGCGGCGTGATCCGGTAGGTGTGGATGTGTTCGGGCGCCCGCTCCAGTTCGGCGAAGGGCGCGATGACCCGACGGCAGTCGTCGGCCTGCTCGTGGTCGACCTCCAGCAGCAGCGTCTTGTCACTCTGCACGATCAGCGGACCGTTCACCCCGCGCCACCTCTCCCTCATGGCCGCACCTCGTCGGCCAAACGTCCAGTGTGCATCACCCGGGGCTGCTGGAGGGGTGACCCGGGCCACGACCGGTCCCGCCCCTCGCCCCGGGCCGGGGCGAGGGGCGGGAGAAACGCGTTGGCGCCGCCCCCGCGCGGGGGCGTAGGATCCCGCGTCTCCCGCCTCCGTGCCCCGGAGTGCCGCCGACCGGACGGAAACCGGCCGGCCCGCCGCCCCCGCGCCTCGCGCCCGGCGGCCCGTCACCGCACACCATCAGGTACGTACGTCCGGAGGCATGCCGTGTCCAGCCCGTCCCCGTCCAGCCCGTCCGACGCCCCCGCCGAGGTCCCTCCGACCGGTGGCCCGCTCGCCCGGGAGCGCGCCCACCTGGCGGCCTCGCGGGCCGCGCTGCGGACCATGCGGGAGGACGTCGAGGCCCTCGACATCAGCGACGTCACCGCCAACTGGGTGAACGCGCAGATCCTGACCCGGCAGATCGACGAACGCATCCGGTCCCTGGCCGACCTCAGCGACACCCCGCTGTTCTTCGGCCGCCTCGACTTCCTGCACGCGCCGGGCGCCGACCGGGCGGAGGGCGCCGGCGGGGAACAGTTCTACATCGGGCGGCGACACGTGCACGACGCCGGTGGCGACCCCATGGTCATCGACTGGCGCGCACCGGTCTCCCAGGCGTTCTACCGGGCCTCCCGCAAGGACCCGATGGACATCGGGCTGCGCCGTCGCTTCGGCTACACCGGCGGCGAGCTCACCGCGTACGAGGACGAGCGCCTGACCGACCCGGCGGAGGCGGAGACCACCAGCCGGCTGCTCCAGCAGGAGATCGAGAAGCCGCGCGTCGGCCCGATGCGCGACATCGTGGCGACCATCCAGCCGGAGCAGGACGAGATCGTCCGCGCCGGGCTGGGCGGCACGGTCTGCGTGCAGGGAGGTCCCGGCACCGGGAAGACCGCGGTCGGCCTGCACCGGGTCGCGTTCCTGCTGTACGCCTACCGGGAGCGGCTGGCCCGCACCGGGACCCTGGTGATCGGGCCGAACCGCTCCTTCCTGCACTACATCGAGCAGGTGCTGCCGGCGCTGGGCGAGCTGGAGGTCAAGCAGGCCACCGTGGACGACCTGGTCGCCCACGTGGAGGTGCGCGGCGCCGACGAGCCGGCCACCGCGCTGCTCAAGGGCGACGCGCGGATGGCCGAGGTGGTGCGGCGGGCCGTGCGCTCGCACGTCACGATGCCCGCCGAACCGGTGGTGGTGGTCCGCGGCTCGCGGCGGTGGCGGATCCCGGCGTACGAGCTCGAGGAGATCGTCACCGAGCTGCTGGGCCGGGACATCCGCTACGGCGCGGCCCGGGAGGCGCTGCCGCAGCGGATCGCGCACGCGGTGCTGGTGCGGATGGAGCAGTCCGGGGAGGCGCCCGACGACCGGGTGCAGGACTCGGTGGCCCGCAACCCGGCGGTGAAGGCGGCCGTCAAGGCGGTGTGGCCGCCGGTGGACCCGGCGAAGCTGGTGCTGCGGCTGCTGTCCGACCCGGAGTTCCTCGCCGAGCAGGCGGACGGCGTGCTCACCGAGGACGAGCAGAAGCTGCTGCTGTGGACGAAGCCGGCGCGGTCGGTGCGGTCCGCGAAGTGGTCGGCGGCGGACGCGGTGCTGATCGACGAGGCGGCCGACCTGGTGCAGCGGACGCCGTCGCTGGGGCACGTGGTGCTGGACGAGGCGCAGGACCTCTCCCCCATGCAGTACCGCGCGGTGGGCCGCCGCTGCACCACCGGCTCGGCGACGGTGCTGGGCGACCTCGCGCAGGGCACCACGCCGTGGGCCACGCGCAGCTGGGACGAGGCGCTGCGGCACCTCGGCAAGCCGGACGGGGCGGTGGAGGAGCTCACCGCCGGTTTCCGCGTGCCGACGGACGTGATCCGGTACGCCTCGCGGCTGCTGCCGCACATCGCGCCGGGGCTCACGCCGGTCGCCTCGGTCCGTGAGAACCCCGGGTTCTTCGACATCCGGCCGGTCGAGGACACCGGGGCCGTCGTCGCGGCCTGCGAGGAACTGCTGCGCCACGAGGGGTCGGTGGGCCTGATCGCCGCGGACGCGCGGGTGCCGGCGCTGGCCGAGGCGCTGGCTGCGGCGGGCATCGGGTACCTCGCGCCGGGCGAGGAGACCACCGCCGCCGTCCGGCTCACCCTGGTGCCGGCCTCGCTGGCCAAGGGCCTGGAGTACGACTACGTGGTGCTCGACGAGCCGCAGGCGGTGGTCGACGGCGAGCCCGACGAACGCACCGGCCTGCGGCGCCTCTACGTCACCCTCACCCGAGCCGTCTCGGGCCTCGTCGTCACCCACGCGACAGCCCTGCCCGCCCAACTCGCCTGACGGGGCGGCCCGGCCGCCCGGCTACCGCGGTGCCGGGCGACCCGACGGCTGGGCGGCTCGGCGGCCACGCGGCTGCACGGCCCGGCGGCCACGCGGCCCGGCGGCTCGACCGCTCGGCAGCCCGGCGCCACGCGACTCGCCTGACGGCACGGCTGGGCTGCTCGGCCACTGGGCGGCCGGGCGACTGAGCGGCGCGGTGGCCACGCGGCTGCGCGGCTCGGCGGCGCGGTGGCCACGCGGCTGCACGGCTCGGCGGCCCGGCACCCATGCGGCCGGGCGACCGCGCGGCCACGCGGACCGTCCCGACGGCACGGCCGGGCTGCTCGGCCACCGGTCAGTCACCGGACCGCCGACCCGCCCGACAGCGCGGCCGAACTGCTCGGCCACCGGGCGGCCACGCGGCTGGGCGGCACAGGGACCAGGCGGCCACGCGACCACGCGGCGCGGTGGTCAGGCGGCGGGGACGAGGTCCACCGCGGTGCGCCAGGCGCGGACCGCGGCCGGGGACACCCGGCCCGCCCAGCCGCCCTCGTCGCGGACCGCGCCGCCGACGTGGAAGGCCTGGACGCCGCCCGCCCGCAGCGGCGGCACGTGGTCCAGCCGCAGCCCTCCGCCGACCATCAGCC
>NZ_JBRIOU010000001.1:305352-306404 GCF_053474865.1 Streptomyces sp. CO7
GTCAGGCACAGGTCGAGCCCCGGCAGCCCCGCCAGGGCCTTGCGGACCGCGGCCCGGTCCGCCGCGTGGTCCAGCGCCCGGTGGAACGTCCACGCGCAGCCGTCCAGCGCCGTCACCACCCGCTCCGTCGCCGCGAGGTCGAGCAGCCCGAACCCGTCCAGGAAGCCGAGCACGAACTCCGTCGCGCCCGCCTCCCGCAACTCGCCCGCGCGGCGGACCAGTTCGTCCACCCCCGCGTCGCCCCCGGCGGAGAACCCGTCGGACAGGCGCAGCATCACGCGCACCGGCAGGTCCACCGCCGCCCGCACCGCCGTGAAGACGGCGGCCGACGGGGACAGCCCGTCGGCCGCCATGTCGGTCACCAGCTCCAGGCGGTCCGCCCCGCCCTCCCGCGCCGCGACCGCGTCCTCGACGTCGAGCGCGATCACCTCCAGCACCGGACGCTCCGCACTCACGAGACTCACGGGCCACCACCAGATAGGTCTAGTCCAATCGGACCCCCAGGGTACGCGCCCCGCACCGCCGGGTCAGCCGAAGATGTTCAGCTCGGCCTCGGTCACCCCGGCCAGCTCGTAGGACGCCCCCGCCGTCGACCGCCCCGTGCACAGCCGGACGAGCGTCGCCGCGTCGCCGATGTACCGCGCCGGGGTCCGCCCGGGGTCGCCCAGTCGCAGCGGCTCGTCGTACCCGTCCAGGTCGGCGTGGACGGTGGCCAGGCCGTAGTGCGCGGTCACCCAGGCCAGCAGCCGCAGCGCGTCCGCCTGCCCGGGTCCCGCGTAGGCCCCGGGAAGCCCCCACGCCTCCCGCACGTCCCCCGCGTGCACCCACTCGCCGAAGGCCACGCCGTCCCGCGACCCGCGCTCGTTCCGCGCGATCGCGGCGCCGGCCCCGCCCATCCCCCGCTCCAGCTCGTCCACGATCCGCGCCACCGGCCAGCCGGCCCGCTCCGCGATGTCCCGGGCGTTGGCCTCGGGGCCGCCGGTCCCCCGCTCCCACCGGTCCTCCACCAGGCGGGTGAGCACCGCTCCGCAGTGGGACAGCGCGTCGCGCAC
>NZ_JBRIOU010000001.1:306504-308834 GCF_053474865.1 Streptomyces sp. CO7
GTCCCGGCCCGACGCCGACTTCGACCTGCCGGTGCCCGGCCGGGACCGCAGCAGCGGGATCAGCGCGTCGCGTTCGGCGGTGAGCAGCCGCCCGGGCAGCTCGGGGTCTCGGTCAACTCGGCGTACGTCCGCGGGAGTCGTCATGTCGTCACGCTAACGCGCCGACCGCCGCCGGGCAGCGGATCGCGGCCGGACCCGGCGGGCGTCGTCCTCGAAAACGGCAGGGCGCGGTCCCACCGCCGCGCGTACCCTCACGGCATGCCCACCCTCGAACGCCTGCGCGCCGACCACGCGGAGGTCCTGCTGGCCTTCGAGCGGGAGAACCGCGCCTGGTTCGCCCGCACGGTCGCGGACCGGGGTGACGCGTACTTCACGCACTTCGCGGACCGTCTCGGCGCCCTGCTGGCCGAACAGGAGGCGGGCGTCTGCCACTTCCACGTGGTGCGCGGCGACGGCGGGGAGATCGCCGCCCGGGTCAACCTGGTCGACGTGGCCGACGGGTCCGCCGAGCTGGGTTACCGGGTCGCCGAGCGGTACGCGGGCCGGGGCCTGGCCACCGCCTCCGTGCGCGAGCTGTGCCGGACCGCCGCCGAGGAGTACGGCCTGCGCGAGCTCACCGCGACGGCCGACGAGGACAACCTGGCGTCCCGCCGCGTCCTGGAACACTGCGGCTTCACCGTGACCGGCCGCTTTCTGCTCGACGGCCGCCCGGTCGTCGGCCATCACCGCGCGCTGGAAGGGAACTGAGCTGAGCATGCAGCCGCCCGTGACCCGCCTCGTCACGCTCGACGACGCCGAGGAGCTCGCCGCCCGCCTCACCCGCAACCGGGCCTTCCTGGACCCCTGGGAACCCGTGCGCCCGGACTCCTGGTTCACCGCCGCCGGGCAGCGCGCGGTGCTCGCCGAATGCCTCGAGCTGCACGCCCGCGGCGCGATGGTCCCGCTGGTGGTCCTGGACGAGGACGGTCGCGTGGCCGGCCGCCTGAGCGTGAACAACGTCGTCCGCGGCGCGTTCCTGTCCGCGTCGCTGGGCTACTGGGTGGCGCGGGAGGCCGGCGGCCGGGGCCTGGCCACCGCCGCGGTGGCCGACGCGGTGCGCCTGGCCTTCGGCGAGCTCGGGCTGCACCGCCTGGAGGCCTGCACGCTGTTCCACAACGCCGCCTCGCAGCGCGTCCTGCGCCGCAACGGCTTCACCCCGTTCGGCGTCGCCCCGCGGTACCTGCGCATAGCGGGGCGGTGGCAGGACCACCTGCTGTTCCACCTGCTGAACGAGGAGGACGAGGCCCCGCCGGACGCCGCCGGCGCCTGAGGTCCCGCGTCAGTCCGCCGCTCCGCCGAGCGCGGCCCTGAGGTGGCCGCCGGACTTCTCCAGCAGCCGCGCCGCCGTGGCCGCGTCCACCCCGGCGGCCACCACCAGGACCGCGGGCTTGACCTCGCCGCCGGTGGCCCGCAGCGCCGCGGCCACCTCCTCGTCCGGAGCGCCCGTGGCCAGGGCGACGATGCGGTGGGCGCGGGCCCGCAGCTTCTCGTTGGTGGCCCGGACGTCGACCATCAGGTTCCCGTAGGTCTTGCCGAGGCGGACCATGGTGATGGTCGAGAGCATGTTGAGGACGAGTTTCTGCGCCGTGCCGGACTTCAGCCGCGTGGAGCCCGCGACGATCTCGGGACCGGCCACCACCTCCACGGGGTGTTCCGCCGCCGCGGCCAGCGGGCTGCCCGGGTTGCAGGCCACCCCCACGGTGAGCGCCCCGGCGGCGCGGGCGTGCCGCACCGCGGCCACGGCGTACGGCGTCCGCCCCGAGGCGGAGACGCCGACCACGCAGTCGCCGGAGGTCAGGCCGAGCGCGTCGAGGTCGGCCCGGGCGGCCTCCGCGTCGTCCTCGGCGCCCTCGATCGAGGTCACCAGCGCCTCGGGGCCGCCCGCGATCAGGCCGGTGACCTGCCCGGGAGCGGTGCCGAAGGTGGGCGGGCACTCGGAGGCGTCCAGCACGCCCAGCCGGCCGGCCGTCCCGGCGCCCGCGTAGATCAGGCGGCCGCCGCGCGCCATCCGCGCGGCGATCGCGTCCACGGCGGCGGCGATCCGCGGCACCTGTCCGCGGACCGCGGCGGGCACGGCGGCGTCCCCCTCGTTCATCAGTTCCGCGATCCGCTCGGTGGGCAGGCGGTCGAGCTCGGCGAGGTCGGGGCGGGCGGCCTCGGTGGCGAGGCTCTCGAGCTGGACTCTCAGATCGGCACCGGACATGGCGGCGGGCACTCCCGTTGGTCGTGGGGCGGGATCGGCGGGCGGAGTCGGTGGTGAGGGCGGCAGGATCGGCGGGCGAAGTCGGTGG
>NZ_JBRIOU010000001.1:308934-309854 GCF_053474865.1 Streptomyces sp. CO7
GTCGGGGGCGACGGGCTACCGGCGGCCACCCGGGCGGTCGGGTCAGCGTCGGTGGCGGTGGGCGAGCGCCTCGTAGGAGGCGGACAGGGCTGGCGCGGCACGGTCGTAGGTGCGCTGGGCGACGCCCACGAACAGGCAGTCGACGACCAGCAGCTGACCGGTGCGCGAGGACATCGCGGCCGGCCGCAGCTCGCTCTCGCGGGCCGTCGAGGTGGTCAGCACGTGGTCCGCGTACTGGGTGACCGGCGATCCGGGGCGGCCGGTGATGGCCACCGTCGTCGCGCCGTGCTCGAAGGCCACCCGCAGCGGCTCGATCACGTCCCCGGTGGAGCCGGAGTGGGTGATCGCCACCGCCACGTCCCCGCCGCGCAGCTGGACGGCGTTGGTGACGGCCAGGTGCGGGTCGCTGTGCGCGTGCGCGACCATCCCTATCCGCAGCAGCTTCTGCGCCAGGTCCTGGGCGACCAGCCCGGAGGCGGCCACCCCGTACACGTCGATCCGCCGGCCGGCCGCCATCGCCGCGACGGCCGCGCCGAGCTGCGCGGTGTCCAGGGAGGCCGCGGTGTCGGCCAGGGTCTGCCGCTCGTCGTGGGCGAGCTTGGCGACGACCTCGGCGATCGGGTCGTCCACGGATATGTCGGCGGTCACCGACGGCGCGCGGCCCGACTCCTGCTGCGCGGCCAGACCCGCCAGCGCGAGCCGCAGGTCCCGGTAGCCGGGGTAGCCCAGCAGCCGCGCCGTGCGCACCACGGTCGCCTCGCTGGTGCCGGTGAGCTGCGCCAGCCCGGTGACGGTGAGCGCCGCGCAGCCCGCCGGGTCACCGGCGACGGCCTCGGCGACCCGCTGCATGGACCGGGTCATCGACGGGGCCAGCGTCCGCACCTTCGCCGCCAGGGCGGCCGGAGCGGGCGGGGCGGGCG
>NZ_JBRIOU010000001.1:309954-310788 GCF_053474865.1 Streptomyces sp. CO7
GGGCGGGCGCGGGCGCGACGGACCGGCCCGGGGCGCGGGTCGCGGCCCTGCGGGCGGCGGACGGCTGGCTCGCTGCGCTCACGAAAATTTCCTTCATCTCACGAGGTGTACCTGAAAGATATTTTCATCGCCTGCCGCGGTCAAGGGCGCGTGACAATGGGGGCATGAGCGCCATCAGCCCCCTCGAACAGGCCGTGCACGCGGCACGCGCCCTGGTCCTCGCCGACCTGGTAGCTGGAGACGTCGCCCAGGCCGACGTGGTTTCCCTGGTCGAGGACTCGGTGGTGCAGCGGCGCTGGTGGGTCGAGCAGTGGCCACAGGGCGCGGACTTCCTGCCCGGCCTGGTCGCGCAGGACGTCCAGGACGCGCTGCTCGACAAGTACGGGCGGTGGCCGCTGTGCCCGGTCTGCGCGCACGGCGAGCCGCACGCGCTGGAGATCGAGCCGGAATTGGGGCCCGACCCGCACTGGGTGTGCCACCAGGCAGGCGTACGGGTGGCGGCGGTCGGCGGGCTCGCCTCCGCCCTGCCGGGAACTTCCTGATCCGGTGGCCGCCTACATCGACCCGCCCGACTGGCCCGGCCATGGCCGGCTGTGGTCCCACCTGATCAGCGACGTCTCCTTCGAGGAGCTGCACGCCTTCGCGGCCGGACTGGGCGTGCCCGGCCGCGCCTTCGACGGCGACCACTACGACATCCCCGCCGACCTGTACGCCGCCGCGGTCGCGGCCGGGGCCATCCCGGTCCGCAGCCGCGAGATCGTCCGCCGCCTCCACGCCACCGGCCTCCGCCGCCGCAAGACCCCGGGCCCCGCCGACCTCCCCTGACCTCTCCGC
>NZ_JBRIOU010000001.1:310888-311710 GCF_053474865.1 Streptomyces sp. CO7
TCCCCGCGCCCCGGCCGCCTCCGCGGGGACGGGCCCCGCCTCGCCGGCCCGCCGCCGGTCAGTCGGCGCGGCGCTCGAAGACCAGGACGCCGCCGGCCTCGTCCACGTGGCCGGCGCGGGCGAAGCCGCCGCGCTCCAGGACATGCCGGGAGGCCGTGTTCGCCGGGTCCACGCGGGCCGTCACCACGCCCACGCCGTCGCGGGCCAGCGCCCAGGCGCTCAGCGCCCGCAGGGCCTCCGTGGCGTACCCCTTGCCGCGGGCCGCGACCGCGAGGTCGTAACCGATCTCCACCCGGCCCTCCGCGTCCGGCGGCCCGTGGAAGCCCATCGAGCCGACCGCGCGGTCGTCCTCACGGCGCACCAGGACGTAGGAGGTCCACTCGGGCCGGAAGGCGCCCTTCTCGTAGGCCGCGGTGATGAGGGAGGCTCCCTCCCGGGTGCCCTCGAACGGCCCGCCGGAGACCCAGTCGAAGCCGCCGTCGCCGCCGAGCGCGAGGTCCGCCGCGGCCGGCACGGTCAGCGCCTCCATCGTCAGCCGCTCCGCCTCGACGAGCGGGTTGTTGTACCAGCGCCACCCGTCCACCGGTTCCTCGCCGGACAGCTCCCCCCGCCCTGTGGCCCACAGCAGGGTCCGCCACGGGTCCTCGCCCTGGCGCACGTGCGGGAAGAGCCGCGCGAGCACGTAGCCGCACAGCTCGGCGGACGGCCGGAAGTCGACGCCCAGCCCTTGCGCCATGTCGTGAGTGTGGAGCAGGACCTCCGCCATGCCCATCGCGGCGAAGCCCTCCCGGCCGGCGCTGCGGAAGGGGTACGGGTGGAAAC
>NZ_JBRIOU010000001.1:311810-317066 GCF_053474865.1 Streptomyces sp. CO7
GCGTGTACTCGACGGGCCGGTAGGCGGCCGGCGCACGCGTCGCCAGCTGCGTGGCGTACGCGAAGAGGTCGCTGACCACGTGCTCGGCGGTGCGCAGGCAGTCCCACTCGACCCGCCCCGCCCGGGCGTCGGACCAGTCGCGCCCCGCGGCCGGCCGCAGCGCCGCCACCGCCTGCGCCACCGTGTCCGTCACTGCCCGCGCCGCCGCGTCGCCCCCGAGGGCTCCCAGATTTGTCATGTACGGAGCCTAGGTGGCGATCAGCCGGTGAGCAGGTCCATTTCGGCCCGCAGGTTGTAGCGGGCGGTCGCCTCCCAGTGCTCCGCGCCGTGAGGGGTGCGGTAGAGCCGGGGCAGCTCCAGGAGCTGGCGCAGCACCGCGGCCCGGCCCTCGCGGAACAGCTCGGGCGGGACGAAGTGGTACTCCTGGCGGACCGCCGCCGTGTACGCGGCGTACGCCTCGGGCGGCGAGGCGAGGACCGCCAGGTCGGCGTCGCACAGCACCTGGCCGTCACGGTCGTCGTCGGCCGGGTCGTGGGTGACGGTGAGCCGCACCAGGCGCGCGACCTCGGCCGTCCTCACCGCGTCGACGCCCGCCTCGGGGAGCGCGGTCTCGGCGATGCGGGCGGACCGCTCCTCGTTCTCGGAACGGTCCGGGCGGTACACGGCGTCGTGGAACCAGGCGGCCAGGCGCACCACGTCCGGGTCGGCCGCGTACCGCTCCAGCTCGTCCACCCGGTCCAGCACCGCGGTCAGGTGGGCGAGCGTGTGGTAGTGCCGCTGCGGCTCCGCCCAGCGGGCCAGCAGGTTCTCCGCGTACGGGGCCGGATCCGGCTCCGCGGCCCCGCCGCGGGCGGCGGTGAGGGTCCGCGCCCAGCGGGCGCGCAGCGCGTCGAGGTCGGCGAGGTCGGCGTGGGATGCGGTCATGCCCGCATTGTGCGCCGCTGCGCCCGCCGCACGCGCTCCGGGGCCGGTCCGGCGTGTGCGACGCTGGAAGCCGCACTCCGAAGCACTCCGACGCACTGCGAAGCACTCCGCAGCACTCCGAAGCGCTTCGACCCGCCCCGACCCGCCGCGACGTCACCGCGGGGCGCCCGGCACCGGCTCCCCGCCGGGCCCCCGCTCCCGCGCCGTCGCGCCGGTCCCGTCACGTCCCGGAAAGGACCTCACCGCCGTGAACCACGCACAGCTCAACGCCCTGGGCCGCGCCCTGCGCGTGCTCGGCGAGCACGGGGAGGCCCTGGGCGCCGACACCCCCGACTCGCGGCTGCACGAGCTGAAGGGCGACCTGCGGCGCGCGATGGAGCTGCTGGAGGACACCGTCACCACGGCCGCCCCGGCCACCCGCTGCCCGGAACACCCCAACGGGCCGGTGGACGCGAGCGCGCCGGACCTGTGCCTGCTCTGCGAGACCCGCCGCCGCTCGGCCCGCCGGGCCCGGCTCAGCGGCGGCCCCGTCCCGGACCGCCCGGTGGACCCGGTGCCGTCGCGGTACGGGATGCACGGCGACCGCCCGCAGCCGCAGCAGCGCTGGCTGCCGGAGGCGTGGAACGGCCGCGCCTGGGAGCTGTGCGGCACTCCGCGCCGGGACCGGCGGGAGGCCGAGCTGTTCCTGGCCGCCGAGCGCCGCTCCCCGCGCCCCGCCATGGCGTACCGGCTGGTGCACGAGTTCACCGACTACGAGGTGCTGCGCGTCTGGGGCGAGCCCCGGGTCGTCCCCGTCGAACCGATGGGCTGACCGGGGCGCGCGGCCCCGCCGACGGCGACGGCAAGGCGCCAGCACCGGCGAGGCGCCGGCAACGGCAAGGCGTCGGCAACGGGAAGGGCCCGGGGCGCGGAGATGGTCCGCGCCCCGGGCCCTTTCGCGGTCCCGGCGGTGGTGCCGGTCAGGGATCAGTGCAGGGTCATGAGCGAGGCGGCGTCGTACGAGGACATCTCGTCCGTGCGCCCGCCGAGCAGCTTGGCGCCCCACTCGGGGTCCTGCAGCAGCGCGCGGCCGACCGCGACCAGGTCGACCTCCTCGCGCTCCACGCTGTCCAGCAGGTCGTCGACGGCGCGCACCGGGGAGCCCTTGCCGGCGAAGGCGTCGGTGAAGTTGCCGTCCAGGCCCACCGAGCCGACGGTGATCACCGGCTTGCCGAGCAGCTTCTTCGTCCAGGCGGCCAGGTTGAGGTCGGAGCCCTCGAACTCGGGCAGCCAGTAGCGGCGGGTGGAGGCGTGGAAGGCGTCGACGCCGGCCTCGGAGATCGGCCGCAGCACCGCCTCCAGCTCCTCCGGGGTGGTCGCCAGCTTGGCGTCGTAGGCCTCGGACTTCCACTGCGAGAAGCGGAAGATGACCGGGAAGTCGGGCGAGACCGCGGCGCGGACCGCCTCGACGATCTCCACCGCGAAGCGGGTGCGGGCCACCGCGTCGCCGCCGTACTTGTCGGTGCGGCGGTTGGTGCGCTCCCACAGGAACTGGTCGATCAGGTAACCGTGGGCGCCGTGCAGTTCGATGCCGTCGAAGCCGACGCGCTCGGCGTCGGCGGCGGCCCGGGCGAAGGCGGCGACGGTGGCGTCGATGTCCTCCTGGGTCATCGCGCGGCCGTTCGGGGCCGCCTCACCGCTCAGCAGCAGCCCCGAAGGGCCCTCGGACGGGGCGTCCGGGGACGGGCCGCGGCCTTCCGGGCGGGTCATGCCGACGTGCCACAGCTGCGGGACGATCTTCCCGCCCTCGGCGTGCACCGCCTCGACGACCTCGCGCCAGCCGGCCAGCGCGTCCTCGCCGTGGAAGCGCGGCACCCGGCGGCTGTCACCGGCGGCCGGACGGTCGATGTACGTGCCCTCGGTCACGATCAGCCCGACCTCGGCCGCGGCGCGCCGCCGGTAGTAGGCGACGACGTCCTCGCCCGGCACGCCGCCCGGGGAGAACTTGCGGGTCATGGGCGGCATCACCAGGCGGTTGCGCAGCGTCATGCCGTTGATGGTGAGCGGGCGGGCCAGGACCCGGGAGGCGCGGTCGGCGATCTCGGCACCGGTGGCGACGGTCACGTGGGGCTCCAAGGGGAAGCGCGGTCAGCGGTCGGTCTTCGGTCACACTGCGCGGGCGCGTACGCCGTTCGACGGCGCGCACGTCCGCGTACTTGTGCGAACCAGTCGGTATGCCGGGGCATTCCCCGCCGCCGGTGACGATCCGCACACCGGGGCGCACGGCACCGCTCCCGTGCCGGAACCGTCCCGCACCCGCACCCGAGCCGGAACCGCCCCGCACCCGCACCCGCTCCGGGCCGCGCCCCGCACCCGTGCCGGCGCCGTCCCGGAGACCCGGGCCGCGGGAACGCCGAAGGGCGGCACCCGTGGTGGGTGCCGCCCTCCTGCGTGACGCGTGCGTCAGGGCTTCGAGCCGTCAGGCTCAGAAGTCCATGTCACCGCCCGGCATGCCGCCCGGAGCGGCCGCGGCGGCCTTCTCCGGCTTGTCGGCGATGACGGCCTCGGTGGTGAGGAACAGCGCGGCGATGGAGGCGGCGTTCTGCAGCGCGGAACGGGTCACCTTCGCCGGGTCGATGATGCCCTCGGCGATCAGGTCGACGTACTCGCCGGTCGCGGCGTTGAGGCCGTGACCCGGGGTGAGGTTGCGGACCTTCTCCACCACGACGCCGCCCTCGAGGCCGGCGTTGACGGCGATCTGCTTCAGCGGGGCCTCGAGCGCGAGCTTCACGGCCTGGGCGCCGGTCGCCTCGTCACCCTCGAGCTCCAGCTTCTCGAAGACCTGGGAAGCCTGCAGCAGGGCCACGCCACCACCGGCGACGATGCCCTCCTCGACGGCGGCCTTCGCGTTGCGGACGGCGTCCTCGATGCGGTGCTTGCGCTCCTTGAGCTCCACCTCGGTCGCGGCGCCGGCCTTGATGACCGCGACACCGCCGGCGAGCTTCGCCAGGCGCTCCTGCAGCTTCTCGCGGTCGTAGTCCGAGTCGCTGTTCTCGATCTCGGCGCGGATCTGGTTGACCCGGCCCTGGACCTGGTCGGCGGAGCCGGCGCCGTCGACGATGGTGGTCTCGTCCTTGGTGATGACGACCTTGCGGGCGCGGCCCAGGAGGTCCAGGGACGCGTTCTCCAGCTTGAGGCCGACCTCCTCGGAGATGACCTCGCCGCCCGTGAGGATGGCGATGTCGCCGAGCATGGCCTTGCGGCGGTCGCCGAAGCCCGGGGCCTTGACCGCGACGGACTTGAAGGTGCCGCGGATCTTGTTGACGACCAGGGTCGACAGGGCCTCGCCCTCGACGTCCTCGGCGATGATCAGCAGCGGCTTGCCCGACTGCATGACCTTCTCCAGGAGCGGGAGCAGGTCCTTGACCGAGGAGATCTTGGAGTTGGCGATGAGGATGTACGGGTCCTCGAGCGACGCCTCCATGCGCTCCATGTCGGTCGCGAAGTACGCCGAGATGTAGCCCTTGTCGAAGCGCATGCCCTCGGTGAGCTCGAGCTCCAGACCGAAGGTCTGGGACTCCTCGACCGTGATGACGCCTTCCTTGCCGACCTTGTCCATCGCCTCGGCGATGAGCTCGCCGATCTGGGTGTCGGCGGCGGAGATGGAGGCGGTGGAGGCGATCTGCTCCTTGGTCTCGATCTCCTTGGCCTGCTCGAGCAGGGCGCCGGAGACGGCCTCGACGGCCTTCTCGATGCCGCGCTTGAGGGCCATCGGGTTGGCGCCGGCCGCCACGTTGCGCAGGCCCTCACGGACCAGCGCCTGGGCGAGAACGGTCGCGGTGGTCGTACCGTCGCCGGCGACGTCGTCCGTCTTCTTGGCGACTTCCTTGACCAGCTCGGCGCCGATCTTCTCGTACGGGTCCTCGAGCTCGATCTCCTTGGCGATGGAAACACCATCGTTGGTGATCGTGGGGGCGCCCCACTTCTTCTCGAGGACGACGTTGCGGCCCTTGGGGCCGAGCGTCACCTTGACGGCGTCCGCGAGCTGGTTCATGCCGCGCTCGAGGCCGCGCCGCGCCTCCTCGTCGAACGCGATGATCTTGGCCATGTGAAGTGGTCCTCCCAGGACTGGGGGTGATTCCTTCGGACCGCGCCCGCGCCCGCGACGGACGGCCTGCGTGCCGGACGGTTCCTTCCCCGCCAACGGCAACGCGGACCTCACCGACCCGGTCCATCGTTGTCACTCTCACCTTCAGAGTGCTAACGCAATAATTAGCACTCGCCCCCTGCGAGTGCTAATTATTGCGTTAGCACTCTGAAGGTGAGAGTGACAACGATGGACCGGGTCGGTGA
>NZ_JBRIOU010000001.1:317166-322475 GCF_053474865.1 Streptomyces sp. CO7
GCCTGGGCGCACGGGGCGCACGGGGGCGAGGAGGCGGCGAAGGGGGAGGGCCGCCGGGAACGCAAAGGGCCCGCGGCCCCCCGAGGGGGCCGCGGGCCCGATGTCACGTCAGGATGTTCGGTCGAGACGTTCAGCCGGCAGCCAGTCGGACCATGTCCGCCTGCGGCCCCTTCTGGCCCTGCGAGATCTCGAACTCGACCCGCTGGCCTTCCTCGAGGGTGCGGTAGCCGTCCATCTGGATCGCGCTGTAGTGCACGAAGACGTCCGCACCACCGTCGACCGCGATGAAGCCGTACCCCTTCTCCGCGTTGAACCACTTGACGGTGCCCTGAGCCATGCCTAACTCCCCTATTACTGGCCCTTGCACAGATCCACACTTCGCGGATCCGGGTCAGACCTCACCCGCCGCCGTGAGCGACGGGCGTGCGCCGGAACGCGTCGACCGCGGCCGAATGTATCTGTCCAACTGCCCTCTGCAACAGGTCATTCCGACGACAATTCTGGAGGCGGGCAGCCAGGAATATGCTGAGATTTCGCCGGAATTCAGGGCAAGTCGGGGCGGACAGAAGGAGCGAACCACGCAAACGACCCGCGCAGTTTGGCTGCTTCTTGTCGTGCGGGAGGCAGGAACCCGTCGGCGCCCGGCCCGAGTTCGGCGCGGGGTACCCCAACTGTACCGCGCCCAATCATGCAGAATCGCCCCTTCCGCTTGTCGGTGAAATGTGACGTCGGCATGGAGCCGGTATGAACCGGAGAGGGCGGTGCGGGAAAACGGCGGTGCCGCCTTTCCGGTAGCGGAAAGGCGGCACACGGGGGTGGTGCCGGAAACGCGGCACCGGAAAGGCGGGCGGGGAAAAGCGTGCCTGTCAGGCGCCGCCGGCCACCGCGGGAATGATCGAGACGTTGCCGCCCTCGGGCGTCGCGGTCTCCAGACCCTGCTCGAACCGCACGTCGTCGTCGTTCACGTAGACGTTGACGAAGCGCCGCAGCTTGCCCTGGTCGTCGAGCACGCGCGCGGCGATGCCCGTGTGGTTCTTCTCCAGGTCGGCGATGACCTCGCCCAGGGTGGCGCCCTCGGCGTCCACCTCGGCCTGTCCGCCGGTGTAGGTGCGGAGGATGGTGGGGATGCGGACGGTGACGCTCATGCGGGGTGACCTCCGATGACGGTGAGCGGGTGACGGGACGGACGGACAGCGCGGCCCGGGGTGGCGACGGCGGCGGCCGTCAGACGAGGCCGGCCTCGCGGAAGGACTCCAGGCTCGGCCGGATGGTCGCGGTGAGGCCCTGGTCGGCCACCGCGTCCAGCGTCTTGAGGCCGTCGCCGGTGTTGAGGACGACCGTGGTGAGCGTGGGGTCCAGCAGACCGTTCTCGATCAGCTTGCGGGTGACGCCGACCGTCACGCCGCCCGCCGTCTCGGCGAAGATGCCCTCGGTGCGGGCCAGCAGCCGGATGCCCGCCACGACCTCCTCGTCCGTGACGTCCTCCACCGCGCCGCCGGTGCGGCGGGCGATGTCCAGGACGTACGGGCCGTCGGCCGGGTTGCCGATGGCCAGCGACTTGGCGATGGTGTCCGGCTTCTGCGGGCGGACCACGTCGTGACCGGCCTTGTAGGCGACGGAGACCGGCGAGCAGCCGTTCGCCTGGGCGCCGAAGAGCCGGTACGGCTTGTCCTCGACCAGACCGAGCGCGATGAGCTCCTTGAGGCCCTTGTCGATCTTGGTGAACTGCGAGCCGGAGGCGATCGGGATCACCAGCTGGTCCGGCAGCCGCCAGCCGAGCTGCTCGCAGATCTCGTACGCCAGCGTCTTGGAGCCCTCGCCGTAGTACGGGCGCAGGTTGACGTTGACGAAGCCCCAGCCCTCGCCGGCCGGGTCGCCGATCAGCTCGGAGCAGAAACGGTTCACGTCGTCGTAGTTGCCGTCGATGCCGACCAGCTCGCCGCCGTAGACCGCGGCCATGACGACCTTGCCCTGCTCCAGGTCGTGCGGGATGAACACGCACGAGCGGAAGCCGGCCCGGGCGGCGGCCGCGCCGACGGCGCCGGCCAGGTTGCCGGTGGAGGAGCAGGAGAGGGTGGTGAAGCCGAAGGCGCGGGCGGCCTCGAGGGCCTGGGCGACCACGCGGTCCTTGAAGGAGTGCGTCGGGTTGCCGGAGTCGTCCTTGACGTACAGGCCGCCGGTGACGCCGAGCTCGCGGGCCAGGTTGTCGGCCTTGACCAGCTTGGTCCAGCCGGGGTTCAGGTTCGGCTTGTCGGCGACGTCGGCCGGGACGGGCAGCAGCGGGGCATAGCGCCAGATGTTGGCGGGGCCGGCCTCGATGCGGCGGCGCAGTTCCTCGGCGTCGTAGGAGGAGAAGTCGTAGGCGATCTCGAGGGGCCCGAAACACTCTTCGCAGGCGAAGACGGGGCCGAGCGGGACGCGGTGGCCGCATTCGCGACAGGAGAGCGCGGTGGCCGGACCGAGATCGACGGCAGAGGCGGCGGAGGTCGTCGTGGACGCGGAATCGGTCGTGACAGTCTGTACAGCCATGAGAGGCGAGGCCCTTTCTCCTCATCTTCCTCAGCGGCGTCTTCGCCGTGAGACGGATTTGGCACCTTCCCTAGCCGGGGCCTCGCGTGAGCGGGCGCGGCTGGAGGGTTGCCGGGGCTTCATCGGGCCGTATCCCTCTGCCCCTCTGGATGAGCGTTCTTCTGTTGTTGTGCAGTTGTTTCGCGTCGCGCGTTTTGAGCCACTCCCGCAAGGGGGACTCGCATCTACCAGTCGAGTGACGCCGACCCCGACATGCGGTGGTCACTGGTGATGTTCAAGACTGTAACCGAAGGCCAGGACAGTTGAGAGGATCGTCCGGAACGCGAGACGGGCCGCCCGCCGCGAGGCAGGCGGGGACAGTGAAGGAGCCGGTGACTGTGCTGGAAGAAGTCGAAAGCTGGCTGGGCACACGCTCCTGGCATGTGACCGACCGCCCGCTGCACCAGATACTCGCCGCCAAGCGCCAGAGCGGCTCGACCGTCTCCGTCGTCCTGCCGGCGCTCAACGAGGAGGCGACCGTCGGTGACATCGTCTCCACTATCCGCAGGGACCTGGTGGAACAGGTCCCGCTCGTCGACGAGCTGGTGGTCGTCGACTCCGCCTCCACCGACCGCACCTCCGAGGTGGCCGCCGCGGCGGGCGCCAAGGTGGTCCACCGCGACAGCATCCTGCCCCGGGTCCCCGCCGTCCGCGGCAAGGGCGAGGTGCTGTGGCGTTCGCTGCTGGCCACCAGCGGCGACATCGTCTGCTTCGTCGACGCCGACCTGCGCGACTTCTCCTCCGACTTCGTGACCGGCACGGTGGGGCCGCTGCTCACCGATCCGGGCATCTCGCTGGTCAAAGCCATGTACGACCGTCCGCTGGGCGCCGAGCCCGGCCAGGGCGGCCGGGTCACCGAGCTGATGGCCCGCCCGCTCATCAACCTGCACTGGCCCCAGCTGGCCGGATTCGTGCAGCCGCTGGGCGGCGAGTACGCGGCCCGCCGGTCGCTGCTCGAGCGGCTGCCGTTCCCCGTGGGCTACGGCATCGAACTGGCCATGCTGATCGACTCCCTGCACACGGTGGGCCTGGACGCCCTCGCCCAGGTCGACGTGGGCGTCCGCAAGCACCGCAACCAGGACAGCCAGGCCCTGGGCCGGATGGCCGCCACCATCTACCGCACCGCCCAGCTGCGGCTGGCGCGAGGGCAGATGGTCCGGCCGCTGATCACCCAGTTCGACCGGACCGAGAGGGGCTTCACGCCGCGGACCCACGCGGTGGACACCCTGGAGCGGCCGCCGATGGCGGAGATCGTCGAGTACCGCTCACGCGAAGTGGCCTGATCCCACCCGTTCGGCGCAGCGTCCCGTCCTCGCGCGGGGCGCTGCCGTCGTCACGGGGTGATCGACGCACGTTTGGATTTTTCTCCTCCGGGCTAGGTGACGCGTATGGGTTCCGCCGAAAGATCTGCACAGGTATTGGTCGCGTCCAACCGCGGCCCGGTCTCCTACTCGGTCGCCGGGGACGGCTCGCTGGTCTCCCGGCGGGGCGGTGGCGGGATGGTCTCCGGACTCTCCGCGATCGGCCCGGACGCCGGCGCCCTGTGGGTCTGCTCGGCGCTGGGCGAAGGGGACCGCGAGGCCGTCCGGCGCGGGGTGGGCGAACCGGGCGTGAAGATGCTCGACATCTCCGCCGAGACCCATCACGCGGCGTACAACGGCATCGCCAACTCGGTGCTCTGGTTCGTGCACCACATGCTCTACCAGACCCCCATCGAACCGGTGTTCGACACCGAGTTCCGGGTCCAGTGGGCCGCCTACCAGGAGTACAACCGGGCGTTCGCCGAGGCGCTGGCCGAGGAGGCCGCCGAGGGCGCGGCGGTGCTGATCCAGGACTACCACCTGACGCTGGCCCCCGGCATGCTCCGCGAGCTCCGCCCCGACCTGCGCATCGGGCACTTCTCGCACACTCCCTGGGCCCCGCCGGAGTACTTCCGGCTGCTGCCCGACGACGTCGCGGAGTCGGTGCTGCGCGGCATGCTGGGCGCCGACCGCCTGGGCTTCCTCACCCAGCGCTGGGCCGACGCCTTCACCGCCTGCTGCGACACCGTCGTCGGCGGCCTCGGCGACACCCGGATCGGCGTGCACGGCCTCGGCGCCGACGCCGACTTCCTGCGCGAGCGGGCCCATCAGGCCGACGTCGACCAGCGCGTGGCGGAGCTGCGCACCGAGATCGGCCAGGACACCGACGGGAACCCGCGGAAGACGATCGTGCGGGTGGACCGCACCGAGCTCTCCAAGAACATCGTCCGCGGCCTGCACGCCTTCCGGCAGCTGCTCGACGACCACCCCGAGTGGTGCGACCGGGTCGTGCACGTGGCCTTCGCCTACCCCTCGCGGCAGGACCTCGCCGTCTACCGGGACTACACCGCGGAGGTGGCGCGGGTCGCCGAGGAGATCAACGCGGAGTACGGCACGCCGTACTGGACGCCGGTGGTGCTCAACCTCAAGGACGACTTCGCCCGCTCGCTGGCCGCGTACCGGCTGGCCGACGTGGCGCTGGTCAACCCCATCCGCGACGGCATGAACCTGGTCGCCAAGGAGGTGCCGGTGCTCGCCGAGAACGGCTGCGCGCTGGTGCTCTCCCGCGAGGCCGGGGCGCACGAGGAGATGGGCGACGACGCGATCACCGTCCACCCCTACGACGTGAACGCCACGGCGCGGGCGCTGCACGAGGGCCTCACCATGCCCCCGGGCGAGCGCGCCGACCGCACCAAGCGGCTGGTCGCGGCGGCCACCGCC
>NZ_JBRIOU010000001.1:322575-326573 GCF_053474865.1 Streptomyces sp. CO7
GGCCAGCCGGCCCGCGTCGTGGCCGAGCCCGGCCTGCGCGGGGGCCGCGTCCACGGAGCCCTGGAGCGCGTCCGGGGCCGGCACCGGCTCGCTCACCTCACGGCCGTCGGCCCAGCCGGAGACGGCGTAGACGACGACGGGCGCCTCGGTGAGCACGTCGATCGCCCACGAGGCGCGCTGCTCGTCGCCGAACCCCTCGGCGAGGGTGCCCTCGGCCGCGTACGGGCGCGGCAGGCGGTCGGCGCTGCGGTCCAGCCGGCCCTTGGCCACCTTGGTGCGCAGCGCGCGCATCCGGTCGGCGTCGCCCTCGGTGAAGAGCAGGCCGACGGTGACCAGGTGGCTGCGGGTGGCGTCGGTGTAGGTGGCGCGCAGCAGGCGTTCGCAGCCGACCGCGGCGAGCGTCCTGTGCAGCGCGGGGTCGAAGGCGTCGGAGCAGTCGCCGTCGGGGGCGACCGCGACGCGCTTCCAGGTGCGGTCGGCGCCGCCGGGGCCGAGGTCGCGGCCCTTGACGGAGGGCGGGAAGAGTTCGTCCACCGGGGTGGTGCGCCACATCTCGCGGGCCTCGGCGTAGGAGTCCGCGCCGTCGTCGGGCCCGCCGGTGATCCCCGCGGTGACGCCCGCGGCCAGCAGTCCGGTGCCCAGCAGCCCGCAGGCCAGCGCCGCGCCCAGTCGTCCGCGCGGGCGGACGGGGGCGGGTGTGGGAACGGGTGAGGTGCCGGGTGCCGGGAGTCCGAAGGGCTCGGCCGGGGCGGCGGAGGCGGCCGCCGACGGCACCGGGCCCGCCTCCCCGAAGGGGGACGGGCCCACGAGCACGGCCCATCCGGCGGTCGCCGCCGCGGCGCCGAGCGCGCACACGACGGCGGCCACCCAAGGGCGGCGCAGACGCTGCAAGGTCAGCTCCGGTGGGCCGACCGCCGCCGGTTGCGTGCCAGCCAGGCGGCGCCGACGCCGGCGAGGAGTCCGCCGCCCACCAGGCCGGCCACTCCGGCCGCGGGCATGCCGCCGCCGTCCTGCTCCGCCAGCTGTCCGCCGCTGCCGGCCTTCACCGTCCCGGCGTCCATCGCCGCGTGGCAGACACCGCCGCGCACCATGTCGAGGTGCATCGCCACCACCGGCCGCGCGGCCCGGGCCGCCGCCTTGACCTCGGCGTTGCCGCCGGCCTTCAGCTCCTGGTCGATCAGGGCGAGCGTCTTGGTGTGCGCGGCGTCCTGGAGCATCAGCCACGCCTTGTCGTAGGCGCCGCTGCCGGCCTTGGCCTGCACCGCGGCGAGCTCCCGCTTCTGCTCCTCGGTGGGGCCGGCGGGCAGCGCGATGTCGAGCTTGCCCGCCAAGGCCCGCACGTCCGCGTCGAGCTTGGTGTGGTCGCGCACGAGCACCGTGCCGACCTTCTTCACGCACGCGGTCGTGGCGTTCTTCTGCGCGTCCCGTCCGGCGGCGATCTCGGCGAGATTGCCCTGGTGCGCGGCCTTCACGAACATGACGTCCTGGTCGTCGACCGCCGCGGCCGACGACGGCCCCGCCGAGGTCACGGACAGGGCGACCGCCAGGGCCGCCACGTATGCGAGCCGGGTTCGTATCACGAGCTGCTCCTTTCACGCCCGCCGCGGATCGTCGCCGCGACGGACAGGGAAGAAGGCGCTGCTGTAGCACCCGACAGGGATGAATCCCACGCAACACGCCGAAAACGTCACCGGCGGCCGGTATTTCACCCTGACGGCCCACAGGCCCGGACACGGGCGGGCCGGGGTCAGCCCAGGCGGGCGGCGAGGGCCGCGAGGAGGCGGACGACGCCCTCGGGGTCGGGGACCACGACGTCGGCGCGGGAGGCGAGCTCGCGGACCTCCTCGTTGGCGCTGCAGACCAGCACCCCCGGCAGCCCCTCGCCGCGCAGCGCCTCCACCGCGTCGAAGGCGGGGATGTCCCCGAGGTCGTCCCCGGCGTACAGCACCGCCCCGGCGCCCACGTCCCGCAGGTAGGCGCGCAGCGCGACCCCCTTGTCGATGCCCGGCGGCCGCAGCTCGAGGACCATCCGCCCCGGCTCGACGATCAGTCCGTGCCGCTCCGCCAGCGCGTCCAGCGGCTCCCGCAGGGCCTCGAAGGCCGCCTCGGGGTCCTCGGCCCGCCGGGTGTGCGCGGCCAGCGCGCGGCCCTTGTCCTCGATCCAGGTGCCGCGCGACTGCGGCACCGAGGCCAGCACCTCGGGGAACTCCCGCCGCACCGCCTCGACCCCCGGGTGCGGGTCCGGCGCGGTGACCTTGCCGGTGGCGGCCTCCCACCGCTCCGCCCCGTAGTGCCCGAGCACCACGAGGTGGTCGAGGCCGGCCACCCCGGCGAAGCCGCCGTTGCGCACCGCGACCTCGGCCGGCCGCCCGGTGACCACGGCCACCGCCGCCACCTTGGGCGCCAGCGCGGCCAGCGCGGGCACCGCCTCGGGGTGCGCGCGGGCCCGGTCCGGGTCCGGCACGATCGGCGCCAGCGTGCCGTCGAAGTCCAGCGCGATCACGGCCCGCTCCGGCGCCGCGAGGATGGCCTCGAGCCCGTCCCGTCCGGCCGCCGTCACCGGCTCCGGAAGGCCGCCGTCGGAGGAAGAGTTCGCAGAGGTCTGGTTCTGGTCGCTGCCCATATCGGGACCATAACCGCGCAGTCCGCCGCCAACCCCCCGGATCAGCGTTCCGCGCGGCGGCTGTCCCGGACGCGGCGCAGCCGGTTCACCGTCACCGGGTCGTGGGCCAGCGCCCTCGGGTCGTCCAGCAGCGCGTTGAGCAGCTGGTAGTACCGCACGGGGGCGAGGCCGAGCTCCTCGCGGATGGCCCGCTCCTTGGCGCCGGGCCCCGCGAACCCCCGCCGCTCCAGCGCGAGCACGTCCCTTTCCCTGCCAGTGAGCTCCTCCATGCCTGCACGGTAACCGCCGCCACGGACACCCCGCCGGACCGGGCCCGGGCCGCGCCGCGCGCACCCGCGGACCGTCAAGGCATGTCCAAGCCTGGCAAGTGGACTAGACCTTTCGCGGCGCACCCGCCAGACTGATCGGCGTGAATCACGTCATCGCCCTCGATGTCGGCGGCACGGGCATGAAGGCCGCCCTGGTCGGCCCCGACGGCACCCTGCTGCACCAGGACCGCCGGGCCACCGGCCGGCACCGGGGCCCCGAGGCCGTCGTGGACGGCATCCTCGACTTCGCCGCCGGCCTGCACGCCGAGGGAGTGACCCGCCTCGGCCGGGGCGCCGCCGCGGTCGGCATCGCCGTCCCCGGTCTGGTCGACGCCGAGCACGGCATCGCCGTCTACGCGGCGAACCTCGGCTGGAAGGACGTCCCGCTGCGCACCCTGATCGGGGAGCGGCTGGGCGGCGTCCCGGTCGCGGTGGGTCACGACGTGCGCTCCGGCGGTCTCGCCGAGGGCCGCGCCGGGGCCGGCCGCGGCGCGGAGAGGTTCCTCTTCGTGGCCCTGGGCACCGGCATCGCGGGCGCCATCGGCATCGCCGGCCGGGTCGAGGAGGGCGCGCACGGCAACGCGGGCGAGATCGGCCACATCGTCGTGCGGCCCGGCGGCCGGCCCTGCCCCTGCGGGCAGCGCGGCTGCCTGGAGCGGTACGCCTCCGCCTCCGCGGTCGGCGAGGCCTGGGCCCGCGTCTGCGGCGACCCGGACGCGGACGCCGCGGACTGCGCCGCGGCGGCGGACCGCGGCGACGCGCGGGCACGGGAGGTCTGGCAGGAGGCGGTCGACGCCCTGGCCGACGGCCTGATCACCGGCCTGACCCTGCTGGACCCGCAGCGCCTGATCGTCGGCGGCGGTCTCGCCGAGGCCGGCGAGACGCTGTTCACCCCGCTGCGTGAGGCGGTGGCCGCCCGGATCACCTTCCAGCGGCCGCCCGAGATCGTCCCCGCCGCCCTCGGCGACACGGCGGGGTGCCTGGGCGCCGGCCTCCTCGCCTGGGACCTGCTCGACGCACCGGCCGGCGCCGCGGCCGGCCCTTCCCCCGACGCCCCCTCCCTGGAG
>NZ_JBRIOU010000001.1:326673-335218 GCF_053474865.1 Streptomyces sp. CO7
GACCCGGCCGCCGTCCCCGCGGACGCCCCCGCCACCGTCGTCGACCTGTCCGGCTGCTGGGTCGTCCCCGGCTTCGTGGACCTCCACAACCACGGGGGCGGCGGCGCCTCGTTCAGCTCCGGGACCGTCGAGGACGTGCTGCGCGGCGTGCGCACCCACCGGCTCCACGGCACCACCACCCTGGTCGCCTCCACCGTCACCGGCGACCTGGCCACCCTGGCCGTACGCGCCGGGATGCTCTCCGAGCTGGCCGAGGACGGCGAGATCGCCGGCGTCCACTTCGAGGGCCCGTTCATCTCCCCCTGCCGCAAGGGCGCGCACTCCGAGGAGCTGCTGCGGGAGCCGGACCCGGCGGAGGTCCGCAAGCTGGTGGAGGCGGCGCGCGGGCAGGCCCGGATGGTCACCCTCGCCGCCGAACTGCCCGGCGGCGTCGAGTCGGTGCGGATGCTGAAGGAGATGGGCGTCATCGCCGCGGTCGGGCACACCGACGCCACCTACGAGCAGACCGTCGAGGCGATCGAGGCGGGCGCCACCGTCGCCACCCACCTGTTCAACGCCATGCCCCCGCTGGCCCACCGCGCCCCCGGCCCGGTCACCGCGCTGCTGGAGGACGAGCGGGTCACCGTCGAGCTGATCGACGACGGCGTCCACCTGCACCCGGGCGCCCTGCAGCTGGCGTTCCGTCACGCAGGTGGCGCACGGGTCGCGTTGATCACCGACGCCATGGACGCCGCCGGGTTCGGCGACGGCCGCTACCGGCTGGGGCCGCTGGAGGTGGAGGTGGTCGACGGGGTGGCCCGGCTCGCCGGGGACGGCACCATCGCCGGTTCCACCCTGACCCTGGACCGTGCCTTCCGACGGGCCGTCACCCTCGACGGCCTGCCGGTGGAGGACGTGGTCGCGGCGATCTCCGCGACGCCCGCCCGGCTGCTCGGCCTGGACGACCGGATCGGCTCGCTGGAACCCGGCAAGGACGCCGATCTCGTGGTGCTGGACGAGGAGTTCGCCCTGCGCGGGGTGATGCGCAAGGGCGCCTGGGTGGTCGACCCGCGCCGCGACTGACCCGCCGCCTCTTTCACCCCTCCCCCCTCGGCCGCCCCCCGGCTCGTCGGGCCTCTGGGCCACCGGGCCCGCGTTTGGCATGATCGAGCCAGAAACTGGCGGCCGTGAACCGGCCGCTTCCGGATCTGGCGCATCATCGGGGGGAGGCGGACCGGGTGATCCTGACGGTCACGCTGAACGCCGCACTCGACATCACCTACCGGGTGCGGGCCCTGCGTCCGCGGACCGGTCACCGGGTGTCGGAGGTCGTGGAACGGCCGGGCGGCAAGGGCATCAACGTCGCCCGGGTGCTGGCGGCCCTCGGGCACCAGGTCACGGTGACCGGCTTCGCCGGCGGCGCGACCGGGCGCACCGTGCGGGAGCTGCTGGCGTGCGGGCCGGGGCCGGTGGCCGACGCGCTGATACCCGTGGCGGGCTCCACCCGCCGCACCGTCTCGGTGGTCGACCCGGCCGCCGAGGACGCCACCCTCTTCAACGAGCCCGGTCCCACGGTCTCGGCCGCGGAGTGGGACGCGCTGCGCGACGCCTACCGGGACCTGCTGCCCTCCGCCCGGGCGGTCGCCCTGTGCGGCAGCCTGCCGCCGGGCGTGCCGGTCGGCGCGTACGCGCTGCTGGTCCGCGAGGCCCGGGCCGCCGGGGTCACCGTGCTGCTCGACACCTCGGGCGAGCCGCTGCGCCGCGGCGTCGCCGCCCGTCCCGATCTGCTCAAGCCGAACGCGGAGGAGCTCGCCGAGCTGACCGGCTCGCACGACCCGCTGCAGGCGGCCCGCGACGCCCGGCGGCGCGGGGCACGGACCGTGGTGGCCTCGCTGGGCGCCGAGGGTCTGCTGGCCGTCGGGCCGGAGGGGCACTGGCGGGCCGCGCCGCCCCGTCCGCTGCGCGGGAACCCGGCGGGGGCCGGCGACTCGGCGGTCGCCGGTCTGCTGTCCGGGCTGGTGGAGAACCTGCCCTGGCCCGAACGGCTGGCCCGGGCGGCCGCCCTCTCGGCGGCCACCGTGCTCTCGCCCGTCGCCGGGGAGTTCGACCGGGCGCGCTACGAGGAGCTGCTCGGCCGCGTCCGGGTCGCCGAGGCGGCGCCCACGGCCTGACCGGCCGCCGGGCGCCCCCGGGTCAGGACTTCTTGAACTCCGCGGGTTCCGTGCCCACTTCGCCCTGCACCAGACCGAACTGGTCCACTGCGGCGTTGCAGCCGCCGGGGCAGCTCAGGGTGACCTTGTTGGTGCCCTTCTTCAACTGCACGTAGTTGTACGTGTAGGTCCAGCCCTTGTCCCACTCGCCCTTGCCGGCGTTTCCGTGGTTCTTCAGACCGACCTCGGTCGACGTCCCGCCGTTGACCGTCAGTGTGGCCTTGGCGTCCTCGCCCGGGACGGAGTAGTAGGTGAACAGCGTGTACTCCCCGTCCTTCGGCACGCCGTCGACCTGCCAGGTCACCGAGGAGTTGGGGGTGTCAAGTCCGGCCACGTAGGCGCCGCCCTCGGCCCGGGAACCCGGCACGTCGCTGCGGACGACCGCACCGCCGGCCAGGCCGCCGGTGAGCGAGGCCGCGTCGACCTTGCTCGGGTCGAAGCTCTCCGGCTTCTGGTTCTCGCCCTTGTCGTCCGAACCGGCCTGCTTGTCCATGGCGGTGAGCGAGGGCGTCGGGGAGGCGTCGGCCTTGTTGCCCTGGTCGTCGTCGCCGCCGGCCATGGCCACGCCGATGCCGATGACCACGGCGGCCACCACGGCCACCGCGCCGATCAGCAGGCCCTTGGTGTTGGGGCCGCGACCACGGCCGCCGCCCCCGTGGGAGCGGTGGCCGCCGTCCGCGGGACCGCCGGGAACCCCGACGGAGCCCATGGCGACCTCGGGGGCCTGGTAATGGGGGTTCGGACGGCCGTAGCCCGCACCGGCGGGCGGCGCGGGCTGCTGCGCCGTCTGCTGCGCGCCGTACCGGCGCTCGCCGACGGCCCGCACACGGTTGACGGAGTTCGGGTAGCCGTAACCGCCGCCACTGGGCGGCTGGGCGCCGTTGGCCTGCCCGTCGGCGTAGAGGTAGCCGAACGGGTCGTCGTCCTCGGGCGTGCTGGCGCCGTTGTTACCGGACGTCATCCCTTGGTACTCCTCAACAGATGCGGGGTCAGGTGCGACAGGTGATGTCTTGCGAGCGTACCCGTTGTTTGTAGCCCGAGTGGGTGACACAGATCCCACGGGCCGGTGACGGTGCTCTGACCTGCGGTCTAACCCGCGCGCCTGTGAGTTTTCGGACGTGATCGTTTCTGAACGTACATACGCTCGTCGGCGGACTTGAGCACTTCCTCCGCCGTCATCCCGCAGTGCGCCCAGCCGATGCCGAAGCTCGCGCCGACCTTCACGTCCCGGCCCTCCACCGCGATCGGCTGAACAATTCGGCTGCGCAGCCGCGCCGCCAGGTCCTCGGCGTCGGAGCGGCCGAGGCCGTCGGCGAGCACCACGAACTCGTCGCCGCCCAGCCGGGCCACCGTGTCGCCGTCTCGGACGCACTCGCTGAGGCGGCGGGCCACCTCGATCAGCACCGCGTCGCCTGCGTTGTGGCCGAAGCGGTCGTTGATGCCCTTGAAGCCGTCCAGGTCGCAGAAGAGGACCGCGAGTCCCTTGCCGCCGTCGTCCCGCCGCTCACGCGGCGCAACGGTGTGCACGTGCCGGGGTTCGCGGACGATGCCGCCGTACCCGTCTCCCCCCTCGAACCCGTCGTAGCCGTCCACCGGCGCGCGGCTGTGTCCCAGCCCTTCGAACGCGTCCGGCTCGTGACCCCCGCCCTCGCGGAAGGGCTCGACGGCCAGGTCGTGGTACACCCCGGTGTCGTAGGCGCCCGGCTCGTACAGGCCCAGCTCGGCGGGCTCGTCCCCGTAGGCCGCGTCCAGCGACTCGACGACCCCGGCCAGGCGGTTGTCGGTGGTGTCCGGCGCGTACGGCCGGTCGCAGAGCCGGGCGCTCAGCCGGGCCCGCAGCTCCGCGGAGTTCGGCAGGCCGGTCAGCGAGTCGTGCGAGGCGCGGTGGGCGAGTGCCAGCTCACGCCGCTTGCGCTCCTCGATGTCCTCGACGTGGGTGAGCAGGAACCGCGGCCCGTCGGCGGTGTCCGCCACCACCGAGTTGCGCAGCGACACCCAGAGGTAGCTGCCGTCCCGCCGCGCCAGGCGCAGTTCGGCCCGGCCGCCCTCGGCGGAGGTCCGGCGCAGCGTGGAGGCGTCATCGGGGTGGACCAGCGCCTCGAAGGACTGCTTGCACAGCATGGTGGCCGGGCGGCCCAGCAGCCGGCACAGGGCGTCGTTCGTGCGCAGTATCCGGCCGTGGTGGTCCCCGCCGCCCATGTCCGCGATGGCCATGCCGGACGGGGCGTACTCGAAGGCCTGCCGGAAGCTCTCCTCGCTGGCCCGCAGCGCCTGCTGCTCCCGCTCCAGACGGACCAGGGCGCGCTGCATGTTGGAGCGCAGCCGGGCGTTGGCTATGGCGATCGAGGCGTGGAAGGCGTACGTCTCCAGCGCCTCGCGCCCCCAGGCCCCGGGCCGGCGGCCGTTGCGCGGGCGGTCCACCGATATGACGCCGATCAGCTCCGGCTCGACGTTGCGGTCCAGGGTGCCGGGGGCGTACATCGGCGCGAACAGCCGGTCGTCGGGGTGCCACTCGTCCTCGAAGCGGGGCAGCGGGCCGCCGGTGAGCCAGGTCGGGACGTCGTCCTCGTTGAGCATCCACGCCTCGGTGTGCGGGATGAACCGCAGCGACCCCCAGGTCTCCCCCATGGTGAGCCGGCGGTCCCAGGACTCGCGGGAGCCGGACCGACCGGTCAGCAGCGCCTCGGCCGCCGTGTTGCCCGCCATGGCGGCGACGACCAGGTCGTTCTTCTCGGGGCGGACCAGGTTGACGGCGGCGAGCTCCCAGCCCAGCCCTTCGACCAGGCCGTCGGCGACCGTCTGCAGGGTGTCGGCCAGGCTGCGGGCGGTGTTCATCCGTGCCATCAGCTGGTGCAACTGCCGCAGAGTCGCAAGGCGGACATACGGTTCCGACTCGGTCTCCATGCTCGCCCTCCCCCCGAGACCTCGTAGCGAATCAAGGGTTGTCTTCGGCGTACTCGTGCAGCTTCAACGTCACTGAATCACAGCGCGCTGCTCCACCGGTACGCAGGGTCAGCAAATTTCTGTCGCTGTGAGTCAAGTCACATGTATCACGGGAAACAGGGACAACGTGGGGACTTTGCAGCGGAGACCGTCGAGAACCCGTGCCGCGATGGCCCGTGCGGGCGGCGGGCCCGGGCGCCGGGAGGGGGACCTAGGTCTCCCAGCGGGCCCGGGATGCGGCCCGGGGCCGATGCGGGGCAGGCGTGGCGGCGCCTAGCGTCGTTCATGTGGCGACCCTTTCCTTCCCTCCCGCATCTCACACCTCGGCTGCCTCCCCGGCACCTGCCGTCCTTGCCGGCCATGCCCCGGGGCATGCTGAAGGGGTGAACGACGAAGAATTCCGCGCAGCCATGTCCCGGCTGGCCTCGGGCGTGGTCCTGGTGACCGCGCACGAGCCCCAGCCCGACCCCGACGGCCCGGCCGGCGAGGACGCGGGGATGACGGCGACGGCCTTCATGTCGGTCTCGCTCGACCCGCCGCTGGCGATGATCAGCCTGCGCACGGGTTCCCGGATGGACGACCTGCTCGCCGAGCAGCCGCTGTGGGCGGTCTCGGTGCTCGCGGAGGACCAGCGTCACATCGCGGGGCGGTTCGCCATGAAGGGGCGGATCAGCGACCGGCTCCTGTTCGCCGACGTCCCGCACACCCGCGGCGAGGCAAGCGGCGCCCCGCTGATCACCGGTGCGCTCGCCACCGTGGAGTGCCGCACCGAGCAGCGCGTCGAGGCGGGCGACCACACGCTTGTCGTCGGCCGCGTGCTGACCGCGTCGACGGCGCCGGGCGACGCGGGGCCGCTGCTGCACTTCCGCAGCCGGTACCGGCACCTGGGCTGATCCGCCCGCCGGTGCTCCCTCGCCCGGGCGCGGTCCCGTGCCGGCCGGTCAGTCCCAGTTGCGCGGGCTGCGTCCCCGTTTGGTGTCCGCCCGCTTCTTCTTGTTCTCCAGACGGCGCTCGTTGATGCCCCGCGGGATGCGGGTGGGCCGCCGGACCTTCGGCGGCGGCGCGACCGCCTCGCCCAGCAGGGCCGTCAGCCGCTCCATCGCCGCCTCGCGGTTGCGCCACTGCGAGCGGTACTCGGAGGCCCGCACCACCACGACGCCCCCGTCCACCAGCCGCGACCCCAGCCGCTCGAGCGCGCGGGCCTTCCAGACCGGCGGCAGCGCCTCGGTCGCCGCCAGGTCGAACCGCAACTCGACCTGCGTGTCGCTGGTGTTGACGTGCTGCCCGCCCGGCCCGCCGGAACGGGAGAAACGCCAGCTGAGCTCCGCCTCGGGCAGAGGCACGGAGCCGCGGATGAGAAGGGGGCGACCGGACATGCCCCCATGGTCCCCCGCCCGGGGCGCCGCAGTCACCCCGGTTTTCGTCAGGCCGTTCGGGTGAAGGGGTAAAAAAGGTAAAGCCAGGCGGAACCTCTCGGACCTCTCCCGGCGTTCAACGAAGCGACGGTAGGTTCGCCCCCAGTGCGAAGCCCGTCAGTCACACACCGAAGGAAGGACTCCCACCATGGCTGTAAGCCTGTCCAAGGGCGGCAACGTCTCGCTTTCCAAGGAGGCCCCGGGCCTGACCGCCGTCACCGTGGGCCTCGGCTGGGACGTCCGCACCACCACGGGAACGGACTTCGACCTCGACGCGTCCGCCATCGCCGTCACGGCCGCCGGCCGGGTGCACTCGGACGCGTTCTTCGTCTTCTTCAACAACAAGGCGACGCCGGACCAGTCCATCGTCCACACCGGTGACAACCGCACGGGTGAGGGCGCCGGCGACGACGAGGCCATCAACGTCAACCTGGCCGGTCTGCCCGCCGAGGTCGACAAGGTCGTCTTCCCGGTCTCGATCTACGACGCGGAGAACCGCTCGCAGAACTTCGGCCAGGTCCGCAACGCGTACATCCGCGTGGTCAACCAGGCCGGTGGCGCGGAGATCGCCCGCTACGACCTCTCCGAGGACGCCGCGACCGAGACCGCCATGGTCTTCGGCGAGCTCTACCGCCACGGCGCCGAGTGGAAGTTCCGCGCGGTCGGCCAGGGCTACGCCTCCGGCCTCACCGGCATCGCCCAGGACTTCGGCGTCAACGTCTGAGTCCTGCCGGCCATGTCCCGGCCCGCCCCCACCCGGGGCGGGCCGGGCCCGGTCGCCCCGTAGCGCCGTCGCGCCCGGCCCCAGGCGGGGACCGTCCGGCCGACGGCCGCGGGACAGCGTCCGGCCCGTGACCGCGGAGTCCTGTCCGACCGGTGCAGGGGGATTCCCCGCGCCGCTCGGTCGATTAGCGTGCGCCCATGATCCTGGAGCCGCTCCCCCTCACCCCGGACCGCGACATCCCGGGCCCCGTGCTCACCGAGCTCACCGCCCTCTACGCGTCGAACCGCGAGTTCCACGCGCTCGCCGGGGACGACGAGTTCCCCGACCCGGACGACGTCCGGCCCGAGCAGGTCGCCGCCGCCCTCGCGGAGGAGATCGCCGACCCGGACATCGAGATCCTCCTCGCCCGCAGCGCCGGCCGCCTGATCGGCCTGGCCGTCACCCTGGCCCACCACCCGGACCCGGTGGACCCGGACCCGTGGATCGGCCTGCTGATGATCGACGCGACCGTCCACCGCCAGGGCCTCGGCCGTCGGCTCGCCGCCGCCGTGGAGGCCCGTCTCTTCGCCGCCGGCCGCACCGCCGTCCGGCTCGCCGTCCTGGACAGCACCCCCGGCTCGCTCGCCTTCTGGACCTCCCTCGGCTACCAGGTGATCGGGCACCGGCTGGACCGCCAGTACCAGCGCCCCTGCTCCGTGCTGCGCAAGCCGCTGCAGGATCCTTCCACGCCGCGCATGCCCCGCGCCGCGGCCCGGGTCGCCGTGGTCGGCCCCGGCCCCGACCGTCCCGTCCTCCTGCTGCGCTACGAGAACCCCGACGACGGCGTCTACTGGGCGCTGCCCGGCGGCGGTCTCGAGCCCGGTGAGAGTCCCCTCCAAGGCGCCACCCGCGAGGTCCGCGAGGAGACCGGCTGGAGCGACGTCACCCCCGGGCCGCTGCTGTGCGTCTGGGAGCACGACTTCACCTACCACGGGGTTCCGGTCCGCCAGCACGAACACGTCTACCTGGCACGGGCCCCGCGCCGCGACCTGTCCGGCGACCTGAAGGACGCCCACGGCGCGGACGGGATCCTCGCCTGGCGCTGGTGGCCCCTGGAGGAGCTCGCCGCCACCGGGGAGACGATCTGGCCGCCCCGCCTGGCCCCTCTGGTGGCTGCGGCGACCGCCGCCGACACCGGGACGGCGTGACCGGCCGCCGGTGCCCGCTCGTTTGGGCGCCGGCCGGTGCGGGTCGCGCCGTCCCCCACCGGTCCGCACGGGCGGCCCGGCGTGAAC
>NZ_JBRIOU010000001.1:335318-336018 GCF_053474865.1 Streptomyces sp. CO7
GTCCTGCACCCAGCCCTGCGCCCAGGCCGGCCGCCGGCCCTCGCGCCCTGCCCCTGGACCCGGGCCTGGCCCCTGCCCCTCGCGCCCTCATCCTGCACCCGGGCCTGGCGCCCTGCCCCTGGGGCTCGGTCCAGCGGCCGCCCCCGGCCCTGGTCGCACGCGCCCGGCCGTACCGCCGCGGCATGACACCATCGGCGTGTGCTCGACATCGGCTACGCCCTCTCCAACCGCTTCCCGGACCCGCCGCAGACGGACTACCGGCGCGCGGACGTCCGCGCCCTGCGCCACGACCTCTTCTGCGGTGACGTCTACCTCGCCGACACCGAGAAGGACGAGGAGATCTCCACAGCCTGGGGATGGGTTCCGGTGCTCGACTTCGCCTGGGCGCTGTGCGACATCACCGAGGAGATCGACCACGACCCGGCCGGCTCCCGCGCCTCCCGCCCGCAGCGCGCGGAACTGGACTTCACCGAGTCCACCGACCGGCTCTACTTCGAGCGGCGCTTCGGCTGGGTCGAGATCGACGCCGACTGGATGACCACCGACGAGCCGCCCCTGCGGTTCTCCCACGCCGAGCTGCGGCGCGAGGCGCGGGACTTCCTGCACGACGTGATCGCCGACCTGGTCGACATGCACGAGGACCTCGGTGAGAACCCGGCCCTGTGGACCCTCCAGGCCCGCTTCCCCCGCCTCCCGTAGC
>NZ_JBRIOU010000001.1:336118-339493 GCF_053474865.1 Streptomyces sp. CO7
CTCCCTCACCGCGGCCGAGGCCGGACCGCCTCCCGACCGCCTCCCGGTCGCCGTCCGGCCGCCTCGAAGGCCCGGGCCCGGGCCTGCTCCGCCGCGTCGATGCCCCGCGAACGGGGACTCGTACCACGTACCGGCGGAAGCGAACCGCAGCGCACCACACCGCACCGCCGCACCGCCGCACCGCAGCACCGCAGCGAAGGCGGCGGACGCGGCGGACGACGGCACCGGACGGCAGCGGACCGCCCCGCCCGCGTCCGAGGGAGAGAACCATGCCCCGCACCGTCACCGTCACCGTCGTCGGTGGCGGCCTCGCCGGACTCACCGCCGCCATCGCCGCCGCCGAACGCGGTGCCGACGTCACCCTGCACGAGGCCCACCACGACCTCGGCGGCCGAGCCCGCACCGCCGCCGGCCCCTACCGCACCAACGACGGCCCCCACGCCTTCCTGAGCCTCAGCCCCCAGTGGCGGTGGCTGAACGACCGCGGCCTGATCGGCCCCCTGGCCCCGACGCCGCTGCGCGAGCTGACCCGGCTCCGCTTCCGCCGCGACGGCACGCTGCACCGCGCTCCGCCGTTCGGCATGGCGCGCCTGCTCCGCTTCGACCCCGAGGACGTGCCCGCCGACGTCGACTTCCTCAGCTGGGCCTCCTGGCAGGTCGGCGAGGAGGCCGCCCGCGCCACCGCCTACGCCACCGTCACGATCCTCTTCCACCACGACCCGGGCTCGCTGTCCGCCCGCTTCGTCCAGGAGCGGCTGCGGCGGATGACCCACGTCCCGCCGGAGGTCCGCTACCCCCGCGGCGGCTGGCAGTCCTTCGTCGCCCGGATGACCGCCCGCGTCCGCAACCTCGGCGTGCGCGTGGAGAGCGGCTCGCGGATCACCGACCTCGCCGACGCCCGGCCGGACGCGGGTCCCGTGATCGTCGCGACCGCGCTGCCCGCCGCCCGCGCGCTCCTCGACGACCCGTCGCTGACCTGGCCGAGCGGCCGTACCGTCCTGGTCGACCTGGCGCTGCGCGAGGACCCGCGCGACGCCTTCGCCCTCATCGACCTGGACGGCCCGGGCTACATGGAGCGCTTCTCCGGCACGGACCCCACCCTCGCCCCCGAGGGCGAGCAGCTGCTCCAGGCCCAGTTCCCGCTGGCCCCCGGCGCGCCCCGCGAGGACGCCCTCGCCCGCGGCGGGACCCTGCTCGACCTCGGGCTGCCCGACTGGCGGGAGCGGATCACCTACCGCCGCGAGGCGCTGGCCGAGGGACGCACCGGCGCCGTCGACCCGCCCGGCACCACCTGGCGCGACCGGCCCGCGGTGGACCGCGGCGGCGGCGTGTTCCTGGCCGGCGACCAGGTCGCCGCCCCGGGCGTGCTCTCCGCCGTGGCCTTCAGCAGCGCCCTCACCGCGGTGTCCCTGGCCCTCGGTCCCTACCGGGCGGTCCCCGGTTTCAGGCCGCCGGCCCCGCGCGCGGCCGTCAGCTCCCGAGCGCGGTGAGCGCCTCGTCCGTCAGCCGGAACACCGTCCACTCGTCCTGCGGGCGGGCGCCCAGCGCCTGGTAGAAGCCGATGGCGGGCTCGTTCCAGTCCAGCACCGACCATTCCAGGCGCTGGTAGCCGCGCTCCACGCAGATGCGCGCCAGCTCGGTGAGCAACGCCCGCCCGTGCCCGCCGCCGCGCGCCTCGGGCCGCACGTACAGGTCCTCCAGGTAGATCCCGTGCACCCCTCGCCAGGTGGAGAAGTTCAGGAACCACATCGCGAACCCGGCCGGTTCCCCGGTCGCCTCGTCCACCGCCATGTGCGCGTACACGGCGGGCCGCTCGCCGAACAGCGCCTCCCGCAGCTGCTCCTCGGTGGCCACGGCCTCGTCGGGCGCCTTCTCGTACTCGGCGAGCTCACGGATGAGGCCGTGGATGACGGGGACGTCGGCAGGTGCGGCTGGTCGAATCATGCCGCCCATCCTCACACGCCGCCCCAGCCGCGGACGGCCCGTCTCAGCGCCCGGCCGCCGGCCGCACCAGGCGCAGGTCGACCCACGGAATCGTGTCCCCGTCCAGCAGGTACCGCTCGATCTCCTGGAACCCGTTCCGGTAGGCGAACCGCAGGCCGTTCTTGTTGGACGACAGCACCACCGTCTCGATCACCTCGGCCCCCAGCTCCCGCGCCCGCCGCAGCCCTCGCGCGTACAGCTGCGCACCGAGCCCTCGCCTCCGGTGCGCCGGCAGCACCCGCGCGATCACCGTGGCCGTCGCCGTGCCCTCCCCCGGCGGCCGTACCGTCGAACACCCGATCAGCGTGTCCCCGAGGTACGCGACCTCCAGGTGGTTGCGCTTGGCCCGCTCCCGCACGTCCTCCAGGGACAACTGGTGCGTCGGGATGATCGCGTTGTGGACGAACCGCCAGTCCGCCAGGGACCGCTCGTCCTCCGGCCGCTCCATACGTAGGTCGCTCATGACGGCAGCACACCGGATCCCGCGCGTGGACGTCAACGCCTTTCCCCTGTCCGTCGCGCGTGGCGGTGCCCGACGCCGGCGTGCCGTTTCGGCCAACGCGCGCACAGTTCGGTTTCGTTGAGTTTCGGAACCGCTTCTCCCGCGGAAATGCGGAAAAACCGGTTCCCCTCTCTCACGTCGCGAGTTCCCGCTTCGCATTTCGTCGATATTTCGCAGCGCCTCCCGCTCAGTTGAAGGGCACCCCATTCACTTGCCGACCCGGGACCGCGAAAAGGTGTCCTCAACCGACCGCATTCGCTGATTGACACTCCCTCAGCGCAAATTTAGTGTCCCTTCATCCGGGCGAACACCGGACGACGCGGCGAGCGATCGGCACCCACCGGCGCCGATCGGCACTGCCCGGGACGGTTCGGGACTGCTCGGCCCCGTCCCACGGAGGGCCGACGGGACCTCCCGAAAGCCGGTCGCCCGCCTCGGGCCCCGTGCCGACGGGAGTCGCCCCCGGCACCGCCGCACCTCGGACCGTGGTCCACCCCCCACAACGGACACCGAAGAGGACATCCCATGCGCAGCCCCACCTGCCCGCCTAAGACGTCGCCGCCATCCGCGCCGGGCACGCAGCCGTCACGGCATGCCACGGCGCCCCCACCGCGTCGGCCGTCGGCACCTGAGTCCGGTACCGCCCCGGCCTCGTCCCCCTGACGACGACGGCCGCCTGTCGTCGGCGCCTGCCTCCCGGCCGTCGTCCGAGTCGCGGGCGGCGGGAACCACCTCCCGGCCCTCGCCGCCGGGGCCCACCACGACTGTCCTCCCCGGCAGGCAGCAGGCACTGCGCTGCCGCCGGGCCGGCCATGGAAGCTCCGTGTCCGGTCCGGCAGCCCGCGCTCCTCCGGTGGAGGCCGCCGGCGCCCCCGCGTGCCCCTCTGCCC
>NZ_JBRIOU010000001.1:339593-347399 GCF_053474865.1 Streptomyces sp. CO7
CTCCCTCCCTCCCCGACAAGGAGCACACCATGGCCATGAAGAGACGCACCCTCTTACGACTCGGCGCGGCCGGAGCCGTGGCCGCCGTCCACCTGCACGGCGCCACCACCGCAACCGCCTCCCCGTCCGCCTCGGCAGCCGCGCCGACCCAGCGCTTCGCCATCGGGGTGAGGGAGTACGCCTGGTCACGCGGAAGCCGCCGGCTGACCACCCGGATCTTCTACCCCGCGACGGGAACGCCGGGCGGGAACCCGGTCGTCAACGCCCCGGTGGCCGACGGCGTCTTCCCGATCGTCGAGTTCAGCCACGGCCTCGGCGGCAACCCCGAGAGCTACGCACCGCTGATCCGCCCCCTGGCCGAGGCCGGGTTCGTCGTCCCGGCCCCCGTCTTCCCGACCACGTCCAGCGGCACCTCGGGCAACATCCAGGACGTCTACAACGGGAACCAGTCCATGGACGTCTCCCAGGTGATCACCAACACCCTCGCCCTGAACGCCACGGCCGGCGATCCGCTCGCCGGGCACCTCGACACCCGGTCCGGCGTCGGTGTCGCGGGCCACTCGCTGGGCGGCATGACCACCCACGGCCTGCTGACCGCCTGGCCGGACAGCCGGATAGCCGCCGCCGTCCCCTTCGCCTGCGTCGACATGGGCAACCCCGGCAGCACGGTCGCCGCCAAGGTCCTGTTCGTCCACGGCGACCAGGACCCCACCTGCCAGTACTCCTCCGCCCGCCAGGCGTACGCGGAACTGCCCGCGCCCAAGGCGTTCCTCACCCACCGCGGCGCGCGCCACGACGAGTACATCTGGAGCGGCTACAACCACACCCAGACCGTGGCCACCTACGTGGACTGGATGCGCTGGAGTCTCTACGCCGACACCGCCGCCCGCGACCGCCTCTCCACCGACGCCACCTCCAACACCACCACCACGAGCTGGGAAGCCGTCCTCACTCCGTCGTCACCCCCCACCGGGTCGGTGGTCAGCCTCCGTTCCCGGGCCAACAACCAGTACGTCTGCGCCGAGAACGCGGGAGCCAACCCACTCGTCGCCAACCGCGCCACCGTCGGCGACTGGGAGCGCTTCGACCTGGTCGACCTCGGCGGGGGAGCCGTCGCCCTGCGCGCCCGTGTCAACAGCCGGTACGTCTGCGCGGAGAACGCCGGCAGCGGATCGCTCGTCGCCAACCGCACCAGCGTCGGGCCCTGGGAAACCTTCCAGCGCGTGAACAACTCCGACGGCTCCATCAGCCTGCGGGCACAGGTCAACAACCTGTACGTCACCGCCGGGAACGGCGGAACGAGCCCGCTCGTCGCAAGCCGCTCCACCATCGGCGTCTCCGAGTCGTTCACCCTCGGCAACGTCTGACCGGGCCGGGAAGGGCCCAGCCGCTCCCGCCGGGCGAAGGACGGCCCGGCTCACAGCGGTGAGCGTCCCCTCGGGACGCTCACCGCTGTCGTCGCCACCCCGCACCGCCGCCGACCTGGTCCGGCCCGGCGGTCCTCCGCAGCCCCCGAGAGCTCGCTCGGCACCCCTCGCCAGTCCCCGACCGGCGCCGAGCTCGCCGCGAAGTCCGCGCACTCGATGCGCTTCACTTCTCTCCTCCGTCCGGCGATCCACGTCGCGTGGAGCACCCCCGCACGGTCCGCGGCGCGCCGGTCCCGTGCCCGTCACCGGCGGACCGGCCCCTACCAGGCCGCCGGCGCCGCGGACATCACTGCACCACGACGTTGTCCCCGGAGGACGTGGACGGCCCGGTGGTGGTGTTGCCGTAATACGCCCAGCGCCAGGCGCCGGTCGTGGATGCCTTCACGGTCGTCCGGAGGTCACCCGAGCTGTTCGCGCACACCTTCTTCACCGTGGTGTACGAGGTGCTGCCGGTGGGCTTGAACTGCAGGCTCACCAGGCGACCCCCGTAGGAGGCGTACTTCCTGGTCTCCCAGTCGGCCCGCGTGACCTTTCCGGTCACGGTGATGGTCCGGTCCCTGGCCACCGGTTCGGGCGAGGCGTTGACGGTCAGGCGGGAGTTGCGCTTGACGTACGTCGTCTCTGCCCCTCGTCGGCGTCGCCGCCGTCGCCCTTGAAGAACACCTCGGCACCGACCTTCAGGCCCCGGCCTCGCTGTTACGCATGTCGTATTCGCTCGGGTCGAAGTAGATCGTCTCGTTGAAGTGACAGACGCCCGCGCTCACCTTGATGCAGTCGCTGCCCTCGATGACGTGCCACAACTGATCGCCATCGTTCACGGCACCGCGGTACAGGAACACCCTCGGGTACTCCCACGCCTCCGTGGTCGCCATCCGGAAGGAGGCGGGCACCGAGACCTCCTTCGACACCCCGATCACGATCGGCTTGCCGCCGTTCACCTGGACGCGGGTGAACGAGACCCCGCCCTCGGCCGCCCCGGCCTGCCCCGCGGCCACGACCGTGAACACCACCGCCGCACCACCGGCCACGACGGCTCTCCAGACCTGCTTCCCCACCTGATCCTCAAACTCCGTACCGAAGTGCTCACGAAGGCTCAACCCTCCAGCGCCTTGCAGACACCCGGCGACCCCACGGGGTTGCACACCGGCACATCACAAGAGGGCAGTGGACGATCCCGCAGCGCGCACTAAGCGTGCTCTCCGGTCGTCTCGGCCTGGAGTTTCTCCGCACGTACTCGCGGGTCGTAATCGGGACCGACGCCCTCGACCAGGACGAGGTCTCCATCGATGTGGTCGGCCCGTAGCCTCAAGATCTTCTGATACTCGGGAGACTCGTACCAAGCGCGGGCCTCGGCCATGCCAGGAAACTCGATCAGCACCATGCTGCCCGGCCAGCTACCTTCCACCACCGCCGTCGGCGGGCCGTGGATCAGGAAACGGCCGTGGAATGGGTCTAGGGTGCCCTGAATACGTGTGAGGTACTCGAGTACGTCCGGGTGATGGCGACGATCTCGTAAGTGCGCGAAACCGTATGCAGGCACGTCCGGCTCCCTCGTTCGCTCCGGTAGGACGCCGCAAACGTAGCCAGGGCCGTCACCCTCCACAATGACCTCTCAGGTAAGCGCCGGAGCTCCTTCCTCAGACACTCGACTCCCTCACCGCCGCCCACCGGGATCCGCTACCGCGCCCTCCTGGGTCGCGCCCCGTGTGGTGCGGGAGATCCTCGGCCGCAGCCGGATCAGCACGACCCTGGACGTCTGCACACACGTCGTGCAGGACACGCAGCTGGAGGCGAACAGCGGCATGGACCGAGTGCTGCAGCGGCCGCCGCCCGTGAGCAAGCCGCCCTCGTCGACGTCGGACGTGCACGTCTAACGCCCCGGAAGCCCTTGCCAGACGGTCGACCGTCTCGGCGCGCGGGAACTGACTTCCGGGACGACTGGGTGAAGGCACGATCCGCCGCCGGCATCACCGGGGAAGCCCACTTCCACAACCTCCGGCACACCGGGAACACGCTCGCGGCCTCCGGGGCGAGCTCACGCGAGCTGATGCCGCGTATGGGCCACAGCATCCCGCGGCCGCGCTCATCTACCGGCACATGGTCGACGGCCGTGACCGCGAGATCGCCGACCGCCTCGGAGCGAGGATCCGCCGCCTGGGTGGTGACGGCAAATTCTGACGGCGGTGTCGAACGTGTATGGCACGACGACCGTCACGCCGAAGGGCCAGTCCCAGAGGTGCACGCCTCTGGGACTGGCCCTTCGCGTTGAGCCGAAGGCCGCCCCGGCCATGTCCGGGGCGGCCTACCGCATGTGCTCGTGCTCAGATGACGTCGACGTAGTCCTCGCGCCCCGAGCTCACCAGGTGGGTGCTGTTCGGGTACAGGAGAACCGCGACCCACGTGCCGTCCTTCGAGGCCGTGAAGCCCTTGCTGAAGGTGCCGTCCGAGCGGGTGTAGGTGTTGCCCATGTCGTACCAGGTGCTGGAGCCCTTGGGGCGGAAGAGGATTTTCACCTTCTGGTCGGCGTAGGCCTTCCAGGCGCCCGAGGTGTACCGCTGGAGCTTGCCCTTGTAGGTGATCGTGCGGCTCTTGTGGACCGGCTCGGGCGAGGCATTGCCGTCGGTGATCCGGGTGCGGGTGCGCTTGGCGTACACGACCGCGCTGTACGACTCCTGGAAGTCGCGGCTGCCCTTGAAGTGCGCCCGGTAGTAGCCCTTGTAGGGCCCGTCGAACGTGCCCTTGAACGGTGCGCCGAAGTCTGGGTCGCCGCTGCCCGGCGTGACCGTCTTCACTGTCTGCCAGCCGGTCCTGCCGTCGGCCGAGTACTGGAGTTCGACCTTGTTGACCGCGTCCGAGGGAATCCGCTGTCCGGTGTTCAGCAGGCCCTTGGCGGTGAGTTCGGAGTACTTGTTCAAGGTCGCCGTGAAGCCGGTGATGGACGTCTTGCCCGCCACGTACACGTGGACTGTCTGAAAGTCGCTGTACGCCAGGTACGTCCCGGTGCGCACCCGCACCGCGACCTGTCCCGACCTCGGTACGGTCAGGTTTCCGGTGAAGCGGCCGTCGGCGCCCGTGACGGGCCGGGAGGCGACGCCGGATCCTCCGTCGCCGTCGTCCCACACCTCGTCGACGACGGCTCCGGCCAGTGGCTTCCACGCTCCGCCGACGTACACCTCGGCCGTGCCGGAGACCGCGGCCGGCTGACCGGCCTTCACGTACACGTTGCCGGCGTCCAGGGTCACACGTGTCTGCGACTGCACGGCCTGGACCTCGGCGCTCTGGTTGGCCCTGGACTGGTACCAGGGCTCGTCCAGCCGCAGCCAGGCGTTGACGTAGGCGGCGGACGGGTCGTCCACGGTGTAGGTGGCGGTGAAACGGCCGTCGGCGCCGGTCGTGGTCGTCTCGTCGGCCTCGTTGGTGATCTCGAGGTCCACCTGCTTGCCCGCTGCCGGTGTCGTCTCGCCGGTGCGCGGGTCGGTGACCGTGAAGCCGCCCGTGACGGTGACGTTCTGGTGCTCGTAGTCAGGGTTTCGCGGTGTGGCCTCAAGGTCGGTCAGGTTCGCCTCGAGTCGGTACTCGTAGGTGCCCTGAGCCGTGGTGGTGTCCCCGTCGGCGTCGGTCAGGTCGACCATGACGCGGTAGACGCCGAGGTCGGCGAGGCGCAGCGGGGTGCTGGTCAGCCATCCGCCCTGCTGGTCGGTGCCCGAGGTGCGGGTGAAGTCGCTGACCTCGGCGACCTCCGGGTCGCCGGCGGCGGAGTCCGGCGCGTACAGGCGCGCCGTGATGGAGGTGATGGCGCTGTCGGACGAGGCGTACACCGAGACCAGGCCGGAGGCCGGCCCGTCACCGCCCACGGTGTACAGCACGGGTGCCACCGCGGCGTGCGCGGCCGGCACCGGGCCCAGCAGGACGCCTGTCGCCACAAAGGCACAGGCGAGTGCCAGGGATCGTTTTCTCACGTGAAGTCCCCCCACGAGACTGTGAAGAGCGCGGAGCGCTCGGGAGCGAAGCGGATTGTACGTCGCGGTCACCGGGACGGACCGCGGGTCGCCGGCCGTTCTGGAACACATCTGCACACAGCCGGATCAGCATGCGGATCACCGTCTACGCGCACGTCGTGCAGGACACGCGGCGGGCGGCGATCAGCTGCATGCACCGGCTGCTGAAGCGGCGGCCCGCCCGTGAGTGACCGCCCTCGTTGCGGTCAGGCGTGGATGTCGAAGGCCCCGGACCATGATCGGTCCGGGGCCTTCGCCTCGTCCTGCCTGGAGCCCCCTGTCGGGTTCGAACCGACGACCCCCGCTTTACAAGAGCGGTGCTCTGGCCAGCTGAGCTAAGGAGGCGCTGCCCGAGCAGTGTACCCATCGGGCCGGGTGGCCCCGTCGGCAATTGTTGCGAAGTTCTCCTCCGGCAACTGCTGACTTTCGGCGGTCCCGCGGGTTAACGTCCCTGCAGTCCGGTCCGCCGGACTCGACATCCACCTTCCACTACGGATCGTCCGGCACGTTCCTGCCGGTGAAGGGGGCCCTCACCATGGCCACTGTTACGTTCGACAAGGCGACCCGGATCTACCCGGGTGGCACCAAGCCCGCCGTCGACGCGCTCGACATCGAGATCCAGGACGGCGAGTTCCTGGTTCTGGTCGGCCCGTCCGGCTGTGGCAAGTCCACCTCCCTGCGCATGCTCGCGGGTCTCGAGGACGTCAACGGCGGCGCGATCCGCATCGGTGACCGCGACGTCACGCACCTGCCGCCGAAGGACCGGGACATCGCCATGGTGTTCCAGAACTACGCGCTGTACCCGCACATGACGGTCGCCGCGAACATGGGCTTCGCGCTCAAGATCGCCGGTGTGCCGAAGGACGTCATCCGCCAGAAGGTGGAGGAGGCCGCGCGCATCCTCGACCTCACCGAGTACCTGGACCGCAAGCCCAAGGCGCTCTCCGGTGGTCAGCGTCAGCGTGTGGCGATGGGCCGCGCCATCGTGCGTGAGCCGCAGGTCTTCCTCATGGACGAGCCGCTGTCCAACCTGGACGCCAAGCTCCGTGTCTCCACCCGTACGCAGATCGCGTCGCTCCAGCGCCGCCTCGGCATCACCACCGTCTACGTCACCCACGACCAGGTCGAGGCCATGACGATGGGCGACCGGGTGGCCGTGCTGAAGGACGGTCTGCTGCAGCAGATCGACACCCCGCGCAACATGTACGACCGTCCCGCCAACCTCTTCGTGGCCGGCTTCATCGGCTCGCCCGCGATGAACCTGGTCGAGGTCCCGATCGCCGACGGCGGCGTGAAGTTCGGCAACACCGTGGTGCCGGTCAGCCGTGAGGCCATCACCGCCGCCACCAGCCGCGGCGACTCCACGGTGACCGTGGGTGTCCGCCCCGAGCACTTCGACGTGGTGCCGGTCGGCGCCGGCGGTCTCTCCAAGGAGAGCGGCCTCGAGGTCTCGGTCAACGTGGTCGAGGAGCTCGGCGCCGACGGTTACGTCTACGGCACCGCGCGGGTCGGCGGCGAGGACAAGGACCTGGTCGTCCGCGTCAACGGCCGTCAGGTCCCGGAGAAGGGCTCCAAGCTCAGCATCGTCCCGAAGGCCGGCGAGACCCACGTGTTCTCGACCTCCACGGGCGAGCGTCTCTCCGACTGATCCCGGAAGAGTGGTACGCAGGGCCCCGCGGCGTTCGCGCCGCGGGGCCCTCGCGCGTTCCGGATCGGCCCCCATGCGCACGAGGGCGGCGGGTTGACTCCGGGCACGGCGTCAACCCGGTGACTCGAATGCTCCACCGAAACGTCACCCATCAGGGTTACCAAATGTCGCCGGGCAACTACCGCCCGCTACCCTCACTCGCGTGAAGCACACCACGAACCAGCAGACGCGCGCCGGCCGCGGTCCCGCCCGCGGGATCGGCCGCACGCTCGCCCTCGTCCTCCCCGTCGTCCTGGTCCTCTCCGGCACGCTCGCGGTCACGCGGGTGAACTGGTCGGGCGAGCCCGCCGACCCGGTGCTCGCCGCTGCGAACGCCGAGGCGCCGGCGGGCGTGTCCGGCCGGCACCGTCCCGCTCCGCAGGACGTGCTGCGCGACCGGCTCCTGACCGAGATGCGGGAGAAGGACCCGGGCGTCGCCCTCACCCACCTCCAGAGGGCGGTCGACGAGCGCCCGTCGCTGGCCCGTCACTGCGCCTCGATCGCCCGTGCGCTCGGGAAGGCGGCGGTCCGCACCTACGGGCCGGTGAAGGCGCAGTCCTTCTCGCGGCCGGTGTGCGACACCGCGTTCGCCACCGGGGTGGCCGCGGCCGGGATCTGACCACCGGCCCGGGCTCCGTACCTTCCCCGGCCCCGCCGCGGTCCCTCGGAGGGCCGGCGGGGCATGGGCGGGGCA
>NZ_JBRIOU010000001.1:347499-363674 GCF_053474865.1 Streptomyces sp. CO7
CCCTGTGGTGACCTGACCCCCGCCCCGGGGCGGGGGTCAGGTCACCACAGGGGGCGCAGCGGCGGCGGGGAGTCGCCCGCCATGACGCGGACCAGGGCGGCGAGTTCGGCGCGCGGGAGCCGCAGGCCCGACTCCTCGAGCCGCGCCGCCAGTTCGGCCTCGAGGCCGTGCAGGGTCCGGCCCGCCACCGCGAGGTGCTCCTGGGCCCGGGCGGTGAGGACGACCAGCTTGCGGCGGCCGCCCGCGGGGTGCGGGCGGCGCTCGACGTAACCGCGTTTCTCCAGGTCGTCGACGATCTGCCCGGCGGCCTGCTTGGTGACCCCGAGCGTCTCGGCGAGTTCGCTGCTGGTCGCGCCGGCTCCGCGCAACGCCTGGAAGACCAGGCCGTGCATCGGGCGCAGGTCGTCGTAGCCCGCGGCGTCGAGCCGGCTCACGAACTCGGTGAGGACCAGCTGGAACGCCATGCCGAGCAGGAAGGTGAGCTCGGTCCGCTCCAGCGGGTCGTGCGTGGTCTCCATCGATTCATCTTGACACAGGTATGTAAAGCCTCTTTACTCAGCGGTGTGAGTAAAGAGGCTTTACACATGACCGCGCCCGCCGGACGCGCAGACACGAGGGGGTACTCCATGACGGTGATCGACGAGACCGAGCAGCGGACGACCAGGACGGGCGCGGGGGCGATGTTCGCGCTGGCGGCTCCGAGCCAGGGGAGCAAGGAGCTCAGCACCTGGCGGGTGGAGCTGGGCGAGGGGGCGGCGACGCCGGTGCACCTGATCGACCGCGAGCAGGTCTGGATGCCGCTGTCGGGCGAGTTCCAGGTGGAGGTCGAGGGCGCCGTGGAGCGGGCGAAGGCCGGTCAGGCCGTGCTGCTGCCCGCGGGTGCGGTGCGGCAGGTCACGGCGGTGGGCGGACCGGCCCAGGCGCTGGTCGCCATGCCGGCCGGCGGCAGGGCGATGCTGCCCGGCGGCGAGGACAGGATCGTCCTGCCCTGGGCGGAGTGACGCCGCCTCACGTCCGGCCGGGACCGTGCCGCCACAGGGCCGGGGCCGCCACGACGCCGGGGCCACCGTCACGTGACCGGGACCGTTGTCGCCCGGCGGGGGCCGCCGTCGCGGCGGTCCCGGCCGGCACCGCCGCCCCTCGCTGATGCCCCTGACCAAACGTCACCCGAACGGACTCGCGCCTCGGGAACGATCGCTTCACACTGTTCGTCACACCACCTGAGGGATCGTCACGCGCGCCCGCCAGGAGGGGAACGGCGGTCGCGACCGGGGGCGGCCGGGGCCGGCCGAGGCGGCGGTCGGCATGCCCGACTCCGGCCGGCTCGGCACGACCTCTGTCGCTTTGCCCGTGCGGCATGACAGCATCCCCAAGGGACGTGTGATGTTACCGACGGTAAGACAGGTGGGAGGCGACCCATGGCAGCAGGCAGAGGAAGAGGCGGACGCGGCCCGAGCCGCCGCGGGCTGATCGTCGCGGCCGTGGCGCTGGTCTGCGCGATCACCGCGGTGGGCGCGCCGGGCGTGGCGTACGCGGGCACCCATGTGCCGGCCGCCGCGAGCGCGGCGAACGACCCCGCGCCCGTTCCCGCCAGCACCGCGCAACTCGAGGCGGTCCGCGAGCAGCTCGACGCCCTCTACCGCGAGGCGGCCCGCGCCACCGACGCGTACAACGCGGCCGAGGAGAAGGCGAAGGAGCAGTCCCGGGAGATCGCCGGGATCACCGATCAGATCTACGACGTCCAGCAGCGGCTGGACGACCTGCGTCAGCGGGCCGGGGCCGCCGCCCGCGCCCAGTACCGCGGAGCCGGGCTGCCCCCGGAGGCCCGGCTCTGGCTGAGCGACGACCCCGAGGACTTCCTCGACGGAGCCCGGCGCGTACGGGAGGGCGAGAAGGCCGCCAAGGGCGTGCTCACGGACCTCGACGAGTCCAAGGAAGACCTCAAGAAGCTGGAGCGAGAAGCCTCCACGCGGTACGAGAAGCTCGAGAAGCAGCGCAAGGCCAAGGACAAGGCCCGCGAGAAGATCGAGAAGCAGGTGAAGCAGGCGGAGGAGCTCGAATCCCGCCTGGAGAAGGAGGAGCGGGAGCGGCTCGCCGAGTTGGAGGCCGAGGCCGACCGCCGGTCCCAGGCCGCCTGGGTGGGCTCCGGCATCCTCGCCGGCCTCGACGACGCCACCTCCGACTCCGCCCGCCGCGCCATCGCCTACGCCTCCGAGCAGTTGGGCAAGCCGTACGTGTGGGGCGCCGAGGGCCCCGACTCCTTCGACTGCTCGGGCCTGACCTCCCAGGCGTGGGCCGCGGCCGGGTACGGCATCCCGCGCACCTCGCAGGAGCAGTGGCGGCGGCTGCACCGGGTGCCCGTCCAGCAGATGCGCCCGGGCGACCTGATCATCTACAACAGCGACGCCACCCACGTCGCCATGTACCTGGGCGACGGCCGGATGATCCACGCCCCGCGCCCCGGCCGTTCGGTGACCGTGGCCGGCGCGGGCACCATGCCGATCCTGGGCGTGGTGCGCCCCGACCCGAAGCAGCCGAGCGTCGAGGCCGGACAGTCCGGAGGACAGCGGAGCGACGGGCAGAAGAGCGAAGGACAGAAGGACGGAAAGAAGGACTGACGCACCGGAACATCCCCTTCCGGTGCGGGCGTGACGGAGTGACCCATTCCACCTCCTCCCGCCTGCCGGGCGGCCTCGGCGCGTGACGTTCGTCATCCCCGCCGAGGCCGCCGTCTCGTCCGAAAGCGCTCCTGAACGCGGCATTTGACGCTGCCGGACCCGGCTTCCCGAGGGCGGTCCGGCATTCCGTTGTGCCCTGGTGAGCCGCTAAGGTCCCCACTCGGCGGGCGTCGAACCCTCTCGGCCCCGCCGCTCCGGGGGGAGGGAAGGAAACCGAACCCATGTCGATGCACATACCGCGGCCCCGGGCGGTCCCGCCCGTGGAGAGCGATCAGGCGCCGGACTCCGGCGCCTGGGCGTACGGCGCTCCCGTCCAGGAGGCCCCGCGCCCCCTGGGACCGGCCGGCGCCGCCCCCTCCGCGGCATCGGCGAACCCGTCGGCGGACGACCCGCACCCCACCGCCCCGAACCACGAGGAGCACACCTCGCCGGACAATCCCGCGTCCAGCGCCCCGGAGGCCGAGAAGGCACCCGCCCCGGCGCAGCTGACGCTGCTGCTGATCGAGGCCGACCCGGGCGGCTCCGCCGTCGTGACCGAACTCCTCGGCTCCGACGGCAGGCCCGTGCGGGTCCGTACCGCCCGCAACCTCACCGAGGCGGAGCGGCTGCTGACCGACGACGTGAACTGCATCCTGCTCGACCTCGACCTCCCCGCCCCCGGCCGGACCGCCCCGTCGCAGGACGGCGCGGCCGAGGACGAGCTGGCCGTGCTCAAGCACGTGCTGCGGATCGCGCCCCGGCACGCGGTGCTGGCCCTCACCAGCTCGGGCGACGCCGAGCGGCGCGGGCCCGAGGCGGTCCGCGTCGGCGCCCAGGACTACCTGGTCCGCGACGAGCTGGACGGGCGGCTGCTGCGCCGCGCGATCCGTTACGCGGTGGAGCGCAAGCGCTCCGACACGGCGGAGCGGCGGCTGACCGAGTCCCGGCTGCGGGCCCAGGAGAACGCCCGGCTGGAGCGGGGGCTGCTGCCCACGCCCATCCTGGACGGCTCCCTGCTGCGGTTCGCGGCCCGCTACCGGCCGGGCCGCTCGCGCGCCCTGCTGGGCGGCGACTTCTACGACACGGTGCGCACCCCGGACGGGGCGGTGCACGTGATGATCGGCGACGTGGCCGGTCACGGCCCCGACGAGGCGGCGCTCGGCGTGGAGCTTCGCATTGCCTGGCGCGCCCTGACGCTGGCCGGGCTGAGCGGCGACGACCTGCTGGCCACCCTGCAGAAAGTGCTGGAGCACGAGCGGCACAGCGAGGAGACCTTCGCGACCCTCTGCCAGGTGGACATCGCGCCGGACGGGCGCAGCGCCGGGGTGTGTCTGGCGGGTCACCCGCCGCCGCTGATCGCCCGCCCGGGCGAGGGCGCCCATCTGCTGCCCTACGAGGAGAACGGCCCGGCGCTCGGTCTGCTGACGGACGCGCGCTGGCCGCGCACCGAGATGTGGCTGGGGGACGCGTGGAGCCTGATGCTGTACACGGACGGCCTGATCGAGGGCCGGGACGGCGGCGGCCAGGGCGAGCGGCTGGGTGAGGACGGCATGGCGGACCTGGTCCGGCACCACCTGGCGGCCGGGCTGAGCGGCGAGGTCCTGCTGCGCGAGACGCTGGCGGAGGTCCGCTCGCTCAACGGCGGCGAGCTCACCGACGACGTGGCCGTCCTGCTCCTCGAGCGGGGCTGAGGGTCCCGGAGCGGCTCCCGGCGCCGGGCCCACGGCGCCCGAACTACGGGGCGCGCCACCCACGCCGGGCGCGCCGCCCACAGGGCACGCCGCCCATCGGGTGAGCCGCTGCGAACGCCGCTACGAACAACGCCCACGACGCCGAGCAGGCGTCGTGGGCGTTGTTGTGCACGGCGGGCGGCGGACGGCGGAGGTCAGCGGCCGCCGTTGTACGGTCCGTAGGGGCCGTCGCTGCTGGAGCCGCCCCGGGTGCTCTTGCGCCCGCCGCCCGGGAGGTTCCGCAGGGCGGGGCGCACGTCGACCATGTACACGATCGTCGCAATCAGGCCGATGATCGGCAGGAACGACAGGATCGGGAAGATCAGGTTCACCACGAAGGCGAGCCCGAGGATGATCAGCCAGAACGGCTTGGTCTTCTTGTCGGCGGCCCGGTAGCCGTCCTCGCGCCGGATCGCCGCGTCCACCAGCGCGAACCCGCTGAACACGATCAGCGCGAGGTTCAGCAGATACATCAGGTTGCTGAAGCCCTGCATCAGCACAACGTCCACCACCAGTCTCAGGTCGCCCGGGCCCGGAAGCGGGTCCTGGGGGAGGTCCTGTCAGCCACGGTACTCGTCTCCCGCCCGTGGCTCCCTACGGCTGTCCGTGGACCCTTACCCGGCAGGCGGGCCGGGCACCCGGGGGCGCCCGGCCTTACCGCGCACGGCCGACGGCGACGGCCGCGCGGGGCGCTCACTCGGCGGGCGGCGTGGACTTCTTCGCCGTGCGCCGGGCGGGGGCCTTCCTGGCCGGGGCGGCCTTCTTCCCGGCGGCCTCACCGGCCTCCGCGTCGGTCGTGGTCTGCGCCGGCTCGTCCTGCGGGACGGCGGAGGCGGGCGGCTGCGCCACCGGGGTCTCGGCGGACGCCGGCCTGGAGGCCCGCGGCTCGACCGCCGCGGCGGCGTCGACGATGCCGTCCGCCGCCTCGCCGCGCCAGACGCGGACCGCCTGCTCGCCGTGCTCGGCGACCCGCTCGTAGGTCTCGCGGGCCTTGACCGCGTACTCCAGCGCCCGGCCCACGCCGCGCAGCGCCAGGCCCTGCGCGGTCTCGCCGAGCTTCTTCAGGTCGGGCTCCAGGCCGGACACGACCTCGGTGACCTTGGCCTGGACGACCGTGGTGGTCTCCTTCACCCGGGCCACGGCCTTCTCCTTCACCGCCTCGGGGTCGGCGGCCTTGACCGCCTCGATCCGGCCCGGGGCCTCCGCCCGGATCTGCTCGACCAGGGCGGGCACCTTCCGGGCCTGCTGCAGGGCCAGGTCGGCGGTGCCGGCGGCGAAGTAGAGGGGCGTCGGGTCGCTGAGGGTCTTGCGGAGGTCGTCGGTGATGGCCATGAGGATGGTCCTTCCCGGATCGCTTACTTCTGGAAGTCTGGTGGTGCCGGTGGCGTGCCCCCGCCGTCGGCCGGGCGAGGTCCGCCTGCCGCCGCGTCGTCCGCACCGTTCTCGTGGCGGAACGCGTCGTAGATCTGGACCAGCGCCTGCTTCTGCCGCTCGGTGAGCACGGGGTCGGCGAAGATGACGGCCCGGGTGTCCGGACCGTGCGTCCCGTCGTCCGCAGTGCCGCTGCCCCGTTCGGCGTCGAGAATGCCCGCCCGGACGTAGAGAGTCTCGGCGGAGATCCGCAGTGCCTTGGCGACCTGCTGGAGCACCTCGGCGCTGGGCTTGCGCAGGCCTCGCTCGATCTGGCTCAGGTAGGGGTTCGACACCCCTGCGGCGTCCGCGAGTTGGCGCAACGACAGCTGCGCGTTGCGCCGCTGCTCGCGCAGATACTCCCCGAGACCACCGACGTTGAGCGATGCCATGACCACACCGTGCCACCTCGCGCTAACTTTTGCAAGCACCCTGCTAGCAGCCTTGCGTGCCGCCCGCGGGTGAGCGTCCTCACGTCGACGCCGCGCACCACACAAGGAGTTGACGCCCCACCAGCACCCGGCCCGCGGCACCGCGACCCTGCGCGGCGGACCAATCCGACGGCCGGGACCATGACCGAAGTCGTGGCCGCGACCAGGGGCGACCGACCGTGAGCCGCCCGGCCGGGTGCCCGGCGGCCCGGGCCCCCGCCGGTCTCACGCCTGGCCGTGGTCCGCCCTGGCCGGGACGGGGCAGGGCTGGAGGGCGTCGAGGACGAACTTCAGGGAGCCGACCAGGTGCCGGGCGCCCGCCTCCAGCAGGAAGGCCTCCCGGGCCGCGCTGCGGGCGTGGCCGAGGAAGGGGACGCCTGCCGCATGGGCGGCGGCGAGGTGGGCGGGGGTCTCGCCGACGAACAGGGCCTCGCCCCGCTCCGCGCCGAGCGAGGCGAGCGCCCCGGCCAGCGTGTAGCGGAACTCCTCGCGGCGCCCGGTCCCCCGGCCGCACACCCGGGGCAGCGCGTCCGTCAGCCCGCGCCCGGCCACGTAACGGCTCCCCGCCTCGGCGTCGTGGCGGGTCACCACCGCGGTGCGCACGCCCAACGAGGCCCAGGTGCGCACCAGCGGGTCGGCCCACGGCGTGGGCGACGCCTTCGGCACCGCGCGGAGTTCGGCGGCGGTCAGGCGTGCGCGTAAGGCGGTCGCGACCGCCTCGTCCGGGCCCTCCGCCACGGCCGCGAGGACCGCGTAGGGGTCACGGCCGGCCCGCACGGCCGCCGGGAGCGCGCCGCCCGCCCCGGTGCCGTCGAGCCAGGCGATCAGGTCGTCGGCGAGCAGCCGCTCCTCGTCGCCGCCGGGGGCGAAGAGCCGGCACAGGGGTCCGTCGAGGGCGAACAGGACGACACGGGCGCGGGAGACGAGGCGGTCCGCCTCGGCAGTCATCACATGAGGGGCCATCACGACAGTGTCAGGTCAGTGGTGATGGTTTCCCAGAGGGCGTCGAACCACTTCTGCGACTGTTCCACGAACGCCGCGTCCCGCGAGGCCCCGGCGCGCTCGAAGGAGAACAGGAGGGACTCCGCGCTCATCCCGTCGAACACCTCGACCGCCTCGCTCTCCCCGACCGTCTCCTCCCGCCGGGTGATCATGTAGTAGGCCATCAGCGCCTCGGAGCCGTTGAGCAGGTAGAGCTTCATCGGCGGGGTGAAGGGCAGCGCCCGGAAGGTGACCCGGACGTCCACTCCGTGCGAGTGGCGCAGCATCCGCAGGTTGTGGCGCAGGACGTGGCCCTGGGCGTTGCGCTGCGCCAGCCACCACTCGTGGACCGGGTCGGGCGGCTCGACGTCGCCGTCGGCCCGCCTGCGGCGGCCCTCGACCGGGACCGGGAAGGCGAGGTTGATGTTCCGGGACGGGACCAGGATCCGCACGTCGACGGACTCCGGCCTGACCCGGCCCTCGTGGACCAGCCGCAGCGGCTCGGCGAGCGCCAGCATCAGCGTCTCGGCGGTCAGGCAGACCGCGTCGATCCGCACCGCGGGCTCCTGGAACGCCTGCACCAGCCGGGGCGCGAGGCCGACCATGGCCGAGCGCGGCTCGCCCGAGGAGGGGCGGCGCTCGGCGATCCTCGGCGGGCTCCCCTTGCTGACGTTGGTGAGCAGGCCGAGCTCCTGCAGGGTGCGCAGAGCCTGACGCACCGCGCCGCGCTCCACGCCGAACTCCTCGGCGAGCTCGGCCTGGGTGGGCAGCCTGTCGCCCGCCTTCAGCTCGCCGGCCTGGATCCGGTCGCGCAGCACCTCGGCGATCTCATGGGACGAGAGTCTCCTGTTGCCAGTCACTGCCACGTTCTCCTGAGTCACGACCAAACGGTACAACTTCCGTGCAGATTACGGAGGTTGGTTTCACGAACCGCCAACTGGACATAACCTCAACCAACTTCCACACTTGGCAGAGTTGGACCGAGTTGGCCCCACTTCCATCACCGGGAGCGAACCACAGACCGCACCGCCCCGCGAGACCGAGACCCCTTGGAGGCACCGTGCCCGCCCTCGCCGCCCTCGCCGCAGCCGTCGCCGTCGTCATGGTCGAGCGGTACGTCGAGATGAGGTACGGCACGGCCGGTCTCGTCGGCCTGCTGCTCCTCACCGTCGGCCACAAGGCCAACAGTCCGACGTGCAGCTCCGCGGGTGCGGTGGTGCTCGCCGTGACCGTCACCTCGCCGGCGGTCTGACCCGGCAAGCGTACAACTTCACGCCATTTCCGGGGAGTTCACGAGAAGGTGGTTACCCCACCGGGCGAGATGGATACAACTAGAGATGAGTTGGTCGCCAACTCTTCCAACCTGGCGCAACAGCCGGGCGGTTGGCGTCAGAGCCGGAGATCACGGCAGCGCTCCTCTCCGGAGGGGAGCCGGGAGCGCACTCGACAACTGAAGAGCACGCTACGGATGCACCACCCCAGCACAGTCCCGTCCACCACCGGCCGGCGAGCACCGGGCAGGAAGGAGGTCCGACCAGGAGAGTTCACGGCAGGGCGCCCGCCCGACCGGGCGGGGCCCCTGCGGCCCCCACGCCGAGCCGCGCACCGACCCCCGTAAAACGCCCCGGCCTCAGAAGGCCGCGCGGACCGCTCCGACCTCCCGGCCGCCGCCCAGCAGCGGCGCGTGGCCGATGCGGTCCAGCACCGGGGCGTCGACCCCCGCCAGGCGCAGCACCCGCGCCAGCACCGGACCGAGCGCGCGTGTCGCGCCGTCCTCCACCTTGAACGCCAGCGCCCGCCCGTCCGGCAGGGCCACGGCCTGCACGGCCTCGGCGCCCATCTTCGACAGGACTCCCGGCACCTCGCGCATCAGCCAGGTGTCCGGACGGCGGGTTCCGGCCACGTACTCCGGGTGCGCCCGCATCGCGTCCGCCACCCGGCGCTCCGCGCTGCCCGGCTCGGCCAGGACGAAGGAGCGGAAGGCCCGGGCCAGACCGGTGAGGCCGATCGCCATCAGGGGCGCGCCGCAGCCGTCGGTGCCCACCGCGGTCACCGGCTCCCCCGCCGCCTCCTCGACCGCCGTGTGCACGAGCCGCTGCAGCGGGTGCCCCGGGTCGAGGTAGTCCTCCAGCGACCAGCCGTTGAGGGCGGAGGCGGCCAGCATGGCGGTGTGCTTGCCGGAGCAGTTCATGGCGACCCGCTCCCGGACGCCGCCGGCGGTCAGGTACGCTTCCGCCTCCACCGGGTCCAGCGGCAGGTCGACGGGGCAGCCCAGCTGCTCCTCACGCAGCCGGAACTCGCCCAGCATCTCGCGCACCAGCTCACGGTGGAACGTTTCTCCGGAGTGGCTGGCCGCCGCGAGCGCCAGCCGCTCGCCCTTCAGCTCCAGCCCGGCCCGCAGGATGGCCGCGGCCTGCATGGGCTTGTTGGACGAGCGGGGGAAGACCACGACCCCCGGATCACCGAGCGCGAACTCCACCGACCCGTCCGGCGCCAGCAGCACCAGGTGCCCGCGGTGCCGCCCCTCCACGAAGCCCGAGCGCACCACCTCCGCCAGCGGCACCGGCTCGACGGCGGGAGCGGCCGGCGCCGCCGCGGCGGAGGTCCGGGCGGCCTGATCCGCCGGATCGACCCGGTCGGCCGGGGCGGCGGCCGGGGCGGTGCGGTCGACGGCGGGGACGCGGGTCGGCTCGGAGGTCGGCTCGGACACGGTACGGGGCCTTTCAGGAGGACTCAGAGCAGCAGGTCGTCCACCTGCGCCTCTCCTTCACGGTACCTGCGCGCCAGCTCGGCCCCGCACGCGTCGGCGGTGCGCTGCAGCTCCTGGCGGCGCGACGACACCCCGCGCTCGTGCCGCACCAGCCGGGCGAGGGCCACCCGCAGCTCGACGTCGGTCCGGGCGGCCAGGTCGGAGAGGCCGACCTCCTCCAGCATCCCGCCCGCCTCCCGCCGGTACTCCTCGCTCCGGGGCGCGGAGAAGGTGACGTGCCGGGCCGACGAGGGATGGCGGGCCGGGGCGTCCCGGAGGATCTCCGGCAGCCGCTCCATGACCGGCGCCGGCTCGCCGGCCGGCCCCTGCCCGGGGCGGCCCGGGCCCCTGCGGCCCAGCTCGGCGCGGAGGATGTCGATCCGGCCCTGCAGCAGCCGCCGCAGGTAGCTGAGGTCCGTCTCCTCGGCCTGCGCCCGGCGCCGCAGCGCGCGGATCTCGGCCATCGGCAGCCCGGCGACCGGCGCGACCGCCGGCGGCGTACCGGCCCCGCAGGCCGCGCCCTGCGGGGTGGAGGCCGCGGAGGCGGCCGCCATGTCGTGGGAGGGCGTCCGCTGCGCGAAGGCGCGACCCGCCACCGCCTGCCCGTCCCGCTCGGCCGCCCGTCCGCCGATGTGCGTTCCCGGTGTCCTCATCTGCTCCAGCATCTCCTTGGTCGCCCGCGACCGGCGTGTGGACTTGCATCGTGCCACCCCAAGTGGCCGCAATGTGCGCGAGTGTCCATGATCGTCCCCTGATGGGGGGCGTGCGAACCTCCCGGGGCCGGGCGGACCGACCGTTCGGCGGCACGGCATGATGGGGCCCATGCGAGCGGTGGTACAGCGGGTGGACGGCGCGAGCGTCGTCGTCGAGGGCGAGACGGTCGGAGAGATCACTGGTGAGGGGCTGTGCGTCCTCGTCGGGGTCACCCACGAGGACACCCCGGAGAAGGCGGCCCAGCTGGCCCGCAAGCTCTGGTCGCTGCGGATCCTGCACGAGGAGAAGTCGTGCAGCGACGTGGACGCGCCGCTTCTGGTGATCAGCCAGTTCACCCTTTACGGGGACGCCCGCAAGGGTCGCCGGCCCACCTGGAACGCGGCGGCGCCCGGCCCGGTGGCCGAACCGCTGGTGGACGAGGTGGTCGCGCGGCTGCGCGAGCTCGGCGCGACGGTGGCGACCGGCCGGTTCGGGGCCGAGATGAGGGTCTCCCTCACCAACGACGGCCCCTTCACCGTCCTGCTCGAGATGTAGGCCCGCGCGGGCGGCCCTACGGCTGGACCACGACCTCCTGGGCGGCCGCCGTCGACCCGGCCAGCAGCCGGGCGTCGACGGGCACGTTGCGCTTCACCAGGGCGAGGGCGACCGGGCCCAGCTCGTGGTGGCGCACCGAGGTCGTCACGAAGCCCAGCTTGCGGCCCTCGGGGCCGTCGTCGGCGTCGCGGATCTCCGTCCCCGGCGGCGGCAGGTGCACCTCGCTGCCGTCCAGGTGCAGGAAGACCAGCCGCCGCGGCGGCTTCCCCAGGTTGTGGACACGGGCCACCGTCTCCTGGCCGCGGTAGCAGCCCTTCTGCAGGTGCACCGCGCTCTCCAGCCAGCCCAGCTCGTGCGGGATGGTCCGGTGGTCCGTCTCGAAGCCCAGGCGCGGCCGGTGCTGCTCGACCCGCAGTGCCTCCAGCGCGAGGATGCCTGCGGCCGGCCCGTTGGCCCCGGCGAACTCCTCCAGCCCCTCACGGGGCAGGAACAGGTCCCGCCCGAACGGCGTCTCCCGGGCGACCGCGCCCTCCGGGGTGGCGGCGATCGACCCGGCGGGCAGGTGCACGAGGGCGTACTCCGCGGTGCGGTCGGCGACCTCGACGCGGTAGAAGAACTTCATCGACTCCAGGTAGGCGATCAGCGCCTCCTGGGTGCCCGGCTCGACGTGCGCCCAGGTGGTGGCGCCGTCGTCCACCAGGTACAGGGCGTGCTCGATGTGCCCGTGCGGGGAGAGGATCAGCGCCTCGGTCGCCCGGTGCGCGGGGAGCTGCTCGACGTGCTGGGTGAGCAGCAGGTGCAGCCAGGCCAGCCGGTCGTCGCCGGTGACGGTGACCACGCCGCGGTGCGAGAGGTCCACGAAGCCCCTGCCGTCGGCCAGCGCCCGCTGTTCGCGGAACAGGTCTCCGTAGTGCGCGGCGACGCCTTCGTCCACACCCTCGGCGGGGACGGCGCCGGGCAACAGCAGCAAGGGACTCTTCATACGGATCACCCTACGTGTCTCGGTCGGCGGGATCCCCGGGCGCGGGAGCGGGGCCCGCGGCGGAAGGCGGTTCCTTGCCGCACCGCTCGCACCGCCCGAAGATCGCGAAGTGCTTCATGTCGGTGTCGAACCCGAAGGTCGCCCGGAGCTTGGCGGTGAACTCCTCCGCCACCGCGACGTCCGCCTCGATCACCTCGCCGCAGTCCCGGCAGACCAGGTGCAGGTGCTGGTGCCGGTCGGCGAGGTGGTAGGTCGGGGCGCCGTGCCCCAGATGGGCATGGCTGACCAGGCCGAGCTCCTCGAGGAGCTCCAGGGTCCGGTAGACGGTGGAAATGTTGACCCCCGACGCCGTTCTCCTCACTTCGCCGAGGATGTCGTCGGGGGTCGCGTGCTCCAGTGTCTCGACCGCTTCGAGCACGAGTTGCCGCTGCGGGGTCAGCCGGTAGCCGCGCTGCCGCAGGTCAGTCTTCCAGTCGGTGCTCACCACACCGAAAGTCTAGGTCTCTCCGGCCTACTTGAAGAAGGCAATCCCGTCGTCGGGCATATCGTCGGGCAGGGCCTTGGCCCAGCGCTCGACCTCCTCCGGCGTGACGACCTTCTTCAGGTGGGCCGACATGTAGGGGCGCAGCTCGACCTCGGGGGTCTGCTTCTCGCCCACCCACATCAGGTCGCTCTTCACGTAGCCGTACAGGCGCTTGCCGCCGCTGTACGGCCCGGAGGCGCGGGTCCGGGCGACCGCGTCGGTGACGACGTCGATCTGCGGCTTCTTGTCGGCCATCTGTCCGTACCAGACCTCGACCACGCCGTCGTCGCGGGTCATCACGATCTCGACGTTGCGGTCCTTGTCGATCCGCCAGAAGCCGGTCTCGGTCTCCAGCGGGCGGACCTTGTTCCCGTCGTTGTCCAGCACCCAGGTGTGGGAGCGGTACTCCAGGAAGTCCCGGCCGTCGTGGCTGAAGGTGACCTCCTGGCCGAAGTTGCACTTCTCGGAGCCGGGGAAGTCGTGCACGCCCGCGCCGGCCCAGTTGCCGAGCAGGAAGGCGAGCGGGACGAGGTCCGGGTGAAGGTCGGACGGGATCTCGATCATGAGTTGCTCTTCGTCGCGAGTGGCTTGAACGGATCGGTCGAGGCGCTGGTCAGCGCTGGCCCTGGTACAGCTTCTTCACGGTCAGGCCCGCGAAGGCGAGAACGCCGAGGCAGACAAGGACCAGCAGGGCCGAAAAGAAGATCTCCACGGGTGCTCCTCAGATGAGCGCGGTATAGCGGTGTACACAAGAGCCGGACCCCAGCTTACGCGCCTGGGGTCCGGCTCTTCCTGCGAGGTGGCTCAGCCGAGCAGCTGGGCCTGCAGCGCGACGGTCTGCTGGAAGGGGACAGCCGGGGCGGTGCCCTTCCTCGTCTGGGTGATCACCGCGAGGGTGTCACCGGCGGACAGGTACGCCTGACGGCTCTGCTCGTCGCCGTAGGGCTTCTCCTCGACGTACGCGGTGGTGGCGACCTCGGAGACGTCCGCCTTGGCGGGGTACTTCTCGTCCACCGCCCACGACTCGGTGCCCGCCGGCGGGAAGTCGGGCTCGTCGAAGCTGATGAACTCGCTCAGTACACCGCCCTCGACCTGCTCCGTGGTCGCGAAGTGGAGCAGGTGGATCTCCGTGCGGGTGCCGTCCGGCATGGTCCAGCCGCGGGCAGCGATGTGCCGCAGGCCGTTGTCGGTGAGGAGCTGCGACAGATCCTCCCGGTCGTCCTTCTCGAAGCCGGCCAGATACGTCTTCTTGTCCAGCCAGCCGTTCCGGTCGCCCGCCAGCTCCTTGTCCACGGTGGCGCCCTTGGGCGCCGGGAGCAGGAGTTCGCGCAGGTCGGCGTAGTGCGCGCCGGCCGGGTTGTCGTCCGCGAACGGGGCGGGGCTGCCCTCGGGCAGCGGCGGCCGCACCAGTTCGGGGTAGTCCCAGCGGCCGTCCGACTCGGTGGCCAGACCCGGCACCTCGGTGCGCTCCATGGACGTGATGCCGTAGGCGGCGCCGGTGCCGACGGCGGCGAACACCACCACGGCGGCCGTCCACCGCCCCACGGCCCGCAGCATCCGCCGCCGGTCCCCGGCCGGCTTCGCGGGCCGGTCGCCGACGGCCGTCTGCGGGGCGGCGAAGGGATTGGGTTCCTCGGCGGGCGCGGCGGCCGTCACCGGGGTGTCCACCGGCACGGTGGGCGAGGCGGCGGGCTGTGCCGGCGGCTCCGTGGTGGACTGCTGCGGCACCACCGGCGTGGGCTGCTGCGGCTCCTGCGGCTGTGCGGTCCGATCGACGGTCTGCTCGCTCATACCGCCTCCCCCGGGGTCTCGATGCGGTCGAGCTGCTTGGCCATGAGACCGGCGATGTCCTTCTTGTCGATCGGCTTGGGGGCGTCGGCCGTCAGCATGACCGACACCTCGCCCTGGAACGCCATGCAGTACATGCCGTCGATCTTCTCGTCCTTGTCCAGCTCGGGCAGGTAGCACCAGGCGTTCTTCTCGTGGCCGGCGACCTTGGGCCCGCTGCGCAGGAAGCCGATCCGCTTGAGCAGGTCGAACGTCTTCCGCTGCTCCTTGACGCTCGCCGCCACGGCCTTCTCGTTCTCCTGCTGGGCGAGGACGATCTCGACGATGTACTCCTCGCCGTAGACGTCGCTGTTCGCGTAGCTGCGCATGGCCTGGCCCTTGATGCGCTCCTTGTCGATCTGACGCTGCAGCCGACGGCGCTGGGTGCGGGGCAGGTCCTTCACCGACTCCTTGGCGAGCTCGGCGGCCTGCTTGCCGGTGAACGCGGCGTCGGAGCCGTACTCGCCGAGGTCGGGGCCCCGCTCGAGGCCGGTCTCCTCGTAGGTGAGCAGCATGGCCTGCAGGCCCTCGTAGTGGGTCCGCAGCTTCTTCTTGTCGTCCGCGGAGAGGGCGGCGTGCTCCCAGGTGGGCCTGCCCGGGTCGCGGTCCGCGTTGCGGACGGTCACCACGGTGAAGCCGGTGCCGCCGAGGACGGCGGCGGCCAGCACCACCACGCCTGCGACGCGGGCGATCCGGCGGCCGCGGCCGGGCTTCCTGACGGGCGCCCCGGGGACGGTGGGAACCGTCGCGGGGAGGACGTCGGGCTGCTCCCGCACGTCGGGCTGCTCCTGCGGCGTCTCGGCCGAGGTCGGGTTCTCACTCACAGCCGCTCCATCTGCCGCTCGGCCAGGCTCATGATCGTCTTCTTGGGGACCGGCTTGGTGTCCAGGACCCAGATCTCCAGCGCGATGTCACCGCGGTAGGCGAAGGCCCTGGCCTCGTACAGCGGCAGGTAGCCGGGCTCCCGCTCCGGCTCCTTCAGCACGTAGACCATGCCGTCGGCGGTGCCGGGGAGCGGCCAGCTGTCGACGTCGCTCTCCTCGGTGAAGCTGAGCTGCCGGTCCGTGAGCTCCGCCGCCATGAGGGACTCCTCGTGGCGGAACTGGGCCAGCCGGATCTCGGTGATCTGCTGGCCGCTCTCCCAGTAGGTCACCGCGGTCCGCCGGAACTCCGAGCGGAGCTGGTCGGAGAAGGCTTCGGCGGGCTCTTCGTAGGTGTCCGCGAAGTCGGGCAGTTCCATCCACCCGTCGCCGACGAACTCGGACGTGACGTCCTTGGTCCCCTTGGGCCTCTTCACCAGCAGCTTGCGCAGGTCGCCGTCGGTCCTCACCTTGCGGTCCTGGGCGGCCGGAAGCGGGTCCGGGCCCTCGCCCTTGGCCTGCTTCAGCTCGGGCTGGGACAGCGAGGGCAGCTTGGTGGGCTCCCGCTCGGCCTGGACGAGGTAACCGGTGCAGGTGCCGCCGACCAGGCCGAGGACGGCCGCGGCGGCGATCAGCATCGCGGTGCGGCCCCGGCGGCGCGGGGCGGGCGCCACGGCGGGCACGGGCTCCGCGTCGGGCGCGGGCGCGGCGGCGGAGGCGTGCTCCACCACGGGCACGGGCTGCGCGAGCGTGGGCTCCGCGGGGGCAGGCACGGGC
>NZ_JBRIOU010000001.1:363774-368236 GCF_053474865.1 Streptomyces sp. CO7
CTCCGGGGCGGGTCCGCCGGTGTGCGTGGCCAGGGGCTCCCCGGGGGCCGCACCCGGCGCGGGTGCGGCCTCCTCGGGTTCCCTCGGCGTGTCGTGTGACAAGAGAGTCGTCCCCCCAGTAAGGATTCGGGGCACCTCCGCGAGGTTTCCGCGTGCATGCCAACGGGAAGACTGTTCGACCGGCCTCAGGGTTGCAAGCGAGTTTGGTTACGATCCGGCCATGGCCAAAAAACTGGTGATCAAGGTGACCGCGGGCGCGGACTCCCCCGAGCGCTGCTCCCAGGCGTTCACGGTGGCGGCGGTGGCGGTCGCCAGCGGCGTGGAGGTCTCGCTCTGGCTGACCGGCGAGTCGGCGTGGTTCGCCCTGCCGGGCCGGGCCGCTGAGTTCGAACTGCCGCACGCCGCCCCGCTGCCGGACCTGCTCGACGCGATCCTCGCCGGCGGCTCCGTCACCCTCTGCTCACAGTGCGCGACGCGCCGGGAGATCACGGAGGCGGACGTGCTGGAGGGCGTGCGCATCGCCGGCGCGCAGGTGTTCGTTCAGGAGGCGCTGGGCGAGGACACCCAGGCCCTCGTCTACTGATCGGGAACCGGTCAGCGCTGCCGGGGCGGCCCGGGCCTGCCGTCCGGCTCGTCCCACCAGCGGTCGTCCGGCCCCCGGCGGTTGGCGACCACCGCCGCGACGGGCGGGATCACCATGGCCACCACGCACATGGCCACCGCCGCCGGGACGGACCACAGCCGCACCACGCCCCAGGCCAGGACGAAGAGCCCGAGGCAGATGCCCATCAGCAGGAAATAGACGTGGCGCCGTCGCGCGTACATACCTCCAGCGTAGGCATGCGGCGCGACGGCGCCAGGGTCGTCACGGGTGGTCGGCCGGCCGTCAGACGGCGATGGCGACCTCCGCCAGGCCGCCCTGCTGGGCGACGACGGTGCGGTCCGCGGTGAGACCGCCGGGAATCAGGGCCCGCAGGGTCCAGGTGCCCTCGGCGGCGTAGAACCGGAACTGACCGGTGGCCGAGGTGGGCACCTCGGCGGTGAACTCGCCGGTCGAGTCCAGCAGCCGGACGTAGCCGGTCACCGGCTCGCCCTCGTGCAGCACCTGGCCCTGGATGGTGGTCTCGCCGGGCCGGACGGCGGCGTCGGGGCCGCCTGCCTTAGCTCCACACATGGTCGTCCGTCCTCACTTACCGGGGCCGAGCTCGATCGGCACGCCGACCAGCGAGCCGTACTCGGTCCACGAACCGTCGTAGTTCTTCACGTTCTCCACGCCCAGCAGCTCGTGCAGCACGAACCAGGTCAGCGCGGAGCGCTCACCGATGCGGCAGTAGGCGATGGTGTCCTTGGCGAGGTCGACGTCGGCGTCGGCGTAGAGCGCCTTCAGCTCGTCGTCGGACTTGAAGGTGCCGTCGTCGTTGGCGTTCTTCGACCACGGGATGTTGCGGGCGCTCGGCACGTGGCCGGCGCGCTGCGACTGCTCCTGCGGGAGGTGGGCCGGGGCGAGCAGCTTGCCGGAGAACTCGTCGGGCGACCGGACGTCGACCAGGTTCTGCTTGCCGATCGCGGCCAGCACGTCGTCGCGGAAGGCGCGGATCGCGGTGTTCTGCGGCTTGGCCCTGTACTGGGTCTCGACGCGCTCGGGGACCTCTTCGACCAGCTCGCGGGCGTCCAGCTCCCACTTCTTGCGGCCGCCGTCGAGGAGCTTGACGTTCTCGTGGCCGTAGAGCTTGAAGTACCAGTAGGCGTAGGAGGCGAACCAGTTGTTGTTACCGCCGTAGAGGACCACCAGCGAGTCGTTGCCGACGCCCTTGGCGGAGAGCAGCTTCTCGAAGCCCTCCTGGTCGACGAAGTCGCGGCGGACCGGGTCCTGGAGGTCCTTCGTCCAGTCGAGCTTGATGGCGTTGCGGATGTGGTTCTTGTCGTAGGCGGCGGTGTCCTCGTCCACCTCGACGATCACCACGTTCGGGTCGTCCAGGTGCTCCTGGACCCAGTCGGCGTCGACCAGGACGTCGTTGCGGCTCATGCTCCATCTCCTCCGGGGCAGTTGGCGGGGGTGTCGGCTGGGAAGCTGAAAGCTGGCGAACACAGGGGTGCGGGCGCGCGGGGCGCGATGCGGCGCGGTGCGTCTTCGTCGCCACGGGCACACGCGAGGGGGCCCGCCGAGCGGGCCGCGGGGAACGGGAGAGCTCTCCCGTCAGGAAGTGCGACAGAGCATGGCGGCCACGCGGCACAGGTCCACTGCCCGCCGCTTGGTGAGATCCGCCTGTCGCTTCATGCCCCAGATCCTAAGGAGGGAGAACCGGACATGTCACCGGCGTGTCGCATTCTGAGACGTAAATGCCCGCGATGTGGACGATCTGCCGTCGCGAGGCCGCCCTCAGGGGCTCTGCCGGGTCTCCTGGGGCCCTCGGGGCCGCTGCGGCGGACAGGCCGTCTCGCTGTACGGACCCCTGGACGTACCGGGTGTCCTGAACCGGTGCCCTGAACGAGTGTCCTGAACCGGTGGTCCTGAACCCGTCCTGGACCCGATGCCGCCTACCAGGTGGAGAGGTCCACGTCCTTGCCGGTCACCGTGACCCGCACGCCGTCGTCGTCCGGGTGGACCGCGGTGAGCCGCAGGCCGGGCGGCAGCTCGGACAGGGCCTGGTCGAAGTCGGTCACCGACCGCACCGTCTCCTCGGGCACCTTCACGCCGAGGTCGGGCAGCGAGGCGGCGCGCACGCGCAGCTTCCCGTCCTCCACCGCGATCTTCCCTAGCACGTTCAGCGCCGGCAGCTCCTGCCCGAACAGGGCCGGCTGCACCTTGACCTTGATCCGCCCCTGGCCGCCGTCGGAGAGCCCCACGACCGCCGCGGTGAGGCCGGGGGCGACCCGCTGCGGCTCGGTGCGGGTGGCCTTCAGCAGCTCGTCGTAGCGGACGAGCAGGTCGCCCTTGACCTGGGCCGCCTTCGACGGCGTGAGGTCGCCGTCCAGGCGGACGCCGCGGAGCCGGGCGTCGAGGTCCTCGACGGTCATCTTCCGGCCGTCGGAGCCCTCGACCGGGAACGCGGCGATGGACAGCCGCACGTCGTCCAGGTCGCCGTCGGCCAGCTGGGTGAGGAAGGGGAAGCCCTGGATGGCGACCTCGGGGGTGTCCCGCAGCCCCTGCGAGGTCTTCAGCCCCTCCGCCGTCCGGTCCTCCGCGATGTTCACGGCGATCCGGTCGGCGGCCACCAGCAGTCCGCCGAGCAGCAGCGCCACGACGAGAAGTATTCGAACGGCACGCACCTACGGGTCTCCCTACCTGGGTCGGCGTCTGGACGGTCGGCGGAGTACTCGGATTCGACGGTAACGCCGTGGGCCGCTCGGCAGGGAAGCTTGTCGATCAGCTGTGACAAGCCTCGCGTACGCCCGTCATGGCCGCTGCGGGTCCTCGTCGCAGCCGCAGGAGCGCCGGACCACCAGGTGGGCGGGGACCACGCGCAGCCGGTCGTGCCCGTTCCCCGGCAGCCGCACGGTGTCGTCCAGCACCAGGTCGACCGCCGCGCGGGCCATCGCCTTGCGGTCGGTGGCGACCGTGGTCAGGGGCGGGTCGGTGAGCGCCGCCTCCTTGATGTCGTCGAAGCCGACCACCGCCAGCTCGCCGGGCACGTCGATCCGCAGCTCGCGGGCGGCGCGCAGCACGCCCACGGCCTGGTCGTCGGTGGAGCAGAAGATCGCCGGCGGGCGGTCCGGGCCGGCGAGCAGGCCGAGCGCCACCTGGTAGGCGTCGTAGCGGTTGTAGGGGGCCTCGAAGCAGCGGCCCTCGGTGGTCAGGCCGAAGTCGGCCATGGCCAGGCGCCAGCCCTCGACGTGGTCGGAGACCGGGTCGCCGACCTCGGGGGTCTCGGCGGTGCCGCCGATGCAGGCGACGTAGGGGTGACCGTGTTCCAGCAGGTGCCGCACGGCCCCGCGGGCGCCGCCCACGTCGTCGGTGACCACCGCGACGTCGTCGATCGCCTCGGGGCGCTCGTGCAGCAGCACGACCCGGGCGTCCCACGCCTCGATCTCGGCGGCGGCCTGGTCGTTCAGGGCGTGGCTCACCAGGATCAGACCGGAGACCCGCATGCCGAGGAAGGCGCGCAGGTAGTGGACCTCGCGCTCGGCCACGTAGTCGGTGTTGCCGACCAGGACCATCTTTCCGCGCTCGGAGGCGGCCTGTTCCACCGCGTGCGCCATCTCGCCGAAGAAGGGCTGGCGGGCGTCCGGGACGATGAGACCTATCAGGTCGGTCCGCCGCGAGGCCATGGCCTGCGCGACCCTGTCGGGCCGGTAGCCCAGCTGCGCGATGGCGGCCAGCACGCGTTCGCGGGTGGCCGGGGCGACCGGCCGGGGTCCGTTGTTGATGACGTAGCTGACTACGGCGGTCGAGGTACCCGCCAGTCGCGCCACGTCGTCCCGAGTCACCTTGGCCACGCGCGGAGTCTACGCGTATGGAAAC
>NZ_JBRIOU010000001.1:368336-374829 GCF_053474865.1 Streptomyces sp. CO7
CCTCTGGGCAGGACCTCTACGCTTTGCTGTCGACCCCGCACCCGCCCCTCGGCGGGCCGGGAACGGGCCGACGGGTGCCTGCGGGGCCGGCCGGTCAGGCTTCGGCGGCCATTTCCGGGACGCTCTGCCCCGTTTCGGCCTGCTTCGCACCCGGGCGGGCGCCGCGGGTTCCGGAGGCGGCCGGGCGCTTGGCGTCCTCGGCGGGGCGTTCGCCCTTCTCAGGAGTTACGAACCGGTAGCCCACATTGCGGACAGTCCCGATCAAGGATTCGTGCTCCGGACCGAGCTTGGCGCGCAGCCGCCGCACGTGGACGTCGACCGTCCGGGTGCCGCCGAAGTAGTCGTAGCCCCAGACCTCCTGGAGCAGCTGGGCGCGGGTGAAGACCCGGCCGGGGTGCTGGGCGAGGTACTTCAGGAGCTCGAACTCCTTGAAGGTGAGGTCCAGGACCCGGCCCTTGAGCTTGGCGGAGTAGGTGGCCTCGTCGACGGAGAGGTCGCCGTTGCGGATCTCCATCGGCGAGTCGTCGCCGGTCAGCTGCAGGCGGCCGACGGCGAGCCGCAGGCGGGCCTCCACCTCGGCGGGGCCGGCGGTGTCGAGCAGGACGTCGTCGACGCCCCAGTCGGCGGTGACGGCGGCCAGGCCGCCCTCGGTGACGATCAGGATCAGCGGACAGCCGGGCCCGGTGGAGCGCAGGAGCTGGCACAGGCTGCGGACCTGCGGGAGGTCGCGGCGGCCGTCGACCAGGATGACGTCGGCGCTGGGCACGTTCACCAGCGCGGGACCCTCGGCGGGGGCGACGCGCACGTTGTGGAGCAGCAGGCCGAGGGCGGGCAGCACCTCGGTCGACGGCTGGAGGGCGTTGGTGAGGAGCAGCAGTGAGCTCATCGGTTCTCCACACTGTCGGTGGTCCGGTGGTGCACGGTTCGCTTGCCCATAACGTCTGGTTCCTCCTGGGTCCCCGCGAGGACGTTTGCGGCACTGCATCTCGGCGCGTGGCGGGCCTCGTCGCCCCCCCGGGTCCCTCGCCGCACCGCGTCGTGCTGGAGAAGTCCCGTGCACCTGCGCTTTCAGACTCGTATACAGCTCGCTCTAATGCGCGAAAGGACCCGGGGGCTGCGTCGCCCGAGTCCTCTGCCCAGCAGAATAACCCACATGAGCACTGGCAGGGCAGGTCAAACGGCTGATTCGGGTGACGTCCCGAAGGCTGAGACAAAGCGGCGGTACCCCCGAACAGCCTTTCTCCGTACGGCCGACGGGGTGAGCGTCCACGCCGCGTACGAGCCGGGAACGGCTGTATACGATCCACCCGGAGCGGAATCCGATCACCCGGTGATTGTGATCGCGCACGGATTCACCGGAGATCTGAGCAGGCCCCACGTGCGGCGAATAGCGCGTTCCTTTTCACATTTCGCGGCGGTGATCACTTTCTCCTTCCGGGGCCACGGCGCGTCCGGCGGGCACTCCACCGTGGGCGACAAGGAAGTCCTCGACCTGGCCGCCGCGGTCGCCTGGGCGCGCGAGCTGGGGCACCGGCGGATCGCCACGGCCGGCTTCTCCCTGGGCGGCTCGGTGGTGGTGCGGCACGCCGCCCTCCCGGACGCCGGCGTGGACGCGGTCGCGACGGTCAGCGGCCCGGCCCGCTGGTACTACCGGGGGACGGCGGCGATGCGGCGGCTGCACTGGGTGGTGATGAGGCCGGCCGGGCGGCTGGTCGGACGGCTCGCCCTGCGCACCCGCATCCACCACCGGGACTGGGACCCGGTGCCGCCCTCGCCGGTCGAGTCGGCGCCGCTGATCGCGCCGGTCCCGCTGCTGGTGGTGCACGGGGACAGCGACCCCTATTTCCCTCTCGACCATCCGCGCTCGCTGGTCGAGGCGTCCGGAGGGCACGCCGAGTTCTGGCTCGAGGAGGGGATGGGTCACGCGGAGAACGCGGTCGACGAGGCACTGGCCCGGCGGCTCGGGGCCTGGCTGGCCGACGCCGCCCGCCGGGGCCGCTAGCCTGACCGTGTTCACACATCAGTTCACTCAGCCGAGGAACGGTATGGCACAGGTCACGGTGCGCTACTGGGCCGCCGCCAAGGCCGCGGCCGGCGTCGCCGAGGAGTCCTTCGACGCGGACACCCTCGCCGGCGCGCTGGACGCGGTCCGCACGCGGCACCCCGGGGAACTCACCCAGGTACTGCGGCGCTGCTCGTTCCTGATCGACGGCGATCCCGTGGGGACCCGCGGGCACGACACCGTACGGCTGGCTCCGGGCGGCACGGTCGAGGTGCTCCCGCCGTTCGCAGGAGGGTGACCCCCACAGCATGAGCAACCAGTACGAGCAGCCGTACCCGGGGCCGCACCACGGCCCCGGCGACGGCTACCCGCAGACGCCGTCGCCGTCGGAGACCACCCAGCAATGGCAGGGCAACACCTGGGACTCCCAGATGCAGCCCCACCTCGGAGCCTCGCCCGCCCACGAGCCGGAGGCCGCGCGCACGGCGTACCTCCCGCCGGCGGCGCAGGGCGGCGCGGCGGTCCCGTACCCGCACTCCAGCGGCCCGATGCCGGGCGCCGAGGCTCCGGGAACGCACGGCGGCGGGTACCCGGGGCAGTACGACGGCGGGCTGGCGGGCACGCACGCCCCGGCCGGACCGCAGGCGTCCCAGGCGCCGGCCCCGCAGGCCTCCGCCCCCCACGCCGCGCCGGCGGGGCACGGCGCCCAGCAGGAGCACACCTCGGCGCCCGTCGGCGGCGCCCCGGCCGGCGCCCAGGGCGGCCCCGACCTCGCGGGCTACGGCCCCGCGACCGTCGGCGGCAACACCCGGGTGACGGACGCCCAGCGCGCCCGCGCCGAGGGCCGCTCCCCGATCATCGATCCCGGCATCCAGCCCGCCGCGCTGACCGCCGTGCTGTCCCTGCTGCTGGCCGGGGGCGCGGCCCTCGGCACCTGGGCGCTGCTGCTCCCGCTGGTCGTGCTGCAGGGCCTGACCGCGGCCGGCTGGTTCCGCCTGAACGGCATGTGGCCCGCCCGCCAGGGCATCGCCCTCGGTTTCCTCGGCGCGCTGGCCGCCGACGCCGCCGTCCTGGTCGTCGGCCGCGAGCACGGCACCGGCGCGGTCCTCGGCACGCTGGGCGTGTGGGTCCTGCTCACCCTGGTCCTCCAGCTCCGCAGCCACGCCGAGCCGGACGAGCGGATGTACGGCCTCACCGCCGCCCTCGCCGCCGCCGCGCTGGCCATCCTGGCCACCGGGCACCTCGCCGCCGCCCCGCAGGCGGTGACCACCGGCGCTGTCGCGGTGGCCGCCGCGATCCTGGTCCGTGCCGTCGTCGCCAAGCCGCCGGTGGCCGGCATGGTCCTCGCGGTCGCCGTGGCGGCCGGTGCGGGCGCGCTGGTGGGCGACGGGCTCAGGGACGCGCTGCTGGGCGCGGTGGCCGGTCTGTGCGCCGTGGTGGGTCACCGGGTCGCCGCCTACGACTACCCGTCCCGCTTCGTGCACTTCACGGCGGGCGTCGCCCTGCCGCTCGCCCTGGCCGCCCCCGCGGCGCTCCTGCTGGGCTGAGGGCGCGCCGGCCCCGCCCGACGGGTGGGACCGGCCGCACATACGAGAAGGGCCGCCCCGTGCAGTGCACGGGGCGGCCCTTTCGTCGTCGAGCCCTCAGGCCGTCAGGCCCCCAAGCCGTCCGGCCGTCGGTCTCACTTGACGATCGTGATGCGGTCCGCCGCCGGCGGAGCGATCGGCGAGGTGGGGCTGGAGGTCGCGGTCAGGTAGTCCGCGAACGCCGTCAGGTCGTCGCTGCCGACGACCGGATCGGTGCCCTTGGCCAGCGCCGGGAAGTTGTCCCCGCCGCCGGCGAGGAAGTTGTTCAGCGCGACCCGGTAGGTGGCCGTGAGGTCCACCGGCGCACCCTGGATGCGGACCGAGTCGGCGACCAGACGGTCGGCGCCCGACCTGGTCATGTCCAGCGTGTAGGTGAGCCCCTCGGAGACCTGGAGGATCTTCGTGGTGGCCGCGTTGCCGCCGCTGACCTGCTGCTGCAGGGCGGCGACGATGTCGGCGCCGGTGAGGTCGACCAGGTTCACCGTGTTGCTGAACGGCTGGACGGTGAAGCCCTCGCCGTAGGTGACCACGCCGTTGCCCTCGGCCCCGCTCGCCGCGTAGGTGAGGTCGGCGCGGATGCCGCCCGGGTTCATCAGCGCGAACGCCGTGTCCGGGTCGATGGTGCGGGCGTGGGCCAGCTGCGCGTCGGCGATGAGGTCGCCCAGCGGGCTCTCGGTGCCGGCCTTGGTGATGTCGCCGCTGATGTAACCGATGGGCCGGTTGGCAACGGGCTTCGCCAGCGTGTTCCAGCGGTCGATGAGGGTGGTGATGTCGTCGGCGGGGTCCTGGGCCCGGCTGACCACGTGGTTGGCCGAGTCCACCGCGGTGCGCACGATGTCCTTGGTCGCCACGTCGTAGGTCAGCGTGGTGTCCGTGTACAGACGGCCGAAGGAGGCCGCCGAGGTCACCATGCGGGGGTTGCCCGCCGGGTCCGCGATGTCGCAGACGTAGGCGTTGTGGGTGTGCCCCGTCACCAGCGCGTCGACCTTGGGGGTGACGTTCTTGGCGATGTCGACGATCGGACCGGAGATACCGCCGGCCTCCGCGTCGCACAGGGCGTTGTACGCACCGTTGGCGGGCACGCCGCCCTCGTGGACCAGCGCGACGATGGACTTGACGCCCTGACGGTTCAGCTCGTCCGCGTACTTGTTGATGGTCTCGACCTCGTCGTGGAACTCGAGGCCCTTGACGCCCTCGGCGGTGACGATGCCGGGAGTGTTCTCCAGCGTGACGCCGATGAAGCCGATCTTGACCGGCCCCTGCTTCCAGACCCAGTACGGGGCCAGGGCGGGCTTGCCGGTGTCCTCGCGGGTCACGTTGGCGCCCAGGTACGGGTAGTCCGCGCCCTCGAACGGCGTGTCGGTGTAGCAGCCGTCCGTCGGGTGGCAGCCGCCGTCGCGCATGCGCTTCAGCTCGGCCAGGCCCTCGTCGAACTCGTGGTTGCCCACACCGGACACGTCGAGGTCCAGCTGGTTGAGCGCCTCGACGGTCGGCTCGTCGTGGAACAGACCGGAGAGCAGCGGGCTGGCGCCGATCAGGTCGCCGGCCGCGGCGGTCACGCTGTACTTCCGGCCCTCGCGCGCGGTGCGCAGCGAGGCCGCCAGGTACTCGACGCCGCCGACGCCTTCGATGGTCTTGGTGGTGCCGTCCGGCTGAACCTCCGTCACGCGGCCGCTGGAGCCGGTCGGCGGTTCGAGGTTGCCATGCAGGTCGTTGAAGGAGAGCAGCTGCACGTCGACCGTGCGGCCGCCCTTGGCCTGCGTGCCGTCCGAGGCGTCGGCGGGAAGCGCCGCCGTCAGCGCGCCGACGGTGGCCAGCGCTGCGCCGGTGATCAGAATGCGGTGGGTACGTCTCTGCCGGGTGATCCGCGGCATGGTCCCCCCTCTTGAATGAGTAGGTGCACAGTGGGGTGGCTGAGCGGCAGCTTAGGGTCAACGCGCGTAGCTGCGACAGGGGACGCGGGTCACATCCTGGTTTCGACTGTCCGAAAACCCGTCACGCCGCCGGCCGGCCGCCACGCCGCCCCCGGCCGCGACCGGGCAGACCTCCGGACGCGGGACCACCCGGACGACCACGCCGAACGGCCGGCGTACCGGGCGCAGGCCATACGCTCGAAGCATGACCAGCCCTCTCAGTCCTCGCCAGATCGACACCCTGGACCGCCTCACCCCCGCTCAGGTCGACGCGGTGACCGCCCTGCTGTCGGCCGCCTCGGACGCGGACGGCCAGCACGCCGTGTCCGAACAGGGCCGGCTGCACCTGAGGAGCGGTGAGCCCCGCCCCGGCATCCTCCACCTGCTGCTGACCGTGGGGGACGACGGTGAACTGGCCGGTTACGCCCAGCTGGACGGCTCCGAGCTCGTCGAACCGCCCGCCGCCGAGCTGGTGATCCATCCCTCCCACCGCGGCCGGGGCCACGGCCGCGCGCTGGGCAGCGCCCTGCTGGCCGCCACCGGCAAGCGCCTGCGGGTGTGGGCGCACGGCGGCCACGCCTCCGCCCGCCACCTCGCGCAGGTCCTCGGCCTCACCCTCTTCCGCGAGCTGCGCCAGATGCGCCGCCCGCTGACCGGTCCCGACGCCCCCGAGCTGCCCGAGCCGGTCCTGCCCCCGGGCGTCACCGTCCGCACCTTCGTGCCCGGGCAGGACGACGCGGCCTGGCTCGCCGTCAACGCCGAGGCCTTCGCCCACCACCCCGAGCAGGGCTCGCTGACCCAGCGGGACCTGGACGACCGCAAGGCCGAGGCCTGGTTCGACCCGGAGGGCTTCTTCCTCGCGGAGAAGGACGGCGAACTGGTCGGCTTCCACTGGACGAAGGAGCACGCCGAGGAGAACCTCGGCGAGGTCTACGTGGTCGGGGTGCGCCCCGGCGCCCAGGGCGGCGGGGCGCACCCCGACCACGTAGACC
>NZ_JBRIOU010000001.1:374929-378609 GCF_053474865.1 Streptomyces sp. CO7
ACCTGGCCGCCCGCGGCCGGCCCGCCGCGATGCTCTACGTGGACGGCGACAACAAGGCCGCCGTCACCGTCTACGAGCGCCTGGGCTTCACCACCCACGAGACGGACCTGATGTACCGCACCGAGCTCTGACCTCGACAACGGCACGCGGGGGGCGGCGACTTGACGCCGCCCCCTTCTTTGCACCACCCTTCCACTACTCAATTAGTGAAAGGGTGTTGTCGAGTGGTCGAGTACCGCATCGACCGGCGCAGCGGCGTCGCCACCTATCTGCAGATCGTCCAGCAGACCAAGCACGCCCTGCGGCTGGGCCTGCTCGAACCGGGTGACCGGCTGCCCACGGCACGGGAAGTCGTGGCGGCCACCGCCATCAATCCGAACACCGTCCTCAAGGCCTACCGCGAACTGGAACGCGAGGGCCTGGTGGAGGCCCGGCGCGGCCTCGGCACGTTCGTCCGCCGCTCCCTGGGCCCCGCAGCCGCCGACTCGGCCCCGCTGCGGGACGAGCTCACGGCGTGGGGCCGCAAGGCCAAGGCCTCCGGCCTGGACCGCGACGACGTGTCCGCGCTCCTCACCTCCGTCCTGGACGACCTCTATCCCATTGGGGGGGACCACCGATGACCGAGACCGCCATCGAGGCCGAGGCGCTGGGCAGGCGCTACACCCGCCTGCTGCCCCGCCGCCGCGTCAACTGGGCGCTCCGGGACTGCTCGTTCAGCCTCCCGGCCGGCCGTGTCTGCGCGGTGGTCGGCCCCAACGGCGCCGGCAAGTCCACGCTGCTGGCCCTGGCCGCGGGCCTGGACCGCCCGACCGAGGGCGCGATACGGGTGCTCGGCGGCAGTCCCGCCGACGCGCGCGAACGGGTCGCCTACGTCGCGCAGCACAAGCCGCTGTACGGCCAGCTCACGGTGTTCGACACGTTGCGCCTGGGGCACGCGCTCAACCCGGCCCGCTGGGACCAGGCCACGGCCGAACGCATCGTCGCCCAGGGCGACCTGGACGTCACGGCCACGGTCCGCAGCCTCTCCGGCGGCCAGCGCACCCGGGTCGCGCTGGCCCTGGCGCTGGGCAAGCGGCCCGAACTCCTGCTGCTGGACGAGCCGATGGCAGACCTGGACCCGCTCGCCCGCCACCAGCTGATGGGCGAGCTGATGGCCGAGGCCGCCGAGCACGGCACCACGGTGGTCATGTCCTCGCACGTCATCGCGGAGCTGGAGGGGTCCTGCGACCACCTCCTGCTGATCCGTCGCGGCCGGGTCCGCCTCCAGGGCGAGCTGGACGACGTGCTGGCCGCGCACACCCTGGTCACCGGCCCCGCCGACGCCTCCCTGGACGGCCACACGGTGATCGAGTCCCGCACCACCGGCCGCCAGGTCACCGCCCTGGTCCGCCCCGACGGCCCGCTGCCCGCGGGCCACGAGGCGGCCGCGCCGACGCTGGAGGAGCTGGTTCTGTCCTACCTCAGGGAGCCCGTCGCATGACCCGCACCCTCACCTCACCCGCCCCGTACGAGGCCGAGGACGCCGCGATGCCGGTGAAGGCGCCGGGCGGCCTGCCCTGGACCGTGCTCCACCTCCACCGCTGGGCCCTGTGGCTGTGGATCGCCTACGTAGGCCTGGCGTCGGGGGTGCTCCTGTGGGCGTGGGGGCCCGCGGTCGGCGAACTGCGGCCGCTGGCCGCGACGTGCGAGCTCGGCGGGTCGGTCCAGCCTGCCTGCGCGCGGGGTGTGTACGCGGCCCTGGGGAACTACCAGGAGTTTATGGACCTGGGTTTCTTCGCCGTACTGGGCGCCCCGCTCCTGGTGGGAGTCTGGGCGGCCGCCTCGCTGACCGCCCGGGAGATGGAGACCGGCACCGCCGGCCTGGCCTGGACCCAGTCGGTGTCGCCCGCCCGCTGGCTCACCGCCAAGCTGGCGCTGCCCGCCGTGGCCGTCACCGCGGGCATGACCCTGCTGCTGGCTCTGTACCGGCTCGCCTACCTGGAGGGCTTGGAGCTCTTCATCGAGATCCGGAAGTGGACACCGTCGTGGTGGAGCGAGAACCTCCTCACCGCGATGGGCGTCGTCATGCTGCCCCGCGTCCTGTGCGCGGTCGCCGTCGGCGTCCTGCTCGGCCTGCTGCTGAAGCGGACCCTGGCCTCGCTGGGCACCGGACTGCTGCTGATCGCCGCAAGCACCTTCGCCGTCACACTCGGCCGACACGCCTTCTGGCCGACCGTGGTCCGCCACGGCAGGGAGAGGACCGGCGAGTCGCCGTACCTGAGCCACGCCGACTCCGAGTGGCAGATCTCCACCGGCGCGGTGACGCAGTCCGGCGAGATGGCCGGGGAGACCGGGGAAAGGGCCGGGTACGGGTGCATGGAAGCCGGCTACCGGGGGACGCATCCGGGCTTCGACACCGACGCCTTCTACTCCTGCCTGAAGGACAAGGGCTACACCGACGTCTGGATCGCCTACCACCCCAAGGGCCACTACTGGCCGCTCCAGCTCGTGGAGTCCGGCATCTGGCTCGCTCTCGCCGCCGTCGCGGTGCTCCTCTCCTACCGCGTGCTGCGCAACCGTACGGCCGTCGGGAGGGGTGCGGCGTGACCACGACCATGACCTCGAACTCGGCCGGCGCCCCGGCCACCGGCAAGCGCCCGGAGGGTCTGATCCGGACCGTCCTGCGCCTGCACCGGTGGGCCCTGTGGGTGTGGATCGCCTACGTCGCCCTGGGCGCGGGACTGCTGCTGTGGGCGTGGGGTCCCCTCCTCGGAGAGGCCCAGGCCGCCGTGGACGCCTGCGCCGGCCTGCGGAAAGGCCCGCGCTGCGGGGGAAGCCAGTTCACCGCCTTCACCTGGTACGAGAACCACCTCCGCTACGGCTTCTCCGTCATCTTCATGGCGCCGTTCCTGGTCGGCGCCTGGGCGGCCGCCTCGCCGACCGCCCGCGAGATGGAGACCGGTACCGCCCAGCTGGCCTGGACCCAGTCGGTCACCCCGGCCCGCTGGCTCACCGCCAAGCTCGCCGTCCCGGCCGTCGTCGTGACCGTCGGCACCGTCCTGCTGCTGGTGCTGTACCGCCTCGCGTACCGGGCGGGCGAGGGCCTGCGCACGCAGGTGTGGCCGGTGGGCAAGGAGTGGTGGGGGGAGGAGTTCTTCACCGGGCTGGGGATCGCCACCGTGCCCCGCGTGCTGTGCGCGGTGGCGGTCGGCGTCCTGCTGGGCCTGGTGATCCGGCGCACCCTGGCCTCCCTGGGCGCGGGCGTGCTGTTCATGACCGCGGCCTCGGTGAAGTTCCTCGTCGCCCGCCACCTCCTGTGGCCGACCGAGATCCGGTACGGCTACTCGCACGACGTCCACACCACCTACGTGGGCGTCGCCGATGGCGAATGGCTGCTCGGCAGCGGGGCGGTCACCCGGTCCGGGGACCGTGTCCCGTACGACTTCGGCTGCATGGACGCGGCGTTCGACGCCCGCCAGGACAAGCGGGACGAGGCGGAGGCCTTCTACGCCTGCCTCAAGGAGAACGGGCTCAGTGACGTCTGGGTGACCTACCACCCCAAGAGCCACTACTGGCCGCTGCAGTTCGCGGAGTCCGGCGTCTGGTTCGCCGTCGCCGCCCTCGCGGTGTTCCTCTCCTACCGCCTGCTGCGCCGCCGCACGGACCTCCGGAAGGGTGCCGCATGACCACGACCATGACCC
>NZ_JBRIOU010000001.1:378709-382494 GCF_053474865.1 Streptomyces sp. CO7
CCCGAGGGCCGCGCCCTCCCGCGAGGGAAGGCACCCGGCGGACCCACCTGGGCAGTGTTCCGCCTCCATCGGTGGGCGCTGTGGCTGTGGACCGCCTACGTCCTCCTCGGGGCCGGGCTGCTCCTGTGGGCCTGGGGGACCATGGGCGACGACGCCGAGGTCCTGCTGGCGGCCTGCGAGACCGTCCGCGAGCCCCACCTCCGCTGCCCGAAAGAACTGCACGACATCTGGACCGTCTACGACGTCCTGCTGCGCCTGGGTCTCTTCGCCATCCTCGCCGCCCCCTTCCTGGTCGGTGGCTGGGCGGCCGCCTCACTGACCGCACGGGAGACGGAGACCGGCACCGCCGGCCTGGCCTGGACCCAGTCGGTGTCGCCCGCCCGCTGGCTCACCGCCAAGCTGGCACTGCCCGCCGTGGCCGTCACCGCGGGCATGACCCTGCTGCTCGCCCTGTACCGACCCGCCTTCGGGGCGGGCGCCGAGGTCCGTGACGCCGTCTGGTACGGAGGAGCTCCGCAGTGGTGGGGCGTGGACTTCTTCACCGCGATGGGCGTCATCGCCGTACCCCGGGCGCTGTGCGCCGTTGCCGTGGGCGTCCTGCTCGGTCTCCTGCTGAAGCGGACACTGGCATCGCTCGGCACCGGGCTGGTGTTGGCGGGCGCGGGCGCCCTGGCCTTCACGGTGGGGCGGCACCGGCTCTGGCCCGCCGAGTTCCGCCAGGGCTACACGCCGGACGCGCCGTCCCCCCTGTGGGACACCTCCGCCGGCGAATGGCCGCTGGACAGTGGCGCGGTCACCGGGTCGGGAGAGCGCGTCCCGTACGACTACGGCTGCCTGGACGCCGTCCTCGGCGACGACGGCCGATACGGCGACGCCGCGGAGTTCTACGCCTGCCTCAAGGCCGAGGGCTACCGGGACGTCTGGGCCAGCTACCACCCCAAGGGCCATTTCTGGCCCCTCCAGCTCGTGGAGTCCGGCATCTGGCTCGCCGTCGCCGCCCTCGCGGTCATCCTGTCGTACCGCGTCCTCCGGCGCCGTACCGCCTGACGCCTGGCAGCCAACTGCCCGTAACCCGGTATTCAGGCGCGCTTGAAACCCTTCCCCGGTGGTGAACACCCCTCCTACCGATGCCGGCGACCCGCCCCCCGAGGACCCCTCGGGGGGCGGGAGCACGTCCTCGACCCCGGCGAAGTCGCGCAAAGGCGGCGTGAGCAGGCGGAATGCTCACCTCCGGGTGCTTCCACGCGCCCGGTCCGACATGCCAATCGACGCCGCCACGCGGAACAATGGGGTCATGAGCGAGCCCAGTGCCCAGGACCCCAAGACCCAGGACCGCAGCGCCCGGAATTCCGGCACGCAGCTGTCGCAGGCCGCCGTCGGACTGATATCCGCGGGACACGCTGGACAGGAGCCCGCACCGCCGCGCCGGCCGCTCCGTGACGAGGAGCAGGAGGCCGGTCCGGACTTCGACGGTTACCAGGAGGTCCGCCAGGAGGACGGTCCGCTCCCCGAGGGCCGTTTCCTGGACCGTGAGCGCAGCTGGCTCGGCTTCAACGAACGCGTCCTCGAGCTCGCCGAGGACCCGAACACGCCGCTGCTGGAGCGCGCGAACTTCCTCGCGATCTTCGCCAGCAACCTGGACGAGTTCTTCATGGTCCGCGTCGCCGGTCTCAAGCGCCGCATCGCCACCGGCGTCGCCCAGCGCTCCGCCTCCGGGCTGCAGCCCCGCGAGGTGCTGGAGATGATCTGGGCCCGCTCCCGCGAGCTCATGGCCCGGCACGCCGCCTGCTTCCACGAGGACGTCGCCCCCGCGCTGGCCGACGAAGGCATCCACGTCGTGCGCTGGGCGGAGCTGACCGAGAAGGAGCAGGCGCGGCTCTTCACGCTCTTCCGTTCCAAGATCTTCCCGGTCCTCACGCCGCTCGCCGTGGACCCCGCGCACCCCTTCCCCTACATCTCCGGTCTCTCGCTCAACCTGGCCGTCGTGGTCCGCAACCCGGTCTCCGGCCACCGGCACTTCGCCCGGGTCAAGGTGCCGCCGTCGCTCTCCCGCTTCCTGGAGGCCTCCCCCGAGCGCTACGTCCCCATCGAGGACGTCATCTCCGCGCACCTGGAGGAGCTGTTCCCGGGCATGGAGGTGCTGCAGCACCACGCCTTCCGGATCACCCGCAACGAGGACCTGGAGGTCGAGGAGGACGACACCGAGAACCTCCTCAAGGCGCTGGAGAAGGAGCTCATGCGGCGCCGCTTCGGCCCGCCGGTGCGCCTGGAGGTCGAGGAGTCCATCGACCGGCACGTCCTGGACCTGCTGGTGCGCGAGCTGAAGATCACCGAGGCCGAGGTGTACCCGCTGCCCGGGCCGCTCGACCTCACCGGTCTCTTCGGCATCGCCGGCCTGGACCGCCCCGAGCTCAAGTACCGCAAGTTCATCGCGGGCACCCACCGCGACCTCGCCGAGGTGGAGTCCGCCTCCGCGCCCGACATCTTCGGCGCGCTGCGCGAGCGGGACGTGCTGCTGCACCACCCGTACGACTCCTTCTCCACCTCCGTCCAGACCTTCCTGGAGCAGGCCGCCGCCGACCCGGACGTGCTGGCCATCAAGCAGACGCTCTACCGCACCTCCGGCGACTCGCCGATCGTCGACGCCCTGATAGACGCGGCCGAGGCCGGCAAGCAGGTCCTCGTCCTGGTCGAGATCAAGGCACGCTTCGACGAGCAGGCCAACATCAAGTGGGCCCGCAAGCTGGAGGAGTCCGGCTGCCACGTCGTCTACGGCCTGGTCGGCCTGAAGACGCACTGCAAGCTGTCGCTGGTGGTGCGCCAGGAGGGCGACACCCTGCGCCGCTACTCGCACGTCGGCACCGGCAACTACCACCCCAAGACGGCCCGCCTCTACGAGGACCTCGGCCTGCTCACGGCGGACCAGCAGGTCGGCGCGGACCTCTCGGACCTGTTCAACCGGCTCTCCGGCTACTCACGCCGGGAGACCTACCGCCGGCTGCTGGTGGCGCCGAAGTCGCTGCGCGACGGGCTGGTCTCCCGCATCGGCAAGGAGATCCGCCACCACCGGGCCGGCCGGCCCGCGTACGTGCGGATCAAGGTCAACTCGATGGTCGACGAGGCGGTCATCGACGCCTGCTACCGCGCCTCCCAGGCGGGGGTGCCGGTGGACATCTGGGTCCGCGGCATCTGCGCGGTGCGGCCCGGAGTGCCGGGGCTCTCGGAGAACATCCGGGTCCGGTCGGTCCTCGGCCGGTTCCTGGAGCACTCGCGGATCTTCTCGTTCGCCAACGGCGGCGAGCCCGAGGTGTGGTTCGGCAGCGCCGACATGATGCACCGCAACCTCGACCGGCGCATCGAGGCGCTGGTCCGGGTCACCGACCCGACCCACCGGGCCACCCTCAACCGGTTCCTGGAGACCGGCATGTCCGACTCCACCTCGTCCTGGCACCTCGGCCCGGACGGCGAGTGGACCCGGCACTGCACGGACCCGGACGGGCGGGCGCTGCCCCATGTCCAGGAGATGCTCATCGACGCCCGGAGGCGCCGGCGTGGTCCAGCGACACCCTGACAGCGATGCCCTGGCGGCCTACCTGCGTGCGCAGGCCACCGAGTTCCTGCGCGCGCCCAAGGGGCTCGCCGCGGGCGGTGGCCCGGGCGGGGGCGGGGGCGCGGAGTGCGCGCCCGCCCTGCTCAGGGCCGCGCGCCGGATCGGGGCGACGCTGCACACCTTCCACGCCGCGCTCGACCCCGCCTGGTCCACGGCCTTACGGCGGGAGCTCGCC
>NZ_JBRIOU010000001.1:382594-383331 GCF_053474865.1 Streptomyces sp. CO7
CCCCTACCCCGCCGACCAGCCCGGCGACGGCGACGCCCCCTGGCACCAGGTACGGCTGCTGCTCCGGCTGCACCGGTACGCGCTGGAGGCCCTCACCGAGCCGGTACCGCCCCGGCTGGTGGCCGCGGCGCGGGCGCTGGACCTGCACCGGGACGCGGCGGAGGCCGCCTCGGTCGCCGCCACGGCCGCCCGGACGCCGCGGATCGCGCCGGCCACGGCGTACGCGCTGGGCAATCTGCACGCGCACCAGCGGCACGAGGTGCTCGCCGCGCGCCACGACTTCCACCAGGCCTGGGGTTCCGCGGCGCCGCTCCGGGCGGTGTCCCAGGCGGCATCCCTTCCCCACCCGAGCACGAGCACGGTGACGGTCCCATGAACGACGACGACAGCGACGACACGATCCTGGCGGCGGGCTGCGTCCTGTACCGCCGTGGCGCGGGTGGCGGGCTCGAGGTCTGCCTGGTGTACCGGCCCAAGTACGGCGACTGGTCCTTCCCCAAGGGGAAGCTGGAGCCGGGGGAGACGGCGGAGGAGGCCGCGGTCCGGGAGGTCGCGGAGGAGACGGGCCACCACGTGTCCCTCGGGCCGCGGTTGCCGACCGTCCGGTACACGGTGGGCGGGCGGCCCAAGCGGGTCGACTACTGGGCCGCGGAGACCACGGCGCCCGACACCTTCACCCCGACCCACGAGATCGGCGCCCTCGCCTGGCACCCCGCCTCCACCGCCCACCACCACCT
>NZ_JBRIOU010000001.1:383431-391714 GCF_053474865.1 Streptomyces sp. CO7
GTTCACTCTCCCCCGTCGGCCCCGTCACCTCCCCGGCCTAATTTCGGCCTTGACGGCGGGGAAACCGTCGCAAGGACAACCCCCCGCCACCGAAACTTCGCACGCCGCCACGCGAACGAAACGCACCCGGCGGCTCCCGGAAGGAATCCACGAAAAGTGACGCTTCAGCGCAAGACCCGGCGCAAGACCCCGCGGGCCCTGACCCTCGGCGCTCTCGCCGTTTCCGGCGCCCTGGCCCTCACGGCGTGCGGCTCGGACGCGACGAACGAGACCGGCACGAACGACAGCGCGGCCAGCGCTCAGGCCGGCGACATCGACTGCGGCGACGCCAAGGGCCAGCTCCTCGCGGACGGCTCCTCCGCCCAGAAGAACGCCATCGACGCCTGGGTCAAGCAGTTCGCCGCCGCGTGCAAGGGCGGACTGCAGATCAACTACAAGGGCTCCGGCTCCGGCGCGGGCATCACCGCGTTCACCCAGGGCCAGGTGGCCTTCGCCGGTTCCGACTCCGCGCTCAAGCCGGAGGAGATCGAGGCGTCGAAGAAGATCTGCAAGGACGGCCAGGCGATCGACCTGCCGATGGTCGGCGGCCCGATCGCGGTCTCCTACAACCTGCCGGGCGTGGACGAGCTGGTCCTCGACGCCCCGACCCTGGCGAAGATCTTCGACTCGAAGATCACCACCTGGGACGACGCGGCGATCAAGAAGCTGAACCCGGACGCCGAGCTGCCGTCCACCAAGATCCAGGCCTTCCACCGCTCGGACGAGTCCGGCACCACGGACAACTTCACCAAGTACCTGATCGCCACCACCCCCGACAACTGGAAGTACGAGGGCGGCAAGTCCTGGCAGGCCAAGGGCGGCCAGGGCGCCTCCGGCTCCAGCGGCGTCGCCCAGCAGGTGAAGCAGACCGAGGGCGCCATCGGCTACATGGAGCTCTCGTACGCGAAGGACGGCCAGACCGTCTCCATCGACACCGGCGCCGCCGCCCCGGTCGCCGCCACCGTGGAGAACGCCTCCAACGCCATCGCGGACGCCAAGATCGTCGGCACCGGCAAGGACCTGGCGCTGGAGCTCAACTACGCCACGAAGGCCGACAACGCCTACCCGATCACCCTCGTCACGTACGAGATCGTGTGCGACAAGGGCAACAAGGCCGAGACCCTCCCGGCGACCAAGTCCTTCCTGAACTACATCGCGAGCGAGGACGGCCAGGCGCTGCTCGCCGACGCCGGCTACGCCCCGATCCCCGACGAGATCATCGGCAAGGTCCGCGAGACCATCGACGGCCTCGCCTGATCCCCCGAGCCCGGCCCCGGGCCGGGCTCCGTCCGGTGCACCGCCGCCAGGAGCCGTCCGGACCGCCCCAGCCCCGACCGGGGCGGTCCGGCACCGGCCTCCGCAGACCGGAGATCCCGATGGACATATCGACACAGAAGTCACAGACAACCGACGACGAAGCGCGCCCCGCGACCGGGGCCACGTCCGGCGCGCCGGACGCCGCGCACCCCGATGCCACGCACCCGGACCGGACGCCGCGCGACGAGCGCACGCCCGTCACCGCCCCTGACCGGAACGCCGCCCCGGACCCGGACGCCGCCCCGGCGTCCGTGACGTCCGCGCCCCGCACCGCGACCCGCCGGGGCGACCGCGTCTTCCTCGGCCTCTCGCGCGGCTCGGGCATCCTGCTGCTGGCCGTGATGGCCGCGATCGCCGTGTTCCTGAGCTACCGCGCCGCCCTCGCCATCAGCAGGGACCAGGGCAACTTCCTCACCACCTTCGAGTGGGACCCCAACAGCACCGAGCCGGTCTTCGGCATCGCCGTGCTCGCCTTCGGCACCGTCGTGTCGTCGGTGATCGCCATGCTGATCGCGGTCCCGGTCGCGGTGGCCATCGCCCTCTTCCTCACCCACTACGCCCCGCGGAAGCTGAGCGGCCCCATCGCCTACGTGGTGGACCTGCTCGCGGCCGTGCCGTCGATCGTGTACGGCCTGTGGGGCGCGCTGGTCCTGGTCCCGCACATGAACGGCCTGTTCAGCTGGCTCGACACGTACCTGGGCTGGACCGGGATCCTCGCCTGGCAGGGCGGCGCCCCGCGCTCGATGCTCACCGTCGGCATCCTGCTGGCGATCATGATCCTGCCGGTCATCACCAACGTGAGCCGCGAGGTCTTCCGCCAGGTCCCCAAGGCGCACGAGGAGGCGGCCCTCGCCCTCGGCGCCACCCGCTGGGAGGTCGTCCGCATGTCGGTCCTCCCCTTCGGCCGCTCCGGCGTGATCTCGGCGTCGATGCTGGGCCTCGGCCGGGCACTGGGCGAGACCATGGCCGTGGCGACCGTGCTGTCCCCCAGCTTCGACATCCAGGCCAGCCTCCTGGACCCGGGCGGCGGCACCTTCGCGCAGAACATCGCCAGCAAGTTCGGTGAGGCCAACGAGCAGGGCCGCGACGCCCTGATCGCCTCGGGTCTCGTCCTGTTCGTGATCACCCTGGTGGTCAACGGCGCCGCGCGCATGATCATCGCCCGCCGCAAGGAGTACTCGGGGGCCAACGCATGAGCACCGCAACCGTCCTCAAGCCCGTCTCCCTGCAGGGCGCGCGGCTCCCGAAGTGGGCCCCCTGGGCCGTCGCCGTCACCGCGGTCGCCGTCGCGGTCGCCGTCGGCCTGGCGGCCGGCCTGCACAGCCGCGTCCAGTGGGGCCTGATGGCCGCCGTCCTGTTCGTGCTGGGCACCTACGCGCTGTCCGCCAAGGTCGAGGGACGCCGGCAGGCCAAGGACCGCGTCGCCACCAGCCTGGTCTGGGTGGCCTTCCTGCTGGCCGTCGTCCCGCTGCTCTCCCTGGTCTGGGAGACCGTGGTGCGCGGCGTGAAGGTCCTCGACGGGTACTTCCTCACCCACTCCATGGGCACCGTCGCCGACGCCGAGCCCGGCGGCGGCATCTACCACGCCATCCTGGGCACCGCGCAGCAGGTGGGCCTGGCCACCCTGATCGCCGCGCCGGTCGGCGTGCTCACCGCGATCTACCTGGTCGAGTACGGCCGCGGCGCGCTGGCGAAGGCCGTCACCTTCTTCGTCGACGTGATGACCGGCATCCCGTCCATCGTGGCGGGCCTGTTCATCCTGAGCCTGATGCTCATGTTCGACCTGCAGCCCTTCGGCTTCGCCGGCTCGCTGGCGCTGGCCATCCTGATGATGCCGGTCGTCGTCCGCTCCACCGAGGAGATGCTCAAGCTCGTCCCCAACGAGCTGCGCGAGGCCTCCCTCGCCCTGGGCGTGCCCAGGTGGCGGACCATCCTGAAGGTCGTCCTGCCCACCGCGATCGGCGGCATCACCACCGGTGTGATGCTCGCGATCGCCCGGATCGCCGGCGAGAGCGCCCCGGTCCTGCTGCTGGTCTTCGGCAACCCCTTCATCAACGCCAACCCCTTCGAGGGCGCCCAGGCGTCGCTGCCGCTGTACATCTACCAGCAGTACGTCAACAGCGCCGGCTCGACGGCGGCCTACGACCGGGCCTGGGCGGCGGCGCTGACGCTGATCGCCTTCGTGATGGTCCTCAACCTGGTGGCCCGCGGCATCGCCCGCTGGAAGACGCCCCGCTGAACTTCTGGAAGTGACTGAAATGGCCAAGCGAATCGACGTCGGCGGACTCTCCGCCTTCTACGGCGCCCACAAGGCCATCGAGGACATCTCGATGACCGTCGAGCCCCGCTCGGTGACCGCCTTCATCGGCCCCTCCGGCTGCGGCAAGTCCACGTTCCTGCGCACCCTGAACCGGATGCACGAGGTCGTCCCCGGCGGCCGCGTCGAGGGCAAGGTGATGCTGGGCGACGAGGACCTGTACGGCCCCGGCATCGACCCGGTGTCGGTGCGCCGGGAGGTCGGCATGGTCTTCCAGCGGCCCAACCCGTTCCCCACCATGTCGATCTTCGACAACGTGGCGGCCGGGCTGCGCCTGAACGGCGACCACAAGAAGTCCACGCTCGCCGACATCGTGGAGCAGTCGCTGCGCGGCGCCAACCTCTGGAACGAGGTCAAGGACCGCCTCAACAAGCCCGGCTCCGGCCTCTCCGGCGGCCAGCAGCAGCGCCTGTGCATCGCCCGGGCCATCGCCGTGCAGCCCAAGGTGCTGCTGATGGACGAGCCCTGCTCGGCGCTCGACCCGATCTCCACCCTCGCCATCGAGGACCTGATCGGCGAGCTCAAGGAGCAGTACACGATCGTCATCGTGACCCACAACATGCAGCAGGCGGCCCGCGTCTCGGACCGCACCGCCTTCTTCAACCTGGCCGCGATCGGGCAGCCGGGCCGGCTGATCGAGATCGACGACACCGAGCGGATCTTCTCCAACCCGTCGGTCAAGGACACCGAGGACTACATCTCCGGCCGCTTCGGCTGACCGGGCCGTCCTCACCAGCTCCTCGCGGTGCTGCATGGCGGTGCCACCGCGAGGCCCAGGGGCCCGCGCCCGACCGGCGCGGGCCCCTCTCACAACCTTCACACCCTCCACGCGCAGGAGGCGTGGTGGGCCCTTGGGACTAGCCCGTCCGTGCCATGCGCGAAGCGCCTCCGTCTCCTTACTCTGGGAAGCCCGTACGGCTACCGGCAGAAGGAGGGGTGATCGGCGTGGCTCCGCTCGGCGCTCCGGGACAGGTCCAGGACCAGATCGCTCTCGCCGAGATAGAGCTCTGCGGCGACCTGATGATCGCCGCCTCCTCGGCGAACGTGGACCGGCTCAGCCAGGCGAGCATCGACGAGATCCTCCGCGTCGGCGAGGACCGCCGCAGCTCGCGCTGACCGCCGCGGCGCGCGGCCCGCGCCGACCGCCCGCGGCCGCGAGGCTCAGGTGCGCAGCATGCGGGCGATGGCCTTGGTGGCCTCCTCGACCTTGGCGTCGATCTCGTCGCCGCCCCTGACCGCCGCGTCGGCGACGCAGTGCCGCAGGTGCTCCTCCAGCAGTTGCAGCGCGAACGACTGCAGGCCCTTGGTGGAGGCGGACACCTGCGTGAGTATGTCGATGCAGTAGACGTCCTCCTCGACCATCCTCTGCAGGCCGCGGATCTGTCCCTCGATCCGCCGCAGCCGCTTGAGGTGGTCGGCCTTGCGGGCGTGGTAGCCGTGGTGCTGCCCGTGCTCCTCGGCGGCGGGGGCCTCCCCGGCCGACCCGACCTCCGGCATCGTCGCCATCTCCGGCAGCCCTCCTCGCCTCACATGTCGCATTCGTCACTTCCGGGCCCCGGCGGCCGGCGCGAGATGCATACCCCTGCCGGGTATATGGTACTCGCGTTCGGTGGGTAGATGGGGGTACGGCCGCCCGGGAGCGGATGGGCGACACTGAATCTCGGCCAGCACGCTCCATTAGCAGCGGCCCCCCGATGGGCCTAGCATCACCCTGACCGATTCGACAGCCTCCGAGGACCCCACGTGCGCTTTCGTCTGACCCCGAGGGAGACGAGCTTCTACGACATGTTCTCCGCATCCGCGGACAACATCGTCACCGGCTCCAAGCTCCTGCTGGAACTGCTCGGCGCGGAGCCGTCCGCACGGGCCGAGATCGCCGAGCGGATGCGGGCCGCGGAACACGCCGGTGACGACGCGACCCACGCGATCTTCCACCAGCTGAACTCGTCCTTCATCACGCCCTTCGACCGCGAGGACATCTACAGCCTCGCGGGCTCGCTCGACGACGTCATGGACTTCATGGAGGAGGCCGTCGACCTGGTCGTCCTCTACAACGTCGAGGAGCTCCCCAAGGGAGTCGAGCAGCAGATCGAGGTGCTGGCGCGCGCGGCCGAGCTGACCGCCGAGGCCATGCCCAACCTGCGCACCATGTCCAACCTCACGGAGTACTGGATCGAGGTCAACCGCCTCGAGAACCAGGCGGACCAGATCCACCGCAAGCTGCTGGCCCAGCTCTTCAACGGCAAGTACGACGCCATCGAGGTGCTGAAGCTGAAGCAGATCGTGGATGTCCTCGAGGAGGCGGCGGACGCCTTCGAACACGTCGCCAACACGGTGGAGACGATCTCGGTCAAGGAGTCCTGAGCTCTGACATGGACACCTTTGCTCTGATCGTGACGGTCGGCGTCGCGCTCTTCTTCACCTACACCAACGGCTTCCACGACTCCGCGAACGCGATCGCCACCTCGGTCTCCACCCGTGCGCTGACCCCCAGGGCGGCGCTGGCGATGGCGGCCGTGATGAACCTGATCGGCGCCTTCATGGGCTCCGGCGTCGCGAAGACCGTCAGTGAGGGTCTGATCGAGACGCCCGAGGGCTCCAAGGGCATGGGCATTCTGTTCGCGGCTCTCGTCGGCGCGATCGCGTGGAACCTCCTCACCTGGTACTTCGGTCTGCCCTCGTCCTCCTCGCACGCCCTCTTCGGCGGCATGGTCGGCGCGGCCCTGGCCGGCGGGATCACCGTCTTCTGGGACGGCGTCCTGCAGAAGATCGTGCTGCCGATGTTCATCTCGCCCGTGGTCGGCCTGGTGGCCGGCTACCTGGTGATGACGGCCATCATGTGGATCTTCCGCCGGTCCAACCCGCACAAGGCCAAGCGCGGCTTCCGCATCGCCCAGACCGTCTCGGCGGCGGGCATGGCGCTGGGCCACGGCCTCCAGGACGCCCAGAAGACGATGGGCATCGTGGTGATGGCCCTGGTCATCGCCGACGTCGAGGAGTACGGCGACGCGATCCCGGTCTGGGTCAAGATCGTGTGCGCCCTGATGCTCTCGCTGGGCACCTACGCGGGCGGCTGGCGCATCATGCGCACCCTGGGCCGCAAGATCATCGAACTGGACCCGCCGCAGGGCTTCGCCGCCGAGACCACCGGCGCGTCGATCATGTTCGTCACCGCGTTCATCTTCAAGGCGCCCATCTCCACGACGCACGTGATCACCTCCGCGATCATGGGTGTCGGCGCCACCAAGCGCGTCAACGCGGTGCGCTGGGGCGTGGCCAAGAACATCGTGCTGGGCTGGTTCATCACCATGCCGGCCGCCGCCCTGGTGGCCGCCGCCTGCTACGGACTGGTCCACCTGGTCGCCCTGCTCTGACGCGGCCCCCGCTCGCCGGCCGGCTCCTTCGCCGGCCCCGCCGACGGCCTCGTGCCGCCCCCGCGCCCGGGGGCCGCGCGGGGCCGTCAGCGTGTGGCGATCCGTCCGTCGAAGATGTCGCCCGCGGCGGGCAGCCGGACGTCCACCGGGGCCCCGAAGTCGTACAGCATCGTCGTGGACGTCACCACCACCGTGCGCCGCGCCTCGTTGAGGAAGCTGAACTCCTGCCGGACCTTGCGGATCCGTCCCTGGCCGTCGAGGTACACGTCGAACGGGACCTCGGCGCTGGCGAACCCTTTCGCCGCCGCCCGCAGTCCTTCCCGCCACCCCGACCGGGCGAGCGCGGCGGCGTCCCCGAGGTGCGCCACGCCCTCGTAGCGCCGCACCTGGGTGCCCGCGAAGTCCGTCGTCCCGCGGTACTCGGCCCGCCGTGCGCCCCGCAGCAGCTCCGCCGCCGCCAGCGGGTCCGTCGCTCCGTTGGTCACCAGGTTGCCGTCGGCGGAGTCACCGGCGTCCACCCGCACCCACTTGTCCTCCGGGACGCCCTCGCCGCGGTTCTTCAGGTACACCGCGCCCGGGGTCAGCAGCTCGGTGATCGGCCGCCGCACCGCGCGTCCGGCGGGCTGCTCGGGCAGCGTCACCCACAGCTCGCCGCGCCGCTTGCGGTAGTCGTAGACGCCCTCGCCCCGGATGACGATCCGGGTGCCGCCGGTGGCCATCGCCATCGAGGTGCTGGCCCGCGAGGTCCCGGCCGCCGCCAGCCGGCCCGCCGCCTGCCGCACCAGCTCCCTGGGCTCCCGCGCCCCGTCCGCGCCGCCGGCCTTCCGGTCGTCCGCGGCGGCCCCGCCGGAGCAGCCGACGACGCCGGTCATGGCCGCGGCCGCCGCGGCCGCCACGGCAGCGTCCACACCGGCACGCCGCATCCGCCGCCACCGTTCCATCGCCTGCACCCCCATGCCGGTTCGTCCGCCCACGGGCCCTTGCCGTTCCGGTTAACGACGGGTAGCACCCCCCGTCACGCACAGCGGCCCCGGTTTCCCCACATGGGCGGGGCCCGTACCTCCAAGAGGTACGGGCCCCGTCGTTCGTTGCCGCCCGCCCGGGCGGCGGGTCGGGCGCTCAGGCGGCCAGGTCGCGCGCCCCGCCCGGCCCGGTGGGACGGTCACCGGACGCCCGGCCGTCCGTCCGCGCGGCGGCGCCGCCGTCGTGGTCCTCGCGCGCCACGTCGCCCAGCAG
>NZ_JBRIOU010000001.1:391814-394650 GCF_053474865.1 Streptomyces sp. CO7
ATGCCCGGCACCCTGCCGAGCCAGCCGACCAGCGGCGTCAGCACCGCCATGGCCACCGGCGACAGCAGCAGCGCCACCGCGGTGCCCAGCGCGAAGCCGCCCGCCACGTCCGTCGGGTAGTGGACGCCCATGTACACGCGGGACAGACCGGCCAGGACCGCCAGCAGGATCGCCAGCACGCCGAACTTCCGGTGCGCGAGGAACAGCGCGACCGCCATGGCCATGGCCAGCGTGGCGTGGTCGCTGACGAACGAGAAGTCGTCCTTGCCCTCGACCAGCACCTCGAGCCCGCGGTGCGTCATGAAGGGCCGCGGTCTCTCCACGAAACCGCGTATGGGTATGTTCACGATCACGGCCAGCAGCGCGGCGACCGGCATCCAGACGATCGCGGCCACGGAGGCGACGACCGACTCCCGGTCGGCGAGGCCGTCCCGCCCGAGCCGCCGGACGCTGACCAGGCACCACAGCCCCAGCGCCACGATGGCGAGCGGCAGCCCGTACTCCCCGACGTACTCCATGATCCGGTCGAACCAGGTCGGAGCCGCCTCGGCCAGGCCGTTTATCTCGAAGAGCAGGCCGACATCGGGATTCGACCCGGATTCGGCGAGTCCAGCCATCGTGCAGTCGGCCCCTTCATCTGTGCCTTCCGGCGCGTGTCGTTCATGCCGCCGGCGCGCCCGCGCGTCCTTCGCGCGCACGCGCCGCTTCTCCACCCCCGTGGTGCGACGTACGGGCCCCTGCGGTCCCGTACATCAAAGGAACGCATGAACCTCGCTCAAGGGTTCCATTTCCCGGCGGAAGATCACCGAGACGTTACCCAAGAGCAACCCGTCCGTGCAGCTCAGGGCAGAGCTTCACGTCACGCACACGCCCCACCGCGATGCGCACACGATCCCTCCGCGTCGCACACCGGCCTCACGCCGTGCGCGGGAGCGCCGCGGCGCCGGCGGCGGTCACCCGGGTCGCACCGAAGTACTTGGGGGTGTCCACCGGGTCGAAGCGGATCACGGCACCGGTGTACGGCGCGTCGATCATGTAACCGCCGCCAACATAGATGCCTACGTGATCGATTGCCCGAGAATCAGTGGGGTCGTCCGAAAAGAATACGAGATCGCCCGGAAGAAGTTCATCCCGCGACGGATGCGGCCCGGCGTTGTACTGATCATTCGCCACCCGCGGCAGGTCGATCCCCACGCTCGCGTAGGCGGCCTTCGTCAGCCCGGAGCAGTCGAACCGGCCGCCCTGGTCGGCGGTGCCGTTGCCGCCCCACAGGTAGGGCGTGCCCAGCTTGTCCTGCGCGTACATGATCGCCGAGGCCGCCTGCCGGCTCGGCTCCAGCCGCGTCTTCGGCCGGGCGAACGACTTCTCCAGCGCCCGGATCCGCTTCACGTAGTTCTGCGTCTCCGTGATCGCCGGCACACCGCCCGACCGGATCACCCGGTACGCCCCCGCGTTGTACGCCGCCAGCATGTTGTTCGTCCGGTCACCCGGCACGTCCTCGACGTACTTGGCGAGCTCGCAGTCGTAGGAGGCCGCCGACGGGATGGCGTCCTTCGGGTCCCAGATGTCCCGGTCCCCGTCCCGGTCGCCGTCGATGCCGTGGGTGGCCCAGGTGCTCGGGATGAACTGCGCGATCCCCCGCGCGTCGGCGTGGCTCACCACGTCCGCGTCCCAGCCGCTCTCCTGGTACAGCTGGGCGGCCAGCAGGGCGGGGTTGATTTCCGGACAGAGATTCCCCCAGGTACGCACCAGCTCCGTGTACGCCGCCGGGACGGATCCCTCGGCGACGTCCACCGCGCCCTGCGCCGCGCCGCGCACCAGGTTGCCGGCGACGACGTACACGCCGACGACCAGGACCAGCACGAAGCACATGACGGCCCCGAGGACCGCCCCTCCGGTCAGCCACGCCTTTCGCACGACCACAGCCCTCCCCCACACAGTGACCCCGCCGGCGCCTGGCCGGCCCTTCTCCTCCGCACGGCCGTCCCCGCCTACTCCGGAACGGTGAAGCCGTCGCAGGCGACACTGGCGTACTTCTTGGGCGCCTCGACGTGCATGAACATGACTGTCCACTGTCCGGGGTCGTCACGCAGCGGCAGGGCGGTTCCCCGTTTCTTCCCGTCCACATGGAGGGCGAAGTCGTCGGGGTAGGTGAACTTCACCCACTCCGTTCCGCCCGGGCCGGACAGGTCCACCGGCTTGCTCGCGAACCCGAGCGAGCGGTTCTCCATCAGCCCCAGCCCGGACTCCGCGGCCTCCTTGGCCGGCACGTCGTGCGGAGGCTTCACCACGGCGGACACGTGGTATCTCCCCTCCGGCGGCCGCTTCCCGTCCAGCCGCATGGCGATGTCGATCTTCCCGGTGGACACCTCCTCCTGGCTCCGCGGTACGGACCACTGGAAGGACTGGGAGACCTCCTCGGTCGTGAGGTTGCACTCCCCACCGGACCAGTCGCCGGGATCCGCCTCCCAGAACACCACGTTGGGCGCGGTCTGCTCGATGTACCGCGGCGGCTGCGGACCCTCGTCGTTCCCCTTCGCCGGGGAGGCGGAGGCTCCCCGAGTGGGTTCGGCGGTGCCCGCCGCCCGCTCCTTGCGGTCGTCGCCGTCCTCCCCGCCGTCCGGCAGGGCCAGCAGCACGCCCCCCGTCACCGCCGCCGCCAGGACGACGGCGCCCGCCACCGTCCAGGCGCGCCGCCGTAGTGCCGCTCCACCCGGCCGGGTCAGCTGCGTGGGCGTGTAGCCGTCGGCGGTGGGCAGGTCGTACGGGGCGGCGGGCGGCGCGGAGACCGGCATCGGCGGCGTCGCCACCGGGGCCGCACCGGCGACGGCTACAC
>NZ_JBRIOU010000001.1:394750-397577 GCF_053474865.1 Streptomyces sp. CO7
GGGGGCGACCCGGTGTCGGCGGTGAGGGCCGCGTAGTGGGCGTCGCCCACCAGCGCGCCGGCCACCGCGCACCGCTCGATCACCCGCTCCAGGCCCGGTCGCGCCGCCGGGTCCTTGGCGACGCAGTCCCGCACCAGCTGCGCGAGGTCCTCCTCGACACCCTCGACGTCGATCTCCTCGTACACCGCACGGAAGGCGACCCCCGCCGCGGACCCGGCCCCGAAGGGCGGACGCCCGGTGGCCGCGAAGGCGACCGTGGCCCCGAGGGCGAACACGTCGGCGGCCGGGCCCACCTCGTTGTGCAGCAGCACCTCCGGGGCGGTGAAGCCCGGGGTCCCCGGGCCGGACGCCCCGGTCTCGGTGACCGCGGTCTGCTCCACCCCGCGCGCGATGCCGAAGTCGATGAGCTGCGGCCCTCGCCGGGACAGGATCACGTTCTGCGGCTTGAGGTCCCGGTGGGTCACCCCACAGGCGTGCACCGCCGCCAGCCCTTCGGCGAGCGCGGCGAACAGCCCCCGGCAGGTCCGCCCGGGCAGTGGCCCGCGCGCGGCCACCGCCGCGGCGAGGGTCGGTCCCTCGACGTACTCGGTCGCCAGCCAGTACGGGGCCTCGTCCAGGGAGGCGTCGATCAGGTTGGCCGTGTAGGCGCTGCGCACCGCCCGGGCGGTGTCGACCTCGCGCCGGAAACGCGGCAGCGCCTCGGGATGCTCGGTGATCCCGTCCCGGATGACCTTCAGCGCGACCAGGCGTCCTCCCGGGGACCTCCCCAGGTACACCTGGCCCATGCCGCCCGCCCCCAGCCGCGCCTGGAGGACGTAACGGCCAAGCACCGTCGGGTCGTTCACCTTCAACGCGTCCACGGCAAAGACAGTGCCACAGACCGCCGCGGAATGCGGAGGGGACGGCCGTCCCGCCGGACGCGACGTCACGCGCCCCGCCGGCGCTCCCCTGCCACCGCCCGGACGCCCCCGCGCGACCGAGGTGTCCGGAACCGCGCCCTGCCCGCGGCCGGCATCCACGGCGACCGGTCCGGGCCGGATCGTTGCCCGACGCGACCCGCCATGATACATAGAGTGATAATACGACTACTAACGACTACTGCGTGTCAGATCGGAGGGGCGCGGGCCCTGCCCGCCCACCCCGGCAACACGACAGCCGCACAAATCCAGCCATACAAAGACGTCAAGTCGACATGACAGCTCGTCATCGTCGGCGACAATGAGGCCTGTCCTCCGCAACCCGCGGAGGGGACGCTGAATCACCCAACAGGGGCGGTGAGTTACATGCTTCTTGCAGCCGACGAGGGAGACATCACCACCATCATCGGCGGGATCGCTCCGGACTGGGGCCCCTTCGGCAGCCTGGGCAACGAGGCCAAGGTGATGATCGAAGTGGTCATGGCCATCGCGATCCTGCTCTGTCTCGGCATCGCCATCTGGGGCGCCGCAAAGCAGCGCATCGGCGCCACCGCGCTGCGCGACACCTTCAGCGCGGAACAGGGCAAGGGCCTCATCATCGCCGGCCTCACCGGCGTCTTCATCATCGGCTCGCTCGGCACGCTGTTCACCATCGTGTACGGCATGGCCGTCTAGCCGGGCCCGGACCACCCACCCCCGCGCACGGCACCCCGTCCAGTCCCGGCCGGAGCGCCCCCGGATGCTTCCGAGACCCCTACATGTCCGCTGTCCCACCGGCTGAGGATGCGTCACCCTGATGTTCAGTCACCACACCGCGCCCGCGCGGGGTCCAGGAGGGCTACCGTCGTACCTTGGCACGTTCCGGTACGACGAACTCCCGTACGGCGAGACCGAAGGGGCGAACGGCGCATGAGTCTCGGGGACGACTACGGCGAGGGTCAGACGCGCACGCGCATGCCCGAACGCAGTGGCGTGCCGCCGCGCGGGGGGCGCGGGACGGGTGGCGGCCGGCCCTCACGGGGCCTCGTGACGGGCGTGGGCGTCATCGTCCTGCTCATCGCCGCGATCGCCTTCGCGAACCGTGGCGGCGACGACACCCCCGCCGCCGACAAACCTTCCGCCGCCGCCACCGCTCCCACGGGCGAGCGGCCCGTCACTTCCGGCTTCGCCCACGACGAACAGGGCGCCCAGAGCGCGGCAGCGAACTACGCTGTGGCTCTGGGCTCAGCCGAGATGTTCGACACAACGCGCCGCGAAGTAATCGTGAACAGCATTTACGCGTCCGACATCGCCGACGATCAGCTGGGGAGGCTCAACGAGGGCTACGGGAACGGCGAATTGCTGAAGAGCATGGGGCTCCAGGAGGACGGCTCGGCTCCCGACGGTCAGACGTTCATCTCCCGGATCGTCCCGGTAGGCACCAAGGTCACCGCCTACGACGCCGACAAGGCGGCCGTGGAGGTTTGGCATACCTCCCTGTTCGGCCTCTCCGGTAACAACTCGACCAACCCCGTGACCGAGGGCTGGTACACCAGCACCCTCGATCTCCAGTGGACCGGCCAGGAATGGAAGGTCACCGACTGGCAGCAGAAGGACGGTCCGGTGCCCGTAGGACGCGACCAGCGGGCCTCGACCTCGGAGGACATGACCAAAGCAGTCTCCGAGTACGGAGGGTTCACCTATGCGCGCTAACCGTCTCGTGCTCCGACTCGCCGCCGGCCTCACCGTCGTTCAGACCAGCACCCTGCTACCCGTCACCCGTGCGATGGCAGCACCCTCTGCACCCAACGATGACCCCTGTGACGTGCTCAAGGGCCCCGGCAAGGCCTACTGCGAACGCGACGGTCGTGACGGTGGCGGCGGCGTGGACGCGAACAGCGTCCCCGGCGACCCCACCACCGCCCTCGACC
>NZ_JBRIOU010000001.1:397677-398634 GCF_053474865.1 Streptomyces sp. CO7
CCCCACCACCGCCCTCGACCCCCTCGCCTCCCTGGCCAAGGGATTCGCCGACGCCGCCGCCTGGACCGTCACCAAGCTGAGCGAGCTGGTCGAGGAGACGGCCACCGTCGACTTCACCAATCCGCAGTTCGTCAAGCAGTACGCCGTCGTCTTCGCCGCCTCGACCGTCCTGACCCTGGTCCTGTGGCTGCTCGCCGTGGCCAAGCGCGCCGTCCGTGGCGTCCCGCTGTCCACCGCGCTCGGCGAGGCCGTCGGCTTCCTCTGGCTGACCGTGCTCGCCAGCGCGTTCACCCCGCTGATCCTCTACACCGTCGTGTCCGCCACCGACGGCGTCACCGACGTCCTCGCGGGCGCCACCGGGGACGACACGACCGCCTTCTTCGGCACCTTCTCCGAGGCGCTGAAGAAGGGCGACGACATGGGCGGCGGCCCGATCATGCTGATCCTGGTGTCGCTGATCTCCATCGTCGCCGCCGGCGTCCTCTACCTGGAGCTCTACCTGCGCGCCGTGCTGCTGTACGTCGGCGCGCTGCTCGGCGTCGTCGTCTACTCGGGCCTGGTCGACAAGAACCTGTGGGGTCACGTCCGCCGCTGGGCCGGGATCATGATCGCCGTCATCCTGGTGAAGCCGGTCATCGTGATCGTCCTCGGGCTGGCGGGCGCGCTGGCCGGCGACGACGGCCCCGACGAGCTGGCCGCGATCGTCTCCGGCCTGGCCATCATCCTGCTGGCGATCTTCGCCAGCGCGATGATCTACCGCTTCGTCCCCGGCTTCGGCGACGAGATCGCGAGCGGCCGCAACAACCGCCTGATGCAGGGCGCCGAGAGCAAGGCCGCCGCGGTCATCAGCTCCCCGGCCACCCTGGTCGCCCAGGGCATCAAGACGCACTCCACCCGCGCCGACAGCGGCGGTGGCGGCGCGGGTGGAGTGCGTCTTGATGCCCTGGGCGACCAGGG
>NZ_JBRIOU010000001.1:398734-402605 GCF_053474865.1 Streptomyces sp. CO7
GCCTCTGACAGCCGCACCCACCGCACAGGAGGTGAAGGGCGTTGACGACCCACCCGCAGGTGTCCCACCCGGTCACGCCCCGCCGTACGTATCTGATCGGCCGCGCCCGCCCGAACGCGATCATCGGCCGCAACCGGGAGACCGGCGAGATCGCCCTGATCGTCGTCGGCGCGTTCCTCGGCATGATGTGCGGCCTGCTGGTCCCCGTGCTCTCCGCGCGGATCGTCCTGCTGACCGGCTTCCCCATGCTGTCGATCGCCGCGGTGTACGTGCCGTACAAGGGCCGCACCTTCTACAAGTGGTTCGAAATCAACCGCAGCTACAAGCGCACGGTCCGCGGCCCCAACGCCGTCTACCGCTCGGACGCCATGGAGGCCGGCACCCGGCTCGACGGCCGCCAGGTCGAGGTCGGCCCGCCGCCCGGCATCGGCCGCATCACCTGGCTGTCCGCCCCCTTCGGCCCCGACGAGATCGCCGTCCTGCTGCACGCCGACCGGCGCACCGTCACCGCAGCCATCGAGATCGAGGGCCCCGGCGTGGGCCTGCGCGACAGCGAGGACCAGGAGGCGCTGGTCGACCGCTTCGGCACCCTGCTGAAGCACGTCGCCAACGGGGACGGCTTCGTCACCCGCATCCAGATGCTCGCCCGCACCCTGCCCGCCGACCCCGACGCGCACGCCAAGGACGTCGCGCTGCGCGGCGACGAACGCTCGCCGATGTGGCTGCGCCGCTCCTACGACCAGCTCCAGTCCATGGTCTCCACCAGCAGCGAGCAGCACCGCGCCTACCTGGTCGCCTGCATGCAGCACAGCCGCGAACTGGCCGCCGAGGCACACGCCATGGCCCGCGCCGCCCGGCGCGGCGGCGGCCGCAGGCTCGACAAGGACGCCGGGCTCGCCGTCGTGATGGCCAGGGAGCTCACCGACATCTGCTCGCGCCTCCAGGAGGCCGACATCCGGGTCCGCCAGCCGCTCGGCCAGGCCCGCCTGTCGTCGCTGATCCACTCCATGTACGACCCGGACCACCCCATCGACCACATCCAGGCCATGTCGAAGCGCAACGCCTGGCCGGCCGAGCTGGACGCCCGCGAGCCGAACTACCTGCAGGCCAAGACCCGTGAGTCGTCCACCCGCGACCCCTGGTGCCACGCCACCGCCTGGGTCAAGGAGTGGCCGATGACCCCGGTCGGCGTCAACTTCCTCGCCCCGCTCCTGGTCCACACCCCCGACGTCATCCGCACGGTCGCCGTCACCATGGACCTGGAGCCCACCGAGGTCGCCATCGAGCGGATGCTGACCGAGAAGACCAACGACGACGCCGAGGCCAGCCGCGCCGCCAAGATGAACCGCACCGTCGACCCGCGCGACATGGCGGCCAACTCCCGCCTCGACCAGCGCGGCGAGGACCTGGCGAGCGGCGCCGCGGGCGTCAACCTGGTCGGTTACATCACCGTCTCCTCCCGCAACCCCGAGGCCCTCGCCCGGGACAAGCGGACCATCCGCGCGTCGGCCGGCAAGTCCTACCTCAAGCTCGAGTGGTGCGACCGCGAGCACCACCGCGCCTTCGTCAACACGCTCCCGTTCGCGACCGGAATCCGAAGGTAGGGGCTGATGCTCTGATGAGGGACCCGCTGACCGTCCTCACGGAAGCCTTCACGTCGTTCCTGTTCGGGAAGGTCGAGTCGACCCGGCTGCCGGTGCGCACCTCCACCGGCCAGGCGCAGGCCGTCTACCTGCCGACCGCCGCACCCGGACTCGGCGACTCCGGTGTGATCATCGGCCGCGAGGTCTACTCCGGCAAGGGCTACATCTACGACCCGTTCCAGCTGTACGGCCAGCAGCTGCCCGCCCCGCACTGGCTGGTGCTGGGCGAGTCCGGCAACGGCAAGTCGGCGCTGGAGAAGACCTACGTCCTGCGCCAGCTCCGCTTCCGCGACCGGCAGGTCGTCGTCCTGGACGCCCAGGGCGAGGACGGCGTCGGCGAGTGGAACCTGGTCGCCCAGGAACTGGGCATAACCCCCATCCGCCTGGACCCCACCGCCGCCCTCGACCACGGCATCCGCCTCAACCCGCTGGACCCGGCGATCACCTCCACCGGCCAGCTGGCGCTGCTGCGCACCATCATCGAGGTGGCCATGGGCCACGGTCTCGACGAGCGCGCCGGCTTCGCCCTCAAGGTGGCGCACGCCTACGTCAACGCGACCATCGTGGAACGCCAGCCGGTGCTCACCGACATCGTCGAGCAGCTGCGCCACCCCAAGCCGGAGTCGGCGGAGGCGATGAACGTCGCCCCCGAGGACGTCCGCGCCTGGGGCCTGGACGTGGCCCTCGTCCTCGACCGGCTGGTCGACGGCGACCTGCGCGGCATGTTCGACGGCCCCACCACGGTCGGCATCGACCTGGACGCGCCGCTGATCGTCTTCGACCTCTCGCACATCGACCGCAACTCGATCGCCATGCCGATCCTGATGGCGATCGTCGGCGTGTGGCTGGAGCACACCTGGATCCGGCCGGACCGCAAGAAGCGCATCTTCCTCGTCGAAGAGGCCTGGCACATCATCAACAGCCCCTTCGTGGCGCAGCTCTTCCAGCGGCTGCTGAAGTTCGGCCGCCGCCTCGGCCTGTCCTTCGTCGCCGTGGTCCACCACCTGTCCGACGTGGTCGACGGCGCGGCCGCCAAGGAGGCCGCCGCGATCCTGAAGATGGCCTCCACCCGCACCATCTACGCCCAGAAGGCCGACGAGGCCCGCGCCACCGGACGCGTCCTCGGCCTGCCCCGCTGGGCGGTGGAGATCATCCCGACGCTGACGCCCGGCATCGCGGTGTGGGACGTCAACGGCAACGTCCAGGTGGTCAAGCACCTGGTGACCGAGAGCGAACGCCCGCTGGTCTTCACCGACCGCGCCATGACCGAGTCGGCCAGCGCCATGGCCGAGGAGGAGCTGTCCGAGGCCCTGCGTGCGGCGGAACTGGAAGCGGAGGAGAGGGCGACCGCCTTTATGCACCACCAGTACCCCGAGTCGAAGTCGTCGGTGGCCTGACCGTGCCGCCCGAGGACAAGCGCGCCCCGTCCGCGGGCCAGGGCGGGATCCCGGACGGGCTGCTGGTCGGCCTGCTCGCCTTCCTGCTCGGCCTCAACGTGCTGGTGTGGACGGCGACCGGCCTGGCCGCCCTGTTCACCCACGGCTCCTGGCCCACGGCGGTCGCCTTCACCCGCGCCCCGCTCGCCATACGGCACCTGGTCGCCGCCCCGCACGACCTCGCGGGCGCCTGGCCGGACGCGGCCCCGCAGTCGCTCTCCGGCTACGGGCTCTTCTGGGGGCTGTTCATCGGCGAGCTGATGGCGCTGATCGTCCTCACCGTCTTCGTCCTGGGCACCGTGGCCCGCTGGAAGGCGGTCCGCGCCGCGCGCAGGGCCGGCCTGCCGCTCCCCGGGCAGCAGGCTCGCACCTCCGCCGAGGCCGCGGCGAAGCCCGACCCCCGGCTCCCCGCGGCCGCCTCGCCGTCCGGGACGCCGCAGACCGCGGGCGGCCCGGCGACGCAACCGCCCCACGGACCCGGTCACCTGCCCGGGCACACGGGCGCCGACCCGGCCGGGGCCGCGGGCGCACCGGCCCCCGCCCAGCACGTTCCCCACCCGGCACAGGGATCCGCCGTGCACAGCGCGGCCACCGGGACCGGTGCCGCCCCCGCGTACGGCGCGACCGGGGCGTACCCCGTCGCTGGCACGGCCGGTGCGCCCGAGACCTACCGCACGACCGCGATGCCGCCAGCCGCCGCAGCGCCCGGGGCGCACCCCTCCGCGGGTGCGGCAGGCGCGCCGGGGAGCCACCCCGCCGCCGGCCAGGTACCGCAGCAGACAGTGGTCGCAC
>NZ_JBRIOU010000001.1:402705-404037 GCF_053474865.1 Streptomyces sp. CO7
GCCCCCGGCCGTCCCCGCCCCCGTCGGCCCGCTGGTCTACGCGCCGCCCCAGGAGCGCCTCCCGCTGGCCGTGGAGGCCGTGCTGGAGGCCGAGGGACCCGTCGTGGTCGTCACGTCCGACCCGGCCCTCTGGGAGGCCACCAAGGACGCCCGGGCCAAGCTCGGCCCCGTCCTGGTCCACGACGCCTCCCGCCTCTGCGACACCCCGGCCCGCCTCCACTGGTCGCCGCTGGCCGGCTGCGAGGACAAGGACACCGCGGCCGCCCGCGCCACCGCCCTGCTGGCCCCCGTCCGTCCCGCGGCCCGCCTGGACGCCGCCGTCGCCGACACCGCCGAGACGCTGCTGCGCTGCTACCTGCACGCCGCCGCCGTCGACGGCCGCACCCTCCGCCACCTCCACCGCTGGGCCCAGGGCAACCAGGTCCAGGACGCCGTCCGCGCCCTGCGCACCCACCCGTCCGCCGTCTCCGGCACGGCCGGCGAACTCGAGTCCGCGCTCACCTCGCACCCCGAACGCCGCGACATGGCGACCCAGCTGACGGCCCGTGCGCTCGCCTGCCTCGGCGCCGTCCACATCCGCGAGGCCTGCACCCCGAACCGGAACGATTCCCTGGTCCTGGATTCCTTCGTCCATGAAGCGGGCACGCTCTATGTGATCGGCGAATCCGTCGAGGACCCGAGGACCGACCCGGGAGCCATGCCACTCCTGACGGCCCTCGCCTCCAGCGTGGTCGAGCGCGGCCGGCGCATGGCCGAACGGTCATCCTCCGGCCGCCTCGACCCACCAATCACCCTCGTCCTCGACGACGTCGCCGCCGTGGCCCCGGTCCCCGGACTCCCCGACCTCCTGTCGGCGGGACCCGCCCTCGGCCTCCCGACCCTGGCGCTGCTCCGCTCCCGGGAGCAACTGCGCGCCCGCTGGCCGCACTCGAACCTGTGAACCCCAGGCCCGACCCTCAGTTCTCGCTCAAAACCCATGGCTTTCCCTCTCACGGGGTGCAACCGTGAGCCCCTGCCCACCGTCTCCGGGGGCAGACGCGCAACATCGGTGAGGGGTGGGCGACATGGTCTGGTTCCTGGGCCTCGGATTCGCGGGACTCGTCGTCCTGACCGTCGCGCTCGTTTTCGACGGCCTCCTCGAAGGCCTCTTCGGCGGCGTCGAGGCACTCAACGGCTTCTTCGACGGCCTCATCTCGCTGCCCGTGGTCGCCGGCTTCGTCTCCATGCTCGGCTTCGCCGGAGCGATCGTCACCGGCACCACCGGCCTCGGCCCGGTCGCCGCGACCGCCGCCGCCGTCCCCGAACCCGCCACCGGCGCCGACATCGTCTTCG
>NZ_JBRIOU010000001.1:404137-405312 GCF_053474865.1 Streptomyces sp. CO7
CGCCTACCGCGCCGGCCGGGCACTCATGGACGACGGCTCCGGCGCCGCCCCGCGTGAGGGAGACGTCGTGGGCGTCTCCGGCACCGTCGTCACCGCCATATCGGCGGACGGCTACGGCGAGGTCCTGGTACGCCTCGCCGGACAGCCCGTCAAGCTCGCCGCCCGCGCCGACACCCCGCTGCCCCGCGGCACCGAGGTCTGGGTCGACCGGTCGCTCTCCAGCACCTCCGTCTCGGTGCGCCCGGTCGAACGCTGACCGCTCCGGCGCCACCGGGCCACGCCGGGATTCGCCGGGCCCGATCGGGACCGTCGAACCCAGCGCCTCAACAACTCAACGACTTCACCACCGCGTCATTCCGTTCCCTGGGGGGGAATCCATGCCAAGCCCTGTCGTCATCGCGTCCGTCGGAGTGGTCGTACTCCTGTTCCTGCTGGGCCTGGTCGTGGCCAGCCGTTACAAGGTGGCCGGCCCCAACGAGGCCTTCATCGTCACCGGCCGCCGCGGCAAGAAGTCCACCGACCCCGAGACCGGCGCCGTCTTCACCGACAACAGCGGCCAGAAGGTCGTGGTCGGCGGCGGCGTCTTCGTCGTCCCGTTCGTCCAGCAGCGCTTCAGCCTCGACCTGTCGTCCCGCCAGATCCCCGTGCACGTCCGCGGCGCGGTCACCCTGCGCGGCGTCAAGGCCAACCTGGACGGCGTCGCCATCGTCAAGGTCGGCGGCGCCGAGGACGCCATCCGCGCCGCAGCGCAGCGCTTCCTCGGGCAGCAGGACGACATCGTCAGCTTCACCCAGGAGGTCCTCTCCGGCGCCCTGCGCGCCATCGTCGGCCGCATGTCGGTGGAGGACATCATCCGCGACCGCGCCGTCTTCGCCGGCCAGGTCGCCGAGGAGGCCGAGGCCAGCCTCTCCGGCCAGGGCCTGATCATCGACGCCTTCCAGATCCAGGACATCACCACCGAGGGCTCCTACCTGCAGGACCTCGGCCGTCCCGAGGCCGCCCGCGCCAAGCAGGAGGCCGACATCGCCGAAGCGATCGCCCGCCGCGCCGCCGAGCAGGCCCGCCTCAAGGCCGAGGAGGAGATCGCGATCGCCCAGCGGACCTACGCCCTCAAGCAGGCGGAGATCCAGGCCGAGACCGACGAGGCCAAGGCCCGCGCCGCGGCCTCCGGCCCC
>NZ_JBRIOU010000001.1:405412-406829 GCF_053474865.1 Streptomyces sp. CO7
ACACCGAGGTCCGCAAGCCCGCCGACGCCAAGCGGTACGCCGCCGAGCAGGAGGCCGAGGCCAAGCGCGTCGCCCGCGTGAAGCAGGCCGAGGCCGAGCGCCTGGCCGGCATCGCCGCCGCCCAGGCCGAGGCCGAGCGGGCCCGGCTCACCGGTGAGGGCGAGAAGCAGCGCCGTAGCGCGCTCGCCGAGGCCATCCGTCTCGAGGGCGAGGCCGAGGCCGCCGCGATCGGCGTCAAGGGCGCCGCGGAGGCCGACGCCATGGAGAGGAAGGCCGACGCCTACCGCCAGTACGGTGACGCGGCCATCCTGCAGATGCTGGTGGAGATCCTCCCCCAGGTCGTCGAGAAGGCCGCCGAGCCGCTGAGCGCCATCGACAAGATGACCGTCATCTCCACCGACGGCGCCTCCCAGCTCTCCCGCACGGTCACCGACAACGTCGCCCAGGGCCTGGAGCTCCTGAGCTCCACCACCGGCGTGGACCTCCCGTCCCTCCTGAAGAACCTCACCCAGCGGAACGGCGGCGACGACCACACCGCCGCCGCCCCCACCAAGCGGAGCGTCCCGATCAGCGAGTAACCGTCGCACGGATACGACAAAGGGCCCTGGCCCGCCCCATGGTGTCCATTCCATGGGACGGGCCAGGGCCCTTCCGCCTTCCCCCCGTCGGCACAACGAGGGGTCGCCCTCACACCTTCGCCAGGACGAACTCCAGCTCCACGTCGTCGGCGCCCTTCGGCATCCGCACCCCGCTGGGCTCGAACCCCAGCCGCCGGTACGCACGGATCGCCCGCTCGTTGCGCTCGTGCACGTAGAGCCGCACCCGCTCGGCCCCGCGCTCGTACGCCCAGGCCACGGCCGCCTCGAACAGCTCCTCCACGAGGCCCGAACCGCGGTACTCCGGCCGGACGAACACGCCGACGACCTGGCCCTGCCGGCACTCGATCGGACGGCCCAGGAAGTCCTTCTCCCCCGCCTCCTCCATCAGCACCGTGGCCGATCCCGCCCAGACCTCGTGCTGTCCCGGCACCTCGGCGACGAACTGCCGTACCGCGGTGCCTCCTTCGCCCGCGCCGGCTGTCCGCGCCTGATAGAACGCGTCGGGCTGGGCAGCGGCCGCCTCGTAGGTCTCCGCGTACGCCAGGTGCGCCACTGGGTCCTGCAGGGCAGCCAGCCGCAGCGCCTTGTGCTCACGCCACTCGCCGGCGCGGATGACCCGTACAGCGGGTCGTCGTGTGTCGTCCATGCGACGACCCTAGGCACCGGTTTCGCAGCTCGACAGCGAATAAACTCTCCGGAAATGCAGAAAGCCCCCGCACCAATGGTGCGGGGGCTTTCCCAATATTTGTTCGGCGGCGTCCTACTCTCCCACAGGGTCCCCCCTGCAGTACCATCGGCGCTGTGAGGCTTAGCTTCCG
>NZ_JBRIOU010000002.1:0-18636 GCF_053474865.1 Streptomyces sp. CO7
TTGATGGGGTAAGGCTCCCAGTAGACGACTGGGTTGATAGGCCAGATCTGGAAGCCCGGTAACGGGTGGAGGTGACTGGTACTAATAGGCCGAGGGCTTGTCCTCAGTTGCTCGCGTCCACTGTGTTGGTTCTGAAACCACGAACAACCATATTGCCGGTTGTTGTTTCATAGTGTTTCGGTGGTCATAGCGTGAGGGAAACGCCCGGTTACATTCCGAACCCGGAAGCTAAGCCTCACAGCGCCGATGGTACTGCAGGGGGGACCCTGTGGGAGAGTAGGACGCCGCCGAACAAATATTGGGAAAGCCCCCGCACCATTGGTGCGGGGGCTTTCTGCATTCCCTGCCAGGTCGATCCGGGCCGCCGCGGCCGGGGCAGCTCCGCAACGGCCGGCTGCCGACGCCCTTGGGTGCGGGCCGCACAATTCTGGGCAATTGCGGGCGGACGTCCGCGCGGCCGGCCCGCCGCTCGGCTTGGAGTTGGAATCCCTGCAGGTCGTGGGTTAGTATTCATGTGTCGCCGCGAGGGAAACCTCGAAACGACAGGCCCCTATAGCTCAGTCGGTAGAGCGTCTCCATGGTAAGGAGAAGGTCAACGGTTCGATTCCGTTTGGGGGCTCAGTCATAAAGAGGCCCCGCCCATTCGGGCGGGGCCTCTTTCACGTTTCCGGGAGGGCCGGGGCCGACCCGGCCCTCCGTCAGTCGGCCTGCAGCCCCGGTACCCGCATCGCCAGGATGGCCATGTCGTCCGACGGCGGCTCGGAGGCGAAGCGCTCGACGGCCCGCAGGACCCGCGCGGCGACCGCGCCGGCCGTGAGCCCGGTACAGGTCGTCAGGACGTCCGCCAGGCCGTCGTCGCCGAGCATGCGCATCCCCTCGCGGCGTTCGGTGACGCCGTCCGTGACGCACAGCAGGACGTCGCCCGGGTCGAGGACGCGGGTCTCCTCGTAGAGCTCGAGGTCGTCCATGACGCCGAGCAGCGGCTGAGGCTCCGCCGCGGGTTCCACCGTGCCGTCCTGGCGCAGGCGCAGGGGGAGCGGGTGGCCGGCGCAGACGACCTTGAGCAGGGCGCTGCCGTCCTCCTGAGGCCACAGCTCTCCGTAGAGCAGCGTGAGGAAGCGGCTGCGTTCGCCCTCGTCGAGGATCGCGGAGTTCAGGCGCTGCAGCACGGCGGGGCCGCTGAGGCCCTCGCGGGCCAGCAGACGCAGCGCGTGCCGGGCGAGGCCGGTGACGGCCGCCGCGTTGGGCCCGGTGCCGCAGACGTCGCCGATGGCGAAGCCGTAGGCGCCGTCCCGGATGGGGAAGAGGTCGTAGAAGTCGCCGCCGACCTCGTTGCCCTCGCCGGCCGCCTGGTAGATGACCTCCACCTCGACGCCGTCGATCCGGGGGAGTTCCGGCGGGAGGAGGCTGCGCTGCAGGGACTGACTGATGGCCGTGCGCTCCGAGTAGAGGCGCGCGTTGTCCAGGGCCAGGGCGGCCCGGCGGCTGAGGTCCTCGGCCAGTTCCAGGGACTCCTGGCGGAAGTGCTCGTCGGTGGGCTTGCCCAGCGTGAGCATGCCGATGACCCGGTTGCGGGCGACCAGCGGCAGGACGACCGTCTCGCCGCCCACCGCGGAGGCGGTGGCGAGGGTGGGGCCGATGCCGGAGGAGACCGTGGTGGGCTCGCCCAGGCCGAGGCTGCGCATGGAGGTGCGCAGGGCGGCGTCGTGGGCGGCCTTGAACGGGGCGGTCCAGACGCGGGCACCGGGGGTCGGCACCGGGTCCGGGGGAGAGATCTTGGAGAGCAGGGCCTTCAGCCCGTCGATCCGGTCCTCGTCCTCATGCAGGACGTACGACAGATAGGGGTCGGAGGACGGGTCGTTGATCGTGTAGACGGCGCACCAGGTGGCCAGCGTCGGCACGGTCATCTGGGCCATCAGGGCCAGCGTCTGGTCGCGGTCCAGGGTGCCGGCCAGCAGGTCGGAGGCCTCGACGAGGAAGCTGAGGGAGCCGCGGCGGAGCCGCTCGAGCTCGCCCAGACGGGCCGACTCGACGGCCAGGGCGATCCTGTCGGCGGCGAACTGCAGACGCAGCGCCTCTTCGTTGGAGTAGCGGCCGGAGGCTTCCGCGGCGACGCCGAGGGAGCCGGTGAGGCGGCCCTCGACCTTGAGCGGAACCGTCACCACGGAGCGCATGCCGGTGCCGTCGAGCAGCGGGATGGAGCCCGGGGTGGCCGCGAGGTCGTCGTGGACGGCGGGCATCCGGGCCGAGCCGTAGCGGCCGGGGCCGGCCTCGACGGGGACGCGGGCGAAGCGCTGGCGGGCCGACGGCAGGCCGGTCGACGCGCGTACCTCCAGCTCGGTCTCGTCGTCGGTGGCCAGCAGCAGGAAGGCGGCGTCGGCGTCGAGCATGTCGCGGGCCCGCTCGACGGTGCGCTGCAGGAGGCCGTCCAGGTCGTCGGGGGCGGGGGAGCCGATGAAGACCTCGAAGGGGTCGGCGTCCCGGCCGTCGTGGTGGGCGGTGTCGCCCCCGGCGCCGCGGGAGGGGCTCTGCAGGACGGCGCGCTCCTCGTTGCGGACGAGGAGACAGACGGTGGAGGGGGCGCCCTCGGGGTCCCGGACGCGCAGGTGGGAGGCGTACACCGGGACGACGCGGCCCGCCGCGTCGCGGATGCCGTAGCTGCCTTCCCAGCGGGACAGCTGGAGGGCCTCGACGATGCCGGTGCTGGTGCCGGGGGTGTGCGGCCAGGCGGCCAGGTCGGTGAGGGGCTTGCCGGTGACGGAGGAGGCCGGGTAGCCGAAGAGCTCCTCGGCGTCCTCGTTCCACGCGCTGACGGCGCCGTCGTGGTCGATCTGGACGACGGCCACCCTGACCCGGCCGTCCGCGGCGGGGAGCATGTCGACCGGGAGCGCGGGGCCCGCGGAGCGGGTGCCGACGGCGCGGTCGGGGAGGTCGAGCTGGAACCACACCTGCTTGCGGGTGGTCGTGTACTCCACGCCCCAGCGCGCGGCGAGCGCGGCGCAGAGCTGCAGGCCGCGGCCGCCCTCCTGGTCCGGGCTGCTCACGGGGTGCGCGGCGGACTGGAGCGGGACCTCGCGCTCGGGGTAGTGGTCGGCGACCTCGATGCGGACGCCGTCGTCGGAGCGCAGGCAGACGACGTCGGCGGCGGTGCCGGCGTGGACCACGGCGTTGGTGACCAGCTCACTGGTGAGGACCACGGCGTCGTCGATGATGTCGGCGAAGCCCCAGCCCTGCAGGGTGTCGCGGACGAAGGAGCGGGCCGTGGCGACGGAGCGCCCCACTGGCTCGAAGCTGGCGGCCGCCCGCGCGGTGATCACAGAACTCCTCGTGCGCTCGTGGGCGTGGGTGTCCGGCGGTGCGTCCTGCGCGTGCCGCTGCTGAGCGGGGAACGCTTCCGTCGGCCCGGTGTGCTCCGGGGTCGGGTCCCCCGAGATCAGTCCGGTCGTCATGTTCTCCGAGGCCGCCCCTCCGATGCCCACACTTCGTCTTACCACCGCCCAGGGCCGGACGGGACCGTTCGGCCCAGGCAGCCTCCTGCAAGGTTACTTACCTGAGAGGTCCGCGCGGATGCCGGTTGACGCCGATTCCGTCCGCAGTGTGTGCGGACGGTGTGCGGGCTTGCCGAACTGTTATGGCCTGGTTCGGCCGAAGTGAAACACTGGGCAGGCTTGATGCATACACCCCCGGCGCGTGGTTGTGACGGGAGGGCGAAGTGAGCGTGGCCGAGGTTGCGGGCACGTGAGCGGCAGTGGTTGGTCGATCCCTGCGGGAGGGACACAGTGGAGGCTGGCGCGGCGACGCGGGGCAGTAGGACGCGTGCGAAGGGCGGAGGCACCACCCAGGTGGACACGGCCGCGCTCAACAGGTTGCTGTCCGGCCTGGTGGCGATGCGGGACGGGAACTTCCGCAAGCGGCTGACGGTGTCCGGCGACGACGTCATGTCGGAGATCGCCGCCGTGTTCAACCAGGTCGCGGACCGCAACCTGCACCTGACGGGCGAGTTGGCCCGCGTGCGGCGGATGGTCGGACGTGAGGGAAAGCTCACCGAGCGGCTGGAGACGGGGGCCTGCGAGGGCTCCTGGGCCTCCGCGATCGACGCGTCGAACGCGCTGGTCGACGACCTGGTGCGGCCGGTGTCCGAGGTGGGCCGGGTGCTCTCCGCGGTGGCGGAGGGTGACCTGTCGCCCCGGATGGAGCTGCGGACCCGGGGCGCCGACGGCAGCGGGCATCCGCTGCGCGGCGAGTTCCTGAAGGTCGCGCGCACGGTGAACAACCTGGTCGACCAGCTGTCGCGGTTCACCGACGAGGTGACCCGGGTGGCCAGCGAGGTGGGCACCGAGGGCAAGCTGGGCGGTCAGGCCCAGGTGCGCGGGATGTCGGGTTCCTGGAAGGACCTGACCGAGTCCGTCAACACGATGGCGCACCGGCTCACCCTTCAGGTGAGGGACATCGCGCTCGTCACCACCGCCGTGGCCAACGGTGACCTTTCCCGCAAGGTCACCGTGCACGTCGAGGGCGAGATGCTCGAGCTGAAGAACACCGTCAACACGATGGTGGACCAGCTCTCCGCGTTCGCGGCCGAGGTGACCCGGGTGGCCCGTGAGGTGGGCACCGAGGGTGAGCTGGGCGGTCAGGCGCAGGTGCCGGGCGTGGCCGGTGTGTGGAAGGACCTGACCGACTCGGTCAACCTGATGGCGGGCAACCTCACCGCGCAGGTGCGCGGGATCGCCGAGGTGACCACGGCGGTGGCCAACGGCGACCTGTCGCGGAAGGTGACGGTGAGCGCCCGCGGTGAGGTGGCGCAGCTGGCCGACACGATCAACCAGATGACCGAGACGCTGCGGATCTTCGCGGACGAGGTCACCCGGGTGGCCAACGAGGTCGGCGCCGAGGGCCGGCTGGGCGGCCAGGCGAACGTCCCGGGCGCGGCGGGGACGTGGAAGGACCTCACCGATTCGGTGAACACGGTCTTCCGGAACCTGACGACGCAGGTGCGGGACATCGCCGCGGTGACGACTGCGGTGGCGAACGGCGACCTGTCGCAGAAGGTCACGGTGGACGTGGCCGGCGAGATGCTGGAGCTGAAGAACACCGTCAACGGGATGGTGGACCAGCTCTCCGCGTTCGGCGCCGAGGTGACGCGGGTGGCCCGCGAGGTGGGCGTCGAGGGTGAGCTGGGCGGTCAGGCGCAGGTGCCCGGCGCGGCCGGCACCTGGAAGGACCTCACCGACTCCGTCAACACGGCGTTCCGCAACCTCACCGGTCAGGTGCGGAACATCGCGCAGGTGACGACTGCGGTGGCGAACGGCGACCTGTCGCAGAAGGTCACGGTCGACGTCTCGGGCGAGATGCTCCAGCTGAAGAACACCGTGAACCGGATGGTGGACCAGCTCTCCAGCTTCGCCGACCAGGTGACGCGGATGGCACGGGACGTGGGCACGGAGGGCCGCCTGGGCGGTCAGGCCCGGGTGGACGGGGTGTCGGGCACCTGGAAGGAGCTCACCGACTCCGTCAACAGCATGGCCGGCAACCTCACCTCGCAGGTGCGCAACATCGCGCAGGTGACGACGGCGGTGGCGAGCGGCGACCTGTCGCAGAAGATCGACGTGGACGCGCGGGGCGAGATCCTCGAGCTGAAGAACACCATCAACACGATGGTCGACCAGCTGTCCGCGTTCGCCGACCAGGTGACCCGGGTGGCCCGCGAGGTGGGCACCGAGGGGCGCCTGGGCGGTCAGGCGCAGGTGCCGGGCGTGGCCGGGGTGTGGCGTGACCTGACGGACTCGGTGAACGGCATGGCCGGGAACCTGACGGCGCAGGTGCGTAACATCGCGCAGGTCGCGACGGCGGTGGCGCGCGGAGACCTGTCGCAGAAGATCGACGTGGACGCGCGGGGCGAGATCCTCGAGCTGAAGAACACCCTCAACACGATGGTCGACCAGCTCTCGAACTTCGCGGAGCAGGTGACCCGGGTGGCCCGTGAGGTGGGCACCGAGGGCATCCTGGGCGGTCAGGCCGAGGTGCAGGGGGTCTCCGGCACCTGGAAGGACCTGACCCAGTCGGTGAACTTCATGGCGAACAACCTCACCATCCAGGTGCGGAACATCGCCGAGGTCACCACGGCGGTGGCCAAGGGCGACCTGTCGAAGAAGATCACCGTCGACGCCAAGGGCGAGATCCTCGAGCTGGTGACCACGGTCAACACGATGGTGGACCAGCTGTCGTCGTTCGCCGAGCAGGTGACGCGGGTGGCGCGCGAGGTGGGCACCGAGGGCATCCTGGGCGGTCAGGCGCACGTGCCGGGTGTCACCGGCATCTGGAAGGACCTGAGCGACAACGTCAACCTGATGGCGAAGAACCTCACCACCCAGGTGCGGAACATCTCGCAGGTCGCCTCGGCGGTCGCCAACGGCGACCTGACGCGGCAGGTGACCATCGAGGCGCGCGGCGAGGTCGCGCAGCTCGGCGACACCATCAACATCATGGTGAAGACGCTGTCGTCGTTCGCCGAGCAGGTCACCAAGGTGGCCCGTGAGGTGGGCACGGACGGCATCCTGGGCGGTCAGGCGCACGTGCCGGGTGTGGCGGGCACATGGAAGGACCTCACCGAGTCGGTGAACCAGATGGCGTCCAACCTGACGGGTCAGGTGCGCAACATCGCCATGGTGACGACGGCGATCGCCAAGGGCGACCTGACCAAGAAGATCGACATCGACGCGCGGGGCGAGATCCTCGAGCTGAAGACGACCATCAACACGATGGTCGACCAGCTGTCCTCGTTCGCCGAGGAGGTCACCCGGGTCGCCCGTGAGGTGGGCACCGAGGGCCGGCTGGGCGGTCAGGCGCGGGTGCGGGACGTGGACGGCACATGGCGGGACCTGACGGAGTCGGTGAACGAGATGGCCGGGAATCTGACCCGGCAGGTGCGGGCGATCGCCCGGGTCGCCACCGCGGTGACCCGCGGCGACCTCAACCTGAAGATCGACGTCGACTCCTCCGGCGAGATCCAGGAGCTGCAGGACAACATCAACAAGATGATCGCCAACCTGCGCGACACCACGATCGCGAACAAGGAGCAGGACTGGCTGAAGGGCAACCTGGCCCGGATCTCGGCGCTGATGCAGGGCCGCCGGGACCTGGACGACGTGGCGTCGCTGGTGATGAGCGAGCTGACGCCGGTGGTGTCCGCGCAGCACGGGGCGTTCTTCCTGGCGATCCCGCCGGGGGACACCCAGGAGGTCGGAGCCCTCGACGGGGACGCGTTCGAGCTGCGGATGTTCGGCAGCTACGGCTACTCGATGGGGTCGATGCCGACGTCGTTCCGGCCCGGTGAGGGCCTGGTGGGCACGGCCGCGCAGGAGCGGCGGGCGATCCTGGTGGAGAACGCGCCCAGCGGCTACCTGAAGATCTCCTCCGGTCTCGGGGAGGCGCCGCCGGCGCAGGTGATCGTGCTGCCGCTGCTCTTCGAGGGCACGGTGCTGGGCGTGATCGAGCTGGCGTCGTTCACGCCGTTCACGCAGATCCAGAAGGACTTCCTCAACCAGATCGCGGAGATGATCGCGACCAGCGTCAACACCATCTCGGTGAACAGCAAGACCGAGGTGCTGCTGAAGCAGTCGCAGAAGCTGACCGAGCAGCTGCGGGACCGCTCGGCGGAGTTGGAGCAGCGGCAGCTGGCGCTGCAGGAGTCCAACGCCGAACTGGAGGAGAAGGCCGAGCTGTTGGCGCGGCAGAACCGCGACATCGAGGTGAAGAACACCGAGATCGAGGACGCGCGGCAGGTCCTGGAGGAGCGCGCCGAGCAACTCGCCGTCTCCATGCGGTACAAGAGCGAGTTCCTCGCCAACATGTCGCACGAGCTGCGGACTCCGCTGAACTCGCTGCTGATCCTGGCGAAGCTGCTGGCGGACAACGCGGACGGCAATCTCTCCCCGAAGCAGGTGGAGTTCGCGGAGACGATCCACGGTGCGGGTTCGGACCTGCTGCAGCTGATCAACGACATCCTGGACCTGTCGAAGGTCGAGGCGGGCAAGATGGACGTCTCGCCGACGCGGATCGCGCTGGTGCAGCTGGTGGACTACGTGGAGGCGACGTTCCGGCCGCTGACCGCGGAGAAGGGCCTGGACTTCTCGGTGCGGGTGTCGCCGGAGCTGCCGGCGACGCTGCACACCGACGAGCAGCGGCTGCTGCAGGTGCTGCGCAACCTGCTGTCGAACGCGGTGAAGTTCACCGACGGCGGCGCGGTGGAGCTGGTGATCCGGCATGCCGGGGCGGACGTCCCGTCGGCGATCCGGGAGCAGTTGCTGGAGTCGGGCTCGCTGAGCGAGCCGAACGCGGACGTGATCGCGTTCTCGGTGACCGACACCGGCATCGGCATCGCGGCGAGCAAGATGCGGGTGATCTTCGAGGCGTTCAAGCAGGCCGACGGGACCACCAGCCGCAAGTACGGCGGCACGGGCCTGGGTCTGTCGATCTCGCGGGAGATCGCGCGGCTGCTCGGCGGCGAGATCCACGCCCAGTCGGAGCCGGGACGCGGCTCCACGTTCACGCTCTACCTGCCGCTGTACCCGAACGAGGTCGCGCAGCAGGGGCCCGGGGAGGGCGAGGCGCTGGAGGGCTCCCCGGCGCGGGCGGAGCTGCCCGCGGGGGAGACGCCGGCCGAGGTGAACTCCTACCGGGAGACGCAGAGCGGTCCGGCGGCCCTCTTCCGGCGCCGTCGCCGGGAGGAGCAGCCGCCGGCGCGGCCGGCGGAGGAGTCGAGGGCGGCGTTCGACGAGGGCGGGGCGGAGCGGTCCGCCGCGCCGTCGGCGGGCGCCCGGCCGGGCGTGCGGTTCCACGGCGAGAAGGTGCTGATCGTCGACGACGACATCCGCAACGTCTTCGCCCTCACCAGCGTGCTGGAGCAGCACGGGGTGGCGGTGCTGTACGCGGAGAACGGCCGCGAGGGCATCGAGGTGCTGGAGCAGCACGAGGACGTCACGATCGTCCTGATGGACATCATGATGCCGGAGATGGACGGTTACGCGACGACCACGGCGATCCGGCGGATGCCGCAGTTCGCCGGACTGCCGATCATCGCGCTGACGGCGAAGGCGATGAAGGGCGACCGGGACAAGGCGATCGAGTCGGGCGCGTCCGACTACGTCACCAAGCCCGTGGACCCCGATCACCTGCTCGAGGTGATGGAGAGTTGGATGGGGCGGAAGTGATCCGCTCCGGGAGGTGAGAAACCGGCCATCGGGGGTAAGCGGGCTACGGAGGGTGGCCGTGGCCGCGTGCTGCCCGGTGGGCGAACCGTACTACCGGGAACCATTTGGTCTCGCGTCGCGTTTCTGCTGCATGCACAGTGACATCGCGGTGACAGGGTGTGGTGGCACCCGGGGTGCGGCTACGATGACCGGCACAAGGACGGACGGCGCAAGGGAGTCGTCCTCGCGGGCGGCGTCCCAGGACGTCGCCGCGAGTCCTGCGAACTGGGGCGGCCCCAAGCCGGGGCGAGGAGGACGGGCCATGGTGCAGAAGGCCAAGATCCTCCTGGTCGATGACCGGCCGGAGAATCTGCTGGCGCTGGAGGCCATCCTCTCCGCGCTCGATCAGACGCTGGTCCGGGCATCGTCCGGGGAGGAAGCGCTCAAGGCGCTGCTGACGGACGACTTCGCGGTCATCCTGCTCGACGTCCAGATGCCGGGGATGGACGGTTTCGAGACCGCGGCGCACATCAAGCGGCGTGAGCGGACCCGGGACATCCCGATCATCTTCCTCACGGCCATCAACCACGGGCCGCACCACACCTTCCGCGGGTACGCGGCGGGCGCGGTGGACTACATCTCCAAGCCGTTCGACCCGTGGGTGCTGCGCGCGAAGGTCTCCGTCTTCGTCGACCTGTACATGAAGAACTGCCAGCTCAAGGAGCAGGCGGCGCTGCTGCGGCTGCAGTTGGAGGGCGGCGGCGAGCGGCCCGAGGGCGAGGCCGTCAAGGAGGGCGCGGCGGGCTCCGGCCTGCTGGCCGAGCTGTCGGCGCGGCTGGCGGCGGTCGAGGAGCAGGCGGAGGCGCTGTCCAAGCAGTTGACCGACGAGGCGGCCGACGCCGCGGCGGTCGCCACGGCGGCGCACCTGGAGCGCAAGCTGAACGGTCTGCGCCGTGCCCTGGACGCGCTGGAGCCGGGTACCGGGGCGGCCGCGCCGAGGCTCCCGCAGCAGAGCTGAGGAACCCCGCCCGAACGGGTCGCTGAGGGGGTGTCACCGATGTCCCGCACACCGCCGGCAGACGCCGCGTCGACCTCGAGGACGACACGAACGGGTGAAGGCTCGCGCAGGCGTGTCCCCAGGCGTCTCCCCCGGTAACCTCACCCTCATGGCCTCACGACCTTCCGCCGCCAAGAAGCCGCCCGCTCCCGCGAAGGCGTCCTCGGCCGCGAGGGCGCCGAGGCCCGCCAGGTCCGCGAAGACCAAACCGGTGGCCAAAAAGGTCGCCGCGAAGAGGGCTCCGGCGAAGAAGGCGGCCGCCAAGGCCGCGCCCAAGCCGGCCCCGAGCCCCACCAACGGCGTCTACCGGCTCGTCCGCGCCCTGTGGCTGGGTGTCGCGCACGCCGTCGGCGCCGTGCTGCGGGGCATAGGGACGGGGGCGAAGAACCTCGACCCGGCCCACCGCAAGGACGGCGTCGCCCTCCTGCTGATCGCGCTGTCCCTGATGGTGGCGGCGGGCACCTGGGCGGACCTGCAGGGGCCGGTCGGGGAGCTGGTGGAGATTCTGGTCACCAGCGCGTTCGGCCGCTTGGACCTGCTGGTGCCGATCCTGCTCGCCGTGGTCGCCGCGCGGTTCGTGCGTCACCCGGAGCAGCCGGAGGCCAACGGGCGGATCGTGATCGGTCTGTCCGCCCTGGCGATCGGCGTGCTCGGGCAGGTCCACCTGGCGTGCGGGGCGCCCGCGCGCAGCGGCGGCATGCAGGCGATAAGGGACGCCGGCGGGCTCATCGGCTGGGCGGCCGCGACCCCGCTGGTCTACGCGACCGGCGCCGCGCTCGCCGTGGCGCTCCTGCTGCTGCTCACCGTCTTCGGTCTGCTGGTGGTCACCGCGACCCCGGTCAACGCCATCCCGCAGCGGCTGCGTGCCCTGGGCGTCAGGCTGGGCGTGGTGCAGGCTCCCGCGGCGGCGCCCGGTTTCGCCGAGGACGACGTGGTGGGGGAGGACGACGAGCGGTACGAGGAGCAGTGGCGCGAGGCGCTGCCCCGCTCCCGGAGCCGGCGTCAGCTGCCCCCGGCGGACGAGGACACGGCCGAGGCGGCCGGTCTGGACACGCCGGCCCGCGGCCGGGGCCGTTCCCGCCGCGGCGCCCGCCGCCCCGACCCGAACCGGCCGATGGACGCCGTCGACGTCGCCGCCGAGGCAGCCGCCGCGCTGGACGGGGCGATCATGAACGGGCTGCCGCCGTCGCCGCTGGTCGCCGGGCTCACCCAGGGCGTCACCGAGCGGGGCGGGCGCGGGGAGGACACCGAGCGGTCCGAGCCGTCCGTGCCGACCGCGCGGCCCGAGCCGAAGAACCTGCCGGTGCCCGCCCCGGAGCGGCTTCCGGCCACCGCCGAGACCGTCCCCGACCTGACCAAGGCGCCGCCGGTCCGCGAGCACGACCTGCCGCCGCGCGCCGAGCAGTTGCAGCTGGCGGGCGACATCACCTACGCGCTGCCCTCGCTCGACCTGCTGCACCGCGGCGGCCCCGGCAAGTCCCGCACCGCCGCCAACGACGCCGTCGCCGCCGCGCTGGGCAACGTCTTCAAGGAGTTCAAGGTCGACGCGGCCGTCACCGGCTTCACCCGGGGCCCGACGGTCACCCGGTACGAGGTCGAACTGGGGCCCGCCGTCAAGGTCGAGCGGATCACCGCGCTCACCAAGAACATCGCGTACTCCGTCGCCAGCCCCGACGTGCGGATCATCAGCCCGATCCCCGGCAAGTCCGCGGTCGGCATCGAGATCCCGAACACCGACCGCGAGATGGTCAACGTCGGTGACGTGCTGCGCCTCGCGGACGCCGCCGAGGACGACCACCCGATGCTGGTGGCCCTCGGCAAGGACGTCGAGGGCGGCTACGTGATGGCCAACCTGGCGCACATGCCGCACATCCTGGTGGCCGGCGCGACCGGCTCCGGCAAGTCGTCCTGCATCAACTGCCTGATCACCTCGATCATGATGCGGGCCACGCCGGAGGACGTCCGGATGGTGCTGGTCGACCCCAAGCGGGTCGAGCTCACCGCCTACGAGGGCATCCCGCACCTGATCACACCGATCATCACCAACCCCAAGCGGGCCGCCGAGGCCCTGCAGTGGGTGGTGCGCGAGATGGACCTGCGCTACGACGACCTCGCGGCCTTCGGCTACCGGCACATCGACGACTTCAACGAGGCCGTCCGCAGCGGCAAGCTGAAGACCCCGCCCGGCAGCGAGCGCGAACTCCAGCCGTACCCGTACCTGCTGGTGATCGTGGACGAGCTCGCCGACCTGATGATGGTCGCCCCGCGCGACGTCGAGGACGCCATCGTCCGCATCACCCAGCTGGCCCGCGCCGCCGGCATCCACCTGGTGCTCGCCACCCAGCGGCCCTCGGTGGACGTCGTCACCGGCCTGATCAAGGCGAACGTGCCCTCGCGGCTCGCCTTCGCGACCTCCTCGCTGGCCGACAGCCGCGTCATCCTCGACCAGCCCGGCGCCGAGAAGCTCATCGGCAAGGGTGACGGTCTGTTCCTGCCGATGGGCGCCAACAAGCCGATCCGTATGCAGGGCGCCTTCGTCGCCGAGGACGAGATCCGCTCCGTCGTCGAGCACTGCAAGGAGCAGATGACCCCGGTCTTCCGGGACGACGTGGTGGTGGGCACCAAGCAGAAGAAGGAGATCGACGAGGAGATCGGCGACGACCTCGACCTGCTCTGCCAGGCCGCCGAACTGGTCGTCACCACGCAGTTCGGCTCCACCTCGATGCTGCAGCGCAAGCTGCGCGTCGGCTTCGCCAAGGCCGGACGCCTGATGGACCTGATGGAGTCCCGTCAGATCGTCGGCCCCAGCGAGGGATCCAAGGCCCGCGACGTCCTGGTAAAGGCGGACGAGCTCGACGAGGCCCTCGCCAGGATCCGCGGCGAGAGCACCGGCGAATAGAGCCCGGCGCGCGGGAGGAGCAGGGGCCCGGCGCGCGGAAGGCCGCCGCGCGTCGCGCCGAGGAACCGCAACCGTGCGGCGGGCGAGCGACCTTCGGGTGGTTTGGCGAGAGCCGGACGTGGAAGGGGAGCGGGAATGGGGGATCATCTAGGCGGATGCCCCACCGGGCCCGCCCGGTACTCAGGTCGGCCGTGACCCTCCTGTAACGGGAGACAGGGCAACCGTTCCCCGCTCACGCACGTCAAACCGGTCACAGGCGGGAGCCCACCGGCGGCCTACAAACCGTCGTCGCCCGCTTGCCCCACTCTTCGGCACCCCCCCTAGACTGAACCTCCAGCACAGGTGGCCACACCCTCGAAAGGCGCCCCCGTGTCCCTCGGCAACCCCCCAGAAGAAGAGCGTCCGTTCGAGGACGACACCGACAAGGACCGCCACGACCTGCCGTCGATCGGCGACGCCCTCCAGCGGGCGCGCACGGCGGCCGGACTGTCGGTCGAAGACGTCAGCAACGCCACCCGGGTGCGCGTCGCCATCGTGCGGGCCATCGAGGAGGACGACTTCGGCCCCTGCGGCGGCGACGTGTACGCGCGCGGTCACCTCCGCACCCTGGCCCGCGCGGTCGGACTGGACCCGGAACCGCTGATCGCCGCCTACGGCAGCAAGCACGGCGGCCGCTCCGCGCCCACCCCGGCGGCACCGGTCTTCGAGGCGGAACGCATCCGCCCCGAGCGGCGCGGTCCGAACTGGACGGCGGCCATGGTCGCCGCCATCGTCGCCGTGATCGGCTTCGTCGGCTTCACCGCCTTCGGCGGCGACGGCGACGGCGCCGACCGCGCCCAGGTCGCCGAGGGCCCCGAGCCCAGCGTCTCGGTGACCGAGAAGCCCACCCGTGAGCCCGCCGCGCCCGAGCCCACCGAGAGCGCCATCGCCGCCGCGCCGCGCGACAAGGTCGTGGTGAAGGTGAGCGCCCCCGACGGCCGCAGCTGGATCTCCGCCAAGGACCACAACGGGCGCGTCCTGTGGGACGGCGTCCTGGAGCAGGGCGCCTCGCGCACCTTCCAGGACGACACCCGCGTCGACCTGGTCCTCGGCAACGCCGGAGCTCTCGAGCTCCACGTCAACGGCGAGAAGATCGAGGACGACTTCCGGAACGGCCAGGTGGAACGCCTGTCCTACACCAAGGGCGACCCCGCCGCCGGATAGCCGCCGTGCGGAGGACCGAGGGGCGTGCGCAGACGGGGTTGGTCCGGCCGGGCCAACCCCGTCGGCGTGGGATGCCGACGGAACGAAGTAGTCTTGAGCCCATGCCTGAACGCCGTACCGTCGCACTCGTCACCCTTGGCTGCGCCCGTAACGAGGTGGACTCGGAGGAGCTCGCAGGCCGCTTGGAGGCGGACGGCTGGGCCCTCGTGGAGAACGCCGAGGACGCGGACGTCGCCGTCGTCAACACCTGCGGTTTCGTGGAAGCCGCCAAGAAGGACTCCGTCGACGCCCTCCTCGAGGCCAACGATCTCAAGGGCCACGGCCGGACCCAGGCGGTCGTGGCCGTGGGCTGCATGGCCGAGCGGTACGGCAAGGAGCTCGCCGAGGCGCTCCCCGAGGCCGACGGCGTCCTCGGCTTCGACGACTACGCCGACATCTCCGACCGGCTGCAGACCATCCTCTCCGGCGGCGTCCACGCCGCCCACACGCCGCGCGACCGGCGCAAGCTGCTGCCGATCAGCCCCGCCGAGCGCCAGGCGGCCACCGACGTCGCCCTGCCCGGGCACGGAGCGGCCGCCGACGCCGAGCCGGCCCCGGCCGACCTCCCCGAGGGCCTGGCCCCGGCCTCCGGCCCCCGCGCCCCGCTGCGCCGACGGCTGGACGGCGCGCCGGTGGCGTCCGTGAAGCTGGCCTCCGGCTGCGACCGGCGCTGCTCCTTCTGCGCCATCCCCTCCTTCCGCGGCTCCTTCATCTCCCGCCGCCCCGGCGACGTCCTCAACGAGACGCGCTGGCTGGCCGAGCAGGGCGTCAAGGAGGTCATGCTGGTCTCCGAGAACAACACCTCCTACGGCAAGGACCTGGGCGACATCCGCCTGCTGGAGACGCTGCTGCCGGAGCTCGCCGAGGTCGAGGGCATCGAGCGGGTGCGCGTCAGCTACCTGCAGCCCGCCGAGATGCGCCCCGGCCTGATCGACGTGCTGACCTCCACGCCGGGCGTCGTGCCGTACTTCGACCTCTCCTTCCAGCACTCGGCGCCCGCCGTGCTGCGCGCCATGCGCCGCTTCGGCGACACCGACCGCTTCCTGGAGCTGCTGGACACCATCCGCGCCAAGGCCCCCGAGGCCGGCGTGCGCTCCAACTTCATCGTCGGCTTCCCCGGCGAGAGCGAGGCGGACCTCGCCGAGCTGGAGCGTTTCCTCACCCACGCCCGTCTCGACGCCATCGGCGTTTTCGGGTACTCGGACGAGGAGGGCACCGAGGCCGCCGGGTACGAGGGCAAGCTCGACGAGGACGTCGTCGCCGAGCGACTCGCCCGGGTCTCCCGGCTGGCCGAGGAACTCGTCTCGCAGCGTGCCGAGGAGCGCGTGGGCGAGACGGTCCGGGTGCTGGTGGAGTCCGTCGACGAGGAGGACGGTGTGTACGGGCGTGCGGCGCATCAGGCGCCGGAGACCGACGGCCAGGTCCGGCTCACCGAGGCCGGCGGCCTGCGGGTCGGGCAGTTCGTCGAGGCGAAGGTGATCGCCACCGAGGGCGTCGACCTGGTGGCCGAGCCGGTGGGCGGCGCGCTGCTGGGCGCCGGAGCCTTCCCCGGCGGCCGGGCGGAGCGCGCGGAGGCGACCGGATGAGCGGCGTACCGGCGTCCGCGGCGGGCGCCTCGCCCGAGACGGAGGTCCTGATGGACGAACCCGTCGAGCCCCTGGGCGCCCGGCCGGCGGCCAAGGGCGGCAAGATCGCGGCGGCCGCCGTGAACCAGGCCAGTCTGTGGAACGTGGCCAACCTGCTCACCATGTTCCGGCTGGTGCTGGTGCCCGGGTTCGTGATGCTGATGCTGGCCCACGGCGGGTACGACCCGGCGTGGCGCTCCTTCGCGTGGGCGGCCTTCGCGGTGGCCATGTTCACCGACCTGTTCGACGGGCATCTGGCCCGCACCTACAACCTGGTCACGGACTTCGGCAAGATCGCCGACCCGATCGCCGACAAGGCGATCATGGGCGCGGCGCTGGTCTGCCTGTCCTGGCTCGACGAGCTGCCCTGGTGGGTGACGGCGGTCATCCTGGGCCGGGAGCTCGGCGTCACGGTGATCCGGTTCCTGGTCATCCGGTACGGCGTGATCCCCGCCAGCCGTGGCGGCAAGCTCAAGACGCTCGCCCAGGGCATCGCGGTGGGCATGTACATCCTGGCGCTGACCGGCTGGCTGGCCACCCTGCGCTGGTGGGTGATGGCGGTGGCGGTGGCGCTGACCGTCGTCACCGGTCTGGACTACGTCCGTCAGGCGATCGTGCTGCGCCGGCAGGGAATGGCCGAGCGCCGGGCCGCGTTGAGGGGGAGCAAGGCATGACCTCCGCGGCCGCCGAAGCCGTCCTGATGCTCACTTACCACGGGGAGACCGTCGCTGTCGCCGAGTCCCTCACCGGAGGGCTGGTCGCAGCCGAGCTGACGGAGGTTCCGGGGGCCTCGAAGGCGGTCCTCGGCTCGGTGACGGCGTACGCCACCGAGATCAAGCACCGCATCCTCGGGGTCGACGAGCAGTTGCTCGCCGAGCACGGGGCGGTCGACGCGCGGGTCGCGGAGCAGATGGCGCGGGGCGTGCGGAAGGCGCTGCGCGCCGACTGGGGCATCGCCACCACCGGGGTGGCCGGGCCCGAGCCCCAGGACGGGCAGCCCGTCGGCACCGTCTACGTCGCCGTCGTGGGTGGTTCGGCCGACGGTGAGGATGCGTCCGCGGGCGGGAAAGTGCGCGCTCTGCGGTTGAACGGCACGCGGGCGGAAATTCGTATGGAGAGTGTACGGAGCGTTCTCGCGCTGCTTGTGGAAGAGCTCCTCGACGCCAAGAGGGCCGAGCAGGCGGGCCAACGGCAAGGAAACGAGCGGACACACGATACGGAACGGAACGGGGGGATCTGATGTTTGCAGCCCTGAGTGAACACGACATCGCTCCCCGCACGGCCGCGGCGCGAGGCGGTACGGTGGGGCGAGAAGGATGCGGTTACGCGGTCCGAGGAGGGAGCCACCGATGATTCTGCTCCGTCGCCTGCTGGGTGACGTGCTGCGTCGGCAGCGGCAGCGCCAGGGCCGTACTTTGCGCGAGGTCTCTTCTTCCGCCCGGGTCTCGCTCGGTTACCTCTCCGAGGTGGAGCGCGGGCAGAAGGAAGCGTCCTCCGAACTGCTCAGTGCGATCTGCGATGCGCTGGACGTGCGCATGTCCGAACTCATGCGAGAGGTGAGCGACGAGCTCGCTCTCGCCGAACTGGCCCGGTCCGCGGCCGCAACCGACTCCTCCGCCGTACCGGCCCCGGTACGCCCGATGCTGGGCTCCGTCTCGGTGACGGGCGTCTCCCCGGAGCGGGTCACCATCAAGGCCCCTGCGGAGGCCGTCGACGTGGTAGCGGCCTGAGCCCGGCCCACATGAGCCCGGCCCGAGTCTGAGCCTGGCCCGAGTCTGAGCCTGGCCCGAGTTTTCCGGACGGGGCGTACACGCGCAGGATGCGTGTACGCCCCGTTTGCCGTGTCGGCGGGGTGCGGTCATCGTGGAGTGACACGTCGGCTGACGAGGAGCTGCGCATGTATGTCGTGAAGAGCCCTTTGCCGGACGAGGACCTCAAGGTGGTCGGGAGTGCGCTGCAGGGCGCGCTGGTCGACCTGGTGGACCTGTCGCTGGTCGCCAAGCAGGTCCACTGGAACGTCGTGGGCCCCCGCTTCCGTTCGCTGCACCTGCAGCTCGACGACGTGGTGACCAGCGCCCGCGCCCACTCCGACTCGGTGGCCGAGCGGGCCTCGGCGCTCGGGGTCTCCCCGGACGGCCGTGCGGCCACGGTGGCCTCCAGGTCGGGCATCTCGACGGTCGCGGACGGCTGGATCAAGGACGGCGACGCGGTGCGCGCCCTGGTGGACGCGCTGGGCGCCGTCATCGGGCGCATGCGCTCACGGGTCCAGGAGACGGAGCAGCCCGACCCGATCACGCAGGACCTGCTGATCGGCATCACCGCGGACCTCGAGAAGCACCACTGGATGTTCCAGGCGGAGAACGGGTAGGCCTCCGGTCCGGGCGGCCGCGGGACCGCGGGATCGCCGTGTCGGGGCGCGAGCCGCCGTCCGGGCGGAGCGGGAGGTGCCGCATGGGCGTGGCGGTGAGGGTGACGCTGGGGCTGGTGTGGTGGTGGGCCGCCCTGCGGCTGGCCCTCGTCCCGCGGGCCTCCGGGGCGGTGGAGGCTGGCGTGGTGCTGGGCGGGTGGACCGTGAGCCTGCTGCCGGTGCACTGCGTCGCCAAGGAGCGGGCCACGGGCGTGGTC
>NZ_JBRIOU010000002.1:18736-25704 GCF_053474865.1 Streptomyces sp. CO7
GGGGACGCGGGAGGGTGACCCGACTCCCGTGGGGCACCCTTGAGGCATGCCCGAAGGCGACACCGTATGGCTCACCGCGAAGCACCTGCACGACGCCCTCGCGGGTCGGGTGCTGCTCCGCAGCGACCTGCGGGTGCCCCGTTTCGCCACGTCGGACCTGACGGGCCGGACCGTGCTGGAGGTCGTCGCCCGCGGCAAGCACCTGATGACCCGGCTGGAGGGTGACCTCACGCTCCACTCGCACCTGCGGATGGACGGTTCCTGGAAGGTCCTCCCCGGGGCCGGCCCCCGGCTGCGGCTGCCCGGGCCGCACCACCAGATCCGGGCGGTGCTGGGCACGGCCGAGAACACCGCCGTCGGCTACCGGCTGCCGGTGCTGGAGCTGCTGCGCACCGCCGAGGAGGACACGGTCGTCGGTCATCTGGGGCCCGACCTGCTGGGCCCGGACTGGGACCCCGACGTCGCCCTGGCCAACCTGGCCCGTGAGCCGGACCGCCCGCTGGGCGAGGCGCTGCTGGACCAGCGCAACCTCGCCGGCATCGGCAACGTGTACAAGTGCGAGCTGTGCTTCCTGCTCGGAGTGACACCGTGGCTGCCGTACGGGATGCTGCCCGCCGACCGGGCGGCGGCGCTGCCGGAGATGGCACGGCGGCTGCTGGTCGCCAACCGGAACCGCCACCAGAGGCGCACGACGCCTCCGCCGCGCTCCGCCGTCCCCGCCACCGGGCGGCAGACGGGGCAGAACCTCTACGTCTACGGCCGCGCGCCGCGCCCATGCCTGCGCTGCGGCACACCGATCCGGCTCGCGGACCAGGACGACCGCCCCACCTACTGGTGCCCCCACTGCCAGTCGGGCCCGACACCGTAGGGCACCGTCGCACGGCGCAGCCCGGACGGAGCGGGTCGGCTCGGCTCGGCTTGAGCGCGCACCCCGTGCCGCTCAGGCCCGCATCCGCAGACCCCGGGGCGTGGCGACGAAGCCGGCGCCCTCCAGGACCGCGCCGGGCGGCGCGCTCAGCGCGGGCTCGCCGTTGACGCGCTCCACCGTGACGGTGCCCAGGGACCCCGCACGGGCGGCCTCGGCGAGCGCCTCGGCGGCCTCGCGCAGCCGGGTGTCGCGGTCGGCGGGGAGGTCCGGCTCGGCGGGCCAGGCGAGCAGGCTCTTGCCGCCCCGCTCCATGTAGAGGACCAGCTCGCCGTCGACCAGGACCACGAGGGAACCGGCCTTGCGTCCGGGCTTGTGCCCCGCGCCGCCCGGCGGCTCGGGCCAGCCGAGGGCGGCGCCGTAGGCGTTGGCGGGGTCGGCGGCGGCCAGCACCACGGCGCGGGAGCCGCCCGCGTCACGGCGGCCGCTCGGACGGCCGGCGAACCTGCCGGGGTCGCCGGACGGGTCGGCGATCGGCGCGGGACCCCACGGCTGCGGGAACCCGGCGTCGGCGTCGCCGTCACCACCGTCCGCACCGCCGGGCGCCGTGCCGCCCCACGGGTCGGCCGGCGGGGCGTCCCCGCCGCGCTCACGGGCGTTGGCCGTGGCGCGCAGCCGGTCGACGGCGCCCTCCATCGCGAACTGGGCGGCGCCCAGTCCTTCCACCACGTAACCGCGGCGGGCCTGACCGACCTCCTCCAGGGCCGCCAGCACCCGGTAGATGGCCGAGAAGCCGCCCTCGACACCCTCCGCGCCGACCGCACCCCGCGTCACCACGCCGTGCCGGTCCAGCAACGTGCGGGCGAGGGCGGTGGAGCGGACGGTGGCGTCGCCCTCCCGCTCGGGCAGCAGCGACCAGCGGCCGGCCACCGTGGGCGGACCGGTGCGCGAGGCCGGACGGTGGGCCGACGCGGCGAGCGAGCCGTACCGCCCGCGGGGCACCGACCGCCTGGCGCGGTGGGCCGTCGACCCGGCCGTCCGCCCCGAGCCCAGCAGCGCCCGCATGGGGGCGAGGGTGTCGTTGGTGAGCCGGCCCGACCAGGCGAGGTCCCACAGGGCGTCCGCCAGCTGAGGGTCCGTGACGTCGGGGTGGGTGGTGGCGCGTACCTGGTCGCCGATCTGCCGGAAGAACAGGCCGTAGCCGCCGGACAGGGCCGTCAGCACCGACTCGTGAAGAGCGGTCAGCTCCAGCGGATGCGGCGGCGGGAGGAGCAGGGGGGCGGTGTCGGCGAGGTAGAGGGAGACCCAGCCGTCCTTGCCGGGCAGCGAGCCGGCGCCCGCCCAGACCAGCTCGCCGGCCGAGGTCAGCTCGTCGAGCAGCGCCGGGGTGTACCCCGTGACACGGGAGGGCAGGACCAGCTTCTCCAGCGCGGAGGCGGGGACGGAGGCGCCCTGGAGCTGTTCGACCGCCCGGACCAGGCCGTCGATCCCGCGCAGCGTGTGGCCCCTGCCGATGTGCTGCCACTGGGGGAGGAACTGGGCGAGGGCGGCGGGCGGGGCCGGCTCGAGCTCCTCGCGCAGCGCGGCGAGGGAGCGGCGCCGCAGCCGCCGCAGCACCGTGGCGTCGCACCATTCCTGGCCGATGCCCGCCGGATGGAACTCGCCCTCGACGACCCGGCCGCTCGCCGCCAGGCGGCGCAGGGCGCCCTCGGTGACCGCGACGCCCAGACCGAACCGAGCGGCGGCCGAGGCCGAGGTGAACGGGCCGTGGGTGCGGGCGTAGCGGGCCAGCAGGTCGCCCAGCGGGTCCTTGACCGGCTCGGTGAACGCCTCGGGGACGCCGACCGGCAGGGCGGTGCCCAGGGCGTCCCGCAGCCGGCCCGCGTCCTCCACGGCGGCCCAGTGGTCGGCGCCGGCGATCCGGACCCGGATGGCGCGGCGGGCCTTGGCCAGCTCCTCGGCCCAGCCCGGTTCGGCGCCCCGCTCGGCCAGCTCCGCGGTGGTGAGCGGGCCGAGCAGCCGCAGCAGGTCGGCGACGCCCTCGCCGTCCTTCACCCGCCGGTCCTCGGTGAGCCACTGCAGCTCGCGCTCCAGCTCGGCGAGCACCTCGGCGTCGAGCAGTTCGCGCAGCTCCGCCTGGCCGAGGAGCTCGGCCAGCAGCCGGGAGTCCAGGGAGAGCGCGGCGGCCCGCCGCTCGGCGAGCGGCGAGTCGCCCTCGTAGAGGAACTGGGCGACGTAGCCGAAGAGCAGGGAGCGGGCGAAGGGCGAGGGCTCGGGGGTGGTCACCTCCACCAGGCGGACCTTGCGGGACTCGATGTCGCCCATCAGCTCGGTCAGGCCGGGCACGTCGAAGACGTCCTGCAGGCATTCCCGGATCGCCTCCAGGACGATCGGGAAGGAGCCGAACTCGCTCGCCACCGCGAGCAGCTGGGAGGCCCGCTGGCGCTGCTGCCACAGTGGCGTCCGCTTGCCGGGATTGCGGCGGGGCAGCAGCAGGGCGCGGGCCGCGCACTCGCGGAAGCGGGAGGCGAACAGGGCGGAGCCGCCGACCTGGTCGGTGACCAGCTGGGAGACGTCGCCCTTGTCGAAGGCGATGTCGGCCGCGCCCACCGGGGCCTTCTCGCCGTCGTACTCCGTGCCCGCCCGCGAAGGCTCCTGGTCCAGGAGGTCCAGGCCCATCAGGTCGGCGTCCGGCAGGCGCAGCACGATGCCGTCGTCGGCGTGCATCACCTGGGCGTCCATCCCGTACCGCTCCGACAGCCGCGCGGACAGGGCCAGCGCCCAGGGGGCGTGGACCTGCGCGCCGAAGGGAGAGTGGACGACGACCCGCCAGTCGCCGAGCTCGTCGCGGAAGCGCTCGACCACGATGGTGCGGTCGTCGGGCACATGGCCGCAGGCCTGACGCTGCTCGGTGAGGTAGGCGATGATGTTGTCGGCCGCCCACGCGTCCAGGCCCGCCGCCAGCAGCCGCAGCCGGGCGTCCTCCTCGGACAGCGCGCCGACCTCGCGCAGGAACGCGCCGACGGCGCGCCCGAGCTCCAGCGGGCGGCCGAGCTGGTCGCCCTTCCAGAACGGCAGCCGGCCCGGCACGCCGGGCGCGGGGGAGACCAGCACCCGGTCCCGGGTGATGTCCTCGATCCGCCAGGAGCTGGTGCCCAGCGTGAACACGTCGCCCACCCGGGACTCGTAGACCATCTCCTCGTCGAGCTCGCCAACCCGGCCGCCGCCCTTCTTCGGGTCGGAGCCCGCGAGGAACACGCCGAACAGGCCGCGGTCCGGGATGGTGCCGCCCGAGGTGACGGCGAGCCGCTGGGCGCCGGGGCGGCCGGTGACCGTGCCGGTCACCCGGTCCCAGACCAGGCGGGGCCGCAGCTCGGCGAAGGCGTCCGAGGGGTAGCGGCCGGCCAGCATGTCGAGGACGCCGGTGAACGCGGACTCCGGCAGGGAGGCGAACGGCGCCGCCCGGCGGGCCAGGGCCAGCAGGTCGTCGACCTGCCAGCTGTCCACCGAGGTCATCGCGACGATCTGCTGGGCCAGCACGTCCAGCGGATTGGCCGGGACGCGCAGCGACTCGATGGCCCCCGTGCGCATCCGCTCCGTCACCACGGCGGCCTGCACCAGGTCGCCGCGGTACTTGGGGAAGACCACGCCGGTGGAGACCGCGCCCACCTGATGGCCCGCGCGGCCCACGCGCTGCAGGCCGGAGGCGACCGACGGGGGCGACTCGACCTGGACGACCAGGTCGACGGCGCCCATGTCGATGCCCAGCTCCAGGCTGGAGGTGGCGACCACCGCGGGCAGCCGTCCGGCCTTCAGGTCCTCCTCCACCAGGGCGCGCTGTTCCTTGGAGACCGAGCCGTGGTGCGCCCGCGCGATCACCGTGGGCGCGCCCTGCGCGGCGCCCGAACCGCCCATCAGCTCGGCAGGGGCGTGCTGCTCGGGGAGCGGCTCGCCGGTGGCGCGCTCGTAGGCGATCTCGTTGAGCCGGTTGCACAGCCGCTCCGCCAGACGGCGGGAGTTGGCGAAGACGATGGTCGAGCGGTGCGACTGGACCAGGTCGGCGATGCGCTCCTCCACGGAGGGCCAGATCGACGGCCGCTCGCCGTCCTTGCCGGCGTCCGAGGCGGGCGACCCGCCCAGCTCGCCCATGTCCTCCACGGGGACGACCACCGAGAGGTCGAACTCCTTGCCGGAGGGCGGCTGGACGATCTCCACCCGGCGCTGCGGGGAGAGGTAGCGGGCGACCTCGTCGACCGGGCGGACGGTGGCCGACAGGCCGATCCGCCGGGCCGGGCGCGGCAGCAACTCGTCCAGCCGCTCCAGGGAGAGCGCCAGGTGGGCGCCGCGCTTGGTGCCGGCCACCGCGTGCACCTCGTCGAGGATCACCGTCTCGACGCCGGTCAGCGCCTCGCGGGTGGCGGAGGTCAGCATCAGGAAGAGGGACTCGGGGGTGGTGATCAGGATGTCCGGCGGTCGGTTGGCCAGCGAGCGGCGCTCGGCGGGCGGGGTGTCGCCGGAACGGATGCCGACCCGGACCTCGGGCTCGGGCAGGCCCAGGCGCACCGCCTCCTGCCGGATGCCGGTCAGCGGACTGCGCAGGTTGCGCTCCACGTCCACCGCGAGGGCCTTCAGCGGGGAGACGTACAGCACCCGGCAGCGCTTCTTCGGCTCGGCGGGCGGCGGGGTGGACGTCAGCTGGTCCAGGGCGGCGAGGAAGGCGGCCAGCGTCTTGCCGGAACCGGTGGGCGCCACCACCAGCACGTCCGACCCCTCGTCGATGGCCTGCCAGGCACCGGCCTGGGCGGACGTGGGTGCGGTGAAGGCGCCCGTGAACCAGCCGCGGGTCGCGGGAGAGAAGCCTGCCAGGGCGGGGTGGGGGGTGCCGGCCATGGATCCATCCTGCACCCCGGCACCGACAGTCGCCGCCCGCCTGCCCGGACGGCCACCTCGCGCCCCTGCCGTCGGACGCCTGCCCGCATATCGAACACATCGGCCCGCTCGGGGCGCACCGGCCTAGGCTGCGTGTGTGGCACACGAGACAGCACACACGGAACGTCCCGAGCCCGGGCACACCGGGGGCGGCAAGGCCGACGCGGCGGTGGTCCGGGACGCGCTCGGGGTCGGCGTCGCCGTGGGGCTGTCCGGCTTCGCCTTCGGAGTGACCTCCGCGGGCGCCGGACTGACCCTGCTGCAGACGTGCATGACGAGCCTGCTCATCTTCACCGGAGCGTCGCAGTTCGCCCTGGTGGGAGCGCTGGCGGCAGGGGGCAACCCCTTCACGGCGGCGGCCGGGGCCTTCTTCCTGGGCGTGCGCAACGCCTTCTACGGGCTGCGCCTGTCGCAGTTGCTGGCGCTGCGCAGGCCGCTGCGGCCCGTCGCGGCCCAGTGGGTGATCGACGAGACGACCGCGGTGGCGCTGGCGCAGCCCGACCGGCGGTCGGCCCGGCTCGGCTTCACGGTCACCGGCGCCACCCTCTACCTGCTGTGGAACGCGACGACGCTGCTGGGCGCGCTGGGCGCGGAGGCCATCGGGGACACCGACGCCTGGGGCCTGGACGCCGCAGGCCCCGCCGTCTTCCTGGCCCTGCTGGCGCCGATGCTGCGCGGCACGGTGGAGCGGGCGGTGGCCGTGATCGCGGTCGTGCTCGGGCTCGGCCTGCTGCCGGTGCTGCCGGCCGGGGTGCCGGTACTGGTGGCGGGGCTGGCCGCGCCGCTGGTGCTGTACGTCCAGGGGCGGTTCGGCTCCCGGGGCGCGGCGGGTGACGAGGCCGCCGAGGAGGGGGCCGAGGACGCGGCGGACGAATCGGACGGCGCGGACGGGGCAGGGCGCGGGGAGGAGCGGGAGTGAACGTCTGGATCGCGATCGGGCTGACGGCGGTGGGCTGCTACGCCGTGAAGCTGGCCGGGCTGCTGGTTCCGGCCGCCGTGCTGGAGCGACCGCTGGTGCGGCGCCTCGCGGCGCTGCTCCCGGTGGCCCTGCTGGCGGCGCTCACGGCGCAGCAGACCTTCGGCGACGGGCGCGAGCTGGTGCTCGACGCCCGTGTCCTGGGCGTGGGCGCGGCGGGGGGGGGGCTGCTCCTGCGGGCGCCCTTCCTCGTGGGGG
>NZ_JBRIOU010000002.1:25804-26247 GCF_053474865.1 Streptomyces sp. CO7
GACGTGACCCCTGGGGGCGGATACTGGAGGCATGCGGTTGACGGTTTTCTGGCAGCGGATGGCGGATCACTTCGGTCCGGGGTACGCCGACTCCTTCGCGCGCGACCACGTGATGGCGGAGCTGGGCGGGCGTACCGTCCAGCAGGCCCTGGACGCCGGCTGGGAGGCCAAGGACGTGTGGCGGGCGGTGTGCGCCACGATGGGCGTCCCGCCGGAAAAGCGCTGAATCGCCGAGAAGTGTTCCCACCCCTGCGGGGTGGGCGAGACTTGGGGCGTGACTGGGCCTGAGGGGACGCGGAGCAGCAGGGAGGCGGACGTGACGGCGGCCGCCGCGGACGCCGGAGTGCCGTCTCAGCGGCCCGCCACGGACGCCGGAGTGCCGCCTCAGCGGCCCGAGGTGCCACCGCCCCCCGCCACCGACGCGCCGACCGGCGCGTCGGTGG
>NZ_JBRIOU010000002.1:26347-48656 GCF_053474865.1 Streptomyces sp. CO7
GGCCCCCCCGGCCGCCGCGCCCCCCCCCGCCGGTGACGAGCCGCGTGCCTCCCGGATGCCCCGGTGGCTGCCGCGGGCCATGGTGCTCGCGCTGTCCCTGGTCGCCGTGTTCCAGCTGGGCAGCTGGGCCTTCCACCGGCTGACCGGCCTGCTGATCAACGTGCTGATCGCCTTCTTCCTCGCGCTCGCCATCGAGCCCGCGGTCAGCTGGATGGCCGCCCGCGGGATCCGGCGCGGCGTGGCGGCCTGCCTGGTCTTCCTCGGCGTGCTGGCCGGCGCGGCCGGCTTCGTCACCCTGATGAGCACGATGCTCGCCGACCAGGTCATCCGGATCATCGAGGACTTCCCCGGCTACCTGGACTCGGTGATCAACTGGATCAACGTCCACTTCGACACCGAACTGCGCCGGGTCGACGTCCAGGAGAGCCTGCTCAGCTCGGACCGGCTGCGCAAGTACGTCGAGGACAGCGCCAGCGGCGTGCTGGACGTGTCCGCGCAGGTCCTCGGCGGCCTGTTCCAGCTGCTGACCGTCACCCTGTTCTCCTTCTACTTCGCCGCTGACGGCCCCCGCCTGCGGCGCGCCCTGTGCTCCGTGCTGCCTCCCGCGAAGCAGGCCGAGGTGCTCCGCGCCTGGGAGATCGCCGTCGACAAGACCGGCGGCTACATCTACTCGCGGGGCCTGATGGCGCTGATCTCCGGCCTGGCGCACTACGTCCTGCTGCAGGCCATGGAGGTGCCCTACGCGCCGGTGCTGGCGGTGTGGGTGGGCCTGGTGTCGCAGTTCATCCCGACCATCGGCACCTACCTCGCGGGCGCGCTGCCGATGCTGATCGCCTTCACCGTGAACCCCTGGTACGCGCTGTGGGTGCTGGCCTTCGTGGTGGTGTACCAGCAGTTCGAGAACTACCTGCTGCAGCCGAAGCTGACCGCGAGGACCGTGGACATCCACCCGGCGGTCGCCTTCGGGTCGGTGATCGCCGGCACCGCGCTGCTCGGCGCGGTCGGCGCGCTGATCGCGATTCCGGCGGTGGCCACCCTGCAGGCGTTCCTCGGCGCCTACGTGAAGCGGTACGCCGTGACGGACGACCCGCGGGTGCACGACCGTCCGCGTGGCGCGGAGGGCGAGGGTCCCCGGGCGCTGTTCCGCCGGGCCCGGGGGCTTCGGCGCGGTTCCCGGGTGTGAAGCCGGCGGGACCGGGCACGCCCTCGGCATGATTTGACACGAAAATCGAACAGGCATTCTTATGGGGCTGCCGGTGGTCCTCGGGCATCTGTCTCGCAACGGTACTTCTGTACGGTTTGAGGTGAGATGTGACCGAGTTTTCCACAGGGTGGACGGGCGTCGGGGCGCGTTGTCAGTGGCAGGCGTTAGCGTCTTTGACGTGAAGCGATCGACTCAAGCAAACCGGGTGGAACCCATGGCAGGAACCGACCGCGAGAAGGCGCTGGAAACAGCCCTCGCGCAGATTGAACGGCAATTCGGCAAGGGCGCGGTCATGCGTATGGGCGACCGCACCCAGGAGCCCATCGAGGTCATCCCGACCGGCTCGACCGCCCTGGACGTGGCGCTCGGCGTCGGCGGCCTGCCGCGCGGCCGAGTGGTGGAGATCTACGGCCCCGAGTCCTCCGGCAAGACCACGCTGACCCTGCACGCCGTGGCGAACGCGCAGAAGGCCGGCGGCCAGGTGGCGTTCGTCGACGCGGAGCACGCGCTCGACCCCGAGTACGCCCGCAAGCTCGGCGTGGACGTCGACAACCTGATCCTCTCGCAGCCCGACAACGGCGAGCAGGCGCTGGAGATCGTGGACATGCTGGTCCGCTCCGGCGCGCTCGACCTGATCGTCATCGACTCCGTCGCGGCGCTGGTCCCGCGCGCGGAGATCGAGGGCGAGATGGGCGACAGCCACGTGGGTCTGCAGGCCCGTCTGATGAGCCAGGCGCTGCGGAAGATCACCAGCGCGCTCAACCAGTCCAAGACCACGGCGATCTTCATCAACCAGCTCCGCGAGAAGATCGGCGTCATGTTCGGCTCCCCGGAGACCACGACCGGTGGCCGGGCGCTGAAGTTCTACGCCTCGGTGCGTATCGACATCCGCCGCATCGAGACCCTGAAGGACGGCACGGACGCGGTCGGCAACCGCACCCGCTGCAAGGTGGTCAAGAACAAGGTGGCCCCGCCGTTCAAGCAGGCCGAGTTCGACATCCTCTACGGCCAGGGCATCAGCCGCGAGGGCGGCCTGATCGACATGGGCGTCGAGCACGGCTTCGTCCGCAAGGCCGGCGCCTGGTACACGTACGAGGGCGACCAGCTCGGCCAGGGCAAGGAGAACGCCCGCAACTTCCTCAAGGACAACCCCGCCCTGGCGGAGGAGATCGAGCGGAAGATCAAGACCAAGCTCGGCGTCATCAAGCCGACGGAGGAGGAGGCCGCCGCCGCGGCCACCACCGAGCCGGCCGCCGGCGAGGAGGCGGACGCCGCCAAGGCCGTCCCGGCTCCCGCCGCCCGGGCCACCAAGGCCAAGGCCGCGGCGGCCAAGGGCTGATCCGTGACACGCCGAACCGAATGGGCCGGAGAGACCGGCCCCGACGACGAGGCCGGCCCGCCCGGTCCGGCCCGTCGTCCCGGTCGCGGCAGTCGCAAGGGCCGCGGGATGCGCGGCGAGCAGGTCGATCGCACAGCTCACGACGGTGACCGTGGGGATCCGGCCGAGCGGGCGCGGGGCATCTGCCTGCGCCTGCTCACCGGGTCCCCGCGGACCCGCAAGCAGCTCGCCGACGCCCTGCGCAAGCGGGAGATCCCCGACGACGTCGCCGAGGAGGTGCTCACCCGGTTCGAGGAGGTGGGCCTGATCGACGACGGCGCCTTCGCCGGCGCGTGGGTGGAGTCCCGGCACCACGGCCGGGGCCTGGCCCGACGTGCCCTCGCCCGCGAGCTGCGGACCAAGGGCGTGGATTCCTCGCTGATCGACGAGGCGGTCTCCCAGCTCGACAGCGAGCAGGAGGAGGCCACCGCCCGCGACCTCGTCGCCCGGAAGCTGCGCTCCACCCGGGGGCTGGACCGCGACAAGCGGATACGCCGCCTCGCCGGAATGCTCGCCCGCAAGGGCTACCCGGAGGGCCTGGCCCTGCGCGTCGTCCGCGAGGCACTGGAGGCCGAGGGGGAGGAGCTGGAGCTCGACGAGTACGCGGGGACACCCGGGGACGACGCCTACTGATCCGGCACCGGCCGGTCGCGCCGTCCCGAGGGAGGAGCGGCCGTCCGCACCGCGGTGCGAGCGTGCTCGCACACCACGTCACGTCTGCGTGCGTGAGCGGGAGCGTGCGTCCGCGGACGGGGCGCACGACAGGGCTCGCGGGCTTCGCGGAGACTGCTTGCTGCCGGTGGGCAACAGCACGGACTTCCTGGCGCCAGCGGCACCACCGGTCACACGACGCACACCCCCGGCATCCGCCGTCACTGGGGTACACCCCGGCACCCGCAGTCAGCGGCGCGCACCGGCCCCGCCGTCATCGGCGCGCACCCTTTGGCTCTCCGTGCCGGAGATCCTTCCTCCCCGGGGCGGGGAACAACGCCGGGCGCGCGCCCGGCGCCGCCTCTAGCGCGCCCCCGCCCGTTCCGTCTCCGGCTCGGGCGCGGACGGGCCCGGAACCGTCAGATTCACGCCGGTCGCCGCCTCGGCCGCGGCCCGCAGTTGCTGCGGGCGGACGCCCGAGAGCGCGGTGACCAGACGGCCGTCCGGCCGCACCAGCAGGACGGTGTGCGCCGGGGCCCCCGGATACACCTCGGTGACCAGCAGTTCCGCGGGCGCCGGCAGGGTCCGCACCGCATCGGCGAGGGCGGGCATGATCCCCGCGCCCGCCCAGTGCCGCCGCTCCCACACCCCGGTGCCGGGCGCGACCAGCACCACCGACAGCGTGCCGCGGCCCAGCCGCTCCCACAGCCCGGCGGTGGAGCCGTCCTCCGCGGTGACCCGTACGTCCTCCACGAGCTCGCCGGGCGCCGTGTCCACCGCCACCTCCGCGTCCGTCGGCGTGGGCAGCAGCGGTGACGACCCGTAGCGTCCCGGCCCGCCGAGGGCGCCCCGTCCGAGATGACCGTCGACCAGCAGGGCGTCCTGGGCGCGCGCCGTCCCCGGCACGTAGCTGCGCAGCCCGCCGCCGCGCAGTATCGGCAGCGCCTGGTCGGCGGCGCGCAGCCGGCCGGACACCACCGCCCGCCGCTCGGCCTGGTAGGTGTCCAGCAGTGCCTCGGGCGCCTTGCCCTGTCGGACGAAGGCCAGCTTCCAGGCGAGGTTCTCCGCGTCCCGCAGCCCCTCCTCGAGGCCTTGGCCGCCCAGTGAGCCGAGCAGGTGGGCGGCGTCGCCCGCCAGGAAGGCCCGGCCCCGCCGCCACCGCCGGGCGAGCCGATGGTGGACCGTGTGCACCCCGGTGTCCAGCAGTTCGTAGGGCGGCGGCAGGTCGGAGTCGTCCCAGCCGGCCAGCGTCTCGCGCACCAGCGCCACCAGCACGTCGGCCGTGACCAGGTCGGCCGCCGGGTCGCGGGGCGGCGGCATCAGCCAGTCCAGCCGCCACGCCCCGTCCGGCAGCGGGCGCCCCACCACCTCGCCGGCGAACGGCGCCGACGACCGCCACGGCGGGGTGCGGTGCAGGGTCGCGGTACCCGGCAGGGGCAGGTCGACGCGCAGGGTCGCCACCGCGTGCCGCTCCACCGCGGTACGGCCGGGGAAGCGGATGTCGAGCAGCTTTCGCACCGTGGACCGGGCGCCGTCGCAGCCGACCAGGTGGGTGCCCTGCCACCAGGTGCCGTGCGCCGAGCGAGCCCGGGCGCGGACCTGGGAGGCGTCCTGTTCCAGCGCGTCGAGCCGGCTCTCCGGGACCAGGGTGACCAGCGGTTCCCGCACGGCCGCCGCGCGCAGCGCGCCGGTCAGCGCGTGCTGGGGGAGGTGCAGCGGGGCGCCGTCGCCGGGCCGTGCGCCGCCGTCGGCCGTCCCGTGGGATGTGCCGAAGGCGGTCTCGAAGGTCGTCTCGAAGGCGGTCCGGCGGCCGCGCAGTGCGCGCCAGCCGCTCCAGCGCAGCCCCAGCCGGTCGAGGCCCCCGCCGGTGACCCGGGTGATCAGCGCCGCGGTGTCCGGATGCAGCACCACCGTGCGGGCCGGACGCGGCATCGCGCCGCCCTGTCCCTCGTCGAGGACCACCGAGGGGACCCCCTGGCGCGCGAGCGCGAGCGCGAGGGTGAGCCCCACCGGTCCCGCGCCCACGACGAGCACAGGGGCGGAGGGGGGTGGAGCAGAGTGCGCGATCACATGGTTATGCAACCCATTGCAGGTGTCCGCGTCAAGCGACGAAGGCAGTGGCGTGCCCGCCACTGCCTTCGTCGGATGCCTCCCGTGCCACCTGGACACTTCCGGGACTGACGTTGCGTCAGCCTCGGCCGCCGTCAGGTGGTCTTCTTCACGTCCTCGTGGCCGCCGGGCGTCGACAGGTCGGCCACCGCGCCGGCCGCGACGACCGCGCCGGTGGATTTCTTGCCGCGCCGCAGACGCTTCTCCAGCCAGCTCGCGAAGGAGGTGAGGGCGAAGTTGACCAGGACGAAGATGATCGCCGCCACCGTGAGGCAGGGGATGATGTTCGCGCCGTAGTAGGAGCTCGCCGTGTTCGCGTTGGACAGGAGCTCGGGGAAGGTCAGCATGTAGCCGCCCAGCGCGGTGTCCTTCACGATGACCACGAGCTGGCTGACGATGGCGGGCAGCATCGCGGTGACCGCCTGCGGCAGCAGGATCTGCCGCATCATCTGGCTCTTGCGCAGGCCGATGGCCATGGCAGCCTCGGACTGGCCCTTGGGCAGGGACTCGATGCCGGCCCGCACGATCTCGGCCAGTACCGACGCGTTGTACAGCACGAGACCGGTCACCACCGCGTACAGCGGCCGGGAGTCGCTGCTGACGCCGGTGTACAGGTAGTAGAACTGCTGGCAGAAGACCATCAGGATCAGCACCGGGATGGCGCGGAAGAACTCCACGACCACGGTGGCCGGCTTCCGGATCCACGCGTGGTCGGAGAGCCGCGCTATGCCGAGGACCGCGCCCAGCGGCAGGGCTATCACCAGGGACAGCGCCGCGGCCAGCAGGGTGTGCCCCAGGCCGGGCAGCAGATAGGTCGTCCAGATGTCGCCGCCGGTGAACGGCTCCCACAGGACCCAGTCGAGCTGGCCCTTCTCCTTGAGTGCGCCGTAGACCCACCACAGGAGCACCGCGACGGCGACCAGGAAGACGGCCGTGTAGACGATGTTGCGGGCCTTGGCCCGCGGGCCCTGGGCCTCGTACAGAACGGACGCGCTCATCGCTTCACCGCCACCTTCTTGCCCAGCAGGCCCATCAGCAGACCCGTCGGCAGGGTCAGGCACACGAAGCCGAAGGCGAACACGGTGCCGGTCAGCACCAACTGCGCCTTGTCCTCGACGATTTCCTTCATCAGCAGCGAGGCCTCGGCGACACCGATGACCGCTGCCACCGTGGTGTTCTTGGTCAGCGCGATCAGCACGTTGGCCAGCGGGCCCACGGCCGCACGGAAGGCCTGCGGCAGGACGATCAGACGCAGCACCTGGCCGAAGTTCAGGCCGAGCGCCCGCGCCGCCTCGGCCTGTCCGACCGGCACGGTGTTGATGCCGGACCGCAGCGCCTCGCAGACGAACGCCGAGGTGTAGACGATCAGGCTGAGCACCGACAGCCGGAAGTTGATGACGGTGTTGATGTCACCGCCGAGCTTCACCTCGAGCGTCTGGAACAGCCCCAGCGAGCTGAACAGAATGATCACGGTGAGCGGGATGTTGCGCACGAAGTTCACGTACGCGGTGCCGAAGGCGCGCATGAGCGGCACCGGGCCCACCCGCATGCCGGCCAGCAGGGTTCCCCAGACCAGGGAGCCGATGGCCGAGTAGACGGTGAGCTGCACCGTCACCCAGAAGGCTCCCAGCAGGTCATAACCTTCAAGAAAGTCGAACACGATCTCCCGCGCTTCCGCGTGTCGGTTGGCTCAAGGGCGGCGGCCCCTGTCCGCCCGGCCGGGGCCGGGCGGACAGGGCGCCGTGACGAGGCCGCTGGACGTTACTTCTTGATGTCGCCGATCGCCGGCGCGGGCTCGTTCTTGTAGTTGGCCGGCCCGAAGTGGGTGTCGACCGCCTTCTGCCACGACTTGTCGGAGACCATCTTCTCGAGGGCCTTGTTGATCTTCGCCTTGAGGTCGCTGCCCTCCTTGACGCCGATGCCGTAGTTCTCGTTCGACAGCTGCAGGCCGGCGAGCTTGAACTGGCCCTTGAAGGTGTCCTGGGCGGCGTAACCGGCCAGGATGGAGTCGTCCGTGGTCAGCGCGTCGACGGCGCCGCTCTTCAGACCGGTCAGGCAGGCGGAGTAGGTCGGGTACTCCTGCAGCTGGGCCTTGGGGGCCAGCTTCTCCTTGACGTTCTGGGCGGAGGTCGAACCGGTCACCGAGCACAGCTTCTTGCTGTTCAGGTCCTTGGCCGACTTGATGGAGTCGTCGTCGGCGCGGACCAGCAGGTCCTGGTGGGCCAGCAGGTACGGGCCGGCGAAGTCGACCTTCTGCTCACGCTCGTCGTTGATCGAGTAGGTGGCGGCGATGAAGTCGACGTCGCCGCGGTCCAGCATGTTCTCGCGGTCGGCGCTCTTCGACTCCTTCCACTCGATCTGGGACTCGGAGTAACCGAGCTCCTTGGCGACGTACTTCGCGACGTCCACGTCGAAACCGGCGTAGCCCTGCGGGGTCTTCTGGCCGAGACCGGGCTGGTCGAACTTGATGCCGATCGTGATCTTGCCCTTGCCGCCCTCACCGCCGCCCTTGCCGTCCTTCTCGGCGGCGCCCTCGCCGCAGGCGGTGGCGGTCAGGGCCAGGGCGACGACGGCCGCGGAAGCGGCAGTGATCTTGCGAAGCTGCATGGTGAACATCCTTTGCGTGATGAGGAGATACAACCCGAACCCGGACGACGTGTCCGGCGGCGGGAGGTGGCGCGGGCGCCTCGAAGTCTTCCCGGCGGTGCCGCCGGAGGGTGGTCTCAGTGATGCAGGATCTTGGACAGGAAGTCCTTGGCCCGGTCACTGCGGGGGTTGCTGAAGAACTGGTCCGGAGCCGCCTCTTCGACGATCCGTCCGTCCGCCATGAACACGACCCGGTTCGCGGCCGAGCGGGCGAAGCCCATCTCATGCGTGACGACGATCATGGTCATGCCGTCGCGGGCGAGCTGCTGCATGACCTCAAGGACCTCGTTGATCATCTCCGGGTCCAGGGCCGAGGTCGGCTCGTCGAAGAGCATCACCTTCGGGTCCATGGCCAGCGCCCGCGCGATGGCGACGCGCTGCTGCTGGCCGCCGGAGAGCTGGGCCGGGAACTTGTCCGCCTGCGCGCCGACACCGACCCGGTCGAGCAGGGCCCGCGCCTTCTCCTCGGCCGCCTTCTTGTCGGCCTTGCGGACCTTGACCTGGCCCAGGGTGACGTTCTCGAGGACCGTCTTGTGGGCGAACAGGTTGAACGACTGGAAGACCATGCCGACGTCGGCGCGCAGCCGTGCCAGCTCCTTGCCCTCCGCGGGCAGGGGCCGGTCGTCGATCGTGATCTCGCCGGAGTCGATGGTCTCCAGGCGGTTGATGGTGCGGCACAGAGTGGACTTGCCGGACCCGGAGGGTCCGATGACCACGACAACCTCACCGCGGGCGATGGTCAGATCGATGTCCTGGAGCACGTGCAGAGCGCCGAAGTGCTTGTTGACGTTCTTCAGGACCACGAGATCGCCGACCGGGGCCGCATCTTCCTTGGCCACCGTTACATCGGTCATCGTTTGCTGGCTCCGTCCTCCTCGGTTTCGGAGGACCTTAATAACCCGGTCCTACCAGCGCATTACTTCTGAGCGGAAATTGAGCATCACGATCGGATAGCAATCGGACACAAGCCGTAGTTGGGACGTCCTGCTCCGTACCGGGTGGGTAACGAAACCCTTCGCGGCGCTCCTAAACCTGTCGGCGGGGTGGTACCCGGTAGGAGTTCCGGTCGCGAGGCGGCGCCGGACAGGGCGGCCGAAGGGAGGGCCGGACATCATGAGACTGCTCCTCGTCGAGGACGACAACCACGTGGCGGCGGCCCTGACCGCGGTCCTCGCCCGGCACGGGTTCAGCGTCACCCACGCCCGCAACGGCGAGGAGGCGCTGCGCGCGCTGGTGCCCGGCGGTCCCGCCTTCGCCGTCGTCCTCCTCGACCTCGGCCTTCCCGACCAGGACGGCTTCGAGGTCTGCGGACGCATACGCAAGCGGACCAGCACCCCGGTGATCATGGTGACTGCCAGGGCCGACGTCCGCTCCCGCATCCACGGCCTCAACCTGGGGGCCGACGACTACGTCGTGAAGCCCTACGACACCGGTGAACTGCTCGCCCGCATCCACGCGGTCGCCCGCCGCCACGCCTCCGAGGAGAACCCCGGCGGCGCCGACGCCACCGTCCTCGACCTGGGAACCGTGCGGATCGAGCTGTCCACCCGGCAGGTCACCGTCGACGGCGCGCAGGTGGCCCTCACCCGCAAGGAGTTCGACCTGCTCGCGCTGCTCGCGCAGCGACCGGGCGTGGTCTTCCGGCGCGAGCAGATCATCAGCGAGGTCTGGCGTACCAGCTGGGAGGGGACCGGGCGTACTCTCGAGGTGCACGTCGCCTCGCTCCGCTCCAAGTTGCGCCGGCCGACGCTGATAGAGACCGTTCGCGGCGTCGGGTACCGACTCGTCGCCCCGGCCGCCTAGGGGACGGGTGCGCACCAGGCTTCTTCCGCTGCTGATCGTTCTGATGGCGGCCGTGCTGCTCGCGCTGGGCGTGCCCCTGGCCGTGAGCGTGGCAGCCGCCGAGCAGCAGCGCGTGGTGGTCGACCGGATCGACGACACCGCCCGCTTCGCCGCCCTGGCCCAGTTCGTGCGCGCCCTGGCGCCCGGTGACGTGAACGACGGGGCGGCCGGCGAGCGCGCCGAGAGCCTCACCCGCGAGCTGCGGACCTACCACGACGTCTACGGCATCCGGGCCGGCGTCTTCAAGCGCAGCGGTGACCTGCTGACCTCCGCCCCCGACGACTGGAAGCTGCCGCGCGGCGGCGAGGTGCGCACCGCGTTCGAGGAGGCGCGGCTGAGCCGTCGCAGCCACGACCCGGCACAGGTGTGGCCCTGGCAGGACCGCCGGCTGGTGGTCGCCTCCCCGGTGATCCGTGACGGCGACGTGGTCGCGGTGGTGGTCACCGACTCGCCGACCGACGGCATGCGGGACCGCACCCTGCGCGGCTGGCTGCTGATCGCCGCCGGGGAACTGGCGGCGATGCTGGTCGCCGTCGGCGCCGCGCTGCGCCTCACCCACTGGGTGCTCAGGCCGGTCCGGGTCCTGGACGCCACCACCCACGACATCGCCACCGGCCGCCTCAAGTCCCGGGTCGCCGCCGCCGGCGGACCGCCCGAACTGCAGCGGCTGGCCGACTCGTTCAACGAGATGGCGGACCACGTGGAGCAGGTGCTCGAGCAGCAGCGGGCGTTCGTGGCCGATGCCTCGCACCAGCTGCGCAACCCGCTGTCCGCCCTGCTGCTGCGGATCGAGCTGCTGGCGCTGGAACTGCCCGAGGGCAACGAGGAGATCGCCTCGGTGCGCGTCGAGGGCAAGCGGCTCACACAGGTCCTCGACGACCTGCTGGACCTGGCGCTCGCCGAGCACGCCGAACCCGAACTGGGCCTCGCCGACATCGGCGCCCTCGCCGACGAACGCGTCGCCGCCTGGGCGCCGGCCGCCGAGGCCAAGGGCGTCACCCTGACCGGCACGTGTCCCCCCACCACCGCCTGGGCCGACCCGGTCACCCTCTCCAGCGCGCTGGACGCGGTGATCGACAACGCGGTGAAGTTCACCCCCGAGGGCGGCGAGGTGCACGTCTCGGTGGCCGCGAACGGGCGGACCGCGAAGGTGGTCGTGGTCGACGAGGGGCCGGGCCTCACCGACGAGGAACTCCTGCGCGTGGGGGACCGGTTCTGGCGCAGCGGCCGTCACCAGAACGTCAACGGGTCCGGGCTGGGCCTGTCGATCTCCAAGGCCCTGCTGGCCGCGGCGGGCGGCTCGCTGGAGTTCGGGCACCACGAGCCGCACGGCCTCAGGGCGACGGTCACGCTGCCCCGCACCGGGCCTAGGGCTTGACCGAGCGGTAGTAGTTCAGCGCGCCCCTGTGGAGCGGCAGCGGGTGGGTGTCGACCGCGGTGCGCACGTCGACCACCTGGGCGGCGTGGACCTCCTTGCCGATGTCGTCCCGGCTGCGGATCACCGTCCGGGTGAACCATTCGATGAGCTCCGGGTCCACGTCCTTGCGGGTGATCAGCAGGTTGGAGACGGCCAGGGTCTCCACCGGCTCGCCGTTCATCGCCCGCGGATACGCGGATTCCGGCATGGTGGCGGGGCGGTAGTGGTGCCCGACCATGTCGTCCTGCCGGTGCAGGGCGGTGACCAGGTGGCTCTCGATGGGCACGAAACGGAAGTCGAACCTCTCGGAGAGGTCCACCAGACCACGCGTGGGCAGACCGCCCGACCAGAAGAAGGCGTCGATCTCGCCGCGCTCCAGCTTGCCCGGCCCGGTGTCGATGCCGTCGCGGTGCGGCACCACGTCCTCCGCCGGGTCCAGTCCCGCGGCCCGCAGGACCCCGTTGGCGATCAGCTGCACGCCGGAGTGGTCCGGGCCGATCCCCACCCGCAGTCCCTTCAGGTCGTCGACGTGCTGCACCTTCGACCCGACGGGCACGATCAGCTGGAGGTAGTCGTCGTACAGGCGGGCCACACCGCGCAGGTCCCCCGCCCCCGGCTTCCCGTCGTTGCGGTAGTTCTCCACGGCGTCCGCGGCGGCGATGGCGAACTGCGTCTTGTCCAGGGCCACCATCGCCACGTTCTGCTGGGACCCCAGCGAGGTCTTCAGCTCCACCGACAGGTCCGGCATGTCCACCGCCAGCTCGCCGCGCAGCTTCTCGCCGTACAGCTGGTACACGCCCGCCCTGGTGCCGGTGCCGAAGACCACCTCCCCGCTGGGCGGGGTCCTGCTGAAGGGCTGCAGCCACCACACCAGGACGGCCAGCACGACGAGCGCGACGGCCGAGCCCGTCAGGGCCCGTCGTCTGCCGATTCGGGTCGCAGCCGGGAACATGCCAGCGATCCTGCCAGCGGTCGTGGCCCGCCGGTAGGCCGGAGGTCACCTCGGCGGCCCGCCCGCCGTGTGCGACGCGTCACCGTCCCGCGCCGCCGTCCCGCGCCGCCGGGGGAGCGCGGACCGTTGACCGGCCCCCGCCGTGATGGTTGGCTCCGGCCTTGTGCCCGCCTCTCATCAGCCCGCAGCCGAACTCCCCCTCCTGGTCGAGGGCGGGGTCCGCCGGTACGGCCGGCTTTCCTCGCGCCCGGCCCGCGTCAATCCGCTCGACGAGTTCACCGGGGTACCCCGCCTGATGCGGCGGCCGCGGCTGAAGGAGTGGGCCGGGTTCACGCTGCTGCACCCGGACGTCTGGTCGTCCCTGATCGTCCAGGACGCCCAGTACCTGGCCTCCTGCGAGATGTACGCCCACGACCGGCGCACCGGCGTCCTCCACCAGCACGCCGCCAACGCCCGCGGCGGCTCCGCCGTGCTGCCCGCGAACCTGCTGGACGGCGGGCACTGCTCCTTCGACCGGCCCGGACACCGGATCGCCTACGACTTCGACGCCACGGCCGGCCGGCACACGATCCACGTCGACATCGCCGCCACCGAGGCCGCCCCGGCCTTCGGCGCCGAACTGACCCTCCACGCCCGAGCGGCGAGCGCGCCCCTGTCGGTGAGCTCGCGGCTGCCGGGCGGCGGCCGGATGTACACCCACAAGGCGGCCTTCCCCGTCGAGGGCGTGCTCCGGGCCGGCGCCGCCGAGTACGTCTTCGACGCCCGACGCGACCTCGCCGTCCTGGACGAGCACCGCTCCTTCCTGGCCTACCGCACCCGCTGGCTGTGGGGCACCTTCGCGCTGCCCACCCCCGACGGGGTCGTCGGCGCCAACTTCGCCGACCGCCCCGAGCTGCCGGGCGAGCCCGAGGAGTCGGCGATCTGGGGCCCGGGCGTCTGCGAGCCGCTGGGTGAGATCTCCTTCACCCCCGAGCGCCCGGACGACCCCGCGGCGCCCTGGCGGATCGCCTCCCGGGACGGACGGCTGGACGTCGTCTTCGAGCCGGAGGGCCGCAAGGAGGTCCGGCACCAGCTCGGCCTCCTCGCCATCGACTACTTCCAGATGTACGGCCGTTACCGGGGAGTGCTCGCCGCGGGCGGCGCCGAGTACCGGATCGACGGGGTGCACGGCGTCTGCGAGTCGATGCGCGCCCGCCTGTGACCACGAGCCCCCGGGACGCGTGCGGGGCGGGTCCGGCGCCCCCTTACCCTTGTGTCCTATGAGCAGCATGGACCGGAGCGACGCGGTGAGCGGGGCAGTGGACGAGGCCGTCGTGGACACGGCGGTGGGTCTCAAGACCTATGAGGTACGCACCTACGGGTGTCAGATGAACGTCCACGACTCCGAGCGGCTCTCCGGGCTGCTGGAGGGCGCCGGCTACGTCCGCGCCCCCGAGGGGTCCGACGGCGACGCCGACGTCGTCGTCTTCAACACCTGCGCCGTCCGCGAGAACGCCGACAACCGCCTCTACGGCAACCTCGGCCGCCTCGCCCCGCGGAAGGCCTCGCGCCCCGGCATGCAGATCGCCGTCGGCGGCTGCCTCGCCCAGAAGGACCGCGACACCATCGTCAAGAAGGCGCCCTGGGTGGACGTCGTCTTCGGCACGCACAACATCGGCAAGCTGCCCGTCCTGCTGGAGCGTGCCCGCGTCCAGGAGGAGGCGCAGGTCGAGATCGCCGAGTCGCTCGAGGCGTTCCCCTCCACGCTGCCGACCCGCCGCGAGAGCGCCTACGCGGCCTGGGTGTCGATCTCCGTCGGCTGCAACAACACCTGCACGTTCTGCATCGTCCCGGCGCTGCGCGGCAAGGAGAAGGACCGCCGTACCGGTGACATCCTCGCCGAGATCGAGGCGCTGGTCGCCGAGGGAGTCTCGGAGATCACCCTGCTCGGCCAGAACGTCAACGCCTACGGCTCCGACATCGGCGACCGCGAGGCGTTCAGCAAGCTGCTGCGCGCCTGCGGGAAGATCGAGGGCCTGGAGCGGGTCCGCTTCACCTCGCCGCACCCGCGGGACTTCACCGACGACGTGATCGCCGCGATGGCCGAGACGCCGAACGTGATGCCGCAGCTGCACATGCCGCTGCAGTCCGGCTCCGACACCGTCCTCAAGGCGATGCGCCGCTCCTACCGGCAGGAGCGGTACCTGGGGATCATCGAGAAGGTGCGGGCCGCCATCCCGCACGCGGCGATCACCACCGACATCATCGTGGGCTTCCCCGGCGAGACCGAGGAGGACTTCGAGCAGACGCTGCACGTGGTCCGCGAGGCGCGGTTCGCGCAGGCCTTCACCTTCCAGTACTCCAAGCGCCCCGGCACCCCGGCGGCCACCATGGAGGACCAGATCCCCAAGGAGGTCGTCCAGGCGCGCTACGAGCGGCTGGTCGCCCTGCAGGAGGAGATCTCCTGGGACGAGAACAAGAAGCAGGTCGGCCGGACGCTGGAGCTCATGGTCGCCGAGGGCGAGGGCCGCAAGGACGGTGCGACGCGGCGGCTGTCCGGACGGGCGCCCGACAACCGGCTCGTCCACTTCACCAAGCCGGACGAGGAGGTGCGCCCGGGTGACGTGGTGACCGTCGAGGTCACCTACGCGGCGCCGCACCACCTGCTGGCCGAGGGGCCGGTGCTGGAGGTCCGCCGGACGCGTGCGGGTGACGCGTGGGAGAAGCGGAACGCGGCCGAGGCCGCGAAGCCGGCGGGGGTCATGCTCGGTCTCCCCGGCATCGGCGCCCCCGCCCCGAGCCCGGCTCCGGCGTCCGCCTGCGGCTGCGACTGATCCCCCGCGGCTGCGACCGACCCACGGGGTGCGGGGAGGCTGCGGCGCGGGGTGAGGGCGGCGGTTACGCTGCGATCATGCTTGTCGCCGCCGCCGTGTGCCCCTGCCCCCCGCTGCTCGTGCCCGACGTCTCCCAGGGCGCCGCGCCCGAACTGGAGCCGCTGCGCGCCGCCTGCGACGAGGCGGTGCGCGCGCTGGCGGAGGCGAAGCCCGACCTGGTCGTCGTGGTGGGCCCCGGTGAGCGCGACGCCGTGCACGAGGCCGGCGCCACCGGCTCCTTCCGCGGCCACGGCGTTCCGCTGGACGTCACGCTGGGGGAGCCGGAAGCGCACGGGGGCGGGGCGGACATGTCGCTGCCCCTCTCACTGACCGTCGGAGCCTGGCTGCTGGCCCGTTCGCCCTGGCGCGGACCCGTCCGCGCGTTCGAGGCCGCCGCGACCGGTGCCCCCGCGACCTGCCGCGCCCACGGCGCGGAGATCGCGGCCTGGGCAGACCGCGTCGCCCTGCTGGTCATGGGCGACGGCAGCGCGCGCCGGGACCTCAAGGCCCCCGGCTACCTGGACGAGCGCGCCGCGCCGCTGGACGCCCGGATCTCCGCCGCGCTGGCCTCGGGAGACAGGGAGGGGTTCCTCGCCGGGCTCGACGAGGAGACCGCCCGCGACCTGATGGTCTCCGGCCGCACCGCCTGGCAGGTGCTCACCGGCGCGAGTGCGAGTGCGGGCGACGGCCCGGGCCGCCACCGTCTGCTGCACGACGACGCCCCGTACGGGGTGGGCTACTTCGTGGCGTCCTGGACCTGACCGGCCCTCCGTCCGGCCCTGACCGGGTGTCATCCGGACCGGCCGGCTCCCTGACCGGGGGCCGTGCAGGGACCTGACCGAAGATCTTGCCCGGACCGGCCGGAGGCCGTGCAGGGTCCTGACCGGGGTCTTACCCGGATCGGCCGGCTCCCTGACCGGGGCCCTGTCGGGCCGGACCCGGGCGCCCTGTACGGACCTGACCGGCTCACCGACCAGGATCGGGCCGGCGGCCGACCCGGCGTCGACCCGAGCCCGGCCGGTCAGTGCCCCGGCGGCGGCGAGGACGGCGGCGTGGTGCCCCCGTCGCCGCTCTCCGGGCGTCGCACCGGACCCGGGCCCTCCTCACCGGTCATCCCGGAGGCGGGCCCGGTGCCGTGGCCGTGCTGTCCCGGCCTCGGCTCCGCCATGCGGGCCGCCGCCTCCTTGGCCTTGCCGGTGCCCCGCTCGATCTTGTCCGCGTACTTGCCCTTGGTGCGCTCGTCGACCTTCCGCGCGGCCTTGTCGATGCCGTCCTGGATCTTCACCTGGTTCCGCGAGGCGAGGTCGTTGACCTTCTCCTTCGCGGGACCGAGCTTGTTCTTCAGGTTGTCGAGAAAACCGCTCATGTTCCGCCTGCCCGCCTTCCGTGGGATCGGTACACACCTGTCCGTTTCACACCGTACGTATGCGTCCCGGAACCGGCCGGATGCGCGCGTCCGACCGAGGCACCCCGCTCCCGGCCACCGCCACGGTTTGGGAGACTGGGGCGGTGAGCAGTACTCGTCCCACCCCACGCGTCATCGCCGTCGTCGGTCCCACCGCCGCCGGCAAGTCCGACCTGGGCGTCTTCCTCGCCCAGCGGCTCGGCGGCGAGGTGATCAACGCCGACTCGATGCAGCTCTACCGGGGCATGGACATCGGCACCGCCAAGCTGACGCCCGAAGAACGCGGCGGGATCACCCACCACCTGCTGGACATCTGGGACGTCACCGTCGCCGCCAGCGTGGCCGAGTACCAGAGGCTGGCCCGCGCGCGCATCGACGCGCTGCTCGCCGAGGGCCGCTGGCCCGTCCTGGTCGGCGGCTCCGGGCTCTACGTGCGCGGCGCGGTCGACCGCATGGAGTTCCCCGGCACCGACCCGGAGGTCCGGGCCCGTCTCGAGGAGGAACTGGAGCAGCACGGCCCCGGCCCGCTGCACGCCCGGCTGGCCGCCGCCGACCCCGACGCCGCGGCCGTGATCCTGGCCTCCAACGGCCGCCGGATCGTGCGCGCGCTCGAGGTCGTCGAGATCACCGGCAAGCCGTTCACCGCCAACCTGCCCGGCCACGAGTCGGTCTACGACACCGTGCAGATCGGTGTGGACGTGGCCCGGCCGGAGCTGGACGAGCGGATCGCCCGCCGCGTCGACCGCATGTGGGACGCCGGACTGGTCGCGGAGGTGGAGGCGCTGGAGGCACAGGGGTTGCGCGAGGGGCGCACGGCGTCCCGGGCGCTCGGCTACCAGCAGATCCTCGCGGCGCTGGCGGGGGAGTGCACCGACGACGAGGCGCGCGCCGAGACCGTCCGCGCGACCAAACGCTTCGCGCGCCGCCAGGATTCGTGGTTCAGGCGCGACCCGCGGGTGCATTGGCTCAGTGGGGCCGCCGCCGACGCCGCCGAGTTGCCCGGACGTGCGCTCGCCCTGCTCGAACGGCCGGTTACAGCCTGATCACGTGATGGCATCGGGTCGCTCCGGGCGTCATCGGGGCCCCGGGCGGCGTGCCATCATCGTGATCCGATCGACCAGTGGAGTCCCAGTCAGGAGGGCGCGTGGCGATGGAGGCCGGCCCTCGCGACACCGCACACGGGAGGCAGGTCGCCGGAGGTGACCGGGGGCGCGACGACGCCCCGGAGCCCGGTGCGACGGACCTGCCCGGTGCGCCGTCCGCGCACACCCCGGACGACCTGTTCCCCGCCCAGGGGCTCGGTGAGCCCACGGTCCCCGACGCCGACGACGTCGTGGGCGACGGCGAGGGCGACGAGGACGGCGTGAGCGACGACGGCCCGACGCCGGAGGAGATGTTCTCCGGCCCCGAGGTCGAGATCGAACTCCGCCCGCGCCGGCGGCTGAGCGCCTGGCACCTGGCCCCCGTGGTGGGGCTGGCGGCCGCGGGCTCCCTGATGTTCGCCTTCCCGCTCGCCTTCGACTTCGGCGACAGCGGCGCGGTGATCGCCATGCTGGGCGTCCTGATCTGCTCGTGCGCGGCCGGCTGGGGCCTGGTCGCCGCCCGCAGGGTCGGCCAGAACTGGCCCGGCCTGCCGCCGCGGGGCTCCGGCCGCCGTCCCGACTGGCGGATCACGCTGGCCTACGCGGTCACCGTGGCCGCCGTCGTCCTCCTCGCGGTCTGGCGCGTCGCCCGCCTGCGATGAGCGCACCCGCTGGCCGGCCCCGCACGCCCGGCGGGCAGGACCGCCAGGCGTCACCGGTAGCGGCCAGGCCGTACGATCGAAGGATGAGCACGCGGATCGCCTTCCTCAAGGCCCACGGCACCGAGAACGACTTCGTGGTCGTGCCGGACCCCGAGAACTCCGTGGACCTGCCTCCCGCCGCCGTCGCCGCGCTGTGCGACCGCCGGGCGGGGATCGGCGGGGACGGGCTGCTGCACGTGGTGCGTTCGGCCGCCCACCCGGAGGCCCGGGAGATGGCCGGCGAGGCCGAATGGTTCATGGACTACCGCAACGGCGACGGCTCGGTCGCCGAGATGTGCGGCAACGGCGTCCGCGCGTTCGCCCGCTACCTCCAGCACGCCGGGCACGTCACCGCCGGCGAGCTGGCCGTGGCCACCCGCGGCGGGGTGAAGACCGTGCACCTGGCCAAGGACGGCGACGTCACCGTGCGCATGGGCCGCGCGGTGCTCCCCGAGGGCGAGGTGACGGTCTCGGTCGACGGCCGCAGCTGGCCCGCCCGGAACGTCAACATGGGCAATCCGCACGCGGTCGCCTTCGTGGAGGACCTGGCGCACGCCGGGAACCTGTTCTCCGCGCCGCCGTTCGCCCCGGCCTCCGCCTATCCCGACGGTGTCAACGTCGAGTTCGTGGTCGACCGCGGACCGCGCCACGTCGCGATGCGGGTCCACGAGCGCGGCTCCGGCGAGACCCGTTCCTGCGGGACCGGCGCCTGCGCCGTGGCCGTCGCGACGGCCCGCCGGGACGGTGCGGACCCGGCCGTCACCGGCACTCCCGTCACCTACACGGTGGACCTGCCCGGCGGCCGCCTGGTGATCACCGAGCATCCGGACGGCGAGATCGAGATGACCGGCCCCGCGGAGATCGTCGCCGAGGGGCAGATCGACCCCGAATGGCTCGAGCGGGCCACCGCCGCGAAGACTCCGGAGGTCCGGAACGTATGAAACCGGGTGGAAGGGGACACGTGGAGGCGGTGAGGGTGTTCGCGGCCCGCACAGGGCGCCACCACGCCGCAGAGGCGGTCTCCTTCCCTCGAACGGGTGATCCCGTTCACGCTGGGCGAGAGGCGGTGAACGGCACGTGGTGGGCTCGATAGCATCAAGCACCGGTCCGGACGGGGGATCGACACCGCACCCCTGGCCGTGTCGCCTCTCGGGCTTCCCGTCCGCCGGTCGACGCAGCCGGAGGTGCCGATGAGCGCGGAGGCCACGAACGCCGCCACCCCAGGGGCCGTGACGCCCGTACCGCAGAGCCCGCCGGCTCCCCGCCGGCGCTCCAGGTCCAGAATCGACCTGAGGCGGCTCGGGCGGGCCGCGCTGCTCGGGCCCAACGGCCGTGACCGGCTGCCCGACGCCATCAGCCACGTCGCCGAGGCCCACCGGGCGCACTTCCCCGAGGCCGATCTCGAGCCGCTGCGCCGCGCCTACGTGCTGGCCGAGTCCTCGCACCGCGGCCAGATGCGCAAGAGCGGCGAGCCGTACATCACGCACCCCCTCGCGGTGACCCTGATCCTCGCCGAACTCGGCGCGGAGACCACGACGTTGACGGCCTCGCTGCTGCACGACACGGTGGAGGACACCGCCGTCACCCTGGAGCAGGTGCGCGCCGAGTTCGGCGAGGAGGTCTCCTACCTGGTCGACGGCGTCACCAAGCTGGAGAAGGTCGACTACGGCGCGGCCGCCGAGCCCGAGACCTTCCGCAAGATGCTCGTCGCCACCGGCAACGACGTGCGCGTGATGTCGATCAAACTCGCCGACCGGCTGCACAACATGCGCACCCTCGGAGTGATGCGGCGCGAGAAGCAGGAGCGCATCGCCAAGGTCACCCACGAGGTGCTCATCCCGCTCGCCGAGCGACTCGGCGTGCAGGTGCTCAAGACGGAGTTGGAGGACCTGGTCTTCGCGGTCCTGCGCCCCGAGGAGTACGAGCGCACCCGGAAGCTGATCGACGGCAACGCGGACGCGTCGGAGGACCCGTTGGCGGAGATGGCCGAGTCGGTGCGCGCGGTGCTGCGCGAGGCCGACATCCCGGCCGAGGTCGTCATCCGGCCGCGGCACGCCGTCTCGGTGCACCGGGTGTCCGTCAAGCGCGGGCAGTTGAGGGGCACCGACTTCGGGCGGCTGCTGGTCCTGGTGAACGAGGACGCCGACTGCTACGGCGTGCTCGGCGAGCTCCACACCTGTTTCACCCCGGTCGTCTCGGAGTTCAAGGACTTCATCGCGGTCCCCAAGTTCAACCTCTACCAGTCGCTGCACACCGCGGTCGCCCGGGAGGACGGCCAGGTCGCCGAAGTCCTCATCCGCACGCACCGGATGCACCAGTTCGCCGAGGCCGGCGTCATCGCGCTGGGCAACCCCCATGTGACGCCCCCCGGTTCGGACGACCAGGGCGAGCACGGCGAGCGCGACCGGGGGGACGCGGGTCCGGACGGCGAGCGGGCGGACCCGACGCGCCCGGGCTGGCTGTCGCGGCTGCTGGCCTGGCAGGCCGCCGCCCCCGACACCGACATCTTCTGGTCCACGCTGCGCCAGGACCTCGCCCAGGACCGGGAGATCACCGTCTTCCGCGCCGACGGCGGCGCCCTGGGCCTGCCCGAGGGCTCGACCTGCGTGGACGCGGCCTACGCCCAGTACGGCGAGGACGCCCACTCCTGTATCGGCGCCCGCGTCAACGGACGCCTCGCCGCCCTCGGGACGGTGCTGCGCGACGGCGACCGGGTGCAGTTGCTGATGGGCCAGGACCCGGCGTCCGAGCCCTCCCGCGAATGGCTCGACCACGCCCACACGCCGACCGCGCGCATCGCCATCCAGCGCCGCCTGGCCGCCCGTGCCGCCGAGGCGCCCGCCGGCGAGACGTCCCCCGAGGGCCGTGCCGACGAGGCGATCCGCGAGGTACCGCCCGCCCCGGAGCCCTCCGTGGAGCCGGACGTGTCCTTCCGCGGCACCGGCGTGCTCAGCGACCGGCCGGGCCTCGCCGTCCGGCTGGCCGGCTGCTGCACGCCCGTGCCGGGCGACGACATCGTGGGCTTCACCGTGCGCGGCGGCGCGGTCGCCGCCCACCGGGTGGACTGCGCCACCGCGGTCCGGATGCTCGGCACCGGCCGTGAGCAGGTCGCCGTCCACTGGGGCGAGACCACCGCCTGCCGGGTCACCCTGGTCGCCGAGTCCTTCGGCCGGCCCCATCTGCTGGCCGACCTCACCGAGGCGATCGCTGCCGAGGGCGTGGACATCGTCTCCGCCACCGTGGAGCCGCCGGTCCGGCAGCGGGTCCGCCACACCTACACGCTGCACCTGCCCGACGCGGGCCACCTGTCCGCGCTGATGCGGGCCATGCGGGACGTGCCCGGCGTCTTCGACGTCACCCGCGCCGCCTCCGCCGCGCAGTGAGCCCGCCGCCCGGCCTCCCGAGCCCCCGGAGGGCCCGCGCCGCCGGCGTGTGACGGAGTGCTGCGCCGCCCATGTGTGACGGGAGTGCCTCGCGGTCCGTGCGTGACGGGGTGCCGAAGGCCCGTGAGTTGTGGGAGGCCCGCGCTCGTGCTGGGCGGGGGCGCTAGGGGCCCGTGTGTGGCCGGAGTGCCTCGCGGTCCGTGCGTGAGTGGACGTCGAAGGCTCGTGAGTTGTGGAAGGCCCGCTCGTGCTGGGCGGGGGCGCTAGGCCGTTTCTTTCGGATCATCTCGCTGACCAGAGGAAGATCGCGGCGATGTGAAGTCCGGCGAGGTAGATGGTGGCGGTTTTGTCGTAGCGGGTGGCAAGGCCGCGCCATTGCTTGAGCCTGTTGATGCACCGCTCGACGGTGTTGCGCTGCTTGTAGGCCTCTCGGTCGAAGGCCGGCGGACGGCCACCGAGCCGGCCGCGTCGCCTGCGGTTTGCGGCCTGGTCGGAGGGCTGCGGGATCACCGCCCGGATTCCGCGCCGCCGCAGACGGGATCGGATCGCGCGGGACGAGTAGGCCTTGTCGGCCAGGACCACGTCCGGAGTGGTCCGGGGTCGCCCGATCGGCCGCGGCACCCGTAATTGGGCCATGACCTCGGGAAACGCGGGTGCGTCACCGGCCTGGCCAGGGGTGAGGACGAA
>NZ_JBRIOU010000002.1:48756-59979 GCF_053474865.1 Streptomyces sp. CO7
CCCCCCCGCCGAGCCCCTCGGCGTCGGAGACCGGCTTTTCCCCCAGCTGGGCAACCCGGGATACGACGTCCGCTCCTACGACCTGCGCTTCACCTACCCGGGCTCCCACACCCGTCCGATGAAGGCGGTCACCACCATCGAGGCCGAGGTGACCCACCGCCTGGAGCGGATCAACCTCGACTTCGCGCACGGCGAGGTCTCCTCGGTGACGGTGGACGGCGCGAAGGCCGCGTTCGCCACCGCCGGCGAGGATCTGGTGATCACACCCCGCCGGACGCCGGAGCCCGGCGACACCACCCGTATCGTCGTCCGGCACACCAGCGACCCACGGCCCCCGAAGGACCAGCAGCACGGTTGGGTGGTGACCAAGGACGGCCTCGCCATGGCCAACCAGGCCGACGCCGCCCACCTGGTCTTCCCCTGCAACGACCACCCCTCCGACAAGGCGCTCTACACGATCCACGTCACCGCCCCCGGCGCACTGACGGCCGTGGCGAACGGCCTGCCGGACAAACGCCCGAAGAACACCGGCCGGGCCGCCGGGAGCCGTACCTGGACCTACCGGAGCAAGCACCCGATGGCCACCGAGCTGGTCCAGGTCTCGCTGGGCCGCTCCGCCGTGGTCGGCCGCAAGGGGCCGCACGGGCTGCCGCTGCGGGACGTCGTCCCCGCCGCCGACCGCGAGAAGCTGGAGCCGTGGCTGGCGAAGACGCCCGCCCAGATCGCGTGGATGGAGAACAAGGTCGGCCCCTACCCCTTCGAGACCTACGGGGTGCTGATCGCCGACACCGCCACCGGGTTCGAGCTGGAGACCCAGACCCTCTCCCTCTTCGAGCGCTTCCTCTTCACCGAGCCCGCGATCCCCGCCTGGCTGGTCGAATCGATCATGGTGCACGAGCTCGCCCACCAGTGGTTCGGCAACAGCGTCACCCCGGCCACCTGGTCCGACGTCTGGCTCAACGAGGGACACGCCACCTGGTACGAGGCGCTGTACGGCGAGGAGACCGGGCACCGCACGCTGGAGGAGCGGATGAAGGCCGCGTACGCCTCCTCCGACAAGTGGCGTGCCGCCGGGGGACCGCCGGCCGCCCCCAAGGCGCCCAGGGACGGGCAGAAGATCGGCATCTTCCGGCCGGTGATCTACGACGGCTCGGCGCTGGTGCTGTACGCCCTGCGGCAGGAGATCGGACGGCACGCCTTCGAGCAGGTCGAGCGGGCCTGGGTGCACCGCCACCAGGACGCGACCGCTACCACCGCGGACTTCGTGCGGCTGGCCTCCGAGGTCGCCGGGCGCGACCTGGACGGATTCTTCCGGGCCTGGCTCCAGGACACCCGGACCCCGCCGATGCCGGGGCACCCGGACTGGAAGGCGGAGGCCCCCACGACCGAGGGCAAGCCGGCCCAGGGCCGCTCGGTGATCCCCGCCCCCGGCCTGGGGCACAGCCACGTGGGGCACGGGCATGTGGGGCACGGGACCATGGGGCACGGACACACGGGGCGTGAGCACATGAAGCTCGGCCACACGGAGTGACGGGTCCGGGCGGCGGTACCTGGGGCTCCGGCACATGCGGCCTCGCTCACCTGAAGCGCGGGCAGGCGCACCCGGGCCCGTACCCGCACGCGGGTGACCGCCGCGCGGGTGCACCGTCGTCGCGGCGGCACATAACCCGGTGACGGGGCGGCGGCGCCGTGGGACCATCGTGGGGCACGGGCGGGTTGCCCGGGAATCTCCCGGGGCACCCGGACGTTGTGACCAGTGACGGACCGCACGGCCCGCCATCACCCCCTTCGACGTAAGGACCCAATGACCTCCTCTTCATCCACTTCCCAGGACTCTCAGCGCGCCGCGCACGCCCTTCGGGCCGATGCCCTGATGGAAGAGGACGTCGCCTGGAGCCACGAGATCGACGGCGAGCGGGACGGCGAGCAGTACGACCGCTCCGAGCGGGCGGCCCTGCGCCGTGTCGCGGGCCTCTCCACCGAACTCGAGGACGTCACCGAGGTCGAGTACCGGCAGCTCCGCCTGGAGCGGGTCGTGCTCGTCGGGGTGTGGACCTCCGGTACGGCGCGTGACGCGGAGAACTCGCTGGCCGAGCTGGCCGCCCTCGCCGAGACGGCGGGCGCGCTGGTGCTCGACGGCCTCGTCCAGCGGCGCGACAAGCCCGACGCGGCCACCTACATCGGCTCCGGCAAGGCCAACGAGCTGCGCGACATCGTGATCGAGTCGGGCGCGGACACCGTCATCTGCGACGGTGAGCTGAGCCCCGGCCAGCTGATCCACCTCGAGGACGTCGTCAAGGTCAAGGTCATCGACCGGACCGCGCTGATCCTCGACATCTTCGCCCAGCACGCCAAGTCCCGGGAGGGCAAGGCGCAGGTGGCGCTGGCGCAGATGCAGTACATGCTTCCGCGACTGCGCGGCTGGGGTCAGTCCCTGTCCCGTCAGATGGGTGGCGGCAAGGGCGGCGGCCTCGCCACCCGTGGTCCCGGTGAGACCAAGATCGAGACGGACCGGCGCCGGATCCGCGAGAAGATGGCGAAGATGCGCCGGGAGATCGCGGAGATGAAGACCGGCCGTGACGTGAAGCGTCAGGAACGGCGCCGTAACAAGGTGCCGTCGGTCGCCATCGCCGGATACACCAACGCCGGCAAGTCGTCCCTGCTCAACCGCCTCACCGGCGCGGGCGTCCTGGTCGAGAACGCGCTGTTCGCGACCCTGGACCCGACCGTGCGCCGGGCCGAGACGCCCAGCGGGCGGGTGTACACGCTGGCCGACACCGTCGGCTTTGTCCGCCACCTGCCGCACCACCTGGTCGAGGCGTTCCGCTCCACCATGGAGGAGGTCGGCGAGTCCGACCTGATCCTGCACGTGGTGGACGGCTCGCACCCGAACCCGGAGGAGCAGCTGGCCGCGGTCCGCGAGGTGATCCGTGACGTCGGCGCCACCGGCGTGCCGGAGATCGTCGTGATCAACAAGGCGGACGCCGCGGACCCGCTGGAGCTGCAGCGGCTGATGCGGGTCGAGAAGCGCTCCATCGCGGTGTCGGCCCGTACCGGGCTGGGCATCGACGAGCTGCTGGAGCTGATCGACGCCGAGCTGCCCCGTCCGGCCGTCGAGGTCGAGGCACTCGTCCCGTACACCCAGGGCAAGCTGGTGGCGCGGGCGCACGCCGAGGGTGAGGTGATCTCCGAGGAGCACACCGCGGAGGGCACCCTGCTCAAGGTGCGGGTGCACGAGGAGCTGGCGTCGGACCTCGCTCCGTTCGCGCCGGCCGCCGCCTGACCCGTCGGCGCGTGACCCTCTCCGGGTCACGGAGCCCGCAGGGCCGAGTACGCACGAGGGCCCGCCTTCCCGGTTCGACCGGGAAGGCGGGCCCTCGCCTCGTTCGGGGCCGGGACCCGTTACTCGGCGCTGACCGCCTTGTAGAGCTTCTCGGCCTGGGCGTCGAGGCGCGGGCCGGCCAGCCAGCCCGCCGAGATCGGGCCGATGGAGGTGTTGGAGACCAGCGCCTGCTTGCCGTCCGAACCCTTGGCGACCCAGCCGCCGCCGGAGGAGCCGGCCGTCATCGAGCAGCCGATCCGGTACATGGTCGGGTCGCTGGCCACCACCGACAGGCGGCCCGGCTCGTCCTGGCACCGGAACATCCGCTCACCGTCGTACGGGGCGGCGGCCGGGTAGCCGGTGGCGGTGACGCTGTCGACGTCCGGCACGGCCGGGGCGTCGAACTCGACGGGCAGCGCCGTGCCCACCGTCTCCTCCAGCGACTTGCCGCCGCCGTTCTCCGGGGTCACCTTCAGCACCGCGTAGTCGAACGGCGCCCCGTTGCCGCCGGTCTGGCCGCCCTGCGCGATCCACTGGTCCGAGGTCATCGCGACCTGGGCCCACCAGAGGCCGTGCGGGGCGAGCTGCCCGGGAGCGGCGTCGGCCAGCTTCTGCCCGCTGAGACCCTTGTCGTTGTAGGCGGGGACGAAGGCGATGTTGCGGTACCAGCCGCCCTTCTCACCGGCGTGCACGCAGTGGCCCGCCGTCCACACCAGGTTCGACTTCCCCGGGTTCGCCGGGTCCTTCACCACCGTCGCCGAGCAGACCATGGTGCCCTGCGGTCCGTCGAAGAAGAGCTTGCCCGCGGCGGGCGCGGACCTGCTGTACGGCGTCGCCACCGCGGCGGCCTCCACCACCTCGGGCGTCGGGTCGGTCACGCCCTGGTCGCCGGAGAGGTCGTTCTCGTCGACCGTGTTGGCCGGGTCCTCGGCCTCCCGCATGCGGTCGGAGTTCCAGAGGTCCTCGATGATCGGGTTGATGAACTGGTCGGCCTCACGCAGCCAGTCGTCCCGGTCCCAGTTCTTCCAGGCGCCGCCCCGCCACTCGTCGAGGTCGATCCCGTGCTCCTTGAGCTTGTCGGTCAGCTCCTGGGGGATCTTGATCTTTCCGTCGCCGACGTCCGGGACGGACACCTTCGGCTTGTCCCCGGCGGTGACGTCCTCCGGACCGCAGGCGCCCGCCGTCAGCGCCAGGGCCGAGGCGAGGACGACGGCCGCGAGGGGACGGAAGCCGCCACGGCGGGTGCGGGAGGACCCTCCCCCGGTCGTTCCCCGGCCGTGCGGAAAGGGCGGGCGTATGGGTCGCATTGCAGAACTCCCCCTGGCGTGAGTGCGCTTGGACGTGATGGGACCGGTCACCCACGGTGCCCGGTCAGCCACCGCCACCCTAGGCGGTGGCTGTGGGTGACTGCCGACGGATCGGCAACGGTTCCGTCACGAGGGGGAGTCGGCTCACCCTGCGGCTTTCCCGGAACTCGGGTTTCACCCGTGTCCCCCACGAAGCTCCGCCAGTTGTAGTGGTGAGGGGACGGCTGTCCATGCCCGGCCCCGCGGACGTGGGGCGTCGGGAGGACCAGAGGGTGACCTTGACCGGATCCGTGCGCAGGCAGCCGCTGCGGGAGGCGTCGGCGCGGACGTACGCGCGCGCCCTGCCGATCGTGCCGGTGCGTGCCCGGGGCATGACCGTCGAGGGCGCCGACGGCAGCCGTTACCTGGACTGCCTCTCGGGGGACGGAGCGCTGGCGCTGGGGCACAACCACCCGGTCGTGCTGGCGGCGGTGCGCGAGGTGCTGGACTCCGGCGCGCCCATCGGCGTGCTGGACCTGAGCACACCGGTCGAGGAGCGGTTCGTCGCCGAACTGCTCGCCACGCTGCCGCCCGGGCAGGCGCGGGGCGCGCGGGTCCGCCTCTGCGGGCCCGCCGCCGCGGACGCCCTGGCCGTGGCCGCCCGCCTGGTCCAAGGCGCCACCGGGGCCGCCGGACCCCCGGTGCCCGCGGACCGGCCGGGGGAGGGGCACGCGAGCGTGGAGGCGCTGCTCGAAGGGTGCGCCGCGGGAGCCCCACGGCCCGCCGGAGTGATCGCCGAACCTTTGGACGACGGGTGGCTGCGCGGTCTGCGGGAGGCGACGCGGGCGCGCGGGGTGCCGCTGATCGTCGACGAGACGGTGACCGGGGTCGGGCGGACCGGCGCGTTCTGGGCCGTTGAGCACAGCGGGGTGATCCCGGACGTGATGGTGCTGGCCAAGGCGATCGGCGGCAGCCTGCCGCTGGCCGTGGTGGTGCACCGCGAGGACCTGGAGGCCGCCGCCCCCGCCGCCGGGGGCCGTGCGGCCGCCTTGGCCGGCCGGGCCGCGCCGGCCGACGAGGCCCGGGGCAACCAGCTCGCCATGGTGGCGGGCGCGGCGACCCTCGCCCACGTCCGCGAGCACCGGCTGGCCGATCGGGCCGCGGTGGTGGGGGAGCGCATGCTGACCGGGCTGCGCGAGCTGGCCGCCCGTCTCCCGTGCGTCGCGGGCGTGCGCGGGCGTGGGCTGATGCTGGGCCTGGAGTTCACGGTCCCGGACGCGGTCACCGGGGAGCCGTGCGGCGCATCGGGGCCGACGGCGGCGGCCGTGCGGCGGGAGTGCCTGCGGCGGGGGCTGATCGTGGGCCTCGCCGGTCCGCACGCCGAAGTGGTGCGTCTGCTGCCGCCGTTGACGGTCAGCGACGAACAGGCGGACGCCGTACTGGAGCGGCTGGCCGACGCGGTGGCGGCCGCGGCGGGCGCCGCACGGCCCTGAGCCGTCCACGGGGCCGGACCCTGCCCGGCCGGCACGGCGCGGGTCCCGCATGCCCGCGGGGCCGGCACGTCCGCGGCCCCACAGCGGGCGCGCGCCGCCCTGCGACCGCCACCGGCGCGCCCCGGCCGGCTGTCGTCCGGAGCCCTCCACGGTCCCGCGCCTTCGGGCCGCGGCGTGCGGTGCGGCTCCTGCGGGCCTTGCCCGCTGTCCCGGTCCGCCCGCGAGCCCGTCCCACCCTCGGCCTGTACCGCCCGTAGTTCCGCACCCCCCTGCTGTGAGGACCAGTTGAACGTCACCCCGCCCACCGAGCCGACCCTCCTGCCCCGCGCCAGGACCACCGGCGGCGACGCCGACGGGGACGGCGGCCCCGTCGCCGACCCGCTGGAGGGCGCGGCTCCCCAGGCCGTGGCCGACGCCGCGACGGTGGAGAACCTGCTGCGCTGCTGGGTGCGGGAGCGGAACCTGCCCGCGCCGCCGCCCGGTCTGCCGCTGCGGGTGCCGCTGCCCGCGTGCGGCGCCGAGCTGGTCGTGCCGGTCCGGTACTGGTCGCCCACCGGCCTGCACCGCTTCGGCGCGGCCAGGCCTGCCGCCGCGCCCGCCTCCGCACCCCCGGTGGACGCCGCGCTGCTGGCCGCGTTGCTGGCGCGGGAGACGGCGGCCCACGAGGAGACGGCTCCGCACGAGAGGGCTCCGCACAAGGAGACCATGGCGCCCGTCGGACCGGGGGCGGCACCCGGTGACGGCCCCGGCCCGGTCGCCCGGGTGATCGACTCGGCCCGCCGCACCGCCGTGTTCCTGACCGAACGCTTCCACGGCCGGGGTCTCGGTCCGGCTCCGGTCCCCGACCTCTTCCTCGGCGCCGAGCAGTCCCTCCTCCTCGGCCACCCCTTCCATCCGGCCCCCAAGAGCCGGGAAGGGCTGACCGACGAAGAGCTCGTGCGGTACTCCCCGGAGACCCGCGGGGCCTTCCCCCTGCACTGGGTCGCGGCAGCCCCCGGCGCCCTCGCCTCGGACTCGGCCTGGACCGAGAGCGGCAGAACCGTGCCCGCCCAGGACCTCGTCGCCCGGCTGCACGGCCCCGCCCTCGACGCCCCGCCCGGGCACGCCCTGCTTCCCGTGCACCCCTGGCAGTGGCGACGGCTGCGGGACGACGGCCGGGTGAAGGCGCTGCTGGACGCCGGCCTCCTCACCGACCTCGGCGTCCGGGGCGAGCCCTGGAGCCCCACCTCGTCCGTCCGCACCCTGTACCGCACCGGCGCCCCTGTCATGCTCAAGCTGTCGCTGGGCCTGCGCGTCACCAACTCGCTCCGGGAGAACCTCCGCAAGGAACTCCACCGGGGCGTCGAGGTCCACCGGCTGCTGCGCGGCGACCTCGGCGCCCGGCTGCGTGCCGCGCACCCCGGCTTCGACATCGTCCGGGACCCCGCCTGGCTGGCCGTGGACGCGCCGGACGGCAGCCCGGTGCGCGGACTCGACGCGGTGCTGCGGCACAACCCGTTCGGGCCCGCCGACGACGTGCTGTGCGTCGCCGCGCTCTGCGCCCCCCGGCCGGCCTGCGCGCGCCGGCCCGGCCGGCCCGTCTCCCGGCTCGCCGGTCTGGTCACCGGGCTTTCCGAGCGCACCGGGCGGCCCCTGGACGCCGTCTGCGCCGAGTGGCTCCTGCGCTACCTGCACGCCGTCGTCCGCCCGGTGCTGTGGCTCGACGGGGAGGCGGGCGTCGCCCTGGAGGCCCACCAGCAGAACACCCTCGTCGTCCTGGACGCGGACGGCTGGCCGGCCGGCGGCCGCTACCGGGACAACCAGGGGTACTACTTCCGCGAGTCGCGCCGGGCCGAACTGGAGGCCCGGCTGCCCGGCGTGGGCCGCCGCAGCGACAGCTTCGTCGGCGACGCCGTCACCGACGAGCGCTTCGCCTACTACCTCGGCGTCAACAACGTCCTCGGGCTCATCGGCGCGTTCGGCTCGCAGCGGCTCGCCGACGAGCGCCTGCTGCTCGCCGCGTTCCGCCGCTTCCTGTCCGACGTGGCCACCGGGCCCGACCGCACCCGCTCCGCGCTGCCCGCCCGGCTGCTGGACGAACCGCTGCTGCGGTGCAAGGCCAACCTGCTCACCCGGCTGCACGGCCTCGACGAACTCGTCGGCCCGGTCGACACGCAGTCGGTGTACGTCACCGTCGCCAACCCGGTGTACGCAGGATGACCGCCGCCATGTCTCCCCTGGCCGCCCCGGTCCGGCCGTACGGGTCCCACCGCCCGGGACGGGCCGACGGCTGGGGCCCGGTCGCCACCCGTGCCGGGAGGTTCCGGCTGCTGCCCGTGCGCGTCGCCGACCACCTCGCGCTCGTGCACCGGTGGATGAACGACCCCGTCGTGGCGGCGTTCTGGGAGCTCGCCGGGCCGCCCCGGCGGACGGAGGAGCACCTGCGCGCCCAGTGCGGCGGTGACGGTGGCGACGTCGTCGTCGGAGGCGGCCGGAGCCTGCCCTGCCTCGGGCTGCTCGACGGGCGCGCGATGAGCTACTGGGAGATCTACCGCGCCGACCTGGACCCGCTCGCGGACCACTACCCCGCGCGCCCCCACGACACCGGCGTGCACCTGCTGATCGGCGAGGCCGCCGACCGCGGCCGCGGCCTGGGCGCCCTACTGCTGGACGCGGTGGTCCGGCTGGTGTTCGACCGGGACCCGGCCTGCCCACGGGTGGTCGCCGAGCCCGACGTCCGTAACCACGCCTCGATCGGCGCCTTCCGGAAGGCCGGGTTCCGCCGGGCCGCCGAGCTGGCGCTGCCCGGCAAACGCGCCGCCCTGCTGATCCGCGGGCGGGGCGTTGTCGGAGGGACGCACTAGGGTTGGTGGCGCTATGACGAAGCCCTCACTCCCCGAACTCCTGCACGCCGCGGTCGCGGCCGTCGGCGGCACGGAGCGCCCCGGCCAGGTGACCATGGCCGAAGCCGTCGCGGAGGCCATCGACGACGGAACGCACCTGCTGGTCCAGGCCGGCACCGGCACCGGAAAGTCGCTCGGCTACCTGGTGCCCGCCCTCGCGCACGGGGAGCGCGTGGTCGTCGCCACGGCCACCCTCGCCCTGCAGCGCCAGCTGGTCGAGCGCGACCTGCCCCGCACGGTGGAGTCGCTGCACCCGCTGCTGCGGCGCCGTCCCGAGTACGCGATCCTCAAGGGCCGCTCCAACTACCTGTGCCTGCACCGGCTGCACGAGGGTGTCCCGCAGGAGGAGGACGAGGGCCTCTTCGACCAGTTCGAGGCCGCCGCGCCCACCAGCAAGCTCGGCCAGGACCTGCTCCGGCTGCGTGACTGGGCCGACGAGACCGAGAACGGCGACCGGGACGACCTCACCCCGGGCGTCTCCGACAAGGCCTGGCAGCAGGTGTCGGTCTCCTCCCGTGAATGCCTGGGCGCCACCAAGTGCGCCTACGGCGCCGAGTGCTTCGCCGAGGCCGCCCGCGAGCGGGCCAAGCTCGCCGACGTGATCGTCACCAACCACGCGCTGCTGGCCATCGACGCCATCGAGGGCGCCCCCGTGGTCCCCCAGCACGAGGTGCTGATCGTCGACGAGGCGCATGAGCTGGTCTCCCGGGTCACCGGCGTCGCCACCGGGGAGCTCACGCCCGGCCAGGTCGGCCGCGCGGTGCGCCGCGCCGCCAAGCTGGTCGACGAGAAGTACGCGGACCAGCTGCAGACCGCCTCCGAGGGCTTCGAGCGGGTCATGGAGCTGGCGCTGCCGGGGCGCCTGGAGGAGATCCCCGAGGACCTGTCCTACGCGCTCACCGCGCTGCGGGACGCCTGCCGGTCGGTGATCACCGCCATCGGCAACACCCGGGACAAGTCCGTCCAGGACGAGGACGCCGTCCGCAAGCAGGCGCTGGCCTCCGTCGAGAACGTACACGCCGTCGCCGAGCGGATCACCCACCACAACGAGTGGGACGTCGTCTGGTACGAGCGGCACGACCGGTTCGGGGCCTCGCTGCGGGTGGCGCCGCTGTCGGTGGCCGGGCTGATGCGGGAGAAGCTGTTCACCGACCGCAGCGTCGTACTGGCCTCCGCCACGCTCAAGCTGGGCGGGGACTTCAACGGTGTGGCCGCGTCGCTGGGGCTCGGCCGTGAGGGCGTCGAGGGCGACGACCTCCCGCCGTGGAAGGGCGTCGACGTCGGATCGCCGTTCGACTACCCCAAGCAGGGCATCCTGTACGTCGCCAAGCACCTGGCCCGGCCGGCCCGGGACGGAGACCGGGCGGACATGCTGGACGAGCTCACCGAGCTGATCCAGGCCGCCGGCGGGCGCACCCTCGGCCTGTTCTCCTCGATGCGGGCCGCGCACCTGGCGGCCGAGGAACTGCGCGAGCGGATCCCGGAGTTCCCCGTCCTGCTGCAGGGGGAGGAGACCCTCGGCGAGCTGATCAAGAACTTCGCCGCCGACCCGCGGACCTGCCTGTTCGGCACGCTCTCCCTCTGGCAGGGCGTGGACGTGCCCGGGCCCAGCTGTCAGCTGGTGGTCATGGACAAGATCCCGTTCCCCCGGCCCGACGACCCGCTGATGAGCGCGCGGCAGAAGGCCGTGGAGGAGGGCGGCGGCAACGGCTTCATGGCGGTCGCCGCGAACCACGCGGCGCTGCTGATGGCGCAGGGGGCCGGCCGCCTGGTCCGGGCCACCGGTGACCGCGGCGTGGTCGCCGTCCTCGACCAGCGGCTGGCCACGGCACGGTACGGCAGCTTCCTCAAGGCAGGGATGCCGGACTTCTGGTACACGACCGACCCGAACCAGGTCCGCCGCTCGCTGGCCGCCATCGACGCGAAGGCGCGGGAGGAAGGGCTCTAAGGGCCGTCACACGGCCGCCGCACGGCCGGCGGCCGCCCTTCGGTCACGCCGGCCGTGCGGCGGCCTCGTGCGTCCGGCGGATCCCGCGGCTCTGGACCCTCGGCGCTCCGGGGAACCGGCTGGGCGACCGCCACAGCCCTGCGGAACCCTGCAGCCCGGTAGCCGGCCGCGGCCCGGAACTCGGTGCGAGGGCGGCTCGTGCGCTCGGGCGGCGCTCACCGTGGCCGGACCGGCGGGAGCGGCATGACCGGTGCCCCAGGGCGGCCCTGTGCGCCGGGTCGGCCCTGCGTAC
>NZ_JBRIOU010000002.1:60079-61276 GCF_053474865.1 Streptomyces sp. CO7
GCGCAGGGGTTCCGGGGCCCGGTCGAACGCGGCCCGACGGCCGCCTGCCTCAGACGCGGCGCAGGACCGCGACCACCTTGCCCAGGATGGTGGCGTCGTCGCCCGGGATGGGCTCGTAGGCGGCGTTGTGCGGCAGCAGCCACACGTGGCCGTCCTCGCGCTTGAAGCGCTTCACCGTGGCCTCGCCGTCGAGCATCGCGGCGACGATGTCACCGTTCTCCGCGACGGGCTGGCGGCGCACCGTGACCCAGTCGCCGTCGCAGATCGCGGCCTCGATCATGGAGTCACCGACGACCTTCAGCACGAACAGCTCGCCGTCGCCCACCAGCTGGCGGGGCAGCGGGAACACGTCCTCGACCGACTCCTCGGCCAGGATCGGCCCACCGGCGGCGATACGGCCCACCAGGGGCACGTAGGACGCGGCCGGCTTGCCCGCGGTGTCGGTGGGCTGGACGGGAGCCGCCTGGTCCGACGCGCGGACCTCGTAGGCGCGCGGCCGGTGCGGGTCGCGGCGAAGGAAACCCTTGCGCTCGAGCGCCATCAGCTGATGCGCCACGGAGGAGGTGCTGGAGAGGCCGACGGCCTGCCCGATCTCCCGCATGGACGGCGGGTACCCCCGGCGCTGCACCGAGTCACGGATGACCTCGATGACGCGGCGCTGGCGGTCGGTGAGGCCCGAGCTGTCCGCCCGGATGCCGGGAGGTCGGCCCGGCAGGGACCGCTTTGGCCCCTCGGGGTGCGTGGCTTCGTTCATCGCGGTGTTGATCCCGGCGTTGTTCACCGCATGTTGCGGCTCGATACGCCCCTGGGAGCGGTCCTGGGCGGTGATGGTGGCGCTGTCTGCGGTGGTGGTCACGTCGGCCCCTCTCGATGGTCTCCCTGCTGCACAACGGTAGAGGCTTTCGAAAGGTTGCGCCAAACACACGTTCGAGTGAAAAATGCGGTTCCCTCTGACACGTGTCCGTGTTCGGGTGTAAGGCCGCACACCACCCCGTCCCGGGGCGAAAAGGGGCACCGGTATACGCTTCACACCGGTCCGCGCCCGCCCCGGACGACCCACAGTCTGCCATCCGGTACCCCGGCGGGCCGACCTCATGGCACCCTCCGGCCCGGCATCCTCCCAGGAGTCGCGCGCCGTGTCCGCCGGGTGCTCACGGTACCTCCCCAACCGGTCGTCGGCGGCCCCCGCGGGTGCCC
>NZ_JBRIOU010000002.1:61376-69468 GCF_053474865.1 Streptomyces sp. CO7
GGTGCGGCCCGTCCCCCGGCCCTTCCCGCGCCCCGGTGCCGCCCGCCGGACGGGACACGCGCGGCTGAGGTGCGCGTTCCGCCATTTCCCACCGCGGCCCCACATGTAGTGGTTGTATTTCCGGCGCCACCCAGAAGTTGTGGTGGGGGTGGTCTGCGAGCCCCAGGCCATCGCCTATGCTGGTGCTCGCTTCGAGGGGCCCGCGGGGTCCCTGAGGCGCTTGTTTCTGCTTGCGAGGAGGGTTGGAGAACCATGCACTGCCCCTTCTGCAGGCACCCCGACAGCCGGGTCGTCGACAGTCGTACGACGGACGACGGCACGTCGATCCGCAGGCGCCGGCAGTGCCCCGAGTGCACCCGGCGGTTCACCACCGTCGAGACGTGCTCACTCATGGTGATCAAGCGCTCCGGGGTCACCGAACCGTTCAGCCGCAGCAAGGTCATCAACGGCGTCCGCAAGGCCTGTCAGGGCAGGCCGGTGACCGAGGACGCGCTGGCGAAGCTGGGGCAGCGGGTCGAGGAGGCGCTGCGCGCCACCGGCAGTGCCGAGCTCACCACGCACGACGTGGGGCTGGCCATACTCGGTCCGCTCCAGGAGCTCGACCTGGTGGCCTACCTGCGCTTCGCCTCCGTCTACCGGGCCTTCGAGTCCCTGGAGGACTTCGAGGGCGCGATCGTGGAGCTGAGGGAGGCACGGCGTCCCGCCCCCGGCGAGGGAGTGCAGGACGCTTCGGGTGACGCCGCTTCGGGCGGGGGCGCTTCGGGCGAGCGGGCCCGGGAAGACGACCGCGGGCAGGTGGAGCCGGTGAACGCTCCCGTGCCCGTGAGCGCCGCCGACTGAGCGGGCGGACCGGCACCGGGGCAGCGGCCCGGGCCGGACCGGACGGCTGTGGAGGAAGGACCGGTCGTGGGCGACGGCGCGAGGGCGTCCCACGGCTTACAGGACAGATACGTGCCCCACGGGAAGAACGGGGCACTTCAGGGCGTTTTGCCCGATACAGGGAGGCGGCATGACAGAGACGGCGAGCGGTCCGGCACGAGGTTCCCGGGCCAAGGGTTCCAAGGCTGCTGCGGCCCGGCAGGGACTGCGCATCGAGCGTGTCCACACCACCCCCGGCGTGCACCCGTACGACGAGGTGGTCTGGGAGCGCCGTGACGTCGTCATGACCAACTGGCGCGACGGCTCGATCAACTTCGAGCAGCGTGGCGTCGAGTTCCCCGACTTCTGGTCGGTGAACGCGGTCAACATCGTCACCAGCAAGTACTTCCGGGGCGCGGTCGGCACCCCGCAGCGGGAGACCGGCCTGCGGCAGCTGATCGACCGGATCGTGAAGACGTACCGCAAGGCCGGCGAGGACAACAAGTACTTCGCCTCGCCCGCGGACGCCGAGATCTTCGAGCACGAGCTGGCCTACGCCCTGCTGCACCAGATCTTCAGCTTCAACAGCCCGGTCTGGTTCAACGTCGGCACGCCGCAGCCGCAGCAGGTCTCCGCCTGCTTCATCCTCTCCGTCGACGACTCCATGGAGTCGATCCTGGAGTGGTACAAGGAAGAGGGCATGATCTTCAAGGGCGGTTCGGGCGCCGGCCTGAACCTGTCCCGCATCCGCTCCTCCAAGGAGCTCCTCTCCTCCGGCGGCAACGCCTCCGGTCCGGTCTCCTTCATGCGCGGCGCCGACGCCTCCGCGGGAACCATCAAGTCCGGCGGCGCCACCCGCCGCGCGGCCAAGATGGTCATCCTCGACGTCGACCACCCCGACGTGGAGAACTTCATCGAGACCAAGGTGAAGGAGGAGGAGAAGATCCGCGCCCTGCGTGACGCGGGCTTCGACATGGACCTGGGCGGCGACGACATCACGTCCGTCCAGTACCAGAACGCCAACAACTCGGTCCGCGTGAACGACGAGTTCATGAAGGCCGTGGAGACGGGCTCGAAGTTCGGCCTGCGTGCCCGCATGACCGGCGAGGTCATCGAGGAGGTCGACGCCAAGGACCTGTTCCGCAAGATGGCCGAGGCCGCCTGGGCCTGCGCGGACCCCGGCATCCAGTACGACGACGTCATCAACCACTGGCACACGTGCCCGGAGTCCGGCCGCATCAACGGCTCGAACCCGTGCAGCGAGTACATGCACCTGGACAACACGTCCTGCAACCTCGCCTCGCTGAACCTGATGAAGTTCCTGAAGGACGACGGCAAGGGCAAGCAGTCCTTCGACGTCGAGCGCTTCCAGAAGGTCGTCGAGCTGGTCATCACCGCGATGGACATCTCGATCTGCTTCGCGGACTTCCCCACCGAGAAGATCGGTGAGAACACCCGCGCCTTCCGCGAGCTGGGCATCGGCTACGCCAACCTCGGCGCCCTGCTGATGGCCACCGGCCACGCCTACGACTCGGACGGCGGCCGCTCCCTCGCCGGCTCCATCACCTCCCTGATGACCGGCACCGCCTACCGCCGCTCCGCCGAGCTGGCCGCCGTCGTCGGTCCGTACGACGGTTACGCCCGCAACGCCGAGCCGCACCAGCGCGTGATGAAGCAGCACTCCGACGCCAACGCCGTGGCCGTCCGCATGGACGACCTGGACTCCCCGGTGTGGGCCGCCGCGACCGAGGCCTGGCAGGACGTTCTGCGTCTCGGTGCGCAGAACGGCTTCCGCAACTCCCAGGCGTCCGTCCTGGCCCCGACCGGCACCATCGGTCTGGCCATGGGCTGCGACACCACGGGCGTCGAGCCGGACCTGGCCCTGGTCAAGTTCAAGAAGCTCGTCGGCGGCGGCTCGATGCAGATCGTCAACGGCACCGTTCCGCAGGCCCTGCGCCGCCTGGGCTACCAGGAGGAGCAGATCGAGGCGATCGTCGCCCACATCGCCGAGCACGGCAATGTGATCGACGCGCCGAGCCTCAAGCCGGAGCACTACGAGGTCTTCGACTGCGCCATGGGCGAGCGCGCCATCTCCCCGATGGGCCACGTCCGCATGATGGCCGCGATCCAGCCGTGGATCTCGGGCGCCATCTCCAAGACGGTCAACATGCCGGAGACGGCGACCGTCGAGGAGGTCGAGGAGATCTACTTCGAGGCGTGGAAGCTGGGCGTCAAGGCGCTCGCCATCTACCGCGACAACTGCAAGGTCGGCCAGCCCCTCTCCGCCAAGAAGAAGGAGGAGAAGAAGGCCGAGCCGGTCGCCGAGGCCCCGGCCAAGGTCGAGAAGGTCGTCGAGTACCGCCCGGTGCGCAAGCGCCTGCCGAAGGGACGGCCCGGGATCACCACCTCCTTCACCGTCGGCGGCGCCGAGGGCTACATGACCGCCAACTCCTACCCGGACGACGGTCTCGGCGAGGTCTTCCTGAAGATGTCGAAGCAGGGCTCGACCCTGGCCGGCATGATGGACGCCTTCTCCATCGCCGTCTCGGTGGGCCTGCAGTACGGCGTTCCGCTGGAGACCTACGTCTCGAAGTTCACCAACATGCGCTTCGAGCCGGCCGGCATGACGGACGACCCGGACGTGCGGATGGCGCAGTCGATCGTCGACTACATCTTCCGCCGCCTGGCGCTGGACTTCCTGCCCTTCGAGACGCGGTCCGCGCTCGGCATCCACACCGCCGAGGAGCGTCAGCGCCACCTGGAGACCGGTTCCTACGAGCCGATCTTCGCGGAGGACGACATGGACACCGAGACCCTCGCCCAGTCGGCGCCCGTGGTGACGCCGAAGGCCGAGGCCCCGGTCGCCAAGCCGGCGCCGCGCGAGTCGCACACCAACGCGGAGCTGGTCGAGATGCAGCTGGGCATCCAGGCCGACGCCCCGCTGTGCTTCTCCTGCGGCACCAAGATGCAGCGGGCCGGTTCCTGCTACGTCTGCGAGGGCTGCGGCTCGACCAGCGGCTGCAGCTGACCGCGGGCGGAGTCGCGTGACCCACGCGGGTGACGCGATCCGCTGAGAACGCCGACGGCGGGAGGAGCTTCACGCTCCTCCCGCCGTCGCGTGCGTCCGGGGGCTTGCCTGCGGCGCCGGTGCGCCCGGCGCCGCGTCGCCGGTACGCCCGGCGAGGGCCCGGTGCCGGGCCCCCGCCGGGATGCGTGGAGGTGCGGGCGCCGGGATGCGTGGAGGTGCGGGCCGGGTCAGGCGCCGCTCGCGGCGCCCATGGCCTGCGGGAAACGCTCCGCGTCGTCGAAGCCGCGGACCGCCGGGCGGAAGTGCCAGCGGCCGCCCTCGCGGACGAACTCGGCCAGGGTGGCCGCCCGGGCGCCGTGGACCGTCGCGAAGTCGTCCTCGGCCAGCGCCGTGTACCCCTCGGCCACCCGGTAGCGGGCCTGGGGGACCTGGGAGAAGGCGCGCTCCCCGTTGCTCTGCTGTATCACCGCGCCGACCACGACGCGGCCGAACTCCTCGGCGAGACGGCCCAGTTCGAGGGTCATCACCTCGTCCCAGCCGAACCCTTTGCCGTCCCGGCTGTCCCGGCTCAGGGTGATCGTCCCGTCGGGCGAGCGGCTGTCGAAGTGCACCACGTACACGGGCGTACCGTGCGGGTCGGCGTGCCGGTAGACCCCCGCCACCAGGTCGAGGTCGATCGCGGGTTGCCCCATCGGGCTGGGGTCCCACTTCAGTGACACCTCGACCTTGGCGATCCCCTTGCCGATGCCGGAAACGCTGCCGGACATGGTCTCCCCTTCCCTGGGTCTGAGTCCGTGCGGCCTTCCGACGCCCGTGTCGCAGGCGCTTGTTGCGCACCCCACCGGTCCAACCGGAGCGCGCAGAAGGCCGGTTGTCCATCCTGCCACGCGTGTGCGAGTCATCGCCGGTGAGTGCGCCGGTAGTTCGCGCCCTCCAGCGCCGCTCCTCGTGGCCGTACGATGGCGCGGTGCTGGTCAAGTGGATTCGCTGCACGGTCACGGACCCCCGGGGGTTCGAGCAGGGGCAGCGAAAATGGGCGGGTCTGCGCGGCGAGTCCGGCTTCCATGGGCAGGGTGGTGGATGGAGCCGGATGCGGCCGGGCGTCGTGCACCTCTTCTCCTTCTGGGAGAGCCGGGTGCTCTACGACTCGTTCATGGCGCTCTCCCACGACCGGCTGGCCACCGCTCAGGCCGGGACCTTCCGCGACCCCCGGGTCCGGCTCTTCACCCACCGTTTCGACGTGAAGACCGGCTTCCTGCCGCGCTTCGCCGAGGCCGACCGGGTCCGGGTGGCCCACTGCCGGGTGCACGAGGAGCGTGCGGAGCACTTCGCACTGATGCAGGAGAAGGTGTGGAACCCCGCGATGGCGGGGTCCCCCGGCATGGTGCGCGGGCTGTTCGCCGAGGCGCCGGGGCCCGAGTTCATGATCCTCTCCATGTGGCAGTCGACCGCCGAGCGGGCCAAGTACCGCACCGAGCGCATCGAACGGCTCGCCCTGCGCGCCCAGCTCGAGGCGGACGTGGCGGACCTCGACGGCGACATAGTGGATCTGGAGCCCACGTGGACGGTGATTCCGGCGGAACGTCCCTGAGAAGCGGGGAGGCCGCCGCGGGCGCCCGCACCCGATCTAGGGTTGCCGGTATGCCCCGACCCCGTCGCATCGTCCTCGTCCGGCACGGCGAGTCCGCTGGCAACGCCGACGACTCCGTCTACGAGCAGACCCCTGACCACGCCCTCCCCCTCACCGCCCAGGGCTGGAGGCAGGCCGAGGAGACCGGCCGCCGGCTCCGCGAGGTGTTCGGCGAGGACCGGGTGAGCGTCTACGTCTCGCCCTACCGCCGGACCCACGAGACCTTCCAGGGGCTCGGGCTCGACCCCGCCCGGGTGCGGGTCCGCGAGGAGCCCCGGCTGCGCGAGCAGGACTGGGGCAACCTCCAGGACCCCGACGACGTGGCGCGCCAGAAGGAGAACCGCGACGCCTACGGCCACTTCTTCTACCGCTTCGCCCAGGGGGAGTCCGGCGCCGACGTCTACGACCGGGTCGGCGGCTTCCTGGAGAGCCTGTTCCGCAGCTTCGAGCACCCCGACCACCCGCCGAACGTCCTGCTGGTCACGCACGGCCTGGCGATGCGGCTCTTCTGCATGCGCTGGTTCCACTGGACGGTCGACGAGTTCGAGTCGCTCTCCAATCCCGGGAACGGCGAGACCCGCATGCTCGTTCTCGGGGAGAACGGCAAATACACCCTGGACCGGCCCTTCGACCGCTGGCGCGAGCCCGTGCCGAAAGCCCCTGGCCGGAGCCGGGGGCGACCGGCAGGATGGCAGCGTGACGACCGCGACCACTGACCCTTCTTCCCACCCCGGAGCACGTCTGGACCGTGCCCTCGCCTCCCTGACCGGACTCACCGTGGGCGACGCCCTCGGCTCCCAGTTCTTCGTCCCCGCCAACGGGCCGCTGCTGCGTGGCGGCGGCCTCCCGCCCGGCACGTGGGGCTGGACCGACGACACCGAGATGGCCTGCTCGGTGGTGGCCGTCCTCGCCGCGCGCGGCGGCGTCGACCAGGACGAACTGGCCGCCGCCTTCGCCCGGCACCACGACTTCGACCGCGGCTACGGTCCGGCGGTCAACCGGATGCTCCGCCTGGTGCGCGAGGGGGGCGACTGGCGTGAGCTGTCCGCCGCGCTGTTCGAGGGCCAGGGATCCTGGGGCAACGGCGCCGCCATGCGGGTCGCCCCGCTCGGCGCATGGTTCGCCGACGACCCGGAGCGCGCGGTTCGCGAGGCCACCCTGTCGGCCGTCACCACCCATCGCCACCCCGAGGGGGTGGCCGGGGCGCAGGCGGTCGCCGCGGCCGCGGCCCTGGCCGCACGGTCCGCGGGCGCGTACCGCCCGGAGGAGCTGATCGACGGGGTGCTGGCCCTGCTGCCGGCCCGGAGCATGGTCGGCCTCGGCCTGGAGCGGGTGCGCACCCTGCTCGACTACGAGGACTCCGCCACCGTGGCCGCGGTGGTCGGCTGCGGGCGGCGCAGCACCGCGCAGGACACGGTCCCGTTCGCCCTCTGGTCCGCGGCGCGGGCGGGGAACGACTTCCGGAAGGCCTTCTGGACCACCGCCCGGGCCGGCGGGGACGTGGACACCACCTGCGCGGTGGTGGGAGGCGTCGTCGCGGCGGCCGGCCCGGCCGGAGCGCCGCCCGCGGAATGGACCGGGCGCAGCGAGCCGCTGCCCGCGTGGGTGCCGGAGCCGGTGGGTTCCGGGCCGGCGGGGATCGAGCCGGTGGGTATCGAGCCGGTGGGTTCCGGGCCGGCGGGGCCACGGGAGGCGGTCGGGCCGGCTGTCGGCTGACGTTTTTTCGGCGGGCCCTCGGTCGGTTGCCGGCTGACGTCTCCGTCTTGGTGGGACCTCGGGGCTGCCGGCTGATGTCTGCGTCTCGGCGGGGCCTCGGTCGGCTGCCGCCGCGGCGCTTCCTTCGACGGCCGCCCTGGCGGTCGTGCAGGGGCTGCCTCCCGCGCGGCCCTTCCCTCGCCGGGCTGTCTTCGTGGCTCGTGCGCTCACTGGACGCCTCTCGTGGTCCCGGCCCGACCGTTGCGCGCCCGCCATCCCTCGGGCCACGGACGGTCCGTGTGTCACAGGCATGCCACAGGGTTGCCACAGACTCCTCCGTTCCGGGCCGCCCCCGGCAGGCGGCACTAGCGTGAGCCGCCGCTGCCTGGTGATCACGCGGCGCTCATCACGACACACCGCACCGGGACCGGCCCCGTTCCGCCCCGCGCCGCACCGGCGTGTGTTCCGGCAGGACCGTCGGGCCTCGTCCGTCGTGCGGTGGGGGAGGGGTCCCGGTTGTCCGACATACCACCGCAGGAGCCTCAGGACGGGTCCGGCGAGAAGCAGGAGGGCGTGGCGCGGCGCGGTGACGGCCGGGAGGCGCCTCACCCGTCCCCGGCCGCTGCCCCGGCCGGCGGGGACAGGGCCAGGGCCGACGCGGCAGGCGCATGGCCGCCACCGTCCCGTACCTGGGCGCCCCCACCGCGGGTCGCCGGACCGCCGCCGGTCCCGGGCTGGTTCGACAAGGTCAGGGGTGGAGCCCCGGCTCCCGTGACCACGGTGACCCTGTGGGCCGCGCTCGCGGCGGGCCTCGTCGCCGCCCCGGTGCTCGCGGGGGGGCCCGGGGCCCACCCGCCGCATCGTCGCCGGGGGTGGCCGCT
>NZ_JBRIOU010000002.1:69568-72206 GCF_053474865.1 Streptomyces sp. CO7
GGTGGCGGTCCCCGCCGCCGTGGCGGCCTGGGCGGCCGCCCGCCGCGCGAAGCGTGGACCGCGGCCCTGGACGGTGGTCTGGGCCGTGGCCGGACTCGCGCTGCTCGTGGTGCCCGCGCTGCGCGACGCCGGCTGGCCGGTGTTCCTCGCGGTGGCCGGAGCCTTCGCGATGGGCGCGCTCGCACTCAACGGAGGCCGTTCCTGGGCCGCCGTGCTGCTCGCCCCGCTCGGACTGTGCGGGGCCACCGTCCCGGGCTTCGCCTGGGCGGCCCGCGGGCTCAAGGAGCGGGCCGCAGGCACCTCGGGCCGGCTGGGGCCTGTGCTGCGCGGGACCGGCGTGGCCGTCCTGCTGCTGATCGTCTTCGGTGCGCTGTTCGCGGGCGCCGACGCGGCCTTCGCGGACCTGCTGGGCAACCTCGTGCCCGACCTGGAGGAGCCGGCCGACGGGCCGCTGCGGCTGGTGGCCTTCGCCCTCGGTGTCGTCGGGGCGCTCGCGGCGGCCCGCACCGCCGCCGCGCCGGTGCCCTGGGACCGCACCCGGATCCCTGCCGGACGGCCCCGGGGCCGCACCGAGTGGGCGCTGCCGCTGATCGTGCTCACCGTGCTGTTCGCGGCGTTCAACGCGGTGCAGCTGGCGGTGCTGTTCGGCGGCTACGACGCGGTGCTGGACAAGACGGGCCTGACCTACTCCGAATACGCGCGCCAGGGTTTCTGGCAGCTGCTGATCGTCACCCTGCTGTTCCTGGTCGTGGTGATCGTCGCCGCCCGCACGGCGCCCCGGTCGGGGCCGCGCGATCGCGTGCTGGTGCGCGGCGTCCTCGGGGTGCTCTGCGCGCTCGCCCTGGTCGTCGTGGCCTCCGCGGTACGGCGCATGGACATGTACGTCGACGCCTACGGCCTGACCCGGCTGAGGATCTCCGTGCTCGCCATGGAGTTCTGGCTGGGGCTGGTGATCGTCCTGGTCATGGCGGCGGGGGTCTGGGGCGCACGGTGGCTGCCGCGCGCCGTCGCCGTCTCGGCCGCCGCGGGCGTGCTGGCGTTCGGCCTGATGTCCCCCGACGCGCTGATCGCCGAGCACAACGTCACGCGGTACGCGGCGAACGGGAAGATCGACCGGATGTACCTGGAGGACCTGTCCGTCGACGCGGTGCCGGCCCTGGACCGTCTCGAGGAGCCGCTGCGCAGCTGCCTGCTCGCCCAGTACACCGACGAGCTGGACGACGTCACGCCCTGGTACGCCACCAGCTGGAGCGAGCGGGAGGCCCGCCGGATCCTCGCCGACCGGCCGGCCGACCGGGACCCGCAGTCGTGCGACACCGGCTCCCGCTGGGAGGACGACCTCTACGAGTAGACCACCGGCGCCGCGCGGGGGCTCCGGCTCCACGCGGCGCCGGACGGGGTTCTGCCGGGACCGGCCTCGCGGTACACGCAGGCCGGTCCTCGCGCTTGCGCGGAGCCGCTCCGGGGGCACGCGTGGGGTGGGCCGGCGGGGTCGTGACCGGGCGCGCATTTCCGTTCACACGTGCGATCCGTGACGGGCGGAGGGTTGCGACACGCCAGCCGTGAGGTGCGGGCCTGAGGTTGAACCGTGCCTTTCCTGCCTCGCTGATCTGCCCGAAGGGTGACTGCGGGTGGAAGGCGCCCCGCCCGCTCGCGTGGTCCTCCATGTGTCGCGCATGACGTGTGCGAACGTGAACCCGGGCGATGGTGGCCGGGGCGGTGCGAGGCCGGGGGTCCTGCCCGTCCGGAGGCGGCGTAGGCTATGAGCGTCATGCCCTACGAACCGCCCACACACACCGTCGAGCGCTCCCTTCGCGCCACGACCGGAGCCAAGGTCGTCGCCGGTGTCGACGAGGTGGGTCGCGGCGCCTGGGCCGGTCCGGTCACCGTCTGCGCGGCCATAACGGGCCTGCGTCGTCCGCCCCACGGCCTCACCGACTCCAAGCTGCTCACGGTGAAGCGACGCAACGAACTCTCCGCCGAGCTCCGCGACTGGGTCACCGCCTACGCGCTGGGCCATTCCTCGCCCGAGGAGATCGACGAACTGGGCATGACCGCCGCGCTGCGGCTCGCCGCGGTACGCGCGCTGGAGGCCCTTCCGGTCCGGCCGGACGCGGTGATCCTGGACGGCAAGCACGACTACCTGGGCGCCCCCTGGCAGGTGCGCACGGTGATCAAGGGTGACCGGAGCTGCGTCGCCGTCGCCGCCGCCTCGGTGATCGCCAAGGTCGAGCGGGACGCGATGATGGCGGAACTGGGCACGGCCCACGAGGACTTCGCCTTCGCGGCGAACGCCGGCTATCCGTCCCCCGTCCACCGCGCCGCGCTGGAGGAAAGGGGACCCACTCCTCACCACCGGTTGTCGTGGGCGTATCTTGATGCGCTGCCACGGTGGCGGCACCTCAAGAAGGTCCGCACCTGGGCGGAGGCGAGCGTTCCAGAGATCGAGGGCCAACCGGGCTTCGACTTCTGACCGGTCCGCTTCCCGCGGTACCACCCCCTGACGTGCCCCCGACATACTGGGCGCACCGACATTTGACAGACATCGAGCCATGCCTCTCAGTCCCGAGGAGCCCCAGATTCCCGAGAGCGCCCAGGGCAGCACCGCTGCGGCCCCCAGCCGTAGCGTGCCGACCCC
>NZ_JBRIOU010000002.1:72306-77028 GCF_053474865.1 Streptomyces sp. CO7
GATCCCCGCCCCGCTGGACGGTGCGCTGGACGCCGCGGAGGAGGCCGTCGACCTGCTGCTCGACTCCGGTCGCGCTCCGGGCGAGGTCCTGCTGATCACCACCGGCGACCCCCACCCGTGGGCCGTCCACGAGCTGTCCTTCGGCGAAGCCGCCTACTGGGCGCAGCACGACGCCGGCGACGACGTCTTCTACGCCGGCGCGGCCGCGCTGGACCGGCTCGCGCCGCGTCCGGTGGCCGTGATCGCCGTCAACGGCGGCACGGACGCCGAGGTGGCCGAGGCGCTGCCGGCCGCGCTGCGCCGGGCCGGTGCGCTGCTGATCGTCTGCGGCGAGCCGCAGCGGGTCGACGCGGCGCTGGGCACCGGGGTCTGATCCCTGGTCCGCCCGCGCCGCGGGCGGACCAGGGACGGTCGTCCCGAACGCCCGGCGGCCACGCGCTCAGCGGGCCGCCGCGCGCCGCAGGATCTCGGACGCCGCCCCGCCCGTGCGGGGCAGCGGAATGGGGGCCGTACCGCCGAACAGTTCGGGCGGTGACTCCAGATGGGGACGCCGGCCGCCGCGGCCCTCGCCCTGGACCTGCCAGCCGTCCCTGGTCAGGGTGATGTAGGCGCCGCAGCGGAGCCCGTGCAGCGTGCAGGCGTCCCGGAGTCCCCACATCCAGGCGCCGTCCTCCTCGGTCCAGCGGCTGTCGCCCTCACGGCAGTACAGCAGCACCGCCGTGTGCACCGGGCTGCGGCGGCGCAGGTCGTGGGGGATCACCCGGCGCAACTGCGCCAGCAGGGCGTTGCGGAACATCCAGCCGTCCGCGGGCGTGCCGGGCCGGCGGACGAACGAAGCGCTGGCGCGCAGCCGTTCGTCCGGGTCGAGGACGGCGACCACCGCGGTGTCGGGCTTGGGCAGGTGCCTGGAATGCAGGCCGTTGACGACCTCGCGAGGGCTTCGCAGCAGCGGCACCTCGGCGGCGCTCCACTCCGCGGGCTCGAGCAGGCGACTGGCGGACGCGGCGGACGGGTCGGCGGACGTCGACGCGGCTGCCGCGGAGGACGGGGCGAATCCGAAGGTCACGGTCCTCCCTTCGGCAGGTACGCCCACAGCGCGGGCGGGGTCGGATTCGGGGGAGCGCACCACGAGGCGCCCGGCCGTTCGACGGCGGGTCAACGCGGGGGCGGATCTCAATTCTCGCCCTCGAACTGAGCGTCGGCAACGAGCAATTGGGACCGCTGACCGCTTTCTGACGTTCCGTCTCCAATATCCCCGCGGCGCAGGCGCGCCAACCGGCGCACAGAGTAATCAGGACGCTCCGGTTCCGCCTGCCGCTCCGGTGAACCGCGAGTTCCGCGTTCCCGGCGACACGCTGCGTGTTCGTCGCCGCGCGCGAGCGGACCGGACCGCGGCCCGGTGGACCCGGGCCGCCCCGCTCAGGCGTGCCGGCGTGCCTGAGCGGCCCGCAGGCTCAGGCCTGCACGGCCAGCACCAGCGGCAGCACCCCGGGCGCCCCCGCCCGGCGCAGGAGCCGGGCCGCCACGGCCAGCGTCCAGCCCGTCTCCGTCCAGTCGTCCACCAGCAGTACGGGCCCGGGAGCGCCCTCCAGCGCGGCGGCCAGGGCGGGCGGCACGACCAGGGAATCGTGCAGGGCCTTGAGCCGCTGCGCGCTGTTGCTCCGGTGCGGCGGCGGGGCGTCCTGGGTGTACTCCACCGAACCCAGCAGCGGCAGCCGCCCCACCTCAGAGATCCGGGCGCCCAGCGAACCGACCAGCTGCGGGCGGGACCGGGAGGCCACCGTCACCACGCCCACCGGCCTGGGCTGTGCCCGCTCCACCCCGGGGGCCCAGCCGCCGGGTCCCTTCGCCCAGTCGGCCAGCACCCCCACCACCGCGCGGGCCACGTCGTCCGGCACCGCCGCGTCGGGGGTCTGCGGAGCCAGCAGCGGGCGCAGTCGGTTGCCCCAGCCGATGTCCGACAGCCGCCCGAGGGCACGGCCCTCGCCGGCCTGCTCGGAGGCGGGGATGCGCCCCTTCAGGTCGACGCCCACGGCCGTCATGCCGGTGGGCCACATCTTGCGGGGCTCCACCTCGACACCGGCCCGGTCCAGGTCCGAACGGGCCGCGTTCACGGCCCCGGTGGAGGCGTCGGCGGTGAAGCGCGCCCCGGCGCAGTTGTCGCACCGGCCGCAGGGCGCGGCCTCCTCGTCGTCCAGCTGACGCCGCAGGAACTCCATCCGGCAGCCGGTGGTGGCGGCGTAGGCGCGCATCGCCTCCTGCTCCGCCTCGCGCTGCCGGGCCACCCACGCGTACCGCTCCGTGTCGTAGGCCCACGGCCGGCCGGTGGCGATCCAGCCGCCCTTCACCCGGCGCACCGCGCCGTCCACGTCCAGGACCTTGAGCATCGTCTCCAGCCGGGACCGGCGCAGCTCGACCAGCGGCTCCAGCGCGGGCAGGGACAGCGGGCGGTCCGCGCCGGCCAGCACGTCCAGGGTGCGGCGCACCGTCTCCTCGGGCGGGAAGGCGAGCGAGGCGAAGTAGCGCCAGATCGCCTCGTCCTCCTTGCCCGGCAGCAGCAGCACCTCCGCGTGGTCCACCCCGCGGCCCGCGCGGCCGACCTGCTGGTAGTAGGCGATCGGCGAGGAGGGTGAACCGAGATGGACGACGAAGCCGAGATCGGGCTTGTCGAAGCCCATGCCGAGCGCCGAGGTGGCGATCAGCGCCTTGACCTTGTTGTGCAGCAGGTCGTCCTCCGCCTGCTGCCGTTCCGCGTTCTCCGTCTTGCCGGTGTACGAGGCCACCGTGTGCCCGCGGCGACGCAGGAAGGCCGTGACCTCCTCGGCCGCCGCGACCGTGAGGGTGTACACGATGCCGGAACCCGGCAGGTCGTCCAGGTGGTCGGCCAGCCAGGCCAGACGGTGCGCTGCGTCGGGCAGTTCGAGGACGCTCAGGCTCAGGCTCTCCCGGTCCAGCGGCCCGCGCAGCACCAGCGCGCCGGAGTCCGCCCCGGCCGCCCCGGTGCCGAGCTGCTCGGCGACGTCCGCCGTCACCCGGGCGTTGGCGGTCGCCGTGGTCGCGAGCACCGGTACGCCCGCGGGCAGCTCCTGCAGCATGGTGCGGAGGCGGCGGTAGTCGGGGCGGAAGTCGTGGCCCCAGTCGGAGATGCAGTGCGCCTCGTCCACCACCAGCAGGCCGGTGGTCGCCGCGAGGGCGGGCAGGACGTTGTCACGGAAGTCCGGGTTGTTCAGCCGCTCGGGACTGACCAGCAGCACGTCCACCGAGCCGGCGGAGATCTCCGCCTGGACCGTCTCCCAGTCCTCCTGGTTGGCGGAGTTGATGGTCCGCGCGTGGATGCCGGCACGGGCCGCCGCCTCCACCTGGTTGCGCATCAGCGCCAGCAGCGGCGAGACGATCACCGTCGGGCCGCTGCCGCGCGCGCGGAGCAGGGACGTCGCCACGAAGTACACCGCCGACTTGCCCCAGCCCGTGCGCTGCACGACCAGGGCGCGGCGGCGGTGGGCGACCAGAGCCTCGACCGCACGCCACTGGTCCTCGCGCAGTTTCGCCCGCCCGGTGGGATCGCCGACGAGCCGGGCGAGGACGGCGTCGGCCTCGGTCCGCAATTCCGTGGTGTCGTGGTGCTGGTCCATGGCTCCATCAAACAGGACGGCGACGACAGGCGCGGTTTGTCCACAGGCCGGTCGTCCACAGCCGAACGGGTGATGGCTTTACGGATCGCCGGTATCGCCCGCATCGTCGCCGTATGACACATCGCGAAGAAATCACCGGTTCGTCCCGGAACGAGACCGACGGGACAGGCACGGCGCCCGGCGGTGCCACGCCGGACTCCCTCCTGTCCCAGGTCACCCTGCGCAGTACCGGCGAGCTCGCCGACGCCCTGCCCTACCTGCTCGGACACCGGCCGGAGGACAGCATGGTGCTGGTCGCCCTCCACGACTCCGGGAAGCAGGGGCGCTTCGGCGGCAGGGCACGACTGGGCATCCCGCCCGAGCCGGCGAACTGGCGGGCCGCCGCCGGTCAGCTGGCGCTGGGCCTGGTGACCGGCAGCGCCCGGCGGGGCTCCACCGTCACCGGGATGGTCGCCTACGTGTGCCAGGAGGCCGGGCCCGGCGAGACCGGGCGGGAGGTCATGGAGCGCCTGCGGCCACTGGCCCAGCTGATGCGCACCGAGTGTGGGCGGCTGGACGTGCCGGTGGTCGAGGCGCTGTGCCTCTCCGGTGGCCGCTACTGGAGCTACTGCTGCTCGGACGCGGCCTGCTGTCCGGCGGAGGGCAGACCCATGGGCCTCCCCGGCACCTCGGTGCTGGCCGCGGCCACGGCCTTCGCCGGGCTCCGCGTCCGAAGCTCGCTGGAGGAGGTGCGGGTGCGGCTGCGTCCCTGGGAGGGCACCTCGGCGGTGGCGGCCCAGGAGGCGGCGCTGGACGGGACGGCGGCCGCGTTGCTGCCGCGCCTGGTCGAGACGGACGGGCGCGCCCAGGTGGCCGAGCTCACCATGGAGCTGGCGGAACAGGTCCATGGCCGGTTCTCCGCCGCCGAGCCGGAGGCGGACGGGCTGGACTCGGACCTCCGCGACGACCAGCTCCTCAGTCACGAGGAGGCCGCGACGCTCGTCCACGGCCTGCAGGACCGCGCCACACGGGACCGGGCGGCGGAGTGGATGGAGGGGGAGGACGCAGCCCCGGCTCTCCGGCTGTGGCGGGCGCTCTCCCGCCGCTGTGT
>NZ_JBRIOU010000002.1:77128-78073 GCF_053474865.1 Streptomyces sp. CO7
GGCCTGGGCTCCGCGGGCGCGCCCACGACGGAAGGAGACGCGGCGACAGGTGAGGAGCGGGGAGGGCCGGGCCGGGCGGGCAGAGGCACACGGCCCCGCGGAGCCGCACCGGTTCGGCGGGCGCGCACGGGGCCGCGTGCGTGCCCACCATGGGTCTCCCGCTCGGGGTGCGGGCGAAGCAGTGTTTATCGTCAGTGAGACGACTATGATCGCCGCATGCCCTACGACCCGTCAGCTTTCCCGCCCTTCGCCGTCACCGTCGACCTGGTGGTGCTGACCGTGCGCCGTCACTCGCTGTGCGCGCTGGCGGTCCGCCGTGGCGAGCCCCCGTTCCAGGGGCGCTGGGCCCTTCCCGGCGGCTTCGTGCGCGAGGACGAGGACCTGACCCAGGCCGCGGCACGCGAACTGCTCGAGGAAACCGGGCTGCGGGCCCATGACCCGGCCGTTCCCGCGGAGCCCCCGCAGGACAACGGCGCCCACCTCGAGCAGCTCGCCACCTACGGCGACCCGGGGCGGGACCCCCGGATGAGAGTGGTCAGCGTCGCCCATCTCGCGCTGGCGCCCGACCTGCCCGCCCCGCGCGCCGGCGGCGACGCGGGCGACGCCCGCTGGGCTCCTGTCGAGGAGCTCCTGCACCCCTCCGGTCCCGAACAGGACGCCCCGCTGGCCTTCGACCACGCCGACATCCTCGCCGACGGGGTGGAACGCGCCCGCTCGAAGATCGAGTACTCCTCGCTCGCCACGGCCTTCTGCCCGCCGGAGTTCACCGTCGGTGAGCTGCGCCGTGTCTACGAGGCGGTCTGGGGCGTCGCGCTCGACCCGCGCAACTTCCACCGCAAGGTCACCGGTACGCCCGGCTTCCTGGTCCCCACCGGAGGCACCACCACCCGGCAGGGCGGCCGGCCCGCCCAGCCGGGTGGTGGTGCCTCCGGTGGGGACCAGGAA
>NZ_JBRIOU010000002.1:78173-101614 GCF_053474865.1 Streptomyces sp. CO7
CCCGCCCGGCTGCCCCGGGCGGGCGGGCCCACGCCGCTCACCCCGCCGATGCTGCGCCCCGAGGTCTGACCCATCACGGGGGAGTGGCCGGGCCCGAGCGGCGGCAGCGGGGTGACCGCGTGGCCAAAAGGGGCAAATGGTAAGGAAATAGAGCCCGTCGCGCTATCTTGCTTCGGGTGATCAAGGCCATCGGACTCACCAGCGCCCCGCGTGAGCAACTCCCGCCCGTCGTGGACGACGTGTCCTTCGAGGTCCTCCCGGGTCGCGTCACCGCACTGCTGGGCGCGCGGGGGGCGGGCAGGACCACGGTCCTCCAACTCATGCTGGAACTGCGGCCGGGGCGCGGCGTCACCCACTTCCGCGGGCGCCCCCTGCACGCCTCACCGGCCCCGTCGCGCGAGGTCGGGGTGCTCCTCGGTGACGTGCCGGGTCACCCGGCCCGCACGCTCCGCGGCCACCTCCGCATGCTCTGCGCGGCCACCGGGACACCGGCCGCCCGTGCCGACGAACTCCTGGAGGACGTCGGCCTGATGGACCTGCGCGACCACCGGCTGGACTCCCTCTCCCGAGGCGCCGACCGTCGGTTGGGCATGGCCTGCGCCCTGCTGGCCGACCCGCACGCCCTGCTCCTCGACGAACCCGTCGCGGGGCTCACCCCCGACGACGCCCGCTGGCTCCACTCGACCCTGCGGCGCCGCGCCGACGACGGCGGCGCCGTGTTGTTCACCACCGCGGACCCCCGGGAGGCGGCCCGGGTCGCCGACCACGTGATCACCCTCCACCGAGGGCGGGTGGCCGCCGACCAGGACGTCGCCGAGTTCGCACGGACGCGGTTGCGTCGCCGTGTCGCCGTGCGCACCCCGCACGCCGAGCGCCTCGCGGAGTTGCTGGCCAAGGAGGCGCGCGTTTCCCGCCGACCGGTCGACGTGGTCCGGGAGAGCGGCACCCGCCTGTCGGTCTACGGCGGCGACTGCGCGGAGATCGGCGAGGCCGCCTACCGGCACCGGGTCCTGATCCATCAACTGTCCGAGGAGACCGCTGACATGGGCCCGGGTGGACATGTGCGCCGCGATGGCGGCGGTCCTGGCGGCGGTCCCGACGCCGACGGTCCCGACGCCGACGGTGCCGGCGTCGGCGGTCCCCGTGCCGACGGCCATGAGGGCGTCGGCCCCGCCCGCGCCGGCCGAGGCGTCGACGCCTCTCGCCGCCGGCGCCGCGGCGCGCGGGAACCGCGGGAATCGCGAGCCGCGGTGGACTCGGCCGCTGCCGCGCCGGACCGTGACCCCGCTGCGCCCGCGGCCGTGGACGGCGACGGCGGCCGGGAGCGGCCACGGCCGGACGCCCCGGCGCCCCGTCCACCGCTCCGTGCGCGCCGCTCCGTCTCGCCGGCGCGCCCGCTGCGCTACGAGTTCCGGCGCGCCCGCGGCACCGGCGTCTGGCCCCGCACCTGCGTCGCCGTCGTCCTGGCCTCCGCCGCGCTCACCCTGCTGCTGGCCCGCGTCGGACACACCCCGCAGAGTCGGCTGCTGGCCGCCTGGCCCGAGGAACTGCCCCTTCCTCCCGCCGCGCTCGGGGCGGCCCTGCTGGGCGCCCTCTCCTTCGGCCACGAGTTCCGTTACCCCGCCCTCGTGGTGGACCGCGGCACGGTTCCCCGGCGGCTGGGGCTGCTCGCCGCCAAGCTGCTGGTGTCCGCGGCGACGGCGGCGGCACCGGCGGTCGCCGCCGTGGGCATCGACGCGCTGGTGCTGCGGCTGTTGCTCGGTGAGGAGTACGCGGCCCTGCCGCCGCGGTGGCAGGCGTTGGCGGCGGTCTGGCTCGCGCTGGTCACCGCCTGCGCGTGGGCGGGCGTCCTGGCCGCCGGACTCTTCCGGTCGGTGACCGGTGCCCTGGCCGTGGTCCTCGCGGTCCCACTCGTCGCCGCCCCGTTGGTCGACCGGGCCGTCGCACTCATGAGCCCCAGGTCCGAACGCGGTGAGACGTCACGGTCCGTCGGCGAACTCCTCGTCCGATGGCCCGTCGTCCGTGACGGGGCGACCGCCGAGGCGCTGCGGATGATCGGCCAACCCCTCGGAACGGCCATGCTGTTGTCGTTGGCCGCCCTGCTGTGCGGGTACCTGTGGACGACCCTGCGCGTCGTGGCCGGACCACGTCCGTTCCGCGGGCGGAGGCGGCTGCTCGACAGCTCCGGTTCCCGCCGCACACCCAACTCGCCTTGGAACGTCACAATTCTTTCCGATAAGGCGTCAATTGAGACGGAGTGAGCGATCACCCTTTCGTGTGCTTTTCACCAAAGCGCTCAAGGGAGTTGGCGCCGACGCCGACAAAGGAAGACGTGAGTACCCTTGCGCACACCATGATGACCGCCGCCCGCTCCGCCGACTCCGGCCTGGCCGGGACGGGCGAACTCGACCGCTACCCCTACGCCGAAGGCCCCGCGGGTGACCGCGTCGGCGCGCCCGTCTGGGAGACGGAGCCGGAGCTCGGCCGGGTCGGCGGACGCCGCGCCGCCGGAAGCCGCGGCCGCGGGCTGCACGGCCAACTCGTCCAGCAGCTCGGACAGATGATCGTTTCCGGAGACCTGGGCGCGGACCGCCCGCTCGTTCCCGAGGAGATCGGCCAGCGGTTCGAGGTGTCCCGCACCGTCGTCCGTGAATCACTCCGCGTGCTCGAGGCGAAGGGCCTGGTCAGCGCCCGGCCCAACGTGGGCACCCGGGTACGCCCGGTCAGCGACTGGAACCTGCTCGACCCCGACATCATCGAATGGCGCGCCTTCGGCCCCCAGCGCGACAACCAGCGCCGGGAGCTGACCGAGCTGCGCTGGACGATCGAGCCGCTCGCCGCGCGCCTCGCCGCCGGGCACGGGCGGGAGGACGTCCAGCAGCGTCTCGCCGACATGGTGGAGATCATGAACCACTCGGTCGCGCAGGGGGACGCCCTCACGTTCTCCCGGGCCGACGCCGAGTTCCACTCCCTGCTGATCCAGGTCGCCGGCAACCGGATGCTGGAGCACCTGTCCGGCATCGTCTCCTCCGCCCTCCAGGTGTCCGGCGGGCCGCTCACCGGATGCGACCGCCCGAACGAGGCGTCCCTCGGGCACCACGCGCGGATCGTGGACGCCCTCGCCGCGGGGGACGGGCCGGCGGCCGAGGCCGCGATGCGGCAGCTGCTGAGCGTGCACCCGGAGGCGATGCACACGGAGAACCTGCACCCGGAGATGGAGCGCGTGGTTCCGGCGCCCCGCGAGCACTGAGGGACGGGCGCGGCGCCGCCGGGGCGTGATTCCGGCGGCCCCTCCCTCCCCTTTCCTGCCCTCTTCCTCCCCTCGCCTCCGTGGTCCCAGGGGTGAGGGGTGTCCTGCATCACGGCATCTGTGGAAAACCGTCGCTCCGTGACCGGCTATGACCGACTATCTTCGGTATTGCACCGATTCGCGGTGTGACTCGGGCCACGCAGATTGGGCGTAACGCTCGGCGGAGCAGCGCGATGACCTAAGAGGTGACAGTCGAGGAAGGAATACGGACGCCGTACCGGCGCTTGTTCTTCCCGGCCCGAGCCCGCGCCGTCGGCTCATCCCCAGGCCGCCGGTCGTCGGCTCCTGTTCCTTGTGGACGGGGCCGGAAGCCGTTTTCCAACGTTCCGAGAGGTTGTTCGTGTCGGCCAGCACATCCCGTACGCTCCCGCCGGAGATCGCCGAGTCCGTCTCTCTCATGGCGCTCATCGAGCGTGGGAAGGCTGAGGGGCAGATCGGCGGCGACGACGTGCGTCGCGCTTTCGAAGCCGACCAGATTCCGGCCACTCAGTGGAAGAACGTCCTCCGCAGCCTCAACCAGATCCTCGAAGAAGAGGGTGTGACGTTGATGGTGAACGCGGCGGAGCCCAAGCGCGCCCGCAAGAGTGTCGCCGCCAAGAGCACGGCCAAGCGCACCACCACCCGCTCGGTCGCCGCCAAGCCCGCGGTGACCAAGAAGGCCGCCGCGGCCCCCGCGGCAGCCGTCGAGGAGGGTGACGAGGCGGAGGCGGCCGCGCCCGCCAAGAAGGCCGCGGCCAAGAAGACCGCCACCGCCAAGAAGACGGCGGCCAAGAAGACCACGGCGAAGAAGACCGCGGCCAAGAAGACGGCGTCCAAGAAGGACGACCCGGAGCTGGCCGAGGAGGAGATCGAGGAGAACCCGGGCAAGGCCGCCGACGAGCCCGAGGGCGCCGAGAGCGCGGGCTTCGTGCTGTCCGACGAGGACGAGGACGACGCCCCCGCCCAGCAGGTCGCCGCCGCCGGCGCCACCGCGGACCCGGTCAAGGACTACCTCAAGCAGATCGGCAAGGTCCCGCTGCTCAACGCCGAGCAGGAGGTCGAGCTCGCCAAGCGCATCGAGGCCGGTCTGTTCGCCGAGGACAAGCTGGCGAACTCCGACAAGATCGCGCCCAAGCTCAAGCGCGAGCTGGAGATCATCGCCGAGGACGGCCGCCGCGCCAAGAACCACCTGCTGGAGGCCAACCTCCGTCTGGTCGTCTCCCTGGCCAAGCGGTACACCGGCCGCGGCATGCTCTTCCTGGACCTGATCCAGGAGGGCAACCTCGGTCTGATCCGCGCCGTCGAGAAGTTCGACTACACCAAGGGCTACAAGTTCTCCACGTACGCCACCTGGTGGATCCGTCAGGCGATCACCCGCGCCATGGCCGACCAGGCCCGCACCATCCGTATCCCGGTGCACATGGTCGAGGTCATCAACAAGCTGGCCCGCGTCCAGCGTCAGATGCTCCAGGACCTGGGCCGCGAGCCCACCCCGGAGGAGCTGGCCAAGGAACTCGACATGACCCCGGAGAAGGTCATCGAGGTCCAGAAGTACGGCCGCGAGCCCATCTCGCTGCACACCCCGCTGGGCGAGGACGGCGACAGCGAGTTCGGTGACCTGATCGAGGACTCCGAGGCGGTCGTCCCGGCCGACGCGGTCAGCTTCACCCTGCTCCAGGAGCAGCTGCACTCCGTCCTGGACACCCTCTCCGAGCGTGAGGCGGGCGTGGTCTCCATGCGCTTCGGTCTCACCGACGGTCAGCCGAAGACGCTCGACGAGATCGGCAAGGTCTACGGCGTGACGCGTGAGCGCATCCGCCAGATCGAGTCCAAGACGATGTCGAAGCTGCGTCACCCGTCGCGCTCGCAGGTCCTGCGCGACTACCTGGACTGATCGGACCGGATCACCCGGCCGGTCACGACCGGTCGTGGAACGACGCGAAGGCCCGGCTCCCCCTTGGGGGGAGCCGGGCCTTCGCGTCGTCCGACCTGTGGAGGAAGGCCCCTCTGGATTACTTTGGGTCGACACATGGTCGACCCGGAGTGAGGGATGTTATGCGTTTTCTCCCAGCCGTGGGGATCGCGGCGGTGGCCTCGTCGCTGGCGGCGCTGGTACCGGCCGCGCCGGCGGCGGCCGACGCCGAGTCCGTCCGCGGGGCCGCGTCGCGTGTCGTCGTGGGCGGATTCCCGGTGGAGGTGGAGCAGGCCCCGTGGACCGTGGCGATCTCCAGCCGGGCGCTCTTCGGCGCGACGCGGGCGGGGCACTTCTGCGGCGGCGCGGTGATCGGCGCCAGGACCGTCCTGACGGCCGCGCACTGCCTCGGGGAGAGCGTCCTCGGCAGAGCGCCGCAGCAGGTCCCCGACCTCACGGTGATCGCGGGACGGTCCGAGCTGACCGGCCGAGGCGGCCAGGAGGTCCGGGTGCGGGACACCTGGGTGAATCCGGAGTACGACGACGTCACCAACGCCGGCGACTTCGCGGTGCTCACGCTGGCGGAGCCGCTGCCGCGGAGCGCGGTCGTCCAGGCGGCGCCCGCCGGGGACGGCGCCTACCGGCCGGGGACGGCCGCCACGGTCTACGGCTGGGGCGATGTCACCGGGTCCGGCGCCTACGCGCGGTCACTGCGCGCGGCACGGGTGCACGTGCTGAAGGACGCCTACTGCCAGGAGGCCTACCCGGGAGGCGCCGAGGGCGCCTACACGCCCGGCGCGATGCTGTGCGCCGGAGAGCCCGACGGCGGCCCCGACGCCTGTCAGGGGGACAGCGGGGGCCCTCTGGTGGCCAAGGGCCGGCTGATCGGGCTGGTCTCCTGGGGGAGCGGGTGCGGGCAGTCCCGCAAGCCCGGGGTCTACACGAGGGTGTCCGAGGTCGTGCGGACGCTGGCACGGCGGCCCTGATGTCCTGCCGGACGGCGACCGGACGACCGGGCCGCGACCCGACCGGGCCGTACAGGGCCGGAAGGGGGACGGCGGGCCCCTGACGAGCAGAGGCGGCCGACCTCCCTGGTGGGGGAGGCGACCGCCTTTGTCACCCTGCCTGTGCCGGGTTAGCTCGTCGTGGGACGGAGTTTCGGCGCTCTCAGCGCTCTCCGTCGGGGTCGGCTGCCGGGGCGGAGGACGTCAGTCGCTCCGTCTCGTCCTGTATCTCGGCGGCGATCTTCTTGAGTTCCGGCTCGAACTTGCGGCCGTGGTGGGCGCAGAAGAGCAGTTCTCCGCCGCTCAGCAGGACGACGCGCAGGTATGCCTGGGCGCCGCAGCGGTCGCAGCGATCGGCGGCCGTCAGCGGGCTCGCGGGGGTCAGAACAGTAGTCACGTCGCCTCTTCTCTAGCTCGACGAGCTGTCGTACCAGGGTCAACATCCAACCAGGCCGAAAACGTTCCCGCTCGCGGCTTTTCCTCGAAAGATTTCTCGGCGAGGCGGCTGTCTGCTGCCGGTTGGCGGCGAATGTGCCGTAGTGCGTGTCTTGATGCCGTACGGGTTCGCGCTTCTTCCAGTGTCGGTCCTCCGGCGACCGAACGCCGCTTGTTGAGGAGGACGTGCCCGGAGCCTAGAGGGTTCATGCCTGCCGCGGAACGTGATGTGTGCTTCACTCCTCCGGGGTATCGAACGGGCATGCGATTCTGGATTAGGGTTTGACCGGGGACGAGGGTGGCGTTACACCGGCCTCATCAGGCCTCGGTACTCTCTGGAGCGGCGACCGAGCCGTGGCGCGTCCCCTGGCGACGCCAAGACATGCCCAGAAAAATTCAGCGAGGAGCGAACCGCGTGACCGCCGACACGACCGTGCCGTCCACAGCGTTGCTGACCGGAGCAGATCGGGACGGTTCCAACTACACCGCGCGGCACCTGCTCGTCCTGGAGGGACTCGAGGCCGTCCGCAAGCGCCCCGGCATGTACATCGGCTCCACGGACAGCCGTGGCCTGATGCACTGCCTGTGGGAGATCATCGACAACTCCGTCGACGAGGCCCTGGGCGGCTACTGCGACCACATCGAGGTGATCCTCCACGACGACGCCTCGGTCGAGGTCCGGGACAACGGCCGCGGCATCCCCGTGGACGTCGAGCCCAAGACCGGCCTCTCCGGTGTCGAGGTCGTGATGACCAAGCTGCACGCCGGCGGCAAGTTCGGCGGCGGCTCCTACGCGGCCTCCGGTGGCCTGCACGGCGTCGGCGCCTCCGTGGTGAACGCCCTCTCGGCCCGGCTGGACGTGGAGGTCGACCGCGACGGCCACACCCATGCGATCGGTTTCCGCCGCGGTGTCCCGGGCGAGTTCTCCGGGCGGGGCGAGGGAGCCAAGTTCCAGCCCGGGAGCGGCCTGCGCAAGGCGCGCAAGATCCCCAAGAGCCGCACCGGCACCCGCGTCCGCTACTGGGCGGACCGCCAGATCTTCCTCAAGGACGCCAAGCTCTCGCTGGAGAACCTGCACCAGCGCGCCCGGCAGACCGCCTTCCTGGTCCCCGGCCTGACCATCGTGGTGCGCGACGAGTTCGGTCTCGGCGAGGGCGGCAGCAAGGGCGAGGAGTCGTTCCGCTACGACGGCGGCATCAGCGAGTTCTGCGAGTACCTCGCCTCCGACCGCCCGATCTGCGACGTGCTGCGCTTCTCGGGGCAGGGCACCTTCAAGGAGACCGTGCCGGTCCTCGACGAGCACGGGCAGATGACCCCGACCGAGGTCACCCGGGAGCTCGGGGTGGACGTCGCGATGCGCTGGGGCACGGGCTACGACACCACGCTCCGGTCCTTCGTCAACATCATCGCCACCCCCAAGGGCGGCACGCATGTGGCCGGATTCGAGCAGGCCGTCGCCCGCACGATGAACGAGGTGCTGCGCTCCAAGAAGATGCTCCGCGTCGCCGAGGACGACATCGTCAAGGACGACGCGATGGAGGGCATGACCGCGGTGGTCACGGTCCGGCTCGCCGAACCGCAGTTCGAGGGGCAGACCAAGGAGGTGCTGGGCACCTCGGCCGCCCGCCGGGTGGTCAACCAGGTCGTCGCCAAGGAGCTCAAGGCGTTCCTGACCTCGGCCAAGCGGGACGCCGCCCAGCAGGCGCGCTCGGTCCTGGAGAAGGCCGTGGCGGCCGCCCGCACCCGGATCGCGGCCCGTCAGCACAAGGACGCACAGCGTCGCAAGACGGCCCTGGAGTCCTCCTCGCTGCCGGCGAAGCTGGCCGACTGCCGCAGCGACGACGTGGACCGCAGCGAGCTCTTCATCGTCGAGGGCGACTCCGCCCTCGGCACCGCGAAGCTGGCCCGCAACTCCGAGTTCCAGGCGCTGCTGCCGATCCGGGGCAAGATCCTCAACGTGCAGAAGTCGTCGGTGAGCGACATGCTCAAGAACGCCGAGTGCGGGGCGATCATCCAGGTCATAGGGGCCGGGTCGGGGCGCACCTTCGACATCGACGCGGCGCGCTACGGCAAGATCATCATGATGACCGACGCCGATGTGGACGGCTCGCACATCCGCTGCCTGCTGCTGACCCTCTTCCAGCGCTACATGCGTCCCATGGTCGAGGCCGGCCGGGTCTTCGCCGCGGTCCCGCCGCTGCACCGGATCGAGCTGGTGCAGCCCAAGCGTGGCCAGGACAAGTACGTGTACACCTACTCGGACCGTGAGCTGCGCGAGACGCTGCTGGAGTTCGAACGCAAGGGTGTCCGGGTCAAGGACTCCATCCAGCGCTACAAGGGCCTGGGTGAGATGGACGCCGACCAGCTCGCGGAGACCACGATGGACCCGCGGCACCGCACGCTGCGGCGCATCAACCTCTCCGACCTCGAGGCGGCCGAACAGGTATTCGACCTCCTGATGGGCAACGACGTCGCTCCGCGCAAGGAGTTCATCTCCAGCTCCGCCGCGACCCTGGACCGTTCCCGGATCGACGCCTGACGGGCGCCGCCCGCACGGTCCCACCGTCGCACGCCTCCGCCCGGACGTCCCTGGACGCCCGGGCGGAGGCGTGTCCGTCCCGGGCCCTCTCCGACCGCGTCCTCACCTCCTGCGCCCTCACGGGCGTCACCCGTGAGGGAGCGACTCCTGTGACCGTTGACCTTTCGGTCACCTGATGGGGTGAGAGAACTGCCGAAAGAGTCCGGGAAGTTCACGGTCTGTCCATCATTGTTCCTACGGCCGAATGGAGCCGTGGGACAAGGAGATTTCGGTGAACAAGCACGACGGTCGCGACACCGGAGAGGTGCGGTTCGACGACCCCTGGTACGACGCACTCGCCTTTGGCTGGGGTGAGACGGACGGCACGGGGGAGCAGACTCCCGCGGTGCCGGCCGCGCGCCAGGTGCAGGAGGGGAGCAGCGACCGCGCGGCCGCCGACGTCTACCTGGAGGTGCAGCGCAGCGCAGCCTTCCAGGAGGTGCGCAGCCGCTACCGGAAGTTCGTGGTTCCCGCCTTCGTCTCCTTCTTCCTCTGGTACGTCGCCTACGTGGTCGCCGCCACCACAGCGGTGGACTTCATGGCCACCCCGGTGGCGGGCTCGGTGAACGTGGCGATGCTCGCCGGCCTCGGCCAGTTCCTCACCACCTTCGCCCTGACCTGGGCATACGCCCGCCACGCCCGGCTCCGCCGGGACCGCGCGGCCCTCCAGCTGCGCTGGGACACCCAGGAGCTCACCCGCGGCGCCCGGGGCGGTGCGGCATGACGGGCAACCACCAGTCCCTGGTCCTGGTCCTCTTCAGCGTTTTCGTGGCGGTCACCCTCGGCATCACCACCTGGGCCGGCCGTAACCGGCACGGTTCGACCGAGGAGTTCTACACGGGGAGCCGCCTCTTCTCCCCGGTGGAGAACGGCCTGGCCATCGCGGGCGACTACATGTCGGCGGCGTCGTTCCTCGGCATCTCCGGGCTGATCGCCCTCTTCGGCTACGACGGCATGCTCTACTCGGTCGGCTTCCTGGTCGCCTGGCTGGTCGTCCTGCTGCTGGTGGCCGAGCTGGTCCGCAACTGCGGCCGGTTCACGCTGGCGGACGTGCTCGCGGCCCGGATGCGGGAGCGTCCGGTGCGGATCGCGGCCGGCACCTCCTCGGTGATCGTCTCGGTCCTCTACCTGGTCGCCCAGATGGTCGGCGCAGGCAGCCTGGTCGCCCTTCTCCTGGGTGGCACGGGCAGCGCGGCCCAGACCTGGACGGTCATCGGCGTGGGCGCCCTGATGGTCGTCTACGTGTCCCTGGGCGGCATGCGGGCCACCACCTGGATCCAGATCGTGAAGGCCGTCCTGCTGCTGGTGGGCACGCTGGTGCTGGGCGTCCTCGTGATGGTCCGCTTCGGCGGCGACTTCAACGCGCTGCTCAGCTCAGCCGCCGACAACAGCGGCTTCGGCGCGGCCTTCCTGGCCCCCGGCCTGGAGTACGGCGGGAGCTGGACGGACCGGCTGGACTTCATCAGCCTGGGGCTCGCCCTGGTCCTCGGCACGGCAGGTCTCCCGCACATCCTGTCGCGCTTCTACACCGTGCCCACGGCCCGCGCCGCGCGTCGTTCCGTGGTCTGGGCGATCGGCCTGATCGGCGGCTTCTACCTGATGACGATCCTGCTGGGCTTCGGCGCCGCGGCGATCGTCGGCAGCGACGAGGTCCGCAAGTCGAACGAGGCCGGCAACACCGCGGTGCCCCTGCTGGCCCTGAACCTGGGTGGCGGACCCGACTCGACGGGCGGTCCGGTGCTGTTCGCGGTCGTGGCGGCGGTCGCCTTCGCCACCATCCTCGCGGTGGTCGCCGGCGTGACGCTGTCCTCGTCCGCGTCGGTCGCGCACGACCTGTACGCCTCGTTCCGCCGCAAGGGCGCCAAGCAGCGCAGCGAGGTCGCGGTGGCCCGGGTCGCCGCGGTGGGCATCGGCGTCGTCGCGATCGGTCTCAGCCTGCTGTCCGGCGGGCTGAACGTCGCCTTCCTGGTCGGGCTCGCCTTCGCCGTGGCGGCCTCGGCCAACCTTCCGGTGCTGCTGTTCACGCTCTTCTGGCGCCGCTTCACCACGCGGGGCGCCATCTGGTCGGTGTACGGAGGGCTCGTCCCGGCGGTGGCGCTCGTCGTCTTCTCGCCGGTCGTCTCCGGCCGGCCGACGTCCATGTTCCCCGGTGCGGATTTCGCGTTCTTCCCCTTGGAGAACCCGGGCCTGATCTCCATCCCGCTGGGCTTCGTGGCGGGCTGGGTCGGCACGGTGACCTCCTCCGAGGAGCCGGACGAGGCGAAGCACGCCGAGACCGAGGTGCGGTCGCTGACCGGAGCGGGAGCGGTCTGACCATGACCCCGCCGCCCTTCGGGGCGCCCCGGCCGCCTTCCGGGTGCCGTGGACCTGCCGGGAGCCCGGCGCACGCAGGTAGGTGCGCCGGGCTCCCGGCCGTATCGCGCCGTGCGGGGCGGGTCAGGGCGTCTCGCGCACCTCGACGACGTCCATACGGGCGGGGGAGCCGAGCGGCGCCCCACAACTCTGGGGACGGGGTGGCGCGGCCGTCGCCTCGGCGACGACCACGCGCCAGCGGCGGCCGTCGGCGTGCGTCACGACGACCTCCCACAGCGGCGGGTCCTGCTCGGCGGCGCCTGCCGGGACCCGGTGCACGCCGGTGACGTCCAGGGCGTCCGCGAAGGTTTCCCCGATCCGTGTCCGCACGGCCAGTTCAGCGGCCTGTCCCGGCCGCGCCCAGGCCGAGCGGCCCCGGCAGTGCTCGGTGACCACCTGACCGTCCCTGGCGCGGTGCAGGATCTCCTTCACGGCGGGGGCGTCGACCCTGCCGTACGCGTACCCGTGCGGCAGGACCAGCAGGGTGGGCGAGAAGCGGTGGCCGCCGAGGTGGGTGATCTCCCAGGTGCTGGTCACGTTGGAGGCGGCCAGTTCGGCGGCCAGCGGCCGGCCCAGCAGGGCGCAGCAGCGGTCCCGCCGGCCGTTGGTGCACACGAACGCCAGGGGGAAGCCGGTGTGCGGCGACGTGCCGGGCAGGACGGCGTCGAAGGCCCCGGGCTCGCCGCGGCCGAGCGCCGCGAAGTCGATGTCCAGCAGCCGCTCGGGCTCGCGGGTGAGGGCGCCCAGCACCCAGTCGTTGCGGGGGGCCGTGTGCGCGGCGTACACCCGCCGCAGCGGGGGAGTCCCGTGGTCCGCGTGCGGCCCGGGCCGCCGGATCAGCGCGATCCGCACCCCGCTGCCCTCCGCGGTGTCCTCCAGGGCGCGCCCCAGCGCGGGGTCCAGCCGGCTCTCCGTGAGCGCCTTGGGCCCCCAGGGACCGGGCTGCTCGACCAGCAGCCACGTCCGCGCGTGCACCGCGGTCCCGGCGATCGGCTCGTCCAGGACCCGTGACACGGTTGCGCACCTACTCACACAGGTGAGCCTAACCTGACTGGTGGGACGCGTGCGGCTCGGCGGGGCGCGTTCGGGGGACGGATGCGAGCGGGCCCCTTCTCTGCGGTCAGCGATGGATGTGTTTGCATCGCCGATCACGACTGGCCTGGACGTGTTCCCTGAGTTGGGACCTCTCCGGTTGGGGAGTGGGACATTTCTTCGAACGCTCGATCGAAAACTTGAAACAGGTGTCCTTCTGGTGTGTCTGCAGGGACGGTCCGCTTGGCGGGACGGGCGAGTGCCCAGTAGCGCCGGAAAGCTGGACTTGCCAGGAGCGCCCTGGCGAATTCTGTCAATTCTTCCGCACTGTTGGTGCCCTATTGGTAATGCAGGACGAAATGGCTGAAAAGTAGGTTGGAGTACAGATGTTGGCGCGTTGCTGCAGGGGCTTCTCCCGGGAAGTCGTTCCATACCTCCGCCAGTGAGGGGTCGTCCATCGCCATCTGAGTCAGCTGTACATGCAGGCCACGTAGATCTGCCTCCGCGCTTCGACGCAACTCCTGTCGCGAGGCAGCCAATTCCTCGCGCTGTAGGGTCAGCTCTTGCCGGTGTAGGCGCAGGTCGTGCTGCTGGAAGAGCAAGGCCACCACGAGCAGTATCAGGGCGAGCCCGGAGAGCACTGCGCTCAAACCTCCGAAGTAATCTCCCAGTGCTGCCCGTTTCGTCGCGCTCTCGACTGTCCCGTTGGCGAGCTCCACGCCTCCGAGGAGCCAGCCGCTGAGCAGGATTGAAACTGCTCCTACGGCCACAATTGCTGCCAGCGCTGCCGCAAGCCACAAAAAGATGCGAATGACTGGACGTCCGGCCTGCTGATCCATGTGCCCTCCCCGTTACAGGAGGAGACTCTGCCCAAACGAGCAGCGGTAAGAAACGCCTCATTCGGGTGGACCGTTCGGGCGTTGTGGAGTTGGGCCTCTCTGCGGCGTCATGCGCGCGGAGGCGTGAGTGCGCATCGCTCCGCGAGGACTCGCCGGTGGGCCTGGTTGCAGCGCGTTTGCTCGGGGGGGCTAATGAACAACCGTTCAACGGTAGCCGCGACGGTCTTCCTATGCTGACCGTGGCAAAGGGAAGCGAGCAGCGTGCGCCGGGGCGCGCGGTGCGACGAGAGAGGGCGCGTCATGAGCAGTGGGACCCCGCACACCCCGCAGATTCCGGTTGTCGTGCTGGCGGGGTTCCTGGGGGCGGGGAAGACCACCCTCCTGAACCACCTGCTGCACAACAGCGGCGGCAGCCGCATCGGCGTGGTGGTCAACGACTTCGGCGCCATCGAGATCGACGCCCTGGCGGTGGCCGGCGCGCTGGGCGACTCCACCGTGTCGCTGGGCAACGGCTGCCTGTGCTGCGCCGTGGACGTCGGGGAGCTGGACGAGTACCTGGGCAGGCTGGCCCGGTCGCCCGCGGCGATCGACGTGATCGTGATCGAGGCGAGCGGACTGGCGGAGCCGCAGGAACTGGTGCGGATGGTGCTGGCCAGCGAGCAGCCGGAGGTCGTCTACGGCGGGCTGGTGGAGGTGGTGGACGCGGCCGAGTTCGGGCAGACCCGGGAGCGGCACCCGGAGATCGACCGGCACCTGGCCCTCGCCGACCTGGTGGTGGTCAACAAGACCGACCGGGCCGAGGACGTGGAGGCCGTGCTGCGCACGGTGCGGGAGGCGGCGGACGGGGCCGCCGTGGTGCGGGCGACGCACGGGCGCGTCGACCCGGACTTCCTGTTCGACTGCCGGCCCTCGCAGGAGCGGGTCGGACAGCTGTCCTTCGACGACGTGGACCTCTACGGCGACGGTGACGGCAGCGGTGGTGAGCACGGCGAAGGGGACGAGCAGCGCGCCGAGGGGAACGGGCACGGCGGGCACCTGCACGCCGGGTACGAGAGCGTGTCGTTCGCGTCGGCACAGGCGATGGACCCGCGGCGGCTGATGCGGTTCCTCGACGAGCGGCCGGAAGGGCTGTACCGGATCAAGGGGTACGTGGACTTCGGCGCGTACGACCCGAGGAACCGGTACCTGGTGCATGCCGTCGGGCGGTTCCTGCGCTTCTACCCCGAGCCGTGGGGGCGGCGGGAGGAGCGGGGCACCGCCCTGGTGCTCATCGGGTCCGGGATCGACGCGGCGGGGCTGGAGAAGGAGCTCGCCGGCTGCGTGGGCGGGACGCCCGGGGAGGCGGACGAGCACGGCATGTGGGGCGTGCTGCGGTACGTGCGGGGGGAGGACGACGCGGACCTGGTGGCGCCCGAGGAGGACGCGGAGCTGATCGCCGCCGAGGAGCAGCGCGAGGGGCAGGCCGGGCGGTAGCCGGGACGCGAGAGCGGTAGCCGGGGCGCGGCCCGGGGCGGCAGTCGTGCCGGTCGCGCCCGGGCGGCGGATGCGGCCGGGGCCCTTCGCGGACGTCCGCGAAGGGCCCCGGCCGAGGCGGTCAGGTCACGCGGGGCCGGCGACCACCGCGACCGTCTTCGGCAGGCCCACACCCGAACCGTCGCGTCGCGGATCCATCTCCGGGACCTCGGCCGGCATGCCGTTCTTCTGCGCGGCGTGCGCCGGGGCCGGGCCCGCCCAGGCGAGGGAGAGACAGTCCTCGCCCTTGAGGAAGCGCTGGCAGCGCACGCCGCCGGTGGCCCGGCCCTTGCGCGGGTACTGGTCGAACGGCGTCATCTTGGCCGTGGTCTGCACCGAGTCGTCGAGCGTGCCGCGCGAGCCGGCGACGGTCAGGACCACCGCCTCCTGGCCCGGGTCCACCGCGGTGAACGAGATGACCTTGGCGCCGTCCGCCAGCTTGATGCCGGCCACGCCGCCCGCCGGGCGGCCCTGCGGACGGACCAGGGAGGCCTGGAAGCGCAGCAGTTGGGCGTCGTCGGTGATGAAGACCAGGTCCTCGTCACCGGTGCGCAGCTCCACCGCGCCGACGATCCGGTCGCCCTCCTTGAGGCCGATGACCTCGAGTTCGTCCTTGCCCGCCGGATAGTCCGGCACCACGCGCTTGACGATGCCCTGCAGCGTGCCGACCGCGAGGCCGGGGGATGACTCGTTCAGCGAGGTCAGGCAGATCACCGTCTCGTCGTCCTCGAAGGAGACGAACTCGGCGAGCGGCGCGCCTCCGGAGAGGTTGGGCGTGGTGCCCGCCGCGATCTCGGGGAGCATCGGCAGGTCGACCACGTTGACGCGCAGCAGCCGCCCGGTGGAGGTGACCACGCCGATCTCGCCGCGCGCGGTGGTGTCCACCGCGGAGACGATCACGTCGTGCTTGACCCGCTTGGCGTTCTTGACGGTGGGGAAGGGGTCGGCGTCGGCCGTGCGGGCCAGCAGGCCGGTGGAGGAGAGCAGCACCCGGCACGGGTCGTCCGCCACCTGGAGCGGCAGGGCGGCCGGGGTGTCCGCGGACTCCAGCAGCACGGTGCGCCGGGGAGTGCCGAACTTCTTCGCGACGGCGGCCAGTTCGCCGGAGACCAGCTTGCGCAGCTCGGCGTCCGAGTCCAGGATCCGGGTCAGCTCCGCGATCTCCGCGGTGAGCCGCTCCTTCTCCGCCTCCAGTTCGATGCGGTCGAACCTGGTGAGGCGCCGCAGCGGCGTGTCGAGGATGTACTGGGTCTGGATCTCCGACAGCGCGAAGGCCTCCATCAGGCGCTGCTTGGCCTGGGCGGAGTTGTCGCTGGAGCGGATCAGCCGGATGACCTCGTCGATGTCGATGAGCGCGGTCAGCAGGCCCTCGACCAGGTGCAGCCGGTCGCGCTTCTTGCCGCGGCGGAACTCCGAGCGGCGGCGCACCACGGTGAAGCGGTGGTCGAGGTAGACCTCGAGGAGCTCCTTGAGGCCGAGCGTGAGTGGCTGGCCGTCCACCAGGGCGACGTTGTTGATGCCGAAGGACTCCTCCATCGGCGTCAGCTTGTACAGCTGCTCCAGCACGGCCTCGGGGACGAAGCCGTTCTTGATCTCGATGACCAGGCGCAGGCCGTGCTCGCGGTCGGTGAGGTCCTTGACGTCGGCGATGCCCTGGACCTTCTTGGAGCTCACCAGGTCCTTGATCTTGGCGATCACCTTCTCGGGGCCCACCGAGAAGGGCAGTTCGGTGACGACCAGGCCCTTGCGGCGGGCGGTGACCTGCTCGACGGCGACCGTCGCGCGGATCTTGAAGGTGCCGCGGCCCTTCTCGTAGGCGTCACGGATGCCGGACAGGCCGACGACGCGGCCGCCGGTGGGCAGGTCCGGGCCGGGGACGTGCTTCATCAGCGCGTCGAGGTCGGCGTGGGGGTACCGGATCAGGTGCCGCGCGGCGGCGACGACCTCGCCGAGGTTGTGCGGCGGCATGTTGGTCGCCATGCCCACGGCGATGCCGGAGGCGCCGTTGACCAGCAGGTTCGGGAAGGCGGCGGGCAGCGCCACCGGCTCCCGCTCCTGGCCGTCGTAGTTGGGCTGGAAGTCGACCGTGTTCTCGTCGATCGACTCCGTCATCAGGCTCGTCGCGTCGGCCATCCGGGCTTCGGTGTACCGCATGGCGGCCGGCGGGTCGTCGTTGCCGAGGGAGCCGAAGTTGCCGTGACCGTCGACCAGCGGGACGCGCATCGAGAACGGCTGGGCGAGCCGGACCAGCGCGTCGTAGATCGACGTGTCGCCGTGCGGGTGGAGCTTGCCCATGACCTCGCCGACGACGCGGGCGCACTTCACGTACCCGCGGTCGGGGCGCAGGCCCATCTCGTTCATCTGGTAGACGATCCGCCGGTGCACCGGCTTGAGACCGTCACGCGCGTCGGGCAGCGCGCGGGAGTAGATGACCGAGTAGGCGTACTCGAGGAAGGAGCCCTGCATTTCGTCCACGACGTCGATGTCGAGGATTCGCTCCTCGAAAGCATCGTCATCGGGTCGCGCTGTCTTCGTGCTGCGGCGGGCCATCGCTGCCGGGCTCCTTCACGGTCTTGCGAGCATGAACGGGGACTGTCGCGCACCATTGTGGCCCTCGCCGCCGACACCTCGGACCGCGCCCCCGCCGGTGGCGCCCCGGGACGGGGCGCCCGGGGGTCAGGCCCGGCGCAGGCTGTCGATCATTCCTCCCCATTCCGGCCCGTCCCACTCGATCACGACGGCGGAGCCGTCGGACTTCATCTTCAGGGTTCCCTTCGTGCGCGCGGGATCCGGCTTCGCGCAGTCGAGGGTGATCCGCGGCTTGTCGGTGCCGAAGCCTTCGAGGGAGCCCGGGCAGGCGAGCTCACCGGTGGTGGCGACCTTCTCCCCGGTGATCTTCAACGTCTCGACGGGGCTGTCGTTGATGGGACGCCAGGTGCCGTCGAACCCCTTCTCCGGGGCCGCGGCCTGCGAGGACCGCTCGGCCGGCTGCGAGGCCTTCGGAGCGGCCTTCGAGGTGGCCGGGCCCTTCGCCCCGTCGTCGCCGTCGGGGTCGGAGCAGCCGGAGAGGAGCAGAGCGCCCAGTCCCAGGAGGGCGGCGGCGGTCAAGGCCTTGCGCATGGAACGTCCTTTCACTTCATTCACGGCGGACGACGCCGGCCGGTGGACGGCGCCCATCCCAGCACACCCGCGCGTCCCGGGGCGATCGGGGTCGCGGCCGCCGGAGCGGCCGGCCGACGGGACCGCCGAGCGGCCGTCCACGCGGCCGGCGAAGCTCCCGGCGGGCCGGAGTGTCCCCGGATCGGGCGGCAATGTGACGTATCGGGAACCTCACGGCAACCGCCCTCGGTTGCATAGAGTGACAGGCAGTCCGGACACACAAGTTTCAGGCGAGCGAAGGGACGTACATGCCCATGGGTCACACGGCCACAGCCGAGGCAGGCTCAGGAGGCCTCACAGCTACCGAGCACCGCCTTGCCAACGGGCTCCGCGTGGTGCTCTCGGAGGACCACCTGACCCCGGTCGCCGCGGTGTGCCTCTGGTACGACGTCGGCTCCCGGCACGAGGTCCAGGGCCGCACCGGCCTCGCCCACCTCTTCGAGCACCTGATGTTCCAGGGCTCGGCCCAGGTGAAGGGCAACGGTCACTTCGAGCTGGTGCAGGGAGCCGGAGGTTCCCTCAACGGCACCACCAGCTTCGAGCGCACCAACTACTTCGAGACCATGCCGGCCCACCAGCTGGAGCTCGCGCTCTGGCTGGAGGCCGACCGGATGGGCTCCCTGCTCACCGCCCTCGACGACGAGTCGATGGAGAACCAGCGCGACGTCGTCAAGAACGAGCGCCGCCAGCGGTACGACAACGTCCCCTACGGCACGGCCTTCGAGAAGATCTTCGCGCTGGCCTACCCCGAAGGCCATCCGTACCACCACACCCCGATCGGCTCCATGGCCGACCTGGACGCGGCCACCCTGGAGGACGCCCGCGCGTTCTTCCGCACCTACTACGCGCCCAACAACGCGGTGCTGTCGGTGGTCGGCGACATCGACCCGGAGCAGACCCTCGCCTGGGTCGAGAAGTACTTCGGCTCCATCGCCTCCCACGACGGCAAGCCCGCCCCGCGGGACGGAGCGCTGCCGGAGGTCGTCGGCGGGGAGATCCGCGAGGTCGTGCGCGAGGAGGTCCCGGCCCGCGCCCTGATGGCCGGCTACCGCCTGCCCGAGGACGGCACCCGCGCCTGCGACGCCGCCGACGTGGCGCTGACCATCCTCGGCTACGGCGAGTCCTCCCGCCTCTACAACCGCCTGGTGCGCCGCGACCGCACCGCGGTGACGGCCGGTTTCGGCCTGTTGCGACTGGCTGGAGCGCCCTCGCTGGGCTGGCTCGACGTCAAGACCTCCGGCGACGTCGAGGTGCCGGTGATCGAGGCCGCCGTCGACGAGGAGCTGGCCCGGCTCGCCGCCGAGGGCCCGACGGCCGAGGAGATGGAGCGCGCCCAGGCCCAGCTGGAGCGCGAGTGGCTGGACCGCCTCGGCACGGTCTCCGGCCGCGCCGACGAACTGTGCCGGTACGCCGTCCTGTTCGGCGACCCGCAGCTCGCGCTGACCGCCGTGGAGCGGGTCCTGGAGGTGACGGCGGAGGAGGTCCAGGAGGTCGCCAAGGCCCGCCTGCGCCCCGACAACCGCGCGGTCCTGGTGTACGAACCGATCACTCCCGAGGGCGCGGACGCCGACGGCGACGAGGACGAAGAGGAGGAGGCCAAGTGACCGACCTGGCCACCATGGAGTTCCACCCCCAGCCGCAGGCCGGCGAGCCCAAGCCGTGGGCGTTCCCCGCGCCCGAGCGCGGCGCCCTCGACAACGGCCTGACCGTCCTGCGCTGCCACCGCCCCGGTCAGCAGGTCGTGGCCGTCGAGGTGCTGCTGGACGCCCCGCTGGACGCCGAGCCGCTCGGCCTGGACGGCGTCGCCACCATCATGGCGCGCGCCTTCGCGGAGGGCACCGACAAGCACTCCGCCGAGGACTTCGCCGCCGAACTCGAGCGGTGCGGCGCCACGCTGGACATGCACGCGGACCACCCCGGCGTGCGGGTCTCCCTGGAGGTCCCCGCCTCCCGGCTGCCCAAGGCGCTGGGCCTGCTGGCCGACGCGCTGCGCGCCCCGGCGTTCGCCGAGGACGAGGTCTCCCGCCTGGTGCGCAACCGGCTCGACGAGATCCCGCACGAGCTGGCCAACCCGGCCCGCCGTGCCGCCAAGGAGCTCTACAAGGAGCTCTTCCCGGCGAACTCGCGGATGGCGCGCCCCCGTCAGGGCACCGAGGAGACCGTCGAGAAGATCGACGCGGCCGCCGTGCGCGCCTTCTACGAGCGGCACGTCCGTCCGGCCACCTCGACCGCCGTGGTGGTCGGCGACCTCACCGGCGTCGACCTGGACGCCCTGCTGGCCGAGACCCTGGGCGCCTGGAAGGGCTCCCAGGCCGCTCCGCGCCCGGTGCCGGCGGTGACGTCGGACGACACCGGCCGCGTGGTGATCGTGGACCGTCCCGGCTCCGTCCAGACGCAGTTGCTGATCGGCCGCACCGGGGCGGACCGCCACGACCGCGTGTGGCCGGCCCAGGTGCTCGGCACCTACTGCCTGGGCGGCACGCTGACCTCCCGCCTGGACAAGGTCCTGCGCGAGGAGAAGGGCTACACGTACGGCGTCCGCGCCTTCGGGCAGGTCCTGCGCTCCGCTCCCGACGGTTCGGGCGCCGCGATGCTGGCGATCAGCGGGTCGGTGGACACCCCCAACACCGGCCCCGCGCTGCAGGATCTGTGGCAGGTGCTGCGCACCCTCGCCGAGGGCGGCCTGACCGACGCCGAGCGGGACACCGCCGTGCAGAACCTGGTGGGCGTGGCGCCGCTCAAGTACGAGACGGCCGCCGCGGTCGCCGGCACGTTGGCCGACCAGGTGGAGCAGCACCTGCCGGACGACTTCCAGGCGACGCTCTATCAGCAGCTCGTCGCCACCGGCACGGTGGAGGCCACCGCGGCCGTGGTGAGCGCCTTCCCGGTGGACCGTCTGGTGACGGTCCTGGTCGGCGACGCCGCGCAGATCGCCGGCCCGGTGCGCGAGCTGGGCATCGGCGAGGTGACCGTGGTGAGCGCCGAGTAGCGGCCCGTCCAGGCCGGTTTCGGGCCCCGGTGAGCCTTACGGCCGCCGGGGCCCGCTTCGTTCGGCCCGGCACCGGCTCGTCCGCGAGCGTGCGATGCGCGTAGAAGGGTCCGGTTTGCCCTGTGGCGTGCGCTACAAAAGTCTTGATCCGTTTGTTATCCGATTGATCACCCAACTAGCTTCGATCCGGCTGCCCGCCACACCTGTGCTCCGCATCCGCGGCGCCGGGCAGTCATCGCCTAATCCCCGTACGGCGCGAGCCAGGGGAGCCGGGGACCCACCCGAGCGGTACCCCTGGGGTGAATCGGGCGCCTTCCGCACCGCGGGAGGAACCCGTAGGAGACCTTCCTGCTCCGAACCCGACAGCTAACCCGGCAGGCGAGAGGGAAGGAAAGGACTCAGCCACTTCATGGCGTTCAACTGCGCCCCCGGCAGGCATCGTCGTCCCGGCCGGACCAGCCGCACCACCGCCGGCCTGGCAGGCCTCGCCGCTCTCACCACCACCGGCGTCGTCGGCACCCTGGCCAGCCCCGCCGTCGCGGCGGAGACCCCCGCCGAGACCAGCGGCCTGCTCCCCGTCGTCACCATCGGCGACACCGTCGCCGAGCAGATCGACGAGCAGGCCGAGGCCCAGGAGCGGGCCGCCGTCGAGGCCGCCGCCCGCGCCGCGGCCGCCGAGAAGGCCCGCGCCGAGCGCGAGGCCGCCGAGGAGCGCGCCGCCCGCGAGGCCGAGCGTGAGCGCCTCCGCCGTCTCAACATGTTCGTCAGCCCGATCGCCGGGTCGTACGTCTCCACCTCCTACCAGGCGGGCGGCGGCATCTGGTCCTCCGGCAGCCACACCGGCATCGACTTCCACGCCGCCTCCGGCACCCCGGTCCGCTCCGTGGGCCGCGGCACCGTCGTCGAGGCCGGCTGGGGCGGCGCCTACGGCTACCAGGTCGTCATCAAGATGCACGACGGCACGTACACCCAGTACGGCCACCTGTCCTCGGTCAGCGTGGCCGTCGGCCAGGCGGTCACCCCGGGCGCCCACATCGGCCGCTCCGGCGCCACCGGCAACGTCACCGGCCCGCACCTGCACTTCGAGGCCCGCACCTCCCCGGAGTACGGCAGCGACATCGACCCCGTCGCCTACCTCCGCTCCCACGGCGTGAACCTCTGACGCCACCCGCGCGAATGCCCCCCGCCCCGGTTTCCGGGACGGGGGGCTTTTTCGTCGTTCCGGACGGTATCCGGGCGCACCGGGCGGGGGAGCGGCCGAAAATTCCCTCTCCCGCGTGACTTCCCGTCGGAAATTCACGCCCATTGCCTTAGAGTCGCCTTATTCATCGAGGCGGAGGTCGGCATGCGTATTCCCGCGCATTCGGTATGCACGGCGATCCGGGACGACATCGTCGCCGGGGTCCACGAGCGCGGGAGCCGGCTGACCGAGGAACTCCTCGCCCGCCGCTACGGCGTCTCCCGCGTACCGGTCCGCGAGGCGCTGCGCACCCTGGAGGCCGAGGGTTTCGTGGTGACCCGGCGGCACGCCGGGGCCTGCGTGGCGGAGCCGACCGAGCAGGAGGCCGCCGACCTGCTGGAGATGCGGCTGCTGCTGGAGCCGCTGGGCGCCGCCCGGGCCGCCCAGCGGCGCACCGAGGCCCACCTCAAGGTGCTCCGTGGCCTGGTCAGACTGGGTCAGGAGCGGGCCCGGCGCGGGTACGGGGAGGAGTTGCGGTCGCTGGGCGGCTGGTTCCACGAGACGCTGGCCCAGGCCTGCGGGAGCGCCGCGCTGACCGCCACGCTCACCCAGCTGCGGCACAAGATCGCCTGGATGTACGCGCTCGACCCGCTGCCCGCGCCCGTGGAGACCTGGGCGGAGCACGGCGCCATCGTGGACGCCGTGGCCCGCGGCGACGGGGAGCGGGCCCGGCAGGTGACCGCCCTGCACACCGAGCGCTCCGCCGAGCTGTACCGGCTGCGCATTCCCGGCCAGAACCGCGGGGGCGCGGCGCGCCCGGACGGCGTGAGGACCTCGCAACATGCCGTAAACATGAATGGCCTCCGTAATTAACAAGAGGGCCGTATACAAGAAGCGGGTGCAATTTCCCGCCCCGTCGTTCGCCGTGTCTTTTCCGGGGTCGGGTTCAGTAGTTACTGCTGTGCGCTCCACTCGTGGGGCGCGCGGCGCATTCGTGTTCGTGCTCGTGCTCTGCGAGATATTTCGCGCGCGGCGCATTTCGGCGGGGCCCGGTCCCGCCCCTCTCACAGCTCCGCCTCCCCCGGCCGCTCCGGACGGTCCACGGACAGCAGCTCCGCCAGTTCCCCGAGCACGCTCTCGGCGCCCGCGGCCCCCGCGTC
>NZ_JBRIOU010000002.1:101714-104093 GCF_053474865.1 Streptomyces sp. CO7
CACCCGCACCGGCAGCCCCGAGTCCTGCACGGCCCGCACGAAACGCGCGGCCGGCCGCGCGTGCAGACCGTCCGGCGCGGCCACCCTGACCCGGCGTTCGGGCATCTCCGGTACCTCCTGTCCTCACCGTCCGCGCGCGTCGCGCGCCTCACCACGGGCCCCGATCGGGGCCGCGAGCCGTAGGCTTGCCGTATGCAGAGCCCGTCGGACCGTCACGAGTACCCCGCACACTGGGAAGCCGACGTGGTGCTCCGCGACGGCGGCATCACCCACGTCCGGCCCATCACCGAGGACGACGCGGAACGCCTGGTCAGCTTCTACGAGCAGGTCTCCGACGAGTCGAAGTACCTGCGCTTCTTCTCGCCGTACCCGCGCCTGTCCGCCAAGGACGTCCACCGCTTCACCCATCACGACTACGTGGACCGGGTCGGCCTCGCCGCCACCGTGGGCGGCGAGTTCATCGCCACCGTCCGCTACGACCGGGTGGACGCCGACGGCATGCCCGCCTCCGCGCCCGCCGACGAGGCCGAGGTCGCCTTCCTGGTCCAGGACGCGCACCAGGGCCGCGGGGTCGCCTCCGCGCTGCTCGAGCACATCGCCGCTGTGGCCCGGGAACGAGGCGTACGCCGCTTCGCCGCCGAGGTGCTGCCGGGCAACACCAAGATGATCAAGGTGTTCACGGACGCCGGGTACGCCCAGAAGCGCAGCTTCGAGGAGGGAGTGGTCCGCCTCCACCTCGACCTCGAACCCACCGACCGCTCGCTCGCCGTCCAGCAGGCCCGTGAACAGCGTGCCGAGGCGCGCTCCGTGCGCCGGCTGCTCGCGCCCGGGTCGGTGGCCGTGATCGGAGTGAGCCGCACTCCGGGCGGCGTCGGCCGCGGCGTGCTGGAGCACCTGCGCGACGGCGGCTTCACCGGCTCGCTGCACGCCGTCAACGCCGCCTTCCCCGCGGACCTCACCGACGTCGACGGTGTTCCCGCGTGCCGCTCGCTGGCCGAGGTCGACGGACCCGTCGACCTCGCCGTGGTGGCCGTGCCCGCCGACCGGGTGCCCGAGGTGGTCGACGAGTGCGGGGCGCACGGGGTGCAGGGGATGGTGGTGCTCTCCGCCGGGTACGCCGAGCTCGGCCCCGAGGGGCTCGAGCGGCAGCGCCGACTCGTGCGTCGCGCCCGCGGGTTCGGCATGCGCGTGATCGGTCCCAACGCGTTCGGCGTGGTCAACACCGCCGACGGGGTCCGCCTCAACGCCTCCCTCGCCCCCGAGATGCCCCGCGCCGGGCGGATCGGCCTGTTCACCCAGTCCGGGGCCATCGGTGTCGCGCTGCTCTCCCGCCTGCACCGGCGCGACGGCGGCGTCACCGGGGTCACCGGCGTCTCCACCTTCGTCTCGGCCGGCAACCGCGCCGACGTGTCCGGCAACGACGTGCTGCAGTACTGGTACGACGACCCGGAGACCGACGTCGCGCTGATGTACCTCGAATCCATCGGCAACCCGCGGAAGTTCAACCGGCTCGCACGGCGGACCGCCGCCGCCAAGCCGCTGGTCGTGGTGCAGGGCGCCCGGCACAGCGGAGTGCCGCAGGGGCACGCCGTGCGCGCGACCCGGCTGCCGCACGACACCGTCTCCGCGCTGCTGCGCCAGGCCGGGGTCATCCGCGTGGACACCATCACCGAGCTGGTCGACGCCGGGCTGCTGCTGGCCCGTCAGCCGCTGCCGTCCGGGCCGCGGGTGGCGATCCTCGGCAACTCCGAGTCGCTGGGCCTGCTCACCTACGACGCCTGCCTCGCCGAGGGCCTCGAGCCGCAGCGACCGCTGGACCTCACCACGGCCGCCACCCCGGACGACTTCCACCGGGCGCTCTCCCGCGCGCTGGCCGACCCGGGCTGCGACGCCGTGGTGGTCACGGCCATCCCGCGCATCGACGAGGCGACCGGCGTCGGGGGCGCCGCCGCCGACGCGGAGCTCGCGGAGGCGCTGCGCACCGCGGGCGCGCAGGCGCCCGACAAGCCGGTCCTGGTCGTGCACGTCGAACTCGGCGGCCTCGCCGAGGCGCTCTCGGCCGCCGCGGTCACCGCGCCCCGGTCCCGGCCCGGCGAGGGCGCCCACCTCGCCGGCGGGACCGAACCGCCGCGGACCCCGGCGGACGCGGGGGGCGAGGAGAAGCCCGAGGAGAGCCGTCAGCGGCTGATCCCCGCCTACCCCGCCGCCGAGCGCGCCGTCCGTGCCCTCGCCGAGGCGGTCCGGTACGCCGACTGGCGGCGGTCGGCGGCGGACTCCGGGAGGGTGCCGGAGTTCGAGGACATCGACGAGAAGGAGACCGCGGCCTTCGTCAGCACCCTCCTCGCCCGCACCGCCGCCCTCGCCCCGGCGGACCCGAGC
>NZ_JBRIOU010000002.1:104193-106931 GCF_053474865.1 Streptomyces sp. CO7
GTCCGGCTCCCGCCGGCGTGAACAGCCCCGTGGCCGCGACCCCCGTGGCCGCGAATGCCCCCGCCACCGCGAACGCCTCCGCCGCGGCGAGCGCCGGCCCGGACGCCGTGTCCGCCGCCGTGGGCCCCGACCTCGGCCCCGAGGACACCCGCGACCTGCTGCGCCGCTACGGCATCCCCGTGCGCCGCGCCGTCCCCGCGGCCACCGCGGACGAGGCCGTCGCCGCCGCCGGGCGGCTCGGCTTCCCGGTGGCGCTCAAGACCACCGCCCCCCACCTGCGGCACCGCGCCGACCTCGGCGGCGTCCGCCTCGACCTCGCCGACGAGGACCAGGTCCGCCGAGCCTTCGCCGAGCTGGCCGGCCTCTTCGGCGGGGCCGACGAGGTCCGCCCGGTGGTCCAGCAGATGGCGCCGCGCGGCGTGGACACCGTGGTGCGCGCGGTGATCGACCCCGCCGCCGGGCCGGTGCTCTCCTTCGGCCTGGCCGGCGCCCCCTCCCAGCTGCTGGGCGACCTCTCGCACCGGCTGATCCCGGTCGCCGACCGCGACGCCGCCTCGATGATCCGCTCGGTGCGCACCGCCCCGCTCCTGTTCGGCTGGCGCGGCGCCGCTCCCGTGGACACCGACGCCCTCGAACAGCTGCTCCTGCGGGTGTCGCGGCTGGTGGACGACCACCCGGAGGTGGTGGCCGTCACACTGGAACCCGTTGTCGTCGCCCCCCGCGGCGTGAGCGTGCTCGGCGCCTCGGTGCGGCTGGCGCCCCCGCCCGCCCGTGACGACCAGGGACCGCGTACGCTGCCCGCGTACTGACCGGCCGGGCCCAGAGCCCCCCGGGGACGGACCGGAGCGCTCCCGAGCGGTCCGGACAGTCCGTGCGCCGCCGTAGGATGGACGGCATGGCCAAGACCAGTACGACGACCCAGGGGCTGCGCGCGGCGATCGAGCGCAGCGGCTACTACCCGGCCCTCGTGGCCGAGGCGGTGGAGTCCGCCGTGGGCGGCGAGCCCGTCCGGTCGTTCCTGGTCCATCAGGAGACCACGTTCGACGCCAACGAGGTCCGCCGCCACGTGACGGTGCTGGTGCTCACCGGCAACCGCTTCATCGTCAGCCACACCGACGAGCAGAACGCCGACAGCACCTCGCCCTCCCCGTACGCGACGACGTCCACGGAGTCGGTCAAGCTGGAGAAGATCGCCTCCGTGGTGGTCAGCCGCGTCGTCGCCGATCCGGAGACGTACACGCCGGGTCGGCTGCCCCGCGAGGTCGTGCTGACCATCGGCTGGGGCGCTGTCGCCCGCCTCGACCTGGAGCCCGCCGCCTGCGGCGACCCCAACTGCGACGCCGACCACGGCTACACCGGCAGCTCCACCGCCGACGACCTCACGCTGCGCGTCAGCGAGGCCGGGGACGGCCCGGAGACGGTCGCCCAGGCCCTCGCCTTCGCCCAGGCGCTCTCCGAGGCGATCGCGGACACCGCCCGCTGATGTCCCACGCCGCATGGGACGACTGGGAGCAGGCCAACGCCGCGCCCGCCTCCGGTTATCCGGAGCCGCTGCCGCTGTCCTCCGCCCCGGTCCCCGAGTACGGCAGCGGATCGCTGGCCGACCTGCTGCCCACCCTGGCCGCCGGGATGGGCGTGCCGGGCGTCACGGCCGCCATGCCGGAGCTGGCCGCGGCCGACCGGGCCTGCGTCTTCCTGATCGACGGCCTCGGCTGGGAGCAGCTGAAGGCGCACCCGGACGAGGCGCCCTTCATGACGTCCCTGCTGGCCTCCTCGCGCGGCGGCACCGGCCGCCCGCTGACGGCCGGCTACCCCGCCACCACCGCGACCTCCCTGGCGTCGGTCGGCACCGGCCTGCCGCCGGGGGCCCACGGCCTGCCCGGCTACACGGTCCGCAACCCGGAGACCGGCGCGCTGATGAACCAGCTGCGCTGGCACCCGTGGACCTCTCCCGCGGACTGGCAGCCCCACCCGACCGTCTTCCGGATGGCGGAGGCGGCCGGCGTGCACGCCGCACAGGTGTCGTCGCCCGCCTTCGAGTCCACCCCGCTCACCAAGGTCGCGCTCAGCGGCGGCACCTTCCACGGCCGCCTCGCCGGCGAGGAGCGGATGGACCTCGCGGCCGAGCAGCTCGCCGCGGCCGACCGCGCGCTGGTCTACACGTACTACTCCGAGGTGGACGGCGCCGGGCACCGGTTCGGCGTCGACTCCGACACCTGGCGGGGCCAGCTCGGCTACGTCGACCGCCTGGTGCAGCGCCTCGCCGAGCAGCTGCCGCCCCGCAGCGCCCTCTACGTCACCGCCGACCACGGCATGATCGACGTGCCCTTCGACGAGGAGCACCGCATCGACGTCGACGAGGACTGGGAGCTCAAGGCCGGAGTCGCCCTGCTGGGCGGCGAGGGCCGCGCCCGTCACGTCTACGCGGTGCCGGGTGCGGCGAACGACGTGCTCACCGTGTGGCGCGAGGTCCTCGGCGAGCAGTTCTGGATCGCCTCCCGGGACGAGGCCATCGAGGCGGGCTGGTTCGGTCCGCGGATCGACGAGCGGGTGTACGCCCGCCTCGGCGACGTGATCGCCGCCGCCCGCGACGACGTCCTGCTGATCGCCTCCGAGCGGGAGCCGAAGGAGTCCTTGATGACCGGGAACCACGGCTCGATGACCCCGGCCGAGCAGCTCGTCCCGCTCCTGGAAGTCCGCACCTGACGACGTGACGACCTGACGGCGCACGCCGCCCC
>NZ_JBRIOU010000002.1:107031-109115 GCF_053474865.1 Streptomyces sp. CO7
GCGCTGCCCTGCCCCGCCCCGTCCCTCTTCCCCGGCGCGCCGACCTGACCGAAAGGCCTTCGACCTGTCATGCCAGAGCTGGTGTTCTTCTCCGGGACGATGGACTGCGGCAAGTCGACCCTGGCCCTCCAGATCGCCCACAACCGGTCCGCCCGCGGCCTCGAGGGGCTGATCTTCACCCGGGACGACCGGGCCGGTGAGGGCAAGCTGTCGTCGCGCCTGGGTCTGGTGACCGACGCGGTGGAGGCCGGCACCGGGTTCGACCTGTACGGGTACGTGGTGGACCGGCTGCAGCGGGGCGGCCGCATCGACTACGTCATCGCCGACGAGGCGCAGTTCCTGGCTGCGGAGCAGGTCGACCAGCTGGCGCGGATCGTGGACGACCTGGAGATGGACGTCTACGCCTTCGGCATCACCACCGACTTCCGCACCCGCCTCTTCCCCGGCTCGCAGCGGCTGATCGAGCTCGCCGACCGTGTCGAGACCCTGCAGGTCGAGGCGCTGTGCTGGTGCGGGGCCCGTGCCACGCACAACGCGCGCACGGTGGGCGGCGTGATGGTGGTCGAGGGCGAGCAGGTGATGGTCGGCGACGTCGCCAACCAGCCGGACGAGATCGGTTACGAGGTGTTGTGCCGCCGCCACCACCGCCGTCGGATGACCAGCGCCACGGCCAAGGCGGCCTCCCTGTCCCCGGACGTGCTGCCGGTCAGCTCCGGCTGACGCCGCGCCCGGACGCCGGACGCCGAACGCCAGGCGGTCCGCGCGGCGGGGGAGACCGGCGCTGCGGGGGAGACCGGCGCCGTGGCGGAGCCCGGGCCGGAACTCCGCCACGGGCCGCGCGCGGCGTCCCGGCCGCGCCCGCTCAACGGGCGAGTCCCGGGCGGAGGTCACCGGCCTCGGCCGGACGGTCCGGCGTGGCGGCGCTGATCCGGCGGTCACGGAAGCGCTCGAGGATCTTCGCCGCCGGGACCCTGGAGCCGGGCGTGCGGAGACTCGACTCGCGGTCGCCGCCGAACCGCGAACAGACCGAGATGTGGGCGTCGTAGGCCGTCGACATCGCCTCGAGCAGCCGCGTGTACGACTTGTCGACGGCGGGAGCGGGTGACGCCAGCAGCGGCTTGACCCGGTTGAGCAGCTTCAGCAGGATCCGGTGGTCACGCAGCTGCAGGCCGCTGAACCTGGCGTTGATGTGCGGCGGCATCATCGCGGGACGGACCGCGTCCGAGTAGTGGGTGGGCGTGAAGTCTCCGGCGTACCGCATCGCCGTGCCGGACCCGACCATCAGCACCGTGGCGTCCTCGAGCAGCCGGCAGATGCTCCCGGTGTCCTCCGGCTCGTTCGCGAGGGCTTCCTCGAGACAGCCGACCGACACGATCAGCGCCTGTATGAGCGCGAAGAACACCTGGTGACCGAGGCGCCAGCGGATCAGCGGGTCGACCCGCGCCTCGCCGGGCCCGGCACCCGTGCCACCGCCCGCTCCGGTGACCTCCGTGCGGGTGCGGGCGGCCTGCTCGAAGGGTGTGCCGGCCACTCCGACCCGCCACAGCGCGTGGAAGGGCACCAGAAACGCCTCGCGCAGCTGGGCCCGCTCACCGCTGCAGAGCCCCGACCCGGCCGAGAGGGCGTCGTCGAGGTGGCTGCGGAGGGCTTCGAGCACGGTGCGGGTGAAGGTCTCCACCGGGTTCCCGGTGACCCTGATCGCGCCGAAGAACAGGTCGTGCTCCTCGTACAGGTCCTCCGGCAGGGAAGCACGCTCCACGTCGCTGTACTTGGCGGGAACGGCCGGCGCGGCCAGGCAGGCGAGGGCGGCCTCCACCGCGGCCAGCGCGCCCAGGTCGGAGGTGTGCGGGGTGACGCCCAGGACGGTCCGCACGGCGTCCGCGGTGCGCTGGTTCATCATGCCGGTGACGGCGCTTCCGGAGGCGGGCAGCTGTTCCGCCTTCAGCAGGTGGAGGGGTGGGACATCCGCATCAAGGACCTGCGATGCAACCTCAATCACTGCGCTGACTCCTCGGGTTGACTGACATGTCCGTGATCCGGAACGGAACGGACCGGCGGGAAGCGGGGAGGGGGAAGTAGGGAAG
>NZ_JBRIOU010000002.1:109215-113442 GCF_053474865.1 Streptomyces sp. CO7
GACCCCACCCCTGCGTTCCCGTACGTCGTCACCCGCCCGGCCCGCCGGGCAGGCGGTCGCAGCCAGGAAGGACACGACATGACACCGGAGATAGACCAGGTCTTCGCGGCCGTGAAGGACCGGCACGGACCCGACTCCGTCACCCGCGTCGAGGAGATGGTGTATGCCGCGCGGCAGGAACGCCATCCGCTGCAGAAGGACGCGAAGTGGATCATGCCGGGCATCTCGGCGACGCCCTGGCACGACCCCTACGAGCACCCCGAGATCGCCCCCGTGGTCCGTGCCTTCGAAGCCGGGCACCGGGCCGTCAAGCAGGAGCTCGCGGACGCCTGGGCGGACCGCCGGAGCGCCTTCTCCGACTACGAGCACTATCTGAGCCGGCAGGAGAACTGGCAGGCCCTGTACCTCTTCCGCGACGGCGCGCCGGTCGAGTCCTCGGCGGCCCTGGTGCCCACCGCTTACGACATCCTCAGCCGCGAGGTACTCGCGCAGGGCAAGCTCTGCCCGCTCCTGGAGAGCCACTTCTCGACGCTGCTTCCCGGCGCCTCGATCGCCCCGCACTGCGACCTGTGGAACTTCAGCATCAACCTGCACCTCGCGGTCGACATCCCCGAGGGGTGCGGCATCACGGTGGCCGGCGAGACCCGGCGCTGGCAGGAGGGCGAGTGCCTGCTCTTCGACTACTCCTTCGTCCACGAGGCGTGGAACGACGGCGTCGAACCGCGCACCTGCCTCCTCGTCGACCTGTGGCACCCGGAGACCACCGTCCCGGAGCGCGAAGCCCTCGTCGGTCTCATCACCGAGATCCGCGCGCTGATGGGCTGAGCGCTCCGGAGCACCGGGGCGCGGGAGCGGGGAGGACGGCTACACCCAGCCCTCGCGGGCGGCGAGCACACCCGCCTCGAAACGGCTGTGCGCCTGCAGACGGGTCATCAGGTCGGCGGCCAGCCGGCGGACCGTGCGCAGCGAGACGGCGAGGTGGCGTGCGGCGACCTCGTCGGTGCAGCCCTCGGCGAGCAGCCGGAGCAGTTCGCGCTCCTGGGGGCCGAGACCGCGGTGGTCCTTCGGCAGCGGCAGGCCCCAGGGGGAGGCGTTCTTCCACACCTCCTCGAACAGCATCACCAGCGCCGCGACGGCGCCCGGGCTGTGCAGGACCAGGGCGCCCTTGAGCGCGTTGCCCGGTTCGAGGGGGACGACCGCGGCCTTCCGGTCCACGATGATCATGCGCATGGGCAGCACCGGGACGGTACGGGTCTCACTGCCCAGCGAGTTCAGCCACCGGACGTAGCCGCTGGTCGCCGCGTCGTTGCGGAGGCTGTCCTGGTAGATCGAGCGGACGGACACACCGCGCTCCAGGGCCAGTTCGTCGAGACCCTTGGCCGCGGACATGTCCTCGGGACGCTGGGCGCCGCCGAGGACGAAGGACAGGCACTCCTCCTTGGTGTTCGCCGCCAGTTCCTCCAGGCGTTCGCGCACCGCGTCGATGCCGTCGAGGCACTCGGCGACCTCGGGCAGGAATTCCCGGCGCGCTCCCCCGTACTCGGCGGCCAGCGCGGCGATGGACTCCTTGGCCTCCTCCAGCTGTCTCTGGCGACGCGTCAGGGTCGCGCTCCGGCGCGCGTACAGGGCACTCAGGCTCACCCCCGGGTCGACCGGGCGAAGGGTCTCCGCCCCTGTCCCGGTGGGGCGCAGCAGGTGCAGGTGGGCCAATTGGTCCAGAGCGGAGCGGACCGCGTTCTCGGTGAGTCCGGAGCGGCTGCACAGGTCCTCGATCCCCTGCTGCGGGGAGTCCAGAAGTGCTCGGTAGACGACTTCGGCAGCGGGTTCCAGGCCGAGGGCTTCCAGCATGCCTTCACCTCTCTTCGTGGCCGGTGCGGATACAACGGGGACCAGGGGTGTGCGACGTCCTGTGATCCCGTGCGGTCGTAGCTGCCCAGCGAGAGGTGAGCCGGCGGTGACGAGGTGCAGGAACACCCACAGGTGTCCTGCTCGCATTCGTCACCTTGCTTGCCGGCAGTCCACATACGCCGTTCGAACTCCCCCGAGTCATTCGAACGCCAACGTACCAGTCGGTGTCGGGATGATCATAGATCGCGCCGTTGGGGGAGCGGGCCGTCTATAGGAAACCTTGGGTTGTTCACGGTGTCCTGATGGTGAAGGCGTGGGTCGGGCCGCCGGCGGTCGGCACCGAAAAGGCGCGAGGGCGCGAAGTCGGTACATGTACCTCCTGGTGCTGTTGGTCGTGTTCGGCGCGATCAGGGGATATGCCGGAAAGAAGTCCCTCTGTGCGCCGGTGACGGATTGGCATCTGGCGGCCAGGCACGACACTGCCACGTGGGAGAAAGCGCCGGTCAGCGCCGCTGCGGGGCGTGTCCGGGGTTGCGCGATGGTGACAGCGCGGTTCCTGCCAACGTCAGACAGTGACAGGCCGGGGCGCGGGCGGACAGTCTCTAGTCATCGCCGACCGGGCCTCACGGCAGCCGGCGGAAGCTGGAAACAACCACCCGATCCGCATCAGGAGTTTCGCCATGTCCAGAGCTGCCTCTTTTGCCACCTTCGTCCTGGTTTCGCTGGTCGTCATGGCCGGAGCCTTCGCCGGAATCGGCCAGGCCACCGCCCCCCACGCGCAGACCGTCGCCGATGCCGCGCCCGTCGTCGCGACGCCCGACGACTTCATCTGGGGCCCCTGAGCGGGCAGTTCCGCCGTGCCGGCGCACCGAGCGCCGCACCCGTCCGCCCGGCCCCGCCTCTCCTTCGGTGACCACCCCCGATCCGTGACTGCTCCTGGACGAAGCCCCGTCGGGGCGGCGTTGCGGTGAGGCTCCGGAAGGGTTGAGTCCCGCGGCATGAGCCACTTCGTGAAGACGTTCCACGCCCTTGAGATCGGCGACGGCGGCGACGGGCGGCGCACCTCCGGGCCACGGGCACGCAGTCACGGGCGGAGGACCGGCTGCCCGAGGAAGGCCGGACGCCCGAGGGCGCGGCCCGGGCGCGCAGACTGTTCGAGGCCCACATGCCCGAACTGGTCCCGGTACTCGACGGGCTCGCCGGCCAGGTGGACGCTCCCTGGGCCGGTACCCTCCTGACCCTGGCGGCGCTACGGCCGTTCTTCTCCGGCTGCACCCAGATCGGCGAACCGGGCGCCGGTCCGGTCGCTCGTCTCGAAGGCGCGGCCGGCCTACACCGGGATCTCCTTCGTCGAGACCGACCTCTTCGAGGCCGCCACCCGCAACCCCCGCAGTGCCGAGGTCGTCGGCGGCGGCTTCTTTCTCGCCCTCGGCGAAGAGCGCGGCTTCCCCGCCCACCCGGTCCTCGCACACTTCCAGGGCTGGGACGAGGGTCTGCGCGGCCTGGTCGCCGACGCCGAGACGATCACGCCCCGGCGCATCCACGCGCTGCCCGTGGGGCACCGCTGGGACCGCGTGCCGGGGGTGACCCTGCTCGGAGACGCCGCGCACCTGATGTCGCCGTTCGCCGGTGAGGGCGCCAACCTGGCCATGCTCGACGGCGCCGAACTCGCCCTCGCCGCCCACCCCGGTGACACCGAGGCCGCACTCGCCGCGTGCGAGGCCGCGCTCTTCCCGCGCAGCGAGGCGTCCGCCGTCGAGTCCGCCGCAAGCCCGGACACCATGTTCGGTGCGCGAGGGCTGGAGCGGATGGTCGCCTTCTTCGCGCAGGGCCCGGCGGCCGCGGCCGGGTAGCCCCACGTCACCGGCCCTCGATCCCGGCCGGACCCGAGGGCCGGGCCGCCCGGTCCCGGATCAGCGGGCCCGCTCGTCCTGCCCGGCGACCTTGGCGGTGGCGACGGCGATGCGGTTCCAGGTGTTGATGGTGAGGATCAGGGCGAGGACGCGGGCGAGCTCCGGCTCGTCGAAGTGGCGGGCCGCCTCGGCGTAGACGTCGTCGGGGACGCCGGCGCGGGAGACGAGGGTGACGGCCTCGGTCAGGGCGAGAGCGGCCTGCTCCTTCCCGGTGAAGAAGTGCCGGGCCTCGCGCCAGACGCCGATCATGTGCAGACGGGCCTCGTCCTCACCGGCCCTGCGGGCGTCGGCGGTGTGCATGTGGAGGCAGTAGGCGCAGCCGTTGAGGAGGGACGCCCGGATCTGGATCAGCTCGACCAGTGCCGGGTCGATGCCCTCGCGGGCGGCGGCGTCGAAGCCGACGAGGGCCCTGAACGCCTTCGGCGCCGCCTTCGCGAAGTTCAGACGCGGGGCGTGGTCGTGACCC
>NZ_JBRIOU010000002.1:113542-124533 GCF_053474865.1 Streptomyces sp. CO7
GTCGTGGTGTGCGCGGTGTTCGTCATGCTTCGAACCTAGGGTGCGGAAAGACCTCCGGCGGGGTGCATTTCCGTGCCGGTTTTCCGGGTCAATTCCCCGCCCGGGCCGGTGGCCGCCGGGAGAGACCCGCGGGCCCAGGGCCGCGCCGTCGGCCGTCGGCCCTCCGCCGTCCGCCGTCCGCCGTCCGGCGGAACTTCTCGCGTGCCACGCCCGCTCCGCCCCGGCTTCCGGTGGGCCGCCGAGGCCACTGTGCAGGCACCTCGGGACCCGGGTCGGGACGGGAGACGTGCGGTTGTCGACGGCGGCCGGGCCCCGGCCGGTGCGGGCCGGTCTGATTCGGCGCGGGCCGCGCGGGGGAGTCCTGGCAGTGGCGTACGTACCCCTCCTCGCGGAAAGGCCGAGCGCGCGTGACGGTGAAGCACGAGGGCCGTGGCAGGAGCCGTGACCTGCAGGTCAACCCGGTGTTCAGCCGCGAGCCCCTGCGGGTGCCCCGGTACGAGTTGCCGGCCGGCGAGATGGAGCCGGCGACGGCCTACCAGGTGGTGCACGACGAGCTGATGCTCGACGGCAACGCCCGGCAGAACCTGGCGACGTTCGTCTCCACCTGGGCGGAGCCCGAGGCCCGGCGGCTGATGGACGAGTGCGCCGAGAAGAACATGATCGACAAGGACGAGTACCCGCAGACCGCGGAACTCGAGACCCGGTGCGTGCACATGCTCGCCCGGCTCTGGCACGCCGAGGACACCCGGCACGCGATGGGCTGCTCGACCACCGGGTCCAGCGAGGCCGCCATGCTGGGCGGGCTGGCCCTCAAACGGCGCTGGCAGCACCGCCGCCGGGCCGAGGGCAGGCCCACCGACCGGCCCAACCTGGTCATGGGCAGCAACGTCCAGATCTGCTGGGAGAAGTTCGCCGACTACTTCGAGGTCGAGCCCCGCTACGCGCCCATGGAGGGGGAGACCTTCCACCTCACGCCCGACCGGGCGGTCGACCTGTGCGACGAGAACACCATCGGCGTCGTCTCCGTGCTCGGGTCGACCTTCGACGGCAGCTACGAGCCCGTCGCGGACATCGCCGCGGCCCTGGACGACCTCCAGGCCCGCACCGGACTGGACGTTCCCGTCCACGTCGACGGCGCCTCCGGCGCGATGATCGCCCCCTTCCTCGACCCGGACCTGCGGTGGGACTTCCGGCTGCCGCGGGTCGCCTCGATCAACACCTCCGGCCACAAGTACGGCCTGGTCATGCCCGGGGTCGGCTGGGTCCTGTGGCGGGACAGGGACGCGTTGCCCGACGACCTGGTCTTCCACGTCAACTATCTCGGCGGCGACATGCCGACCTTCGCGCTGAACTTCTCCCGGCCCGGGGCCCAGGTCGTCGCCCAGTACTACAACTTCCTGCGGCTGGGCTTCGACGGATACCGGCGGGTCCAGCAGACCTGCCGCGACGTCGCCACCCGGCTGTCCGGGGAGATCGCGCGGCTGGGCCCCTTCGAGCTCATCACCGACGGCGGCGACATCCCCGTCTTCGCCTTCCGGGTCCGCGACGGGGAGGACCGCTTCAGCGTCTTCGACGTCTCCGCGGCACTGCGCGAACGGGGCTGGCAGGTGCCCGCCTACACCTTCCCCGAGAACCGCACCGACCTGGCCGCCCTGCGCATCGTGGTCCGCGTCGACTTCAGCCACGACCTGGCCGACCTGCTCCTGGAGGACCTGCGCCGTGCCCTGAGCCGGCTGGAGACGCAGGACGCGCCACGCCGGGGCGAGGACGCCGGAGGCTTCGCCCACGGCGCCGAGACCAGGAACCCCAGCCGCCCCGGCCGCCGGTGACGGCGGGCGGCGCCGAGACCCGCACCCCCCGCCCTGCCCGCCGCCGGTGACGGCGGACCACCGCTCCACCCCCACGGAGGAACGCCGTGTGCCGTCTCTTCGGTCTCAGCAGCGCCCCGCGCCGTACGCACGCCACCTTCTGGCTCCTCGACGCCCCCGACAGCCTCAGCGACCAGAGCCACCGCGACCCCGACGGCACCGGTCTCGGTCACTTCACCGCCGACGGCGCCCCCCGCGTCGACAAAGCCCCGGTCGCGGCCTACCAGGACCGGGCCTTCGCCCAGGAGGCCCGCCAGGTGGAGTCGGCGACCTTCGTCGCCCACCTGCGCTTCGCGTCCACCGGCGGCCTCGACACCCGCAACACCCACCCCTTCGCCCAGGAGGGGCGGCTCTTCGCGCACAACGGGGTCGTCGAGGGCCTGGACGCGCTCGACGACCACCTGGGCGAGGACCGCTCCCTGGTGCGGGGCGACACCGACTCCGAGCGGTTCTTCGCCCTGATCACCCGGGAGACCCGGCGGCACGACGGCGACGTCACCGCGGGGATCCGGCAGGCCGCCCGCTGGATCGCCGCGAACCTGCCGGTCTACGCCCTCAACCTGATCCTCGTCACGCCGCGGGAACTGTGGGCGCTGCGCTACCCGGACACCCACGACCTGTACGTCCTGCGACGCGGCGCCGGCGGCCTCCACGGCGGCCGGCACCTCGACCACAGCGGGAGCAACGGCCGGATGCGCGTCCACTCCGCGCACCTGGCCGACCACCCCGCCGTCGTCGTCGCCAGCGAGCGCATGGACGACAACCCCGACTGGCGCCTGCTGGATGCCGGCGAACTGCTGCACGTCGGACCCGGCCTCGGCGTCACCCGCCACGAGGCCCTGTCCGGACCTCCGGCCCACCTGCTCACCCTCGACGACCTGCGGCCCGACGCGGCGGCCTCCCAGAAGGCCGTCTGAGGGCCGGTCCGGCGAAGCCGGGAGCGGGCGGCGGTCTCGGCTAGGGTGCACTGCCATGCCGGAATCATGGGTCGATTCGGCGGCGCGTGTCGGCAGTGACCTGCACCTGGACCTGTCCGGTCCCGGCAGCCGCCGCGCCGTGCTCATCCGCGCCCTGCGGGAGGCGGTGCGCGAGGGACGCCTGGCGCCCGGCACCAGGCTGCCGCCCTACCGCTCGCTGGCCGCCGACCTCGGCCTGGCCCGCAACACCGTCGCCGACGCCTACGCCGAGCTCGTCGCCGAGGGCTGGCTGACCGCGCGCCAGGGCTCCGGCACCCGGGTGGCGGAACGCGCCGCCCCGCCGTCGCGGCCCCGCAGGCCGCACCCCGTCGCCCGGCAGCCCGTCGGACCGGCGCACCATCTCCGGCAGGGCGCGCCCGAGGCCGCCTCCTTCCCGCGCACCGCCTGGCTGGCGTCCGCCCGGCGGGCACTGGGCTCCGCGCCCGACGAGGTCTTCGGCCCCGGCGACCCGCGCGGCCGCGTCGAGTTGCGCCGCGCGCTCGCCGACTACCTGGCCCGCGCCCGCGGGGTGCGCGCCGACCCCGACCGGATCGTGGTGTGCTCCGGCGTCGCGCACGCGCTGCGGCTGCTGTTCGACGGCTCGCGCGGCGCGGCAGGCGGGGTGCTGCGCGGCCCGTTCGCCGTGGAGTCGTACGGGCTCGGACACCACCGCGGCATCCTGGAGAGCGCCGGCGCCCGGACCGTGCCGCTGGGGCTCGACGAACAAGGGGCCAGGGTCGAGGAGTTGGCCGGCCTGCGGCCACGGGTGCGGGGCGTCCTGCTCACGCCCGCGCACCAGTTCCCCACCGGCGGACCGCTGCACCCGGCCCGGCGCGCCGCGGTCGTCGACTGGGCCCGCGCCGGCGACGGGCTGGTCCTCGAGGACGACTACGACGGGGAGTTCCGCTACGACCGGGAGCCGGTCGGCGCCCTGCAGGGCCTGGACCCCGAACGGGTCGTCCACCTCGGCTCGGTCAGCAAGAGCCTGTCCCCGGCCGTACGGATCGGCTGGATGGTGCTGCCCGGGCACCTCGTCGACGGCGTGATCGCCGCCAAGGGCGAGCGGGAGGCGTGGGCGGGCGTCGTCGACCAGCTGACCCTCGCCGACTTCATCGCCTCCGGCCGGTACGACCGGCACGTCCGCCGGATGCGCCGGCGCTACCGGGACCGGCGCGACCAGCTCGTCGCCGCCCTCGCCGAGCGGGCCCCGCACGTCACGGCCACCGGCATCGCGGCCGGACTGCACGCGGTCCTTCGGCTGCCGCCCGGGACGGAGGCGTCCGTGGTCAAGGCCGCCACCTGGCAGGGGATCGCGCTGGACGGCCTCGCCGCCTTCCGGCACCCCGGGGCCACCACCCCGGCCGGGGACGGACTCGTCGTCGGTTACGCCGCCCCGGCCGAACACGCCTACCGGGCGGCCCTCGACGCCCTGCTCCGGGCCCTGCCGCCGGTCGACGCCGTCTAGGCCGCGCCCGTCAGAGCCCGAACAGGGCGGCCGCGTTGTCGTGGCACACCGCGCGCAGCCATTCGGAGCCGCAGCCCAGGCGTTCCAGGGCCTGGAGCTGGTGCAGGTACGGGTAGGGGATGTTGGGGAAGTCGCTCCCCAGCAGGATGCGGTCGCCGAGGTCGGCCAGCCGCGGCAGGGCCCGGCGGGGGAAGGGCATGAAGCCCTCGGTGAAGTCGGTGAACGCCATCGTGGTGTCCAGCCGCACCTGGTCGTGGCGTTCGGCGAGGTCGAGGAACTCCTCGTACTCGGGCATGCCCATGTGCGCGACGACCAGGCGCAGCCTCGGGTGACGCGCCAGCACCCGGGCGACGGGCTCGGGGCCGGTGTGCTTGCCCGGAGCGGGACCCGAGCCGCAGTGCGTCACCACCGGCACGCCCGCCTCGGCCAGCAGACCCCACGCGGGGCGGAGCAACTCGTCGGCCGGGTCGTACGCCCCCACCTGGATGTGGGCCTTGAAGACCCGGGCGCCCGCCTCCAGCGCCTCACGGACGTACGCCTCGACGTCGGGCTCGGGATAGAGCGTGGCAGTGTGCAGGCAGTCCGGGGTGCGGCGGGCGAAGTCGGCCGCCCAGCCGTTCAGCCAGCGGGCCATCCCCGGCTTGTGCGGGTAGATCATGGAGGTGAAGGCCCGCACGCCGAACTCCCGCAGCAGTGAAGCGCGTTCGGCCTCCTCCGTGCGGTAGGTGATCGGCCATCCCAGACCGCCGATCAGCGGGCCGGCGGCGTCGAAGTACTCCCACACCTTGCGCAGGACGCTCTCCGGCATGAAGTGGGTGTGCACGTCGATCAGTCCGGGCAGACCGAGCCCGGTCCAGAAGCGGCGCACCTCGCCGGCTTCGTCGCCGGCCGCCGTACGGGGAAGACTCACCGGGGACCACCTCTCCTGGGGGCCGGCGGCTGCCGCCGGCCGGGGTGTCGGGGCGCGCCACGCGGCGGGCGGGACGGACGCCGCGACGCGCGCCCCTCCCGCCGCCGTGGCCGGGGCAGGTCACCCGAAGCCGCGGGCGTCCTGCTTGAGGGCGGTGTCCACCGTGAGGGCGGTGGCGACGACCAGGCTGCGCAGGGGCTCCGGCAGCTGCTGGTGGATCTGCAGGACGTAGTTGTCCGCGGTGGTGAAGAGGGTCTTGGCCAGGCCCTCCCAGGTCTTGGTGATGCGGGCGACCTCGGTGCCGGCGTGATCCACGACGGCGAAGTTCCAGGCGCGCCAGTTCTCCGCGCGGATCTCGCCGAGCTGGGCGCCGTTCGCGGTGATAGCGAAGTTGATCTTGCCGATCGCGTTCTGCTGGACGATCTCGCCGACCGGCGTGCCGTCCGGGCGGGTCACCACGACCCGGGACTTGATGAACTTCGCGGGGCGGGTGAGCAGCAGCAGCGGCCGGCCGTAGGCGTCGCGGATCTCCAGCCGGTGCGTCAGGTACTGGTCGAGGCTGCTCACGAAGCGCAGGACCTTGCGCAGGGTGCTCTGGCCGACCTGGACGACCGAGGCGATGTGGGCGCCCTGCTGGTCCATCACCTTGTACTCGTTGACCAGCTCGACCAGCTTGGCCTTCTGGTTCACGACCAGGACCGGCTCGGTGAAGATCGAGCCGGTGCCGGTCACGGGCGCCTGGACGCCGGCCTGCTGCTGGACCTGCCGGGCCACCCGGGGGTCGGGCATCTGGGGGGCCGCCTGCGGTGCGCCCTGCGCGGGCGCCGTCTGCTCGGTCCAGCCGGCGCCGTCCCAGTAGCGCAGGAGCTGCGGAGCTCCCTGGGGATCGGGGTACCAGCCGGCGGGGTGTGCGGGATGTGTGGTCACCTGCGGATGCTACGTGTGTTCGACGGGAATGCGCCACGAGTGCGGAGGCGGCCGCCCCGGTCGACCCGCACGCCGTACGGCTCCACCTCGAACCCCAGCGACGGGACCATGCCCTCCAGGGCGAACCCGGTGGAAGCAGACCGACTCGAAGGGGAAGGGGATCCGCCCGACCGGCGAGGCGACGTCAAACCAGCTCGCCCCTGCGGCGCTCCCGCATGCCCGGGAGGAAGGCCTCCAGCAGGACGGCGGCGCCGATCACCTTGATCTCGAAGGCGCCCAGGGCCGCGTCGAGGTCGGCCTCCTCGAACGGCCCGAAGAGCGGGACGCCGACGCTGGACACGACAGTGTCGACATGTCTCCATCGCGCCAGGGTGTCGTTGCGGAAGGTCGGACGGTGGGGCGGTCCGGCGGCCCGTGCCGTCGGCGAGTCCGCCGATCACCCCGTGCCGGGCCGTCCGGTACCTCCTGGGGGTCGGGCGGAGGCGGTGACGCCGGCGACCGCGTCCTCGGTGCGCCAGAGCCGCTGCTGCTCGTCCACCTCGCGGGCGAGGGCCTCCTCGAGCCCGTCGAGCAGGTCGGCACGCATCATGGCCCGCATGGACCGGACCGCCCAGGGGGCGGTGGCCGCGATCTCGTGGGCGAGGTCGAGGGCGGCGGCGCGCTCGTCGCCGGGTTCCGCGAGGCGGTCGGCGAGGCCGGCGTCCAGAGCCTCGGCGCCGACCAGCGGGCGGCCGGTGTAGAGCAGCAGTTCCGCGCGGGTGCGGCCGACGATCCTCGGCAGGGTCAGGCTCAGCCCGAAGCCGCAGGGGAAGCCCCGGCGGGCGAAGTCGGCCTCGAACCGGGACGAGGGCCCGGCGATCCGGAAGTCCGCGGCACAGGCGAGACCGAGGCCACCGCCGACGGCCGCGCCCTGGACCGCGGCGACGACCGGGACGTCGAGCCGGATGATCCGCGCCGCCTGTTCGTGGACGGCGGCGGCCGAGGCGCGCGGGTCGAGGGCGCCGGTGGGGTCCGTGAGCCGGGCGCCGGCACAGAAGTGGCGTCCCTCCGCACACAGCACGAGGGCTCTCGCGCCGTCGGCGGCCGCGCGCTCGCCGGCGTCGGCGATCGCGGTGAGCAGGTCGCGGTCGAAGAAGCCGGTCGGCGGGGTGTGCGTCTCGACGACCGCGACGTGACCGTCGCGGGTGAGGGTCACCCGGCCCTTGTCGGCGGTGCTCATACCGGCGGCGCTCCTTCGAGGGCTCCCGGCGCCGGCTGCTCAGGCATGGACGCCCTCCAGGTAGCGGGTGGTCTCCAGGGCGGCGGCGCAGCCCGCGCCCGCCGCGGTGACGGCCTGCCGGTACCGGGCGTCGGCGACGTCGCCCGCCACGAAGACCCCGGGCAGTTCGGTGGCCCCGCCCGGGCCCGTGGTGTGCAGGTGGCCGGTCGGCGTCAACGTCAGGAACCCGTCGGCCAGCCGGGTGCGCGGGGTGTGCCCGACCGCCACGAACAGGCCCTGCACCGTGAGGTCGGTGACCTCGCCGGTGGCGGTGTCCTCCACGCCCAGCCCGGCCAGCTTCCCGTCGCGGCCGCGCAGCAGTTGCCGCACGACGCGGCCGGCGCCGATCTCGACGTTGCCCAGCGACCGGACCCGTTCCAGCAGGACCGGGGTCGCCCGGAACCGATCGCCCCGGTGGAGCAGCCGCACCCGCCGCGCGTGCCCGGCCAGGGCCAGCACCCACTCCATCGCGGTGTCGCCGCCGCCCACCACCGCGACGTCACGGCCCTTGCACAGCGGCGCCTCGCAGACCGCGCAGTAGGCGACGCCGCGTCCGCCGCCCAGCTCCGCCTCGCCGGGCAGGCCCAGCCGGCGCGGCGCGGACCCGGTGGCCAGCACGACGGCGCGGGTGCGCACGGTCCCCTCGTCGGTGACGATCTCGTGGACCGCGTCCCGGGCGGACGGATCGCCGGCCGCGTACCGGATCTCGTCCGCGTCCAGGGTGACCACGGTGGCCCCGGCCCGCTCCGCCTGCTCGCGCATCCGGGCCATCAGCTCGGGGCCGTCGATGCCCTCGGGGAAGCCGGGGAAGTTCTCCACCGGGCCCGCGTCCATGAGCCGGCCGCCGGGCGTCGGGCCGGCCAGCACCAGGGGTGCGGCGCCCGCCCGCGCCAGGTAGAGGGCGGCCGTCCAGCCGGCCGGCCCGGCCCCGACGACGACCGCGTCCACGATGCCGGAGGGCAGGGCGGTCCCGCCGGTGATGTCGGCCCACATGCTCACCGGGCGCTCACATCGCTTCCAGGCCGTCGGCCCAGCGGGCCGTCTCGTTGAGTGGCGCGACCGTGAAGCCGTCACCCGCCGAGCGCGGCAGCCGGACGGTCTGGCTCCAGGTCGCGCCGAAGGTCGGCATCCACGCGGAGTGCTTGCCGGCGCCGCCGGCGACGAGGACGCGGATGTCCTCCGGCGCGCGGGCGATCGCCACCCGGTGTCCCCACTCCTCGAGCAGCAGCCGGTAGCCGCCCCACAGGCTCGCCTCCTGGAGCTTCTCCGCGCCGACCCGGGTGGCGTCGACACGGGCGTGCTCGAACAGGTACTGCTGCACGTCGGCCCGTGACAGACCCGCGTCGGCGAGAAGCCGCGCGTGCTCGGGGCCCAGCGCGAGGAACTGGTCGCCGCCGCGGTAGACGGTGTTGGCACCGGGCGTCGCCATGGTCGCCGCGATCGTCCGCAGCAGGTTCCCGGCGGTGGACGACCGGTGGTCGTTGATGTTGTGCGGGCCCTCCACGGCCGCCACCGTCACCAGACCGTCCGCCGGGTCCCAGCCGTCGGGCCACTCCAGCTGCGCGCCGAAGGGCGGCCAGGGGCTGTCGGCCTGGTTCTCGGCGAAGCAGAACGACCACTTGGCCGGGGCGCCGTGGGTCGCCCGGTCCACGTCACCGGCCACCTGGTCGTCCGCGGGGCGGGCGCCGCCGATGTTCATCGCGACCAGGCGCACGGCCCGGCCGATCGTGCCGTTGGCGCGGAACCCGGAGCCCATGCAGCCCGCCCCGCCCGCGACGGCGAGCTCGCCCGCGACCGGACCCTGGACGACGACCATCAGCGCGCACGGGTGGGTGGTCGTCTGCGCGCCGTACAGGTTGAACTCCGGCTGCTGCAGGGCGACGACCGCGGCCTCCAGCACCGGCATGTACGCGGGCAGGCAGCCGGCCATCACCGCGTGCGCCGCGAGTTCGCGCAGGGTCAGCTCCGCGCCGCGCGGGGCGAGAGGGCCGAGGGAGGCGTCGGGGTGCCGGGTCGCCGCGGCGAGGAAGCGCTCCACCCGCTCGGTGGTCGGCACGACCACGGGCAGGCCGTCCGTCCACTCCCACCGGTGCAACTGCTCGGCGGCGGTCTCCTCGTCGTGCGCGTCCGCCAGGGTGACGAGGTCCGGCCCTTCGGGGGCGGTCATGAGGGGTACCGCTCGATCTCGGTGGTCAGGGCGAGGACGACGTCGTCGACGGCGAGCGCGGTGACCCGCTCGAAGGCCTCCTGCTGCGGGATCCCGCCGACCGGGTGGGCGACGACGGCCAGCCCGAGCGCGTCGGCGCCCCGGACGGCCAGCACCTGCCGGGACAGGCCCTCGAACAGGGTGGACGTCATGCCGCACACCGGCAGGCCGCGGCCGGCCAGGGCGGCCATGTCCGCCGCCGCCCAGGAGGCCCCGGAGCCGCAGTCGAGCATCGCCACCACCGCGGCGTCGCTTTCCTGCGTGACGCGGTCGAGGAGCTCGTCGGCCGCGGGGGCCGAGGACGCCCTCTTGGCGTAGAGGCGCGGCGTGATGCCGTGGAGCCGGACCAGTGCGGCGGCGACGCCCTCGAGCACCTTGTCGGCGTTCATCCTGCCGTTGCTCAGGAAGCCCACGGTCTGACCGTGGAGGGCGGGCACGGTGGCGCGGGGGACCGAATCCGGCGCCGCCTCGTGGCTGGTCGGACTGACGATCGTGACGCCCATCGGGTCCCCTCCCGTGAAGCCGCAGGGTGTGACGCGGATCGTATGCAGCCCGGAAGTTACGATCAAGAGATCTTACGAATCAGGGAATATTGATGGTTGTACGTTCCGGTTCCGCACGCGTCCCGCCCCGCCACGCCGTCGGCGCTGAGCCGAACTGCGCGGTCCCCACCCGCGGTGGGACGACTTCACCGCGCCGCGCGACGAGCTCGATCCGGCGGGCCTGTTCGGGAGTCCGGCCGTCGATCGTGTGCCTGGCGGCGTATAAGTAGGATCAGGACATGGTGGACATGCCCCAGCAGGATTCCGGTGCTACCGACCGCGAGATCGAGGCGCTGATGCGCCTCGTCCACGTGATCGAGGCCGAGCACCGCGCCCGTCCGACGTCCTCGCTGGATCTGCGCGCCCGGATGCTCATCCAGGAACTCGGCCTCAACGGCGAGTCGCCGATCCTCTCGGTGCGCCGCAGCCTGCGCCTGTCCCCGTCGACGCTGACCAGCCTCGCGGACCGGCTCGAGCGCGACGGCTACCTCGAACGCCGTCGCCACCCCACCGACCGCCGGACCGTCGTCCTCGCGCTGACCGCCGTCGGCCGACGGGCGTTCGCGGCGGAGCGGGAGTTCTACCGCCACCTCATCGACGACTCCCTGCGGTCGCTCGACGCGGCCGCCCGCGCCCACGTCCTCACGGCCCTGGCGAGCATCGCGCCGGGGGCGGAGGAGGCGCCTGCCTGAGGTCCGGCGGCGAGCCGGGCGAAGGGGGGCAGCGGCATGCGGGTGATCATGTAGCGGGAACTCCGCGACGGCTTTGCGGAGTTGGCGGAGGACGTGCGGTAGGGCGCTGCCGGACCCGGTGCCGCGCGGGGCGCGAGGGCTCCGCGCGGGGCGCGCGGGGCGCGCGG
>NZ_JBRIOU010000002.1:124633-126210 GCF_053474865.1 Streptomyces sp. CO7
GGCGCCGGTGGTGTCCCGTTCCGCCCGGGTGGCGGCGGGGGTGAGCAGCCCGAAGGGCGCGCCGTCGGGGTCGGTCAGCTGCACGGAGCGGCCGTTGAGCCCGTTGGTCGGCGGGCGGCTGATCCGTCCGCCCAGCGCCACCGCGTGCTCGGTCGCGCGGTCCACGTCGGGCGTGGCGAAGTAGGTCAGCCAGTGCGCGCCACCCGCGCGGTGCACGGACAGCCCGGCGCCGCGGATGCCGAGCACCGGCCGGCCCGCGTGACGCAGCACCACCCGCTCCTCGGCGGGTGAGGGGGCGGTCTCCCGGCCGAGCCCGAAGACGCTCTGGTAGAACCGGACCGCGAATCTCGTCTCCGCCACCACCAGTTCGAGCCAGGCGGGCGTGCCGGGAAGGCCGGGGGCCGGCGGCGGGTACGAGCGCGGCAGGCGGCGCATGCCGAACACCGCGCCCGCCGGGTCCGAACAGAACGCCACGCGCCCGCCCTCGGCGTCGTCCAGCGGCCCGACGCCCATGGTGCCGCCGCACTGCCGGACGGCCAGGGCCGCCCTGTCGATGTCCTCGGCCGTCAGGAACGGCGTCCACTCGGCGGTCAGCCGGGCGTCGTCGGGCAGCAGGCCGATGCCGGCCACCGGACGCCCCTGCGCGGTGGCGATCAGCTCACGCAGCGGGCCTCCCTTGCCCGGCGTGAACTCCCAGCCCAGCAGCGGGCCGTAGAAGTCGTGCGCGACACCGAGGCCGTGCGTCCTCAGACTCGTCCAGCAGGGCGCACCGGGTGCGCCCGGTGCGCGTCCGGTGGTGGAGAAGTCGTTCACGTCGGCCGCCCCCGTTTCGTCCGTCATCGGTCGGTTCACAGGTTTCCGTTCCCCGGATGCGGGGAGAGGAAAGTCCTTTCTTCTCGGCGGATCCCCGCCCCGGGCCGGAACATGCGCCACCGATGCGCGAGGTGTTCACCAATGGACGTCACCCGCACGGTGGGTGCGCGTTCCGGTGCGGTGCGTGACCGAAGTGCCGTGGCGGAGCAGCGTAGCCAACGCGGCGCGGTGTGGCCATCCGGGGCCCGCGCCCGGCGTGGCGCGATGGCCGAAAGGCGCGTGTTGGTGCGGGCGGCGGGGTGTCGGGCAGGATGCGGGCATGAACTCTGCACTGGTGACGGCCGCCGAGCTGGCCGCTGCGCTGGACGGTCCCACCCCTCCTGTACTGCTCGACGTGCGGTGGCAGTTGAGTGTCGCCAAGGCGGGCGGCGCACCCTCGTTCGACGGGCGCGCGGAGTACGAGCGCGGCCACCTTCCCGGCGCGGTCCACGTGGACCTGGACGGTGAGCTGGCCGCGCCGCCGGGGGAGCGGGGACGCCATCCGCTGCCGGACCTGGACGTGTTCGGCGCGGCGATGCGGCGTGCCGGGGTGTCCGCGGGACGGCCGGTCGTCGCCTACGACGGCGGCATCGGCTGGGGCGCGGCCCGTGCGTGGTGGCTGCTGCGGTGGGCCGGGCACGGGGACGTGCGGGTGCTGGACGGCGGGCTGCCGGCCTGGCGCGGGCCGCTGGAGGAAGGGCCGGAAGTGCCGCACGTGGCAGGGG
>NZ_JBRIOU010000002.1:126310-131713 GCF_053474865.1 Streptomyces sp. CO7
ATCTCGTCCCAGCTGGGGACCGCCGCGCGGCGGCCGGGACGCACCCCGTCCGCCTCGGCCTGACGGTCCGTCGCCCCGATCAGCCGGTCCCGGTGGCTGCTGACCGCCCGCGGCATCAGAACGTCCGCGTACGCGGAGCCCGCCCCCGCGGAGGCCGCCGGCGCGGGCGGCTCCTCGACGTCGGGCTCGGTGTCCGGACCGTCGGACCCCTCGCCGGGGATCTCCGGCACGACCAGGTCACCACGGAAGCTCGGCACCGCCTCGAGGAGGCTGGTGAGCGAGTCGCCCGCGCTCTCCTCCTCCAGGTCGGACGGCTGCGCCTGCGCGGGCACGATCGCGGCCCGCTCCGACCGGTCGCCCCGGTCACGCTCGCGGTCACGGTCCCGCGGCAGCCGCGCGATCCGCGGCACGAAGGGATGCGCCGGCTCGGCCGGCCCGAGGTCGTCGGACTCGCCGATCAGCGAGCGCGCCTCGTCGTCGACCGCGGCGACCAGACGGCGCGGCGGGTCGTAGGTCCAGCTCGCCGTGTGCGGCTCACCCGCCACGCGGTAGACCAGCAGCACCTCCCAGGTGCCGTCGTCGCGGCGCCAGGAGTCCCACTGCACGGTGTCCTTGTCGGCGCCGCGCAGCAGCAGCCGCTCCTGGACCGCCTCGCCCAGCGGGGGACCGGTGTTCTCGCCCGGGCGCCGCACCGGGGTCTTGCGCGCGCGCTCCGCCATGAACGCGCGCTCGGCCAGCACGGGGCCCTCGAAACGCCGCACCCGGTCCACCGGGATGCCGGCCAGCTGGGCGACCTCCTCCGCGGTGGCTCCAGCCCTTATACGGGCCTGGATGTCGCGGGGACGGAGGTGGCTCTCCACCTCGATCTCGATCTGTCCGAGACGGGGACGGTCGCCGCGCACGGCGGCGCGCAGCCGTTCGTCGATCGGAAGCGTGTACTCCGTGCTGTCCGCAGCCTTGAGCACCAGCCGTGTGCCGTCATTGGAGACGGCCACGACACGCAGTTCGGGCATGGGGACCTCCCGGGTGGTGCCTGCCGACGTCACGTGCGTCGCTGCTTCCGCTAGTCGAGTGTGGCCTGCCCGGGTGCAGCCTGCCACAACCTTGCCGAGTTGCCCGGCGTGTCGGGCGCCGGGCCCAGGCTCACCGTCATGGCACGGTTACCTGTTTGCAACGTCAAGTGACCCAGATCGGTCACCCTGGGCAACAGCCTCCCTCCCCGGCGTTCCTGACGGATCGCGGGCGCCCAGGCGGGAGTCCGGACCCAGGGCTCTGAACACTACTCCATTTGGGCCACGTGCGTGGATTGGCGCGCCGGTCGAAATCGGGGCGGGTCACCCCAAGATCGTCCCGGCACGGCGTCCCAAGGCCCGGACGGCCCTTGCGACGTGGCGTGTTTCACGCCCCGGTCCACGCCCCTGATCCCTGCCCCGTCCCGCCCGTTCCAATCGCCCGCGCAGTGATCTTCCTGTCGCGGCGCCCGCGTCCGGCGCGCGCCGCCTACTCCCCGAGCACCCGCCTCAGGTAGTCGTTCTGGAAACGCCGTTCGGGGTCCAGCCGGTTCCTCAGCTCCAGGAATTCGCCGAAACGGGGGTAGACGCCGGCCAGGTGGCCGGCGTCGCGGGTGTGCACCTTGCCCCAGTGGGGTCTGCCCTCGTAGGCCGTGAAGATGCGCTCCGCCAAGGTGAAGTACGCCTGGTAGGGGGTGCCCTGGAACATGTGGACGGCGATGTAGGCGCTGTCCCGGCCGGAGGCGGTGGAGAGCGTGATGTCGTCGGCGGGCGCGGTGCGCACCTCCACCGGGAAGCTGACCCGCAGCCCCGACCGGTCGACCGCGGACCGCAGTTCGCGCAGCGCGTCGACCATCGAGGCGCGCGGCAGGGCGTACTCCATCTCCACGAAGCGCACCCGGCGCGGCGAGGTGAACACCTTGTAGGGGATGTCGGTGTAGGTCCGGGCGGAGAGCGCCCGGCTGGATATCCGCGCGATCGCCGGTATGGCCGCCGGCACCGCCCGCCCCAGCCGGTTGACCGCTCCGAAGACGCCGTTGGAGAGGAACTCGTCCTCCAGCCAGGCGCCCGCCCGGCCCAGCGGACGCGGCGGGCCCGCGCTGCGGTTGTTGCGCTTGGTGTTGCAGTTGCCGGTGTGCGGGAACCAGTAGAACTCGAAGTGCTCGTTGGACGACCAGAGTTCCTCGAAGGCGCCGGTGACCTGGTCGAAGCTCATCGGCTCCTCGCGCGCGGTGAGCAGGAAGACCGGTTCGACCTTGAACGTCAGGGCGGTGACGACGCCCAGCGCGCCGAGGCCGATCCGGGCGGCGGCGAAGATCTCGGGGTTCTCCTCGCGGCTGCACGTGAGGACCGAGCCGTCCGCGGTGACCAGTTCGAGGGCGACGATCTGTGCGGAGATCGAGCCGGACTCCCGGCCGGTGCCGTGGGTCCCGGTGCTCACCGCGCCGGAGACCGTCTGCTCCATGATGTCGCCCATGTTGGTCAGCGACAGACCCTCGCCGGCCAGCGCCGCGTTGAGCTGCTTCAGCGGCGTCCCGGCGCCGACCGTGACCGTGCCCGCGGCCCGGTCCACGCGGTGCACCCCGGCCAGCCGCTCGGGGCGGATCAGTACGCCGTCGGTGGCCGCGGCCGCGGTGAAGGAGTGACCGGTGCCCGCGGGCTTGACCCGCAGACCCCGTTCCGCCGCGTCGCGCACCGCGGCGGCGACCTCCTCGGCGCTGCCGGGCGCGACCTGCCGGGCCGGGCGGGCGGTGACGTTGCCCGCCCAGTTACGCCAGGTGTCGCTCTGCCGTGTCCGTGCGTTCGCCGTGCTGCTCAACGGTGCCTCCCCGCGACGTGGCCGGCCTGGTGAGCCGGCGGTACCCGAGGAAACCGACCGCCACCGCGGCGGCTCCGGCCACGGCCGGCACCACGTACCCGGTCCGCGCGCCGGCCGAGTCGATCACCAGTCCGGCCGCCGAGGAACCCAGCGCGACGCCGACCGCGAGGCCGGTGCTGATCCAGGTCATGCCCTCGGTCAACTGCGCGCGTGGTACGTGCTGCTCGATCAGGGACATCGTGGTGATCATCGTGGGGGCGATGAAGAGGCCCGCGACGAACAGCGCCACGGCCAAGAACGGCAGGTTCCCGACCAGTTGGAGGGGGATCATACTCGCGGCCATCGCACACACACCCGCCAGCCAGCGACGTTCCGGGCGGCCGTGGACGCGCAGCACGCCGAAGACCAGTCCGGCGACGCAGGAACCGGCCGCGTAGACCGCGAGGACCAGGCTGGCCGCGGCCTTGTGGCCCAGCTCCTCGGCGAAGGCCACCGTCACCACGTCGACCGCGCCGAAGACCGTCCCGGTGGCCACGAAGGTCGCCACCAGCACCTGGAGACCGGGGGAGCGCAGCGCGCTGCCCCGCACGTACTCCTCGGGCGGGTGGGGCTTCGGTTCGGTGGCGCGCTGGGAGGTCAGCCAGAACACTCCGGCCGCCATGCACACCGCCGCCAGCAGCGGTCCCGCCTCCGGGAACCAGGCGGTGGACAGGCCGATGGAGACGATCGGGCCGACGATGAAGCAGACCTCGTCGATCACCGACTCGAAGGAATAGGCGGTGTGGAGCATCGGGGTGCCGCGGTAGAGGGCCGCCCAGCGGGCCCGCACCATCGAGCCCAGGCTCGGCACGCAGCCGACCAGGGCGGCGAAGACGAACAGGGTGGCGTCCGGCCAGCGCAGACGCGTCGCCGCCAACAGGCCGGCGGCGCCGGTGAGCGCCACCAGGACCGCCGGGCGCAGCACCCTGCTCTGCCCGTGACGGTCCACCAGCCGGGATATCTGGGGGCCGAGCACCGCCGAGGAGAGCGCGATGGTCGCGGAGAGTGCGCCGGCCAGGCCGTAACGGCCGGTGACCTGGGAGATCATGGTGACCACGCCGATGCCCATCATGGACAGCGGCATCCGGCCGACCAGCCCCGCGGCGGAGAAGCCGCGGGTCCCGGGCGGCGCGAAGAGGGCGCGGTAGGGCGAGGGCACGGGCTCTCCGGGGAAAAGGGGCGTCGCTGCCCAGGTCATGAAGTGGTTGGCCGATACAGCTTACGACTGGTTCGACCAGGTGTGCCCCGGGTGTACGGGCGTCCGGACGGGGAGCGTGGGGGCAAGGGGGGCGCAGGGATGCGGGCGACCCGGCCGGGCGGCCCGGTTTCCCCGCCACCGGTCGCCAGTGGGAGGATCCAGTCATGCCAGATGTGCTCGAATCGTCCCCCTACGACGCGTTGCTGCTGCTCTCCTTCGGCGGTCCGGAGGGCCCCGAGGACGTGGTGCCGTTCCTCGAGAACGTCACCCGGGGGCGCGGCATCCCCAAGGAACGCCTCAAGGAGGTGGGCCGGCACTACTTCCTGTTCGGCGGCGTCAGTCCGATCAACGACCAGAACCGCGAACTCCTGGACGCCCTGCGCGCGGACTTCGCCGAGCACGGGCTGGACCTGCCGGTCTACTGGGGCAACCGCAACTGGGCCCCCTACCTCACCGACACCCTCCGTGAGATGGTCCGCGACGGGCGCCGCCGGATCCTGGTGCTGGCCACCAGCGCCTACGCCTCCTACTCGGGCTGCCGGCAGTACCGCGAGAACCTCGCGGACGCCCTGGCCACGCTGGAGGCCGAAGGGCTGGAGCTGCCCCGGGTGGACAAGCTGCGCCACTACTTCAACCACCCGGGCTTCGTGGAGCCGATGATCGACGGCGTGGTCGAGGCCCTGGCGGACCTCCCCGAGGAGGTGCGCGACGGCGCCCAGCTGGCGTTCACCACGCACTCCATCCCGACCGCCTCGGCGGACACCTCCGGTCCGGTCGGCGAGCACGGCGACGGCGGCGCGTACGTGCGCCAGCACCTGGACGTCGCCCAGCTGATCGCCGAGGCGGTGCGCGGGCGCACCGGCGTGGAGCGGGCCTGGCAGCTGGTCTACCAGTCGCGGTCCGGCGCCCCGCACATCCCGTGGCTGGAGCCGGACATCTGCGACCACCTCGAGGAGCGGCACGCGGCGGGCGTCCCGGCCGTGGTCATGGTGCCGATCGGTTTCGTCTCCGACCACATGGAGGTCCTCTACGACCTCGACACCGAGGCCAAGGCCAAGGCCGAGGAGCTCGGGCTGCCGGTGCGGCGCTCCGCGACGGTCGGCGCCGACCCGCGGTTCGCGGCGGCGGTCCGGGACCTGGTCGTGGAACGGGCGGCCACCGAGCGCGGCCGGTCCGTGAAGCCGTGCGCGCTGGGCGCGCTCGGCGCGAGCCACGACGTGTGCCCGGTGGGCTGCTGCCCCGCGGCGCGCGACCCGAAGCCGGCCGCGGCGGGCGCGGACAGCCCGTACGCCTGACCGGACCCGGGGGCGGCGCACCAGCGCCGTCCCCACCGCGCC
>NZ_JBRIOU010000002.1:131813-134068 GCF_053474865.1 Streptomyces sp. CO7
GCCCCGGTCCGCGCACGACGGCGGAGCCGGACCCCGCCCCACGACCGCCCCAGACGTACCGACAGGACGCGAGGACACCGTGACGGACCTGCACCAGACCGAGCTGCACCAAGAGCTGCTGGAGATCGCCCGGGAGGCGGCCCGCCGGGCCGGCGAGCTGCTGCGGGACGGCCGCCCCGACGACCTCGAGGTGGCCGCCACCAAGTCGAGCCCCATCGACGTGGTGACCGAGATGGACATCGCCGCCGAGAAGCTGATCGTCGACCTGATAGCGGCACGCCGCCCCGGTGACGGGTTCCTCGGCGAGGAAGGCGCCTCCTCGGCCGGCACCAGCGGGGTGCGCTGGGTGGTCGACCCGCTCGACGGCACCGTGAACTACCTGTACGGCCTGCCGTCCTGGTCGGTCTCGATCGCCGCCGAGGTGGACGGCGAGGCGGTGGCCGGGGTGGTCGAGATCCCCATGCGGGGCGAGACCTTCCACGCCGTCTCCGGCGGCGGGGCCTGGGTGACCGGGCCGTCCTGGGAGGGGGAGCGGCGGCTGGCCGTGCGGCCGTCGCCGCCCCTGGAACAGGCGCTGATCGCCACCGGCTTCAACTACGTCACCACCGTGCGCGCCCACCAGGCGGAGGTGGCGCGGGAGCTGCTGCCGCTGGTGCGCGACATCCGCCGCGGCGGCTCGGCCGCCGTCGACCTGTGCGACCTGGCCGCGGGGCGCCTCGACGGCTACTACGAGCGGGGCCTGCACCCCTGGGACCGGGCGGCCGGGGACCTGATCGCCCGCGAGGCGGGCGCCGTCACCGGCGGACGGGCCGGCGAGCGCCCCGGTGACGACCTCACCGTCGCCGCGACGCAAGGGGTCTTCGGACCCCTTCAGGGGCTGCTGGAGCGGCTCGGCGCCTGGCACGACTGACCGTGTGACGCTTTTCACCGTGCCCCGGGAGACCCTCCTCCCGGGACGCGGTGCAGGCCACGACCTGCGGAGGCGGCACGGCATGTCGGCACGGTGAACGTCTGGCCTATGCCAGATTTCCTTGCCGCCCAAGGTTTCCGTCAGGTGACGCGTGGGGAGGACGGTTTCAACCCCGCGATCACGCTCCGCACGTGCCGTACCACCAAGCGGCACGGCACGGGCGTCCGGCTTCCCCTTTCCCCGGAGGCGCAAGCCGGACACACCGCCCGGCGTGATCGTCCCTTCCCGACCCACGACCCAGGACGAGGGGGCGCCGCATGGACGCATTCACCGCAGGGCTTCTCCAGCGCATAAGGGCTGCCGAGTCGCACCTCACGCAGGCGCGCGACGAGGGCGACGAGTTCGCCGCCGAGGTGGAGCAGGGAGAACTGGACGACCTGCGCCGTCTGGCCGCCGAGCACGGTGTGGAGGTCGGCGCCGCGAGCGTCTGACACCGACCCCACAGGTCCGGCACCGCTGAACGGGCCCCGGCACCCGCCGGGGCCCGTTCGGCGTGTCCGGGGGCGGACGCCGGCGCGTCCGGCCCGTCCGGGCGCTTCGTCGCCTTACGGCCGACTTACCGGCACAAGAGGCAGGATGGAGGCTTCTCCCACCGGTATGTCAGGCCGGTGGAACGTCAGGAAGGAAGGCCGACGTGCGCGTACTCGTCGTCGAGGACGAGCAGCTGCTCGCGGACGCGGTGGCCACCGGTCTGCGCCGCGAGGCGATGGCCGTCGACGTCGTGTACGACGGCGCCGCCGCCCTCGAGCGGATCGGTGTCAACGACTACGACGTGGTCGTCCTCGACCGGGACCTGCCGATGGTGCACGGCGACGACGTGTGCCGCCGGATCGTCGAGCTGGGCGAACCCACCCGGGTGCTGATGCTCACCGCCTCCGGCGACGTCAGCGACCGTGTGGAGGGCCTGGAGCTGGGGGCGGACGACTACCTGCCCAAGCCCTTCGCGTTCAGCGAGCTGATCGCCCGCGTGCGGGCCCTGGGGCGGCGCACCAGCATGCCGCTGCCGCCGGTCCTGGAGCGGGCCGGCATCCGGCTCGACCCGAACCGGCGCGAGGTGCACCGGGACGGCCGGCAGATCCACCTGGCCCCCAAGGAGTTCGCGGTGCTCGAAGTGCTGATGCGCAGCGAGGGCGCCGTGGTGTCGGCGGAGCAGCTGCTGGAGAAGGCCTGGGACGAGAACACCGACCCGTTCACCAACGTGGTGCGGGTGACGGTGATGACCCTGCGCCGCAAGCTGGGCGAGCCACCGGTGATCATCACCGTGCCGGGCTCCGGATACCGGGTC
>NZ_JBRIOU010000002.1:134168-137551 GCF_053474865.1 Streptomyces sp. CO7
CAGCCTGGGACCCCAAGGAGCAGCAGTCGTCCTTCCCGTGGCTGCGCCCGACGATCCGGATACGGCTCACGCTGCTCTACGGCGGCATGTTCCTGATCGCCGGCATCGTGCTGCTCTCGATGATCTACCTGCTGGCCGCCCAGGCCATCTCGACGGGCAACCAGCCGCCGTTCAAGATCGTCCAATACGCCGGCCTCCGGGTGAGCAGCGACCGGTGCCCCGCCGTCAACGGGGAGCTCTCGCTGAGCGACTTCAACGCGGAGATCGCCCGCTGCGTGAACCTGCAGCGGCAGGCCGCCCTGGACAACCTGCTGAGCCGCTCCCTGCTGGCGCTGCTGGGCCTCGCGGTGATCGCGTTCGCCTTCGGCTACGCGATGGCGGGCCGGGTGCTCTCCCCGTTGGGGAAGATCATCCGCACCGCGCGTGCGGTGGCCGGCTCCGACCTGTCCCGCCGCATCGAGCTGGACGGCCCGGACGACGAGCTCAAGGAGCTCGCGGACACCTTCGACGGCATGCTGGAGCGGCTCCAGCGGGCCTTCACGGCCCAGCAGCGGTTCGTCGGGAACGCCTCGCACGAGCTGCGCACGCCGCTGGCGATCAACCGCACCCTGCTGGAGGTGCACCTCTCCGACCCGGGGGCGCCGCCGGAGCTCCAGCAGCTGGGGCGGACCCTGCTCGCCACCAACGAGCGCAGCGAGCAACTGGTGGAGGGACTGCTCCTGCTGGCCCGCAGCGACAACCAGATCGTCGAACGCAAGCCGGTCGACCTGGCGGAGGTGGCCAGCCGCGCCCTCGACCAGGTGCGCGGCGAGGCGGCCGAGCGGGGCGTGGAGTTCCGCGGCGAGCCGTCCTCCGTGGTCGTCCAGGGCAACGGCGTCCTGCTCGAGCGGATCGCCCTGAACCTGGTGCAGAACGCGGTGCGCTACAACGTGCCCGAGGGCGGCTGGGTGGAGGTCTCCACCGGCGCCGAGCACGGCCAGGCGGTCCTCGTGGTGTCCAACACCGGACCGGTGGTACCGGCCTATGAGATCGACAACCTGTTCGAGCCGTTCCGGCGGCTGAGGACCGAGCGGACCGGCAGCGACAAGGGCGTCGGCCTGGGGCTTTCGATCGTCCGGTCGGTCGCCCGGGCGCACGGCGGGCACATCACGGCGGTCCCCCGGGAGGGTGGCGGACTGGTGATGCGCGTCACGCTGCCCCTCTGAACGAGTGACCTCCTGTTCGCTCTGCGCTGAATTCCGGCGTGTCGCGTCCATGAGGGAGCTGTGTGATCGATCACAGAAGCGTCACGGAGAGCGTCTACTCTCAGTGACGACAACGGGCTCCGAAAATGAGGGAAAACCGGGTTTTCGGGCGTCCTGATGCCGGGCAGTACACGGACAGATGCCTTTGGACCAGAGCATTCGCAGGGTGTACGGTCCGGTTCGCCATCCGAGCCGATCACTCTTCGGGAGTCCGGTTGGGTGTCGATTGAGTAACAGACCTTGATGTGAGGCAAAATCTCCGCCTCAGGTCGGGCACAAGTCCGGCCTCTCACGCGTTAACGGCGCTGGAGACACCCAAGACCACCCAGAGGGGGAGAGCGACATGGCAACCGACTACGACACTCCACGCAAGACCGACGACGACGTCGACTCGGACAGCCTGGAAGAGCTGAAGGCACGGCGGAACGACAAGTCCACCTCCGCGGTGGACGTCGACGAGTTCGAGGCCGCCGAGGGCCTCGAACTGCCCGGAGCGGACCTCTCCAACGAGGAACTCGCCGTCCGGGTGCTGCCGAAGCAGCAGGACGAGTTCACCTGCATGAGCTGCTTCCTGGTGCACCACCGCAGCCAGCTGGCCCGCGAGAAGAACGGCCAGCCGATCTGCCGCGACTGCGACTGAGGCGGGGTCGGCCGTGCCCGGCTCGACCCCACCCTGGAAGCGCCGCTCCCGCAAGCGGGGAGCGGACCTCGAGCCGTCCGACGGCTCGCACGGCGCACGTGACGCCGTGGAGCGGGGCCCTGATGCCGTGACCGGCGAGGGAGCCCCGCTCGAGACGGCCGGCGGCGGTGCGCCGGCGCCGGCCGGGTCCGGCGGGCTCCTCGCCCGGCGGGCCGAAGGCCGGCTGCACGCCGCGCTGGGCGTCGTCGCCGAGCGGATCGTCGCCGTCGCGCCCCGGATCCCGGTGCGCGACCTGGACACCCTGCGGCGGCACTTCCCGGGGCTCGGCCCCGAGGAGATCGCCGACCGGCTCGTCGCCGGAGCGGCCAGGGCCTCGGCGGCCGTGGGCGCCGGCGTCGGCGCCGCGAACATGCTGCCGGCCCCGCCGGCCTGGGCCGCCGGAATGGCGACCGAGATCACCGCCGTCGCCGCCGTCGAGCTGAAGCTCGTGGCGGAACTCCACGAGGTCTACGGACGGCGCCCTCCGGGCGACCTGCGCGCCCGCAGCATCGCCTACGTGAGGGTCTGGTCCTCCGAGCACGGGGTGGACCCCACCCGGCCCACCACCTTCCGCGCGGTGGTCGACACCGGCCTCAAACAGCAGCTGAGGCGTCAGATCAAACGGCGCCTGATCCGCAACGTGCCGAACATGCTGCCCTTCATGGTGGGCGCCACCGTGGGCGCCGTCGTCAACCGGCGCGACACCAGGCGGTTCGCCGAGCACATCCGCACCGACCTGCGCAGGGTGCGGGTCCCGTGGGAGCACCTCAAGGAGCTGCCCCCGCTGGACAGGCACGCCGAGCCGCTGGACCTGCCCGAGACCGTGCACGAGGACCACGAGGCACCCGAGGCCCCCGGGCGGGACGACCCCGGGCCCGACGGCCCCCGGAAGGACTGACCCGGGCAGGACTGACCCGGGCAGGACCGCCCCGGCAGGACCGGCCTGGGCGGCTACCGCGCCGCCGGGCGGGCCGCCTCGATCGCCGCCGCCAGCCGCTCCGGCTCACGGGTGGACAGGTAGAGGTAGGGAGTCGGGTCCTGCGGGTCGACGACCTCGACCCGCAGCGCCCTCGGCGCGTAGGCGCGCAGCAGCATGAACGCGCGCGGATCGGCCTTATGCGACCGCCAGGCGCGCGCCTCGGCCGGGTCCAGGACCTCCGCCGCGCCCAGCGCCCGCACCGGCACGTGCGCCTCGCCCGCGAGCAGCGCGTCGCCCGCCACCCGGATCCTGGCCGAGCCGTAGGAGCTCACCACGATCGCCGACAGGGCCCCGCCGAGCACCAGGCCGCCGAGCATCGGCAGCACCCCGAACGGATAGACGACCAGGGCCGCCGCCATGCCCAGCAGCAGGCAGTACAGCCACCAGTGCCACGGCGCCGACAGGCGCTCGTCGTAGGACACGACGGCGCGGGCGGGTGCCGCCCCGCCCGAGGCGGGCGACGGCGGGGCGGGCTGCTGGG
>NZ_JBRIOU010000002.1:137651-141073 GCF_053474865.1 Streptomyces sp. CO7
GTGTCCGCCTCGCGCGTACGCGCGGGTAAGGTCTGCGCCGTGAGTGCAACGAACACGGCCGTGCAGCCCTCCGCCGACGCCGCCGCCCCGGTGCGGCACCCCGAGGCGCCCGCCCCCGGCGAGCCCGTCGGCTCCCACTACGAGAACTGCTTCGGCTGCGGCTCCGGTCAGCCCCACGGACTGCACCTGGTCACCCGGGCCGGCGAGGGCGTCGACGTCACCGCCGAGTTCACCGTGCGTCCCGAACACCAGGGCGCCCCCGGTCTGGCGCACGGCGGCATCCTCGCCACCGCGCTGGACGACGCGCTGGGCTCCCTGAACTGGCTGCTGCGCACCATCTCGGTGACCGGGCGGCTGGAGACCGACTACCGGCGTCCGGTGCCGGTGGGCAGCGTGCTGCACATCACCGCCGAGGTCACCGCCGTGGCCGGCCGCAAGATCTACGCCAGCGCCGTGGGGCGCCTGGGCGGTCCCGGGGGCCCGGTGGCGGTCCGTGCGGACGCGCTGTTCATCGAGGTCAAGGTCGACCACTTCATCGAGAACGGCCGCAAGGAAGAGATCCAGGCCGTGATGGACGACCCCGACGTGCGGCGCCAGGCGCGCGCCTTCGAGGTGAATCCGTGAGCGACGGCCTCCAGGTGCTGATCCGCCGCCTCGACCCCGAGGTGCCGCTGCCCGCCTACGCCCACCCGGGCGACGCGGGCGCCGATCTGCGCACCACCGAGGCGTGCGAATTGGCCCCCGGGGAGCGCACCGTGCTGCCCACCGGGGTGTCGATCGCCCTGCCAGAGGGGTACGCCGCCTTCGTGCACCCGCGCTCCGGTCTGGCAGCTCGATGCGGTGTGGCACTGGTGAACGCCCCAGGGACGGTGGATGCCGGGTACCGTGGGGAGATCAAGGTGATCGTGGTGAATCTCGACCCGCGCGAGTCGGTGCGGTTCGAGCGCTTCGACCGGATCGCGCAACTGGTCGTCCAGCAGGTCGAGAGGGTCCGCTTCCACGAGGTGGCGGAACTTCCCGGCTCGGTACGGGCCGCGGGGGGCTTCGGGTCCACCGGCGGTCACGCCGCGGTGGGCGACTTGGCGGGTGGGAATCGATACGGTTCGGGCGTATCCGACCGGGAAGGACAGTGACGTGTTCGGACGTCGCAAGAAGGGCACTGCCGAGGGCGCGGCGGGCGAGGCCGAGCAGGTCGTCGGCGGTGTCGGCAGCGGGGCGGAAGAGGCCGGTCAGGAGCGGGTGAGGCTGGAGCCTGCGCCGCGCCCCGACGGCCCCTGGGACAGCTCCGAGGTCCGTGAGCCCGGCGAGGGCCGCGTGGACCTCGGCGGCATGTTCGTGCCGGGGGTCGACGGCATGGAGCTTCGCGTGGAGGTCGCCGGTGACGCCATCGTCGCCGCGACCGTCGTGCTGCGCGACAGCGCCATCCAGCTGCAGGCCTTCGCCGCCCCCAAGCGTGAGGGCATCTGGGGCGAGGTGCGGGAGGAGATCGCCTCCGGCATCACCCAGCAGGGCGGCATCGTCGACGAGACCGAGGGCCCGCTGGGCTGGGAGCTGCGCGCGCAGGTCCCGGTGAAGCTGCCCGACGGCACGGGCGGCTTCCAGGTCGTGCGGTTCGTCGGCGTCGACGGCCCGCGGTGGTTCCTGCGGGGCGTCATCTCCGGGCAGGGCGCGGTCCAGCCCGAGGCCGCCGGTCTGCTGGAGCACATCTTCCGCGACACGGTCGTGGTCCGGGGCGAGGGGCCGATGGCTCCGCGGGACCCGATCGTGCTGAAGCTGCCGAACGACGCGCAGATGGTGCCCGAGGGCATGCAGACGCCGGCCGAGGACCAGGGCTCACGCTTCGCGGGCGGCATCGGCCAGCTCCAGCGCGGCCCGGAGATCTCCGAGATCCGCTAGTCCCTGCCCCGCCGCGCCCCTTCGAAGGGGCGCGGCGGAGTGCGTCCGGGCTCCGTCGGGGGAAGCGGCGGAAGGCCTCGGAGACCCGTGGGCGGGCAGGCCTCCGCACTCTTCCGGTGGAACCTCCGTTCCCCCGGCGAGGGTGCGGAATGCCTCGTTCCGTTCGGGTTCCGGCGGCTCCCGCCGCCCCGGTAGGCTTCAGGCATGAACGCTGTTCCCCGTTCCGACAAGCCGGTGGGCCGGTTCCGCCGCATGATCGACCGGCTCTCCTCGTCCCAGGAGGACCTGGAGCGCGAGGAGCTGCGGGAGGAGACGGACACCGCGGGAATGACCCGAATAGGTGACTGCAGCGACCGGGAGGTCGTCACCGTCACTGGTACCTTGCGCACGGTCACCCTGCGCCCGCGGGCCGGGGTCCCCGCCCTGGAGGCCGAGCTGTTCGACGGCTCGGCCGCCCTGGACGTGGTGTGGCTGGGCAGGCGCTCCATCGTGGGCGTGGAGCCCGGACGCAGACTGATCGCGTCGGGACGGATCACCCTGATCCGGGGCCGCCGCGTGCTGTTCAACCCCCACTACGAACTGAGACCCCTCGGACGGGAGTAGCCGGTGACGTCGCTCGACAAGCCGACCGAAGAGGCACCGCAGACGGAGCACGACTCACGGGCGGCGACCGAGGCCGCACTCGGCGAGGCGTTCGGCGGCGTCCGCGGCATGATCGAGACGGTCGTGCCCGGCCTGATCTTCGTCGCGATCTACACCGTCAACAAGGACCTGCACGTCTCGGCGATCGCCGCGCTGGCGGTGTCCCTGCTGATGGGCATCGTCCGGCTGGTCCGCAAGGACACCGTCAAGCACGCCTTCAGCGGCGTCTTCGGGGTGGCCTTCGGCGTGGTGTTCGCGATGATGACGGGCAACGCCAAGGACTTCTACCTGCCCGGCATGCTCTACACGCTGGGTCTCGCGGTGGCCTACCTGCTGTCCACGGCACTGGGCTTCCCCCTGATCGGCGTGATCCTCGGACCGCTGTTCAAGGAGAACCTGTCCTGGCGCAAGCGGAACCCGGGCCGCAAGAAGGCCTACGCCAAGGCCAGCGTCGCCTGGGGCCTGATCCTGCTCGCCAAGTGCGCGATCCTCTTCCCGCTGTACTGGTGGGCGGACACCACCGAGCTCGGCTGGGTGCTGATCGGGCTGAAGATCCCGCCGTTCCTGCTGGCCGTCTGGCTGACCTGGGTCTTCCTGGCCAAGGCGCCGGCGCCCATCGACGTCTTCGCCGAGATGGAGGAGCGGGAGCGGGCCGAGGCAGCCGCCGAGGCCGCGGCCCAGGACCCCGCCCCCGCGGGCGGCGAGGGGACCGACGGCGTCGTCGCCACCGAGGCTCCGGACCAGGGCGGGCGGCACCGCCGCGAGGCCTAGGGACCGGCCCCTCCCCGGCAGGGGACCGGCGCCCCGGGACCGCGGGGCCGAAGACCGGCCCGCTGGGGGACGCCCGCACGACGAAGCGGCGGGTCCGCGACACTCTTCCGAGG
>NZ_JBRIOU010000002.1:141173-162922 GCF_053474865.1 Streptomyces sp. CO7
CTTCCGAGGTGTCGCGGACCCGCCGCTTCGTGGTGTGCGGGCGTCGTCAGACGTTGTTGCGCACCGACAGCAGGCTCTCCAGCTGCTCCTCGCGGTCCTGCGCGGCCACGAACAGGAGCTCGTCGCCGGCCTCCAGCGAGTCCTCGGGGGAGGGCGCCAGCACCCGCGAGCCGCGGATGATGGTGACCAGCGAGGTGTCCTGCGGCCAGGCCACGTCCCCCACCCGGGTGCCGGCCAGGGCCGACTCCGGGGGCAGCGTGAGCTCGACCAGGTTGGCGTCGCCGTGGCTGAAGCGCAGCAGGCGCACCAGGTCGCCGACGCTCACCGCCTCCTCCACCAGGGCGGACATCAGCCGCGGCGTCGAGACGGCGACGTCCACGCCCCACGCCTCGTTGAAGAGCCACTCGTTCTTGGGGTTGTTGACCCGGGCCACGACCCGCGGCACCCCGTACTCGGTCTTCGCCAGCAGCGAGACCACCAGGTTGACCTTGTCGTCACCGGTGGCGGCGATCACGACGTTGCAGCGCTGCAGCGCCGCCTCGTCCAGCGAGGTGATCTCGCAGGCGTCGGCGAGCAGCCACTCGGCCCGCGGCACCCGCTCCACCGAGATGGCGGTCGGCGCCTTGTCGATCAGCAGGATCTCGTGGCCGTTCTCCAGCAGCTCGCCCGCGATCGAGCGGCCGACGGCGCCGGCTCCGGCAATGGCGACCCTCATCAGTGCCCCGCCTCCTCTTCCGGACCCTTGGCGAACGCGGCCTCGATCTCGGCCACGTCCTCGGTCCGCATCATGACGTGGACCAGGTCGCCGTCCTGGAGGACGGTCTGCGACGTGGGGATCATCGCCTCGCCGAACCGGGTGAGATAGGCCACCCGCACGCCCGTCTCGTCCTGCAGCCGGCTGATCCGGTGGCCGATCCAGGCCGGGGAGGTGTGCACCTCGGCCAGCTGGACGCCGCCGGTGGGGTCGCGCCACAGCGGCTCGGCGCCCGAGGGCAGCAGGCGGCGCAGCATCTGGTCGGCCGTCCAGCGGACCGTGGCCACCGTCGGGATGCCGAGGCGCTGGTAGACCTCCGCCCGCCGAGGGTCGTAGATGCGGGCCGCGACGTGCTCGATGCCGAACATCTCGCGGGCCACCCGGGCGGCGATGATGTTGGAGTTGTCGCCGCTGGAGACGGCGGCGAAGGCGCCCGCCTCCTCGATCCCGGCCTCACGCAGGGTGTCCTGGTCGAAGCCCACGCCGGTGACCCGGCGGCCTCCGAAACCGGAGCCCAGCCGGCGGAAGGCGGTGGGGTCGCGGTCGATCACGGCGACCGTGTGCCCCTGCTGCTCCAAGGTCTGGGCGAGCGCGGCGCCTACGCGTCCGCAGCCCATGATGACGATGTGCACGACCGTCCTTCCGGTGTCCCGATTGTCGTTCCGCACTGATGCTGTCCAGCCGTACGTGCCGCCCGGCGTCGCCGGCCGACAGGAACAGGGTCTCAGACAGCCGCCCAAGGTACACACGCAGCGTCCGGAGTAAACCACCCCCCGCACCGGCCGGGTAAAGCCTTGGCGATGTTTTGAGCCCCTTAACGCGATCCTGATGTCCCTGGCTGGGTCCTCCCCCTGCTCGGGCCTACGATCCACTGTCGTGTCCAAACTGACCGACGTGCCCAAACGCATCCTCATCGGGCGCGCACTCCGCAGCGACCGGCTGGGGGAGACCCTCCTGCCCAAGAGGGTCGCCCTGCCCGTCTTCGCCTCCGACCCGCTCTCCTCCGTGGCCTACGCGCCCGGCGAGGTGCTGCTGGTCCTGTCGATCGCGGGTGTGTCGGCCTACCACTTCAGCCCTTGGATCGCCGTGGCGGTCGTGGTGCTGATGTTCACGGTCGTCGCCTCGTACCGGCAGAACGTGCACGCCTACCCCAGCGGCGGCGGCGACTACGAGGTGGCCACCACCAACCTGGGCCGCCGGGCCGGCAAGACCGTCGCCAGCGCCCTGCTGGTGGACTACGTGCTCACCGTGGCCGTCTCGATCGCCTCGGGCATCGAGAACCTCGGCTCGGCCGTGCCGTTCGTGGTCGAGCACAAGGTCGCCTGCGCGGTCGCCGTGATCGTGCTGCTCACCCTGATGAACCTGCGCGGGGTGAAGGAGTCGGGCAAGCTCTTCGCCATCCCGACCTACGTCTTCGTCACCGGCGTCTTCGCGATGATCCTCTGGGGCGCCTTCCGCGGCATGTTCCTCGGCGACGAGATGCGGGCGCCCACCGCCGACTTCGAGATCCACGCCGAGCACCAGGGGATCGCCGGCTTCGCGCTGGTCTTCCTGCTGCTGCGGGCCTTCTCCTCCGGCTGCGCCGCGCTGACCGGCGTGGAGGCGATCTCCAACGGCGTGCCCGCCTTCCGCAAGCCGAAGTCGCGCAACGCGGCGACCACGCTGCTGCTGATGGGCACGATCGCCGTCACCATGTTCTGCGGCATCATCGCCCTCGCCATGGCCACCGGCGTCAAGATGGCCGAGTCGCCCGCCCGCGACCTGCTGGACAACGGGCGGCCGGTCGGTTCCGACTACGTCCAGGACCCGGTGATCACCCAGGTCGCCGAGGCCGTCTTCGGGCACAACACGCTGCCCTTCCTGATCCTCGCCGGGGCCACCGCGCTGGTCCTCTTCCTCGCCGCCAACACCGCCTACAACGGCTTCCCGGTGCTCGGCTCGATCCTGGCCCAGGACCGCTACCTGCCCCGCCAGCTGCACACCCGCGGCGACCGCCTCGCCTTCTCCAACGGCATCGTGCTGCTGGCCGGCGCGGCCGCGCTGCTCGTGGTGGTTTACGACGCGGACTCCACGCGGCTGATCCAGCTGTACATCGTCGGCGTGTTCGTCTCCTTCACCATCAGCCAGATCGGCATGGTCCGGCACTGGAACCGCCACCTGGCGACCGAGCGCGACCAGGCGGCCCGCCGCCGGATGCAGCGCTCCCGCGCCATCAACGCCTTCGGCGCCACCTTCACCGGCCTGGTGCTCGTCGTGGTGCTGCTCACCAAGTTCACCCACGGCGCCTGGGTCGCCCTGCTGGGCATGGTGATCTTCTACGGCACGATGACGGTGATCCGGCGCCACTACGACCGGGTCGCCGAGGAGATCGCCGCGCCCGAGGAGCCCGGCGACGAGAGCCAGCGGCCCTCCCGCGTGCACTCGGTGGTCCTGGTCTCCAAGGTCCACAAGCCGGCCCTGCGTGCGCTGAGCTACGCCCGGATGATGCGCTCCGACACCCTGGAGGCGCTCACCGTCAACGTCGACCTCGCCGAGACGAAGGAACTCCGCGAGGAGTGGGACCGGCGCCGCATCGACGTGCCGCTGAAGGTCCTGGACTCCCCGTACCGCGAGGTCACCCGCCCGGTGGTGGAGTACGTCAAGAACCTGCGCCGGGAGTCGCCGCGCGACGTGGTGTCCGTCTACATCCCCGAGTACGTGGTCGGCCACTGGTACGAGCAGCTGCTCCACAACCAGAGCGCGCTGCGGCTCAAGGGCCGGCTGCTCTTCCAGGCCGGTGTGATGGTCACCTCGGTCCCGTACCAGCTGGAGTCCTCCGAGGTGGCCCGGCTGCGGGCGCGGCGGCGGGCGAACTGGACCGCCCCCGGTTCGGTGCGGCGCGGACCCGCCGCCCCTTCGCGCAACGGCGGCAACGGCGGCAACGGCGAGCGGCGCGACCGCAAGGGCTCGACCCGGGCGGACGGGTCGTAGGGCGGCCCTGCTGGCCTTCGTCGGTGGTGTAGCCGGCTCCCAGGGTGACCCGGGTGGCCTGGCCGGGCCGGCTGGGCCGGCCGGGCCGGCTGGGCCGGCCGGGCTGGGCGGCGCCGGGCCTGAGGGTCCGCCCACGCGCTGCCGGCGGGTCCGCCCGCGCCCGGGCCCGGCGGGTCCGCCCGCTCCCCCTGCCCGTCCGGTCCGGAATCGGTCCGGTCGGTCGGGCGCGCCGACCGCGTAGACTGGTCGGCTGTTGTCCGGACGCGCGCCACCGGTGCGCGCGCCCGATTCGTCACCGAGGTTGTGGAGTCACCCCGCCATGCAGGCACAGGAGAAGAAGTCGCTGGTGGGGGAGGAGTACGAGGTCGAGATCGGCCCCGTGGCCCACGGTGGGCACTGCATCGCCCGGACCGACGAGGGCCAGGTCCTCTTCGTCCGGCACACGCTGCCCGGCGAGCGCGTCGTCGCCCGCGTCACCGAGGGCGAGGAGGGCGCGCGGTTCCTGCGCGCCGACGCCGTGGAGATCCTCGAGGCGTCCAAGGACCGCGTCGAGGCGCCCTGCCCGTTCGCGGGCCCCGGCAAGTGCGGCGGCTGCGACTGGCAGCACGCCAAGCCGGGCGCCCAGCGGCGGCTCAAGGGCGAGGTCGTCGCCGAGCAGCTGCAGCGCCTCGCCGGGCTCACCCCGGAGGAGGCCGGCTGGGACGGCACCGTGATGCCCGCCGAGGGCGACAAGGTGCCCGCCGGCGAGGTCCCGTCCTGGCGCACCCGCGTGCAGTACGCCGTCGACCCGGACACCGGGCAGGCCGGCCTGCGCAAGCACCGCTCGCACGAGGTGCAGGTCATCGACCGCTGCCTGATCGCCGCCGAGGGCGTCAGCGAGCTCGGCATCGAGCAGCGCGACTGGTCCGGCATGGAGAGCGTGGAGGCCATCGCCGCCACCGGCTCCCAGGACCGCCAGGTCATCCTCGCCCCGCGGGTGGGCGCCCGGCTGCCCATCGTCGAGCTGGACCGTCCCGTCTCCGTGATGCGGGTCGGCGAGAAGGACGGCGGGGTGCACCGGGTGCACGGCCGCCCCTTCGTCCGCGAGCGGGCCGACGGCCGCACCTACCGCGTCGGCAGCGGCGGCTTCTGGCAGGTCCACCCGAAGGCCGCGGACACCCTCGTCACCGCGGTGATGCAGGGCCTGCTGCCCCGCAAGGGCGAGACCGCGCTCGACCTGTACTGCGGCGTCGGCCTCTTCGCGGGCGCGCTCGCCGACCGCCTCGGCGACGAGGGCGCGGTCCTCGGCATCGAGTCCGGCAAGCGCGCGGTGGAGGACGCCCGCCACAACCTGGACGGCTTCGACCGGGTCCGCATCGAGCAGGGCAAGGTCGAGGCGGTCCTGCCGCGCACCGGCATCACCGAGGTGGACCTGATCGTCCTCGACCCGCCCCGCGCCGGCGCCGGCCGCAAGACCGTCGCCCACCTCGCCTCCCTCGGCGCGCGCCGCGTCGCCTACGTCGCCTGCGACCCGGCCGCCCTCGCCCGCGACATCGCGTACTTCCGCGACGGCGGCTACCGGGTCCGCACCCTGCGGGTCTTCGACCTGTTCCCGATGACCCACCACGTGGAGTGCGTGGCGATCCTGGAGCCGGTCAAGAAGGGCGACTGACCGCCTGGAGACAGGGACTCACGGCGTGCCGGAGCGGAAGGTGCCTCGGCCCGCCGAGAGCAGCGCGAGGATGCGGACGCCGACCTCGGCGGGGTCGTCGGCCGGGGTGGGGAACGGCAGGCGTACGTCGTTCCACGCCGTGGCGCGTTCCAGGCGCAGGGTGACGCCGTAGCGGTCCAGCCGGACGGGCAGGACGCGCACCGGGTGCTCCCGCTCGGTGTCCGGGACGACGAGGCGGGCGAGTTCCGCCACGTGGTCGGCGTGGGCGCCGGCCAGGTGGTGCAGCAGGGAGGCCTCGCAGGTGGCCAGGGGGTCGGGTTCGGCCGTCTCCAGCCGGCTCCAGGGCACGAAGGTGCGGCCGTCGGCGCCCTCGATGACCGCCTGGTGGAGCAGGACGCAGGCGCTCCCGTCCCCGTCCGGGTCGAAGGGACCGGCCGTCACGCCCGTGAGCGTCACCCGCGCGCGCAGCCGGTCGCGTACCGGGGTGGGGGCGATGTCGGTGAGCTCCACCCTGATCGGGGCGTCGGACGTCCGGGCGCCGGACGTCTCCTCGGCGTCGGGACCGTGCAGGTGGATGCGGTGCATCGCCGCCGTCCCGTCGAGGCGGTGGATCTCGTGACGCCGGCCGTCGGTCACCACACTCATGGAGTGGGCGGCCGCGAGGATCGACCGCATGCGCTCGGCGGGGGTCGGGCGCGTGGTGGGGACACTGCGAAGGCGCATGGGGGCTCCCGGGACGACGTCGCTTCGAATGGTTAGGTGAGGCTAACCTAACTTAGCGCTTGCGGTGTCGATGCGCACCCCTCCCGGGCCCGTGCCGCTCGTCGTGTCGCACCAGGCTCCTACAGTCCTCCCATGACACGATCCACTCCCTCCGGTGCGCCCACCGGCGGCACGCATGACGGTGACCAGCCACGTGAGGAACTCGCGCCCCGGTCGGCGGAGTTGAGGGCCGGCCCCCAGACCGCCACTCCCGCCGAGGCGGGCGAGCGGGTCAGGGAGCTCCTGCGGTCGGCGGCGTCCGGCGGCGGCGAGGAGGCCCTGCGGCCGGCCGTGCGGTACAGCGAGGCGTCCGACTGTTCCACCGAGGAGCTGGCCCGGTTATGGGCGATCGCCGACGGAGACCCGTTCGGCTTCGCCGCGGACCTGCCGGCTCCGGCGTACCACGCCCGCAAGGCCGTCAGCAGGCTGGTCGCCCTGTCCGCGCCGGGTGACGGCGGGCACGCCCTGAGGCTGGCGGCCCGGTTCCTTCCCGCGGACCGGTTCGCGTCCACGTTCCTCCTTCGCATGTGGTGGACGTCGCCCGACCCGGACGGCCTCGCCGAGCACCTGCTCGCTCCGGCGTTCCGCCAGGAGGGCAGGACAGAGCTGCGACTGCCGTACGCCCCCTCGCTGCGCGGCCTGCGGCACCTCACGATGCTGGAGAAGCTCCACCTCGACACGTGCGGGGAGCTGACCGACCTCACCGAGGTCGGCGCACTCACCGGCCTGAGGGACCTCGATCTCGGCGGCTGCCGGAGCGTGGAGGACCTCACCCCGATCGGCCGCCTCTCCCGGCTCACCCGCCTCGACCTGAGCCGGTGCGGCGCCGTCGAGGACTTGGCGCCACTGCGGCACCTCGGCCACCTGCGCCACCTGACCCTGAACTGGACCGCCGTGCGCTCCCTGGGCGGCTTGGGGCCGGTGCTCCCCGCCCTAGAGTCCCTGGATCTCCGCTTCTGCGGGTCACTGACGGACCTGGAGGGACTCGACGAACTGCGGAACCTCGCCCACCTCCAGCTGAGCGACCTCGACGGGCTCCGCGATCTGTCACCCTTCGCGGCTCTGCCGCAGCTCCGGTCCCTCACCCTCCGAAACTGCGGCGGGCTGAGATCGCTGGAAGGGCTGGACGGACATCCCCGTCTGGAGAAGCTCGGCATCCACGGCAGCTCCGAACTGACCGGCGCCAAGGGCCTGGAGGGGCTTCCGGCACTGCGGGAGGTGACCCTGACCGGATGCTCCTCCCTGGCCGATCTGAGAGGGCTCGGCGGCCTGCCCGCACTGCGCACCCTGATGATCAACGGCTCCGCCGTCCGCGAGCTCGGCGACCTGTCCGGGTCTCCGCTGAACAAGCTCACCCTCCTGTACATGGAGGGCCTGGAATCGCTCGACGCCCTCCGGGAGTGTCCCGGCCTGCGCGAACTGGTCCTGCGCGACTGCCCCTTGGTCGAAGGCGTGCCGGTGCGGCAGCTCGAGTCGCTCTCGCTGTCCGGCGCGCGGTGGGCGGACACGGCCGGCCTGGCCGGCCTCGGCGGTCTTCGGGTGCTCGAGCTCCGGACGTCCGCGCCGGCCGACGTCACCCCTCTCACCGCCCTGCGCCACCTCGCCGAACTCGACCTGCGCGGCTGCCGGTCGCTGAGGGACGCCAGGCCCTTGCTCGCCATGCCGTCGCTGACGCGGATCCACCTGGCCGAAGGGAGTGTGTTCTCGGCGTCGGGGGCCCTCGACCCCGTGGTGACCGAGCTCAGGGCCCGCGGCGTGACCGTGACGCTCCACCCCTGACCACCGACCTGCCCGCAGGAGACTTCCCATGCGTCCCGAAGTACTGGACACACTGACCGAGTTCCGCGAGACGGCCCTCGCCGAGGGCATACCCCCGGAAGACATCAGGCGATGGACGGACATCGCCCGGCCCTGCGCCCTGCTGGACACCAGGGGGGAGGGGCCGGTGGTGGGGCGGCTTGGCGGGCCCCTCCTGCTTCCCGTCGACGCCCCCGATCCCTGGTGCAAGCTCGCCGCCACCGTCGACCTCGCCGCGGTTCCGGCCGGAGTGACCAACCTCGACCTGCCCGCCGACGGCCACCTGCTGCTGTTCGCCGACCCCGACCCGGACAGCATCGGCGAGAGGAACCTGGGCGGCGCCTTCCACGTCCCCGCCGGCACGCGGGTCGAGGAACGCCACCTCGACCTGGACCCGGAGTGGAGGAACTACCCGTACGAGACGGACTTCCCGGAAGGGCTGCTCCACCTGCGGTCCGGTGTGTCCCTGCCGTACCACAGCTCGGTCCGTGCCCCCGGGGATCCCTTCGGGTGGGAGCACCTTCCGGGTCATCCCCGGGCGGATGAGCTGGTCGAGGTGTGGACGGAGACACCGGGCGACGACATCCATCTCGGGCTGCAGCTGGGGGGTTACGCCGAGGACGAGGATCAGTGGGAGGACCCCAGTGTGGCCGCCGGACGGGAGGCGGCACGGGCGGAGGCGCGGGGGGAGCTTCCCCCGTCCGCGGCGGAGGTGCGTCCCGGGGACTGGGTGTGTCTTGCCCAGTGGGTGCACGGGCTCGACGGGCTGGAGATGGCCCTCTACTCGTGGTCGATCGCCCGGCAAGACCTGGCGGCGGGCCGCTTCGACCGGGTCTACGCGACGATGACCTGGAACCCGTGACGCCGATCCGCGCCCCCGACGACCGGCCGGCCGTCGGGGGCGCGGACGCCTAACGCGCCGCGCCCTCGTCCGCGGGCGCCGGGCGGCCCAGCCCTTCGAAGAGCATGGCCGTGAGCGCGTCGGCCACCGTGGTCACCGGGAGGTCGCCGTCGGGGCGGTACCACTCGATGAGGGAGTTCACCGTGCCGAACAGCAGGCGGCTCGCCAGGTGGGGGTCGATGTCGTCGCGCACGCCGCCCTCGGCGGCGGCGCGTACGACCAGGCCGGCGAAGCGGTGGTCGAACTCGCGCCGCCGCTCCAGGGCCCGCCGCTCGGTGTCGCTGTTGCCGCGCAGTCGCAGCAGCAGGGTGACGTAGGGCAGCTCGGCGGCCAGCACCTCGACGCTGCGGTGCAGGACGTGCCGCAGCCGGGCCGTCGCCGTCGCGCCGGGCGCCGCGGGGTCCTCGTCCAGCACGGCGAAGACCGCGTCCAGGGCGCGGGTGACGGCCAGGGAGAGCAGTTCCTCCTTGCCGGAGACGTGGTGGTAGATGCTGGACTTGCTCAGGCCGAGGCGCCGTGCCAGGTCCTCCATGCCGGTGCCGTCGTACCCGCGCTCGTTGAAGACCGCCACCGCGACCGCCAGGAGGGAGTCGCGGTCGTAGGCGGGCCGTTCCCCGCGCCGGGCGGGGCGGCCGGTCGGCGTGTCGGTCATCCGCTCATGGTGTCGGGCGGACGGGGCGGGTCCGGACAGGTCAGGCTCCACGCAGGTCCTCGATCCGGCGGAGCTTGCCCAGTGAACGCTCCAGGGTCTCGGGCTCCACGATCGTCACCTCCACGCTCACGCCGACGCCGTCCTTGACGCCCTTGGCGATCGCGCGGGCGGCCGCCTCGCGCTGCTCCGGCCCCGCGCCGCGGGCGGACTCGACGCGGACGGTCATGTGGTCCATCCGGCCCCGGGTGCTGAGCCGGATCTGGAAGTGCGGGGCGACGCCGGGCGTGCCCAGCACCACCTCCTCGATCTGGCTCGGGAAGACGTTCACCCCACGCAGGATGATCATGTCGTCGCACCGGCCGGTTATCTTCTCGATGCGGCGGAACGCCGGGCGGGCGGTGCCGGGCAGCAGCCGGGTGAGGTCCCGGGTGCGGTAGCGGATCACGGGGAGCGCCTCCTTGGTGAGCGAGGTGAAGACGAGCTCCCCGCTCTCCCCGTCGGGCAGCAGGGCGTCGGTGACCGGGTCGACGACCTCGGGCAGGAAGTGGTCCTCCCAGACGTGCAGGCCGTCCTTGGTCTCCACGCACTCCTGCGCCACGCCGGGGCCCATCACCTCTGACAGTCCGTAGATGTCGACGGCGTGGATGCCCATGCGCTCCTCGACCTCGCGGCGCATCGCCTCCGTCCACGGCTCGGCGCCGAAGATGCCGATCCGCAGGGAGGTGGACCGCGGGTCGACGCCCTGGCGCTCGAACTCGTCGAGCAGGGTGAGCATGTAGGACGGGGTGACCATGATGATCTCGGGCTGGAAGTCCTGGATGATCTGGACCTGCCGCGCCGTCATCCCGCCGGAGGCGGGGATCACGGTGCATCCGGCGCGCTCCGCGCCGTAGTGGGCGCCGAGCCCTCCGGTGAAGAGGCCGTAGCCGTAGGAGATGTGGACCTTGTGCCCGGGGCGGCCGCCGGCCGCGCGGATCGAGCGGGCGACCACGTCGGCCCAGGTCGAGAGGTCCTTCTCGGTGTAGCCGACCACGGTGGGGCGGCCGGTGGTGCCGCTGGAGGCGTGGACGCGACGCACCTCGGACATCGGCACGGCGAACATGCCGAAGGGGTACGTCTCCCGCAGGTCGGCCTTGGTGGTGAAGGGGAACCGGGCCAGGTCGCCGAGGGTCCGGCAGTCGTCGGGCGTCACGCCCGCGTCGTCGAACTTCTTCCGGTACAGCTCGACGTTGTCGTAGGCGTGCCGCAGCGTCCGGCGGAGCCGGTCCAGCTGGAGCGCCTCCAGCTCTTCCCGCACCATCCGCTCGGCGTCGTCCAGCAGGTCCGCCGGAAGGGCTTCGCCGTGGCGGCGCGTGGCGTCCACCGGTGCGCTCGGTTCGCTGGTCATTGCGGCTCCTCGCATTCCTTGCTCCCAACAGTGCGGCCGCGGTGGCGGAAAAGCGCCCGCTGCCCCGCCTCACGACCACCCTCGCACCACGGACCCCGGCCGCGGCCGACAGGGCCGCGCACGCCGTCCGCCCGGAGGAAGGACGGCGTATGTGTCACGACTTGTACCACCTTGTGCACCGACCGAACATTCGGTTAGCGTGCGGCGAGGCCAGTAATTCAAGCCATGCCAGTGCCTGTCAAGGGGATGAGTCACATGCAGAACCCAGCCGCCGAGGCGCCCGACTTCTTCGCACGCCACCGGACCCTGCTGGAGAAGGCGGTGTCCGCGGCGGCGAGCCGGGAGCACTGGACGCCCTATCCCGAGTCGCCCAGCAAGTCGGTCTACGGCGAGGACGCCGCCCCGCTCGGCGAGGCCGCCTTCAAGGAGCAGATCGGCAGGCCGTTCGACCTCCCCGGCCACCCGGCCGAGGGGCGGGTGGCGCCCGAGGAGCAGTCCCCGTACGGCTTCCCGCTCGGGATCAGCTACCCGCGCCTGACGCCCGACGCGGCCGTGGCCGCCGCCGGCAAGGCCGTCGCGGCATGGCGCGCGGCCGGCCCGGACACGCGCGCCGGTGTCGCGGCGGAGATCCTCGCCCGGCTGAACGCGGCGAGCTTCGAGATCGCCCACGCCGTCCAGCACACCACCGGCCAGGCCTTCGTCATGGCCTTCCAGGCCGGTGGCCCGCACGCCCAGGACCGCGGCCTGGAGGCCGTGGCCTACGCGTGGGCGGCGCAGAAGGCGCAGCCGGCCGCGGCCCGCTGGAGCAAGCCGCAGCGCAAGGGCGGCGCCCTGGTGATGGACAAGAAGTTCACCCCCGTCGGGCGGGGCGTCTCCCTGCTCGTCGCCTGCAACACCTTCCCCACCTGGAACGGCTACCCCGGCCTGTTCGCCTCGCTGGTCACCGGCAACCCGGTGCTGGTCAAGCCGCACCCGGGAGCCGTGCTGCCGCTGGCGCTCACCGTGCGCGTCGCCCGCGAGGTGCTGGCCGAGGCCGGCTTCGATCCCGACCTCGTCCTGCTGGTCACCGAGGCCCCCGGCGGCCGCGACGCCGCCACCCTCGCCCTGCACCCGGACGTGCGGATCGTCGACTTCACCGGTTCCACCGAGTTCGGCGACTGGCTGGAGGAGAACGCCCGGCAGGCCGCCGTGTACACCGAGAAGGCCGGACTCAACACCGTCGTGCTGGACTCCACCGACGACTACCGCGGTCTGCTCGGCAACCTCGCCTTCTCGCTGTCGCTGTACAGCGGGCAGATGTGCACCACCCCGCAGAACCTGCTGATCCCGCGCGAGGGCATCGCCACCGACCAGGGCCCGCGCACGGCCGACGAGTTCGCCGCCGACCTCGCCGCCGCCCTGGACAAGCTGCTCGGCGATCCCGCCCGCGCGGCGGGCACGCTCGGCGCGATCGTCAACGACGGCGTGCGCGGCCGGCTGAAGGAGGCCGCCGAGGTCGGCCGCACGGTCCGCCCCTCGACGCCCGTCGAGCACCCCGAGTACGCGCGGGCTGACGTGCGGACCCCGCTGGTGGCGCGCCTGGACGCGGAGACCGACCGCCAGGTGTTCACCCGTGAGTGGTTCGGGCCGGTGTCGTTCGTGATCGGCACCGATTCCACCCGGCACAGCCTTCAGCTGCTGCGCGAGACGGTGCGCGCCCACGGCGCGCTGACCGCCGCCGTCCACTCCACCGACGAGGAGGTGCTGGCCGCCGCCGAGGAGGCCGCCCTGGACGTGGGCGTCCACCTCTCCGAGAACCTCACCGGCCAGGTCTTCGTCAACCAGTCCTCCGCCTTCAGCGACTTCCACGGCAGCGCCGCCAACCCCGCGGCCAGCGCCACCCTCTCCGACGCGGCGTTCGTCACCGGCCGCTTCGCCGTCCTGCAGTCCCGCCGTCCCGTCGCCGCCGCTGTCGAGGAGAACGCCTGATGCCCGAGGACGTCTATCTGGTGGACGGGGCGCGCACCCCGCAGGGCCGCTACGGCGGCGCCCTGGCCTCCGTGCGCCCCGACGACCTGGCCGCCCTGGTCGTCGGCGAGGCCGTGCGCCGCGCCGGCATCCCGGCCGAGGCCGTGGACGAGGTGATCCTCGGCGCGGCCAACCAGGCCGGCGAGGACAACCGCGACGTGGCCCGTATGGCCGTCCTGCTGGCGGGGCTGCCGCACACCGTGCCCGGCTACACCGTCAACCGGCTCTGCGCCTCGGGCCTGACCGCGGTGGCCTCGGCCGCCCAGGCGATCCGCTCCGGCGAGGCTGACCTGGTCGTGGCCGGCGGCGCCGAGTCCATGACTCGCGCCCCCTGGGTGATGCAGAAACCCGGAACCCCCTGGGCCAAGCCGGGCGAGGTGCACGACACCTCGCTGGGCTGGCGGTTCACCAACCCGCGCTTCGCCGCCGCCGACCGCGCCGTGCCCGCGGGCGCCGGACCCGAAACGGTCAAGCACACCCTGTCGATGGGGGAGACCGCCGAGGAGGTGGCCGCGCTCGACGGCATCACCCGCGCCGACTGCGACGCCTTCGCGCTGCGCAGCCACCGGCGCGCCGTCGCCGCCCAGGAGGCCGGCCGCTTCGACCGCGAGATCGTGCCGGTCCCCGTGAAGGACGGCGAGGTCACGCGGGACGAGGGCCCGCGCCCCTCCACCACCCTGGAGAAGCTCGGCACGCTGCGCACGATCTTCCGTGAGGGCGGCGTCGTCACCGCCGGTTCCTCCTCGCCGCTGTCCGACGGCGCCGCCGCCCTCGTCGTGGCGAGCGGTACGGCCGTCGAGCGGTACGGCCTCACCCCCCGGGCCCGGATCGTCACTTCCGCCTCGGCCGGCGTCCAGCCGCACCTCATGGGACTCGGGCCCGTCCCCGCCACCGGGAAGGCACTCGCCCGGGCCGGCTGGGAGACCGCGGACCTCGACGCCGTCGAGCTGAACGAGGCGTTCGCCGCCCAGGCCCTGGCCGTCACACGGCGGCTGAAGCTGGACGAGGACAAGGTCAACGCCGACGGCGGAGCCATCGCGCTGGGGCACCCGCTCGGCTGCTCCGGAGCGCGCATCCTGCTGACCCTGCTGGGCCGGCTGGAGCGGGAGGACGCCCGCAGGGGCCTGGCGACCCTGTGCGTCGGCGTCGGCCAGGGCGTCGCGATGCTGGTGGAGAGGGTGTGAGCGCCATGGACGCGCACACGTACGAGACCCTGCTGGTCGAGGAGCGCGGCGACCGGGTCGTCGTCACCCTGCACCGGCCCGACGCCCGCAACGCGATCAGCGGACAGATGATCGACGAGCTGCACCAGGTCTGCGCCGAGCTGGAACGCCGGCCGAGGCTGCTGCTGCTCACCGGCCACGGCCGGGTCTTCGCCGGTGGCGCCGACATCGCCGAACTGCTGGAGCGCGGCCGCGACGAGGCGCTGCAGGGCATCAACAGCCGCCTGTTCGAGCGGGTGCGCCGCCTGCCCATGCCGACCCTCGCCGCCGTCGACGGCTGGGCCCTGGGCGGCGGCGCCGAACTCGCCTACGCCTGCGACCTGCGGATCGCCGGACCCGACGCGGTCTTCGGCAACCCCGAGCCCGGACTGGGCATCCTCGCCGCGGCCGGCGCCTGCTGGCGCCTGCCCGAGCTGGTCGGCGAGTCGGTCGCCAAGCAGGTGCTGCTCGCCGGACGCAACCTCGACGCGCGGGCCGCCCTGGCCGCCGGGCTCGTCATCGACGTCGTCCCGGCCGAGAAGCTGCCGGCCGCGGCGCACGCGCTCCTCGACCGCATGGCCCGGTCGTCCGCCACCGCCCTGCGCCTGACCAAGCTCGTCGTCGACTCGCCCGGCGCGCACCCGGTCGCCGACGACCTGGCCCAGGCCGTGCTCTTCGAGGGCGCGGACAAGAAGGACCGCATGACCCGTTTCCTGGAGAAGAATGGGAGCCGCGCATGACCGCCGCAGCACCCGCACCCGCCGTCGTCGGGGTGATCGGCGGCGGCCGCATGGGCGCCGGCATCGCCCAGTCCTACGCGGCCGCCGGATCGGCCGTCACGGTCGTCGAGAGCGGCTCCGCGGCAGCGGCCGCCGCCCTGGACCGGGTGGCCACGGGCCTGGCGCGGGCCGCCGAACGCGGACGGCTTCCCGAACCGGCCGAGGCGGTCCTCGCCCGCGTGTCCACGGTGGAATCGCTGGACGCGCTGCCCGCCGGGGCCGACCTGGTCGTCGAGGCCGTGCCCGAGGACCCCGCGCTCAAGGCCCGCGTCCTCGCCGCCGCCGAACGCGCGGTGGACGCGAGGACCGTGCTGGCCAGCAACACCAGCTCGCTGTCGGTCACCGAACTGGCCGCCGCCCTCACCCGGCCCGGCCGCTTCCTGGGCATGCACTTCTTCAACCCGGTGCCCGCCTCGGACCTGGTGGAGATCGTGGTGGCCCCCGGCACCGACCCCGCCACGGTCGAAGCAGCCCTGGAGTGGACCCGCTGCCTCGGCAAGAAGGACGTCGTCGTCAAGGACTCGCCCGGCTTCGTCAGCAGCCGCCTGGGCGTCGCGCTGGGCCTGGAGGCCATCCGCATGGTCGAGGAGGGCGTGGCGGCTCCCGAGGCCATCGACGACGCCATGCACCTGGGCTACAGGCACCCCATGGGGCCGCTGCGCCTGACCGACCTGGTCGGACTGGACGTGCGCCTGGCCATCGCGGAGCACCTGCACCGCACCCTCGGCGAGCGGTTCGCCCCGCCGGCCCTGCTGCGCGAGAAGGTCGCCAGGGGCGAACTCGGCCGCAAGAGCGGACAGGGTTTCTACACGTGGCAGTGACGGCGGCAGTGGTGCCGGAGCCCGGTGCCGCGGACCCCGGTCGCCGCGGGAACTGACGGGTCCCGGGCACTTGCCGAACGGAACAGGCTCGACATAACATCGACCGAACGAACGGTCGGTTGGGTTGGCAGGGAGAGGTGACACAGGGATGACGGCACAACAGGCCGCCTCGTCGGCCGTGATCGGTGCTTCCGACGCGGAGACGGAGACGGAACTGCAGGAGCGGTTCGACGCGACGATCGCGCGCGACCAGCGCATCGAGCCGCGCGACTGGATGCCCGAGGGCTACCGCAGGACGCTGATCCGCCAGGTGGCGCAGCACGCCCACTCGGAGATCATCGGCATGCAGCCGGAGGGCGAGTGGATCACCCGGGCGCCGTCCCTGCGGCGCAAGGCGATCCTGTTCGCCAAGGTGCAGGACGAGGCGGGCCACGGCCTGTACCTCTACTCGGCCGCGGAGACACTGGGCGTCGACCGCGCCGACCTGACCGAGCGGCTGATCGAGGGCCGGCAGAAGTACTCCTCGATCTTCAACTACCCGACCCTGACGTTCGCCGACGTCGGCGTGATCGGCTGGTTCGTGGACGGCGCCGCGATCTGCAACCAGGTCCCGCTGTGCCGCAGCTCCTACGGGCCGTACGCGCGGGCGATGGTGCGGATCTGCAAGGAGGAGTCCTTCCACCAGCGGCAGGGCTACGAGATGCTGATGACGATGATGCGCGGCACCGAGGCGCAGCGCGAGATGGTGCAGGACGCGGTGAACCGCTGGTGGTGGCCGTCCCTGATGATGTTCGGCCCGCCGGACGACAACTCGCCCAACTCCGCGCAGTCGATGGCGTGGAAGATCAAGCGGCACAGCAACGACGAACTGCGGCAGCGGTTCGTGGACATGACCGTCCCGCAGGCCGAGAAGCTCGGCGTCACCCTGCCCGACCCGGAGCTGCGCTGGAACGCCGAGCGCGGCCGCCACGACTTCGGCACCCCCGACTGGTCCGAGCTGATGCGGGTCATCAAGGGCGACGGCCCGTGCAACGCCGAGCGGGTCGAGCGGCGGCGCGCCGCGCACGAGGAAGGCGACTGGGTGCGGGAGGCGGCCCTCGCGCACGCGGCCAAGCAGGCAGAACGCGCCGAGAGCGCGGAAAGGGGAGTGGCGGCATGACCGGCGAGAAGCGGGACTGGCCGTTGTACGAGGTGTTCGTGCGGGGCAAGCGCGGGCTGAACCACGTCCACGTCGGATCGCTGCACGCGGCCGACGACCGGATGGCGCTCACCCACGCCCGGGACCTCTACACCCGGCGCAACGAGGGCGTGTCGATCTGGGTGGTGCGCAGCGAGCACATATCCGCCTCCACCCGTGACGAGAAGGACCCGTTCTTCGCGCCCAGCGCGGACAAGGTCTACCGCCACCCCACCTTCTACGACATCCCCGACGACGTCCCCCACATCTAGGAGCAGGGCATGAGTGACGACCACGTCTACACGGCCCTCGCCGAGGAGCACGAGGACGACACCCGGTGGGCCTACGGCACCGGTTTCGAGGACCCGCTGCACGGCGTGGACACCGCCGTCCCGGCGGGCGTCGACGGGGCGGAGCTCGCCGCGCTGTGCCTGGCCCTGGGTGACGACGCGCTGGTGAGCGCGCAGCGGCTGGCGGAGTGGACCACCCGTGCCCCCGAGCTGGAGGAGGAGGTGGCGCTCGCCAACATCGGCCTCGACCTGCTCGGGCAGGCCCGTCTGCTCTACGCGCGGGCCGGCCAGGTCGACGGCACCGGCCGCGGTGAGGACGCCTACGCCTACTTCCGCGACGCCGGTGACTTCTGCAACGTGACCCTGGCCGAACTCCCCAACGGGGACTTCGCGTTCAGCACCGCCCGGCTGCTGGTCCTGTCCAGCTGGCGGCTGGCCCACCTCCAGGGCCTCACCGCCTCGCCCGACCCGGTGCTGCGCGCCGTCGCGGCCAAGGGCGTGAAGGAGCTGACGTACCACCGTCAGTACGCGGCCGAGTGGGTCGTCCGGCTCGGTGACGGCACCGAGGAGTCGCACCGCCGGATGCGCGCCGGTCTCCAGCAGGCGGGCGCGTACCTGGGCGAGCTCTTCGACGCCCACGACGCCCGCGAGGAGGTCCTCGCCGTCCTCGGGCAGGTCGCCGACGCGGCCGGTCTCGCGGTGCCGGAGGTCGTCCCCGGCGGCGGGGGAGCGGGCCGCCTGGGCCGTCACACCGAGCACCTCGCCCCGCTGCTCGAGGAACTGCAGTCGGTGGCGCGCGCCCACCCGGAGGCGACATGGTGACCGTCCTCGGGGACGCGCGCCGCGCCCGGCACGTCGCCGAGCAGGTGCCCGACCCGGAACTGCCCATGCTGACGCTGGCGGACCTCGGAGTGCTGCGCGAGGTCGAGGTCGGCGAGGACGGCACGGTCGTCGCGAGCCTCACCCCCACTTACTCCGGCTGCCCCGCGATGGCCGAGATGCGGGCCCAGGTGGCCGCCAGGCTGAGGGACGCGGGCTTCGAGCGGGTCGAGGTCCGCACGGTGCTCGACCCGCCGTGGACCACGGACTGGATCACCCCCGAGGGCCGGCGCAAGCTCGCCGAGCACGGCATCGCCCCGCCCGGCCCCGCGCCGCGCCACGCGTCCGGCCCGATTCCGCTCACGCTGACGCCGACGCGGCGCCGGGTGTCCTGCCCGCGCTGCGGCTCGGCGGACACCGAGGAGACCTCCCGGTTCGGCGCCACGTCCTGCAAGGCGCTGTGGCGCTGCCTCGCCTGCTGCGAGCCGTTCGAGTACGTCAAGGAGATCTGATGGCCGACCAGTTGGCCCCCGCCGGCGAGGCCCCCGCTGCCGGACGGCGCGTGCGTCGCCGCCCGGCCTTCCACCCCCTGCGGGTGTCCGCCGTCCAGCGGCTGTGCGAGGACGCGGCCGCGGTGAGCTTCGACGTCCCCGAGGAGCTGGCGCGGGAGTTCGCCTTCGCACCCGGCCAGTCGCTCACCCTGCGCCGCCAGGTCGACGGACGGGACGAGCGGCGCTCGTACTCCATCTGCTCGGCGGCCGGCGCCCTGCCCCGGATAGGAGTGCGGGTGGTGCCCGGCGGGCTCTTCTCCTCCTGGCTGGTGCACGAGGTGCGGCCCGGCGACGTCGTCGAGGTGATGGCTCCCACCGGCGTCTTCACCCCCGACCTTTCCGCCCCCGGCCACCACGTGCTGGTCGCGGCCGGGTCCGGCGTCACCCCGATGCTGTCCATAGCGGAGTCGGTCCTCGCCGCCGACCTCCGCTCGCGTGTCACGCTCTTCTACGGCAACCGCCGCACCGACTCGGTGATGTTCGCCGACGAGCTGGCCGACCTCAAGGACCTCCACCCGGGCCGCTTCCAGCTCGCGCACGTGCTGTCCCGCGAGCCCCGCGAGGCGGAGCTGCTGTCCGGGCGGCTGGACGCGGAGCGCTTCGCGGCCCTCGTCGACGGCCTGGTCGACGTGGAGGAGGCGGACCACTGGTGGCTGTGCGGCCCGCACGGCATGGTCCTCGACGCCCAGAAGGTCCTCGCCGACCTGGGCGTGCCCGACGAGCGGGTCCACCAGGAGCTGTTCTTCGCCGGCGACGAGCCGCTCGCGCCGGTGCGCCGGGAGGAGCGGGGGCCCGACGGGCCGGTCAGCGAGGTCACCGTCGTCCTGGACGGCCGTTCCACCACCTCCGCGCTCTCCCGGGAGGAGACCCTCCTCGACGGGGCCTCCAGGATCCGCCCCGACCTGCCCTTCGCCTGCAAGGGCGGCGTCTGCGGCACCTGCCGGGCGCTGGTCAGCGACGGGGAGGCGGACATGCGCCGCAACTACGCGCTCGAGGCGGCGGAGGTCGAGGCGGGCTACGTGCTGACCTGCCAGACCTTCCCCTGCTCCGACACCCTGACCGTCGACTTCGACAGCTGACGGGTGCGTCCGGAAACCCTGCGCCGGCCACCACCGGGCAGGGTTTCCGCGCTGCCCGGCTGGGGGTCGCGCCCGCGTCGAGGTCGCGCCGCTTCCGGGCCCGCGCCGGGTTCGCGCCGTGCCGGGGCCGATCCGAGGTCGCCCGCGCCGGGGTCGTGCTACGCCGGGGTCGTGCGGCGGCAGTGCCGCGTGGGGCTCCGCGGGGCTCATGCCGTGCCGGGTCGCACCGTGTCCGGGCTCGCGCCGCTGCCGGGGTCGCCCGCGCGGCCCCTCCGGAACGGCCGGGTCCTGCTGCGCCGCGCAGGGCTCGCGCCGTGCTGCGCAGCGCCCCGTCGGCACCTGCGCGGGCCGCGCCGGCGCCCGCACTGCGCCGCGCCGGCACTCGTGCCGTGCCGCACTGGCACCCTCACTGCGCCGCGTCGGCACCCGTGCCGTGCCGCACCGGCACCCGTGCCGCGCCGCGGCGGCCCATCCTGCGGTCCCGGCGGGCACCCGCTGTCACGAGTGGTCACGCCCCGCGCGGGACGGAGCGCCGGGGCGGGCGGGCGCCGGCACCGTGGCTGGCGGTCGTGGATTCTTCACTTATTATTCAAGCGGCCGCGGGGCGGTCACGCGTTGCCGCACGCGGCGTCCGCGGAACGGTCGGTCCGACCGGACGAGGAGCGTGGCCTGCGCCGGAACCTGGGTCCGGGCGGGGACCACATGACGCCGATCATGCGAATCTCGGGGAATCGAGTGTCCGCCGACACGTGCCTGAGTGGTGTGGGACGCCCAGCCCACCCATCCGCGAACGGAAGATCCCCAGGGAGAAGTGAGGTATGCCAGTGATCTGCGTCGGAGGCATGATCGGCACCGGTAAGACGAGCGTCGCCGAGCTGCTGGCCAAGGGACTGGGGAGCCAGGTCTTCTACGAGAGCGTGGAGGACAACCCGATCCTCCCGCTCTTCTACACGGCGAGCCCCGAGGAGATCCAGGCGCGGCGCTACCCCTTCCTGCTCCAGCTCTACTTCCTGCAGACCCGGTTCGCCTCGATCAAGGAGGCCTACCGGCAGGGTGACAACGTCCTCGACCGCTCCATCTACGAGGACTGGTACTTCGCCAAGGTCAACCACGAGCTGGGCCGGATCAGCTCCCTCGAGATGCAGGTCTACGAGGGCCTGCTCGACGAGATGATGCGTGAGATCGACGGCCTGCCGTACCGCAAGGCGCCGGACCTGATGGTGTACCTCAAGGCATCCTTCCCGACGGTGCTGTCCCGGATCGGGATGCGCGGCCGCGACTTCGAGCAGGACGAGAGCCTCGTCGAGTACTACCGCACCCTGTGGGCCGGCTACGACGACTGGGTCCACAAGCACTACTCGGCCAGCGAGGTCCTGGTCATCGACATGGACCGCACGGACGTGGTGAACAACCCCGAGGACGCGGACCGCGTGCTGCGGGAGGTCGAGACGGCCCTCGCGGCCGCCCGCTGCCTGACCTGAGACCGCTCACGCAGGACGCACCCGGCCGTGGAGGGCCGGGTGCGTCTTTCGTCGTGCAGGGTTTCGCGCGTCGGGTGCGTCAGCCGCCCACGTACCAGCTGAAGCCGCCGCTGTTGGCGGCCACGAGCAGCAGCACGAGCCACAGGACCACGTCGACGACACCCAGGATGATGCCCGCCTTGGCCAGACCGGCGCCGTTCTTCGCTCCCGCCTGCCGCCGGGCCACGACGCCGAGGACGATGGCCAGCGGGCCCAGGATGATGTTCATGATGAACAGGCCGACGATGCCGCAGCACAGGCTCGCGATCGCCAGGCCGTTGGTGCGCGATCCGGAGGACGCGGCCGAGGGGTTGCCGTAACTCGTCATTGCTCACTCCCGGTTGAGGTCGGCTCGCTTCTGTCGTGTCATGCGCCTGCCCCCATGTCGGGATCGCATGTCAAATAGACGTAAGTAAAGGCGAGTTAAGTGACTCAGCAGGGCCCGGCGGGGTCCAGGGCGGCGCGGGCGGCAGGCGGCCGGGGCCCGTGCGACCAGGTAACGATTCCCCTCTCCGACAGAATCAGCCACCGTCCGGTCACCATGTGATCGAACCCGGTCCTACAATTCCGTCCTGCACCCGCACGGCTCCGACACCGCAAGTGTTCCGGTCCGCAGGGGTGGGATCGGGG
>NZ_JBRIOU010000002.1:163022-164877 GCF_053474865.1 Streptomyces sp. CO7
CCCGGGGACCCCGGGTGGGGACTGTCGGTGCACCGGGGCATAATTCGTGCCCGGCATAAGTCCGATTTCGATATCATCCCCCGGTGGCGAAGCCGGACGACCCCGAGGTCGCTGACCTGCCGGAGGTCTTCGCAGGCGGTGGTTGTCATGAGGGACGCCGCACCGTCGGGCCGGCACTTCGCCGGCCGCCCCAGGCAGGCTCACCGACGCGCGCGGCCCTGGTGCACACCGTCGGGCCGACGTCGGCCCCGGCGCGTGACTACTGAGAGAAGGAACCCTTTCCATGAGCACTGACACGGGCTCACCTCCCGCGTCCGAAGCCGGTCCGCAGGCGGCGGACAAGCTGGACAGCGGCGTTCTCAAGATCGCCGGTGTGGTCGTCCTGGGCGCCATCATGTCGATCCTCGACGTCACCGTGGTCAGCGTCGCGCTGCCCACCCTGATGAACGAGTTCGACGCGACGTACGCCACCGTCGCCTGGACGATGACGGCCTACACCCTGGCCCTCGCCGCGGTCATCCCGATCACCGGCTGGGCGGCGGACCGGTTCGGCACCCGGCGTCTGTACCTGGCCTCGATCGTGCTCTTCGTCGGTGGTTCGGCGCTGTGCACCCTCGCCTGGGACATCGGCCCGCTGATCGCCTTCCGTGCGTTGCAGGGGCTCGGCGGCGGCATGCTGATGCCGCTGGGCATGACGATCATGACCCGGGCCGCCGGCCCGGAGCGCGTCGGCCGCGTCATGGCCGTGCTGGGCGTGCCCATGCTGCTCGGCCCGATCGGCGGCCCGATCCTCGGCGGCTGGCTGATCGAGGCGGCCAGCTGGCAGTGGATCTTCCTGATCAACGTCCCGATCGGTGCGATCGCCCTGGTCAGCGCGTGGATCGTGCTGCCCAAGGACAACCCGCAGCCTTCCGCGTCCTTCGACTTCGTCGGCATGCTGCTGCTCTCGCCGGGTCTCGCCCTGTTCCTGTACGGCGTCTCCTCCATCCCGGAGGAGGGCACCGTCACCGCGACCAAGGTCCTGGTTCCGGGCGTGATCGGTCTGCTGCTCGTGGTGGCCTTCGTGGCGCACGCGCTGCGCAAGGCGGACGCGCTGATCGACCTCAGCCTGTTCAAGAACCGCAACGTGACCATCGCCGTGGTCACCATGACGCTGTTCTCGGTCGCGTTCATGGGCGCGATGCTGCTGTTCCCCAGCTACTTCCTCCAGGTCCGCGCCGAGGGCACCCTCAAGACGGGTCTGCTGCTGGCGCCGCAGGGTCTGGGCGCGATGCTGACCATGCCCATCGGCGGTCGCCTGACCGACAAGATGGGCCCGGGCAAGCTGGTGCTGGGCGGCATCGTCGTGATCGGCGCGGCCATGGCCGTCTTCACCCAGGTCGGCGCGGAGACCTCGTACGCCGTGCTGCTGGGCTCGCTGTTCGTGATGGGCATGGGCATGGGCGTCACGATGATGCCGATCATGTCCGCGGCCCTGAGCACGCTGACCGACCACCAGATCGCGCGGGGCTCGACGATGATGAACATCGTCCAGCAGACCGCGGGCTCGATCGGTACCGCCGTCATGTCGGTGATCTTCACCAACCACGTGCTCGACAGCAAGGCGGCCGGTGCGTACAGCGCCGTCATGCAGGGCAAGGTGCCCGTCGACCAGGTTCCGCCGCAGCTGCTCCTGCAGGGCAGGTCGGACCTGGCCGAGGCGTTCGGCAGCACCTTCCTGATCGCCCTGGTGCTGATCGCGGCCTGCCTGGTCCCGGCCCTCTTCCTGCCGCGCAACAAGCCCGCCGCGACGGCGGGCGAGGCGAAGGCCGCGGCCGTGCCGATGCACTGACCCGCAACCTCCGTCGGGCTGCCG
>NZ_JBRIOU010000002.1:164977-168182 GCF_053474865.1 Streptomyces sp. CO7
CCCCCGCGGCCTCGCCGCCCGGGCTCACCTCGGCGACAGCACCAGGGCTCCCGGACCGTTCTCGAAGTCCCCCGCGACCAGCCGCCCCGTACCCCGGAAGGCCTCGGTGCGCAGACGGAAGCGGGCGGGCTCGAACGGTTCCGGCACGTGCATCCGCCACGGCGTCTCCGCGTCGTCTCCGGACGGCACGGCCAGGTGCAGCAACGCCTCGGCCGGTCGCTCCGACCCCAATCTCTCCTGCGGGGCGGTGTACTGGGCCAGCCGGAGCGCCGCAGGCCCGGACGGTGACGTCCGAGCCGGTCCGCAAGCCGCGTGCCTGGCAGGCAGCCCTGGCATCCCGTGCTGGTCGAGCACCCAGCCGAGCCACTTGTGCAGGACCGGACCGGTGCGGCCGATCCACGTGTCGAGCAGCCGTCCGAACGCCGCCTCGCGGGACCAGGACGTCCGCCTGGCCCCGGCGGCGACCACGGCCGCCCCTGCCCCGTCGAAGGCGTCGCACATCTCCCGCAGGTGCAGATCCCCGACGCTGCGTGCGAGCCGCACCCTCCGCATCTGGATCATCGCGTGCCACAGGACCGTGGCGGCCATCAGAGCCGGCCCGTTCAGCTCGCCGTGCGGTCGTGCTCCTCGTCGCGGCACGAGGACGGGCACGCCGATCGCCTTCTCCGCCGCGCGCCGCCCCGCCCGGGACAGATGCCACCACGGATCGTCGACCCACGTCGTCGCCGTGCCGCCGCTCACCGTGCCTCCCGCACCGAGGGCTATCGTCACCCCGTCGGCACCGGCCGTCGGAGTGGCGCCGCAGACGTCCGAGGAGTCGAAGTGGGCCTCCGTGACCTCCTCGACGGAGACGGTCAACTGGGCCGGCGGCGCCTGGTCCGCACCGTCCACGGTGAATCTGCGCGGCACGGCCAGTCGTACCAGTGCCGTCAGACGGTCGCCCTCCCGTTCCAGCCGGAGCAGACGCACCTCGGCCCCCGGCAGGAGGTAGTCCAGGGCAAGCTCCTCGCAGCTCGCCGCGGTGAGCTGCACCGGTTCCGGGCGGACCAGTCCCAGGTGGTCCCGGGCCGGGCCCACGGGCGCGGTCACCGGCGGGACGAGTCGCTCACCGCCCGGGCCCAGCAGGCCCACCATCCACTCCCGCCGCTCGGGCCCCAGTTCGGACATCCAACGCAGCCCCGTCCGCGCCCGCCGCTCGCGGCCCCGGGCGGTCCTCGCCCCGGCCGCCCGGAACAGCGGGTACGTGTTGTTGTCCCACACGTCCGCCGCCCGGTGAACCGCCGCCCGGTCGAAGGTCCGCGCGTCCCGCGACGCCTCGCGGATCTGTGTGAGCGAGCCGTCCAGCACGGCCCCGTACGCCTCGATCGCCTCCCCGCCCATGCGGCCAGTGTTCCAGCGGCCGACCGCGTGCGGGGGCCGGACCGCGACCGGTGCTCCAGTGCGGCTGAAGCCGGGTGCGGCACGGTGGGCGGTGATGGTCGGCAGCCGCAAGGGGCGCCGCAGCGAGGGGAGTTCACCATGTCTCAGTCGGTCGGGATCCGCCCACAGGTCACCGGTGACCTGTACGCCGAGGTGCAGACCTTCTACGCCACGCAGATGCGGCGGGTCGACAGCCTGGACATCGAGGGGTTCGCCGCGACCTTCACCGAGGACGGCGAGATCGTGCACGCGGGCGGACGGCGGCAGAGCGGCCGGGCGGAGATGCTCGCCGGGATGCGGGCGGCCCTGCCCCGGTACAAGGACATCGCCACCCGGCACTGGTTCGGCCACCTCCTGATCGAGGCCGACCCCGCCGACGAGGACACCGTCCGCGTCTCCTACTACACGCTGGTCACGCAGACCGACCGCGAGGGCAAGGTCTCCTTCCAGCCCACCTTCACCGTGGACGACGTGCTCGTCCGCCGGGACGGCGCCCTGCTGACCCGCTCCCGGGTGATCACCCAGGACGGTCCGGACGCCCGCGCCGCCGCCGCGGCCGCCTGACGGCTGCCGCCCGACACCGGCGCCGGCACGCGGCACATGGATGAGGGGCCCTCCGCCGGAGGGCCCCTCATCCATGTGCCGCGGCGCTCAGTCGATGCCGCGGCAGATGTGCGGCTCCGAGCCGTCGTCGTCGAGGTCCCCGGCGAGCAGCCAGGCCACCCAGCGGGGTGCCTCGCACGGACCGCCGAGGGGCGGCAGGGTCGCGGCGGCGGTCTTCTCGCGGTCCGGCAGATTCGTCTCCATCGACGACTCCTTTTCGGTGGGCAGGTCTTCTCTCCGCTCGAGGCGGTCAGGCGTGACAGGAGGGCAGGCCTCCGTGGAAGGCGACCATCTCCTTGAAGGACGCGGCGACGTCGATCCGGGCGCCCGGCGCCAGCCCCTCCAGCTCCGCGTACGCCCGGTGCAGGTTGCCCACCAGGCGTTCGGAGTCCAGCAGGCCGGCGAACGCACCGAGGTCGGCCTCACGGGCGGCGGTCAGCGCGCTCACTCCGCGGCGCAGCCCGTCGCGGGCGAGTTCCGCCAGCCACCGCACGTACGCCTCCGTCTCGTCCAGCAGCTCGGGGCCGCCGGCCTGCCCGTGTCCGGGGACGACCACCTCGGGGGCGAGGGCGCGCATCCGGGCCAGCGCCCGGAGCGAACCGGTGATCGAGCCCATGAGGAGGTAGGGGGTCACCCCCGACCAGACGACGTCGCCGGTGAAGAGCACCCCGCGCTCGGGGACCCAGGCGACGACGTCGTTCGGCGTGTGGGCCGGGCCCACGTCGAACAGCTCGGTGCGCGGGCCGCCGTCGCCGTGCAGGGTGAGGCGGTCGCTGAAGGTGAGGTCCGGCGGGGTCAGGGGCGTGTCGCCCCACTCCACGCCGGGCCACAGGTGCCGCAGGCCCAGCCCCGCCTCGCAGATGTCGGACCGGGTCCCCTCGTGCGCGACGACGACGGCGCGCGGGACGAACTGGCCGTTGCCGAAGGTGTGGTCGCCGTGGAAGTGGGTGTTGACCACGTAGTCCGGTCCCGCCGGCACCACGCGCTCCACCTCCGCGCGCAGATGACGGGCCCGCTCCTCGGTCGCCGCCGTGTCGACGAGGACCGAGCGCCCGCCGCCGACGACGAGTCCCGCGTTGTTCAGGCACCAGCCGCCCTCCGGCTGGACATACGCGTACACGTCGTCGGCGACCCGCGTCAGGCTGCCCGGCGCCGCCTTGGCCACCCCGGGGGAGGCCGGGGC
>NZ_JBRIOU010000002.1:168282-172710 GCF_053474865.1 Streptomyces sp. CO7
GTCACGCGGCGGCCCTCGGCACCCCGGCGGCGGGCAGCGAGCCGAACCGGCCAAGGTGGAACAGCAGCGGGTCCGGCGCGGGCGCGCCCCCGGACAGCGCCACGACCCTGCCGATCAGCAGCGTGTGGTCGCCCGCCTCGTGCTCGGCCTGCAGCACGCACTCGACGTACGCCTCGGCGGCGGGCAGCACGGCGTTGCCGGTGACCCCCTCCACGGCGGACAGCCGGCGCATCGCGGCGTGCCCCTCCGGCCGGTCGGGCCGGCAGAACTCCTGCGCCAGGTCACGCTGCGCGTCGGTGAGCAGGTTCACGGCGTAGCTGCCCGCACGCGAGATGCGCGGGCGCATCCGGCCGTCCGCCTTGACCGACACCAGGATCAGCATCGGGTCCAGGGAGACGGAGGTCAGGCTGTTGAGGGTCATCACGATCGTCTCGTCGCCACTGCCCTGGGTGAGCAGGGTGACGCCGGTCGGGAACCGGCCCATCGCGGCCCGGAAGGAGGCCACGTCCGGTTCGGCCAGCGTGGTGCCGGCGGTCACAGCGGGGGTCATGTCGGTACTCCGTTTCAGCTCGTCCACTCGTCCGGTCGTCCGTCCGAGGCGGCGGTCAGTAGTTGCCGAGCCCGCCGCACACGTTCAGCGCCTGCGCGGTGATGGAGCCGGCCGTGTCCGAGGCGAGGTAGCCGACGAGTCCGGCGACCTCCTCGGGCGTCGAGTAACGGCCCAGCGGGATCTTCGCGTTGAAGCGCTCCTGGATCTCCTGCTCGCTCACCCCGTAGTGGCCCGCGTAGCCCTGCCGGACCCGCTGGGCCATCGGCGTCTCCACATAGCCGGGGCAGACGGCGTTCACGGTGATGCCGGTCGGGGCCAGCTCCTTGCCGACGGCCTTGGTGAAGCCGATGACACCGTGCTTGGACGCCGAGTAGGGCGCGGCGAGCTCGACGCCCTGCTTGCCGCCGGTGGAGGCGATGTTGATGATCCGGCCCCACGAGCCCTCGCGCATCAGCCCGGTGGAGAGCACCTCGCGGGTCACCCGGAAGGTGCCGTTGAGGTTGGTCTCGATGACGTCGTCCCACAGCGCGTCGGGCAGCTCGGCCGTCACACCGCCGCCGCCGCGTCCCGCGTTGTTGACGAGGATGTCGATGCGCCCGTACTCGGCGACCGCGGCGCGCACCGCCTCCTGGATCTGCGCCGGGGACGTCACGTCGCACACCGTCCCCGACACCTCGCGGCCCAGTTCGCGCTGCTCCTTGACCAGGGTGCGCACGTTCTCCGCGTCGCGGGCCACGCCGAACACCGCGACCCCCTGCCCGGCCAGCAGCTCGGTCACGGCCAGGCCGATCCCGCTGGTCGCGCCGGTGACGAAGGCGACCCGTCGTTGCACGTCTGTCATCGCGTTCTCCCCATCGCTCGTGTGGCTCGCTCGTGCGGCTCGTCGGTCCGCTCCACTTCGGCTCGACGGTGGGCCCGCCGCCTTGCGGGGTTCTCGGCCCGCGGTGGAGCGCCCCTGGAGGACAGACGTTCGAGCGGGGCTCGACAGGCGGCCTAGCCGGGGCCGTCAGGTTGGGCGTAATCGATGCCGTGGCCGGGCTGACACCCGGCCTGAGCGAGGAGGCCACGTGCCCGAGCAGACGCAGACGCTGCCTGATGTCAGGAAGTCGGTGACCGTCGCGGCGACGCCCGACGAGAGCTTCCGGATCTTCACCGAGCGGCCGGCCGACTGGTGGCCGCCGAGCCACGTCCTGGTCCGCAAGGAGCGGGCCGGTCTCGCCTTCGAGCCGGGCGTGGGCGGGCGCTACTACGAGTGGGACGTCGAGGGCACCGAGATCGCCTGGGGCCGCATCCTCGAGTGGGAGCCCGGCCGGCGGCTCGTCATGACCTGGCGCATCGACCCCAACTGGCAGTCCATCCCCACCGACGACGGCGCCAGCGAGATCGAGGTGGACTTCGAGGCCGTGGACGAGGGGCACACCAAGGTGTCGCTCGCCCACGTCAAGCTCGACAACCACGGCCCGGGCGCCGAGCGGGTGTTCAAGGCCCTCGACGGACCCAGCCCGGGCGAGACGCTGGAGCGCTTCGAGCGGGCCGTCGCGAACGGACCGGCCGCGTGAGCGTCGACACCGGCGTCGCCGCCCCCGCGCCGGCTTCCGTCTCCACGGCTCCCGCATCCCTCACCGCCCCGTCGACCGGGCTCGCCGACGCCGCCGTCCGACTGCGGGACCTGGCCGCCGCCCACGCGGCGGACGCCGACACCGCGCGCGGCCTGTACCGCGAGGTCACCCACGGCATCCGCGAGGCAGGGTTCGCCCGACACTTCGTGTCCGCCCGCTTCGGCGGTACCGAGGGCACCTTCGCCGAGCTCACCCGGGCCGTCATGACCGTCGGCGAGGGCTGCGCCGCCTCCGCCTGGTGCGCCTCGCTGGCCGCCTACTCGGCCCGCTTCGCCGCCCACCTGCCCGAGGCCGGGCACCAGGAACTGTGGGGCGCCGGACCCGACACCGTCGTCGCCACCGGGCTCATGCCGGCCGGCCGGGCCGTCCCGGAGAACGGCGGCTGGCGCCTCACCGGCCGCTGGGCCTACGTCAGCGCCGTGGACTTCGCCGACTGGGTGATGGTCTGCGCCGCCGTTCCCGGCGGAGGCGGTGAGGGACCGCCGCAGCTGCGCTTCTTCACCCTGCCGCGCGGGGCGTACAGCGTGCTCGAGACCTGGGACAGCATCGGGATGCGCGCCACCGGCAGCCACACCGTGGTCGTCGAGAACGCTTTCGTGCCGGAGCACCTGACGTTCGACCGCACGGACATGCTCACCGGCCGCAACGGCTTCTCCCCGGTGCCCTCGCACAACGTGCCGTTCCAGGCCGTCGGCGGGCTCACCTTCATCGCGCCCGTGGCCGGCGCCGCGACCGGCGCGCTGGCCGCCGTCGCCGACTCGGTCACCGGACGCCGACGCACCCAGACGGCCGAGCTGACCGTGGTCCGCGCCTCCGGCCGCGTCGACGCCGCGCGCCACCTGGTGGAGCAGAACGCCCAGGTCCTCGACGAGCGGCTGTTCACCCCCGAGCACATGGCCCGCAACGAGCGCAACGCCACCTTCGCCGCCGAGATCCTGCGCGAGGCCGTCACGCTGCTGGTCGGAGCGGCCGGCACCGGCGGGCTCGGCGAGAAGCACCCGTTGCAGCGACACTGGCGCGACATCACGTCCGCGACCAGCCACGTCGCCCTGCAGTACGACACCGCGGCACGCAAGAACTACTCGGCGGTCCTGCTCGGCCCCGAGGGGTGAGAACCGGCGGGCACAGGGGGCGTCCCACCGAGGGCGCCCCTTCGGCCGTTCGGCCCCCGCCGCCGCCCACCGTTCCCTTCCCGTACCTGTACACCCCGGCGGCGGATCGATCGTGACTGTCACCCGGGAGACGGCGTCCCAGGGCGGCGGCTGCCCGGTGGCCGGCGTCTTCCCCTTCAGCGGTACCAGCTACCGGGGCCCCGCCCCGGTCCACAGCAGCTTGCGCGCCGGGCAGCCCGTCGTGAAGGTGCCGACCGCCGGCGGCGTGGACGCCTGGCTGGTCACCGGGTAGGAGGACGTGCGCCGGCTGACCGCCGACCCCCGGCTCAGCCGCGCCCAGGCCTGCGGAGAGGGCGCCCCGCGGGTCGGCGGCACCATGCACACCACCCCCGAGGTGATCATCTCGCTGGACGCGCCCGAGCATTCCCGGCTGCGGAAGCTGGTGGCCGGCTCCCGTCTCGCGGGAGTGGCGGGGGTCGGTCCCAGCCGGGGTGGACATGGGTGCCCGGCTCCGGGGAGGAGCCGGGCACGGGGAGTAGAGGGTCAGGAGGTCGGGGAGGGGAGACCCAGGTGGCGGTGGAGTCGACCTCGATGGGGCCCTGCGGCGGGACGCCGGCCTCGACGAAGACGAACGCGTGCGCCTCGGTGCCGAAACAGGTGCCGGAGATCTTGCCCAGGTGCACCGCCTGGACGGTGCCGGTATGGCGCCCCCGTCGGCCCCGCCGTGGGTGATGGAGAAGGCGACCGTGCCGTCGCCCTTGTCCTGCCAGTAGCCGGTGGCGGCGTACAGCGGGGAGCCGGCGCCGTCCGGTGGGCCCTCTGCGGAGAGCTTGTGGTCCGGCGTGAAGGCGAAGCGCGGCGTGGTGACCGAGGTGGTGCCGTCGGGCAGGTGGACGGTCACCGTGAGGTCCCAGACGCCGGCCAGCGGCTTGTTGCGGACCAGGTGGTGGGCGCGGCCGACGCGGTGCCGACGCCCGTCAGGACGGTCGGCACGGCGAACAGCACGCCGAGCAGCCTCGGCGTGGCCGAACGCGGACGGCCGCGTCGGCGCGGCGGCGGAGTGTGTCTCAGGCGTGGACGGACAGCCGTTCCTCGGATCTCGGACCGGACGGTGACGCTGTGGAGGTGGGGGAGCTGGGGGTGTGGG
>NZ_JBRIOU010000002.1:172810-185508 GCF_053474865.1 Streptomyces sp. CO7
GCGCGGGGAAGCTTCTTGAGGTCGAAGCCGGGCTCGCGGCACACCGCCGGCGACAACGCCGTGCCCGCGGCCAGCAGCCGCGCCACGATCCCGTGGTCGGCGGGGCGGTTGACGGACTCGACGCCGATCAGCCGGCCCTCGCGGAAGCACAGGACGGAGAACCGGCCGCCCTCCACATCGCCGAGGGTGACCGTCTCGTCGTGAGACGACGTCAGCCCCACCATCTGCACCCGCAGCGCGTACTGCTCGGTCCAGAAGCGGGGCACGGCCGTGTACGGGTGCGGCTCGCCGCAGATCGCGGCGGCCACGCAGCGGGCCTGGTCGGTGGCGTTCTGCACGGACTCCAGCCGCAGCCGGCGGCCGGAGCGCGACTCGGGGAAGGAGGCGCAGTCGCCGACCGCCCAGATGTCCGGGTCGGCGGTGCGCAGGCCGGCGTCGACCACGACGCCGTCCTCGACCGCCAGACCCGCGGCGAGCGCCGGACCGGTGCGGGGAAGCACGCCGATGCCGACCACCACGAGGTCGGCGTCGAGCCGCTCGCCGTCCGCCAGTTCCACCGCGCGGACCCGTTCCTCGTGGTCGCCGTGCAGCACCGCGACCTGACGGCCGGTGAGGACCCGCACGCCGCGCGCGCGGTGCTCGGCGACGATCCGGTCGGACACGGCCGGCGTCAGCGCGCGGGCCAGCGCCCGGGGCCCGCTCTCCACCACGGTCACCTCGTGGCCGAGGCCGCGTGCGGTGGCCGCCACCTCCAGGCCGACGAACCCGGCGCCGACCACGACCAGGCGCAGCGGCGGACCCTGGAGCGCGCGGCGCAGCACCTCCGCGTCGGCCAGGCCGCGCAGCGTGCGCACCCCGGTCAGCGAGGCGCCGGGCACCGGCAGCGGACGCGGGCGGCAGCCGGTCGCCAGGACCAGCGCGCCGTACGGCAGACGCAGGCCCGAGTCCAGCAGGACCGTGTGGCGCTCCCGGTCGACCGAGACCACCGTCGTGCCGGTCAGCAGCTCGATGTCCTGCTCGGCGTAGAACGCGGCGGGCCGCAGGGGCACGTCGTCGGCCGGCACCGCGCCGGTCAGGTAGCCCTTGGACAGCGGGGGCCGGTGGCAGGGGCCGGGCGGCTCGTCGCCGACCAGGGTGACGCGCCCGGTGTACCCGCGGGCCCGCAGCGCGGCCGCCGTCTCCAGGCCGGCCTGGCCCGCGCCCGCCACCACCACCGCGTGCGGCGCCATCAGCTCTGCGCCTCGGGCAGGTGGACCAGCAGGCCGTCCAGCTCCTCGGTGACCGGCAGCTGGCAGCTCAGCCGGCTGAATTCGGTGCGCTCGCAGGCCGTGCCGTACAGGACGTCGTCCTCGACCTCGTCCATCGCCGGCAGCGGCAGGGTGTTCGCGCTGTCGACGTACACGTGGCAGGTGCCGCACTGGGCGGACCCGCCGCACTGCGCCTCGATGCCGTCGACGTTGTTCAGCTTGGCTCCGCGCATGACCGTGTTGGGAGCCTCGACGTCGACGACGGTGACCGTTCCGTTCGGATGCTTATAGGTGATCTTGGCCATGGCGGGGTCTCCTGGGCTGTCGTTCGTGCAACATCGGCCATCCGTGCGCGGGTTACGGATCCGAACTGTGGCGACGCCGCCTTCAGCGGCGGTGGAGGGCTTCTGGACCGTCCGGGCCGCTCCAGCCGGTCACCACCGCCGGTCCATCGGAGCGGCGGAGCGTGCCCGGCATGACTGTCACCGATACGACGGACCGGGCGGCCGCACGCCCCCGCGGGGGCGTGCGCGGACCACGCCTGGGCCTGGTGCTCGCTGCCTGCTGCCTGGGGCAGTTCATGAACGTGCTGGACGCCTCGGTGGTGAACGTGGCGCTGCCCGTCATCGCCGACGAGCTGGGCTTCACCCGGCACAACCTCCAGTTCGTCAACAATGCCTACACGGTGGTGGTGTGCGGGTTCCTGCTGCTGGGCGGGCGGCTGGCGGACCTGTTCGGCCAGCGCCGCGTCTTCCTGTGCGGGGTCGGCCTGTTCACCCTCGCCAGCCTGGTCGGGGGAGCGGCCGACGCGCCGCTCACTCTGGTGCTCGCCCGCGCCTTCCAGGGGCTCGGGGCCGCCGTCATGGCGCCCGCCACCCTGACCGTGCTCGGCACCACTTTCACCGAACCGGCTGCCCGGGCACGGGCGTTCGGCTGGTGGAGCGCCGTCTCCGGCGCCGCCGGCGCGATCGGCGTGCTGGTCGGCGGGGTGGTCGTGGAATGGTTCTCCTGGCGCTGGATCTTCCTGGTCAACGTGCCGATCGGGCTGCTGCTGCTCGCCGGGGTGTGGACGGCCGTCCCCGAGACGCGCCCGCGCCGCGCGGACTCCTCCGCACGACTCGACCTGCCCGGCGCGGTGACCGTCACTCTCGGCTTGATGTCCGCCGTGTACGCGGTCTCCCAGTCGCACGCGTACGGCTGGGGCTCGGCCCGGGTACTCGTCCCGCTCACGGCGGGCGTGCTGCTGCTCGCCGCCTTCCTGCTGATCCAGGCCCGGTTCGCCCGTCACCCCCTGGTGCCGCTGGCGATCTTCCGTAACCGGTCGGTGGCGGCGGCCAACCTGGTCGCCTTCTTCGGGATCGCCGCCCTCTTCAGCACCTTCTACTTCTTCACGCTGGTCCTCCAGCAGGTCCTCGGCCACAGCCCGCTCAGCACCGGGCTCAGCTACCTGCCGCTGTCGCTCGGCATGGCCCTGGGCGGCTGGGGCATCGCGCCCCTCGTGCCGCGCGTCGGCCCGCGGCCGATCCTGCTGGGCGGCCTCGCCCTCGCCGCCGGCGGACTGCTGCTGCTCTCCCGGGTGGATGCCGGCTCGGCCTACCTCACCGACATCCTCGGCCCGAGCGCCCTGCTGGGCGTCGGCATGGGCGCCGTCCTCAACGCCACCACCAACGCGGCCACCGCCGGGCTCGCGCCGCACGAGACCGGTCTGGCCTCCGGGCTGCTGAACACCACCCGCCAGCTCGGCAGCGCCGTCGGACTGGTCACCCTGGCCGCCCTCGCCGCCTCCCGCACCGACACCCGGGCGGCGGCCGGCGCCCCGGCGCCCGAGGCGCTCGCCTCCGGCTACGGCCTGGCGCTCACCGGGGCCGCCCTGTTCGCGCTGGCCGGTCTGGCGGCCGCCCTGCTGGTGCCGGTCCGGAAGCAGTCCACCTCCTCTCGAGGCGACACCGAGAAGGTGGCGGCCTGACGAGATGGAGGTTTGCGGTGGTGAGCTGGTACCACACTCAGCGGCCCGACTGGTCGCCCGCACCCGGAACGGACCAGGTCGAGCACGCGACGATCGAGGTCCCCCGCGACTACGCCGCACCGGAGGGCGAGCGGATCACCCTCGCGCTCTCCCGCCGCCGGGCCACCGACCCGGCCCGGCGACGCGGCATCCTGCTGGGGGTCAACGGCGGGCCCGGCGGTGACTGGGGACGCGGCAGGGAGCTGCCCGACGCCTACGCCGCCACCCCCCTCGCCGAGGTGTACGACCTGATCGGCTTCGACCCGCGCGGCATCGGAGCGTCGACCAACCTCCACGCCGAGGTCACCGTGCCCAAGGTGCCCTTCGACTCCCGGCCGCCGGACGAGACCTTCGAGGCGATCGCCGAGGACATGCGGCTGCGCGAGGAGGCCTGCGCCCGCGCCGGCGGAGACCTGCGCCCGCACATCAGCACCCGCAACACGGCCCGCGACATGGACGTGATCCGCGCGGTGCTCGGCGAGGAGAAGATCAACTTCGTCGGCTACGCGTACGGCGCCTACGTCGGCGCCGTCTACGGAAGCCTCTTCCCCGCCTCGCTCGACCGGCTGGTGCTGGACTCCTGCGTCGGCCCCCAGTGGACCTGGCGCGAGCAGTTCCTCCAGCAGGGCGACGCCGTGCAGCGCAACGTCGACCTGTGGGCGGCCTGGGCGGGCGCGCGTGACGGCGTCCTCGGCCTCGGCGACTGCGCGGAGCGGGTCCTCGGCGGCGTCGAGGAGGCCGTCGCGGCCCTCGAGCGGCTCCCCGAGGACGGCGTGCGGCTGCGCACCCTCTTCGACGGCGCCGTCGGCAACCGGGCCGCCGACCGCGGGCAGTGGGCCACCCTCGCCACGCTGACCGACGAGGTCCGCCGGGCAGCCGGGGCGGGCGACGTCGGCGCGTGCCGCGAACTCCTCGCCGAGCAGGGCACCTGGCGGCCCGCCGACAGCGAGGGCGACCTGCGCATCGGCGTGCTGGAGGCGATCACCCTCGAGCACGCCTGGCCGTCCGACCTCGAGGTCTTCTTCCAGGACATGCGAGAGTTCCGCAAGCGCTTCCCGTACGGGTACGGCGTGCTGCGCGCGTCCCCCTGGGTGGGCGCCTTCCGCGCCTTCGAGGCCCCCGAGGAGCCGACCGTCATCGCCCGCGACGGCTACCCCGTCGGGCTGATCGTGCAGGCCGACGGCGACCCGATGGACCACTACGACGGCGGCGTCGCCATGGCCGAACTCCTGGGCCACCACCTGCTGACCGTCGAGGACTCCGGGGAGCACGAGGTCTACGTGCTCGGCGGCAACCCGCACGTGGACGAGATCGTCCACGCCTACCTGGTGGACGGCGTCCTGCCGCCCCCGCGTTCCTCCTGCCCGGGCCGCACCCCGCGCCCGGACGTCCCCGCCGACGCCGGCTGACCGGCGCCGCACAACCCTTCAGGCCGCCGGCGCCGGCCACGTGTGGACCACCGTCGTCCCGGAGATCCTCGAGACGCCGCGGTGGGACGCCTGACGGGCGCGGCACGGTCGTGACGAGGGGGAGGAACCGGTGGACCGGTCCCTCCCCCTTCCCGTGCGCCGCGCGGTCGGGGAGGGCTCAGGCGAAGCGGACCTCGTGCGAGGCGGCGGGCCCCGCGGCGAACGCCAGCAGGCGGCCGCCCTCCTCCGCCAGCGCCTCGCGGTCGGCCTCCCGCAGCGGGCCGAACGGCTCCAGCACCAGGGCGGCGGCGCCGCGCGTCTGCTCCAGGCGCCACATGCCGGCCACGAAGCCGTCCACCAGGAACGCCGGCCGGATCAGCCCGTTGCGGGTGAACACCCGGGCCCGCTGATCCTCGGTGAGGATCCGTGAGCGGTCGGCGTGCGAGAGCAGAATGTTGTCGAAGTCCGGCAGGAAGCGCACCGGGGCCGGGGTGTCCGCGCCGGGGCGGGGCGCCTGGGGCAGGTCGAACAGCTCGCGGCCGCCCTCGTCGCGGAAGACCGCCAGCCGCGGCCGCAGCCGCTTCACCGCCTCCGCGAGCCGGGTCATGCCGGACCACACCTGCATGTCCTTCACCGAGGCCGGGCCGAACGCGGCCAGGTAGCGCTCGATCATCGTGTCCGGGGCGTCCTGCCCGGCAAGGGGCCGGCCCAGCCAGGCCTCGGCGGTGGTGTGCGCGGCCTGGCCGCTCTCGCCCCACAGCCCGCGCGGCGGCACCTGAACCAGCGGCACCAGGTTGCGCACGGCGTTGGCCAGGGCGAACGGGTCGCGCTCCGGCCACCGTTCGGCGAGCCGCTCGCCCAGGCCGCCGAGGGTCAGCGGTTCCCGCTCGACCAGCTCGCGCCCCAGCGCCGCCACCTTCTCCAGTTCCAGCCCCTCGAGCTTGCGCCCGAAGGCGCCCTTGAGCCCCTGCCGCAGCGCGCCCGCCAGGACCGGCCGCAGCGCGACGCAGTCGTCGGCCGTCACCAGGTGGATCGTGCCGCGCATCAGCACCAGGCGCACCACCTCACGGCCGCGGACGAGCGACGCCAGGTCCTCCACGGCGAAGCCGGCCAGCCGGGTCCACAGGCCGACGTAGGGTGGGTTCGGCGCCTGGGCCTGCATGCCCACCAGGTGCGCGACCGCCCCCGCGGCCGGCAGCGTCGACCGCTCCAGCAGCAACTGCCGCGCCAGCAGCGCCCGGTTGAGGGCACGCCGGTCCAGCACCTTCATGTCTGCCGTCGTCACGACGAGTTGTTCCTTCCTCGGGTCCACTCTCATGACAGCACGGTGGCGTCCCGGACCGTGCCCGGGACGCCACCGTCGTACCGCGACCGCCGCTCAGCTCATGCGCACCAGCACCGTGCCGCTGTACCGGCGCTCCTGGAGGCCGAGGAAGGTCCCCGGCAGCGCGGCCGTGCCGCCCTCGACGACAGTGTGCGGGAACGCGAAGTGGTCCAGGGTCACCTCGGCCTCGGGATAGGCCGCCAGGCGGACCTCCCGGCTGACGGCGGGCAGCTCGCCGGTGCTCATACGGTGCTCCTTCCGAGGTGAACCGGGAGGCTGACCAGGTTGTGGTTGACGTCGCCGGCCCGCCACAGCAGCTCGCCCTCCGGCACGGCCAGGCGCGCGTCGGGGAACCGGCGGGTCAGCTCCTCCAGCGCGACGGCCAGCTCCACCCGGGCCAGCGGCGCGCCCAGGCAGTGGTGGATGCCGTGGCCGAAGGCAAGGTGCGGGTTGTCGGCCCGGGTGAAGTCCACCGACTCGGGGTCGGCGAAGACCGCAGCGTCGCGGTTGGCCGAGGCGAAGGAGAGGAAGACGGCGTCGCCCGCGGGGATCGTCACCCCGCCGATCTCCACGTCCTCGGTGGCGATCCGGGGCGTGCCCGAGGTGTCGTTGCCGGTCAGGTTGACCATGCGCAGCAGCTCCTCCACCGCGGCGGGCACCTCCTCGGGGTGCTCGCCGAGCCGGCGCCACAGGTCCTGATGGCGGTCGAGCAGGGTGAGGGCGAAGTTGGAGATCTGGCCCGCGGCCGAGTCGAAGCCGCCGCCCAGCAGGGTGTAGCCCAGGCCGACGAGCTCGCCGAAGTCGAGGCGGTCCTCGCCGTGGCGTGCGGTGATCAGCGCCGACAGCACGTCGTCGGCGGGCGCCGCCTGCTTGCCGCCCACCAGCCCGGCGATGTACGCGCCGAGCTTCTCGCGGCCCTCGACGGCCAGCTCCTCGGGCCCGGTGACGTCGGCGAACTGCCGTACCCAGACCAGGAACTGGGCCCGGTCCTCCTCCGGGATGCCGAGCAGCTCGCAGATGACGCCCATGGCCAGCGGCGCGGCGAACCCCTCCACCAGGTCGACCGGCGTGCCGTCCGGCTCCTTCTCCAGGACGTCGAGCAGCCTGCCGGCCATCTCGCGCACCCGCGGTCGCATGCCCTCGATCCGGGCGGGCGAGAACGCCTGCTCGGCCAGGACGCGCAGCCGGGTGTGGTCCGGCGGGTCGAGCGAGACGATCATCCCGGGCGGCGCCTGGAACAGACCGCTGAACTTCGGGGCGTCGGGCGCGTAGGAGGCGGCCCGGCTGAAGCGGATGTCGTCCAGCACCTGCCGGACGTCCGCGTGGCGGGTCACGATCCAGGCGTGACCGCCGCCGTTCCAGCGCACGCGCACCACGGGACGCTCCTCGCGCAGCCGCGTGAAGAGCGGGTCCGGACCCCGGTAACTCGTGTCCGGGAAGGGGAAGACGGGGAGTTCCTCGTCGCTCACCCCGGTTGATCGGGCGGTCATGGCAGTGCCTCCGGGTCTGGATGGGGATCGGGCGGGTCCGGCCGTCACGGCGCGCCGTCAGGCCAACGGGGCCAGGAAGGAGCGCTGTTCGTCGACGAGCAGGCCGGGCTGCTCCAGCGCGGGGAAGTGGCCGCCGCTCTCGTGGTCCCTCCAGCGGCGCAGGTCGGTGAACCGGTGCTCGCACCAGGCGCGGGGCATCCGGCCGTCCCTGGGGAAGAGCGAGCAGGCGGTGGGCACGCCGACCGGGCCCAGCGCCGTCTTGTTGTGGCTCTCCCAGTAGATCCGGGCGGACCTGCTGGGTGGTCCTCGTGCGGAACCGGACGGACCGTCAGTTCCCGCGACACGGTGCCAGCGGCGGCTCGAACGCAGGTGGAGCCGGGACGCGGCGGCTCCAGAGGGCCCCGAGAAGGGCTCAGGCGGCCGGCCGCAGCCTTGCCGGATGGGTAGCGCAACGACGCAGGACGCGACCTGCGCGAGGGGCCCGCTGAGCGGGCTGCGGGTGGTCGAACTGTCGGCCATCGGGCCGGTCCCGTTCGCCTGCATGGTCCTCGCCGACCTGGGTGCCGAGGTGGTCCGCATCGAACGGGCCGACGGCGTGCGGTCGTTCGAACGGTGGCACCGGGAACTCGACCGGGGCCGGCAGCGGCGCGTCGCGCTCGACCTCAAGGACGCGGACGACGTGGCGCGGCTGCTGCGCCTGGTGGACGACGCCGACGTGTTCGTCGAGGGCTTCCGCCCCGGCGTCGCGGAGCGGCTCGGCATCGGCCCCGAGGTGTGCCTCGGGCGCAACCCGGCACTGGTCTACGCCCGCATGACGGGCTGGGGCCAGGACGGGCCGCTGGCCCGCACCCCCGGACACGACATCAACTACCTGGCGCTGACCGGGGCGTTGCACGCGATCGGGGAGAGGGGCGGCCCGCCCGTCGTCCCGCTCAACCTGCTGGGCGACTTCGGCGGCGGCTCGATGTTCCTGGTCGCCGGCGTGCTCGCCGCCCTGTACGGCAGGGCGGCCACCGGCGCCGGGCAGGTCGTCGACGCGGCGATCGTGGACGGGGTCGGCGCGATGCTCGGCATGCTCACCGCGATGCGGAGTGCCGGGCAGTGGCGCGACGAGCGGGGCGCGAACCTGCTGGACGGCGGCGCCCCCTTCTACACCTGCTACCCCTGCGCGGACGGCGGCCACGTCGCCGTCGGCGCCCTGGAGGAGCGCTTCTACGCGGCGCTCCTGGACGGCCTCGGCCTCGACGCACGGGCCCTGCCCGACCGCGACGACCCCGCCAACTGGCCCGCCCTGCGCGAAGAGTTCGCCCGCCGGTTCGCCTGCCACGACCGCGACCACTGGGCGCGGCTGTTCGAGCCGACCGAGGCGTGCGTGACCCCGGTGCTGACCGCGGCCGAGGCCGCCTCACACCCCCACCACCGGGCCCGCGACAGCGGCCCGGCCGCCCCGGCGCCGCGCTTCAGCGGCGCTCGAGCGGAACTCCACCGGCAACCGGCACCCTGCACCTCCGGTGCTGTGAGGCCGTCCGGCCGTCCGTGGCGTTCTTCCGAGGGCCTCACCCGGTCCCCCCAATGATCTGATGGGTACACCATGGCTATTTCCTCCGAGCAGGCTCCGCCCACGGAGAAGGAGGTACCGGCGGGCGAGAGCACCGCGCCCGTCCCCGACGGCGCGGCGACGCCCGACCCGAAGCGGTGGATGGCCCTCCTGGTGCTGCTCGTCGCGGCATTCATGGACATGCTCGACGGCACCATCGCCAACGTGGCCGCCCCGTCCATCCAGCAGGGCATCGGCGGCGGCTGGTCCGTCATCCAGTGGGTGCTGGTCGGCTACCAGCTCAGCTTCGCCCTGATGCTGATCCTCGGCGGACGCCTCGGCGACATCCACGGCCGCCGGAAGATGTTCCTGCTCGGCGTGGTGGGCTTCACCCTCGCCTCGCTGGGCGCCGGCCTTGCCCAGGAGCCGTGGCAGCTGGTCGTCTCCCGCATGGTCCAGGGCGCCTTCGCGGGTGTCATGGTGCCGCAGATCCTCGCCATCCTGCACGTCACCTTCTCGGGCAAGGAGCGGGCCGGCGCGTTCGCCATGTACGGAGGCGTGGCCGGTCTGGCCGCCGCCGTCGGCATGGCCGCGGGCGGACCGCTCGCCGACTGGGACCTCTTCGGCCTCGGCTGGCGGCTGATCTTCCTGATCAACATCCCGGTCGGCATCCTCGGCATGATCTACGCCCCGCGCGTGCTGCGCGAGTCGCGTGCCCCGCACGCCCTGAAGCTCGACGTCCGCGGCGTCGTCCTGGCCACCGTCGGTCTCCTGCTGCTGCTCTTCCCGCTGCTGCAGGGCCGTGAGCTGGGCTGGCCGCTGTGGGGCTTCGTGTCGATGGCGGCCTCGGTGCCGGTCCTCGCCGCGTTCGTCATGTGGCAGCGGCGCCGCACGGTGCTGGACGGCTCGCCGCTGATGGAGCTCGCGCTGTTCCGCATCCGCAGCTTCTCCTCCGGCCTCGGCGTCAACCTCGCCTTCTACGTCGGCATCGGCATGTTCAACATCGGCTGGACCGTCTACATGCAGGTCGGCCTCGGCTGGTCCCCGATGCGGGCCGGCATGACCAGCCTGTCCTTCTGCATCGGTGCGTTCCTGACCTCCTCGGCGGCCATGGTCGTCCTGGTGCCCAAGTTCGGCCGCAAGGTGCTGCAGGCCGGCGCGGTCGTCACGGTGACCGGCGCGCTGTACTTCCTGTGGGCATCGAGCCACTACGGCAGCTCCATCAGCTCCTGGGACCTCGTGGTGCCGATGCTGCTGGTGGGCCTCGGCTTCGGCCTGATCGCCGCCCCGCTGCCGCAGATCGTCATCTCCGAGGTGCCGCAGAAGGATGCCGGCTCCGCCTCCGGCATCGTGCACACCAACGCCCAGCTCGGCTTCGCGGTCGGCGGCGCGCTGGTCAGCGTGGTCTTCTTCGCGGGCCTCGGCGGCAACACCGGCTCCACGATCGACGACCAGGCCGCGAACCTGCGACGCGACCTGGTCGCCACCGCCCGCCTCACCCCCGGCGAGGCCGACACCACCGTGGCCGCCTACCGCGCGTGCGCGGTCGACCGGGTCGAGGAGAAGGACCCGTCGGTGGCGCCCGCGAGCTGCGCCGCGGCCCCCCTGCGGGACGAGCGGTCGGCCCCGGTGGTCGCCGAGTACGCCAAGGACGCGCAGGGCGAGTCCTTCGCCCTCAGCCTGGGGACCACCCTTTGGGTGTTCGCCGGCGTAGTCGCCCTCGCCTTCGCGCTGATGTTCGCGATCCCGCGGCAGACGCGCCTGGAGGCACCCGAGGAGGAGGAGAACGAGGGGGGCAAGGAGCCGGAGACCGCCACGGCCTCCTGAGCCACGCCGCACGCCTCGCACCACCTCCCGCGCGGCGGGACCGGACGGGACACGCGTCCCCCGGTCCCGCCGCGTCGTCCTGCGCCCGGTCCATCCACGCTCCAGCGGTCCTCCGGCCCGTCGCCGGACGGTGGGGGACAGCATCCGAGAGCGGCCGGAGAAGCCGGCACGCGAGAACTAGGGAGGGGCGATGGCCGAGCGGGGCTTCCAGCTCTACGACACGACCCTGCGAGACGGCGCCCAGCAGGAAGGCATGGTGCTGACGGTCGACGACAAGCTGGCCGTCGCCCGCCTGCTCGACGGACTCGGCATCGGGTTCATCGAGGGAGGCTGGCCCGGCGCCGTCCCCCGGGACACCGAGTTCTTCCGCCGGGCCCGCACCGAACTGCGCCTCGAGCACGCCGAACTGGCCGCCTTCGGAGCCACCCGCAGGCCCGGCGTCCGGGCCGCCGACGACCCGCAGGTGCAGGCGCTGCTGGACTCCGGGGCGCCCGTGGTGACGCTGGTCGCCAAGAGCCACACCGGACACGTCCTGAACGCGCTGCGCACCACCCTGGCGGAGAACCTCGCCATGGTCGAGGACACCGTGCGCCACCTGGTGCGCGCCGGCCGCCGCGTCTTCGTCGACGCCGAGCACTACTTCGACGGCCACCAGCTGGACCGCGACTACGCCCTCTCCGTGGTGCGCACCGCCGCGGAAGCGGGCGCGGAGACCGTCGTGCTGTGCGACACCAACGGCGGCTCGCTGCCCGACGAGGTGGCCGCCGTGGTCACCGACACGCTCGCGGCAACCGGCGCCCGGCTCGGCATCCACTGCCACAACGACACCGGCTGCGCCGTCGCCAACACCATGGCCGCCGTCGACGCAGGCGCCGACCACGCCCAGGGCACCGCCCACGGCTACGGGGAACGCTGCGGCAACGCGGACCTGTTCACCGTGATGGCCAACCTCGTGCTCAAGCGCGGCCGTGAGGTCGTCCCGCTGGAGCGGCTGGCATCCCTGGCGGCGGCCGGGCGGGCCGTCGCCGAGCTGACCCAGCTGCCCGGCACCACCGCGGCGCCCTACATCGGCGGCTCGGCCTTCACCCACAAGGCCGGGCTGCACGCCTCGGCGCTGCGCGTCGACCCCGACCTCTACCAGCACATCCGCCCCGACCTGGTCGGCAACGCGATGCGCACGCTCGTCTCCGACATGGGCGGCCGCTCCTCCATCGAGCTCAAGGCCCGCGAACTGGGCTACGACGTGGCGGCCGGCTCCGAGGAGGTGGCCCGGGCCGCCAGACGGGTGAAGGAACTGGAGAACGTCGGCTACAGCTTCGAGTCGGCGGACGCCTCCTTCGAACTGCTGCTGCGCGAGGAGCTGGCGGGCGCCCCGCGGCCCCGGCCCTTCGAGGTCGAGTCATGGTCCGTCGGCGTCCTCGGCGTGCGCGGTGACGACGTGCGCACCGAGGCCGCCGTGACCGTCACGGTCGACGGGCGGACCGTGACCGCGACCGGGCAGGGCAACGGCCCCGTCAACGCGCTGGACACCGCGCTGCACGCCGCGCTCGACCCGTGCTTCCCCGCCCTCGCCGGGCTGCGGCTCGTCGACTACCGGGTGCGGGTCCTGGGCGGGGAGACCGGCAGCGGCGCGGCCGCCCGCGTCCTCGTCTCCTACCGCTACGGCGGCCGCCGCTGGAACACCGTCGGCGTGGACGCCAACACGACCGCGGCGAGCTGGCAGGCGCTGCTCGACGCCGTCCACTACGTGCTCCTGGACATCCCCTCCGCCACGGCGGGCCTCTCCGCCGGACACCGGACCGCCGTGGCCGCCGCGACACCCGGCCCGGCCCCGGCGGGCGCCCCCGACACCGCGGACC
>NZ_JBRIOU010000002.1:185608-200036 GCF_053474865.1 Streptomyces sp. CO7
GCCCCCGACAAGCAGAGCTGGAGAGACAGTGCGTCCCGAAGACGTCTACATACGGGGGACCTCCACCCGGCTCCCCTCCCGCATCATGCTCGCCGACGCCGTCGCCTCCGGCGCGTGCCCGCCGGGGACGGCCGCCGCCACCGGCATGGAGTCGGTGGCGTACTCGCCCGACGAGTCGGCCGCCGAGATGGCCGCCGCCGCGGCGCGCACCGCGCTGGCCCGGGCCGGCAGCGACGGCGGCGACGTGGACCTGCTGCTGCACGCCGACACCTACCACCAGGGCCAGGACCTGTGGCCGGTCGCCTCGTACATCCAGCGCGAGGCACTGCGCAACAGCTGCCCGGCCGTCGAGATCCGCCAGATGTCCAACGGCGGACTGGCCGCCCTCGACCTCGCCACCGCCTACCTGACGGCCGGCCACGGCCGCGGTGACGCCCTCCTGACCACCGCGGACCGCTTCTGCGCGCCCGGCATCGACCGCTGGACCACCGACCCGGGCACCCCCTACGCCGACGGCGCGACCGCGCTGGTGCTCTCCCGGCGCGGCGGCCACGCCCGCCTGGTCTCCCTCGCGCTGCACGCCGACCCGGACCTGGAGCCGCTGCACCGCGGCGACGACCCGTTCACCACGGCGCCGTTCGGCCACCGCATGCCCGTCGACTTCGAGGCGGCCAAGAAGGCCTTCGTCGGCCGCACCGGTCTGTCCTACGCGATCACCCGTGCCCACAACGGCCAGCAGACGGTCATCAAGCAGGCCCTCGCGGACGCGGGCTCCGACCTGGCGGAGGCCGACTGGGTGGTGCTGCCGCACTTCGGCCGCCGCCGGCTGACCGCCATCTACTACAAGCCGTTCGGCATCGACCCCGCGCGCACCACCTGGGACTTCAGCCGCGGCGTCGGCCACCTCGGTGCCGGTGACCAGTTCGCCGGGCTCGACCACCTCGTCTCCACCGGCCGCGCGAAGCCCGGCGACCGGGTGGTCCTGGTGAGCGTCGGCGCCGGCTACAGCTGGGGCTGCGCCGTCGTCGACGTCCTCGAGCGGCCCTCCTGGGCGTCGCAGGACCCCGCCCGCTGACCTCTCGACCCGGTCGCGGTCCCCGGCGGTCCCGTTCCCGGACCCACCGGCGGTCCACCGCGGCTCCAGTTCCGCTCCAGCCGTTCATGCCAGCCTCGAGTTCCGCCCTTTGGCGGACCGTCCGAAGGGAGTGTCACCGTGGCACCCACCGCTGCGTCCGAGACCGAAGCACTGCACGTCACCGAGCACACCATCACCGTGGCCGCGCCGGCCGACACCGTCTACGCGCTGGTGGCCGACGTCGCCGGGTGGCCGCAGGTCTTCGGGCCCACGGTGCACGTCGAGGTGCTGGAGGAGGCCCCCGCCGAGGGCGGCGAGCAGCTCCTGCGCATCTGGGCGGTGGCCGGCGACCGCGTCCGCACCTGGACCTCGCGCCGCGAACTGGACCCGGCCGCCCGCACCATCACCTTCCGCCAGGTCGTCACCGCCGCGCCCGTCGCCTCCATGGGCGGCGAGTGGCGCCTGCGGGAACTGGAGGACGGCACCACCCACGTCACGCTGCTGCACGACTACCGCGCCGTGGACGGCGACCCGGCCGCCGAGGAACTCATCGAGCGCGCCGTGGACGGCAACAGCCGCGCCGAACTCCTCGCCCTGAAGAACACCGCCGAACTCGGCGACGCACGCGAGGAACTGCACTTCACCTTCAGCGACTCCGAGACCGTTTTCGGCGCGGCAGGCGACGTCTTCGCCTTCCTGGACCGCGCCGACCTGTGGCCCGAGCGCCTCCCGCACGTGGCCCGCCTCGACCTCACCGAGGACGGCACCGGCATCCAGCACATGGACATGGACACCGCGAGCCCGGACGGATCCACCCACAACACCACGTCGGTGCGCGTGGTGTTCGAGGACCGCAACGTGATCGTCTACAAGCAGCTCAAGGTGCCGGTCGCGATGAGCGGCCACACCGGGCGCTGGGTGATCGAGACCCTCGGCGACGGCAACGTGCGGGCCACCTCCTGGCACACCGTCACCCTCGACCCGGAGGGCGTGCGCACCGCGCTCGGCCCCGAGGCCACCCTCGCCGAGGCCCGCGCGCTGGTGCGCAAGGCGCTGGGCACCAACAGCTCGACCACCCTGAAGCACGCCAAGCGGTTCGCGGAGGAAGCGCGTGCCCGGGCGTAGGCAGGAGACCCCGCTCACCGTGATCAACCGGTTCACGGTCCGGGGCGACACCGGACGCTTCGAGCGGGCGTTCCGCGAGCACTCCCAGTACCTGCGGGGCCGGCCCGACTTCGCCTTCCTGGTCACCGTCCGGCTCGTCGAGCGTCCCGACGTGTACGTGCACCTGGGGCACTGGCGGACCACCCGCGGCTTCCTGGACACCGTGCACGAGGACGACTTCCACGGCTACGTCAGGAAGCTCGGCCCCATGGTCGACGCCGAGGCGGACCAGGCCGTCAGCGAGGGCCGGGTGCTGCGCGGGGAGGCCCTGGTGGGTGCGGAGAACGTCGTCCTGACCCGGGCCAGGACCTTCGGCGGCAGCGACTCCTCCGCCTTCCGGCGCCTGTTCGCCGAGACCACGGAGTACTTCGCCGGGCTCGACGGCTTCGGCGGCAGCGACCTGCTGCGCTCCACGCTGCACCCGGGCACCTGGACGGGCGTGCACTGGTGGCGCGACACCGGGGACTGCGAGCGGGCGCTGGCCGGCCGCGGCCACGTCTCGCTGCTCGCCCGGATGCGCAACACCGCCGACGTCGAGGTGGAACGCACCCGGCACGTCGCCTACGAACGCCTCCTGTCCTGAGGCGCGCACCTCGCCGGAGCCGAGGACCCGACCGTGCCGGACACGGCCCGGGGGCCTCGGCTCCGGCGCGTCCGGGACGCGAGCCCGCTTCGAGCGGCCGGGCGCAGGCTGTCGGCATGGCGAATCCGATGCGTATCGAGGTGGTCCGGGGCCGGCCCGACGCGGCCGAGCTGGCGGCGGTCACGGCCGTGCTGCTCGCCCTGTCGCGCCGCGCCGGCGAACCCGGCGCGCCGGCCCGGCCGGCGTACGCCGGCTGGACCGTGCGGAGCGACGGCCACCGGCCCGTGCCCGCGGGGACCACGCCGTGACCGGGAGCCCGCGGCAGGACCGCACATCCACGCGCGGCGGAGCCCCCCTCGACGAGAGCGCCGAGGGACAGGCACTCCGCCCGCCGACAGCAGAGCCGGCCGCCGCCGCCCGTCCCGGAGGACGGGTGCACGGCGGGGGAGGGGGAGACGTGAGCGTTCACCGGACGTTGACGGAGCACATCCGGGCCCAAGCGGTCAGGACGCCGGACCGGGAGGCGCTGATCCTCCTCACCGAGCACCGCGGCGGCCTGCGGCCCAGGACGATCACCTACGCCGCCCTCGACCGCTCGGTGCGCGGCCTGGCCGCCGTGCTGGCCCGGCACGTCCGCCCGGGCGAGAGGGTGCTGGTCGCCCACCGCTCGCGCGAACTGTTCGTCACCGCGTTCCTCGCCTGCCTCCACGCGGGCGCGGTCGCCGTCCCCGTGGCCCCGCCCGACGGGCGCGGCCACCACGACCAGCGGGTCGCCGGGATCGTCCGGGAGACGGCCGCGGTCTGCGTGCTCACCTCCACCGACGAGGCCGGCGAGGTGTCGCGGCTGCTCGCCCGCACCGGTCACGGCGAGGTCGTCTGCCTGCCCACCGACGGTCCGGCCGCGGACGCCCCGACCGCCGTCGGCCCCGGCTCCGACGAGCCGTCCGCGCCGGACGCCGACGCGGTCGCCTACCTCCAGTACACCTCCGGCTCGACCCGCGACCCGCGCGGCGTGGTCGTCACCCACCGCAGCCTGCTCGCCAACCAGCGGGCCATCCGGCAGGCGCTGGGCACCCGCGAGGGCGTCCGGGTCGGCGGCTGGCTGCCGCTGTACCACGACATGGGCCTGGTGGGGCAGCTGCTGCACCCGCTGTGGCTCGGCGGCACCGCCGTCCTGCTGACCCCGGCCGCCTTCGTCCGGCGCCCCGCCAACTGGCTGGAGACCATCTCCCGTCACCGGATCGCCGTGAGCGCCGCCCCGGACTTCGCGTACGAGATGTGCGTGCGCCGCGTCAACGACTCCCAGCTCGCCGGCCTCGACCTGTCCTGCTGGCAGACCGCCGTCGACGGCGGCGAGCCCATCGACGCCACCACCCTGGCCGCGTTCGCCGAGCGGTTCGCCCCGGCCGGGCTCGACCCGCGGGCACTGACGCCCTGCTACGGCCTGGCCGAGGCCACCCTGATGGTCTCCGGCTCCCGCGAGGACGGCGCCGCACCGCTCCCCGTCGACGCCGTGGCCCTGGAGAGCGGCCGGCTCGAAGAGCCCGCCGGCCAGGTGCGCCTCCTCGCGCACTGCGGGCCGCCCGCCTCCGCCGACGTGCGGATCGTCGACCCCGACAGCCACGCCGAGGTCCCCGACGGCCACGTCGGCGAGGTCTGGGTCAGAGGCGCCGGCGTCGGCCCCGGCTACTGGGCCCGCCCCGCCGAGACGACCGCCGCGTTCGGCTGCCGGATCGCCGGACAGGGCGGCGGCGGGTACCTGCGCACCGGAGACCTCGGCGCCTTCCACGACGGCCTGCTGTACGTCACCGGCCGCCTCAAGGACATGATCGTGGTCGCCGGGCGCAACCTCTACCCGCAGGACCTGGAGCGCACCGTCCAGCAGGTCAGCGGGGTGTTCGGCGCGGCCACCGCCTTCGCCGTGCCCGGCGCCCGCGAACGGATCGTCATCATCCAGGAGATGCGCGCCGGCAGCCGCTACGACGTCGACCTGGCCGCTCTGGCGGCCGCCGTGCAGCAGCGCATCACCGAGGAGTACGACGTGCGGGCCGCCGCCGTCCTGCTGGTGCGGCCGGGCACGGTCCGCCGGACCACGAGCGGCAAGGTGGAGCGGGCCGCGATGCGCCGCCTGTTCCTGCGCGGCGAACTCGCCCCGCTGCACCAGAGCGTGGAACCCGAGGTCGAGCGGCTGCTGGTGGCCGGGGGCGGGCGGTGACCGGCGCACCCGAACGCGCGGCGGCCCTGGAGCTGGCGTTCGGCGCCCTCGACGACCCGGACAACCCGCTGGGCGCCGCGGCCCTGCTGGCCGCCGACGCGGCCGGCGAGATGCTGCCCGAGGCCGAGCGGGTGCTCGACGACTTCGGGCTCAACGCCGAGTTCGTCCCCGCCGACGTCGGCGGCCGGCTCGAGCGGATGGACCACCTGGGCAGACTGCTGCGCCCGGTGTTCCGCCGCGACGCCTCCCTGGGCTTCGGCTACGGCCTCAACTGCTTCTTCGCCGCCGCCCCGGTGTGGACCGCCGGCGACGAGGAGCAGCGCCGGCACGCCGCCCGGCTCCTCCTGACCGGCCGGCGCATCGCCGTCGCCCGGCACGAGGTCGCCCACGGCAACGACTTCGTCCGCGACGAGTTCACCGCCCGGCCCGTCCCCGGCGGCCTGGTGCTGGACGGCAGCAAGTCGGCCATCGCCAACGCCTCCCGCGCCACCGGCCTGGTCGTCTTCGCCCGCACGGGCGCGGCCGCCCGCGGCCGCAGCCACAGCGTCCTGCTGCTCGACCGCGACGAGCTGCCCGCCGACCGGGTCACCGACCTGGCCCGCCGCACCACCACCGGCATGCGCAGCGCCGAGTTCGGCGGACTGGCGATCACCGACTGCCCGGTGCCCGCCGACGCGGTGCTCGGAAAGATCGGCGACGGCTACGAACTGTCGCTGCGTTCCTCCCTGCTGATCCGCGGCCTCATCCCGTCGATCGTCCTCGCGGGCGCCGACACCGCGCTGCGCACCGTGGTCCGCTTCGCCGTCCGCACCCGCGCCGACGGCCGCTCCTCCCTGGACGTGCGGCACGTGCGGGACGTCCTCACCGGCGGCTTCCTCGACCTGCTGGTCATCGACTGCCTCGCCCTGGTCGCCACCCGGGCGCTGCACCTGCTGCCCGGGCAGATGAGCGCGTACGCGGCGGCCGCCGCCTACCTGGCCCCCAAGCTGGTCGCGGAGAGCATGGACGAGATGTCCTCCGTGCTGGGCGAGGAGACCTTCGCGCAGGACGGCGCGTACGGGATGTTCCAGAAGCAGCGCCGCGACCTGCCGGTCACCTCCCTCGGGCACGCCGGCAGCGCCGGCCGGCAGGTCAGCATCCTGCCGCAGCTGCCCTACTTCGCCCGGCACGCCTGGTTCGCCGACCCCGAACCGCCGCCCTCCCTGTTCCGGCACGACGAGGCGATCCCCCCACTCGACCTCTCGCAGCTGGTGCTCCTCGGCGACGGCGACCCGCTCGCCGCGACGCTGGTCGCCTGTACCGACCTCCTGGAGGCGGCCCGGCCGCCGTGCGACGACGGCGGCCCCGTCCTGCGGTTCCTGGTGCGGGTCCTCACGGGCGAACTCGCCGAGCTGAAGAAGGCGTTCGAGGACGTCGCCGAGGGGGACCGCGAGGCGCTGTCCAGCCCCCGCAGCTTCGGGCTCGCGGACCGCTACACCCTCGTCCTCGCCGCGGCGGCCTGCCTCGGGGTGTGGCGGGAGGAGCGCAGGGCCCCCACCGGCCCCGCGAGCGCCTTCATCGCCACGCCCGCCTGGATCACCGCGGCGCTCTACCGCCTCGTCGAACGCCTCGGGCTGCCGCTGCCCGACCGTCCGGAAGGGCAGGAACGGCTGGTGCTCGACGAGGTCGTCGCGCGGCTGCACAACCGCCGCAGCTACGACCTCTACGCCTCCCGGCTCGCCTGACCCCCCGTCCCCCCGCAGAGCACGTCAGGGAGCACCCCATGAAGGACCAACCACACGAAGAACAGGACGACTTCGCCGTCGCGCACCGGGAATGGCTGAGCGAACGCGTCGCGCACTACATCGGACACCCCGTCGACGACAGCGTGCCGCTGGCCGAGGAGGGCTTCGACTCGGTGGCGGCGCTCAGCCTGTACGGCGACATCGAGGAGGAGTTCGGAGAGCTCATCGAACCCGACGACGTCCGGGCGTACCCCACCGTGCGCCGGCTCGCCGAGCTGCTCGCCATGCGCGGCGCGGGCCGGGACGGCCACCGGGTGCGGACCGCGTTCGTCTTCACCGGACAGGGCTCCCAGCACCCCGGCATGACCACCGGCCTCTACCGCCACTCCACCGGCTACCGGACCTTCCTGGACGAGGCGGACGCCGCCGTCCGCCCCTGGACGGGACGGTCCGTGGTCGAGCTGATCCTCACCGGCGACCAGGCCGTCCACCGCACCGCGCTGACCCAGCCCGCCCTGTTCGCCGTCGGCTACGCCCTGGCGCGCACCCTGGAGGAGGCCGGGGTGCGCCCGGTCGCCGTCCTGGGCCACGGCATCGGCGAGTTCGCGGCCGCCGCCGTCGCCGGCGCGCTGACCCTCCCGGACGCCGCCCGCCTGGCCTGCGCGCGCGGCGCCCTCATGCAGGAACTGCCGCCCGGCGGCGGCATGATGGCCGTCTGCGTCACCCCGCACGAGGCGGCCGAACTCGTCGCCGAGGAGCCCGCCGCCGGCATCGGCGCCGTCAACGCGGCCAAGTCCGTGGTGCTGTCCGGCGACCGGGCCGCCCTGGCCCGCATCGAGGGCCGGCTGGCGGAGCGCTCCGTCCGCTGCCGTCACCTGGCCGTCTCGCACGCCTTCCACTCGCCGCTGATGGCCCCGGTGGTCGCCCCGTTCGAGGCCGAACTGCGCCGGATCCGCGCGGCGGCCGCCCGGGTGCCGTTCTACTCGACGGTCCACGGACGGCTGACCACCGAGCCGCTCTACACCTCCTACTGGAGCGAGCAGATCACCGCGCCCGTCCGCTTCGCCGACGCGGCCCGCGGCATGCTCGCCCAGCAGACGCCGACCCACGTCGTCGAGATCGGCCCGCGCGCGGTGCTCACCCCCTACCTGCGGCGGATGGGCGGAGGCCCGCGCGGACCCGTCTGCCTGCCGGTGTGCCAGGGACCGGAGAGCGACGCCGTCGACCTGGCAGGGGTGATCTCCGCCCTCGACGCCGGTCCGCTGGCCGCGGCCCTGCCGGGAGGCACCCGGTGAGGGGACGGACCGGACGCCCGCTGGAGGCCGCGGACCCGGACGGCCCCTGGGACGAGGCGCGCGCCGAACTGCTGCGCACCGGCACCGTCGTGCTGTACGCCCGGATGGGCCCGTGGCTGCCCGACGGCGGCTCGGAGGCCGACCTGCGGCGCCGGCTGGGACGCGACTGGCGGCGCTACGAGAGCATGGGCCGGGCCCGCTCGCGGGAGCGGTTCGCGGCCTCGCGGCTCATGCTGCGCTGCTCGGCGGCCGCGGTCCTCGGCACCGCGCCCGAACTGGTCGACCTCGCCTACCAGCCGGGCGGCCGCCCCTATGTGCGCGGTTGCGACCAGATCGACGTCAGCCTCAGCCACACCGAGGACGTCATGGTCGTCGGCATCACCCGCCGGGGCCGGATCGGGGTGGACGTCGAGCGCGCCGACCGGCGTCTGGCGCACACCGGCTCCGAACGGCAGGCGTGCACCCCCTACGAGAAGGCACGGCTGGACGCGGGCGGCGAGGAGACGCGCAACGCCACCATGGTGCGGCTGTGGACCCTGAAGGAGGCCTACAGCAAGGCGCTCGGTCAGGGACTGCGCTTCCGGTTCACCGAGTTCGGCTTCGCCCTGGACGACGCCGCGCCGCGCCTGGTGCGGCCCGACGGCACACCGGTGCCCGGCGGCGAGTGGCAGTTCGGCACCTACCCGGCGGGCGCCGGATTCGTGCTGAGCGTCGCCGTCTGGGACGCCGGGTTCGGCGACCTGGCGGACCTGTCGGTGGGCACCATGCTGGACGACGGCATGCTCGACGCGCTGCTCGGCGCCGGCGGCCCGGCGCGCGGCCCGGCCCGGTCAGGGCAGCCAGCCGGCCTCCTCGGCGATGCGGATCGCGTCGATGCGGTTCCGGGCGCCCAGCTTGCCGACGATGGCCGTCAGGTAGTTGCGGACGGTGCCCTTGGACAGATAGAGGCAGCCGGCGATCTCGGCGGCGTCGGCGCCCCGGGCGGCGAGGCGTAGGACCTCCAGCTCGCGCGGCGACAGCGGGTTCTCCGGCGAGTCCCACGCCGTCAGCGCGAGCTGCGGGTCCACCACCCTGCGGCCGGACGCCACCGACCGGACGGCCAGCGCGAGCTGGTCGGGCGGCGAGTCCTTGAGCAGGAAGCCGGACACCTGCGCCGACAGGGCACGGCGGAGCGTGCCCGGGCGCCCGAGCGTGGTCAGGATCAGCGTGCGGCAGCTCGGCAACCGCTCGTGCAGCTCGGCGGCCGCGGTCAGCCCGTCGATGCCCGGCAGGTCGACGTCTATCACCGCCACGTCCGGCCTGCAGGCCAGCGCGGCCTCGACGATGGTGTCACCGCGGTCGACGGTCGACACCACGTGCAGATCCGGCTCCAGCTGGAGCAGCGCGACGAGCGCGCCCCGGACCATGTGCACATCCTCGGCAAGGAGGATTCTCACCGACAACATCCTTACCCCCGGTCAGATGACTGTCATGCCACTGCGGTTCTCTCCAGGCGGGCCGGCTCGAACAGCAGCGACTCCGCGTCCTCCTCCGGACTCTGGGGCCGCAGGGGCGCCCATACCTCCAACAGGAACCTGCCGTCGTCCCGGAGTCCCGCGGACAGCCCGCCGCCGATGGCGGCCAGCCGGCACCGCAGGTTGTCCAGTCCGCTGCCGCCCGAGTGGTCCGAGAACATCCGGCCCTGTTCGTGCGGGTGGTCGTTGGTCAGGCGGAGGCGGACCGTTTCGTCGTCCGTCTCCGCCTCGATGGCGCACACCCGGACCCGGCTGTGCCGGAGGATGTTGGTGACGCCCTCGCGCAACGCCGTCGCGAGGACCGTGTCGACGACCGGGTGCAGCCGTCCGCACTCCACCTCGACGCGCGCCCGTACGTCGGCGGCGGCCAGCACCGTGCCCGCGGACTCCGCCTCCTCGGACAGCGACATGTCGCGGTAACCGCTGGAGACCAGGCGCACGTCGGCCAGCGCCTGCCGCGCCACCTGGAGCACCGAGGTGATCTCCCGGCGCGCCGCCTCGGGACGGGTGGTGATCAGACGCTGGATCAGCTCCCCCTTCAGGGTGATGGCCGAGAGGCTGTAGCCCAGCAGGTCGTGCAGGTCGCGGGCGAAGCGCAGGCGCTCCTGCGCGACGGCCATCCGCGCCAGCTCCTCGCGGGTGTCGTGCACCTCGCGGACCAGGTCGGTCAGGCGGGTCAGGCCGTAGATGACCAGACCGGTCAGCGTGCCGGCGAGGGTGTAGTAGACCACCAGGTCGAACGGGGCCCCCGCCAGCAGGTTGTACACCGGGATGAACGCGATCAGCGCGCCGTAGCTCGGCCAGGCGTAACGGGGCGGCAGGGTCAGCAGCAGGGAGGCCGCGAGCGGCCCCTCCATGCTGCCCCAGCTGACGCCGAACCAGATCAGGGGCGCGAAGGTGAGCACCGCCTGGAGCCCGAGCATCAGTGCCTTCCGCGAGGAGGGCCATTGCCGGGCCCCCGGCGAGGAGACAGCGAACTGCACCCCGAACAACGCCAGCACGAGGGCGACGCAGACGGTCAGTTCGCCCACCGGGGGGCTGGTGCGCACGACGTTCAGCACGGTGATCGTGCTGTACAACAGCAGGGCCACGACGATGATCGCCTGGGCGAGCCGTGGAGCCGGTGCCTGCGTCCGGGGTGAGACCCGAACGGCGTTCCTCGTCGGCATCGCCGCCTCCTAGCCAGGGATCCGTGATGGCGGACGCATGGTAAGCCGCGAGACTGGCCCCAGGCCAACAGTGCGCGGTCACTGCCCGAATCAGACAAACAGGGGGATCGGGTTGATTTCCCCGTACGGAGTCGGGCGCGGCAGCCTGCCGAGGGCAACCGGAACCTCGAACAGGCGACCGGGGGCGAAACGCGCCCAGAAGTGACGCATTCCGGGAATGACGACCTTCACCACAGGTAGTCCCACGTCGGGACGGGTCTGATCCAGGACGAGCATCTCCATGCCGCGGTCGCGCACGAGCTTCTCGGCGAATTCGACGTCCTCGCGCAGGTCCTCGCGGTGCGAAAAGGAATAGGACGCGGGGGTGCGCGGGGCTTCGGCCGGATCTTGGCGAAGGTATGGCTGATTCTCCACCGTCGCCCCGTGCCACCAGCGGGTCAGGTCCACGTCGTCGGACACGAGATCGGCTGATTCCGCTTGTGCAGGCAGCAGTTGGGCGGCCTCGGTGACCGCCCTGCGCAGCGCGAGCCGCGGGTCGAAGTGGGCGCCGAACCCGAAGGAGATGCCCTGGACCGGTCCCGAGGAGCGTCGGGTCACCGCCGCCATGACCGGGATGCCCAGGTCGGCCGTCAGGTCCAGGACCCACAGCTCGCGGCCGAGCCGCTCGTAGGCGAGGCGGGTGCGGGCCAGCCACGGCTCGTCGAAGGCGTCGAGGTCCACGGCCGGCTGGCGGGTGCGGTTGTACCACCACAGGGCCACCGCGTCGCGTTCCACGAGTTCCAGGAACCCCTGGACCACGGCGTCCTCCGGGCTGCTGCCGGCCGCGTTGCCGTTGGAGTCCGCCCACGGCGCCGCGGCGACGCCGCCCGGGGGCGGGCCGAAGTACAGCATCGAGGTGGGCAGCAGCCGGTGGGCGCCCGCGGTCAGCGACCACACCGGCGTCCAGTCGACCGGCGCGTGCGGGTCGAACGGCGGGGGGACCTGCTGGAACTGCGCGTGCACCGGGTTCCAGAGGTGCCGCTCCGCGAACTGCCGGTCGGCGTACAGCTGGCAGGCGTTGGGGTGCAGGGCCGCCTCGCCGAGCCCGGCGAGGGAGTCGCGCACTACGGGCTCGTCGCCCTGGCGCGCTCCGCAGTAACGTTCCAGCGCCTCGCACAGCGCGCCGACCTCGGCCTCCTCGGGCGTGGTGCCCTTGCCGCCGCTGCGGCCGCGCAGGCCGCCCCGCAGACCGGCCAGCGAACGGCTGTCGCCCAGGGCCAGGTTGCGGCCGGCCAGGTAGCGGTTCAGGCCCTCCGGCGAACCGGGGGCGGGTCTCAGCTCCGAGACGATCCCGGTGACCGGGTCGGCCAGGTGCCGGTAGCGCGCCAGCACCGCCGCCGCGCTCAGCGAGCGGTGGTTGCCGCCCACCACGCCCGCCTTGGGGCTGGAGGCCGGCACGAAGGGCCGCCGCACCTGCCGGGCGACCAGCCGCGGGTCCCCGCAGACGGGGCACTGCGGACGGCGCGACACCGGGTGCCGCTCGGTGGCCAGGGTGCGGGTGTCCAGGGTGCACACCGCGCGCTGCCCCTCGTACCGCATCCCCGCCACCCACTTCGCCGCCTCCAGCACCGCGGTGTGCAGGCCCAGCGCCCGCACGGTGGCGAAGGAGACCTCAGGGACCGGAACCGTCCCGTCCAGCCCCAGGGCGTGCAGCACCGGCGCCGTCGAGGTGCGGTGCTGGCGCAGCCGGTGCGCCAGACACGCCCAGCAGGCGGCCCCGTCCTCGCCGAACACCGGGCCCACCCAGGTCTCCGCGCCGGACGGCTTGGCCGGCAGCCAGACCCGGCCGGCCGCCCGGTGCCAGGCGTCCACCTCGGCGAGACGGGGGTCCAGGTAGTCGTCGCACAGGACGAGGGTGAGGGCGGCCTCCTCGCCGGGCTCACCGGCGCCGACCACCCGCAGCCCGGCCGCCCGGCACTCGGCCTCCGCGGCGGCGGGGTCCCGGCGGCCGCCCAGGTCCACGACCCGCACCGCGTTGAGGCGGAACGAGGCCGACGCGCTCCGGGGGTTCAGTCCCGCGAACTCCCAGTACGCCTCGGCCGCCGCGTCCGAGGCGGGGTCGTGGTAGCCGACCAGGTCGGCCCGCGCCAGTTCGGCGATCACGCGCGCCGCGGTGGCCGGCGGCACCGTGGCCGCCGCCTCCCGCAGCACGCCCGACAGGGTGCGGGTGCCGTCCAGCAGCGCCGCGAGTTCCTGGACCTCACGGCCCTGCAGCGCCGTCGTCCCCCGCTCCGAGAGGAGGTAGACGGCGTCGCCGTCGATGGCCTCCACCCGCAGATGTCTCTTGAACCCCACCGGCAGCTCCGTGCCGGTTCCCCCGTCGGCGATGGTCATGCAGGCGCCGCCCCGGCATCACCGGGAAGCGGCGCCATGATGGTGGCGCAGCCGTAGCAGCCGCCGGCCGCGCCGGAGCCCGGCCGGTCCAGGTGGTCGATGACCAGGGTCCGGCCGATGCCGCCGTCGGCGAGGGAGGCGCCGAACGCCTCCGCGAAGTCGTCCCCGTACACCGGCTCCGACGCCGCGAACCCGAACTCGGCGAGGACCGCGACCGGGTCGCTCGTGTAACGCTGCGCCAGCTCGGGCTCGAGGCCGGCGCGGGCGGTCAGCAGGGCGAAGCGGTGATCGCCGGTCAGCGGGAGCGCGCCGGCCCCGGAGACGGCCGGCGCGGAGAGGTGCGTGACGGTGTTCATGGTGATCCCCCTGTGTTGGGTTCGGACTCACGAAGCTGCGTTCACTTCCCGATGGCCAGGATTCTGGTGGGCGCCGTGCCGGACGGCACAGTGCCGACGTCACCTGCGGGGCATGACATTTTCACGCCCGTCCACGTGACGCGCTCACTGGGACTCGAACGCCGCAGGTGCGAGGCTCGCCGCAGACTCCGCAGCCCGTGCAGGGCCCACCCAGGGACTTGCCGTACGCACCGAAGGAGGGCGTGAACATGGAGATCCAGGTCCTGGGACCACTGGCGGCCCGTGAGAACGGGGTGTCCGTCGTCCCCACCGCGGCCAAGCCCCGGCAGATCCTGTCGCTGCTCGCCCTGCAGGCCGACCGGGTGGTGACCGTGGCGACCCTCATGGAGGAGATATGGGGGGAGGACATCCCGCGCAGCGCGGTCACCACCCTGCAGACGTACATCCTCCAGCTGCGCCGCAAGATCGCCGCCGCGCTCGACGGCGACCCGACCCGCCGGCCCAAGGACGTCCTGGTCACCCAGCACGGGGGATACCTCCTGCAGGTGCAGCCCGGCCAGGTCGACGCCCACGAGTTCGCCCGTATCGCCGCCGCCGGACGCGCCGCCCACGAGGCGGGCGACCACCGCACCGCCTCCGAACTGCTCGGCGGGGCGCTGAGGATGTGGCAGGGCTCCGCCCTCGTCGACGTCCGCGTCGGCACCGTTCTCGAGCTGGAGGTGCTGCGCCTGGAGGAGGACCGGATGGCCGCGCTGGAGCGGCGGATCGACGCCGACCTGCGGATGGGCCGGCATGCCGAGATCGTGCCCGAACTGCGTGTGCTGGTCGCCCGGCACCCCATGCACGAGAACTTCTGCGCCCAGCTGATGACCGCGCTGCACCGGGCCGGCGGGGCCTGGCGCGCCCTGGAGGCCTACCAGCGGCTGCGCGGCACCCTCATCGACGAGCTCGGCCCCGCGC
>NZ_JBRIOU010000002.1:200136-205707 GCF_053474865.1 Streptomyces sp. CO7
CACCCGGGGCGCGAGGGACGCCGGGGCGCACGGGGCGCCGGCGGGACGCGGGGGAGGCGTTCGGAGGGCTCCTCCAGCACGTCTCAAGGCCGCGTTCCTACGTTCGGCCGATGACGATCCTCGAAGAAATCACCCTCGGCCGTGCCGCCCCCGACCTGCGCCGCGCCACCGCGGAACTGCGGCGCCTCAAGGAGGAGGTGAGCCGCGGCCCCGATCCGGCGGCCACCGAGCGGCAGCACGCCAAGAACAAGCTCACCGCCCACGAGAGGCTCGAACTCCTCTTCGACGAGGGCACGTTCACCGAGATCGAGCCGCTGCGCCGGCACCGCGCCCACGGTTTCGGCCTGGAGGAGCGCAAGCCGCACGGCGACGGCGTGGTGATCGGCTGGGGCCTGGTGCACGGCCGCACCGTCTTCGCCTACGCGCACGACTTCCGGGTCTTCGCCGGCGCCCTCGGCGAGGCGCACGCCGCCAAGGTGCACAAGGTGATGGACCTCGCCGCCGACGCCGGAGCGCCGCTGGTCAGCCTCAACGACGGCGCGGGCGCGCGCATCCAGGAGGGCGTCACCGCCCTCGCCGGCTACGGCGGCATCTTCCGCCGCAACGTCGCCTCCTCCGGCGTCGTCCCGCAGATCAGCGTGATGCTCGGCCCCTGCGCCGGCGGCGCCGCCTACTCGCCCGCCCTCACCGACTACGTGTTCATGGTCCGCGAGACGGCGCAGATGTTCATCACCGGCCCCGACGTCGTCCAGGCCGTCACCGGCGAGCGCATCACCCACAACGGGCTCGGCGGCGCCGACGTGCACGCCGGCACCTCCGGCGTGTGCCACTTCGCCTACGACAACGAGGCCGACTGCCTGGAGGACGTGCGGTTCCTGCTCGCGCTGCTGCCCTCCAACAACCGCGAACTGCCGCCCGCCGTGCCCTGCGAGGACCCCGCGGACCGGCGCACCGACGCCCTCACCGACCTGGTGCCGGCCGACCCGGGCCGCAGCTACGACATCCGCGCGGTCATCGAGGAGATCGTCGACGACGGCGAGACCTTCGAGGTCCACGAGGCATGGGCGCCCAACGTGGTGTGCGCGCTCGCCCGGCTCGACGGCCATCCAGTCGGCATCGTCGCCAACCAGCCCTCGGCGCTGGCCGGCGTGCTGGACATCCACGCCAGCGAGAAGGCCGCCCGGTTCGTGTCGACCTGCGACTCCTTCAACATCCCGCTGGTCACCCTCGTCGACGTGCCCGGCTTCCTGCCCGGCGTCGACCAGGAGCACAACGGCATCATCCGGCACGGCGCCAAGCTGCTGTACGCCTACTGCAACGCGACCGTGCCGCGGATCTCCCTCGTGCTGCGCAAGGCGTACGGCGGCGCGTACATCGTCATGGACTCGCGGTCCATCGGCGCCGACCTGTCCTTCGCCTGGCCCACCAACGAGATCGCCGTGATGGGAGCCGAGGGCGCGGCCAACGTCATCTTCCGCCGCGAGATCGCCGCGGCCGACGACCCGGAGGCGGTGCGCGCCCGCCGCGTCGAGGAGTACCGCAACGAGCTGATGCACCCCTACTTCGCCGCCGAGCGCGGCCTGGTGGACGACGTCATCGACCCCGGCGAGACCCGCGCCGTGCTCATCCGCTCCCTGGCCATGCTGCGCGCCAAGCGGGCCGAGACGCCCTCGCGCAAGCACGGGAACGTCCCCACCTGAGCGGGCCGCGGACCCATCCACGCGAACACGAGTCCGGTTCTAGGGGCCGGACGTTCCATGGCTTCACCGGACACGGCGGCCCGTCACGAAGGGGCCGCCCGCCGGACAGGCCGGCCGAGGGGGTTCACACCCCCGGACCCCCTCCGGCCCGCCGATATCCACACGACAGCCCCGACAGCACGGACGAAGGGATCGACAGTGACCCCCACAGTGCCAGCCGGCCGGAGCGCGGCCGCGCACCCGGCTTCGTCGAAGGCCAGGCAGACCACGCGCAGAGTCGTCATCACCGGTCTGGGCGTCGTCGCGCCGGGCGGGGTCGGTGTCAAGGCGTACTGGGACCTGCTCACCGCGGGCCGCACGGCCACCCGCAGGATCTCCTTCTACGACCCTTCACCGTTCCGCTCCCAGGTCGCCGCCGAGGCGGACTTCGACCCGCTCCTGGCGGGCCTGTCCCAGCAGGAGACCCGCAGACTCGACCGGGCCGCGCAGTTCGCGGTCGTCTCCACCCGCGAGGCGCTCGCCGACAGCGGACTGGAGATCGCCTCCCTCGACCCGGGCCGCGTCGGCACCGCGGTGGGCAGCGCGGTCGGCTGCACCACCAGCCTGGAGCGCGAGTACGCCGTGGTCAGCGACAGCGGCCGCAAGTGGAACGTCGACCACGAGTACGCGGTGCCCGAGCTGTACCGGCACTTCGTGCCCAGCTCCATCGCCGCCGAGGTCGGCAGGGCCGCCGGGGCGGAGGGACCGGCCGCGGTCGTCTCCACCGGCTGCACCTCCGGACTCGACTCGCTCGGACACGCGGTGGAACTCATCCGCGAGGGATCGGCCGACGTCATGATCGCCGGTGCGACCGAGGCCCCGATCTCCCCGATCACCTCGGCCTGCTTCGACGCCATCCTGGCCACCACCCCGCGCAACGACACCCCGGAGAGTGCCTGCCGGCCCTTCGACCGCACCCGCAGCGGCCTCGTCCTGGGCGAGGGCGCCGCCATCCTGGTCCTGGAGGAGCTGGAGAGCGCCAAGCGGCGCGGCGCGCACATCTACGCCGAGATCGCCGGCTTCGCCTCCCGCTGCAACGCCTACCACATGACCGGACTCAAGCCCGAGGGCATCGAGATGGCCGAGGCCATCGACGCCGCCCTCGCCGAGTCCCGCCTCGCGCCGGACACCGTCGACTACGTCAACGCGCACGGTTCGGGCACCAAGATGAACGACCGGCACGAGACCGGCGCCTTCAAGCGCAGCCTCGGGGAGCACGCGTACCGCACCCCGGTCAGCTCCATCAAATCGATGATCGGCCACTCGCTCGGCGCCATCGGCTCCCTGGAGATCGCCGCCTGCGCCCTGGCGATGGAGCACGGCGTCCTGCCGCCCACCGCCAACCTGCACGAGCCCGACCCGGACCTCGACCTCGACTACATCCCGCTCACCGCCCGCGAGAAGAGGGCCGACGTGGTGCTCAGCGTGGGCAGCGGCTTCGGCGGGTTCCAGAGCGCCATGGTGCTGGCCCGTCCGGACAGGAGGACCGCATGACCACCGCAGTGGTGACCGGCCTGGGGATCACCGCCCCCAACGGCCTGGGTACCGAGGACTACTGGAAGGCCACCCTGGCCGGCGAGTCGGGCCTCGGGCCCGTCACCCGCTTCGACGCCGCCCAGTACCCCTCGTCCGTCGCGGGGGAGGTGCCCGGCTTCGTCGCCGAGGAGCACATCCCCAGCCGGCTGATGCCGCAGACCGACCACATGACCCGGCTCGCGCTCGCCGCGGCCGACTGGGCCCTCACCGACGCGGGCCTGGACGTCGGGGAGTTCCCCGAGTACGGCATCGGCGTGGTCACCTCCGCGTCCGGCGGCGCCGTCGAGTTCGGCCAGCGCGAGCTCCAGAACCTGTGGAGCAAGGGCAAGGAGTACGTCAGCGCCTACCAGTCCTTCGCCTGGTTCTACGCGGTCAACACCGGCCAGATCTCCATCCGGCACAAGCTCCGCGGCCCCAGCGGCGTCCTGCTCACCGAGCAGGCGGGCGGCATCGACGCCATCGGCCACGCCCGCCGCCACATCCGCAAGGGCTTCTCCGCCGTCGTCGCCGGCGGGGTCGACGCCGCCCTGTGCCCCTGGGGCTGGGTGCCGCAGATCGCCTCCGGCCTGATGAGCACGGTCGGCGACCCGGCCCGCGCCTTCCTCCCGTTCTCCGCCGACGCCGCCGGATACGTACCCGGCGAGGGCGGCGCGATCCTGGTCGTCGAGGACGCAGGCTCGGCCGGCGCCCGCGACGCGGGCAACGTCTACGGCGAGGTCGCCGGCTATGCCGCCACCCTCGACCCGGCGCCCGGCACCGGACGCCCGCCCGGCCTGCGCCGGGCCGCCGAGAACGCCCTCGCCGACGCGGGCATCACCGCCGCCGACGTCGACGTCGTCTTCGCGGACGCCTCCGGCGTGCCGGAACTCGACCGGGCCGAGGCCCAGGCGCTGACCGAACTGTTCGGCCCGCGCGGCGTCCCGGTCACCGCCCCCAAGACCATGACGGGCCGGCTGCTCGCCGGGGGCGCCGCCCTCGACGCGGCGACCGCGCTCCTCGCCCTGCGCGACGGCGTCGTCCCGCCCACCGTCAACGTGGCGGGACCGGCTCCCGAGCACACCATCGACCTGGTCACCGAGGCGCGTGAGGCCGACCTGCGCACCGCGCTCGTCCTCGCCCGGGGCCACGGCGGCTTCAACGCCGCGCTCGTCCTGCGCCGCGCCGGCTGACCGGAGCGCCCAGGACCCCGTCCGCGGCAGACCGCCGCGGTCCGGAACCGGCGCCCCGGGCGCCGGGGGCACGCACGGCCCGCCTGGGGCCGCGCGTGCCCGGGGCGGCTCCGTGCTCGCGCCCGCCCTTTCGTCCCGCACCACCATCGCGCCCAACCGAGAGGACGGCACCAGCCATGACCACCACCACCGCCACCGTGACCCTGGCCGACCTGACCCGCATGCTCCGCGAGAGCGCCGGTGAGGAGGAGGGCGTCGACCTCGACGGCGACGTCATCGACACGCCCTTCATGGACCTCGGCTACGACTCCCTGGCCCTGCTCCAGGTCATCGGCGAGATCCAGCGCGACTACGGGATCAGCATCCCCGACGACGCGGTGGTCGACGCGGAGACCCCGCGCGCGCTCCTCGCCCTCATCAACGCCGGCTCGGCCACCGCCGCCTGAGCCGGACACCGCGCGGCCGCCCCGCCCCCGCACTCCCCCGGCGGGGGCGGGGCGGCCGCTTTTCCGCACGACTTTGCGTCCCACGAGCTTTCCGCACGGCTTTGAGCACGAGTTTTCCGCACGAACTGTCCGCACGGGCTTTCCGCACGACTTCGCGCACGAGCTTTTCGCACCTGGACCACGGGCACACGCGGCCGGATCCGCGCTCCACGAGGAGGCACCCATGTCACTCACGTCCCAGAGCGCCGTCGTGCGCCGACTGATCGTCAGGCCCGGCCCGGCCCCGCGGGGGACCGCGCCCGTGACGGCGTCCGCCACCGCCGTCTCCGCCGTGCTGCGCGCCTTCGGTCGTTCCCCCGAGGACCTGCCGGCCCGCACCGTGGTCGTCGTCGGCGCCGCCGCCGTCGACCCCGCGCTGGGCGCGGAGCACGAGGGCTTCACCGTGCGGACCACCACCGCGCCCGGCGCCGCCCTGCGCCGCGCGCACCACGAACTCCACGAGGGCTCCGCCGACCTCGTCCTGGTCGCCGGCTTCGGCGAACCCGACGCCCAGACCATCACCGTGTACGCCGTCAAGCGCGCCGCCGAGGCGGTGGCCGACGCGGACTCCGTGCTCGGCGTCCTGGACGTGCGCGCCCCGCGCGGCGCCGACACGGCCCCGCCGCTGTGCCCGCTGCCGCC
>NZ_JBRIOU010000002.1:205807-206715 GCF_053474865.1 Streptomyces sp. CO7
GTGTCCGCGCTCGCCGCGCCCACCGTCCGGCGGGCCCGCGCCGCCGAGGCCGCCCGGCCCCGCCCCGTCGCCCTGCTCTTCCCCGGCCAGGGCTCCCAGCACGCCGGCATGGCCGCCGGCCTCTACCGCCGCGAACCCGTCTTCACCGCGGCCGTCGACGCCGCCCTGTCCCACATGGGGGAGGAGGGCGCCCGGATCCGCGCGGACTGGCTCGACCCGAGGAACGCGGCGATCGACATCGACGACGTGCGCCGCGCCCAGCCGCTGCTGTTCGCGGTCGACTACGCGCTCGGCCGCATGATCCTCGGCTGGGGCGTGAAGCCCGTCGCCTTCCTCGGCCACAGCGCCGGCGAGCTGGTGGCCGCGACCTTCGCCGGAGTGGTCGGTCTGCCCGACGCCGTCGCGATGGTCATGGCGCGGGTCAGGGAGGCCGTGAAGATCCCGGCGGGCGGCATGCTCGCCGTAGCCGCGAGCGAGGAGCGACTGCGCCCGTACCTCGTCGACGGCGTGGCGATCGCCGCGGTCAACGCCAACCAGCAGGTCATGCTGGCCGGCGCGAGCGAACCGCTGGCCGGCGTCGCGGCCCGCCTGAAGGCCGACGGCCTCACCGCCGTGATCGTCCCGGCCACCAGCCCCTTCCACTCCCCGGCGATGGCGCCCGCCTCGGACGCCGTCGAGGCCGACTACCGCTCGCTTCCGCTGCGCGAGCCTCGGGCGGCGCTGTACTCCGGCTACACCGGCGGCCCGATGAGCCCCGACGACGCCCGCGACCCGCGGTTCTGGGCCCGCCAGATCACCGACACCGTCCACTTCCGCGACGCCCTGGACGACCTGCTCGCCGCGGACGACGTCCTGCTGGTGGAGGCCGACCGCCAGTCGGTGCTGGGCGCGGCGGCCCGGATCTGGAC
>NZ_JBRIOU010000002.1:206815-210028 GCF_053474865.1 Streptomyces sp. CO7
GCCCGGATCTGGACCGAGGGCCACGACCTCGACCTCGACGCCGTGTCCCGCCTGTGGACCTGGGCCGAGGACCCCGCCCCGGCCGGCCGCGCGGTCCCGCTCGCCCGCGCGGAGGCGGTGAGTGTGTGAGACGACGCCGGGACCGCCGCGGGGCGGGACGGCCGCGGGGGTGTTCCTCGCCGCCGCGGCCCGGGCGGCTGTGCCGGCGTCGGGTCCGGCCTGGGGCCGGCCGGCGGCCCCGGTTCCGGGCCTGACGATGGCGTACGGGGCCGCGCCGTCCGAGGCGGCCCCGGTTCCGGGCCTGACGACCTCGCACGGGGCCGCGCGATCTGCGGCAGCTTCGGCTTCGGGCCGGGCGGCGGTCTCGGCCCCGGGCCGGCCCCGGGTGGGCGCGTCGGTGTCGGCGGAACGGTGTGTTCCGGATTGTCGGACCCCTGCGGAAGAGTGATCCCCATGACGACTTCTCCCGCCGTAGAGGCGCTGACCACCCCTGCCCAGTACGAGGCCGCGATCGCCCGCGTCCGCGCCGCCGCGCAGGCGTACTACGGCGGCGACGGCGACATCGCCGCCGAGAGCGTCATGGACGACGCGACGTACGACCGCGAACTCCTGGCCATCGCCGCCTACGAGGAGGCCCACCCCGGGCAGGCGGCCGCCGACTCGCCCACCCACCAGGTCGCGGCGGGGGCCGCCCCGGTCGGCGACGTCGCGCACACGGTGCCGATGCTGTCCCTGGACAACGCCTTCTCCGCCGAGCAGCTGACCGCCTGGGGCGAGAGCCTGCAGCGCAGACTGGGCCGGCCGGTGGAGGGCGGATACACCGTGGAGCCCAAGCTCGACGGCGCGGCGATCGCCGCCCGCTACCGCGACGGCCGGCTGGTCCAGGTGGTCACCCGTGGCGACGGGCGCTTCGGCGAGGACGTCAGCCACGTCATCGGCACCGTCGACGGGCTCCCGGAGCGGCTGGAGACCCCGGCCACCGTCGAGGTGCGCGGCGAAGTCCTCTTCACCCAGGCGCAGTTCGAGGACGCCAACCGGATCCGCACGGAGCACGGCGCGAAGGTGTTCTCCAACCCGCGCAACGGCGCGGCCGGCACCCTGCGCGCCAAGGACCGGCCCTACCGGCTGGCCCTGACCTTCTGGGCGTACTCCGCCGTCGACCTGGACGGCGGAGCGTTCCTGCCCGCGGCGGCCCCGCACAGCGAGGTGCTGGCGCTGCTGTCGGCGGCGGGCGTGCGCACCACCCGCGACAACCCGGCCGCGCTGCGGTGCGTGCGCACCATCGAGGAGGCGCAGGCGCGGGTCGAGGAGATCCAGGCGATGCGGCCGACCCTGCCGTTCGGGATCGACGGCGTCGTGGTCAAGGCCGACGACGTCGCCGAGCAGCGCGCGGCGGGGTTCGGTTCCCGCTTCCCCCACTGGGCGATCGCCTACAAGCTTCCGGCGGTCGAGCGGACCACCCGGCTGCTGGACGTCGAGTGGAACGTGGGCCGCACCGGGGTGCTCGCCCCGCGGGCGCGGCTGGAGCCGGTGGAGCTCGACGGCACCACCGTCGAGTACGCCACCCTGCACAACCCGGCCGACATACGGCGGCGCGACCTGCACATCGGGGACACCGTCACCGTGTACAAGGCCGGCGACATCATCCCGCGCGTCCAGGCCGCCGTCGTCGGGCTGCGTCCGGCGGACGCCGTGGAGGTGCCGCTGCCCGAGGCGTGCCCGCACTGCGGAGGGGACATCGACCGGAGCCAGGAGCGGTGGCGGTGCGTGAAGGGCGCCGCCTGCCGCCTGCCCGCGCTGATCGCCTACGCGGCGCAGCGCGACTGCCTGGACATCGACGGCCTGGGCACCACGTACGTGAACGCGCTGGTCGCCTCCGGCGCGGTCGCCGACATCGCCGACCTGTACACGCTGGACCTGCAGACGCTGTCCGTCGCGGCGGGCAGCGAGAAGCGGGGCGCGAACCTGGTCGCGCAGATCGAGGCCGCCCGGCTGAAACCGCTCAGCCGCCAGGTCTGCGCGCTCGGCATCCGCAACACCGGGCGCCGCCTCTCGCAGCGGATCGCCGCCCACTTCCGCACCATGGACGCGATCCGCGCGGCGGACGCGGAGGCGATGCAGGAGGTCGAGGGCATCGGCCCGGAGAAGGCGCCGGGCATCGTCGCCGCCTTCGCCGAACTGGCGCCGGTGATCGACAAGATGACCGCCGCCGGGGCCACCATGACCGAACCGGTCGGCGAGGACGCGGGCGAGGGACCGCTCGTCGGCGAGGACGGCCGCCCGATGAAGGTCGTCGTCACCGGGAAGATGACCGGCCCGCTCGCGGAGCTCGGCCGCACCGCCATGAAGGACCTGATCGAGCGCGCCGGCGGAAAGTCCGGCGACGGCGTCACCGCGCAGACGGCGTATCTGGTGGCGGCGCCCTCGGCGGGAGGAAAGCCGAGCAGCAAGGCCGTCAAGGCGGAGCAGCTGGGGGTGCGGGTCCTCACCCCCGAGGAGTTCGCCGAGCTCCTGGGCGACCTGCTGAACTGAAGCGCCGCCGGGGGCGGGGGCCAGGGCGGCGGCTCGGCCCCGGTTTGCCGGGCCCCGGCTCCGACCCGGGCTGGCCCGGCCCACTCCGGCTGAGGCCCGGTTTCAGCTAACGCCCGACCCTGGTTGGCCCGGCCCGCTCCGGCTGAGGCCCGGCCCCGATCGGCCATGGCCCTGGGCCCCGCTCCCACGGCCCGCACCGCGTCCCGACGTCCCCGTCGGCGCGGCGCGGGCCGCCGCGCGTTCCCGCACCGGGCCGATCCCCGCACCATCCCGTGCCGGTCACCATCCTGTGCCGCTGACCGGCCTGTACCGGTCGGAGCCCCGTGCCCCGTAACCGGCCCGATCCGTCGGCCGTCGCTCCGTCAGCCTCCGCGCGGTCACCGACCCGGCGTCACCGGCCCGCCCCGCCTCCGCACGCCGGGCGGGTCGCCCTGCACCACCGTTCCCGCTCCCGGACCGCTGCGCCCGGCCGCGGGGGAGTACGCGCTTACCGCCCCACCACAGCCGGACGGCACCGTCAATTCCGCATGCTGGAGCGGTCGTTGACGGTGTGCGGGCTTCGTGCTTGCATCGGTGCATGCTGCGCCGGACGCTCACCTCCCGCCGCTGTGTCGACCTGGTCAGGGTCGCCGCGGCGCTCTGTCGCACGTCCTGACGCAGCCGGCGCCCCGGCCTTTCCGC
>NZ_JBRIOU010000002.1:210128-214232 GCF_053474865.1 Streptomyces sp. CO7
GCGTTCCCGACGGAAAGCAGAGACCATGACAGCCACCGTCCCGTACCTGTCCCCGCCCGCCCACGTGATCGCCGACGACGCGGAGGCCCTCGCCGTCGCGGCGGAGCTGGCCGAGCGGTTCCGGCCCGAGGCCGCCTACCGGGACGCCGAACGCCGGCTGCCCGAGCAGGAACTGGGCGAGCTCTCGGCGTCCGGACTGCTGGGGGTGACCGTGCCGGCCGAGTACGGCGGCGCTGACGTGCGCCAGGAGACCCTCACCGAGGTCTTCCGCCTGCTCGCCTCCGCGGACGCCAGCCTGGCGCAGATCCCGCAGAGCCACTTCGTGTACGTCAACGTGCTGCGCCGGCACGGCACCGACGAGCAGCGGAAGTTCTTCTTCGGCGAGATCCTGGCCGGAGCCCGCCTGGGCAACGCCCAGTCCGAGGCCGGCACCCGGCACGTCCAGGACATCCGCACCCGGCTCGAGCCCTTGGGTGACGGCTCGTACCTGCTCACCGGGACCAAGGACTACTGCACGGGCGCCCTGTTCGCCGACTGGATCCCCGTGCTGGCCCGGGCGGAGGACGGCGAACCGCACGTCGCCTACGTGCCGCGGGACGCCGAAGGGGTGACCGTCGTCGACGACTGGGACGGCATGGGCCAGCGCACCACGGCCAGCGGCACCGTCCGGCTCGCGGCGGTGCGGGTGCCGGGTGACCGGATCCTGCCCCACCACCTCACCTTCCGCAGCCCGCAACTGCACGGCGCGGTCGCCCAGTTGCTGCACGCGGCGATCGACGCCGGGATCGCGGACGGCGCCCTCGGCGAGGCGGTGGCGTTCGTGCGGACCAAGTCCCGCCCGTGGTTCGAGGGGGTCGAGGCCGGCTACCCCGAGGCCTTCGACGACCCGCTGCTGATCCAGCGCTTCGGTGAGCTCGCCGTCCAGGTGAGGGCCGCCGAGGCGCTGCTGAGCTCGGCGTCCCGTGCCGTCGACGCAGCCCGCGCGGACCTGACCGACGACACCGCGGCCGAGGCGTCGATCGCCGTGGCCGCCGCCAAGGTGACCGCCGGGAAGGCGGCCGTGGAGGTGGCGGACGCCCTCTTCGAGGTCTCCGGCACCCGTTCCGCCCTCGCTTCCCACCGCCTCGACCGCTACTGGCGCGACGCCCGCACCCACACCCTGCACGACCCCGCCCGCTGGAAGATCCAGCACATCGGCCGCCACACCCTCCACGGAACCCGCCCACCCCGCCACGGCCTCCTCTGACCGAGGCGGCCGGTCCCCGGGGTGCCGTTTCCCTGCTCGACCACGCGCGAGCGGGGGAACGGAGGCGGTGGATGCCGCGGTGACGGCTCGGTGGCGCATCCCGGCCGGTCCCGGCGCGGAGGGGGAGGGGCTGCCCCGCGCCGTCTCCCGTGATCAGAGGTGTCGGCGAGCCCGGCGTCCGAAGAAGGCCTTACGGGCCGTACTCGTGCGGACCACTCGGTAGTGGAGCCACCCCAGGCGGTGATAGCGCCATGGGACGCCGTGCGTGTAGCCGTCGACCTCGCGGAACTGCTTCTCCGCCTCCACGTACCGCCCCTGACGGTAGAGGAAGTACCCCAGGATTTGCCGCACGTAGGGAAGCTGCGGGTGGCCCGGGTCGGCGAGCGCCACGTCCCGGAGCGCCGCGTCGACCATCACCCGTACCCGCGCGCTGCCGAAGCCGGCGTCAGCGTCCTCTGCCGCGTGATTCTCGTACCAGGCGAACAGCGGCAGCGTGGCCAGCAGACTGCCCGGCGGCCCCTCGGCCGCGGCCTTCTCGGCGAACTCCCGCACGAGCCCCTCGGAGCCTCTCCATTTCGCGGTTCAGTACTGGAGGGCACCGAGGTGCGCGTCCATCTGGTGCGGCGCGCGGGCTGTGACCTCGGACCACACGGCCTGCATCCTCCCAGGGCCGTAGCCCAGTCCGAGCGCCCTCCAGATCTCCGCGACGAAGGGAGAGGGATCGTCGGGGCAGAGCTTCGCAGCGCGCTCGATGGCGTGCCCGGATGCCCGCAACTCACGGTGAAACCCTTCGAACTGGAGCTCCGACGTGTGGTCCGCGAACCTGGGGCCCCGCAGCTTCCAGGCGTAGGAGACCCTGGCCTGCGCCCTCACCACTGCGGAGTCCGGGTCTTCGGGACGGGCCTCCTCCCACGCCGTCAGCCAACGGTTGTTCCTCTCTGCAGCGAGGTGCCCGAAGTGCTTGGCGTAATGGCTCCGGCGTTCCCAGTCCCGGCCGGTGTCCTCGAAGAGCTGGGCGACGGGTTCCCAGCGCCCCCGGACAGCGGCTCTCGACGCCCGCCGCAGGGCGGCATCGGGGCCCGACATACGCGAGGTCTGCCACCGCAGCGGCAGCAGGGCGTACCAGAGCCAGAGCAGGCAGGCGAGGACGAGGTAGACCATGGCCGGGGCGGTCCTTCATGACGGGCGTCGAGACGCTGAGGGTGGACCGGCAGTATGCAGGTGGCCAGGTGGGAGCGGCGTGGGAGGGTTACCGTCCCGCTGCGTACCCGGTCTACCGAGGCGCCGCCCCGTGGAGGGCGTGGTCGACCAGGCGGGGGACGACCGACGCGTCGAACGGGGCCTTGAGGACCAGCATCCGGTGGTAGAGGGCGCCCCACAGCTGGTCGACCACGATGTCGAGGTCGGCGTCCTCGCGGAGCACCCCCTGCCGCTGGGCGGTGCGCAGCCGGGCGCGGGCCAGCTCGCGGCGGGGGCGCCCGTACTCCTCGGCGAAGGCGCGGCCCAGGCCGGGGTCGAGCTGGGCGGCGCCGACCAGTTCGGAGACGGGCCGCTCCGCGCCCTCCTCCTTCAGCCAGCGGACGAAGGCGCCGAGCTGGGTGATCAGGTCGGCGCGCAGGTCGCCGGTGTCGGGGAAGTCGAGCACCGGACGGCTGCGGGCGAAGTACGCCTCCGCGGCGAGCGCGCCGGGGGAGGGCCACCACTTGTGCAGGGTGGTCCGGCTCGCCCCCGCCTCCCGGGCCACCCGGTCGAAGGTGAGCGCCTGCAGGCCCTCGTCCAGCAGGACTCGGCCCGCCGCGGCGAGCACCGCCGCACGCACTTCGGCCGCCGGCCGCCGACCGCGGCCGGGCCGCCCGCCCGTGGCGGTCTCGTTCTCGGGCATCGTCACGTCACCCCGCTCGTCTTGTGGACAGTCTGTTCATTTCGTCGTAGCCTTTCATATGAACAGTACGTCCATATTCTAGGAGGAGTGCAGCCATGACCGACAGCACCGCAGGAAGGGTGGCCCTGGTGACCGGCGGGTCCGGCGGCATCGGGCGGGCCGTCGTGGAGCGGCTGGCCGCCGACGGGTATGCCGTGGCCGTGCACTACGCGGGCAACGCGGCGCGGGCCGAGGAGGCCCGTGACCAGGTCACCGCCTCCGGGGGAAGGGCGATCGCGGTGGGCGGGGACGTCGCCGACGAGGAGGCGATGGCCAGGGCGTTCGACGCCATCGAGGAGGCCTTCGGCGGGATCGACGTCGTCGTGAACACCGCCGGGATCATGCTCCTGTCGCCCATCGCGACGCTGGACCTCGCCGACCTGGACCGGATGCACCGGACCAACATCCGCGGCGCCTTCGTGGTGTCCCAGCTGGCGGCGCTCCGGCTCCGGCCGGGTGGGGCGATCGTCAACTTCTCCACGTCGGTGACCCGCACCCAGTTCCCCGCCTACGCGGCGTACGTCGCCTCCAAGGCGGCGGTGGAGGGGATGACCCTGATCCTGGCGCGGGAACTGCGGGGCAAGGACATCACCGTCAACGCCGTCGCCCCCGGCCCCACCGCGACGCCGCTCTTCGTGGACGGCAAGAGCGAGGAGCAGATCAGCGCGATCGCCGCCATGAACCCGGCGGAGCGGCTCGGCACCCCCGAGGAGATCGCCGAGACCGTCGCCTTCCTCGCCGGTCCCGGCCGCTGGGTCAACGGCCAGGTGCTCTTCGCCAACGGCGGCCTGGCCTGAGCGCCCCCGCGCCCGCACCGGGACGCCCGTGCCCGCAGCCGCGTGCCCGCACCGGGGACGCCTGGCCCGCACCTCCGTGCCCGCATGGGTGACGCTCGGCCCGCGCCACCGCGCCCGCACCAGGACGCCCGGCCTCGTAC
>NZ_JBRIOU010000002.1:214332-216255 GCF_053474865.1 Streptomyces sp. CO7
TCCGCACGCTCGACGCCAAGGGGCTGCGGGAGATCCCGGGGGTCGGCCGGTCGATCGCAGACAAGGTCACCGAGTACCTCGCCACCGGCGATTTCGCCGCCCTGGAGGAGCTGCGGGCGAAGATTCCGGAGGGCGTGCGGCGGCTGACGGCCATCCCCGGCCTCGGCCCCAGGAAGGCGTACACGCTGCACCACGAACTGGGGGTCTCCTCCGTCGACGAGCTCGTCGAGGCGATCCACGCCGAGCGGCTGCGCGACCTCAAGGGATTCGGCCCCAGGACCGAGGAGAACATCCTCCACGGTGTGGAGCTCATGCGGTCCGCCGGCGACCGGGTGCTGATCGACGCGGCCCTCGACCTCGCCGAGGACGTGGTCGCCAAGCTGTCACGGATCGACGGCTGCCTGCGGTGCGAGTACGCCGGGTCGCTGCGCCGGGGCCGGGAGACCATCGGGGACGTCGACGTGCTGGTCGCGGCCGAGGAGTCCGGGCCGTTCATGGAGGCCTTCGTGGCCCTGCCGTACGTCTCCGAGGTGACCGCCCGCGGCACGTCGAAGACCTCGGTCCGCACGGACAGGGGCCTCGCCGTCGACCTGCGCGTCGTGCCGCCCGACTTCTGGGGCGCGGCGATGCTGTACTTCACCGGCTCCAAGGCGCACAACATCCGCGTCCGGGAGCTCGCCGTGCGCGCGAAGCTGAAGCTGTCCGAGTACGGGCTGTTCGACGCGGAGAGCGGCGAGAAGATCGTCTCGCGGACCGAGGGGGAGGTGTACGAACGCCTCGGCCTGCCCTGGATCGCACCGGCCCTGCGGGAGGACCGCGGCGAGATCGAGGCCGCGCGCGAGGAGAGGACCGGGCGGGGTGACGGGCTGCCCGAACTGATCGAGGAGTCCGACCTCCGCGGCGACCTGCACACCCACACCGACCTCACCGACGGTCTCGCCCCGCTGGAGCAGATGGTCGCCGAGGCCGCGAAGCTCGGGCACGCCTACTACGCGGTCACCGACCACGCGCCCAACCTGTACATGCAGCAGATGACCGAGGAGCGGATCCTCGCCCAGCGCGAGCAGGTCCGCGCCCTCGACGGGGCCTACGGCAAACGGGGCCGCACCGAGCGCGGCGGCGGCATGCGGCTGCTGCACGGCGTGGAGCTGAACATCGACCCGGACGGCGAGGTGGACTGGCCGGCGGACTTCCTGGCCGGCTTCGACGTGTGCGTGGCCTCCATCCACTCGCACTTCAACCAGAGCCGTGAGGAACTCACCCGGCGACTGGTCCGCGCCTGCGAGAACCCGCACGTCAACATCATCGGCCACCCCACGACCCGCATCCTCGGCAAGCGGCCCGGGATCGAGTTCGACCTCGACGAGGTGTTCGCCGCGTGCGCCCGCACCGGCACCGCCATGGAGATCAACGCGCACCCCAACCGCCTCGACCTGCGCGACGAGGACATCCTGCGGGCCCGGCGGCACGGCGTGCGGTTCGCGATCGACAGCGACGCGCACTCCGTCCCCGACCTCGGCCACCTGCGCTTCGGCGTGGGCACCGCGCGACGCGGCTGGCTCACCGCGGACGAGGTGATCACCACCTGGCCGCTCACCCGTCTGCGCCGCTTCCTGCGCAAGGGACGCCGCGGCTGACCGGAAAGCCTCCCGGGAATGGATGCCTCCGGCAGCGGTGTGCCAGGGTGACACGCCACGACGATCATGCGGGGGGCCGGGATGCAGCCGGACGTGGGGGAGCTGACGGTGTCGGAGGCGACGCCGGACGACCTCGAGGGCGTACTGAAACTCCAGTACCTCGCCTACCAGGGCGAGGCGGCGCGGTACGACGACCACACCCTCCCGCCGCTCACCCAGGATCTGGCGGGCCTGCGCGAGGACCACCGGGCCGGCGTGCTGCTCGTGGTACGGCTCGGCAGCGAGG
>NZ_JBRIOU010000002.1:216355-232369 GCF_053474865.1 Streptomyces sp. CO7
GGCGACGCCTTCCACATCGGCCGGCTCGTCGTCCACCCGCGCCTCCAGCGGCGCGGACTCGGCCGCCGGCTGCTGGCCGCCGTCGAGGAACGGGCGGGCGACGCGGTGCGGCTGGAGCTGTTCACGGGCGACCGCAGCACCGAGCAGATCGCCCTGTACACCGCCGCCGGCTACCGGCCCCACCGCACCGAACAGGTCGCCCCGCACCTGGGCATGGTCCACCTGCGCAAGGAGGCGCCGGTGACCGCACCGTCCGCCCGGCGGGGAGCTCGCTGACAACGAGGTCCGGTAGAACGCCTGTTGGATTCCCGCAAGCTATGGCGAAGATCGCCCGGCTCGTGTGAGGCTGCGCGCATGGGTCTCTTCGAACAGGAAAAGCCGGACCGGCTGCGCTCCGACCGCCCCCACTCCGCGCGGGTGTGGAACTACCTCCTCGGCGGCAAGGACAACTACCCTCCCGACCGCGAGGTCGGTGAGGCGATCCTCACCACGTTCCCCGACTTCGCGGCGGTCGCCCGGCAGCAGCGGGTCTTCCTCGGCAGGGCCGTGCGGTTCCTGGCCGGGGAGGCGGGCGTGCGGCAGTTCCTGGACATCGGGACCGGCCTGCCCACCGCGGACAACACCCACGAAGTGGCCCAGCGGATCGCCCCGGAGAGCCGGATCGTCTACGTGGACCACGACCCGCTGGTCCTGGTGCACGCGCAGGCCCTGCTCACCAGCGGCCCCGAGGGCGCCTGCGACTACGTCGAGGCCGACGTGAAGGAGCCGCTGCGGATCCTCGAGGAGGCGGCGCGAACCCTCGACTTCAGCAAGCCGGTGGGCCTGACGCTGCTGGGGATCATGGGGCAGCTGCCCGACGAGGACGACCCCTGGGGCGTGGTGCGCACGCTGGTGGAGGCCCTGCCGTCGGGCAGCTACCTGGCCCTCTCGGACGGCACGGACACCAGCGAGGCGCTGAACACGGCGGTGGCCGCGTACAACGCGCAGTCCGCGCACAACTACCACCTGCGCCCCGCCGCGGACATCGCCCGCTTCTTCGACGGCCTGGAGCTGGTGGAGCCGGGCGTGGTCCGGTCCGCCGACTGGCGGCCGCACCTGTCCGGTCCGATGCCGGAGGCCCCGGCCCACGCGGTGTGCGGCGTCGCCCGCAAGCCCTGACCGCCCGCCAGGCATGACCGGGCCCAGGCCCTGACCGGCCCCAGGCCCTGACAGGGTGCCGCCCGCGGGCCTGCCGTCACATCCCGGCCGCCGCCTTGATGGCGGCCCGGATGCGCGGGTAGGTCCCGCAGCGGCAGATGTTGCGGATGGTGTCGAGGTCGGCCTCGGTGATGCCGCGGCCCTCCTCGGCGACGCGGCGGACCAGGGCGACGGCGGCCATGATCTGGCCCGGCTGGCAGTAGCCGCACTGGGCGACGTCCTGGTCCAGCCACGCCTGCTGCATGGGGTGCAGCTCCGCGTCCACCGTGTCCGCCAGGCCCTCGATGGTGGTGACCTCGTCACCGGGGGCCAGGTCCTTCACCGGGACCGAACAGGGGTTCATGGCGCGGCCGTTGAGGTGGCTGGTGCAGGCCTTGCAGACGTTGATGCCGCACCCGTACTTGGGTCCGGTGACGCCCAGCAGGTCGCGCAGGACCCACAGCAGCCGCTCGTCGTCGTCGGCCTCCACGGTGACCTGCTCGCCGTTGAGGCGGAAAGTGTGCACGGGCACGGAGTGCTCCCAGAAGTCAGCGGACGTGGTCGAGGCCGTCGGTGGGTGAGGCCGGAACGGGCGGGACGGTCGGCTTGGGCTCGAAGGAGAGCGTGCCGTGGTTGACCGGGAAGCTGGTCGGCATGGTGCCTGTGGCGCGCCCGTAGGCGCAGGCGACCGCGGCCATCGACGCGGCCACGCCCAGCTCTCCGGCGCCGCCCGGCTTGCCGGTGGTGTCCGGCATGACGAGCACCTCCACCTCCGGCGGGGCGTTCCACTGCCGGGTGTAGAAGTAGTTGTCCCAGCTCGCCTCCAGGAAGTACCCGTCGCGCAGGTGCAGGCTCGAGGTCAGCGTCAGGGCGATGCCGTCCATCAGGCAGCCCAGCATCTGCGCCTCCAGGCCGCGCGGGTTGACGGTCAGCCCCACGTCCACGGCGACGACCGCCCGGGTGACGCGCGGTCCGGCCACCCCGTCGCGGACCGGGCGGTTCACCGTCTCCGGGCGGCAGTCGATCTCCACCAGGACCGCGTTGGCGGAGTGGTACTCGGTGTGCAGCGCGATGCCCTGCGCCGTGCCGGCCGGCATGGAGCGCCCCCACCTCCCGGCCTTGGCGACCGCCTCCAGCACCGCCCGGGCCCGGTCGTCCTGGAGGACGTCGCGCCGGAACTCGTAGGGGTCCCGGCCGAGCTTCGCGGCGAGCCTGTCCACCATCAGCTCCCGCGCGCAGGTGACGTCGGGGGAGTAGACGTTGCGCATGCTGCCGGTGTTGAAACCCTTGTCGACCTCGTGGAGCAGGCGGCTGTTGGCGCCGAAACGGTACGGCATCGACTGCGAGAGCTGGAAGAAGGTCTGGGCGAAGGTGGCGTCACCGACGGGCAGTTGGGCGGCCACCGAGGTGAGCAGCTCGCCGAGGCCGTGGCCGAGGTCGGTGGCCACGCCGGTGTGCCGCTGCTTGTAGCCGAGCACGGTGGAACCGAGGTGGTCGATGCGCACCCGCGAGCGGGCCATCGGGTGCGTGCGGCCCTGCCGGGAGTCGTCGGCGCGGTGCCACATCAGCCGGACCGGCTTGCCGGTCTTCTTCGAGACCTCGGCGGCCTCCAGCGCGGCGTCGAAGAAGAGCTTGCGGCCGAACGAGCCGCCACCCTCGGTGACATGGACGCGCACCGAGCCCACCGGCAGCCCCAGCTTCACGGCGAGGGTCTCCTGGGCGACGACCGGCGACTTCAGTGACGCCCAGATCTCCGCGCGGTCGGACCGCACGTCGGCGATCGCGCAGTTGGTCTCCAGCGCGCTGTTGCTGCGGAAGTGGAAGGTGAACTCGCCCTCCACGCTCTGCGTCAACGGCGGCAGCCCCATGGAGGGTTCGGCGGCGCGGAGTGCGCGCAGCACGGTCGCGTCGGACTTGCCCTCCGCGGTGCCCGGCCGCCAGGACACCCGCAGGGCACGCACCGCGTCGATGCACCGCCCGAAGGTCCGCGCCCGCACCGCCACCCCCGTGGAGATGGTCACCACGTCGGTGACGCCGGGCATGGCGCGGACCTCCGCGAGGTTGGCGACCTCGCCGGGTCTGCCGTTGATCGTCGGCGGGCGGCACACCATGGTCGGCAGGGCGTCGGGGACGTCGAGGTCCATGGTGAACCTCTTGCGGCCGGTGACCGCGGCGAGCGCGTCGACACGGTTGTGCGGGCGGCCGACGACGGTGAACTCGTCGGCCGCCTTGAGCTCCACGGACACCCGCTCGGTGCGCAGGGCTGCGGCCCGCGCGGAGAGGTCACCGATGCCGACGCGGCTCCCGCCGGGTCCGGTGACGACGCCGGCCTTCAGCGTCAGGTCGCCGACCGGCGCGCCGAGCCGCGCGGCGGCGGCCAGCAGCAGCCGCTGCCGGGCGACGGCGGCGGCCACCCGGATCGGCGTGTACGTCGAGATGGTGGTGTTGGAGGCGCCGGTGAGCTGGTTGAAGAGCAGCTCGGGGCGCGCGTCGGCAAGGGTGACCCGGACCCGGTCCACCGGCACGTCCAGCTCCTCGGCGATCAGCATCGCCGTCGAGGTGGTGATGCCCTGGCCGACCTCGGCGCGCGGCAGGGCGAAGGACACCGTGCCGTCCTGGTGCACCTCGACGGTGATCAGGGCCGAGGTGGGCAGCGCCGCCAGGGTCATCACGTCGTTGAGGTCGACCAGTCCGGTGATCTCGGGGGAGGGCAACTCGACGGCCGACGGGCCCTCCGCGGGCGGGGTTGCCGCCCCCGCGGGCGGGGCCGCCACGATCTCGGCGGCGGTCACCAGGGTGGGCGCGGCCAGCACGTAGCCGAGGAAACGGCGCCGGCCCAGGGGCCGCCCGCCGCCCGGCGGAGCCGGCCGCGCGGCGGGCCCGGTCTCCCGCTCGTCACTGCGCATGTTCGTGGACGTCCCGTCGTGGAAGGGGTTCAGGCGCGCACCTTTCCGTGGGCGCGCCCTGACGGCAAGGGGGGAGGCGAGGGGGTCCCGTGAAGGAACCGGGCCCCCTCGCACCCGTGGGGCGGATCAGCGTGCGGGGTGGTTCACAGCGGGCGGTTGGCGTCGGGGATCTCCAGGTGGATGGGGCGTCCCTCGGCCATGAAGAGCAGGACGAACTTGCGCAGCGCCTCCTCCAGCACCCAGGCGATGGAGGGCACGCCAGGGAACGGGATGAGGGCCTCGCGGAAGGCCACCACCAGCGGCCAGGCGCCGCTGACGATCGGCTGGAGGAGCGGCTCGCGGTCCAGGCCGATGAGGTCGCCGACCCGGTCGCCGACGATGTACCGGGAGAACGCGTTGATCAGCGGCTCGGTGAGGCCGGCGTCCACCTCGGCGATGATGCCGAGCAGCGCGTCGGTGAGTGCCGCGCCCTCGGGCGTGTGGGCCACGATCGGGTCGAGGACCTGGGCGGACTGGGCGTTGGCGTCGGCCCAGGTGGCGGGGATGTACTCGTCCTTGATGCCGAGCATGTGGGCGGTCACCTGCCACACGTGCAGGAAGCCCTCCGACTCGGCGGCCGAGATCGGCACCCTCCACTGTTTCAGCCTGCTCATGACATACGTGGGGAGGCTGTGCCAGGTCACCATCATGTCGGCCTGGCTGATCGGGACGGTCTGCCCGCCGCTGGTCCGCGCCCAGCCCGGGGACTGCGGCAGCAGGTGCCGCACCGCCGCGTGCACCAGGCGGGTGCGTACGGCGGTCGCGATCATGCCGCCCTGCGGCTTGTAGGCGTACCGGTCGCCGACGTCGTAGCCGAGCTGGGCGGTCTTGGCCACCCGGTCCTTCATGTCGGCGCCGCCCTTGGAGTAGTACACGGCGCGGGCCTCGCGGGGGATGGCGGTGGACAGCAGGCCGCTGCCCAGGCCGTAGAGGGCGCCGGTGTAGAGCCCCTTCTTCTTCGTGAAGTCGACGGCCGCCTGGAGCTTGGTCGTGTTGGCCCAGGAGGGCATCGTGCGGGCCTCCTCCATCCAGGCCCGCAGCTCCCCGGGGAGACCGGCCGGCAGTGGCTGGTCGTTGCGCACCCAGTCGCGCAGCAGGTCGTTGACGAGGGGCACCTGACCGCGGTCGATCAGGTTCGCGACTACCGCGTCGACCTCCTCGTCCCACACCCACTCGGGGTCGACGCCCGCTCCCGTGCCGGCCACGGACCCGGCCGGCGACCAGGTCCACAGGGACCTCGCCCGGGCCGGCGAGGCCAGGCTCAGCGCGCCGAACGCGCCCAGCGCGCCGCCCGCGCCCGCGAGCAGTAATCTCCGCCTGTCGATGTCTGCCATGGTGTGAACTCCTCCTGGAACGTCACGCGTCGGTGGGACGGTTGGTGTCGGGGATCTCGATGTGAGCGCCCTGCCCCTTGGTCAGGTAGAAGAGGATGTACTGGCGGACGGCCTCGTCGATCGTCCAGGCGAGCGGCGGCACCAGCGGGAGCGGGATCAGCTTCTCCCGGAAGGCCACCAGGGCCGGCCAGGCGGTGCGGATCGCCCCCTCCCAGAACGGCTCGCGCCGGATGCCGTTCATGTCGGCGACCTCGTCGCCGACCAGGTACCGCGCCAGCGCGTCGCACAGCGGCCGGTCGATGCCGCCGGGGCTGGTCTGCTCGGCGAGCTGGCCCAGCAGGATGTCGGTCAGCTCGACGCCCTCGCGCGTGGAGGCCAGGACCGGCTCGAGCACCTGCCGGTACTGGGCGTCGGCGTCGGCCCAGGTGGCCGGGATGTACTCGTCCTTGATGCCGAGCATGTGCGCGCTCACCTGCCACAGGTGCAGGTACGCCTCCTTGTCGGCGGCGGGCATCGGCACCTTCCACCGCAGCATGGTGCGCATCGCGTAGGTGGGCAGGCTGTGCCAGGTGACCATCATGTCGGCCTGGCTGATCGGGACGGTCTGTCCGCCGCCGGCGGCCGACCAGCCGGGGGACCGCGGCAGCAGGTGCCGCACGGCCGCGTGCACCATCCGCGTCTTGACCGACTCCACGATCACCCTGCCGTCGGGGCGGTAGGCGTTCAGGTCGCCGACGGCGAAGCCCAGGAGGCTGGTCTTGGCGACCCGGTCCTCCATGTCGGCGCCGCCCTTGGACCAGTAGACGGCGCGGGCCTCCCGGGGGATGGCGGTGCTGAGCATCCCGCCTCCGACCCCGTTGAGCAGGTTGAGGTAGATGCCCCGGCGCTTGTTGAAGTCCGCCGCCGACTCCAGCTTCGAGCGGTCCGCCCAGGTGGGAAGCCGACGGGCCTCCTCCGCCCAGTCCCGCACATCGGCGGGCAGGCCGGTGGGCACCGGCTGGTCGTTGCGGGTCCACCCGCGCAGCGCTTCGTTGACCCGGGCCACGTCGCCCCGGTCGAGCACGGAGGCCATCAGCCGGTCGACCTCCTCGTCCCACACCCACTCGGGGTCGACGCCCGCGCCGGCGCCCGCCACCGATCCGGCCGGCGACCAGGTCCACAGGGACCTGGCCCGGGCCGGGGACGCCAGGCCCAGCGCCCCGAACACCCCCAGGGTGCCGCCGGTGAGCAGCATCCTGCGCCTGCTGAGTTGGTCCATGACTTCCGACTCCTCCTCGGGTCCCGTGCCGCGCTCGCCCGTTTGATATCGTGAAACACAATCCGTTTCTTTGTATCTCCAGATGAGCACAAGCGGGTCATGAACGCCAGAGGCCCGACGGCATCAGGGAGGAACCCGTGGCAGTGGCACAACCGGAAGAGGCGGGAGTCCGCGCACAACCTGTACGGTCGGTGCCCATGACCTCCGCGGACGTCCCGTCGCTGCTCGAAATCGCGTTCACCGAGGCCGCCGAGGGCACGGATCCGGACGACGAGATCGCCGCGCGCCTGCTCGACGCGGCCTACGAGCAGTTCTGCCGGATCGGCATCAAGCGGTCCACCATGGCGGACGTGGCCAAGCTGGCCGGCGTCTCCCGCATCACCGTCTACCGCCGCTTCGCCACCAAGGACGTCCTGGTCGAGCAGGTCGTCCGGCGGGAGTTCCGGCGCTACTTCGACCGGTTCGCGCACGACGTCCAGGGCGCCGAGACGGTCGCCGAGCGGGTCGAGCTCGGCTTCGTCAGCTCGCTGCGCGCCATCCGCCGCAACGCCCTCATCGGCGGCCTGATGACCGTCGAACCGGACGCGGTGGTGCCGTCCATGACCAGCGACGGCGGCCGCACCCTGGCCGCCGTCCGCCAGTTCCTGGCCGGCGGCCTGCGCCGGGAACAGCAGGCCGGCAACGTCTCCGAGGACGTCGACGTGGACCTGGTGGCCGAGATGATGGTGCGGATCTCGGCATCCTTCCTGGTCATCCCCAGCCACGTCGTCGACATCGAGGACGACGAGCAGATGCGCGCGGTGGCCCGGCGGTTCCTGGTGCCGATGCTCGAGCCACCGCGCCCGGCTCACTCGTAGAGCTCCCCGCTCTCCGCCCGCGCCATCAGGGAGGCGGGCGGCTCGAACCGCTCTCCGTACCGGTCGGCCAGCTCCCTGGCCCGGGCGACGAAACCGGTCAGGCCGCCCGGATAGCCGTTGGCGTACTGCAGCACGCCGCCGGTCCAGGCGGGGAAGCCGATGCCCAGGATCGAACCGACGTTGGCGTCCGCCACCGAGCGCAGGACGCCCTCGTCGAGGCAGCGCACGGCGTCCAGGCTCTCGGCGAACAGCATCCGCTCCTTCATGTCCTCGAACGGGATCTGTCGGCCGGGCCTGGTGAAGTGCTCGTACAGCCCCGGCCACAGACCCGTGCGGCGCCCGTCCTCGTAGGCGTGGAAGCCCGCGCCCGAGGAGCGCCCGCCGCGCCCGAACTCGTCGATCATGCGGTCCACCACCGCCTCCGAGCCGTGCGGACGCCACTGCCCGCCCTCGGCGAGCACCGCCGCCCTGGTCTCCTCCCGGATCCTGCGGGGCAGCGTCAGCGTCAGCTCGTCCATCAGCCGCAACGGCGGCGCCGGATAGCCCGCCTGGGAGCCCGCCTGCTCCACCGAGGCGGGGTGCAGGCCCTCGCCGACCATCGCCACCGCCTCGTCGAGGAACCGGGCGATGACACGGCTGGTGAAGAAGCCCCGGCTGTCGTTGACCACGATCGGCGTCTTGCCGATCCGCGCCGCGATGTCCAGCGCCTTGGCCACGGTCCGCTCGTCGGTCTTCGCGCCGGTGACGATCTCCAGCAGCGGCATCCGGTCGACCGGCGAGAAGAAGTGCAGGCCGATGAAGTCCTCCGGCCGGCCCACCCCCTCGGCGAGCTGGGTGATGGGCAGAGTGGAGGTGTTGGAGCCCAGCAGTGCGTCCGGTGCGACCACGTGCTCGATCTCGGCGAACACCCGATGCTTGAGGGCGGGGTCCTCGAAGACCGCCTCGATCACCAGGTCGCAGCCGGCCAGGTCCGCGGCCTCGGCGGTCGGGGTGATCCGGGCGAGGACGGCGTCCGCCGCCTCCCGGCTCGTCCGGCCGCGCGCGACGGCCTTGGCGAGCAGCTTCTCGGAGTACCGCCGGCCCCGCTCGGCGGCCTCGGGCGAGACGTCCTTCAGGACCACCTCCAGGCCGCCTCGGGCGCAGGAGTACGCGATGCCCGCGCCCATCATGCCCGCGCCCAGCACGGCGACCCGGCGCGCGGTGTGCGGCGGGTGCCCGGCCGGGCGGCTGCCGCCGGACGCGATGTGCTGGGTGTCGTAGAAGAACGCCCGCATCATGTTCTTCGCGACCTGGCCGGTCATCAGCTCCACCAGGTAGGAGGTCTCGATCCGCTCCCCGGCCTCGAAGTCGGTCTGCGCGCTCTCGACGGCCGCGGCCAGGATGTTGCGGGGCGCCGGCATCGGCGCCCCCTTGAGCTGCTTGCGCAGGTTCGCCGCGAAGGCCGGAAGGGCCGCCGCGAGCTCCGGGTGCGAGGGGTCCCCGCCGGGGATCCGGAAGCCGGGACGGTCCCAGGGCTGGGCGGCGTCCGGGTGGTCCAGCACCCACTGCCTGGCCTTCGCCAGCAACTCCGCAGGTGTCGCCGCGAGTTCGTCGACCAAGCCCTTGGCCAGCGCGTCGGCCGGCCGGTAGCGCTGCCCCTGCAGCAGGACCTCCGTCAGCGCCGTCCGCAGACCCAGCAGCCGCACGGTCCTGCTGACCCCGCCGCAGCCGGGCAGCAGTCCCAGCGTCACCTCCGGCAGCCCGATGCGGCTGTCCGGGACGTCCAGCGCGATCCGGTGGTGACAGGCGAGCGCGACCTCCAGCCCGCCGCCCAGCGCCGTGCCGTTGACGGCCGCGGCGACCGGCCGGCCCAGCGTCTCCAGGCGCCGCAGCTGCGACTTCAGCAGGGCGCAGGTCGCGGCCAGTTCGGCGGCGTTCTCCGGGCGGGCCCGGCTCATGAAGTCGACGTCGCCGCCCGCGAAGAAGCTCTTCTTCGCGGAGGTGAGGACGACACCGGTGACCTCCTCCCGTTCGGCCTCCAGCCGGTCGAGGACGGCGCCCATCGAGTCGGTCCAGGTGCGGTTCATCGTGTTCACCGGCCGGCCGGGATCGTCCATCGTCAGCACGACGACGCCGTCGGCGTCCCGCTCCCAGCCGATCATGTTCGTGTGCGGCATCGGTACGGCGTTCCTCTCCAGGTGGGCGCGGACCACGGCGGGCCCGGCGGGTCCAGCGGCTCCGGCAGTTCCGGCAGCTCCGGCGGTGTCACAGGCGTTCGACGACGGTGGCGATGCCCATGCCGCCGCCGACGCAGAGGCTGACCACCGCGCGCCGCGCCGAGCGGCGCTCCAGCTCGTCCACGACGGTGCCGACGAGCATCGCCCCGGTGGCCCCGAGCGGATGCCCCATGGCGATCGCGCCGCCGTTGACGTTGACCTTCTCCCAGGGCAGGGCGAGGTCCTTGACGTAGCGGAGGACCACCGAGGCGAACGCCTCGTTGATCTCGAACAGGTCGATGTCGTCCACCGTCAGCCCGGCGAGCTCCAGCGCCTTGCGGGTCGCCGGGGCCGGGCCGACGAGCATGATCGTCGGGTCGGCCCCGCTGACGGCGGTGGCGACCACCCGGGCGCGCGGCGTGAGGCCCAGCTCCGCCCCGGCCCGCTCCGAGCCGACCAGGACCAGCGCCGAACCGTCCACGATGCCCGAGGAGTTCCCCGGGGTGTGGACGTGCTCGATCCGCTCGACCCAGTGGTACTTCTGCAGCGCCACCGCGTCGAAGCCGCCCAGGTCGCCGACGGCCGCGAACGAGGGCTTCAGCGCGGCCAGCGTCTCCACCGTCGTCCCCGGACGCGGGTGTTCGTCCTCGGCGAGCACCGTGATCCCGTTGCGGTCGCGCACCGGCACCACGGACTTGGCGAAGTGGCCGCCGGACCAGGCCCTCGCGGCCAGCTCCTGGGAACGCACCGCGTAGCGGTCGACGTCCTCGCGGGTGAACCCCTCGATCGTCGCGATCAGGTCCGCGCCGACGCCCTGCGGCACGAAGTACGTGTCGTACGCCGTCTCCGGGTCGGCGGCCATCGCGCCGCCGTCGCTGCCCATCGGCACACGCGACATGGACTCCACACCGCCGGCCAGCACCAGCTGCTCCCAGCCCGAACGGACCTTCTGAGCGGCCACGTTGACGGCCTCAAGGCCGGAGGCGCAGAAGCGGTTGAGCTGCACCCCGGCCACGTGGTCCGGCAGCCCGGCCACCAGGGCCGCGGTCCTGGCGACGTCCATTCCCTGGTCGCCCACCGGCGAGACGACGCCGAGCACGATGTCGTCGATCCGCGCGGGGTCGAGCTGCGGGTGGCGGCGGCGGAGCTCGTCGATCAGCCCGGTCACCAGCGACACCGGTTTGACGTGGCGCAGTGCGCCGCCGCGGCCCTTGCCGCGTGGGGTGCGGATCGCGTCGTAGATGAATGCCTCGGTCACTGTCCTCGCACTTCCTCTTGTCGGTGCGACGTGCTCCCGCGGAGCCGGCCGCCGAAGCGGCGCAAACGCCCCAGGGAGCATCCGGCGAGCAACAGGTAAAGGCAGTTGTTGGCGCTGTGTCAATAGCGAGAGTCGCGACAGATGCCCATTGCTGTGCGGTAGTTGTGGGCCGTGCAGGTGTGTGGTGCTCCCCGATGTGCCGTCTATTGACACCCGGCCAGTCCGCGGTCCACTGTGGGCCCCGCTCGAGGAGTCCGCTCACGGTTCGCGATGGAGGGAGCCCGTCCGTGGCCATAGCAGAGCAACTGCAGCAGACCGTCGAAGGGTTGACGATTCCAAGGCTGCTGCGGCGCAACGCCGAGCAGTTCCCCGCACTGCCCGCGCTCACCACCGGCGTCGGCCCCGACGAGGGCACGCTGACCTGGTTCCAGCTGCGCGCCGAGGTCGCCGCCCTGACCCGTGGTCTCGCCGCGCTCGGCCTGTGCGAGGGCGAGCGGATGCTGATCGCGATGTCCAAGCGCGCCGAGCACTGGGTCGCCGACCTGGCCGCCGTCCACCTCGGGGCGCTGTCCTGCTCCACCTACGACACCCTGAGCACCGAGCAGATCCGCTTCGTCGCCCGGCACAGCGCGGCCACCGTCCTCGTCCTGGAGGGCGAGGAGCAGATGCGCCGCTGGGGACCCGTCCTCGACGACCTCCCCGACCTGCGGGCCGTCGTCGTCCTCGACTGGTCCGTCGCCCCCGAGGGCGACGAGCGGTTCGTCAGTTACCAGGCCGTGCGCGGCGGCGTGAAGCCCGACGAGGCGGCCTTCGAGGCGTTCACCGACGCCGTCACCACCGACCAGCCGCTGACCGTCGTGTACACCTCGGGCACCACCGGCGACCCCAAGGGCGTGGTGCTCACCCACCGCAACGTCATCCACGAGTCGCTGATGCAGGACGAACTGGTCGCCGTCCCCGAGCATCCGCGGACGCTGGCCTACCTGCCGATGGCGCACATCGCCGAGCGGGTGCTCGGCATCTACATGCCGATCTGCAACGCCGGCCACGTCACGATCTGCCCGGACCCGGCCCAGCTGCTGCCCGGACTGCTCCAGGTGCGCCCGCACGGCTTCTTCGGCGTCCCCCGGGTCTGGGAGAAACTCGCCGCCGGGCTGCGGGCAAAGCTCTCCACGCTCACCGGGGAACGCGCCGCCGCGGTGGCGCAGGCGCAGAAGCTCGCCCTGGAGGCGTTCCGGCTGCGCTCCGAGGGCCGTGCGGTGCCCGAGGACGTCGCCGACTCGCTGCGGCAGGCCGACGAGCAGGTGCTGCTGCCCATCCGCGCCGCCGTCGGCTTCGACGAGTGCCGCCGCGCCTTCAGCGGCGCCGCCCCCATCCCCACCGCCGTCCTGGAGTTCCTGGCGAGCGTCGGACTCGCGGTGTACGAGGTGTGGGGCCTGAGCGAGACCACCGGGGCGGCGACCGTGAGCGTCCCCGGCGCGTTCGCCCTCGGCGCGGTCGGCAGGCCCGGCCCCGGCATCGAGGTGAAGGCCGCCGAGGACGGCGAACTCTTCGTCCGCGGGCCCGTGGTGGTCCCCGGCTACCTGCGGGCGGAGGGCGGCATCGAGCCGGCCACCGACGCGGACGGCTGGCTGCCCACCGGCGACGTCGGCACGATCGACGACCGGGGCATCGTCACCGTCACCGACCGCAAGAAGGAGATCATCATCACCGACGGGGGCAAGAACATCGCCCCCACCAAGGTGGAGTCCCTGCTGCGTGCCCACCCGCTGGTCGCCCAGGCCGTCGCGATCGGCGACCGGCGCCCGTTCATCACGGCGCTGCTGGTGCTCGACGAGGAGATGGCGCCGCTCTGGGCGAAGTCCCACGGCATCGACGCCGACGGCCTGCCGGAACTGGCGCGCCACCCCGAGGTGCTGGCCGCCCTCGACGCCGCCGTCGCCGAGGCCAACGCACGGCTGGCCCGGCCCGAGCAGGTGAAGCGGCACCGGGTGCTGCCCGGCCCGTGGACCGCGGAGTCCGGCGAACTGACCCCGAAGCTGAGCCTGCGCCGCAGGGACGTCGACCGGCTGCACGCCACGACGATCGAGTCGATGTACACATAGGTCGGCCGTCGACACCACGACGGCCGGCCGACGAGAGGGATGGACGCCATGGGCGGTCAGCGCCAGGTACAACGACGCAGGATGGATCCGGACGCCCGCAGGGCGGAGATCCTCGCTGTCGCCCGCAGGCTCTTCGGGGCCAGCAGCTACGCCACGGTGTCCACCTCGGACATCGCGGCCGAGGCGGGGGTGGCACGGGCGCTGATCAACCACTACTTCGGCGGGAAGCGGCAGCTGTACCTGGAGGTGGTGCGGCAGATGATGGTCGTCCCCGCCTCCGTCTCCGAGCGGCTGCCGCCCACCACCGCCGAGGAGCGGGTCTCCATCTGCGTGGACCGGTGGCTCGAGGTCGTCGAGCGCAACCGGGACATGTGGCTCTCCGCGATCGGCCTCGAGGCCCTGGGCAACGACCCCGAGATCGACCAGATCATGCTCGAGGCCGACGAGATCGCCACCGACCGGGTCCTCGAGGCCGCCATGATGACCGACGTCGTCGAGGGACGGCAGAAGCTCCGGGCGATGATCCGCGCCCACGGCGGCATGCTCAAGGCCGCCTCCCGCGAGTGGCTGGTGCGCGACACGCTCAGCCGCAGCGACCTGCACGTGATGCTGACCCGCACCGTGCTGCACCTCGTGAACACGGTCTTCCCGGCCGTGCGGGACGACGAGTGACCGACCCACCCCCCAAGGAGGAAGCACCCCCATGCCCCGAGTCCTGACTGACGAGCGCCGCGACCTGGTCAAGGCGATAGGCGACTTCTGCCGCCGCGAGTGCGGCACCAGGGAGCAGCGCGACAAGCTCACCGCGAACGGCCAGGAACCGCACAACCAGCGGCTCTACGAGAAGATGGCCGACCTCGGCTGGCTCGGCATCGCCCTCCCCGAGGAGTACGGCGGCGCCGGCCAGGGCATGGTCGACCTCTGCCTCTTCCTGGAGGAGACCGCCTACGGGCGCGCCCCCATCAGCGGCTTCGGCACCACCGTCATCGCCGCGGCCGCCTACGAGAAGTTCGGCACCGAGGAGCAGAAGCGCGTCATCCTCGAAGGGGTGGTGCGGGGCCGGGTCGAGGCCGTCTCGATGTCCGAGCCCGGCGCCGGCTCCGACGTGGGCGCGCTCACCTGCCGCGCCGAGCGCGTCGACGGCGGCTACCTGGTCAACGGCCAGAAGACCTGGTGCTCCAACGCCCACTTCGCCGACCACATCCTGCTCATCGCCCGCACCTCGCGGGAGGACTCCAAGCACCAGGGGCTCACCCAGTTCATGGTGCCCACCGACGCCGAGGGCCTGCGGATCCACGGCATCGAGACGATGGGCGGCAAGGAGGTCAACGACCTCTGGTTCACCGACTGCTTCCTGCCCGACTCGGCCGTCGTCGGCACGGTCGGCCAGGCCTGGGGCCAGCTGATGGCCGGACTCAACCTGGAACGGATGATCCTCGCCGCGCTGATGCTCGGCGTCGCCCGCCGCGCCTTCGACGACACCCTCGACTACGTGCGCCAGCGCGAGCAGTTCGGCCGGCCGATCGGCTCCTTCCAGGCACTCAAGCACCGCATCGCCGACATGGCCACCGAACTCGAGTGCGCCCGCCTGCTGCTGGACGACACCGCCGCCGCGATCGACGCCGCACCGGACCGCGTCCTCGCCCGCGAGGCGTCCATGGCCAAGCTCAAATGCACCGAACTCGCCAAGCACATCGCCCTGGAGGGCATGCAGATGCTCGGCGGCTACGGCTACGCCACCGAGTACGGCATGGAAGGGCTGCTGCGCCAGACCGTCGTCTCCACGGTGTACGGCGGCACCAGCGAGATCCAGCGGGACATCATCGGCAAGACGTACGGACTGTAGGCGGCGGGAGCGGCGATGCTGAGGACACGCTTCACCGAGATGTTCGGGGTGCGGCACCCGATCGTGCAGGGCGGGATGCAGTGGGTGGGCAGGGCGGAGCTGGTCTCCGCCGTCGCGGAGGCGGGCGCCCTCGGCTTCCTCACCGCGCTCACCCAGCCCACGCCCGAGGCGCTGGCGCGGGAGATCGCGCGCTGCCGCGAGATGACCGACCAGCCCTTCGGGGTCAACCTGACGATCCTGCCGTCGATCAGCCCGCCCCCGTACGACGAGTACCGCCGGGCGATCGTCGAGTCCGGGGTGCGGATCGTCGAGACGGCCGGCGCCAGCCCCGAGGAGCACCTCCCGGACCTGCACGCGCACGGCGTCAAGGTCCTGCACAAGTGCACCAGCGTCCGGCACGCGGTGAAGGCCGAGCGCATCGGCGTCGACGCGGTGAGCATCGACGGCTTCGAGTGCGCAGGCCACCCCGGTGAGGACGACGTGCCGGGCCTGATCCTCGTTCCGGCCGCCGCCCAGCGGCTGACCGTCCCGGTGATCGCCTCCGGCGGCTTCACCGACGGCGCCGGACTGGTCGCGGCGCTCGCGCTGGGCGCGGAGGGCGTCAACATGGGCACCCGCTTCCTGTGCACCGAGGAGGCGCCGGTGCACCGGCGGGTCAAGGAGCGGATCGTCGAGGCGGGCGAGCTCGACACCGAGCTGATCTTCCGTCCGCTGCGCAACACCGCCCGGGTGGCGAGCAACACGGTCAGCCGCAAGGTGGTCGACGTGCTCGCCGAGGGCGGGCAGTTCCCGGACGTGCGGGACCTGGTGGCCGGGACGCGGGGACGCAGGGTGTTCGAGGAGGGCGACCTGGAGGCGGGCATCTGGAGCGCCGGTCTCGCCCAGGCCCTGATCGACGACATCCCCACGGTCCGCCGGCTCGTCCAGCGCATCGTGGCCGAGGCGGAGGACCTGATCACCGGCCGCCTCGCCGAGGCGCGGCGGGCGTACTGACCGTACCGGGCCGCGCGGGGAGCGGAGGGGAGGCCCGGTGCCGCGGG
>NZ_JBRIOU010000002.1:232469-235286 GCF_053474865.1 Streptomyces sp. CO7
GTGTCGGCGCGGCCCTCCTCCAGGGCCCGGCGGCGCGCGGTGGCCACGTCGAACAGGGTCCGGCCGTCCACCTCGTCGGGCAGGAACCGCGGCGGCCGCCGGGTGACCCAGGTCAGGTCACTGTGCGGCGCCAGATCGGCGGCGATCTGCGCCCCGGAGTTGCCCCCGCCGACGACCACCACCCGCCGCCCGGCGAACTCGTGCGGGTCGCGGTAGCCGACCGTGTGCAGCTGCCGGCCCCGGAACTCCTCACGGCCGGGCACCGCCGGGAAGAAGGGCCGCTCCCAGGTGCCCGTGGCGCTCAGCACCGCGCGGGCGCGCCAGGTCCCGCGGTCGGTCTCGACCCGGAGCGCCCCGGCCGCCTCCCGGTGCACCCCCAGCACGCGGACCGGCCGCACCACGGGCAGGTCGTAGCGCCGCTCGTAGTCGGCGAGGTAGTCCACGACGTGGCGGGCGTCCGGGTAGGTCTCGCCCCGCTGCGGCGGCATCGGCCGCCCCGGCAGCGAGGAGTACGCGGCGGGGGAGAAGAGGCGCAGAGAGTCCCAGGCGTGCCGCCAGGCGCCGCCGGGCGCGGAGCCGGCGTCCAGGACGACGAACTCCACGCCCAGACGCCGCAGGTGGTAGCCGGCGGCCAGCCCGGTCTGGCCTCCGCCGATCACCACCACGGGCACCGGCACCGGCCTGGGTGCCGCGTCGCTCACCGGCTGCCCACGGCGGCGAAGCGGCTCCGCCACGCCAGGGAGACGTGGACCAGGGCGACGAGCACCGGGACCTCGATCAGCGGGCCGACCACGCCGGACAGGGCCTGGCCCGAGGTGACGCCGAAGGTGGCCACCGCCACGGCGATCGCCAGCTCGAAGTTGTTGCCGGCCGCGGTGAACGCGAGGGTCGCGGTGCGGTCGTAGGGCAGACCGATCGCCCGGCCGAGGAAGAAGGAGCCGAACCACATCACCGCGAAGTACACCAGCAGCGGCAGCGCGATCCGGACCACGTCCAGCGGACGCGAGGTGATCGTCCCGCCCTGCAGCGCGAACAGGACCACGATGGTGAAGAGCAGGCCGTACAGCGCCCACGGGCCGATCCTCGGCAGGAACGCGCTCTCGTACCGCTCCCGGCCCAGCCGGCGCTCGCCGACCCGGCGGGTGAGGAACCCGGCGGCCAGCGGGACGCCGAGGAAGATGGCGACGTTGAGCGCGATCTCCGCCGTCGAGACGTCCAGCGCCGCGCCGTCCAGGCCGAGCAGGCCGGGCAGGAGGTCGAGGTAGAACCAGCCGAGCAGACCGAAGGCCAGCACCTGGAAGACGGAGTTCAGCGCGACCAGGACGGCGCCGGCCTCGCGGTCGCCGCAGGCCAGGTCGTTCCAGATCACCACCATCGCGATGCAACGGGCCAGGCCGACGATGATCAGACCGGTCCGGTACTCCGGCAGGTCGGGCAGGAAGATCCAGGCCAGCGCGAACATCACGGCGGGGCCGACGACCCAGTTGATCACCAGCGAGGAGACCATCAGGCGCCGGTCGCCGGTGACGGCGTCCAGCCGGTCGTAGCGGACCTTGGCGAGGACCGGGTACATCATCACCAGCAGGCCGAGGGCGATGGGCAGCGAGATGCCGCCGATCTCGACGGCGGCGAGGGCGTCGTCCATCGCCGGGACCAGCCGGCCGAGGCCGAGGCCCACGGCCATGGCGGCCAGGATCCACACCGCCAGGTAGCGGTCCAGGGTGGAGAGCCGGGCGACGACCGACGCGTCGTGTCCCTCCGTGCGTTCCCCGCCGGGTGCCGGACGGTTCTCGGGACGGGTCGTGGGGCGGGTCACGGGCAGGCCCTCTTCGAGTCGGCGTGGGTGCGGGCGGTGGCGGCGAGGCCGGCGAGTCCGCCGGACAGCGCCTCGAGGACGTCGGGCCTCAGCCGGTAGTACGTGAACCGCCCGCACGGCTCGGTCTCCACGACCCCCGCCTCCCGCAGCACCTTCAGGTGGTTGGAGAGATTGGTCTGCCGGGCGCCCGTCTCCTCCACCAGGTGGGTGGTGCATAGGGTCTCCCGGGCCAGCAGGGTCACGATCCGGAGCCTCAGCGGGTCGGCCAGTACCCTCAACAGATCAGCATCGACTGACGTCAGCATGCGCTGATACTGTCACACCGGCCCTGAAGCCGACACCCCCGGGTACCGAGAGACAGGTGTGACCTCCTGATGTCCGAGAAGCCGTCCGTGCTCTTCGTCTGCGTGCACAACGCCGGCCGGTCCCAGATGGCCGCCGCATGGCTGCACCACCTGGCCGGGGACCGCGTCGAGGTGCGGTCCGCCGGCTCCGCGCCCGGCGAGCGGGTCAATCCGGCCGCGGTGGAGGCGATGCGGGAGGTGGGCATCGACATCGCCGCCGCGGTGCCGAAGCGGCTCACCGTCGACGCGGTACGGGAGTCCGACGTCTGCGTCACGATGGGGTGCGGCGACACGTGCCCGGTCTTCCCCGGGAAGCGGTACCTCGACTGGCAGCTCGACGACCCGGCGGGTCAGGGGGTCGAGGCGGTCCGCCCGATCCGCGACGAGATCCGCGTCCTGGTCGAGGCCCTCATCACGGAGATCGCCCCGGCGTGACCCCACGTCCGGGCGGGCCCGGCCGGGGTCATGCTCCCTCGGCGTACGCGCACCGTACGCACGTGACCCCGACCGCAGCGCGGGGCGTGGCCGGCTCCGGTGGACGGCACCGTCTTTGTCCCCCGCCCCGCCCCCTTCCCGGAGGGGCTTACGTCGGGTGGAGCGAGCCGTCTCGCCAGGACGTGGGCCCCTGCGCCCACCCGTGCCGCCCAGCGGCACGAT
>NZ_JBRIOU010000002.1:235386-245086 GCF_053474865.1 Streptomyces sp. CO7
GCGCTCCACCCGCCCGGTCCGAAACTTTCGCGCCAAGCGGGTCGGGGCCGTTGACGGCGGCACCGGTGTCTGGGTTGATGGTCCCCGACTTCCTGGGAGCGCTCCCATGTCTGTTCCAGGGCGCGGGGGCGGCTCCCGTCTCCCCCCATGTCTTCCGGAGGACCAGTGAGAACGAAGACTTCCAGAGGTGTGTCCTTACCCTTGCGCCCGGCCGCGGTCCTGATCGCCGGCGCTCTCCTCGCGGGCGCCGGGATCTGGGCCACGCAGCTGTCGGCCGGGGCCGCCGCGGCGGCGGGCGGCTGCCGGGTGAACTACTCCGTCACCAACGCCTGGCAGGGCGGGTTCGGGGCCAACGTCGAGATCACCAACCTCGGCGACCCGGTCACCTCGTGGTCGCTGCGGTGGACGATGGCCGGAGGTGAGGCGGTGACCCAGGCCTGGGGCGCCGACGTGACCCTGGGCAGCTCCCAGGTGACGGCGAAGAACCTGAGCTACAACGGGTCGGTCGCCTCCGGCGCCATCGTGAGCTTCGGCTTCAACGGCTCGCTGTCCGGCTCCGCGACGCCGGTGGTGCCGTCCTCGTTCACCCTCAACGGCACGGTCTGCGAAGGCTCCACGACGGGCGGCGGCACGAGTGCGGGGACCACGTCCGGCTCGACGTCCGGCTCCACCACCGGTTCCACCACGTCCGGCACCACCTCGGGGTCGACCTCGGGTTCCACGACCGGGAGTACCACCGGGGGTTCGACGGGCGGACCCACCGCGCCCGCCGGCCAGGGCCGGCAGGTCGAGAAGCTCGACCGGGGTGTCGTCTCGGTGCGCAGCGGCACCGGCAACCTGGTGTCCTGGCGCTGGCTGGCCACCGACCCCGGCAACGTGGCGTTCAACGTGTACCGCGACGGCACGAAGGTGAACTCCTCGCCGCTGACCGGCGCCACCAGCCACCTCGACAGCGGCGCGTCCGCGAGCGCCTCGTACACCGTACGGGCCGTGGTGGACGGCGCCGAGCAGGCCGCCTCCCCGGCCTCCCTCGCCCTCGCGAACGGCTACCGCGACGTGCCGATCTCCCCACCCCCGGGCGGATCGAACGTGAGCGGCTCCTACACCTACGAGGCCAACGACACGAGCGTCGGCGATCTCGACGGCGACGGCCGCTACGAGTTCGTCGTCAAGTGGATTCCGACCGACGCCAAGGACAACTCCCAGTCCGGGTACACCGGCAACACGATCGTCGACGCGTACAAGCTCGACGGCACCCGGATGTGGCGCGTCGACCTGGGCCGCAACATCCGCTCCGGTGCCCACTACACCCAGTTCCAGGTCTACGACTACGACGGCGACGGCAGGGCCGAGGTGGCGATGAAGACCGCCGACGGCACCGTCGACGGAACCGGCAAGGTGATCGGCAGCGCGAGCGCCGACCACCGCAACTCCTCCGGCTACGTCCTGGCCGGCCCTGAGTACCTGACCGTCTTCAACGGGCAGAGTGGCGCCGCGATGCAGAGCGTGAACTACGAGCCGCCGCGCGGCACGGTCTCCTCGTGGGGCGACAACTACGGCAACCGCGTGGACCGTTTCCTCGCCGGCACCGCCTACCTCGACGGGCAGCGGCCCTCCCTCGTCATGGCCCGCGGGTACTACACCCGCACCGTCGTCACGGCCTGGGACTGGCGCGACGGCAAGCTCACCCGGCGCTGGACCTTCGACAGCAACGCGAGCGGCAACAGCTCCTACGCCGGTCAGGGCAACCACCAGCTCTCGGTCGCCGACGTGGACGCCGACGGCAAGGACGAGATCGTCTACGGCGCCATGACCCTCGACGACACCGGCCGCGGCCTGTGGAACACCGGACAGGGCCACGGCGACGCGCTGCACGTCGGCGACCTCGATCCGTCCCACGCCGGTCTCGAGGTCTTCAAGGTCGACGAGGACGGCAGCAAGTACGCCGACTGGGTCGCCGACGCCCGCACCGGCCAGATCCTGTGGAGCCACGCCTCCTGCGGCTGCGACAACGGCCGCGGCGTCTCGGCCGACGTCCACGCCGGCAGCCCCGGCGCGGAGTCCTGGTCCTCGGCGGTCTCCGGCCTGTCCGACACCAAGGGCCGCAACATCGGCCGCAAGCCGTCCTCCAGCAACTTCGTGATCTGGTGGGACGGCGACCCGGTGCGCGAACTCCTCGACGGCACCCACATCGACAAGTACGGCACCGGCTCCGACACCCGCCTGCTGACCGCCTCCGGCGTCCACTCCAACAACGGCACCAAGGCCAACCCGGCGCTCACCGCCGACCTGTTCGGCGACTGGCGCGAGGAGGCGGTCTGGCCCACGACCGACAACCGCGCCCTGCGCGTCTACTCGTCACCGAACGAGACCGGCCGGCGCATCACCACCCTGATGCACGACACCCAGTACCGGGTGGCGGTGGCCTGGCAGAACACCGCCTACAACCAGCCCCCGCACCCGAGCTTCTTCCTCGGCGACGGCATGCCCACCGCGCCGCGGCCGTCGGTGCACACGCCGTGACGGCCTGAGCGCCGGACGTCGTGCGTCCCGCCGGGCGACCGGCGGGACGCACGAGGACCGTGCTCCTCGGTTTCGCTCAGGCGTCCGTCGCCGCCGGACAGGCCTTCCCGGCCCGGACCGTGGACGGGGCCGACGCGGCCGGTCGCCGCAGCCCGGGGAGGGCGGCCAGGGCGGCGAGCAGCGCGGGCAGGGCGGCCAGGGCGAAGCACACCCGCAGCGGGAAGCCGCCGAGCAGCAGGCCGACCCCGGCCGCCCCGCACGAGGACCCCGCGTTGCAGGCGCTGTTCACCCAGGTGCCGGCCCGGACCCGGGCGCCCGGGTCCGCGCTCTCGTCGGCGGCCAGGTAGGCGGTCGCCAGGGCCGGCGACACGCACAGCCCGACGAGCGCGACCCCCGCCGTCAGGGCGAGCAGCCCGGGCGCCAGCCCGGTGAGGGCCAGCGCCACGGAGAGGGCGAGGGCGAACAGCGGCAGGCGCGCCCGGCCCGGCAGACGCCAGGTGCGGGCGCCGTACACGATGCCGCCGACCGTGCTGCCGACGGCGGTGGCCGCCTCCAGCCACGACACGGCGGCGAGACGGCCGTGGTGCTCGGCGGACGCGACGACCAGCAGGTTGAGCGCGCCCAGGGTGAAGCCGACGGCGGCGGCCACCACCACCGGATCCCTGGGCACGGAGGCCCCGACCTGCCCGGCGGTCGCGCCGGTCCGCGTCGTGGGCCCGTCGTCCCGACGGTCCACCGCCGGCCCGAGCGCCATCGCGGCCGTCCCGCCGAGCACGAGCACCGCGGACGCGGCCACACCGGCCGCCGGGTTGCCGAGGACGATGAACAGGCCCGCCATCAACGGGCCCAGCACGTGCAGCAGTTGCTCGCACACGGTGTCCAGGGAGGAGGCCCGCTGCCGCAGCTCCGGCCGCCTTGCGAACGTCTCGCTCCACAGGGCCCGCATGACCGGCCCGAGCGGCGGGGCGCAGGCCCCCGCGGACAGGGTGAGGGCGAGCAGGGCCCACTGCGGGGCCCCCGGCCGCCAGGCCGTCAGACTCAGGCACCCCAGCAGGGCGGAGTACACGGCGGCCATGGGCAGCAGGACGCGCCGCCGGCCGTACCGGTCGACCAGAGCGGCGCGCACCGGCGCGAGGAACACGGTGGCCAGGCCGAACAGGGCGATCGCGGTGCCGGCCCAGGCGTAGGAGCCGGCGGCCCGGGTGAGCGTGACCATCAGGGCCACGAAGAGGACGCCGTAGGAGAACCGCCCCACCAGGGCGGCCGCGAAGACGCGCGCCATGCGGGGGTCGCGCAGGACGGAGGCGTAGGACGGGCGGGAAACGGACGCAGACATGCAGAAGTCCCTCGTGCGGTGACGGATGACGCCCGCGGGATCGAGGCGGGCGGACGCGCGAAAGGCCGGGACCACGAAGGGCCCGGCCGCTCGAGGGGCGTCTACGCACGGGGGAGGGACATGCGGCTCACGCCAACAGGCACCGCACGGGGGGCGCCGCCGCTACGGGGCGAGAAGTCGACGAGGTGGCGGGCGAGCCGCGTCGCCTTCCTGGCGCGCAGCCCGCCCGCGTCGGCCTCGCCGGCACCGGGACCGGTTCCTCGAAGCTCCGCACCGCGCGGATGCCGGCCCCCGGGGAACGGCCCCGTCCCGGTCAGCAGATCGACTGGCTGCTGTTGACCAGCGTGTTGTTGCGGAACGTCGTGTTCGTCCCGCAAGGGCTCTCGCGGATCGCCGAGTTGGTGACCGTGAGGTTCTGGATCCAGATGTCGGAGTTGTTCGGGAACTCCGTGCGCGCGGCGAGGCGGATCTCGCCGCCGCCGCTGACCGTGCCGCTCTGGGCGGCGAGGGTCACGTTGTAGCAGTTCTCGATCAGCACCGCGTTGTTGCCGGTGTTGGAGATGCTCACCCGGTCGATGACCGCGCCGCCGCTCTCCGAGACGCAGAACACGCCGCGTCCGCCGCCGCGGGCGACCACCTCGCCCACCCGGATGTTGGTGGGGTACGAACTACCCACCCGCCCGTTGCGGTTGGCCATCCGGAAGGCGGCGTACCCGGTGCCGGTCCCCGCGTTCTCCGCGTCCACCTTGGTCACCGTGGCGTTGATCGTCTGGTTGAGCAGCAGGCCCGACTCGCCGACGTTGCGGGCGGTGACGGTGCCGATGCTCAGGCCGTCCACGCCGTAGGTCTCCACGGCGTGGCTGGAGGCGCCGGAGACGTAGACGCTGTCGATGCGGACGTTGCGGGTCCACTGGCTGGTGTCGCCCCGGTTGTCGATGCGCACGCCCAGGCCGGAGGAGAGCCGCATGTCGATCTGGCCGAGCACCACGTTCTGCACGTTGCGCAGGAAGATGCCGTAGAGCGGGGTCCCGGTGACGTTGAGGTGCTGGACCTCCACGTCCCGGGTGCCGCGTGAGTACACCGGCGCCTGGTCGCCCGACCCGCTGCCGGTGACGTTGATGGTGCCGCAGACGTCCAGGGCGGTGTAACTGGGCAGCGAGATGCGCGAGCCCGCCGACATGGAGCCCGAACCGCGGACCACCACCCGCTCCTTGTACGTCCGGCCCGCGGTGAGGCTGCCCACCGCCGCCTGGACCGCGGAGCGCAGGTCGGAGCCGGTGTACACCGTCGTGGAGCCGCGCCTCGCCGTCCAGGTGGAGCCGTTGAGCACCGCCTCGGCCTGGTACGCGCCGTCCCCGCAGGCCGCTGCCGCCGACGTGGCCGCGGTGAGCTCGGTGGGAGTCCCCTCCTCGGGTGAGGCCAGCGCGGCGGCGGTGGTGGTGAGGGCCAGCGCGGCGGCGGCGAGGGCGCCGACGCGGCGGCGCTCGGGCCCGTGTCTGCCCAGCAGCGCGGCGAATAAGGGGAGTTCTGATCCGCGTCCCATGAGGTCGGTCTCCGCTCGGGTCGTCGAACCGGCACGGGGGGAACCGGTTCGTTCACTTGTGGGGATCGTGAGTCTGCTGACGGCACCGGCACACCGTCAATGGGCTCTTGAGCCAGGCCGCCCCGTGCGGACGCGACACGTCCTGTTCCGTTCGCGCCCGCGTCGTTACGCTGCCCCGGTCACGGATGAGCCGGGGGCGGGGCATGGGGGCGAAGTGATGAGGGAGCCGACGTTCGGCATATTGGGCCCGTTGCAGATCAGAGGCCCGATGACACGCGGCTCTGTCCCGCTCGGCGGGCCCAAGCCGCGGGCGGTGCTGGCCACGCTCCTGCTGCGGCCCGGGGAGTTCGTCTCGCTGGACACTTTGACCGAAGTCCTGTGGCCCTCCCGGCCGCCCCGGTCGGCCGTCGCCAACCTTCGCACCTATGTACGCGCGTTGCGCGCGGCGCTGGCCACGGCCGGTGTGGACCACGGAGGGCTGCGCACCCGCCACGGCGGCTACGTGCTGGAGGTTCCCGCCCTCGAGCACGACCTGCTGCTCTTCGAACGCCGTCTCCACCGGGCGCGCACCGCCCGTGACGTGGGCCGGCACGCCGCCGCCCTGCGCGGCTACGAGTCGGCGCTGGGGCTGTGGCGCGGCGACGTGCTGCAGGACCTGCCGGGCAGCGTCCTGTGGGACCCGGTGCTGACCCGCCTCGGCCAGCTGCGCGCCGTCGCCCTCGACGAGTGCCTGGGCCAGCGGCTGCGCGTCGGGGACCTGGGGACGCTCGTCGCCGAACTGCGCGCCCGGATCGCCGCCGACCCGCTGCGGGAGGACCTGTGGCAGCTGCTGGTGCGCGCCCTGGACGGCGCCGGCCGGACCGCGGAGGCCGGCGCCGCCTACGCCGAGGCCCGGCGGCTGCTCGCCGCCGAGCTCGGCGTGATGCCCGGGACCGCCCTCCGGGCGGCGGGGGAGGGCCTGTTCAGCAGCCGTTCGTACTGGTCTGGTACCGCACCAGGTAGTCGCTCCAGGTGACGCCCTGGACGACGGCGACGACCACCGACCCGTCGTGGATCTGCTCGTAGTGCAGGTGCGGGGAGAGGGAGTACAGCGCCGAGGTGGCCCCGACCGTGCCGATCCGCTGCCCCCGGGTCACCGTGTCGCCGGCCTGCACGTCGCGGCTCTGCAGATGCGCGTAGCGGGTCCGCCAGCCGTCGCCGTGGCCGATCACCACCGTGTTGCCGTAGCCGGTGTCGGTGGCGTAGTACGACGAGAGCACGGTGCCGCCCGCGCTGGCCAGGACCCGGCGGCCGAGGTCGTCGGGGTTGCCGGCGCTGTCGTAGTGGTTCCAGTCGATCGAGTGGGAGGGGCTGTGGCCCTCCCAGTTGCTGCCGCGCCAGCTCTGGTCGCAGACGAACGGCATACGGAACGCCGGGCGGCCGGCGTCCGCGGCCGCGGACGCCGGGGCGGCCTGCAGCAGCGCGGTGAGCATCGTCAGCCCCGCCAGCGCCGCCGGCACGGAGCGCGCGGTGAGTCTTCGTCCCGCCATGGATCCTCCCAAGTCGTGGGGGTGATCCGGCGATTGAAGGGGGCGCGCATACAAAGGGCATACAAGAGACGGCCCGGGCGGTCGGAACACGGCCGGAGCGCGGTCGGAGCAGGGTCAGAGCAGGGAGCCCAGAGGTCCCAGGTCGAGGTTGAGGTCGTCGCGGCTGAGGCCGTGCTGGGCGCAGAGGTCGTCCATGCGCTGTTCCAGCAGCATCAGGGCGGTGCCCAGACGGTCCTCCTGCTCGGCCGTGAGGGTGCCCTCCTCGAAGCGGCGGACGGCCTGCTTCTCCATCAGCTGCCGCAGCAGTTCGACGACGGTGAGGACGAGTTCGGCCAGGCCGTCGGCGACCCGCTCGGGGTCGAGGTCGAGGGTGCCGTCGCGGGGGAGGGGAGCGGGGTTCACGGGAGCCTCACAGGGGGCCGCTGTCGGCCCAGGGGGAGGGGACCCGGGCGGAGACGGACGAGAGCAGGGCGCGCAGGGACAGCCGCACCAGCGGGACGTCGGCGATGGCGATGACCAGGTCGCCGCTGATCACCACGCCGGTGCCGAGCACCCGGTCCAGGAGGTCGACCAGGGGCAGGCCGATCGGCGCGTAGGGCTCGTCCCCGTCCCAGGGGACGGTGGGCGGGAGGCCGTCCTCCCGCGCGTCGGGAAGGATCACGGCGCCCCCGCCCCCGCCGTGGCGGCCGGCTGCTCCATGCGGGCGAAGGAGTAGGGGACCCACGGCCCCGACCAGCTGATCTCCACCTCGCGCAGCCGCTCGTCGGCGCGCAGCCGCTCCAGCGCGGCCGTGAACTCGCCGCGCCGGGCGTCGTCGACCAGGTAGGCCGCGTTCAGCAGTTGCGGCGCCTTCACGCCGGTCAGCTGCTCGCTCTGCGGGCGGTGGGAGGACGCGTCCACGGCGTACGCCCGCAGCGCCCGGTCGACGGTCAGGGCGACCGCCCGTGCCGTCTCGTGCCGGTCCCGCCGCACGCGCTGGCGGGCGCTCGCCCGGCTGAGGTAGCTCCGGCCGCCCCCCGCGCCCGCGGCGGACGGCTCCGGTGAGCCGGGGGCGGGGGCGGCCGTCTCCCGGGCCGAGGCGTGCACCTTGACCGCCCACTCGGTGCGGCCGGCCAGCCGCGCGAAGAGTGCCAGGACCGTTTCCCGGCGGGAGGCCACCGCCGCCACCGCGTTGCCGTCGCTCAGGTAGACCGTGGCCAGCGGCAGCGGCACGACCGGTCCGTGGGGCGCGGCCGCCGCCACTCCACGGTGGTGGGCGAGGGCGCACCGCTCCAGCTCCTCGGGGCGCTCGAGCCGCTCGGTCAGCGCCTGCTCCTGGAAGTCGCGGGCGGGCACGTCCTGCACCACGAGGACCACCTCCCCCGCCTCCAGGGTGCGCAGCGGGCCGCCCCCGGGGTGCCCGGGGACGGCGGACAGCGCCTCCCCGGGCGGGCGCGCGGCGCACAGGGCGAACAGGTACGTGACGGTGCCGGTGTCGCTGCTGCTCATCGGGTGGGCGTCTCCGGGTGTGTGTCCGTGTGCGTGGGTGGGTGCGCGGGTGTGCCGGTGTCGCGCGGGGGCTCGCCGTCGAGACGGCGTTCCAGGGCCGCCAGGCGTTCGCGCAGCGTCTCGTTCTCCTCGGCGAGGGCGTCCCGGGCGGCCCGCGAGGACATCGCGGGGTCGGTCTCCCACCAGTCGATGCCCGCGCGTTTGGCCGTGTCGACGGAGGCGATGAACAGACGCAGCCGGATCGTCAGGAGCTCGATGTCCAGCAGGTCGATCTTGATGTCGCCCGCGATGACGACGCCCTTGTCGAGGATGCGCTCCAGCAGGTCGGCGAGGGTGCTGTTGTTGGGCCCGGGGAGGTAGACCGTCGCGTCCGCGGGGTCCACCCAGTCGGTCACCTCGGTCACGACGCTCCCTGCTTGCTGCGGCCGCGACCGCGGCGCCGCCGGGGCCGGTCCTCCTCCTCCGGTTCGGGCTCCTCGTCCTCCGCGTCGTCCTCGTCCTCGTACGCGGCTTCGTCCTCGTCGGCGTCCTCGTCGTCGAGGTCCTCCTCGTCCGCGTACTCGTCGTCGTCCTCCGCGTCCTCGTCCTCGTCCGGCTCCTCTGCCTCGTCGCCGTAGGGCTCGTCGTCGAGCGAGTCGTCCGCCTCGTCCTCGCGGCCCTCCTCGTCCTCCTCGCGGGCGTTCTCCTCGTCCTCCATCGCCTCCTCGTGGCTGCGGACCACCTCGCCCTCGCGGATCTCGCCGCGCCAGCCCTCCAGCTCCTCGTCGCCGTGGAGCGTGACGTGGCGGGCGAAGTGCTTGAGGTCCAGGCGCAGGCGGCGGCCCTGGGCGCGCCACAGGTTGCCGGTCTTCTCGAAGAAGCCCGCCGGGAAGTACTCCACCACCAGCACGATGCGGGTCAGGCGCGGAGCGAGTTCGTGGAAGGTGACCGCGCCGCGGGTGGAGCCCTTGGCGCCCTCGGAGGACCACACGATCCGGTCGTCCGGGATCTGCTCCTGGACGGTGGCCTTCCAGCTGCGGCTGGAGGGACCGACCTTCAGGTTCCAGTCGGAGGTGATCTCGTCCTTCTGGCTCACCCCGCGGACGCCCTTGGTGAAACCGCTGAACTCCTCGAACTGCGTCCACTGGTCGTAGGCCGTGCGCAGCGGGACGGCCACGTCGAGGATCTCGACGATGTTGGTGGACTTGCCGCCGCCTCCGCCACCCTTGCCTGTCTCTTATACACATCTGACGCTGCCGACGATCTTACGCGTGTAGATGTTGGTGGCCGTCTGCGCCGGCC
>NZ_JBRIOU010000002.1:245186-253537 GCF_053474865.1 Streptomyces sp. CO7
GCCGAAGGCGTCCTTCAGTTCGTCGATCGGCAGCCCTTCGTCCCGGCCGCCGCCGCGTTCCTGTCGTCCGTTCGCCATGCCGTTCACTTCCCTCGCCGAGAGCCGGAGCCGGACGCCGAGCCGGATCCCATCCGCCCGGCGACGCGTCCCAGGCCGCCGGCCTTCTCCGCCTTGTCGGCCAGGCCGCCCTCGCCGCCCGCCGAGTCGAGGAGCCGTTCGGTCACGCCGCTCAGCCGGTCGCCCGCCTTCGACACCAGGCTGCTGCCCAGTGCTCCCAGCAACTCGCCGAAGGCGTCCTTCAGTTCGTCGATCGGCAGCCCTTCGTCCCGGCCGCCGCCGCGTTCCTGTCGTCCGTTCGCCATGCCGTTCACTTCCCTCGCCGAGAGCCGGAGCCGGACGCCGAGCCGGATCTGGCCGCCGTCTTCTTCTTCACCGCCGCGTTGGCCACCGCCGGACCGGTCGAGGCCGCCCGTCGCACCGTCGCCCTGCGCGCGCTGCCCCGGTTGGCGGTGGAGTTGCGCAGGCCCGCCGAGCCGGCGGAGGTCCGCCGGGGGGCGCCCCCGCGGGCGGCGGGTGCGTCCTCGTCCTCCTCGCGGTCCTCGTCGTCGTCCTCGTCGTCGTCCGTGTCGTCCTCACGGTCCTCGCCGGACGGCTCCTCGTCGTACGCGTCGTCCTCGTCGTCGTAGCGGTCGTCCGCGTCGTCGCGCTCGTCGGCGTCGTCGTCACGGTCGTCGGCCGCGCCGGACAGGCGCTCGCCGCGGTCGCGCAGCGAGTCGCTGAGGTCGAGGAGCTTGCGGCGGGCGGCCGCGGTGACCGCGGCGCGGCCGGCGTCCAGCACCTCGTGACGCATCTGGTCGGTGAGGTCCTGGAACTGCGGGGTCTCCCGCAGCTTGGTCAGGCCCTGGGTGGCGAGCTGGGTGGGGGACATGCTGAAGCGCCGCCCCGCCAGGTAGGTGCCGACGGCCAGGGCCAGCTTGGCCTTCTTCGTCCGGCCGAGGAGGTATCCACCGGCGACGGCCGCGGCCATCGCCGCCTTGCAGTTCTGGTTCATCGAAGTCCCTCGGGAGTGCGGGTGCGGGTGCGGGTGCCGGTGGCGGGCCGGCCGCCCACGCGGCGGACAGGGTTCTCCAGCAGCCTCAGAAGGCGGTCCTCCTCCTTCTCGAAGGCCGCCTCGTCGATCTCGCCCTCGTCCAGGGCGCGGTGCAGTGCCGCCAGGCGCGCCTGCACCAGACGCGGATCGCGGGCCTGGCGATCGGCCTCGCGGGCCAGTTGGTCGGCGATCCACACGGTTCCCCGGACCGGGGCGAAGGGCAGCAGCAGGATCTCGGTGAACAGCCCCACGCCCCTACCTCCTGGTCCCGGCGCCGGCGGACCTGGCGGTGGACCGGGCGGGCCCTGCCCCGGCGGGGCGCGCGCCGCCGGCCGCCGGGGCAGCCGTGGTGGGGGCGTCGACGAAGCTGTAGCAGGGCAGCGGCCCCGTCAGGCTGAGCGCCAGCCGCGTGCCCTGGCGGCGGGCCTGCTCCTCGACGGCCTTCCGGAAGCGCCGCTCGGCCTCGGCCGGCACCAGGAACGAGGCGCTGAGCACGACCGTGTCGTCCACCTCGCCCCGCGCCGTGCGGCGGGCCAGCGGGGACAGCCGGTCCAGCACCTCGCGGGCGGCGTGCCGTGCCTCCCGGGTGACCGCGCGGGCCAGCGCCTCGCCCAGGCGGACGTTGGCGTCGTAGTCGGGGCGGCGGCGGGTGCGCCGGGCCAGCTCGCGCAGCTTCTCGTCCCGGCGGACCAGGTCCTCGAAGCAGCCGGGCACCGTGTGCCCCTTCACGTTCATCTCGACGCAGCCCCGGATCCGCTCCAGCTGCGTCTCGAACTGCGGCCGCTGCTCCCGGAGATAGGACCCCAGTGTGTCCTCGTCCTGGGCGAGCACGGCGAACCGCATGGGCAGGACGGGGCCCTGCCCGGACAGCTCGTCGAGCACCGCCTGGTGGGCCGCGAGGTGGCGGCGGCGGGCCCGGATCTCGGCCGGAGCCGAGGAGACCGCCGCGCACAGGGGGCCGGAGGTCAGCAGCCGGACGGCCGCGCCGTCCACGCCCGGGGCGCGGGGCGCCCGGACCCCGGCCGGCGCGATCCCGTAGACGTACAGGGAGCCGGTGGTGACCGGCGCCGCCGAGGGGGCGCCGCCGGACAGGACGGCGGAAGGAGCGGTGGCCACGGTCAGTCCTCCGAACGGCGGCGCGGGCGGGGCCGGTCGCGGTCCCGGTCCCGGTCGCGGTCACGCTCGCGCCCACGGTCCCGGGCGGCCCCGGCCGGTCGGCGGCGGTCGTCGTCGGTGCGGCGGTGGCGCTGCGGCCGGGGCCTCTCCTCGTACTCCTCCTCGCCGAGGTCCTCGTCCGCGGCGCCCTCGGCGAGGTCCGCGTACTCGGCGTCCTCGTCGTCCCGGGTGTCCGTGCCGAGCACGCCGCGCACCTTGTCGCCCAGGGAGCGGCCCGCCTTGCGGGCGCCCGCCTTGGCGACCGTCTTGCTCATCGCCCCGCCGCCGAAGAGTTCCGGCACGGTCTTGCTGCGGGAGGTCCGCTCCAGGTCGAGTCGGTTGCAGGCCTCGGCGAACCGCAGATAGGTGTCGACGCTCGCCACGACGATGCGGGCGTCGATCTTTATGATCTCGATGCCGACCAGGGACACCCGGACGAACACGTCGATGACCATGCCGCGGTCGAGGATCAGGTCGAGGACGTCGTACAGAGTGCCCGCGCGCGGCACGCAGGCCAGTTCGTCGGCGTACGGGGACGGAGTCACGACGGTCATGGGTGTTCCTTCCGGAAGGGGTGCGGCCGCCTACTGGTCGGCGCCCCCGCGCCGGTAGCGAGCGGTGCGGCAGTACTGGACCATCCGGCCTTCGGCGTCCAGTTCCACCTCGTAGGTCGCGAGCAGGCTGGTGGTGTCGGGGATGCGGGCCAGTTCCAACACGTCGAGGACGACGCTCCAGCCGCCCTCCTCGCTCCTGCGGACCGCCGACACGCCCTCCTGCGGGTGGTGGACGAGTGCCGCGAGCTCGTCGGCGGCGCACCGCGCCGCGTCGGCCGCGGAGCGGACCTTGCGCTCCCGCGGAGCGCGCCTGGTGGCCGTGGCCGAGGCGCGTCGCCGCTCACCGTTGTCTGCCATGGGACAACTCTTGCCGCATGACGCGTGCCGGCGCGTGCGCAGTTGGGCCGACCGGGTGCGCACCTCCACCGGGCGGTTCGGAAGAGGACCGGAGGGAAACCGTGCCCGGAGCACGGAACACCGCGCGAGAGCCGCGTGACGGGTACGGAGGGACAGGCATGGCGAGAGAGGACGGCGCGCGGGCGCTCACGGCGACGCCCAGCAGTCTCCGGCTGCCCGGCATCCTGCTGGGGGCGGGGCTCGGAGGGTTCGTGGACGGCATCCTCCTCCACCAGATCCTGCGCTGGCACCACCTGCTCAGCAGCACCGACCAGGACCGTGTCGGCATCCGGTACTACGACCCGAAGACCGTTCCAGGACTGGAGATGAACACCGTCTGGGACGGCATCTTCCACGCGCTCTGCTGGCTGCTGGTCCTGGCGGGCCTCGCCGTCCTGTACGGCAGGGTGACCCACGACCGGCGGGCGGTGTGGACCTCGCCGGTGCTGTGGGGATGGGTGCTGTTCGGCTGGGGCGTGTTCAACATCGCCGAGGGCCTGCTGAACCATCAGATCCTCGGCGTGCACCACGTCCGGGCCGGTGAGCACCAGGCGTGGTGGGACGCGGGCTTCCTGGTCCTCGGCGTCCTGCTGCTGGCGGTCGGCCACCTGGTGCGGCGTCGCGGCCGGGCGGTCGACCCGTCCGCCCCGCGGGAGGCCGGACGGACGGTCCGGGACCACGACGTCTGATGGAGCACGGACCCCACCAGCACGACGACGGCGGCGCCGGCCCCGGCTTCCCCGAACTCCTCGGCCACGTGCCGGTCCTGCTGGTCCTGACCGCCCTGGCGTGCGGCTTCCTCCTCGGCGCGCGGCGGGCCCGGCGCCGCAACCCGGAGCGGGGCTGGAGCAGCCGCCGCTCGGCGTCCTTCCTGACCGGTCTCGGCCTGCTCGCGGTGGCGCTGTTGCCTCCGCTGGGACCGGCGGCCCACTCCGACTTCCGCGCGCACATGGCCCAGCACCTGCTGATCGGGATGTACGCGCCGCTCGCCCTGGTGCTGGCCGCGCCGGTCACCCTGCTGCTGCGGGTGCTGCCCGCCGCGTCCGCCCGCCGGGTGACCGCCGTGCTGCACAGCGCGCCCGCCCGCCTCCTCGCGCACCCGGCGGTGGCGCTGCTGCTGAGCACCGGCTCGCTGGTGCCGTTGTACTTCACCCCCCTGTACGGCGCCCTCATGGCGCACCCGGCCGGTCACTGGCTGCTGCACCTGCACCTGCTCGCGTCCGGCTGCCTCTTCGCCCACGCCGTCGCCGGACCGGACCCGGCGCCCGCCCGTCCCGGGGTGCCGGCCCGGCTGGTGTACCTCGGGGCCGCGATCGCCGCGCACGCGCTGATCTCGCAGGCCCTGTACGGCCGCTTCCACGTGTACGTCGACGCCCCGGTCGCCCAGCTCCGGCAGGGCGCGGAGCTCATGTACTGGGGCGGCGACCTCGCCGAGCTCCTGCTGGCCGGTGCGCTGGTGGCGACCTGGCGGCCGGTGCGCCGCGGTGGCGCCGGCCCGGTACGCGCGGCCACGGGCGGGGTACCCGGGCCGGGACGCCGGACCGCGGCGCGTCCGTCGGCCTGAGCGGGACGCGCGGCTCCGGCGGGCCGCGCCCCGCGCGTGTGCGCGGCCCGGGACAGGACGAGGCCGGCAGCACAGGGAGATGAGCAGCCATGACGTCCCACAGCGCCGAGCTCCCTTCGCGGGGGGGTGACCCTGGACGGCGACCTCGCCGTGCCACCGAGGGCGCGCGGCGTGGTGCTGTTCGCGCACGGCAGCGGCAGCTCGCGCCTCAGCCCCCGCAACCGCGCGGTCGCCGAAGGACTGCGCCGGGCGGGGTTCGCCACCCTGCTGATGGATCTGCTGACGCGCGCCGAGGAACGCGAGGACACTGCCACGGCGGCGCTCCGCTTCGACATCGCCCTGCTCGCCGGACGCCTCGCCGACGCCGTGGACTGGGTGGGAGGCCACCCGGACACCGCCGGCCTGCCGGTCGGCCTGTTCGGCGCGAGCACCGGGGCGGCCGCCGCGCTCACCGCGGCCGCCGAACGGCCGGGCAGCGTCCGCGCGGTCGTCTCCCGGGGCGGCCGCCCCGACCTGGCCGGCGACGCGCTGCGGCGGGTCGGCGTACCGGTGCTGCTGATCGTCGGCGGGACGGACGAGACCGTCCTCGACCTCAACCGGCAGGCCGCGATGCACCTTCCCGGAGCCCACCGCGTCCACGTCGTGGGCGGCGCGACCCATCTCTTCCCGGAACCCGGCGCGCTCGAGGAGGTCACCCGCGCCGCCGCCGACTGGTTCCAGGAACACCTGGCGGTGCGCGGCTGACAGGGGCCGACAGCGGCATCACGTGACCGGGGGAGCGAGGAGAACCGGGGGGAGTGAGGAGAGAAGAGATCCATGCGATTCCACGACCGCCGGGAAGCCGGCCAGGAACTCGGATTCCGGCTCATGCAGTGGGCCTCCGACGGCGAACTCTTCGAGCCCGTCGTCCTCGCGCTGCCACGCGGCGGCGTGCCGGTGGCCGCCGAGGTCACCCGGGCCCTCGGGGCGCCGCTGGACGTGCTGGTGGTGCGCAAGATCGGCGTGCCGGGCAGCCCCGAGGTGGGCGTCGGCGCCGTCGTCGGCGACGACCCGCCCCTGTTCGACCGGACGTCACTGGACATGCTGGGCCTGAGCGAGGAACGCCTCGCCCCCGACGTGGCCCGGGAACGGGAGGAGGTGCGGCGGCGCTCCCTGCGCTACCGGGGCGAGCGGCCCCTGCCGGACGTCCTGCACCGGGCGGTGATCCTCGTCGACGACGGCCTGGCGACAGGCGTCACCGCCCGCGCCGCGCTGCGCCACCTGCGCCGCCAGGACCCCTCGCGGCTGATCCTCGCCGTGCCCGTCGGCGCGCCGCAGGCCGCCTCCGCGCTGCGGGCGGAGGCCGACGACGTGATCTGTCTGCGGCAGCCGCCGGACTTCCAGGCGGTCGGTCTCTGGTACGAGGACTTCGAGCAGGTGGACGACGACGAGGTGGTCCGCATCCTCGAGGCGTCGAGGCGACGGGAGGCGACCCTGTGAGCGGCGGCCGGTCCGGAGGCCAGGGCGCCGGTCCCCAGGACCCCCGACGCCCGGACGGCAGGGGGCAGGCGGCCGGCAGGCGCCGCCGCAGCGGCACGGAACCGGTCACCGCGCGCAGCGCGCTGGGACTGCGGCTGCTGCTGTCGGCCGTCTTCCTGCCGGTCTTCGTCGCGCTGACCGTCTTCTTCGCCCTCTGGGCCGCCGACGTCGGACCCGGGGAGAGCCCCGACCGCGGCATGCTGATCACCTTCACCGTGGTCTGTGCGCTGGTCGCCCTGCTGGCCGCGGCCGACCTGCTGGTCGTCCTGCGCAGGCGCCGGCGTGCACGCGGCGGCGCCTGACTCCGGCCGGCCGGAGGCCGCCCGGCCCGCCGGGGCCGGGAAGGCGGGCGGCCGGGGAGGTCAGCCCAGCCGCGCCGCGAGGAGGGCGATGTCGTCCGTCTTGCCCTTGCCGAACCGGTGCAGGAGCACGTCGCACAGCTCCTCGATCGCGCGGGGCGCCTCGGCGAGGGTCGCCCCCAGTTCGTCGAGGCTCTCGGTGAGGTCCACGCCCGGCACCTCGACCAGGCCGTCGGTGAGCAGCAGCAGCGTCGAGCCCTCCGGCACGTCGTGGCTCACGCCCGGCGGGTGCCTCAGGTTGAGGCCCAGCAGCGGGCCGTGCTCGGTGAGGTAGCGCGTGGAGCCGTCCGGATGCCGCAGCAGCGGAGGGATGTGGCCCGCGTTCGCGACGTGGACCCGGCGGGCCCCCGGCTCCACCAGCACCAGGCAGACGGTGACCGTGATCGCCGGCCGCAGCCGGGTCAGCAGGGCGTCCAGCCGGTCCAGCAGGGTGCGCGGGTCGTGGCCCTCGATGGCGTAGGCGCGCAGCGCGTGCCGCACCTCACCCATGATCATCGCCGCCTGCAGGGAGTGCCCCGCGACGTCGCCGATGGCCAGCAGCAGACCGGCCGGCGTCTCGATGACCTCGTAGAAGTCGCCGCCGATCTCCGAGTCGTCGGCCGCCGGCTCGTAGCGCACCGCCAGATCGACGCCCGGCACCTCGGGGAGCCGGTCCGGGAGGAAGGTGCGCTGGAGGGTGAGCACCAGGGCGTGCTCCTCGCTGCGCGAGCGCAGCGCCTCCAGCGCCAGCGCGCACGCCTGGGCCAGCTGCGACAGCAGCTCCCGGTCGTCGACCCCGGCCAGCGCCCCGGCGTCCACGGCGAGCGCGAGGGGAGGCCGCCCCTTCTTGGTGCGGGCGAGGATCAGGGCGACGTCACCGGTGAAGACGTCCGCCCCCGCGCCGTCCTCCCGGCACACCAGGGTCCGCCACTCGGCGGCCGGCAGCATCGCCGTCGCGGTGCCGGTGCCGTCCCCCAGCACCCGGCCGGCCAGCAGGTCCAGCAGGCGCTGCTCCGGAGTGGACAGCTTCACCGGCGGGGCGTCGCCGGACGGGTCGGGCCCGGGCCCCGCCGCACGGTCCGCGGAGGCCAGGTGCAGCATCCGGTTGTCCGGGCTCAGGGCCACGGCCACCGCGGGCGACTGCATCAGCGTGGCCGCGCCCGCCGCGGCCGCCTCGGTGAAGGCGCGCCCGTCCCGGGCCGCGTACACCGCCAGGGTGCTGCTGTTGAGGGCCGCCACCCGGGCCGCCAGCCGCTCGGCGCGGCGGCGGGCCCGGGCGTAGCGCAGCGCGGCGGTGACGGTGGCCAGCAGCTCGTCCGGGGCGATCGGCTCGGTGAGGTAGGCGTCGGCGCCCCGGTGCAGGCCCTGGGCGCGGTCGCTCACCTCGATGGCGGTCGCCGAGATGTGGATGACCGGCAGCGAGGCGGTCCGCGGGTCCGCCTTGATCTGCTCGCAGACCTCGAAGCCGCTCATGTCGGGCAGCCGCACGTCCACCACGGCCAGCTCCGGCAGCTCCCCGTCCGCCGCCGAGGCCAGCAGGGCCAGGCCCTCCGCGCCGTCCGCGGCCTCCACCACCGTGTGGCCCGCCCGGCGCAGCCAGCTGCTGATGATGTAGCGCTTGGTGTCGTTGTCGTCGAGCACCATCACCCTGGCGACGGCGCTGTCGTTCTGCAGACAGGGGCTCACGACCGTGGGTCCTTCCTGATCGCCCCCTGTGCCGTGCTCGCCCCCCGCTC
>NZ_JBRIOU010000002.1:253637-269668 GCF_053474865.1 Streptomyces sp. CO7
CCCCCCGCTCCGCCCGGTCCCCCCGCGCCACGTGCTCGGCGAAGGCCGCCGTGAGCTGCGCCAGTGACAGCGACGACTTGTCCAGCACCGTCCGGGCGTGCCGCAGCCGCTCATGGTCCAGGCTCTCACGCCGCGCCGAGGTGACCACGACGACCGGGATGCCGTGCAGCTCCGGGTCGGCGGCGAGCTCGGCCAGCACCGTGTAGCCGTCCATGTCGGGCATGTGCAGGTCCAGCAGGACGGCGTCCGGCCGCTCCTCGCGCACCACCGCGCCGGCCCGGCCGCCCCGGTCCACCTCGACGACCCGCTCCGCCAGCTGCTCCAGCAGCGGCCGGACGGCGGCGCGGAAGACGTCGTCGTCGTCCGCCGTCACCAGGACCGTCAGCAGCGGACCGGCCTCGGCCCCGCGTTCCGCCCCGGAGGCGGCGGGCCGCACGGGCAGCCGCACGGTGACCCGGGTGCCCTGCCCCGGGGCGCTGGTCAGGGCGAGGGTGCCGCCCAGCAGCTCGGCCAGCCGGCGCGCGTACGGCAGGCCCAGACCGGTGCCGGAACGGCCCCGCTGGTGCGGCCCGCGCACCTGGTAGAACTCCTCGAAGATCTGCTGCTGCTCCGCCTCGGGTATACCCACGCCGGTGTCGGTGACGGTGAACACCACGAAGCCGTCCCGCTCGCCGTCCCGCTCCCCGTCGTCGGTGGCGACGTCGAGCCGCACCGTGCCGGACTCGGTGAACTTCAGCGCGTTGGAGAGCAGGTTGCGCAGGATCCGGGTGAGCATCACCTCGTCGCTGACCACGGTCAGCTCCGGCTCCGCCACGACCAGCTCGGCGTCGCCGTGCCGCGCGTACCCGCGCAGCACGCCCCGCAGCTGGCCGAGCAGCGCCCGCAGGTCGACCGGCCCCCAGTTCGGCTCGAGCCGGCCCGACTCCGCCTTGGCCACGTCCAGCAGCTCGTCGACGAGCGCGAGCAGCGTGGCGCCCGAGGCGGCGATCAGGGAGACCTGCCGGTGCTGCTCCTCGTCGAGGCGCTCCGCGTCGAACTCCAGCAGCATCCGCGCCAGACCCACCACGGCGTTGACCGGGGTGCGCAGCTCGTGGCTGACGTTGGCCCAGAACCGGGTCTTCGCCTCGCTCGCCTCCCGCAGCTGGTGCGACTTCTCCTCCAGCTCGGCGTAGAGCGCGACGACGCCCCGGTTGGTCTCCTCCAGCTCCTCGGAGAGCTCCGAGTACAGGGCCATCACCCCGCGGTTGGTCTCCTCCAGCTCGGCGTTGAGCCGGCGCAGCTCCTCGCGCTGGGCCCGCGACTCCTCCAGCGCCGCTATCAGGTCGACGGTCTGCGCCCGCGCGTCCTCGACGGCGGTCGCCCCCTTGTGGGTCTGCAGGGCCGCACGGGTGCGCTCGACGAGATCGGGCGACGGGGTGTCCCCGCCCAGCGGCTGTTCGATCACCAGGCTCCGATCCACGGCGGTGTGCTCCAGTGCCACCAGCCGGGAGGCCGCCCGCAGCGCCTCCCGGCCGGGGCCCGGTCCGTCCTTCCACTGCAGCGTGCACCGCAGGTGCGGGCGGGACCGGCCGACCAGGGCGAAGGAGACCGTCAGGTCGCAGGACCCGATCAGGTCACGGCCCAGCTCGCTGAGCGCGGTCGCCAGCCGGATCTGGTCCTGCGGCTCCACGCCGAGCGACTCGGCCGCCGTCTTGCCGCTGCGGCGCAGCACGAACACGTCCTGCTCGGTGGTGAGGGACAGCGAGACCAGCGGAACCGCCCCGAAGGACGCGGGCGTGCTCACCACGGCCCCTTGGCCACCACGACGCCGGCGTCGTCGCGGCGGACGCCCGCCTCGCGCAGCAGCTGTGCGGCCGCCACCAGGGGGGTCTGGTCGAGGAAGCCGGGCATGTCCGAGGCCTGCCAGCGCTCGGTGAGGCCGTCGGAGTGCATCACCACGGCGCCCTTCGGCGGGAGGTCCAGCCGCACGGTGCGCAGGGTCGGCATCTGGTGGCCCACGATGCCCGGCGCGGAGAGCAGGGAACGCCGCGTCTCGGTCGTCGGGTCGACGACGAAGGTGCTGATGTTGCCCACGCCGCAGAAGAACACGCTGCGGGTCGCGGGCTCGATCCGCACCACGGCGATCGCCCCGCCGCGGCTGCCGCGCAGCGCCTTGTGGACGTCGCGGAGCACGCCGTCGGGCTGCTCCGAGGAGGAGTTGCGGAACGCGGTGACCGCGGCCTGCGAGGCGCGCTTGGCGAGCGGACCGTGGCCGAGGCCGTCGCAGCACATGACCAGGAGGGCCCGCTCGCCGTCCGGGGCGACGGCACGCGTCGCCCGTGGGGCCCGCAGCGGGGTGACGTCCGCGGGCGGGGGCCGCAGACCGGTGAGCTCGGCCCAGCCGAGCTGCCGGGCCGCGGGCTCCGCGGCGGCCCGGCCGGCCGCCTCCGCGTCGACGGCGGCCCCGGAGGCGGCCGGCAGGGACGCCGCCGCGCGGCCCTCGTCCGGCACGCCGACCAGGCGCGCGGCCCAGGCGTCGCCGCACACGTCCTCGCCGTTGATCGCCCGGGTCAGGCCCTCGACCAGCGGCCCGTCGGACTCCGCCGTGCGGCGGTCCGCCGTCTTCGGCCAGAACCTGGCCGTCAGCACCGTCCCGCGCCCCGGCAGCGAGTGCAGCCGGAAGGTGTCCGCGAGGCGCGATATCGCGCCCAGGCCGATGCCGAGGGTGCCGGCGGTGGAGGTGCCGTCGGTGAGGGACTTGGCGACGTCGGCCATGCCCGGACCGGCGTCGGTGGTGACGAACTCCACGCCCGCCTCGTGCGGGGTGCGCACGACGCGCAGCAGGAGCGCGCCGTCGACGGCGTGCCGGCGCAGGTTGGTCGCGGCCTCGCTCACCGCGAGGGCGACCTCGGCGCACCGCTGTTCGTCGAAGCCGATGCGCCGGGCCAGCGTCACCGCGGCGATCCTGGCCGCGGCGGGGAAGGACTCCTGGTCACGAAGCCAGGTGATGTCCTCCGCGTCCAGGATCTCCCCGCTCAGCGGGCCCATTTGGTTACCGCGACCCGGGTGCCGCCGCCGACCTCGGTGTCCAGCGTGAACTCGTCGACCAGACGGCGTGCGCCGCTGAGACCGAGACCCAGACCTCCGCCGGAGGTCCAGCCGTCGGTCAGTGCCTGGTCTATGTCGGGGATGCCCGGACCGGAGTCGTCGAAGATCGCCTTCACGCCGGTCCGGCCGTCACGCCGGACCAGCCCGATGCGCAGGACCCCGCCGCCGCCGTAGACGAGCGTGTTGCGCGCCAGCTCGCTCGCCGCGGTGACCAGCTTGGTCTGGTCGACCAGCGACAGCTTGCAGCGCTGGGCGAGGGTACGCACCAGCTGGCGGGCCCGCACGACGTCGTCGTTCGAGTCGATCGGCAAGGTCTCTTCGTCGGCGTCGAGCTCGGGCAGCGGGGCCTTCATGGCTGCGCCGGACGGTGGTCGCCCGGCCGGGCCAGCATCGCGAGGCCCTTCTCCAGCGAGAGGGCGGTCCGCACGCCGCCGAGCGACAGGCCCAGTTCGACCAGGGTGATCGCGACGGCGGGTCTCATCCCGACGACGACGGTCTCCGCGTCGAGCATGCGGGAGATGGCGGCCGTGGTGGCGAGCATGCGGCCGACGAACGAGTCGACGATCTCGACCGCCGTGATGTCGATCACCACGCCGCGGGCGCCGGATTCCACGATCCGGCCGGCGAGGTCCTCCTGGAGGTCCAGGACGATCTGGTCCTCCAGGTCCACCTGGATGGACACCAGGAGGACGTCGCCGATCTTCAGTACGGGTACGCGCTCGGTCACGCCTGGCCGCCGCTGGTGAGGTCGCCGCCGCGGCGGGCGAGCGCGTGCTTGAGGGCGTCGGCCAGCGACGCCTTGGTGACGATGTCGCCGAACTGGATGCCCAGGGCCACGATCGTCTGCGCGATCTGCGGGCGGATGCCCGAGATGATGCATTCGGCGCCCATCAGCCGGGCCGCCACCACGGTCTTCAGCAGGTGCTGGGCGACCTCGGTGTCCACCGCCGGGACACCGGTGATGTCGATGATCGCCTGGTCCGCGTCGGCGTCGACCAGGGCCTGGAGCAGCTTCTCCATCACCACCTGGGTGCGGGCCGAGTCGAGGGTGCCGACCAGCGGGACCGCGACCACGCCCTCCCACAGCTTCACCACCGGCGTGGAGAGCTCCATCAGCTGCTCGGACTGGGCGCTGATGATCTCCTCGCGGGTCTTGGCGTAGACCTCGAGCGTGAAGAGCGCGAGGGCGTCGGCCAGCCTGCCGAGCTGGAGGTACGCGTGGATGTCCTCGGCCGAGGCGCCCACGGTCGGGGCCAGCACGTCCTTGAGGGAGAGCACGCTGGTCGCCGTCTCGGTGGGGGTGAACCCCTGCCGGGCGCGGCTGCGCGACAGCTCGGCGAGCAGCGCCCGCACCTCCGCGTAGGCGTCGCCCTGCCAGTCGAACGCGCCGTCGCGAAGACCGGCCACCAGCGCCGTGTACAGCTCGTTGAGCTCGCGCTCGAGTTCCGCCAGCGAGATCCGGCCGCGCAGCGTGCGCGAGACGGCCTCTACCCATGCCGAGGCGAGCTGGTCGTCCTTCGCCGTCAGCAGTTCGACCAGTCTGTTCGACTCTTCTTGCCCTGCCACCGCTGTGCTCCTTCGATACGTGCCCTGATGACCAGCGGGTTCACGAGCCCACCGGCCGTCGTCCGCCCGGGCGGACAGCGTGGCCGAGGGGCCGCGCGGGGCGCGCGGGGACTAGGACGACGGAAATCATCTGGCTTCCGATACCCCAGCATGCCTGACACATACCTGCGAAGTTTTCGCGAGGGTTCGGTGACGCCCGACGAGGGCCGCCGGGCGTCGGGCGGCCCGGGACCTGTGGCCCGCGCCGCCGCCGGGCCGTACGGTGGACCGGGACGAAGGAGCCGGGACGGCCGGAAATCGTGCCCCGCGGGCTCCGGAGGGCGGGGGCGTTTTCACTTCCTTCACAAGGTGAAGTAGCCTCCCAACTCGTCGTTCGACGGGGGCCGAATCCCGTGAGCATGATGCGGAGAACTCCGGGTATACGTGGAGTTCGCCGTGCGGCCTTCCGTCATGGCACCAACACGGAAAGAGGTCGGGCGTGGCTGAGGCGGCGGCGGTCGAAGGTACGCGTGGCGCACCGCGGTCGCGGTCCTCGCGAGGGGGCGCGAAGGCCGGAGCCGGCAAGATCGGCGAGGCGGAGCTGCGTCAGCTCCTGGCGGGTCTCACCGCGGTACGCGACGGAGACTTCGGCACACGGCTCTCCGACGAGGAGGACGGACTTCTCGGCGAGATCGCCACCGTCTTCAACGGCATGGTCGACCAGCTCTCCCTGTTCACCTCCGAGGTGACCCGCGTCGCCCGCGAGGTCGGCACGGAGGGCACCCTGGGCGGTCAGGCCGAGGTCCCCGGCGTCTCCGGCACCTGGGCGGACCTCACCGACTCGGTGAACGCCATGGCGGGCAATCTCACCACCCAGGTCCGCGACATCGCCCAGGTGGCGACCGCGGTCGCCAAGGGCGACCTGTCGCAGAAGGTCGACGTCGACGCCCGGGGCGAGATCCTGGAGCTGAAGAACACCGTCAACACGATGGTCGACCAGCTCTCCTCCTTCGCCGACGAGGTCACCCGCGTCGCCCGCGAGGTGGGCAGCGAGGGCCGTCTCGGCGGCCAGGCCGAGGTCCCCGGCGTCGGCGGCGTGTGGCGTGACCTGACCGACTCCGTGAACTTCATGGCCGGCAACTTGACCGACCAGGTCCGCAACATCGCCCAGGTGACCACCGCGGTCGCCAAGGGCGACCTGTCGCAGAAGATCACCGTCGACGCCCGGGGCGAGATCCTCGAGCTGAAGAACACCATCAACACGATGGTCGACCAGCTCTCCTCCTTCGCCGACGAGGTCACGCGTATGGCGCGCGAGGTGGGCACCGAGGGCATCCTCGGCGGCCAGGCTGACGTCAAGGGCGTCTCCGGCACCTGGCGCGACCTGACCGACTCCGTGAACTTCATGGCCGGCAACCTGACGGCCCAGGTGCGCTCCATCGCGCAGGTGGCCACCGCGGTCGCCAAGGGCGACCTGTCGCAGAAGATCACCGTCACCGCGCGCGGCGAGATCCTGGAGCTGAAGAACACCATCAACACGATGGTCGACCAGCTCTCCGCGTTCTCCTACGAGGTGACCCGTGTCGCCCGCGAGGTGGGCACCGAGGGCCGGCTGGGAGGCCAGGCGGACGTCAAGGGCGTCTCCGGCACCTGGAAGGACCTCACCGAGTCGGTCAACGTCATGGCCGACAACCTCACCGCCCAGGTGCGGTCCATCGCCGAGGTCACCACCGCGGTGGCCCAGGGCGACCTGACGCAGAAGATCCGGGTGGACGCCCGGGGCGAGATCCTCGAGCTGAAGGAGACCATCAACACGATGGTCGACCAGCTCTCCGGCTTCGCCGACGAGGTGACCCGCGTGGCCCGTGAGGTGGGCACCGAGGGCAACCTGGGCGGCCAGGCCACCGTGCGCGGCGTCTCCGGCACCTGGAAGGACCTCACCGACAACGTCAACGTGATGGCCTCCAACCTGACCGGTCAGGTGCGTTCCATCGCGCAGGTGGCCACCGCGGTCGCCAAGGGCGACCTGTCGCAGAAGATCACCGTCGAGGCCAAGGGCGAGGTCGCCGCACTGGCCGGTGTGATCAACACCATGGTCGACACCCTCTCCGCCTTCGCCGACGAGGTCACCCGCGTGGCCCGCGAGGTGGGCACCGAGGGTCAGCTCGGTGGCCAGGCCCGGGTGCCCAACGTGGCGGGCACCTGGAAGGACCTGACCGACAACGTCAACTCCATGGCGAACAACCTGACCAACCAGGTGCGCAACATCGCCCTGGTGACCACAGCCGTGGCCAAGGGCGACCTGTCCAAGAAGATCGACGTCGACGCCCGCGGCGAGATCCTCGAGCTCAAGACCACCATCAACACGATGGTCGACCAGCTCTCCTCCTTCGCCGCCGAGGTCACCCGCGTCGCCCGCGAGGTCGGCAGCGAGGGCCGCCTGGGCGGCCAGGCCGAGGTCGAGGGCGTCTCCGGCACCTGGAAGCGCCTCACCGAGAACGTGAACGAACTGGCCGGGAACCTCACCCGCCAGGTGCGCGCCATCGCCGAGGTCGCCAGCGCCGTGGCCGAGGGCGACCTGACCCGCTCCATCACGGTCGACGCCTCCGGAGAGGTCGCCGAGCTCAAGGACAACATCAACTCCATGGTGGAGTCCCTGCGCGAGACCACCCGGGCCAACCTGGAACAGGACTGGCTGAAGTCCAACCTGGCGAAGTTCTCGTCGCTGATGCAGGGGCACCGCGACCTCGCCGTCGTCGCCGAGCTCGTCATGGACGAGCTCACCCCGCTGGTCTCCGCCCAGTACGGCGCCTTCTACCTGGCCGAGGAGCACGAGGGGAACACCGAGCTGAGCCTCGTCGGCTCCTACGGGCGCCCCATCGAGTTCGAGGGCCACTCCCGCTACCGGCTCGGCGAGTCGCTGGTGGGACAGGCCGCGCGCAGCCGCCGCACCATCGTCGTCCAGGAGGTCCCCGAGGGCTACGTGGCCATCTCCTCCGGGCTCGGCGAGGCCGCCCCGGGCAGCCTGGTGGTGCTGCCGATCGTGGTGGAGGAGCAGGTGCTCGGCGTCATAGAGCTGGGTTCCTTCTCGCCGTTCAAGCAGGTCCACCAGGCCTTCCTGGAACAGCTGATGGAGACGCTCGGCGTCAACGTCAACACCATCGTCGCCAACGCCCGTACCGACGAGCTGCTCGACGAGTCGCAGCGGCTCACCGCCGAACTCCAGGCCCGCTCCGCCGAGCTGCAGGTCCAGCAGGACGAACTGCAGCGCTCCAACGCCGAGCTGGAGGAGAAGGCCGCGCTGCTGGCCGCGCAGAACCGCGACATCGAGACCAAGAACCTCGAGATCGAGCAGGCACGCCAGGAGCTCGAGGCCCGCGCCCAGCAGCTGGCCCTCGCGTCGAAGTACAAGTCGGAGTTCCTGGCCAACATGAGCCACGAGCTGCGCACCCCGCTCAACAGCCTGCTGATCCTGGCCCAGTTGCTCGCGCAGAACCCCACGCGCAACCTGACCCCCAAGCAGGTCGAGTACGCGGGCATCATCCACTCGGCCGGCTCCGACCTGCTGCAGCTGATCAACGACATCCTCGACCTGTCCAAGGTCGAGGCGGGCAAGATGGACATCAACCCCGAGCAGGTGCCGCTGCGTCAGCTGGTCGAGTACGTCGAGGCCACCTTCCGGCCGATGACGACCCAGAAGAACCTCGAATTCACCGTCTCCACCGCGCCCGGCATCCCCGAGCACCTGCTCACCGACGACTCCCGGCTGCGGCAGGTGCTGCGCAACCTGCTCTCCAACGCGGTCAAGTTCACCGAGCACGGCAGCGTCGAGCTGCGCATCGAGACGGCCGAGACCGCGGACGTGCCGCCGTTCGTGCACCGCGGCGGACCGGTGATCGCCTTCCAGGTGAAGGACACCGGCATCGGCATCGCCGAGCAGCACCTCGAGGCGATCTTCGGCGCGTTCCAGCAGGCCGACGGCACCACCAGCCGCAAGTACGGCGGCACCGGCCTGGGCCTGTCCATCAGCCGGGAGATCGCCCACCTGCTGGGCGGCGCCGTCACCGCCCGCTCCTCGGTCGGCAAGGGCAGTACCTTCACGCTGTACCTCCCGGTCTCCCGGGGGGACTGGGAGAACGCGCTCGGCGGCTTGCCCACGCCGGCCGCGATCACCGCCGCCGACGACCACGCGAGCGTGATCACCCAGGACGTCCGTCCGGTGTCCGACGCCCGGCCCCGGCGACGCCTGCTGGTGGTCGAGGAGCGCAGCCGCGGGCTGCTCTCCCTGGTCGCCGAGAGCGCCGTCAGCGACCTCGCGGGCAACTCCGGCCTTGGCAAGCCGGCCGGCGACATAGAGGTGATCACCGCGGTGGGCGCCCAGGAGGCCGCCGAGAGCCTGGCCGCCGGCCCGTTCCACTGCGTCGTGCTCGAGATCGACATGCCGCAGGACGAGGCCATCCGCTTCCTGCAGGCGATGGACGGTGACACCGCGCTGTCCACGGTGCCGGTGCTCGCCCACAACAGCCGCCGCCTGGACGTCGCGCAGGAGCAGCAGCTGCAGTTCCTCGCCCGGATGCGCCCGCTGGAGCTGATCTCCAGCCTGGACGAGCTGCGCGAGCGGATCACCCTGCACCTGTCGGCGGAGGAGCCCGGCGACGTGCTGCCCCTGGTGCGCCAGGAGGAGAACCGGCGGCCCGCCGAACGGACCGTGGCCGGCAGCCTGGCCGGCCGGACCGTGCTGGTCGTGGACGACGACGCCCGCAACCTGTACGCGCTCAGCGGCATCCTGGAGCTCCAGGGCATCGAGGTGCTGCACGCGGAGAACGGCCGCAAGGGCATCGAGTCGCTGCACACCCACCCGGAGATCGATCTCATCCTGATGGATGTGATGATGCCGGAGATGGACGGGTACACGGCCACCAGCGCGATCCGCCAGGATCCGCGCTACACGGACCTGCCGATCATCGCCGTGACCGCCAAGGCCATGCCCGGTGACCGGGAGAAGTCGCTGGCCTCCGGGGCCAGCGACTACGTCACCAAGCCCGTGGACGCCAACGACCTGATCGCCTGCATCGAGCGCTGGTTGTCCGAATGACAGGGATGCGGGGCGCCGCGCGCCCCGCACCGTCCGCCCACGACCAGGAGACCCGCACCCGCCCGCCGTCCACCGCCGACCGAGGAGTCAGCACTACCGTGAGCACTCCCGAGAACCCCGCGCACCCCGCGCGGGCGGACGAACCCGTCGCCGGGGAGGGATCGCGCGTACCCGCTGCCAGGACGGGACACGACATGGAGCACATCGCCGGTCCGGACGCCGAGGGCGCGGGCATGGGCCGGCTCGCCGCCACGGTGGCGCGGCTGAGGGACGAGATCCGCGCCGCGCAGGCCGCGGCCGACGGCCGGGCGCTGATCGAGCTCGCCAAGGGCGTGCTGATCGAGCGGCTCGGCTGCGGGCCGACCGCGGCGGGCCGCCAGCTGGCGACCCTGGCCGAGGAGTCGGGCCTCACCCAGCTGGAGCTGGCGGCGGACATCGTCAACCAGGCGGCCCGCGACCACGTCACCGAGGTGGCCGCCGACTTCGTCCGCCGCGCCACCGGCCAGGAGGGCGAGGACGCCGAGGACGACACCGACGTCCCGGAGACCGAGGACGCCGCCGCGGTCGCGGTCCGGCTGCGCACCGCCGAGAGCGGCGCCGCGGCCGCCGGGGACACCCAGGCCGTCGCCGAGTCGCTGCTGGAGCACGCGCTGACCCCGCTGGGAGCCACCGCGGTGGCCGTCTGGGCGGCCGGCGCCGACGCCTCGCTCTCCCTGGTCGGCCACGCGGGCTTCCCGGCGGACGAGGCCGGCCGGTGGCGCTACGTCCCGCCGGGCGTCTGCACGCTGGCCCGGCAGGCGCTGACGGACCGGGGCACCGTGTGCGCCGAGAAGCAGCCCTCCTCCGCCCTGCCGTCGATCGGCTGGTCCCACAACCCGCGCGGCGGGCGCATCGCCGTCCCCGCCGGCACCGGCGGCCGGGTCCACGGCATCCTGGAGATCTGCTGGCCCGAGCCGCTCGAGCCGCAGCCCCCGCAGATCATGCGGCAGGTCGAGGCGCTGGCCGAGCTGTGCGCCCACACCCTGGAGGGCGGCCCGGGCGCCGTGGCCACCCCGGCGCCCGACACCTGGCAGCTGCCGCAGGACCTGACCGAGCTGGTCGACCTCGCCGAGGGTCTCTACGACCCGGCGCTGGTCCTCACCCCGCACCTGTGGCCGGACGGACGGCTCGCCGACTTCCGCATCCACCACGTCAACAGCCGGTTCACCGACCCGGCGGGCCGGCCGCGCAACGCGGTCGGCGGCACCCTGCTGCTCGAGTCGTACCCGCTCGCCATGGGGGAGAGCGGCCTCTTCGAGAAGATCGAGCGGGTCTACGCGACCGGCGAGGCGTTCCGCTCCCGCCGGGTCACCCTGACCACGCTGGTCGACCAGGTGCCGCTCGACACCACCGTCGACGTCAGCGTCAGCCGGCACGGCAACAGCGTGCTGCTGATCTGGCGGATCGAGGACGACACCGCCCGGCTGGCCAACCTGCTGCAGCACGCCCAGCGCCTGGGCCGGATCGGCGGCTTCGAGGAGAACGTCCTCACCGGCGAGATCGTCTGGAACGACCAGCTCTTCGACCTCTACGGCCTGCCGCAGACCCACCGCCCGGTGCCGCTGGAGGAGATGGCGGCGCACGCGCACCCCGACGACGCCGTCTCCATCGGGCGCTTCGTCCGCGCCGTGCTGCACCACCGCAGGCCCGCCTCGGCGGCCTTCCGCCTGCAGCGGCCGGACGGCATCACCCGGCACATCCGGGTGGTCGCCGAGCCCGTCCTCGACGAGGACAACCGGCTGCGTTCGATCCGCGGCGCCTACCAGGACATCTCGGCGCAGCACTGGACCGAGGTGGCGCTGGCCGCCACCCGCGACCAGCTCGCCCACACCGAGCAGCAGGCCGCCGAACGCAACCGGCTCACCCTGCAGCTCCAGCACGCGATCATGCCGCCCAGCCACTCCGGCATGGACAGCCCCGGCCTGCAGGTCGCGGTCCGCTACCGGCCGGCCGAGTCGGAGTCGATGGTCGGCGGCGACTGGTACGACGTGGTGGTGCTGCCCTCCAAGCAGGTCATGCTGTGCGTCGGCGACGTCGCCGGACACGGCATCGAGGCCGCCACCAGCATGGTCGTGCTGCGCAACGCGATGCGCGGCCTCGCGGTCACCGGCGCCGGACCGGGGCAGCTGCTGGCCTGGCTGAACATCGTCGCGCACTACCTCACCGAGCACGTCACGGCGACCGCCGTCTGCGGCCTCTACGACCCGGAGACCCACACGCTGCGCTGGGCACGCGCCGGGCACCTCCCGCCGGTGCTGATCCGCGGCGAGCAGGCCGCCCCGCTGCAGCCGGCCGGCGGCATCCTCCTGGGCGCCCTCTCCGAGGCCACCTACGAGGAGGCGGAGATGCAGCTCGACGTCGGCGACACGCTGCTGATGTACACCGACGGTCTGGTCGAGCGTCGCGACGAGTCGGTGCACGACTCCCTGACCCGGCTGCTGTCCAACGTCCGCAAGCCCAACCTCAACCTGGAACAGCGGCTGGACGGACTGCTCACCCACAGCAAGTCCGACACCGACGACGACACCTGCATCATCGGCATCCGCGTCGTCTGACCGCCGGCCTCCGCGTCGTCCGGCCGCGGGGCCCCCGGGCAGGGGCCCCCGCGGCGGTCAGCGGGCCGCCGTCGACAGCAGCGCGGTGAGCCCCGCCGCGCAGGCCACGGCGGCGCAGGCGGCCCCGGCGTGGCGGCGCAGCAGGGTGCGCCGCAGGGCCTCGTAGCGGGTCTCGTACTCCTCGCGCAGCTGCTCGGCCCGCTCGGCGGTGTCCAGCAGCAGACGGCGGGTCAGGCCGATCCGCAGCAGCACGTACTGCCGTGCCACCTCCTCCGCCTGCGCCCCGGTCAGCCAGGGCAGGCGGGCGCACAGCGTCCCGGCCTCCCGGCGCGCGCTCTCGCGGTGGGCGTGGGCGATCAGGTAGCCCTCCATCTCGACGGCCGGCGAGACCTCGCCGCCGCCCTGCTGCCCGGCGCTCACGTCCTCGACCCCCGGTGGCTCTCGGCGTCCAGGACGTCCCTCTTGCCGTCGTTCTCCTCCTCGTCGAACCCGGCCAGGTCCGGGTGGTGCAGGTCGAACGCCGGCGACTCGGAACGGATCCGGGGCAGGCTCTCGAAGTTGTGGCGCGGCGGCGGGCAGGAGGTCGCCCACTCCAGGGAGCGGCCGAAGCCCCACGGGTCGTCCGCCGTGATCGGGCGCCCGTACTTCGCCGTCCTCCACACGTTGTAGAGGAACGGCAGCGTCGACAGGCCGAGCAGGAACGCGGCGATGGAGGACACCGTGTTGAGGGCGGTGAAGCCGTCGGCGGCCAGGTAGTCGGCGTAGCGGCGGGGCATGCCCTCGGCGCCCAGCCAGTGCTGCACCAGGAAGGTGCCGTGGAAGCCGGCGAACAGCGTCCAGAAGTGCACCTTCTCCAGCCGCTGGTCCAGCATCCTGCCGGTCATCTTCGGCCACCAGAAGCTGAAGCCGCCGAACATCGCGAACACGATCGTGCCGAAGAGGACGTAGTGGAAGTGGGCGACCACGAAGTAGCTGTCGGTGACGTGCCAGTCCAGCGGCGGCGAGCCCAGGACCACGCCGGTCAGCCCGCCGAACAGGAAGGTGACCAGGAAGCCCACCGCCCACAGCATCGGGGGCTCGAACGACAGGGAGCCCTTCCACATGGTGCCGATCCAGTTGAAGAACTTCACCCCGGTGGGCACCGCGATCAGGAAGGTCATGAAGGAGAAGAAGGGCAGCAGCACGGCGCCGGTGGCGAACATGTGGTGCGCCCACACCGCGGCCGACAGGCCGGTGATGGCGATGGTCGCCCCGACCAGGCCCATGTAGCCGAAGATCGGCTTGCGGGAGAAGACCGGGATGATCTCGCTGATCACGCCGAAGAACGGCAGCGCCAGGATGTAGACCTCGGGGTGGCCGAAGAACCAGAACAGGTGCTGCCACAGCACCGCCCCGCCGTTCTCCGGGGCGAAGACGTGGGTGCCGAACGTGCGGTCCGCCTCCAGCACGAACAGGGAGGCGGCCAGCACCGGGAAGGCCAGCAGCACCAGCACCGAGGTCAGCAGCACGTTCCAGGTGAAGATCGGCATCCGGAACATGGTCATGCCGGGGGCGCGCAGGCACAGGATCGTGGTGATGAAGTTGACCGCGCCCAGGATGGTGCCGAAGCCGGACAGCGCGAGGCCCATGATCCACAGGTCGCCGCCGAGGTACCCGGTGTGCCGGATACCGCTGAGCGGGGTGTACGCAGTCCAGCCGAAGTCGGCGGCGCCCTGCGGGGTGAGGAAGCCGCTGAGCACGATCAGGCTGCCGAACAGGAACAGCCAGAAGGAGAAGGCGTTCAGCCGGGGGAAGGCGACGTCGGGAGAGCCGATCTGCAGCGGCATGATCGCGTTGGCGAAGCCGGCGAAGGTGGGCGTCGCGAAGAGCAGCAGCATCATCGTGCCGTGCATGGTGAACGACTGGTTGTACTGCTCGGTGGAGATCAACTGCATCCCCGGGCGGGCCAGTTCGGCCCGGATCAGCAGTGCCAGCAGGCCGGCGAGCAGGAAGAAGACGAACGAGGTGACCAGGTAGAGGTGCCCGATCTTCTTGTGGTCGGTCGTCGACAGCCAGGAGACCACCACGCGGCCCGCCGTGCGGCGGCCCGCCACGGGTACCGGAGCGACAGGTTCTTCGGTGTGGGACGCCATCGGTCTCCTCGGTCGGTGGCGCACGGCGCGCTCGACGCGCGGGACGCCTGGCACGGGCGGGCGGGGCCCGGTGACGCCGAGGACGTCGTCGCCCCGCGGTGGTGGCCGCGGCGTCACCGGTCCAGCGGAAGATAGCCGCGCCGACGGGGCCCCGCCGGGCGCCGGTGCCGGGCCCCGGGGCCGAACGGCGGCGTGAACCACCCGTGAGGGTGAGGGACCGGACACCCGGCCGCCGGCCCGGCCGCGGGCCCGGGACGGCGTCGGCGCCGTCGTCGCGCCGCGGGGCCCGCCGCAGGGGCCGCAGAGGGTTCAGCGGGCGGCGACCGTGACGCCCAGGGCCTGGGCGAAGGCGGGTGCGAGGTCGAGGAGTTGACCCTGGTCGATGGTCGCGCCGCGCAGCGCCTCCACCCCGTCGGCGATGCCCAGCGACGCCGCGCCCCGCAGGTCCACCCCGTCGAGCCGGGCCCCGCGCAGCCGGACGCCGTCGAGCACGGTGCCGGGGAAGGACACGTCCTTCAGCGTCGCCTCGCCGAAGTCCACGTCGCGCAGCAGGCAGTCCTCGAAGCGGACCTCCCGCAGCGCCGCGGAACGCCAGTTGACCGAGTCCAGCTTGCAGTGCGAGAACGTCACCCGGCGCAGCGTCGCGCCGAACACCTGCACCCCGGCCAGCATCCCGGAGAGCACCGAGGCGTCCATCCACGAGGACTCGGCCAGGTCGGTGCCCACCCAGCGCACCGTGTGGCACCACACGTCGTTGAACCGCGCCCGCCGCATCCGCCCGCCCTCGAACGCCACCGAGGTGAAGGCGCACTCGACGAACCGCGCGCCGCCCGCCCGGGGCTCCTGGAACTGCCGGTCATCGGCGTGCACGGTGTCGTAGGTCCCCTCCGTCTCCAGCTCCCCGCGCAACGGCTCCAGATGGCGCGCGTAGGGCAGATCGGCGAGCTCACGGGGGACGGCCGGCACAGGGCACCTCGCAGGGTTGTGGGGGAGCGGGACCGACTCTACCGCCGGCGGGATTGGCCGGCCCGTTCCTGGTCACTCGCAGGGCACGACCGTCCGACCCCCTCCCCAGGTGAGGCGCCCGCATGACCGAACAGTCCGCCCCGACCACCGCGCCGCAGTCCGTCGCGGACCTCGACACCGCCGAACTCGGCGGCGAGAGCAGCATCTTGGCGCGCCAGCGCCGCGACCACGACGAACTCGAGCGGATGATGAGCGCCTACGAGGCGGCGGACCCCGACGGACCGCAGCGGCCGGAGCTCTGGAGGGACATCGTCCAGCTGGTCTTCAGCCACGCCTTCGCCGAGGAGACCGTGCTGTGGCCGCTGCTGCGGCGGGTGTCCGAGGACGGCGAGGCGCTGACCGCGGTGGTCGAGGAGGAACACCAGGCCGTCAACGAGCTGGTCGCCCGGGTCGAGGAGGCGGATGCGGCCGATGCCCGCCGCGAGGAGTGGATCGCCGAGGCCTTCGCCCTGATCCGCCAGGACATCCGCGACGAGGAGGACGAGCTGCTGCCGCTGCTGCGGGCCGCCCTCGACGACCGGCGGCTGCGCCAGGTCGGCGCGTCCTGGGAGG
>NZ_JBRIOU010000002.1:269768-279186 GCF_053474865.1 Streptomyces sp. CO7
GGGGTGGCGTCGGGCAGGCCCGCGGCGAGGAGGTCCAGGGTGGGGTCCAGGCTCACCGCCGGCACGCCGCGCGCGGTCAGGACGTCCGCCGTCCAGGAGACGAACCCGGAGAACAGCACGTCGTCGTCCACGTACACGGCCGCCGCGAGGTGGTCGACGACGTGCGCCACGTCCTCCGCCGTCCGGTCCCGCTGCACGTCGCTGTACGCCCGCATCGGCGGGAACCGGTCCTCCAGCGCCGCCAGCGTCTCCTTCACCAGCCGCTGCCTCGCCCGGGTCACCGTCGTGTACTCCTGGTCCGCCAGGTGCGGCAGGTCGTCGACCGGCCGGTGCGCCGGCCGCGGCAGGCTCCCGGCCAGCCCCGACTCCAGCACCTCGGCGGCGCCCTGCGCGTTCGGCGCCCACCCGTCGGCGCCCAGTGTCCGCGCGTGCCGCCCGTCCGGTCCGAAGGCCCGCCCGCCCGCGAGGACGGGGAACCCGGCGGCCTGACAGGCCGCCACCACCCGGTGCGCGGTGGGCAGGTGACGCGGCATCGAGCAGGACAACGCGACCGCCCGCGGCGCCGAGGCGTGCAGGTCGGCGACCAGGTGCGGCGTCGGCACGTGCGCCCCGAGGAAGCCGACGTCCCAGCCGCGCCGCCGCAGCACCTCCGCGACCAGCCGGGCCGGCAGGGAGTGCCACTCGCCGTCCACGCAGGCCACCGTGATCCGCCCGCGGTGCGGGGGCGGCGGCCGGTACGCCGGGTGGTGGGCGAGAGCCGCCATCACCCGCTCGTTGACGGCGGTGGCGGTGTGCTCCTGCGCCACGGTGATCCGGTTGGCGGCCCATTCCGCGCCGATCCGCTCCTGGACCGGGGCTATCAGCCCCAGCAGCACGTCCTCCACGCCCACGCCCGCGTCGACGGCGTCCAGCACCACGCCGGACGCCGTGTACTCGTCGCCCTGGCGCAGGGCCTCCCACAGGTCCTCGTGGACCTTCGCGGGCACCCTCTCCCAGGGGCTGCCGCCGCCCGTTCCGCCGTCCGTGCCGTCCTGTGCCGTCATGCCGTCGGGCCTTCCCTCAGAAGTCTCCGCGGTACGGGGCCCCGACGGCCACCACCGCGATGTCGTCGTGATCACCGCCGCCGAGCCAGTCGGCGGCCAGCATGTGTACATGATCCACCAGGGCGTCGACCGGCATGCCGGCGCACCGCCGGAGCGCGGCCAGCAGCCGTTCCTGCCCGAACATGTCGTCGCCCAGCGGCCCGCCGCGTGCCTCCGTGATCCCGTCGGTGAACAGCACGCACGTCTCGCCCGGCCGCAGCACGACCTCGGCGGTGGTGGAGCTGATGCTGTGGAACGCGCCGACCAGGGTGCCCCGGGTGGGGACCTCCTCCACCTCGCCGGAGCGGCGGACCACCACCGGCGGCATGTGCCCGGCGCTGGTGACCCGGAGCCGCACCAGCGGGCCGTCCCGCACCACCGAGGCGAGCGCCAGGGTGGCGAAGCGCGGGTTGGCCGGCGCCAGCAGCGCGTCGTTGAGCAGGCCCAGCAGCCGCTGGTGGTCGCCGGACAGCGGCAGCAGCGCCTGCAGGGTGTTGCGTATCTTGCCGGTCAGCACGGCGGCCTCCAGGCCCTTGCCGCACACGTCGCCCAGCACCACGAGCGTCTCGTCCCGCGGCGCGGGGCCGGGATGGACGTCGTAGAAGTCGCCGCCCACCCGCTCGCTGGCCCGGGACGGCTGGTAGATGCCCGCGTACTCCACGCCGTGCACGGTGGACAGGTCGGGCGGCAGGAGGTTGCGCATCAGGGTGGCGGTGATCGCCGCCTGCTCCGCGTGCAGCCGGGCCGCGGACAGCGCCGCCCCGGCCCGGGCGGCGAAGAGCCGCGCGAAGTCGGGCCCGGGGCGGGCGTCGTCCGCGCCGTCGGAGGCCCCCGTGTCGAGCAGCAGCAGGGCCCCGGCGGGCACCCCCTGCCCGGGCAGCGGCGTCAGCGAGGCGCGGGTCACCGGCCCGGCCATCGCGCCGGGCACCGCCCAGTCCGGCAGCACCGACGGGTCCAGCGCGATCGTGGCGGGGGAGGGCAGACGGCCCCGCAGCGCCTCGTCAAGGTCCGGCACCGCCTCGGGGTCCGCGCGCAGCACCTCGTGCGTCGTGACGCCGTCCGGGCCGCAGGTGGCGACCGGCAGCCCGCGACCGAGCACGGGCGAGACCACCACCGCCGCGTCGGCCAGGTGCTCGGCCGCCAGCCGCGCGGTCAGCTCCATGCAGCGCTCGGGATTGAGCGTCGCGAGCAGAGCCCCGGAGACCTCGTTGAGCACGTTGGCGACCCGGCGCTCCTCCGCCAGCCGGCGCTCGGCGCGGTGGCGGGCGGTCTCGTCGGCGAGCCACCAGGCGACGCCGCCGTCGTCGGCGAAGACCGCAAGGCCCCGGAACCAGCGGTCGTCCACCGGCCCGCAGGCCGCGGCCCGGGTGTCGTCGGACGCGGCCGTGGTCCGGCAGGCGCGCTCGTGCGCCTTGACCAGCCAGGAGGGAGCGGCGTCACGCATCGGCACGCCCGCCGCCGCACGCGGGAAGAGGTCCGCCGCGGCCGCGTTGAGCGCGGTCAGCACCCCCATCGGGTCCGCGGTGAGGACGGGGAAGGGGGCGAATACGCCCCGGTCGGTCGCGGCGGCCGAGGGGTTGTCGTGGAGTGAGTGCGAAGAGTCCACGGATCACGGGCGCCACAGATGGTGCTGCGCGCCGACCGCCCTTCTGAAGACATTGGTCCTCCCACCATCCCCCGGGGTGGCGGACCGGGGCAAGTGTGGGCGGAGATGTGTGCGTTGTCACGGTCGTGGCCTGGTGCGCTGCCAGCGGGGACGCGCGTCGGGACCGCGCCGTCCGGCGACCGAGGCGCACCGGGGGCACACCCGCCGGACCCGGTCCGCGTCGCCGCCGGACTCGGGGAAGGCGTCCTGCCACCCGACGCCGGCGAAGCGGGTCAGCTCCGAGCGGCTGAGGGAGAGCCCGCAGACGGTCTGGTTGGTCCCCGGCTCCCAGGCGTGCACCTCGCCCGCCGGAAGCCGGCGCCCGTCCTCCTCGTCGGTCCACCGGCCGGACGCGGCGACCGCGTACCGCCGCGGCTTCGGCACGTGCGTCACTTTCCCGTCACGGTGATGCGCAGGCCGCTGCGCGGGCGGGCGGGCACCCGGTGCAGGGAGATCCGCATGTCCTGGTCGGGCACCTCGTGGTCCAGCCGGGCCAGCCGCAGGGCCAGCGCCTCCAGCAGCGCGATGGTGACCGCCTCGCCGGGGCACCGGTGGCCGGTCGCCGGGTCGCCGCCGCCCTGCGGGACCAGCTCGTCACGCTCCACCGGCCGCTGGAGGAAGCGCTCCGGCCGGAAGACGAACGGGTCGCCCCACAGCTCCTCGTCGTGGTTCTGGCCGAACAGGTCGATGAGCACCATGGCGCCCTCGGGGATCGGCTCGCCCTGGAAGGAGACGTCCGCCGGGGCGCGTCCGCCGACGAACGGGGCGAACGGGTAGAAGCGCCGCAGCTCGTGGACGAAGGCGGCCAGGTAGGCGGCGTCGTCCGCCCACAGCCGGTCCCGCACGTCGGGCCGGTGGTGCAGCAGGTGGCCGGCGAAGGACAGGAACCAGGTCACCGCGACCGTCGGGCGCAGCACGTTCAGCAGTTCGACGCCGGCCACCCGCGGCTCCAGCAGCAGGCCGTCCGCGTCACGGTGGCGGGCGATCACGTCGAGCGCCGAGCCCTCCGGCGGGGCCAGCGCGTCGTCGCGGACCTCCTCGACGACGCCGGCGGCCCAGAACTCGCGCCGGGCGCGGGCCCGCCGGGCCCGCCAGTGCCGGGGTCCCGCGGTGGCGAAGCCGTCCACCATGGCCACCAGGTCCCGGGCGAGCGGACGGGCGTCCGCCTCGTCCAGCGGAACCCCCGCCCAGCGGCACACGCCCCGGGTCAGCACCACGGCCCCCTCGTCGAACAGCACGACCTCCTCGCGGCCCGCCCAGTCGGGCACCGCCTCCTCCCAGGCGTCGGCGACCCGCTCGGTGAGGTCGGCCACCTGCGCCGGGTCGGCCAGCAGGGACAGGAACATCGCCTTGCGCACCCGGTGTGCCTCGCCGTCCAGGGTGTGCACGGCGCCCTTGCCGAAGAGCGTGCTCAGCACCGGCTCCGGCATCGCGGGGCCGCGCACCACGTGGCGCTCGTCGTAGACGAACCGGACGGCCTCCGGGCCGCGCAGCGCCACGGCGGTGCGTCCGGCCAGCCGGGTGCGCAGCGGGGCGCCGTGCCGGCGGACCAGGCCGGGCAGCCAGTCGTACCCCTTGAGCAGCAGTGCGGCGGTGCGGTCGGCGAGAGGGGACGTATCGCGGGACATGGCGGGCGAGTGCCCTCCCGGCCGGCCGGAAAACTCCCGGTCCGCCCGATCGGGCGCCCTCCCACCCGGGTGCTGGGCCGTGCGGGTGAGAGTCGGCGTAGCCCGGTCCCGCGTGGGCACCGGCCGTGCACAAGGCGGCAGCCGAAGGCCGGCGCCGCCGTCAGGAGGTGGCACGACGATGACCACGAACGAAGCGCGCCCGGCCGGAGCCCGCGCACCGGTGCAGCGGGCCGCCCAGGCGGTGGGCCTGGTCTTCGTACTGGTGGGTCTCCTCGGGTTCATCCCCGGGATCACCACCCACTACGGCGACATGGAGTTCGCCTCGCACGAGTCGGGGGCCAAGCTGCTGGGCCTCTTCCAGGTCTCCGTCCTGCACAACCTCCTCCACCTGCTCCTCGGCATCCTCGGCCTGGCCCTGGCCAGGACCGCGTCGGCCGCGCGCGCCTACCTGATCGGCGGCGGCCTGGTCTACCTGGCGCTGTGGATCTACGGCCTGGTGATCGACCGGCACAGCGACGCCAACTTCGTGCCGCTGAACACCGCCGACAACTGGCTCCACCTGATCCTGGGCCTCGGCATGATCGCGCTCGCCCTGGTCCTCACCCGCGGCCGCGGCCGCGGCACCGGGACGGGGACGCACCGGGCGGGCGGGACCGGGGACGACGGCGGGGCCAGGCCGGCGGCGTGAGGGTTCGGGCGGCGCGAAGGGGGTGACTCGCGAGGGGACAGCCCGGCCCCGACACGGAGGAGGATCCCGTCATGCCCGACCCGAAGGGCCACGACGCCGACGGCGACACCGGCGAGAGCCCGCTCGAGCAGGTCACGGGGGAGAAGGACGTCACCCCCCGAGGAGGAGCGCCGGGACGACGCCCCCGACGACCCCTCGTCCGACTGAAGGCCACTCCCCGAGCCCCCGAGCCGCCCGCCGGCCGGGGGTTCGCCCTCGTCCCGGGGGCAGGGCGTCCCGTACCGCTCCCGGGCCGGACATGGCGCCGCCCGCCGGCGCACAGGTGCGCGGGCGGGCGGTGTGGAGCGGGACGGGTCAGCGGGTGGTGCTGCCGCCGGTGGTGCGGCGGCGCGCCTGCGAGGGGCGGCTGCGGCGGCCGCGGCGGGAGGCCGCGGACCGCGAGGCCGGGGCCGCGGCGGCCGGCGCCTGGATGACGACCGGGACGCCGGACGGCGCCTGGGCGCCGGTGATCCGGGTCAGCTCCGCCTCGCCCGAGCGGACCTTGGCGATCCGGGGGGTGATCCCGGCGTCCGCCATCAGCCGGTCCATCTCACGGCGCTGGTTCGGCAGCACCAGCGTCACGACCGTGCCGGACTCGCCCGCACGGGCGGTGCGGCCGCCGCGGTGCAGGTAGTCCTTGTGGTCCGCCGGCGGGTCCACGTTCACGACCAGGTCCAGGTTGTCGACGTGGATGCCGCGCGCCGCCACGTTCGTGGCGACCAGCACGTTCACCAGGCCGTCCTTGAACTGGGCCAGCGTCCGCGTCCGCTGCGGCTGCGACTTGCCGCCGTGCAGCGCCGAGGCCCGCACACCCACCGACAGCAGGTGCTTGGTGAGCCGGTCCACCGCGTGCTTGGTGTCCAGGAACATGATCACGCGACCGTCGCGGGCGGCGATCTCCGTGGTCGTGGCGTGCTTGTCGGCGTCGAAGACGTGCAGCACGTGGTGCTCCATCGTGGTGACCGCGCCCGCCGACGGGTCCACCGAGTGGACCACCGGGTCGTGCAGGTAGCGGCGCACCAGCAGGTCCACGTTGCGGTCCAGGGTGGCGGAGAACAGCATCCGCTGTCCGTCCGGGCGCACCTGGTCCAGCAGCGCGGTGACCTGCGGCATGAAGCCCATGTCGGTCATCTGGTCGGCCTCGTCGAGGACCGTGATGGAGACCCGGTCCAGCCGGACGTCGCCGCGGTCGATGAGGTCCTTCAGACGGCCCGGGGTGGCCACCACGACCTCCGCGCCGCCGCGCAGCGCGCTGGCCTGACGGCCGATCGACATGCCGCCGACCACCGTGGTGAGCCGCATGCGCAGGGCGTGGGCGTACGGGGTGAGCGCGTCGGTGACCTGCTGGGCCAGCTCACGGGTGGGCACCAGGACCAGGCCCAGCGGCTGCTTGGACTCGGCGCGCTGCCCCGCGAGGCGGGCCAGCAGGGCCAGGCCGAAGGCCAGCGTCTTGCCGGAGCCGGTGCGGCCACGGCCCAGGACGTCACGCCCGGCCAGCGAGTTCGGCAGCGTGGCCGCCTGGATCGGGAACGGGGCGGTGACGCCCTGCGCGGTCAGCGCGGACAGCAGCGCCGCCGGCAGGTCCAGCTCGGCGAACGCCTCCACGGCCGGCAGCGCCGGCGTGATGGTGGCGGGCGGCGCGAACTCGGCGGAACGGGCCGGCGAGGAGGGGCGACGGGCGCCGCCCTTGCGGGACGGGGCGCCCTGACGGCTGCCGCCGGAGCCGGAGCCCTGCGAACGGAAACGGCCGGCACCGCGGGCGGAGCCGCCGGAGCCGCCGAAACCGGCCGCGGTGCGGCGGTCGGGACGCGAGCCGTTGGAGCGTGTGGTGCGGTTCATGCGGAACCTTCCTCGATGCGGCACACGTATCGAGGAATTCCCCCGGGCGGATGAACGCCATGCGGGTATTCGCAATACTGAGCCGGTGAACGGGCGCAACGGGGGCCGGCCGGAAAAAGGGCGGGCGACTGCGCCGGAAGAATGAGCCGGACGGTGGACGGGAGGTGAATCTCCACCACATGAGCGTCCGTGCGGGGTGGGCGGCGGCGTGACGCCTGGCCGCCCGGTGTGGCCAAAAAGCACCGGACTGGGGCCCGCACCCCAAAGTGTGCGGGCCCCAGTCCGTCGTACGTGTCGGCGTCAGGCAGGAACGATGTTCTCGGCCTGCGGGCCCTTCTGGCCCTGCGTGACGTCGAAGTTCACCTTCTGGCCCTCCTGAAGCTCACGGAAGCCGGAGGTGGCGATGTTCGAGTAGTGGGCGAAGACGTCGGGGCCGCCGCCGTCCTGCTCGATGAAGCCAAAACCCTTTTCCGAGTTGAACCACTTCACGGTGCCAGATGCCATATTGAATCTCCTTCTGGGGCAGTGCCCGGATCCACACCGTGTGGAACCGGAGTCGCTGCGATGATTTCCCGTCCGGAGATGTCCGGCAAGCGGTGAGACTGTCGAAAACAAAAAGAGTGCTCGTCGACGAAAGGGTCGGAAGAGCACTCGAAGCCTCTGGGAACCAAAACTGCAACTTCTGCGACCGTAGCACAGGTCGAGGGGCGATGGGCGGGCGGCGGGCCCCGGAGTGATCCGTGTCTCGTGAGCGGTACCCCCTGGTGGAGTCGTGGCCGACGTGAGGTCGCGGGCCGGAACGCACGACGGGCGAGGGGCGGCACGGGTGGAACGGATGGTGCCGCCGGGCGGCCGGGCGGGTGAGTCGCGCGTCGCCCCGATGGCCCGAACGGGTCCGGGCTGATCAGTGGCGCGGGTGGCCGACCATGGTGAGGGTGACCGCGGGAGCAGCGTCGGTGCTGTAGAAGTGGCTGCTCAGGCCGGAGAAGCGGGCGCTGTCGCCGGTGGCGAGGCGGTACGGGCGCCCGTCCACGGTCAGGGTGACCTCGCCGGAGAGGACCACCACGTACTCCACCGACCCCGCCCCGTGGGAGCTCAACTGGCTCTGCGCGTGCGGGTGCAGGCTGGTGCGGTACAGCTCCACGCGGCCCGGTTCGTGCCCGGCGAAGAGCAGGTTGACGGCGGTCTCACCGGGCGGCTCGGGCAGATCGGCGGCGCGCACGATCTCCGGGTGCAGCAGCGGGCGGCGCAGCAGCTCGTCGCAGGTGGTCTCCAGCGCCTCGGCGATCCGGACCAGCACGTCGACGGTGGGGTTGGCCTCGGCGCGCTCGATCTGCGACAGCAGCGCCTTGCTGACCCCGGTCGCCGCCGACAGCTCGCGCAGGCTCAACCCCCGTGCCAGACGGCGCCGGTTGACGTTCCCCGCGAGCGAGGCGCGGGTGCCGGACGCGGCCGGCGCACCGGAGGCGGTCCGGGCCTCGGCCTGGTGCGGGACCGCGGCCGGGGTGGTCGTGCCGGTCACCGTCGTCCTCCTCGGTCGTCGCAGGTCAGGGGCGTGGAGCAGGGTGTCGTGCGAGGTGCCGAACTCTACCGTGGGGCGGGGACGGCGGCGAGCAGCCGACGGGTCTCGGGATGCCCGGGCGCGTCCAACACCCGTGCGGCCGGACCGGCTTCGACGAGGCGGCCGTCGTGCAGCACCGCCACGTGGTCGGCGATCTGCCGCACCACGGCGAGGTCGTGCGTGATGAACAGCACCGCGAAACCCTGGTCGCGGCGCAACTCGCCGAGCAGGTTGAGCAGTTGCGCCTGCACCGAGACGTCGAGCGCGGCGACGGACTCGTCGCAGATCAGCAGCCGGGGCCGGGCGGCCAGCGCCCTCGCCACCGCGACCCGCTGACGCTCGCCGCCGGAGAGGGCCGCGGGGCGCCGTGCGGCGTACCGCTCGGGCAGGCCGACCCTGCCCAGCAGCGACTCGACGGTGTCCGTGCCGCCGCGCCCGCCGCGCCGGGCGGCGTCCAGGGCCTCGCGGAGGGTGGCGCCGACGGTGCGCAGCGGGCTCAGCGAGGCGTACGGGTCCTGGAAGACGATCTGCGCGTGCGCGGCGATCCGGCGACGGTCCGCGGTGGAGGGCCGCCGACCTCGGGGGAGGTCGACCGGGCCGGTGCGGACGGCGCCGTCGTCGAAGGACTCCAGACCGATGGCGATCCGCGCGAGGGTGGTCTTGCCGGAGCCGGAACGTCCCACCAGGGCGGTCACCTCGCCCGCGGGCACGGTCAGCGACACCTCCGCGAGGGCGTGCCGTTCACCGGCCGCGGACCCGAACCGGCGTCCCACGTCCCGCACGACGAGGGCGGCGGTGTCGTCGTCGGCCGGGGCGGCGTGGGAGTGGGAAGCGGAACCCGGCTCGTCAGGTCCCGCGCCGGCCGTCGCCCCGCCGTCCGCCGCCGCCCCGCCGTCCGCCGCCGCACCGGGTGCCGCGGCGTCCGCCGTCGTGGAC
>NZ_JBRIOU010000002.1:279286-283573 GCF_053474865.1 Streptomyces sp. CO7
GCCTTGCGGATCCGGGTCGCCCAGGGGCCGACGAAGGCGAACGGGCCGGGCTGCTCCAGGACGAGGTCCCTGGAGAGCGCGGTCGCTGTCTGCGCCCACCACAGCGGCAGGTAGGGCAGGTCCGCGGCGGCCGTGGTGACCGCGGTCAGCAGCTTCTCGCCGCGGCCGGCCGGGTCGGTGTCGGTCTTCGCCCCGTCGAGGGCCTTGTTGACGGCCGGCTCGTCGTAGTGGGCGATGTTGGTCGCCGTGGCGGCGGCGTTCAGATAGGCGTCGGCCAGTTCCGCCGGGTCGCCGGTGACCGGGAAGTACCAGAGGAACTGCAGCGGCTGCTTGCCGGAGCCGAGCTCGTTCACCCAGGCCTCGAGGGTGATCTCCTTGACCTTCAGGGTGATGCCGAGCTTCTTCAGGGAGTCGGCCAGCGCCAGCGCCGCCTTGCCGACCTGGGGTCCGCTCGCCGGGTAGTGCAGCTCGGCGGCGAAGCCGTCGGCGTGCGCGGACTTCGCCAGCTCCGCACGGGCCCGGTCCAGGCCGAAGGGGTACTCCGGGATCTCCGCGTAGGCGGCGCGCACCTTCTCCTCGGGCAGCAGGTCGCCCCACATGGCCGGCGAGACCAGCGCGTTCGCGATCTCCGCCCTGCCCTGCAGGATGCCCTCGACCATGCCCTTCCGGTCGGCGGCGTGGGCGACGGCGCGGCGCACGTGCGGGTCGTCCCAGGGGGCCTTGGAGGTGTCGAAGGCCAGCGACACCACGGAGCGGTCGGCGGTGTAGCTCACCTGTGCGGCCGAGGCCCAGCCCTTGGTCTCGTCGGAGGCCAGCGCGAGCGCGCCGTCCACCTCGCCGGACTTCATGGCCACCAGGCGGGTGCCGGCGTCCGGTACGAAGGAGAGCTTGAGCTTCGCGACGGCGGGCTTCTCGCCCCACCAGCGCGGGTTGCTCTCCAGCAGCACGTGGCTGTCGGCGGCGAACTCGGTGATCCGGTACGCGCCGGTGCCCAGCAGCAGCGTCTTCTCGGTCCCGATCCTCCCACGGTGGGCCCGCAGGAACTTCTCGCTGCCGACCGGCAGGCAGCCGGGGGCGACGCTCCAGAGGAAGGCGCCGTCGGCGGCCTTCAGACGGACGGTGACCTCGTGCGAGCCGGTGGCCTCGACGGACTTCACCCCGGCGAAGGCGTAGGCCAGCACGGAGGCGTTCTCCGGGTCGCGGATCTCCTCGATGGAGGCGACCACGTCGGCGGCGGTGAAGGGGGTGCCGTCGCTGAAGACGACCCCCCGGCGCAGCGTGAACACGTACGTCCTGGCGTCCGGCTGCTTCCAGGAGGTGGCCAGGCCGGGCTCGAGGTCGCCGGCCGGGGTCACCGACAGCAGGGACTCCTGGACGAGGGTGGCCACCAGGTAGTTCAGCACGCCGGACTCGCGGCCGACGTCCAGCGACGAGATGGAGGAGGGCAGCGCGAAGGTCAGCTCCCCGACCGGCCCGTCCGCGCCCTTGCCGGAAGCGCCTTGGTCGGCGGCCTGCGGCGCGCACGCGCCGAGCAGCCCCGACGCGGCGAGCACGCCGGCGCCGGCCGCGGAAAGGCTCAGCAGTCTGCGGCGGCTCAGGGCGCCGCCGGTCTCCGAGGCCGACATCGGGCCACCGTCCTCACTCTGTACTTCCGGCTGTACGCCGGTACGTCGGTACGTCTGCACGCCCGTGCGTTGTGCTCTCCCGGTGGTTTGTCCACCAGAAGTGTCCACTTGGGCGGTGACAGTAACCGAAGGAATTTGACGGCGTCAAAGCGCGCCTTATGGGTGGACCGGGGGAGAGGGGGCTGATGATCGGTCAGTCATATAACAGCAAGGAGCGCGCATGGTCGGAGAAGGCCTGTACCAGCCCTTGCCGGGGGAGGGGCGGCGGCCCTACGTTCCGGGCGTCGTGCGTCGCGTTCCGCGGCGTCCCCCCATCCGAGGAGCAACGTGTCCCTGCTCAGACGCCTCCCCGCACTGATCGCCGTCGTGCTGCTCTCCCTCACCGGTCTCTCCGCCTCCCCGGCCCATGCCGCCGCGGACGCGGTCGCCGCCGCCCCCAACTTCAAGGCGCCGTACCCCTGCGGGCAGCGCTGGACGTACAGCCACCATTCCGCCGAGGTCCGCCGCGCCCTGGACTTCGTCCGCGCCGACGGCGGCGCCACCGCCGGCACCCCGGTCCTGGCCTCCGCCGCGGGCACGGCCACCCGCTACTACCAGGCGAGCGGCGCCGGCAACTACATCGTCATCGACCACGGCGGCGGCTGGCGCACCTACTACTTCCACCTCGCGGCGTACTCCGTGCCCAGCGGCGCCTACGTGAGCCAGGGTCAGCAGATCGGCACCACCGGCTCGACCGGGAACTCCTCCGGGGCGCACATCCACTACGAGCAGCTGTACAACGGCACCGGGCAGAACATCGTCATCAACGGCGTCGGGCTGTCCTACCCGGGCTCCTACAACCAGGCCTACCTGACCAGCGACAACGGCTGCGGCGGGAGCGGCGGTGCCGCGTTCAACACCTGGGGGAGCGGGGTCAACGTCCGCTCCGACGCGCGGCTGAGCGCCCCGGTGGTCGCCACGCTGAGCGGGCCGACCGCGGTGTGGGTGGTCTGCCAGAAGCAGGGTGACACGGTCAACGCGGAGGGCTACACCAACAACTGGTGGAGCAAGCTGCGCGACCAGAACGGCTTCGTCTCCAACATCTACATCGACCACCCCTCGGCCCAGCTTCCGGGCGTCCCGCTCTGCTGACCGCGCGGTGAGCCGGTGGTGAGCCGGTGGTGAGCTCGTGCCGGTGAGCCGGCGGTGTCCGGACGGGCCGGGTGTTGGTCCGTCCGGACGCCCACCGGTGGCGTGGGCCGCGGTGAGCCGTTCCGCTGGGATCAGGCGCGACCGAACCCCAGCGAGGAGCCGAGACGTGATGACCACCTGGACCCGCACCGAACTCGCGGGCATCGGCGAAGCGGAAGAACTCGAGATCGCCTCCGTCGGCGAGGACGGCGCGTTGAGCGACTGGCGCACCATCTGGGTGGTCCGCGACGGCGACGACGTCTATGTCCGGTCGGTCTACGGCCCGGGCTCGCGCTGGTACCGCGGCACCCGGGCCCGCCACCAGGGCCGGATCCGGGCGGGCGGCGTGGAGAAGGACGTGACGGTCGTCGACGCCGACCCCCGGCTCAACGACCGGGTGGACGCCGCCTACTACGCCAAGTACGAGGCGTACCCGGCCTCGCTGGAGACCATCCTGACCGAGCCGGCCCGCTCCACCACCATGCGCCTCGACCCCCGCGAGTGACGGCGTGCTCAGGGTTCCGGGCTCCGCCGCGGCTCAGGCGCCCGGTGCCAGGAACTCCGTGGCGCCGCGTACCCGGGTGCGCAGCAGCCGCCGGGTGGCCCCGCCGTCCAGGCGGACGTCCGCCGGGCCCGCGCCGTCGGTGTCCGCGCGCCGGCCGGCCGGCACCGCCGCCGGGTCCAGGCCGTCGCGCCGGGCGACCAGGAGGCCCAGTTCGTACCGGCTGACCGCGTCCGGTCCCGCGACGTGGAAGGTCCCCGCGTGCGCCGGTTCCGCCGCCAGCTCCAGGAGGGCCGCGGCGAGGTCGGCGACGTGGACCGGGCAGCGGACCTGGTCGGTGAAGAGCACGCCGTCGCGGCGTCCGGCGGCCAGGTCGTGCACCAGCCGCTCGTGCGCGGAGTCGCCGTCGCCGAGGATCAGCGAGGTGCGGACCACGGCCGCGGTGGGAGTGAGCAGGCGGACGGCGGTCTCGGCGGCGGCCTTCGCCGCCCCGTACGGGGTGGTGGGGTCCGGGGCGGCGCCCTCGTCGTAGTGGACCCGGGCGCCGGAGAAGACCGCGTCGCTGGACACGTGCACCAGCCGCAGGCTCCGCTCCGCCGCGGCCATGGCGACCCGGACGGCCCCCTCCGCGGTGACGCCCCAGTCCGCCTGGCGGTAGGCCGTGTTGACCACGGTGTCCGGGCGCACCTCGTCGAGCACCCGGTCGAGCGCGGAGCGGTCGCGCAGGTCCAGCGGCAGCCAGGCCACGCCGGGCACGGAGCCGGGGCGGGTGGCGAAGGTCCCGGCGACCGGCCGCCCGGAGGCGGTCGCCTGCCGCGCCAGCTCGGAGCCGAGGTATCCGCCGGCGCCGACGATCAGCAACGTCATGGGGCGACACCCTAGGCCGGGAGGGAGCGACTCCGGGGGGCGAGGACCGGTCAGGATCGGAGAAGCCCCGGCGCGGGTCGCGCCCCTAGCGTGGAGCACATGACCACCACCGCGTCCCCCGCG
>NZ_JBRIOU010000002.1:283673-287793 GCF_053474865.1 Streptomyces sp. CO7
ACCACCGCGTCCCCCGCGTCCCCGTCCCTCGCCTCCGTCACCCTCGAGGTGGACGACGTCGAGTCCGCCCGCCGCTTCTACGCCGCCTTCGGAGTGGCCGGGTACATCCGCCTGCGGGCCTCCCAGGCACCCACCACCGGCTTCCGCGGCTTCACCCTGGCGCTCACCGTCTCCCGCCCCGCCACCGTGGACGGCTTCCTCGACGCCGCCGTCGAGGCGGGCGCCACGGTGCTGAAGCCGGCCGCGAAGTCCCTGTGGGGCTACGGCGGTGTCGTCCAGGCGCCGGACGGCACGGTCTGGAAGGTCGCCACCTCCGAGAAGAAGGACGCCGGCCCCGCCACCCGGGAGATCGACGACGTGGTCCTGCTCCTCGGGGTGGAGGACGTGAAGGCGAGCAAGCGGTTCTACGCCGGGCAGGGCCTGAGCGTCGCCCGCAGCTTCGGCGGCAAGTACGCCGAGTTCGCCGCCGGGGACGCCTTCCCCGTCAAGCTCGCCCTCTACAAGCGCCCCGGGCTGGCCAAGGACCTCGGCCTCCCGGCCGACGGCGCCGGCTCGCACCGGCTCACCCTCGGCGCCACGGGCGGCCCGTTCACCGACCCGGACGGCTTCACCTGGGAGACCGCCGAGTCCTCCACGGCCACCCCGGCCTGACCCGGGCACGTTGGCCGGAAATCGTGCAGTCCGTGTGCCTCGAAATGTAGTACTCCTTATACATGAGCGAGCAGGTGCACAACAGACTGGCGATGGTGCGCGCCGAGCGGAAGGTGTCGCGGCAGGTGTTGGCCGAGGCCGTGGGCGCGCACTACCAGACCATCGGCTACATCGAGCGGGGGCAGTACAACCCGAGCCTCGACCTGGCGCTGCGGGTCGCGAAGTACTTCGCGCTGCCGGTGGAGGCGCTGTTCTCCCTCGAGCCGTTCCAGCCGCTCACCGAAGAGGTCTACGGAGGGAAGCAGTGATGACGACCGGCCGGCTCACGCGCTACGACCGGGCCATGGTGCGCCTGATGAACCGGGGCGAGGGGCGGGCCCTGTACGCGTCGGCCCGTCGCCGCAAGGGGGTGGTCGCCGCCCACGTGGCGCTCACCGCGGCGCTCGGCGGGCTCATGACGTACCTGTACCTGGCGCAGCGGGAGCAGAACTGGCTCATCGTGCCGATGGCCGCGCTCCTGCTCCCGTGGATGTTCTGCACCGGCGTGATCAACAGTGCCACCCGTGGTCTGCTCGAACTGCGGGACCGGGCCCTGGACGAGCGTCAGCTGGCCGACCGGGCGCGGGTCCAGGCGCTGGCCCACCGGGCGATGACGGTGGTGCTGCTGGTGGCTGTGGCCGTCCTGCTCGGCACGGGCGCGGCCCTCGGCGCCGCGCCCACGGCCTATGCCGCACCCGTGCTGATCGCCGTGCTGGTCACGCACCTGTTGATGCCGCTGTGGGTCGCCGGGGTGACGGCCCGGGACGAGGTGGAGGACGATCTCCCACCGGCCTGAGCAGGCGGCGTGCCGCGTGCACGGGTGCGAGGGCGCGGAAATGTGGTTGCGCGGCCCGGTCCGCGCGGCGGAGCATCTGCGCATGAACGCGACCACCGCGCGCCCGCTGCCGCATTCCGACGCCCGATCGGCGCGGGGCCGACAGCAGCGGCACGCCGGCCTGCCGGGAGCGACCCGCCCACGCCGGTGAACGGGGCCCTGGTCGCGGGGCTGCTCGCGGGGTACGGCATCGCCGTGCCGGTGGGGGCGGTCGGCGCGTACCTGGTGACGCTGAGCGCGCGGACCACGCCGCGCACCGGCGCCTGCGCGGCGCTCGGGGTGGCCACGGCGGACGGGCTGTACGCGCTGCTCGCCGTCCTCGGAGGTTCCGCGCTCGCCGCGTTCGTGCGGCCCTTCGCGGACCCGCTCCGGTGGGCCTCCGCGCTGGTGCTGCTGGCCCTCGCGGCGCTGGGCGCCGTCGGCGCCGTGCGCGCCTACCGCGCGCGGCGGGCCGCGACCCGGGCCGGGGGGAGCCCCACCGGGCCGGGCCGGGCCTACCTGACGCTGCTGGGGATCACGCTGCTCAACCCCATGACGGTGGTGTACTTCGCCGCCCTGGTGCTCGGCGGCGACGCCGCCGGTGACCCCGCGCCGGCGGAGCGGGCCGTCTTCGTGCTGGCGGCGTTCGCGGCCTCCGCGAGCTGGCAGTTGCTGCTGGCCGGGGGCGGCGCGCTGCTGGGGCGGGTCCTCACCGGCGACCGCGGCCGCCTGGCGACCGCCCTGGCCTCCAGCACCCTGATCGCGGTCCTGGCCGTCCGCACGGTGACCGGCTGAGCCGCCGCGCGGAGACGGACCCCGCGGGCCGGGCCGCCGGTCACGCCCGTCGGGTGACGGGCGTGAGCTGGGCGGCCCGGCCCGCGGACCCCCGTGTCCTACCGGGTGGTCCGCCGGAAGACGGACGTCACTTCCAGCCCCCGTACGGCACCGTGATCAGTTCCATGGCGTGGCCCGCCGGGTCGAGGAAGTAGACGCCGCGACCGCCGTCGTTGCGGTTGATCTCTCCCGGCAGGCTCTGCCGCGGATCGGCCCAGTGCTCGATGCCCCGGGCCGTGATCCGGGCGTACGCGGCGTCGAACTCCTCCTCGGAGACGAGGAAGGCGTAGTGCTGGGTGGCGAGGTGGTCCTCGGGGACGGTGGCGAAGTCGAGGGTGACGCCGTTGGCGAGCTCGACGGCCACGAACGGGCCCCACTCGGCGGTGATCTCCAGGTCCAGCAGCTCCGCGAAGAAGCGGGCGGACTCCCGGTTGTCCCGGGCGTGGACGATGGTGTGGTTCAACTGGACGGACAAGGTATGCCTCCAACGGGCATATCCCGGCACCTCCATGCTCCACCCGGACGGTGGCCGGCACGCGATGCGACCGCCGAGTCTAGACCGCGCCGGGCGCCCCGCAAAGGGCTTTTCGCAGGGGCGGTCCGCCGCGGTCAGACCTGCACCCCCGGTACCCGGTCCTCGACGACCACGCTCGCGCGGGTGGTGACCGGGGCGCCGGGCCGCTGCACGTACGGCAGGACGCGGAAGTCCGTGGTCCAGCCGCGGCGGTCGACGTGGACGCGGGCGTAGCCGCGCTGGGAGTTGAAGAACTTCATGTGCGGGTTGGCGGCGAGGAACCTCTCGCCGTCGGGGCCGACGTCCACGCCGTCGCCGCCGCTGGTGATCGACGTGCCGACGAACTCCGCGCCCACGGTCGGGGATTCGGGGTCCTGGTAGTCGCGCTTGAGGTCCCAGGCGTAGTTCTGGTGGCGGTCGCCGGTGACGACGACCAGGTTGCGCACGCCGCGCCGGTCGGCCTCGGCGAGCAGACGGTTGCGGTCGGCGACGTAGCCGTCCCAGGGGTCGAGCCAGACCAGTTCGGCGGAGCCGGGGTCCTTGTCGGTCTGGCCCATGGGGGCCTGGTTGCCGAGGATCTGCCACTGGGCGGGCGAGCGCGAGAAGTTGCCCAGCACCCAGTCGCGCTGCCGGGCGCCGAGGATGGTGCGGTCGGGGTCGAACCGGGCGGTGCTGGTGGCGGACTCGCCGTCGCCGTCGGGCTGGTCGTCGCGGTACTGGCGGGTGTCCAGCATGGTGAGGTCGGCGAGGCGGCCGTAGCGGAGCCGGCGGTAGGCCCGCAGGTCGGGGCCGTGCGGCATCTGGGTGTGGCGCAACGGCTGGTGCTCGTAGAGGGCCTGGAAGGCGGCGGCGCGGCGCTGCCGGAAGACGGCGGGGTCCTGGTCGGGTTCGGTGTCGGCCTGGGAGAGGTCGCCGGCCCAGTTGTTCTCCACCTCGTGGTCGTCGAAGGTGACGATCCAGGGGAAGCGGGCGTGCGCCTTCCGCAGAGGCTCCTCCGCCTTGTAGAGGGCGTACTGGAGGCGGTAGCGGGCCAGGTCGAAGGTCTCGGTGTGGAACTTCGGGTCGGTGGTGACGCCGCGCCGGTTGCCGCGCACGCCCGACTCGTACAGGTAGTCGCCGAGGTGCACGACGAAGTCGAGGTCCTCCTCGGCCATGTGGTCGTAGGCCGTGTAGTAGCCGTCCTGCCAGGCCTGGCAGGAGGCGAAGGCGAACCGCAGTTCGGCGGGCCTGCTGTGGGCGGGCGGGGTGGTGCGGGTACGGCCCACGGG
>NZ_JBRIOU010000002.1:287893-294406 GCF_053474865.1 Streptomyces sp. CO7
GTGCGGGTACGGCCCACGGGGGAGAGGTGCCCGGCGGCGCGGAAGCGGTAGTGGTACACGCGGTCGGGGAGGAGGCCCGTGACCTCCGGGTGGACGGAGTGGCCGAGCTCGGGGGTGGCGACCACGCTGCCGCGGCGCACCACCTTGCGGAAGCGGTGGTCGGCGGCGACCTCGTACTCCACGCGCACCGGCGCGGGCGGCATGCCGCCCAGCCCGTCGGCGGCGAACGGGTCGGGCGCCAGGCGCGTCCAGAGGACGACGCCGTCCGGCAGCGGGTCGCCGGAGGCGACGCCGAGGGTGAACGGGTCGTCGATCGCGGCGGGGGCGGACCAGGCGGGGCCGGCGCTCCACAGGCCGGTGCCGAGCATCAGGGCGGCGGCCCCGGCGGTGCCGTGGCCCAGGACGGTTCTGCGGGACGGGTGCAGGTCGGCCATGGTGCCTCCTCGGAGGTCGGGCTGGGACATCCGGAAGGCTGCTCCCCGGCGATGACGCAACGAGGGTGCCCGAGTGGCCGCTACATGAATTCGCCGGACGCGGCGCGTCGGAGTGGTTCACGCACACGACGGTTGACGACCCGTCCGGTTGGACGCCGCCTGCACGGGTGCCGCCCGCGCCGTGGTGCGGGCGCGCAGGGGCGGCGGGAACCGCCCTTCGGGCGTGGCTCAGGCCCGCCCGGCGTCGGGGCCGTCGAACGGCTGGCCCATGAGGTGCAGGACGTCGTCGGCGAGGTCCAGCAGCTCGACGGGGTGCTCGGACTCGAACCAGGTGCGCATGGTGGTCCGCATGGCGGCCAGGAAGCCGGCGGCCAGGACGCGGGAGCGGAGCGGCTCGGCGCCCCGCTCGGCCAGGACGCGGGCGAGGTCCTGCTCCAGGCCGGCGTGGGTGGCGAGCTGACGGCCCAGCAGGGAGGGGTGACGCAGGGCGAGCCGGGTGCGGGTGATCGTCTCCCGGTCGGGTGAGAAGGGACCGGGCTCGAAGGAGCGCAGGGCCGACCGCAGCGCCGTCCAGGGGGACTCCTGCGCGGGCCGTTCCGCGACCGCGCGCAACAGGGCGGCGGCCTGCTGCTCCTCGCCCCAGAGGACGGCGTCCTCCTTGGTGGCGAAGTAGTTGGAGAACGTGCGGCGCGAGACCCCGGCCTCGTCGGCGATCGCCTCGACCGTCACGTGGTCCAGTCCGTGCTCCACCGTCAGCCGCAGCGCGGCCCGGTGCACCGCCTCACGGGTCGCGGCCTTCTTGCGTTCGCGCAGGCCGGGGGGGCTGTCCGGGACGGCGCTGCGATCGGTGGTGTCCATCGTCGGCAATGGTAAGGCCATGGCAAGAAAAATGCCCAGTGGGAAAACTTGCACAGTGTGCATGTATCGTGGGGGTATCCCGCCCCTTCTCTGAGGGCATCCCTTTTTCTTCCGCTCCTGCTCCGGAGGCCTTCTTGAGCGCGCCCGTCGCCGATCCCACAGCCGTTGCCCCGCCTGCGGGTCCCGCCCCGATGGACCACAAGGCCATCCTGAAGGCGATGAGCGGCCTTCTGATGCTGCTGTTCGTGGTGATGATCAGCAGCACGATCGTCTCCGTGGCCCTGCCGCAGATCATCGGCGCCCTGAAGGGCACCCAGTCGCAGTACACCTGGGTGGTCACCGCCACGCTGCTGACCTCGACCGCGTCCACGCCGATCTGGGGCAAGCTCGCCGACCTGTTCAGCAAGAAGGCGCTGCTGCTGATCTCGATCTGCCTCTTCTCCGTCGCCTCGCTCGGCGCCGGGTTCTCGCAGAACACCGGCACCCTGATCGCCTTCCGCGCCGTGCAGGGCCTGGGCATGGGAGCGCTGCAGATCCTGGTCCAGGTGATCATCGCCGCGATGATCAGCCCCAAGGAGCGCGGCCGCTACAACGGCTACCTCGGCGGCGTGATGGCCGTCGCGACGGTCGGCGGCCCGCTGCTCGGCGGCGCCATCGCGGACGCCTCCTGGCTCGGCTGGCGCTGGTGCTTCTTCTTCGCGCTGCCCTTCACCGCGATCGCCTTCCTCGTCCTGTCCCGCACCCTGCACCTGCCCGCGGTGGAGCGCAGTGGCGAGAAGCCGAAGGTCGACTACCTGGGCGCCACCCTGATCGCCGTCGGCGTCAGCCTTCTGCTCCTGTGGGTCACCTTCGTCGACAACGACTTCGACTGGATCTCCTGGCAGACCGGCGCCATGGTCGGCGCCGCGGTCGTCCTCCTGGGCCTGGCCGTGCTGGTCGAGTCGAAGGTCGCCGAACCCGTCGTGCCGCTGAAGGTCGTCAAGCGGCGTGACCCGGCACTGGCGATCGTCGCGAGCCTCGCGGTGGGCGTGGCGATGTTCGGCGGCGCCGTCTTCCTCGGCCAGTACTGGCAGATCGGCCGCGGCTACACCCCGACCGAGGCCGGTCTGATGACCATCCCGATGATGGCGGGCGTCCTGCTCTCCTCGACGATCGCCGGCCGTCTGGTCTCCAAGAGCGGCAAGGTCAAGCCGTTCATCGTGGCCGGCACCGTCATCCTGACGCTCGGCTTCCTGAGCCTGTCGATGATCGACGCCGAGACGCCGCTGTGGCACGTCTTCGCGGGCATGTTCCTCATCGGCACGGGCGTCGGCATGTCGATGCAGAACCTGGTCCTGGTGCTGCAGAACACCGTGCCCCTCGCGGAGCTCGGCGCGGCCAGCGGAGCGATCACCTTCTTCCGCTCGCTCGGCGGCACCATCGGCGTCTCCGTGCTGGGCGCGGTGCTCGCCAACAGCGTGGCCACGAAGATCACCGAGGGCCTGGCGGAGATGGGCGTCGACACCTCGGGCAGCGGCTCGCAGGCCGGCGGGAACCTCGACCTGGCCAGCATGCCCGCGCCGATCCGTGAGCTCGTCCGCGCCGCCTACGGCGAGGCCACCGGCGAGATCTTCCAGATCGCGGCGGCGGTCGCGGTCATCGGCATCGTCGCGACGATCTTCCTCACCTCCACCAAGCTGCGGGACAGCGTGGACCTGCCGGCAGAGGAGGCGGAGCCCGCGAAGGTCTGACCTTCCGCGTCCGTGACGCCCGTGGGGCCGCCTCCTTGCAAGGAGGCGGCCCCACGGGCGTTCGCGCTGCTCACAGCGAGGTGTAGCCGCCGTCCACCAGGTGGTAGCTGCCGGTGATGAAGGAGGCCCGGTCGGACAGCAGGAAGGCCACCAGTTCGGCGACCTCCTCGCTCCGCCCGAGACGGCCGATCGGGTGCAGTCCCACCAGCGCGTCACGGGCGGCCGGGTCCAGGTTCTCCAGCAGCGGGGTCTCGATGAAGGCGGGTCCCACCGAGTTGATCCGGATGTTCTTCGTGGCGTACTCCGCGGCGGCGCACTTGGTCAGGCCCAGCACTCCGTGCTTGGCGGCCACGTAGCCCGCGGAGCCCTGGAAGGCGACCGAGCCCAGGATCGAGGAGACGTTCACGATCGCGCCGCCGCCGGCCTGCTCCATCGCCGGGATCTCGTAGCGCATCGAGTAGAAGACGCCGTCCAGGTTGGTGCGCACCACCCGGTCCCAGTTCTCCAGCGCCTGCTCGCCGGTGGGCGCGCTGTCGCCGCCGATGCCGGCGTTGTTGACGCCCAGGTGGCAGCCGCCGAAGGTGTCGACGGTGAAGCGGACGGCGGCCTCGACGGAGGCGGCGTCCGAGACGTCCACGGTGAACGCGGCGGCCTCCGAGCCGCCGTTCCTCAGGTCGGCGGCCGCCTGCTCGGCGCCCTCGGCGTTGTAGTCGGCGATCACCACCTTGGCGCCGCCCTCCGTGAGGCGGCGGGCGATGGCCAGGCCGATGCCGGAGGCCGCTCCGGTGACGAGGGCGACGCGTCCGGCGAACTCGGTGGCGTAGTCGGTGCTCACAGTCGGGCTCACTTTCCTGGTGTGCGGCCGGCCCTCGGGTCGCGGCCGGCCCTCGGGCCGCGGCCGGTCCCGGGGCGGGTGGCCGTCCCGGACGATCTTGAGGGGAAGTGAAAAACATCCGCACGGGCACCGTAGACCGGCCCGGTCCTGCGGGCATGTCGGCGGCGGCCGGCTTCCCCCGTGCGCCGCCCACGGCGCCACGACTAGCGTGCCGACGTCGGCGCTGCGGAAGCCCGTCGTCGGGCCGGAGGGTACGGCCGCGCCCCCGCAGCGCCGGGCTGAGCGGTCGCTGCTACCGTTGATCTCGTGCAATACGGACAAATGGGGTGACTTTCACCTCGTCTGTTCGCCCCGGACGCCGGTGGAGCGGCCGCGGCCTCCCTGGCCGGTTCCGGGCGACCGCCAGGGGACACGCATGACAGACATCGGCACCGGGGCCGGCGATTCCACGGTCACCGAGACGCTGGGGACCGCCCTGGCGACGGTCATGAGGGACACGGCCGCCTCGGTGGGCACGCTCCACCTGGCGTCCCCCGACGAGAGCGCGCTGAGGCTCGTCACCGTCGCCGGGGGCACGACCAGCCTCCTGCGTCCGTGGATGACGATCCCGCTGGACGCCTCGGCGCCGGCGGCGGACGCCTGGCGCCGGAAGGCCTTCGTCTGGCTGCCCGACCAGCAGGAGATGGCTCTGCGCTATCCCTCGATCGGCCTGATCATGCCCTACGACGTCATGCTGGCCGCTCTCCCGATCGTCGGCGACACCAGGACCTGGGGCGTGCTCTCGGTGCTCCTGCCGGTGACGCACGCCGGACACCTGACCCCGGCGGAACTGCGGTCGCTGCAGGGCGCCTGCGGGAGTGCCGCGCGCGTCCTGGACGAACGCGAGGCCTCCGGCGCCGGCCTGCCGCCCCTCGACACGATCCACAAGGTCACGCCGCTCAGACGTGACGAACCCGCCCCCGAGGCCGCCCGGGCGGCCTACGACGCGCTGGAGCGGATCCCGGCCGGGGTCTGCGCCCTGGACCGTGACGGCCGGGTCGTCTACCTCAACCCGGCCGCCGCGCGGCTGCTGGAGATCGACGCCCACACCGCGCTGGGACACCGGCCCGACTCCATGCTCCCGTGGCTGCGGGACCCCGTCTACGAGGCGCAGTACCGCGCCTCCGTCGTCACCCGCCGGCCCGTCGGCTTCAACGTGACCACGCCGTCGGGGCGCCGCCTGGGCTTCCTGCTCTTCGCGCACGAGACCGGGACCGCCGTCCGCGTCATGGACGCCGACATGGCCGGTGAGCCGTCCCTTCCCAGGAGCAGGGATCCGGGCCGGCCGGCCGGGATAGAACCGGGCGACCTCTACCACCTGACCCATCTCTCGGCCGCGCTCGCCGAGGCGGCGTCGGCCGAGCACGTGATCCGGCTGGTGCGCGAACAGATGGTCCCGGCCTTCGGACCGGCCGCCTTCGTCCTCGCCAAGGTGCAGGAGGGGCGGCTCACCGTCCTCGACACGGCCGGCATGAACGAGGCCGGGAGCCGGCACCTGGAGGGCAGGCCGCTGACCGCGGACGAACCCGCGCTGCACGCCCTCGGTGACCACCGGCCCCGCTTCTACGCGTCGGTCGAGGAGCTCTGCCGCGACCTGCCCCCGTCCCGGCAGGTCCCGGACGGGATGGCCGCCTGGGCCCTGCTGCCGCTGGTGTCCGACGGACGGGCGATGGGCCTCCTGGTCCTCGGCTACCGCGAGCCGCACCTGTTCTCCACCGCCGAACGCAGCCTGCTGGTCTCGCTCGCCGGTCTCATCGCGCTCGCCCTGGACCGGACCCTGGTCTCCGACACCGAGCACCGGCTGGCCCTCGACCTGCAGTCCTCGCTGCTGCCGAGCCGGCTGCCCGAGGTGCCCGGCCTCACCTTCGCCGCCCGCTACCTGCCCAGCACCCGCGGGTCCGGGATCGGCGGCGACTTCTACGACGTGATCCGCTGGGGCCAGGAGGGCGCCGCCGCGGCCACGGTCGGCGACGTGCAGGGACACGACACGGAGGCCGCCGCGCTGATGGGGCAGGTGCGCACGGCGGTCCGCGCCGTCGCCGGAGCCCCGCCGGGCGAGGTGATGCGGCGCGCCAACACCCTGCTGGCCAACCTCGAGGCGGAACGCTTCACGAGCTGTGCCTACGCCGAGTTCGACGTGCCCGCCCACCAGGTCCGCATGGTCACCGCGGGACACGTGCCGGCGCTGCTGCGCCGGCCGGACGGGCGCACCGGGACGGTCGAGCTGCCGCAGGGGCTGCTGCTCGGCGTGGAGAGCGACCACGTCTACCGGACCAGGACGCTCGGCTTCGAGCCGGGATCGGTGCTGGCCCTGTACACGGACGGTCTGGTGGAGAAGCCCGACACGGAGATCGACGCCTCGATCCAGGAGCTGGCGCGGTCGCTGTCCGAGGCCGACACCGCCGATCTGGACGGGACGGCGGAGAGCCTGCTGCGGCACGCGCACGAGTCGGGGCCGCGCTACGACGACATCGCCCTGCTGCTGATCCGCTGCGACGCCTGAGCGCCGGCCGCGCCCGGCGCGTGCCCGAGTCCCCCCGGACGCGCCCGCCGCGGCGCCGGCACGGCGTCAGCACGGCGGAGCCCAGCCGGGGGAGGGGCGGCTGCGGGGCTCCGC
>NZ_JBRIOU010000002.1:294506-297321 GCF_053474865.1 Streptomyces sp. CO7
CTCCGGCACCGTCACCGTCCGTGCCGGAGAAGGTGCCGTCCGCCGCGACCGCGTCCTCCCACTGCTTGAGGATCGCGTCGTCGTCCAGCTTGACGGTGATCTTCTGGCCGGGGACGAAGCCGGAGAGACTGAAGGACACCTTGCCGCCGGCGGCGACCGAGGAGCCCGCGGTGATGACCATCTTCGGGGCGGCGGGCGCGGGCCGGGTGACCGTCAGGGCGGAGCTCTTGACGCTGGTGCCGGTGGCCAGGAAGCGCAGCCAGTGCTCACCGGCCTCGGTGCCCTCGGGGACCGTGACGCTGCCGGAGAAGGAGCCGTCGGAGCCGGTCGTGAACTGGCCTATCAGGGAGGCGTCGTCGAGCTTGACGCTCAGCTTCGCGTCGGCCGGGAAGCCGCTCACGCGGAACGCCAGGCTGTCGCCGGCCCGCACCGAGGAGGACAGGAGTTCGGCAGCCGGTACCCGGACCCCGAAGGTGACCGGGACGACGGTCTCCGGGGCGAGGAAGTGCAGGGTGTGCGTGCCCGCGGCGGCGGTGGCCGGGACGGTGAGCGAGCCGGAGACCGAGCCGTCGTCCCCGACGGTGAACTGACCGAGCACCGTCTGCTTGTCCAGCTTGACCGTCAGGGTCGCACCGGCCGGGAAGTCCTTCACCGTGAACGGGAGCTGCGCGCCCGCCGTCACCGACGCGGAGCCCAGGGCGACCGAGGGGGCGGCGTCGGCGGTCGCCTGCGTGGTGAGGCCGAGGTCGCCGGTCAGGCCCGCGCCGAGCGCCGGGGAGGTCAGCGCGCCGATGGTGAGCGCCGCGCCGGCGGTGGCGGCGGCGATTTTGCCCATACGGCCGTGCGGACGGTGCGGGCGGTCGGCTCTGAAGGGAGGCATGGCTGCGGATGCTCCTGAAAGGGCGAAGGAACTGAAAAACACCACGAAAGGGCCGCACGCCGGGGAGAGATGCCCCAGGGCGACGCGCTTAGGTTAGCCTAACCAAAGTGATGATGTGAGGGGTGGGTGACCGCCAATTCCCGGACCCTTCACAGGAAGCGGCCGCGCCCCGGCGCGGAACCTGCCCGAGGAGCCCGCCGTTAGCCCGTCCGCCGCGCCCGGAATGCCGCGCACCCGAGGGCGACGCAGGCTCGGCGGGAGCGGACGTCACGGCGGAGGGATGCGGGTATGGACGGGCAGGCGGACCCCGGGAAGCAGCTGCTGGCGGCGAGCGGGACGACGTTCGCCGGCGTGCTGCTGGGCGTCTCGGGCACGGTGACGGTGCTGCAGGGCATCGCGGCGCTCGCCGGCGATGACGTGTACGGCCGGATCGGCTCCTACGTCTTCGAGTTCACCCTCACCGACTGGGGTGTCGTGCACCTGGTCGTGGGCGTGCTCCTGGTGGTGACCGGTGTCGGACTGCTGGGCGGCAAGGAGTGGGCGCGGGTGACCGGCCTGGTGCTCGCGGTGCTCAGCATCGTCGAGCAGTTCATGTTCCTGCCCTACGCGCCGGTGTGGTCGGTGCTGCTCATCGCCCTGGACGTGTTCATCATCTGGTCGCTGGCCGCCTACAGGCCGGCTGCCTGAGCCGCCGGCCCCGGCCGGCGTCGGCCCCGCTCGCGGCCGACGTCAGCCCCTTTCGCGGGAGTGGCCGAAGAGGACGCGGTAGAGGACCAGCAGGACCAGCGCGCCGCCGACCGCCGACACCCAGGTCGCCGGGTCGTAGAAGTCCTGGTCGACCGGACGGTCGAAGAACCGGGCGGACAGCCACCCGCCGAGGAACGCGCCGACCACGCCGATGACCGTGGTCCCGATCAGCCCGCCCGGATCGCGGCCCGGCATCAGGACCTTGGCGATCGCCCCGGCGACCAGCCCCAGCACCACCCACGCCACGACGCTCATGTCCGGCTTCCTCCGCATTTCCGTCCCGTCCGGCCCCACGGCCGTACGGGGTACCTGCCCAGCCGCCCGGCAGGTCACGCCAGGATGGGCGGATGGAGCGAACCAAGGACGACCTCGACGTACTGGTCCTCGGCGGCGCGGGCGTGGACACCATCGTCCACGTGCCCGAACTGCCCTTGCCGGACGCGGACAGCCGGCTGGTGGAGGGGGTGCTGGCGCGGGCCGGGCACACCGGCGACTTCGTGGCGCTGGGCCTGAGCCGCCTCGGCCTGAGGGTCCACCACCTCGACGTGGTGGGCGACGACCCCGAGGGCGAGCTGGTGCGCGCCTTCCACCGCGAGCACGGCATCGCGCTCACCGCTCCGCACGCCCCGGCCGGCACCCGGCGGGCCGTCAACCTGGTCGGCCCGGACGGCCGCCGGGCCTCCCTCTACGACGGCAGCCGGGGCGGCGGGCGCTATCCCGAGGAGACGGTCGCCGCCCTCGCGGGGCGTGCCCGGCACGCGCACGTCTCCATCACCCAGCCCGCGGCCGACGCCCTGCCGGTGCTGCGGGAGGCGGGCGTCACCGTCTCCACCGACCTGCACGACTGGGACGGCGAGGCCGCCCACCACCTGCCGTTCGCGTTCGCCGCCGACCTGGTGTTCTGCTCGGCCGCCGCTCTTCCCGCCGACCCTCTGCCCACCATGCGCCGGATCGCCGAGGAGGGCCGGGCGCGGGTGGTGGTGGTCACCGCAGGGGCGGACGGCGCGCTGCAGCTGGTCGACGGCACCATCCGCCGCATCGCCCCGGCCGTCCCGCCCGCGCCGGTGGTCGACTCCAACGGCGCGGGGGACGCCTTCGCGGCGGGTTACCTGTACGGCTGGCTGCGCGGCGAGGACGCCGAGCGCTGCGGACGCCTCGGCGCGGTCGCCGGCGCCCACGCCTGCACCG
>NZ_JBRIOU010000002.1:297421-306533 GCF_053474865.1 Streptomyces sp. CO7
GGGCTGGGCCATACAGGGCAGTGCGGCGGGCGGGGCGAGGTCAGGGCGTTAAGGCTGGGGCGATCAGGGAACCGGAGGCAACACTGCCCAGCGCCCGGAGGTCGCGTGCTCGTCGTCGTGCTCTCGCAGCTGGCGTGCGCCGCCGCGCTGCCCGCCGCCGCCCGGCGCATCGGCCGCGGGGTGTGGGCGGTCGCCGCCCTCGTGCTGGCCGCCTCGCTCGCCTGGCTGCTCACCCGCACGGCCTCCGTGCTGGACGGCACGACGTACACCGAGACCTACGCCTGGTCCCCGGCGCTCGGCCTGGAGATCGCGCTCCGCCTGGACCCGCTCTCCCTGATGATGGCCCTGGTGGTCACCGGCGTCGGCGTCGCCGTGATGACGTACGCCGCCTACTACCACCACCTCGGCCACGGCCGGGAGGCCGGACTGCTCCTGGCGTTCGCCGCCGTGATGCTGGGTCTGGTCCTCGCCGACCACCTGCTGCTGCTCTACGTCTTCTGGGAACTGACCTCCGTCGCCTCCTTCCTGCTGATCGCCGGACGACGGGAGGGCGGCGACCGGCAGCGGGCCGCCGAACAGGCCCTGCTGACCACCGTCGCCGGTGGTCTGGCCATGCTGCTCGGCCTGGTGATGCTCGGCCAGGCGGCCGGCACCTACCGGATCTCCGCGCTGCTCGCCGACCCGCCGCCCCCCGGCGCGATCGTGACCTGCGCCCTGGTCCTGATCCTGGTCGGCGCGTTCGCCAAGTCCGCCCAGTTCCCGCTGCACGCCTGGCTGCCCGCCGCGATGGCCGCGCCCACCTCGGTCAGCGCCTACCTGCACGCCGCCACCATGGTGAAGGCCGGGGTCTACCTGGTCGCCCGGCTAGCCCCCGGCTTCGCGGAGACCACCGCCTGGCGGCCGCTGGTCCTCACGGTCGGCCTGTACACCCTGGTGGTCGGCGCCTGGCGGGCGCTGCGCGAGACCGACATGAAGCGGCTGCTGGCCTACGGCACGGTCAGCGAACTGGGCATGATGATCGCCCTCTTCGGCATGGGCACCCGCACCGGCGCGGTCGCCGGGGCGGTGCTGCTGCTCTCCCACGCGCTGTTCAAGGGCGCGCTGTTCATGGTGGTCGGCATCGTCGACCACCAGACCGGGACCCGCGACCTGCGCGAGCTGTCCGGCCTGGCCCGGGCGCTGCCCGTCCTCGCGGCGGTGGCCCTGCTCGCCGGGGCGTCGATGGCCAAGCTGCCGCCGACGATCGGCTGGATCGCCCAGGACGGCGCCCTGGAGGCCCTGCTGCACGGTGAGATCACCGGCGACGCGTGGGCGACGGCCGCCCTGTGCCTGGGCTCGGTGTTCACCGTCACCTACACCGCCCGCTTCCTGCAGGGCGGCTTCGCGGCCAAACGCGACCGCGCGCCCTCCGGCCCGGTGGAGCCGCCCAAGCCCCTCTTCCTCGCCCCGGCCGCCGCGCTGGCCCTGCTCGGGCTGGTGGCCGGCATCGGCTACCCGGCGGTCGACGCGCTGACCGCGCCGTACGCCGACCAGTACCCCGAGACCGGCAAGCCCTTCCACGCGGAGCTCTGGCACGGCTGGACCCTCGGCGTGTGGCTGGCACTGCTGATCGTGGTGCTCGGCCTCGCCCTGCACGCCGCCCGCCGGCCGTTCTCCCGGCTGCTGCGCCGCCTTCCCCGGCTGCCCGACGCCGAGTGGTGCTACCGGCGCACCATGGTCGCCCTGCACCACGGCGCCGTCGTGTTCACCCGGTACACCCAGGTCGGCTCGCTCCCGCTCTACCTCACCGCCATCCTGCTCACCGTCGTCGTGCTCCCGTCGATCGCGGTGCTGCACGAGATGCCGCAGCTGCACGAGATCCGCGCCTGGTGGACGCCGGCCGAACTGCCCCTGGCGCTCACCGTGCTGATCGCCGCCGCCGGCGCCGCGGTGATCAAGCACCGGCTCGCCGCCGTCCTGGTCACCGGTGCCGTCGGCTACGCCGTGGCCGGGCTGTTCGTGGTGCAGGGCGCGCCCGACCTGGCGCTCACCCAGTTCCTGGTCGAGTCGCTCACCCTGGTCGTGGTGGTCCTGGTGCTGCGCCGGATGCCGTCGCGCTTCACCCCCGCCTCCAGCAGCGTGCTGGGACGCTGGAGCCGGGCCGCGGTCGCCGTCCTCGTCGGGATGTTCGTCGCCGGGTTCGCCCTGACCGCCCCTCAGGGACGGCAGAACGCCGGACCGGCCGGCGAGTACCTGCGCAGGGTCGGCGAGACCGGCGGCACGAACGTCGTCAACGCGATCATCGTGGACTTCCGAGCCCTGGACACCATGGGCGAGATCGCCGTCCTGATGGTCACCGCCCTCGGCGTCGTCAGCCTGATCCGGCTGGGCACCCGGCAGGACGAGAGCAAGCAGGACGAGACCCCGCGGGAGGGGACCGCACAGGACGGCACGTCGCGGGAGGAGGCCGCGGAGGCCGACGGGACCGGCCGGCGCACCGCACCCGGCGAGCTCACGGACCCCTCCGAGTTCCCCGCCGCCGCCCGCTGGGACGAGCCCCGCGAACACTGGCTGCCCGGCAGCACCGACCTCCTCGGTGCCGAACGCTCGGTGCTGATGGAGGTCGTCACCCGGCTGCTGTTCCCCTCCATCCTCGTCGTCTCGCTCTTCCTGCTGCTCTCCGGCCACTACCGGCCCGGCGGCGGTTTCGCGGGCGGGCTGGTCGCCGGACAGGCGTACATCCTGCGGTACGTGGTCGCCGGAGCCGGCGACGTCGAGCGCGCCGTCCCGCTGCGCCCCGGTCACCTGATCGGCACCGGCCTCACCCTCGCCGCCGTCACCGGCCTCACCCCGCTCGCCTTCGGACAGCCCCTGCTGACGACCTCCCTGTGGACCTGGCACCTCCCGGTGCTCGGCCAGGTGAAGACAAGCAGCAGCCTCGTCTTCGACATCGGCGTCTACCTGCTGATCCTTGGAGTGATCCTGACCCTGCTCTCGGCCGCCGGCACCTCCCTGCGCGCCCCCGTGCCCCAGCTCGGCACCGGAACCGGCACGGCCGGCGGGAGGCGCCCGTGAAAAGCCTCGACCTCACCATGGCGCTGGTCGTCGGCGGCCTGTTCACGGCCGGCGTCCACCTGCTGCTGCAGCGCTCGCTGATGCGCGTCGTGCTCGGCATCATCCTGCTCGGCCACGGCGCCAACCTGCTGCTCCTGGAGGCCGGCGGGCCCCTCGGCGACCCGCCCGTCACCGGCGGCGACCGCGACGTCGACGTCACCGCCTACTCCGACCCGCTGCCGCAGGCCATGGCGCTCACCGCCATCGTCATCACCTTCGGCGTCACCACCTTCCTGCTCGCCCTCTCCCACCGCTCCTGGCGGCTCACCGGCCACGACGAGGTGCAGGACGACCCGGAGGACCGGCGGATCGGCGACGTGGGGGAGCGCGCCGACGACGACCCCACCCCGCACCTGCCGGCCGACGACCGGGGTGACGCCGGATGATCCTCGCCCTGGTCGCCGTCCCCGTGCTGGTCCCGCTGCTCGCGGCCGGCCTCTCCCTGATCGTGTCCGCCAGCACCGACCGGCAGCGCACCGTCACCCTCACCGCGCTCGCCCTCGTCCTGGCCGACGCGATCGCGCTGCTCGTGGTGGTCGAGCGGGACGGCACCGTGGTGGTGGCGGCCGGGGACTGGGCGCCGCCGGTGGGCATCGTGCTGGTCGCCGACCTGCTCGCCACGATGCTGCTGGCGCTGGCCGTGCTGGTCGCCCTCGCGGTGCTGCTCTTCGCCGTCGGACAGGACAACGCCGACCGCGGGCCCGGCATCACCGTGCCCTACCACCCGTCCTACCTGGTGCTGGTGGCCGGGATCGCGCTGGCCTTCCTGGCGGGCGACCTGTTCAACCTGTTCGTCGCCTTCGAGATGCTGCTCTCCGCGTCCTACGTGCTGATCACCCTCGACGCGGGCGCCGGGCGGGTGCGGGCCGGCATGACGTACGTGATCACCAGCCTCACCTCGTCGCTGCTGTTCATCACCGCCCTCGGCCTGGTCTACTCGGCCGCCGGCACCGTCAACCTCGCCGACCTGGCCGTCCAGGCGGAACGGCTGCCGCCGGGGCTGCGCACCGCGCTGAGCCTGATGCTGCTGGTGGTCTTCGGCATCAAGGCCGCCGTCGTGCCGCTGCACTTCTGGCTGCCGGACAGCTATCCCACCGCGCCCGCCCCGATCACCGCCGTCTTCGCGGCCCTGCTCACCAAGGTCGGCGTGTACGCGATGGTGCGCACCGAGAGCCTGGTCTTCCCGCGGGACGGCGCCTGGTGGGTGGCGACCGTGCTGGCGGTGGCCACCATGCTCGTCGGCATCCTCGGCGCCGTCGCCCAGGACGACATCAACCGCCTGCTGTCCTTCACCCTGGTCAGCCACGTCGGCTTCATGATCTTCGGCCTGGCGCTCTCCGACGTCGCCGGACTCACCGGGACGATCCTGTACATCCTCCACCACATCACCGTGCAGGCCACCCTCTTCCTGGTGGCCGGCCTGATCGTCAACGCCGCCGGGACGGCAGAACTCTCCCGCATGGAACGCGGGGAGGGCGCCCGCCGGGTGCACCCCCTCACCGGGGTGCTCTTCCTGATCGGCGCGCTCAGCATGTCCGGCGTGCCGCCGCTGTCCGGCTTCATCGCCAAGTTCGCGCTGCTGCGGGCCGCCGCCGCGCACGGCGGCGTCGCGGCCTGGCTGCTGGCCGGGGCGGCGCTGGTCACCAGCGTGCTCACCCTGTACGCCATGGTCCGGGTGTGGCGAGGGGCGTTCGCCCCCGGGCAGGGCGACCCGCTCCCGCTGCGCGGCCGGCCCGGGATGATGCTGACCATGTCCGCGGCCGTCGCCATGGGCCTCACCGGCCTCGGCCTCGCGGTGGCCGCGGGGCCGCTCGCCGACCTGGGGGAGCGGGCCGCCACCGAACTGGTGGAACCGGGCGGATACCGCACGGCCGTGCTGACCGGGGAAGGTGACGGCCGGTGAACCGCTCCCTGCTGCGCCGGCTGCCGGCCCTGCTGTGGCTGTGGGCGCTGTGGGTCCTGCTCTGGTCCACGCCCAGCCCGCTGGTGATCGTCGGCGGCCTGCTCGTCGCCCTGTCGGTGCTCGCCGTCTCGCGCTTCCCGGTCGTCTCCCGGCAGATGACGGTGCGCCCGCTGCGGCTGGTCGCCCTGTGCGGCCGGATGGTCGCCAACCTCGTCGTCTCCGCCACCGCGGTCGCCTGGGCCGCCGTGCGGCACGGGCCCCGGGTGCGGGCGGCGATCGTGGAGATGCCGCTCGACGCGGACAGCGACCTGCTGGTGACCCTCGCGACGCTCCTCACCAACGTCTCGCCCGGCAGCCTGGTGCTGGAGATCGACCGCCGCCGCGGCGTGCTCTACGTCCACGTCCTGCTGGTCGCCGCCTCCGGCGAGGCCGGCGAGGCCCGCCGCACGCTGCTCGCCAACGAGCGCCGGCTGGTGGCCGCGCTGGGGCGCGACGGCCCGGACGCCGTGCCGCCGCTTCCGCCTCCGCCGTCCTCGCCCCCGCCCCCGTCACGGAAGGACGACTCGTGACCGTCGTCTACTACGTCGTGTTCGCCCTGCTCGGCCTCTCGTCCCTGCTGACGGTGGTGCGGCTGGTGATCGGGCCGGGAGTGCTGGACCGGATCGTCACCCTGGACGTGCTGGTCACCCTGTTCGCGGCCGGCATCGCCGCGGAGGCCGCGCGGCGCGAGGACGGCACGGGGCTGCCGGTGCTGCTCGCCGTCACCCTGCTGGCCTTCGTCGGCTCGGTCACCGCGGCGCACCTGGTGGAGAAGCGGGAGGGCATGCGGTGAGCGTCTTCCTGGACGTGGCCTCGGCGGTGCTGCTGATCGGCGGGGCGCTGTTCTGCCTGCTCGCCTCGGTCGGCGTGCTCCGCTTCCCCGACGCGGTGTGCCGGCAGCACGCCGCGGCCAAGGCCCAGACACTGGGGCTGCTGATGATCCTGCTGGGCGCGGCGCTGCAGAACTCGCCCCGGTACGCGGTGCCGCTGGCCCTGGTGGCGCTGTTCCAGCTGCTCACCATCCCGGTGACCGGGCAGATCGTGGGCCGCACCGCCTACCGCACGTCCTCGCTGGCCGAGTCCTCGCTCACCGAGGACGCGCTGGCCCGCCGGCTTCCGCCGGAGGAACGGCTGCCGAGCCCGGACGACTGACGTGGCCCGTCGGGGCGGTCCCGGGGCGGGCCTGAGCGGTCAGGCCCCCTCGCCGGGTGTGCCGAGCCCGGGGCCCACCGGTGTGCGGTCAGGATTCGGCGGCCCGGTGTGCGGGGCCGGCCGGGCGGTGGGCGGTCAGGCTCCGGCGGTCGAGCCCGGCGCCGCGGTGTCGCGGGAGACGACCTCGCCCTGGACGATCTTCGGCTCGCCGGGGGCGGGCGCGTCCTTCAGGGCGCGCGACTCCGCCTTGAGGATGCGGGCCGACCTGCCCGCCGAACGGACCACGTCGGGCAGCCGCTTCGCCGCGAGGACGGCGGCGACGACGAGCAGGAGGAGGGCGAGCTCGCTCAGTCCGAACATGGGATCCCGTTCTGTGATCGGTGGGGCGGGCAGGGGACCGCGCCGTCGGAGAATGTACCCGGCGGGGTACTCCCTGCCTACGCCCCGTCCGCGTACCGGGGCGGCCCGCTCAGCCGAGGCCGTTGGCCTCGAGCCACTTCGGGTCGGGGGCGACCGGCTGCAGCACCTCGATCAGCAGCCCGTCGGGCCCGGCCACCTGGAACCGCCGCTGCCCCCACGGCTCGGTCACCAGGTCCATCACCACGTCGAGCCCGGCGTCGGCCAGCCGCCGGTGCTCCGCGTCCACGTCCTCCACCAGGAACGCCAGCAGCGCGCCGGTGATCTCCTTGCCACGGGCCGCCTTCGGCCACGACTCGTGGTCCGCGCGGACGAAGTCCAGGCTGTACTGCGGGTGCTGCGGGTGCTGGGTGTTCACGTACCAGCCGAGGTCGATGTTCACCGTGAACCCGAAGTGCTCGGCGAACCAGGCGGCGGCTGCGGCCGGATCCTTCGCGGCGTACGCGGTTCCCACCATCGTGACCTGCATGCGTGATCCCTTTCCTCGGTGACGGGCTGTCAGGCTAGGGCCTGGAGGGCGGCCGCGGGAGGCGTTCGCGCGAACCATGATCAGTTCGCACCGGCGCCCGGTGCCGAGCGGCCCACGCGGTCCGGGACCACGGCACCCGTTCAGGGCCCGCGCCCCGGGCGGTCCCACCGGCCTGCGACCATGGCGCGCATGACAGGCACGACAGCATCCGCACCCCTGATCACCGTCGTCACCGGAGGCAGCCGCGGCATCGGCGCGGCGGTCTGCCGGCGCCTCGCCGCCGAGGGTCACGACCTGGTGATCGGCTACCGCTCCGACGCGGGCGCCGCCGAACGCGTGGCGGCCGACGCCTCCGCGCTCGGCGTCCGGGCCGTCCCGGTCGCCGTCGACACCTCGGACGCGGCCTCGGTGGACCGGCTCTTCGACACCGCGGCACGGCGGCTCGGCACGGTCACCGGCCTGGTGAACAACGCGGGCGTCAGCGGCCCGCTGGGCCGGCTCGCCGACGCCGACCCGGAGGGCATGCGCGACGCGCTGGGCGTCAACGTCCTCGGCTACCTGCTCTGCGCCCGGCGCGCCGTCCGGGAGATGACGGCCGCGTCGGGCGGCGCGATCGTCAACATCTCCTCCGCCGCGGCGACCCTGGGCAGCCCCGGCGAGTACGTCCACTACGCGGCGGCCAAGGCGGCCGTGGACACGATGACGGTGGGGCTGGCCAAGGAGGTCGCCGCCGACGGCATCCGGGTCAACTGCGTCGCCCCGGGCACCGTGTGGACCGAGTTCCACGCCGACCCGCAACGGCCCGCGTGGATGGGCGAGACCACCCCGATGGGCCGCTCCGGGCAGCCGGAGGAGATCGCCGGGGCGGTGGCCTGGCTGATGTCGGACGACGCGTCGTACACGACGGGCGCGGTGCTGCGGGTGGCCGGCGGGCGGTAGACCCCGCAGCCGCGGAGCACGCGGAGCACGCGGCGCGCCGCGGGACCTCAACGGCCGGACAGGTCCCAGGCCAGCTGGGCCACCTGCTGCATGACCGGCAGCATCCCCGGATGGTCGCCGTCGTCCAGGTGGCGGTACTCGCTGCCGATGGTGATCACCAGCCGTTCGGGGAGGCCGAGTTCCGGATAGTTGCCCTCGGCTATCACCCGGCGGGCGGCCTCGGCGGCGGGGACGCCGGCGGCGTGGAAGGCGTGCGCCCGCTCGGCGACGTACTCCAGGTAGCCGATGTGCACCTTGAGCCCGGCCGCGCTCAGCACCGGACCGTGGCCCGGCACGAAGGTCCGCGCCCCGGTGGCCAGGAACCGTTCGCAGGAGGCGATCAGGTTGCCCAGCGGCCCCGCCCAGTGCGACGGGTGGTCGCCGGGCTGCGCGGCCGTGCTGCCGAAGACCACGTCACCGGTGAACACCACGCCCTGCTCCGGCAGATGGACGAACAGGTCGCCGACCGTGTGCCCGGGCGGCAGCGAGGCGAGACGGACCGTGTGCCGGCCCACCGTCAGCTCGTGCTCCCCGGTGAACGTCTCGGTCACCGTGGGCAGTGCGGTCGCCGACCAGTCGAAGACCCCGAAGTGCTGCCGGACGTACGCGCCCCACGGCGTCGCCGGGTCCACCGCCCCGGCCAGCGCGTGCAGTTGGTGCGGCGTGGGCTCCAGGCACAGGTGCGCCCTTGCCGCGTCGGTCGCGACGACCTGCGCATCGGGCAGTACGCAGGCGCCCCACAGGTGGTCGCCGTTGGCGTGCGTGACGACCACCCGGTCGACGTCCGCGCCCGCGGGCAGCAGTTGACGGCTGGTGGCCAGGAACTCACCTGCCAGGCGCCGGTCGTAGGGGCTGTCGATCCACAGCGCGGAGTCCTCACCGACCAGCAGCCCGCAGTTGGCCAGGCCCCATCCGCGCCGCCCGGGCAGAAGGGCGTACAGCCCCGCGCCGAGTTCCGTCAGGGGCCCTCCGTGCGTGATCGTCATGCCACGCGATTATGCAGACGCCCACGACTTCCACCACCGCGCCGGGCGGCGGTTGGCCGGAACTCGCCTCCGGCC
>NZ_JBRIOU010000002.1:306633-307532 GCF_053474865.1 Streptomyces sp. CO7
CGCCCCGTCCGCCTCCCTCAGGCCCCGCTGGTCACCCATCGCACCACCGCCGCGACCCCGACCAACAGCGCAGGCGTCAGCCACGGCCAGCGCATCACCGTGCGTACCGACGGCGCCAGCCACAGCGCGCCGACCGCACCCGCCGAGAGGATGGCCAATACGCACCCCAGTTCGATCCCGCCGTACGCGGCCTCGTCCCACGCCCCGTCCGGCCGCGTCACCAGGGCCGGCCAGAGGAAGAACCCGGCGACGAGGGTCAACAGCACCATGGGCACGGCGAACAGCACCCGCAGGGCCGTCCGTCCGGTCGTCGTCGCCCTGCCGGGCCGCCGGGCTGTCGGGCCGTCAGCCGGTCGGCGCGGCCGGGGCGTCGTCGGTGCGGCGGCGGTAGACGCCGTCGTGGCGGTCGAGGTGGCCGAGGTCGACGAGGTAGCGGCGCAGGGTCACATGGTCGACCGGGGCGTCCTCGGCGCACCAGGCGGCGAGGCGCTCGTTCACGGCGCGTTCCGGGTAGGCGACGTCGACGTCGAAGGAACGCTCGGCGATGTGGCGCAGCACCTGCCGCTTGCGGTCCCAGCGGGCGGGCAGGCGCACCAGGCGGCCGTCGCGCACGAAGGTGCCCAGCAGGGACTCGGTCGCCGCGTCGCCGGTGCCGTGGTCGACGGCCGGGGCAGCCGGGCGCCGGGCCGCGTCGCGCAGCCGGGCGTAGGCGACGGCCAGTCCCGTGTCCTCCTGCACCAGCGCCCCGCCGTCCAGCAGCCGCCGCACGGCCTGCACCGCGTCCTTCGACCGTACCCCGGCGTCCTCCGCGGCTTCGGTGGTGGTCCGCGCCCCGAGGGTGACGGCGGCGAACACCCGGGCCCGGGTGGCGTCGGCGAGCAGGCGGGCCAGATCGGGGG
>NZ_JBRIOU010000002.1:307632-312165 GCF_053474865.1 Streptomyces sp. CO7
CCCGGGCCGCCCGGCCCCCGGGCTCGGTCCGGACGCCCCCACATCGGCGACCCTGCGGCGGCGGCGCCCCAACACGCCTAGAATCCCTGCCGATTGATCACGTCACCGTCCCGCCCACCCCGGGGAGTCCGCCATGTCCGGAGCCGACAGCACAGCCAGCACCTCCAGCCCGCCCGACGTCCCCAGGATCGACACCAGCAAGCCCCATCCGGCCCGGATGTACGACTGGATGCTCGGGGGCAAGGACAACTACCCGGTCGACGAGGAACTGGCCCGGTACATGCTCACCATCGAGCCGAACCTGCCGCTGATGGCGAAGATGAACCGCGGCTTCATGCACCGCTCCACCCGCTGGCTCGCGGAGCAGGGCATCCGGCAGCACCTGGACATCGGCACCGGCATACCGACCGAGCCCAACCTGCACCAGGTCGCGCAGCGGACGGCGCCCGACGCCCGGGTGGTCTACTGCGACAACGACCCGATCGTCCTCGCCCACGCCGAGGCCCTGCTGCGCGGCACCCCCGAGGGAGCGGTCGAGTTCCTGCACGCGGACGCCCGGGAGATCGACGTCGTCCTGGAGAAGGCCGCCAAGGTGCTGGACTTCGGCCGGCCGGTCGCCATCTCGCTGATCGCGCTGCTCCACTTCGTGAGCGACGAGGACGGCGCCGTCCGGCTGATCGAGCGGGTCAAGGAGGCGCTGACCCCGGGGAGCTACCTGGTGCTGTCCCACTTCACCACCGACTTCCACTCGGAGGAGCAGGTGCGCGAGGCCACCGCCACGGCAGGCGCCCGGGGCTACAACGCCAGCCCGCGCAGCCGCGAGCAGTTCACGCGGTTCTTCGACGGCCTGGAACTGGTGGAGCCCGGCGTGGTGCTCGCCGAGCAGTGGCACCCCGAGCTGGGCGAGCCGGTACCGGGCCAGGAGGACACCATCAGTTCCTCCTACGCGGCGATCGCCCGCAAGGTCTGATCCCGCCGACCGCCCGGGGCCCCGCCCGAGCCGGCCCCGGGCGGTGGTGTGCGGCCCCGCACCCGTATCGCCGCGACCCCCTCCCCGCCCTCGCCGGTCCGTAGCCTCCACACTGGAGGGGACGCGCTGTCGAGCGAGAAGCAGAGGGACCAGCCGCATGACCCCCGCCCGCGGACGACTCCGCATCTACCTGGGCGCCGCCCCCGGCGTGGGCAAGACCTGCGCGATGCTCGACGAGGCGCACCGCCGGGTGGAGCGCGGCACGGACTGCGTGGTCGCCGCCGTGGAGCACCGGGACCGCCCCCGCACCGCGCAGCGGCTGGAAGGGCTGGAGGCGGTGCCGCGCCGCCCGGACGGCGAGGTGGACGTCGCGGCCGTGCTGCGCCGGGCGCCTGCCGTCGCGCTGGTCGACGACCTGGCGCACACCAACGCCCCGGGCGGCCCGCGCGCGAAGCGGTGGCAGGACGTGGCCGAGCTCCTCGACGCGGGCATCGAGGTGATCACCACCGTCAACATCCAGCACCTGGAGTCCCTGGGCGACCTGGTGGAGTCGATCACCGGCGTGCGCGAGAGCGACACCGTGCCCGACGAGATGGTGCGCCGCGCCGACCAGATCGAGCTGGTCGACATGTCGCCGCCCGCGCTGCGCCGCCGTCTGGCCCACGGCAACGTGTATCCGCCGGACCGCATCGACGCCCGGGTCTCGCACTACTTCCGCCTCGGCAACCTCACCGCCCTGCGCGAGCTGGCGCTGCTGTGGGTGGCCGACCGCGTCGACGAGTACCTGACCCGCTACCGCAGCGAGCACCGGGTGTCCGCCGTGTGGGGCTCCCGCGAGCGCATCGTGGTGGGGCTGACCGGCGGACCCGAGGGCCGCACGCTGATCCGGCGGGCCGCCCGGCTCGCCGAGAAGGGCGCCGGCGGCGAGGTGCTCGCCGTGCACATCGCCAGCCGCGACGGTCTGCCGGCCGCCCCGCCCCGGGAGCTCGCCCTGCAGCGGACCCTGGTCGAGGAGCTGGGCGGCACCTTGCACCACGTCGTCGGCGCGGACGTCCCCAGCGCCCTGCTGGAGTTCGCCCGCGGGGTGAACGCCACCCAGATCGTCCTCGGCGTCTCCCGGCGCAAGGCCTGGCAGTACGTCCTGGGCCCCGGCGTCAGCTCGACCGTCGCCCGCGACTCCGGGCCCGACATCGACGTCCACCTGGTCACCCACGCAGAGGCCGGCAAGGGCCGCGGCCTGCCGATGGCGCGCGGCAGCCGGCTCGGCCGGTCCCGGACGGTGGCCGGCTGGGTGACCGGCGTCGTGGGCCCCGGCCTGCTCACCCTCCTGCTGCTGGCCGTCGGCGCGGCCGGCCCCATCGGGCTGGCCAACGAGATGCTGCTCTTCCTCGCCCTGACCGTCGCCGCCGCGCTGCTGGGCGGACTGCTGCCCGCGCTGGCGTCCGCGGCGGTCGGCACGCTGCTGCTCAACTGGTTCTTCACCCCGCCGGAGGGCACCCTCAGCATCTCCGAGCCGCACAACGTGCTCGCCCTCGCGGTCTTCGTGTCGGTCGCCGTCGCCGTCGCCTCCGCCGTCGACCTGGCAGCCCGCCGCACCCAGCAGGCGGTCCGGCTGCGGGCCGAGGCGGAGATCCTCTCCTACCTCGCGGGCAGCCTGCTCGGCGGCGGCAGCGGGCTGCAGGCACTCCTGGAACGGGTCCGCGAGACGTTCTCCCTCCAGTCGGCCGCCCTGCTGGAACGCGAGGACGCGGACGCCCGCTGGACCTGCGCCGGCAGCGTCGGACCGGGCCCGGTGGCGGCCCGGCCGGAGGACGCCGACGTCGAGGTGCCGGTGGGCGACCGGATGGCGCTGGCCCTGTCCGGCCGCGTGCTGCCCGCCGAGGACCGCCGCGTGCTGGCCGCGTTCGGCGCGCAGGCCGCCGTCGCCCTGCAGCACCAGCGGCTACGCCGGGAGGCGGAACAGGCCCGTGAGCTCGCCGAGGGCAACCGGATCCGCACCGCGCTGCTGGCCGCCGTCAGCCACGACCTGCGCACCCCGCTCGCCGGGATCAAGGCGTCGGTCTCCTCGCTGCGGTCGGAGGACGTGGAGTGGTCCGAGGAGGACCGCGCCGAGCTGCTCGCCGCCATCGAGGACGGTGCGGACCGGCTGCACCAGCTGGTGGGCAACCTGCTCGACATGTCCCGGCTGAACACCGGCACCGTCGCCCCGCTGATCCGCGAGATCGACCTCGACGAGGTGGTGCCCAAGGCGCTCGTAGGAGTGCCGAACGAGCAGGTGGACCGGGTGCTCCTCGACGTGCCCGAGTCGCTGCCGATGGTCGCCGTCGACCCGGGACTGCTGGAGCGGGTGGTCGCCAACGTGGTGGAGAACGCCGTCAAGTACAGCCCCGACCCCACCCCGGTGCGGGTGTCGGCCAGCGCGCACGGCGACCGCGTGGAGCTGCGGGTGGTGGACCGCGGGCCGGGCGTCCCCGAGGAGACCAAGGAGCGGATGTTCGCGCCGTTCCAGCGGCTCGGGGACGCCCCGCGCGGCGTCGGGGTCGGGCTCGGCCTCGCCGTGGCCAGGGGCTTCGCCGAGGCGATGGGCGGGGCGCTCGCCGCCGAGGACACCCCCGGCGGCGGGCTGACCATGGTCCTCACCCTTCCGGCCGCACGCACAGGGGTGGCCGGGGGAGCGGTGGCCGGGGAGCGCGCGTAGTCTCCCGGAGGACCGGTGAGCAGCGCCGGCCGGGCGACCGGAGCGAGACGGAGAGAGGCGACCGCGATGCCGCGCAGCACGGGGGAGGCGGCCCGCAGGGCCGGGCCGACCCGGGTACTGGTGGTCGACGACGAACCGCAGATGGCGCGGGCGCTCGTCATCAACCTCAAGGCACGCCAGTACGCGGTGGACGTCGCCGCCGACGGCGCGCAGGCGCTGCGGCTGGCCGCCGAACGCCACCCCGACGTGGTGCTCCTCGACCTGGGGCTGCCCGACATGGACGGCGTCGAGGTGCTGCGCGGCCTGCGCGGCTGGACCCGCGTCCCGGTGATCGTGCTGTCCGCGCGGCACAGCAGCGACGAGAAGGTGTCGGCGCTGGACGCCGGGGCCGACGACTACGTCACCAAGCCGTTCGGCATGGACGAGCTGATGGCGCGGGTGAGGGCCGCGGTGCGGCGCGCCGAGCCGGTCGGGGCGGAGGACGCCCCGGAGGAGGGCGTCGTCGAGGCAGGCGACTTCACCGTCGACCTGCGGGCCAAGAAGGTCAGCCGGGACGGCCGGGACGTGCGGCTCACCCCGACCGAGTGGCACCTGCTGGAGATCCTCATCGGCAGTGCCGGGCGCCTGGTGAGCCAGAAGCAGCTGCTGCAGGAGGTGTGGGGGCCGACGTACACCCGCGAGACCAACTACCTGCGCGTGTACATGGCCCAGCTGCGCCGCAAGCTGGAGCCGGACCCCTCGCACCCGCGGCACTTCATCACCGAGCCGGGCATGGGGTACCGGTTCGAGTACTGAGCTCCGGACGACGGGCTCGGCCGGCCGCGGTTCGCTCCGGGGCACCGGGCCGCGGGGCACGGGGCCGCGG
>NZ_JBRIOU010000002.1:312265-318106 GCF_053474865.1 Streptomyces sp. CO7
GGGCACGGGGCCGCGGGGCCGCCGGGGCAGAAACCGTTCGACCGTCCGACGGGAGGTTCCATGCGGATCGGGCTCTTCGCCACCTGTCTGGGAGACACGTTCTTCCCGGACGCGGTGAGGTCGACCGCCGTGCTGCTCGCCCGGCTGGGCCACGAGGTGGCCTTCCCGCCGGGTCAGACCTGCTGCGGCCAGATGCACGTCAACACCGGGTACCAGCGCGAGCCGGTCCCGCTGGTGCGGAACTTCGCCGAGCAGTTCGGCGACGCCTCCCTGGACGCGGTCGTCATGCCCTCCGGCTCCTGCGCCGGCTCGGTCCGCCACCAGCACGAGATCGTGGCCGAACGCTACGGTGACGCGGCCCTGCGCGCCCAGGTCGCCGCCGTGAAGGCGAAGACGTACGAGCTCTCGGAGCTTCTGGTGGACGTCCTGGGTATCACCGACGTCGGCGCGTACTTCCCGCACCGCGTCACCTACCACCCGACCTGCCACTCCCTGCGGATGCTGCGCGTCGGCGACAAGCCGCTGCGGCTGCTGCGGGCCGTCGAGGCGATCGACCTGGTCGAGCTGCCCCAGGCGGACGCCTGCTGCGGCTTCGGCGGCACCTTCGCCCTGAAGAACGCCGGGACCTCCGCCGCCATGCTGCGGGACAAGCTGGACCACGTCCGCTCCACCGGCGCCGACGTCTGCACCGCCGGGGACTCCTCCTGCCTGATGCACATCGGCGGCGGGCTGTCCCGCATCGAGGCGGGCACCCGCACCCTGCACCTGGCGCAGATCCTCGCCTCCACCCGCACCGTGCCCCACCAGCTCCCGCAGCCGGAGGCCGCCCGATGAACAGCAGCCCGGCCGGCGGCTCCGCCTTCCTCGGCCTGCCCGCCGTCCCGCCCCGCTCGCCCTACGGCACCGGCAACCTGCGCGGCGACCGCACGTTCCCCGAGGCCGCCCACGACGAGCTGGGCAACGACCAGCTGCGCCGCAACCTCACCAGGGCCACCCGCACCATCCGCGGCAAGCGGCTCGCGGTCACCGGCGAACTCCCCGACTGGGAGCAGCTGAGGGATGCCGGCGCGGCGATCAAGACCGACACCATGAACCGGCTGCCCGAGCTGCTGGAACAGCTGGAACGCAAGGTCACCGAGCGCGGCGGCACCGTCCACTGGGCCCGCGACGGCGTCGAGGCCAACGAGATCGTCACCCGCCTGGTCGAGGCGACCGGCAGCGACGAGGTCATCAAGGTCAAGTCGATGGCCACCCAGGAGATCGGGCTCAACGAGCACCTGGAGAGCCGGGGCATCACCGCCCACGAGACCGACCTGGCCGAGCTGATCGTGCAGCTCGCCGGTGACAAGCCGTCGCACATCCTGGTCCCCGCCATCCACCGCAACCGCGAGGAGATCCGGGACATCTTCCGCGCCGGCATCCCGGGCGTCGACCCCGGGCTGGACGCGGTGCCCGCGCACCTCGCCGCCGCGGCCCGCGCCTACCTGCGCGAGAAGTTCATGACGGTGCCCGTCGCCGTCTCCGGAGCCAACTTCGGCATCGCCGAGACCGGCACCCTCTCGGTCGTCGAGTCCGAGGGCAACGGGCGCATGTGCCTGACGCTGCCGCGGACGCTGATCACCGTGATGGGCATCGAGAAGGTGCTGCCCCGCTACCAGGACCTGGAGGTCTTCCTCCAGCTGCTGCCCCGGTCCTCCACGGGCGAGCGGATGAACCCGTACACCTCGCTGTGGACCGGCGTCACCCCCGGCGACGGCCCCGAGGAGTTCCACCTGGTCCTGCTGGACAACGGGCGGACCGCGGCGCTGGCCGACCGGATCGGCCGCGAGGCCCTCAACTGCATCCGCTGCTCCGCCTGCCTCAACGTCTGCCCGGTGTACGAGCGGACCGGCGGTCACTCCTACGGCTCCACCTACCCGGGCCCCATCGGCGCCGTCCTGACCCCGCAGCTGGCCGGCATGGACGTCGCGAAGAACGACCCCAACAGCTCGCTGCCGTACGCCTCCACCCTGTGCGGCGCCTGCTTCGACGCCTGCCCGGTGAAGATCGACATTCCGTCGCTGCTGGTCGAGCTGCGCCACCAGCACACCGAGCAGGCCGGGACCACCGCCGAGAAGCTGGCGATGAAGGCGGCCGCCGCCGTGATGAGGCGGCCCGCGCTGTACACCGCTGCCCAGAAGGCCGCGGGCGGCCCGGGGCGGCTGATCGCCGGCCGGGACGGGGTCGTCTCCCACCTGCCGCCGCCGTTCGACGGCTGGACCGACAGCCGCGACCTCCCGGCCCCGCCGCGGCAGACCTTCCGGTCCTGGCTGGCCTCCGAGGAGGGCGCCGCCACTCTGCGCGAGGCCGCGGAGGAGGGCCGCCGCGACCGGAACGGCAACCGGGACGGCAACGAGGAGACACGGTGACCCCGACCGCACGCGAGACGGTGCTCGGCCGGATCCGCGACGCGCTCGCCCTGGCCGAGCCGGGCGAGGTGACCGTCGAGCGCGACTACCGCACCGGCCGCACCCTCCCCGACCAGGAGCGGCTGGAGCTCCTCACCGACCGCCTGGTCGACTACAAGGCGGGGGTGCGCACCTGCACCGCGGACCGCACCGCCGAGACGGTCGCCGAGGTCCTGCGGGAGCGCGGAGCGCGCCGCGTCGGCGTCCCCGGCGGACTCGACCCCGCCTGGCTCGCCGCCTTCGACGGCGAGGTCCGGCAGGACTCCACCGACCTCCCGGCGCCCCTGCTCGACGACCTCGACGGTGTGGTCACGGCCTCCGCCGTCACCTGCGCGGAGACCGGCACGATCTTCCTCGACGGGTCCCCGGACCAGGGGCGGCGCGCGCTGTCCCTCGTCCCCGACCTCCACGTGTGCGTGGTCGACCTGTCCTCGGTGGTGGCCGGCGTGCCGGAGGCGGTCGCCCGCCTGGTGCCCGAGCGGCCGACGACCCTGATCAGCGGGCCGTCGGCCACCTCGGACATCGAGCTCGAGCGGGTCGAGGGCGTGCACGGGCCCCGCACCCTCGAGGTGATCGTCCGCACCGACGTCTGAGGTGCGGCGGGGCGGGCGCCTCGGACGGAGACGCACCCCGTGCCCCACGCCCGCCCCGGGCCCGTGTACGCCTCGGTCAGGCGACCACGCGGAAGGTCTCCAGCTTCTCGTCCGCGGCGTCCGGCAGCAGCATGCCCGCCTTCACACCGCTGGTGAGGTAGTCCACGACCTCCTGCGTGATCACCTCGCCGGGGGCCACGGCCGGCACGCCGGGCGGGTACGGCGTGATCGTCTCGGCGGCCACCCGCCCGACGGCCCGGGCGGCGGACACGTGCTCGACGCTGCCGAAGAAGGCGTCGCGCGGCCGCATCGCCTGCTCCAGCTCCAGGTCGCCCGGCGACGGCAGACTCACCCGCGGCGGCCGCTGGAGCGTGCCCGCCTCCTTGACGAGCCGCCGCAGCGAATCCACCAGCAGCGCCTCGGCACGGTCATCGTCGCCGTGCGTGATCTGCGGGCAGATCCGCACCGTGTCCGCCGACCCGATGTCCACGTGGCAGGTGGTGCGCAGCCACTCGGCCGCCTGCATGCCGGTGATGCCGAGCTCCCGGACGTCGATGCTCATCTTCAGCGGGTCGTGTTCGAAGGCCAGCCCCTCGCGGACGATCTCCTCGCCCATCACCGACAGCCCGTCGGTCGCGGTCACCGCCTCGCGGATCCGCCGCGCCCGGGCCAGCGCCGTGCCCAGCAGTTCCTCGCCCTGCTCCACCATCTGCCGCCGCCAGCCGTCCAGCGTCGCGTACACCAGGGACGAGGAGCTGGTGGTCCCCAGCAGGTCCTCGCGCTGGGCGAGCACCTCGGCGGAGATGCGGTCGCCCTTCAGGTGGAACACCGAGCTCTGCTCGATCGCGCCGCCCATCTTGTGCACGCTGGTGATCACCATGTCGGCCTCGGCGTCCATGCCCCAGGCCGGAAGCTCCGGGTGGAAGGGCAGGTGGGCGCCCCAGGCCTCGTCGACGATCAGCGGGACGCCGTACTCGTGGCAGACCCGCGCCACGCCGCGGATGTCCGCGCAGGAACCCCAGCTGGTGGGCGTGATCAGCAGCATGCCCTTGGCGTCCGGGTGCTCCTGGAGGGTGCGCCGCACGTCGTCCGGCTCCGGCGGGTGGGCCAGGTGCCGCTCCGCGTCGAACTTCGGGTGCACCCAGACCGGGACCACTCCGTTGATGATCACGGCGGCGATCACCGACTTGTGCGAGTTCCGCGAGATCAGCAGCTTCTCGCCGGGCCCGGCCACCGCCAGCATGCCCGTCTTCACCGACAGGGAGCTGCCGCAGGTGGAGAAGAACGCCTGGTCCGCGCCGACCGCGTCGGCCATCAGCTCCTGCGCATCGCCGAGCACGCCCTGCGACAGGCGCCGGTCGTCGAGCCCGTTCATGTTGAGGACGTCCGCGGCGAAGAGCCCCTCACCGAGGATCTCCTTGACCCGTGGGTCCACCCCGCGCCCCTGCCGGTGCCCGGGGGGACCGAACACCACGTCCCCTCGTCGGCGGAAATCCTCCAGCGCCTCCAGCACGGGCACGCGTGAATGGTCCACGGTCCTCCTCCTTCACGTCCGGTGACCGGATCGGGCCACCGTGTACGGGTCGCCCTGCTCCCGAGGGCCAAACGCCGGGCCCCGCGCGTGGACGGCGCGCACCGGGCGGCCCCGGGAGCGAACCGGTCGCGAACCGGTGAGGACTGATCGCGGGAACCCCCGGGAACACGAGGGAAACCCCCTCGAGAGAAAGGCCCCCGTGCGCACCGTCGGCGTCGAAGAAGAACTGCTCCTGGTCGATCCGGAGACGGGCGACCCGCGCGCCCTGTCCGCAGCCGTGCTCGCCCGTGCCGAGCGCGACCCCGCGGACTCCGACGTGTTCGAGAAGGAGCTCCACGGCCAGATGCTCGAGTTCGCCACGCATCCGCAGTCCTCACTGGCGGAGCTGCAGAAGGAGATCGTCCGCTGGCGGGCCGATGCCGCCCGGCACGCCGCCGGGACGGGCGCGGCCGTCACCGCGCTGGCGACCTCCCCGCTGCCGGTGAGCCCCAAGGTCAGCACCAGCGAGCGCTACCGGTGGATGGTCGAGCGGTACGGGCTGCCCACCCAGGAGCAGATGGTGTGCGGCTGCCACGTACACGTCTCGGTGGAGTCCGACGAGGAGGGCGTCGCGGTCCTGGACCGCATACGCAACTGGCTTCCCGTGCTCACCGCGCTGAGCGCCAACTCGCCGTTCTGGCAGGGCAAGGAGACCGGCTACCGCAGCTACCGCCGCCAGGTGTGGGAGCGCTGGCCCTCAGCCGGCCCGACCGAGCCGTTCGGCACCCCCGAGGAGTACCACCGGCGCACCGACGCGATGGTCGAGACCGGGGCCATCCTGGACCGGCACATGGCCTACTACGACGCCCGGCTCTCCGACGCCTACCCCACCGTCGAGATCCGCGTCTCCGACGTCTGCATGGACGCGGACACACCCGTGCTGATCGCGGCGCTGGCCCGCGGCCTGGTGGAGACCGCCGCCACCCAGTGGCGCTCCGGGGCCGAACCCACCTCGCCGGCCAGCGTGAGCCTGATGAAGCTGGCCGCCTGGCAGGCCTCCCGCTCGGGCCTGGACGGCGACCTCCTGCACCCGCTCACCTTCCGCCCCGCGCCCGCCCGCGAGGTGGTCGACGCGCTGCTCGAGCACCTGGACGACGCGCTGGGCGACACCGGCGACCGCGACCTCGCCCACCGCACCGTCGACCGCCTCTTCGAGGAGGGCAACGGCGCCCGCGTCCAGTGGGAGGTGTGGGAGAAGACGGGGAGCCTGCGCGACGTCGTCCTGGAG
>NZ_JBRIOU010000002.1:318206-324043 GCF_053474865.1 Streptomyces sp. CO7
CCCCCGGTCCGCCCCGGCCGGGGGCTTCGCCGTGGAGGCGCGGAGCCGTCGGCGGTCCAAGGGTTCGTCGGAACTGTGCAGGGGCGCCGCGAAGACGGCCGTGCGGGCCGGGAACGCCCCGCGTGTACCCGGCAGGACACCGCGCGAGCGGCTTGCCGTTGCCGGAGAAGCCGGGCAACCAGTACGTTCCTGCCGTCCCTGTCGGGCGGCAGAGACAGGCGGACGACCGCCGCGGACATCGGGGGAGCATGGGCGCGCTGTACGGGTCCGCGCTGGACAGGTCCGCGCTGGACGGAGTCGCCCGCAACCCCGCGCTGCCGACACCGTTGCTGCTGCGCCTGCTCGCCCTCGACGACAGTGGTGACGGCCCGTCGCGTCACGCCCGCCGGCGGGCCGGACTCCCCGAAGAGGCCGTCGCGGTGATCCTGGCCCACCCCCGTCCGGGTGCTCGCGTCGACTTCGCGACCAGTCCCAGGGCCGAGCCCGGGCAGCGGGCCCGGCTCGTGGCCGACCCGTCCCGCGAGGTGCGAGCCGCTCTCGCGTACGGACCCGAGGAGCGTGACCCGCGCACGACCGTCGCCCCCTTGCCGGACCATGTGTGCGCCCGCCTGCTCGACGACCCCGACCCCTCCGTACGGACGGCTCTGCTGAAGTCCCCCCATCTCACCCCGTCGTTCACGGCCTCCCTGGCCACGCACCGCGATCCGGCGGCGCGCCGACACGCGGTCCGCACCTGGGAGACGCTGCCGCCGGACGTGCGGTCGGTGCTGCTCGCCGACCCCGCCCCCGAGGTGCGGCGGGCCGCCGCGCTGCGGGAGTGCCGACGGGACGCGGACGTCACCGCCCGGCTCCTCCGCGATCCGACGTCCGCCGCCGAGGCAGTGCGCCGGGGGCTCGTGCACCGGGCCGACGCCGAACGGTGCGTTGCCGAGCGCGCGCACCTGGCCGACCTCGCCGAGAACCCCTCGCTGCCCGCCGACCTCGTGGAGCGGCTCGCCGCCGACCCCGACGAGTCCGTGCGGCTCGCGGTGTCCCTCAGACCGGAGCTGGACGAGAGGCGACGCATGGCGATCGACTTCACCGTCGGGCCCCTGGACAGGGGAGAGGTGGAGTGGGTGCGGGACGGGCTCGCCGCCCCCGAGGTGCTGCGACGGGCCGCGACCTCCGCCCATCCGCTGCTCCGGCGCGCCGCGGCCCGCAGCCCTCACCTGCCGCCCGACCTCGTGCACCTGCTCGCCCGTACCGAGGACCCTCTGGTGGAGGCCCAACTGTGCGTCCATCACCCCGACGCCCCGGAAGAGGTCCTGATGCGTGTGTACGCGCGGCTCGGCGGTACCTTCTCGGCCTGGATGGCGGAAACCCACCCCCGCTTTCCCCGCGAGGGCCTCGCCGCGCGCTTCGCGGACCATCCGGACGGCGCCCACCGGCGACTGGCCGTCCGGGACCCGGCCGCCACGCCGGAGCTGATCGAACGGCTCAGCCACGACCCCGACGTCCGGACACGCCGGGCGGCGGTCGGCGACCCGCGCCTTCCGGTCCACCGGCTCCGCGAGGCGCTGCATGTTCCCGAACTGGCTTCCGGCGCGGGCTCCAACCCGGCCCTCCCCGCCGACGACGCGGCCGCTGTCCTGGACCGCGCCGGTGTGCCCGCCCGGCCGACGAGCTCCACCGTTCCGCCCTGAGGCACGGTTGAGCAGCGAGGCCGGAGGACGTCCGGTCCGGGCCGTCGCCCGTGGTCGGGGCGCGATCGAAAGAACCGTCACGTCCGTCCGCGCGTCGGTTCGGCCGAACGGGTGAGCGCGCGCCACAATGGGTCCGGAACGACCATCCGGACATGACGCGGGGGACCGACGGTGATGAGCAGGCGCAGGCACGACGTCACCGACGAACAGTGGGAAGGCCTCGCCGAGGTCGTCCCGCTGCGCGGCAGGGACGCGTGGCCCTCCCAGGTGGACCACCGAGCCCTTCCGGTGGAGGCCGCCGAACCACGCCGCCGCTTCGTGGTGCTCCGGGTGAACGTGTTCGCCGACGCCCGCGAGGTCGCCGAGACCCTGATGGCGGGCGCCCCCGTCCTGCTCGACCTCTCCGGGGCCGAGAGCGACGTCGCCAAACGCGTCCTCGACTTCTCCACCGGCGTGGTGTTCGGCCTCGGCGCCTCGATGCACCGCGTCGACCGGAACGTCTTCCTGTGCACCCCGAACGGCGTCGAGGTCCAGGGTTTGATGGAAGGCCTCGGCGGCCCGCGGTCCTAGGACCCTTCCGTCCGGGTCACCGCGCGGACCACCGGCCGTCCAGGTCAGCCCTGGAGGTGCCTCGGGCTGTAGGAGCCGTCCGTGACATAGGCGATGACGTCCGGGAAGCTCCGGAAGAACATGTTGTCTCCCTCGCCGGTCCACCAGAAGCGTTCCCGTGCCTCGTCGCCGTGATGAAGCATCAGGATTCCCGACAAACCCTCGGCGTTGACGTGGATCGGGAAGACCTGGGTCTCGTCCGGGAGCCCGACCTCGGTGAGCGGACCGGTCTCCAGAACGACGTCGCGGAACATCGAAGCCAGGCTGTCCCGCTCCGGATCCCGCCAGTCGCCGCACCCCAGGAGGGGCATCGCGTGGTGGAACCCGTCCAGCCCGTCCGTCAGGGACAGGAAGCGCCGGTACTCCGGGTCCAGCGGCTGGCCGGCCCGCACCTGCAGACCCTCGATCTGCGCGGCCGTGGCAGGGGGTCTGAGCCTGGGCATCTCGTCCAAGTCCAGGGGGGAGGAGGCCAGATACTGCCGCGTCCTGATACGCATCAGGTCGCCGATGAGAACCCGCATCTTCATCGTCGTCTCCGTCTCCGTCTCCGGCCTGACGGACGCGGGAGGGCCCGTCGAAGCCGCGGCCGGGTCGGTGCCTGCACAGGTGGCCGGGTCGGCGGGAGTGTACGCCGCCTGGAGGGCCGCCCACTCCGGCAGAGGGAAGTCGTAGCCCCAGTGCCGTCGGTACCCGGCCGTCCCGTACTCGGAGAGAAGATCCTCGATCATGGTCATGAAGGCGCCGACGAACACCTCCGTCGGAACCCGACCCGCCCAGACCGGTCGGGCGTCCGACCACCAGGAGGTCGGCTCCTGCAGTATCGGGTACCTCACTATCTGGACGAAGAGCTTCCCGTCCGCCGACTGGTTGAGGAACAGCCTTGTTCCGTTCGGCTCGTCGAAGAAGGTCACGAACGTCGCCGTGCATCCGAGCAGCAGAGCCCGCACCGCGTCCATGAACGCGGCGAGGACCTCGGGCCCCACGTAGGAGGCGTGAACCTTCTGTTCCGCGTCGTGCACCGACCATGACCACGTGGCCCACCCCGCGACGACGGTCCAGCGCATGCGCTGGACATGCCCCTGCGGGACGTCCAACGGGTTGTCGACCATGATTCCCCTCCCCTTCTCCGTGGCGACACCGCCGCCTCCTCCCCCCGAGTGCATCATGATCAGGTGACCGGCGTGGCGGATCCGCGGACCGGTCCCGGAGACCCGTCCCGGGCCTCTCAGCAGGGGTGATGCCACCGGCGACGCTGACCGCGTCCCCCGATCGTAGGAAGCCGGACCGGGCGGAACGGTTCGCCGCCGCGGCTCCCGCCTACGGTCCGGGCATGACCGTGTCCAGGCCGTCAGACGTCCCGCCCCCCTCCCCGGTCCCGCACGACGCGGAGGCGGCGCGGGTCCCCGCCCAGCGCGCCGTCGCCGGCCGGGCCCGGGTCACCGAACTGCGGCTGTCCGCGTTCGCCTCTCACCGGCGGCTGCGCGTCCCGCTGGACGCCGCGTTCACCCTGGTCGCCGGACCGAGCGGCAGCGGCAAGTCCGGTGTGCTGCGTGCCTACGAGGCGCTGGCCCGGCTGGCCGCCGGGGCGGAACTCAAGGAGGCGTTCCCCGACGCTCTCTCCTGCGTCCCGGACCGCGCCCGCCCCGACGAGCAGGGACGCCGCGGCTTCCGCATCGGCTGCACCGCCGACGGGCCCGAGGGGCCGGTCCGGCTCGACGTCGCCGTGCAGGTCGAGCCCGAACTGCGCATCGTGGGCGAACGGTTGAGCAGCGAAGGGCTGGTCCTCCTGGAGACCGCCCTGCGCGACCCGGGCCGCCGTGCCGTGCAGGCGGCCTGGCACACCGCCGGCGCCGCCCCGGTCACCCGCGCCCCGCTCCCCGACGACCGGCTCGGTACCGCGCTGCTGCCGCTGCGGGTCGCCGGGAAGACCGAGGGGCAGCGCCGGGTGCTCACGGCCGCCGAACAGATGGTGGTCGCCCTGCGGTCGGTGTTCGTGTGCGACCCGCGGCCCGCGCGGATGCGCTCGGCCGTGCCGCTGGGCACCGGGCGGCTGCTGCGCGGCTGCGACAACCTCGCCGACGTCCTGTTCCGCACCCGGTCCGAGTGCGGGCGGCGGCACGGGCTGCTGGTCGACGCGGTCCGCGCCGGCTGCGCGGGGCCGGTGGCCGACCTGTTCGCCGAGCGGACCACCGACGGCCGGGTACGCGCCCTGCTCGACCGGGGCGACGGCGCCCGCACCGACCTGGCCCGCCTCGGCGACGGCGAACTGCGGTACATCGCTCTGGCGTTGGTGCTGCTCACCGGGCCGGGCGTGCTGGAGGTGGACACCGTCGACGTGCCGGAGGCCTTCCAGACGCTCACCGTCCTCGCCGACGGCTTCGGGCAGGGGCTCGACGCCCGGCAGCGCCGCGAACTGCTGGCCCTGGCGGCGCGGATGTGCGAGCGCGGCCACATCCGGCTGGTGGGCGCGGTCAACGACCTGTCGTGGGTGGAGGGCGAGGACGGCGGCGAGTCGGCGCGGGTGGTAGACCTGGCGCCATGACTGGAGATCGTGAACTCGCCGCGCTGCAGCGGCGGCTGACCGAGTTCGCCGCCGCGCGCCGCTGGGAGCCGTTCCACACCCCCAAGAACCTGGCGGCCGCGCTCAGCGTAGAGGCGTCCGAACTGCTGGAGATCTTCCAGTGGCTGACGCCCGAGCAGTCGGAGCGGGTGATGGAGGACCCGCAGACGGCGCACCGGGTGGAGGACGAGGTCGCGGACGTGCTCGCCTACCTGCTGCAACTGTGCGCGGCGCTGGGCGTGGACCCGTTGTCGGCGCTGGATGCGAAGATCGGACGGAACGAGAAGAGGTTCCCCGTGCCGGGGGTGTGAAGCCGCGTGCGGCGGCGCGTGCCGGCGGTGGGGGACCGGGGTCGCCGGTTCCGTCGCGGCGGCGTCTTCACTCTCCGGAGTTGTGGAGCGGGTCGTTCCCGCAGAGTTTTCCACAGATTTCCGGCATGGTCTGGCGTAACCGTGCCCGACCCTTCACTCTGGGTAGTGGAACCGATACGGCGTGCGCGGGGGCACGCGGAGCGAAACGGGGCGGCGTGGATGGACGCGGTGCGACTCATCGAGGCGGGCAGACGCGCGCTGGCGGTCAGCGAGGAACCGAAGGCCGTGGTGGCCGAGGTCTGGCAGGCGCATGCCCTGGCCCAGGCGGTCGGCAGCCGCCTGGCCGTGCACGGACCGCCGGAGCTGCGCGGTGAGGCGATAGGCCTGGCCGAGCTGGCCGGGCGGGGCTGCGGGGTGCTCGGCCAGGCCCCCTTCGGCGCCGAACACCTGCGGGCGGCCCGGCTCAGCTCGCTCGGGGACCCCTCCGAGGTGCTGGAACAGCTCGGCGAGCTGCTGTCCGAGGCGGGCATAGCCATGATCGGCCTCGCCCCTGCGGCCGCCGACGACGACACGTACTGGCAGTGCATGGAGGCGATCGACGCCGCCGACGAGTCCCGCGACCGCGTCCTGCAGATGATCCGCCGCCTGTCCCCTGACGGCACGTCCACGGGAAGC
>NZ_JBRIOU010000002.1:324143-330087 GCF_053474865.1 Streptomyces sp. CO7
GGTCAGCGGCCGGCGAGGACCGGGGGCTCCTCGGTGGGGCGGGAGCCCAGGACGGAGTGCTTGCGCCCGTACCCGAGGTACAGCGCGAGCCCCGCCGCAAGGAAGACGGCGAACTGCACCCACGTCTCCCAGCCCGTCTCGAACATCAGGTACAGGCAGAACAGCACGCCCAGCACGGGCAGGACCGGACCCAGCGGCACCCGGAACGGCCGCTCCAGCTCGGGCTCGCGGCGGCGCAGCGTGATCACCGCGATGTTCACCGCGGCCATCGCGGCCAGCGTGCCGATGGTGGACAGGTCGATCAGCCCGCCCAGCGGCACGAAGGCGGCGACCAGGCTGAAGACCACGCCGATGATCACCGTGCCGGTCACCGGCGTCGAGGTCCTGGGGGAGACCTTCTCGAAGACCCGCGGCATCAGGCCGTCGCGCGACATCGACATCAGGATGCGGCTCTGGCCGTAGGTCACCGCCAGCGTCACCGAGGCGATGGCGACGACCGCGCCGAAGGCGATGACCGCGCCGCCGATGTCCGAGCCGGTGACGGTGTCGACCACGTGGGACAGCGCGGCCGGCCGGCTGCCCGCCTCCTCGGAGCCGATGGCGCCGATCGCCGCCAGGGCGACCGCGCAGTACAGGACGGTCACCAGGCCGATGCAGACCAGGATCGCGATCGGCACGTCGCGGCGCGGGTTGCGCGACTCCTCACCGGCCGTGGTGATGGCGTCGAAGCCGATGTACGAGAAGAAGGCCGCCGAGGTGGCCGCGCCGATGCCCGCCACGCCCTCGGGGGCGAAGGGGCTGAGGTGCCCGTCCTGGAAGGCGGTGAAGCCGACCACGCAGAACACGACCAGGATGACCAGCTTGACGACCGCCATCACCGCGGTGGCCCGGGCGCTCTCCCGCACGCCCCGCACCAGCAGCATCGTGGCCAGGCCGATCAGCACCACGGCAGGCAGGTTGAGCAGGCCGCCCTCGGTGGGACCGTGCGAGAGAGCGGCGGGGAGCTGGAAGCCCAGCAGGCTGTCGAGCAGCTCGTTGACGTACTCGCTCCAGCCGACCGCGACCGCGGAGATGGAGATGCCGTACTCCAGGAGCAGGCACCAGCCGACCAGGAAGGCCCAGGTCTCGCCGAGACCGGCGTAGGCGAAGGAGTACGAGGAGCCGGCCACCGGGATGGCGCCGCCGAGCTCGGCGAAGGAGAAGGCGGTGAAGACGCAGGTGATCGCGGCGAGGACGTAGGAGACGACGACCGCGGGGCCGGCCTCGGCGATCGAGTCGGACAGCCCGACGAAGATGCCGGTGCCGACCACGGCGCCTATGCCGAAGCAGATGAGGTGGAAGAGGCTCATCGTCCGCTTCAGACCGTGACCCTCGAGGTCATGGCCGGATTCGGCGATCAGGAGGCGTGAGGACTTGACGCGTGGAGCGGGCATACGGGTGGTGCTCGTTTCTCGGTGGTGCGGTACGCGACGGGGTGGGTCGCTGGTCGGGCGGCACGGAAGGGATGGTTCCACGCCGCCCGGCGACACGCCCGCGGCACGACGGCCACGAGGCGTATCAGCAGGTCAGTCAGGTGGTGCGGGGCATGCCGGGCATGCGCGGGACGAGATTACGTCCTCACGGCCGTCGTGTCACCGGCCGAGCGCCGTGACCGGCGGGCGTCGTGACCGGCCGCCGGCCGTCGTGTCACCGGCCGAGCGCGGCGACCATGACGGCCTTGATGGTGTGCAGGCGGTTCTCGGCCTCGTCGAAGACCACCGAGTGCTCCGACTCGAAGACCTCGTCGGTGACCTCCAGCGAGTCCCGGCCGTACTCGGCGTGGATCTGCCGGCCGACCTCGGTGCCGAGGTCGTGGAAGGCGGGCAGGCAGTGCAGGAAGCGCACGTCCGGGTTGCCGGTGGCGCGCAGCACGTCCATGGTCACCGCGTAGGGCGACAGGGCCGCGATCCGCTCGCCCCACACGTCCTTGGGCTCGCCCATGGAGACCCAGACGTCGGTGGCCACGAAGTCCGCGCCCAGGACGCCCTCGGCGACCTCCTCGGTCAGCGTGACGCGGGCGCCGCTGATCTCGGCCAGCTTGTGGGCGCGGGCGACGATCTCCTCGTCGGGCCAGTAGGAGCGCGGCGCCACGATCCGCACGTCCATGCCGAGCAGGGCGCCGGTGACCAGGTAGGAGTTGCCCATGTTGAAGCGGGCGTCGCCCAGGTAGGCGAAGGCGATCTGCTCCAGCGGCTTGGCGCAGTGCTCGGTCATGGTGAGCACGTCGGCGAGCATCTGGGTCGGGTGCCAGTCGTCGGTGAGGCCGTTGAAGACCGGCACGCCGGCGTGCGCGGCGAGCTCCTCCACCTTGGCCTGGCTGTCGCCGCGGTACTCGATGCCGTCGTACATCCGGCCCAGCACCCGGGCGGTGTCCTTCACCGACTCCTTGTGCCCGATCTGTGAGGCGGACGGGTCCAGGAAGGTGGTGGAGGCGCCCTGGTCGGCGGCGGCGACCTCGAACGCGCAGCGGGTGCGCGTCGAGGTCTTCTCGAAGATCAGCGCGATGTTGCGGCCGCGCAGGCAGGGGGTCTCGGTCCCGGCCTTCTTGGCCGCCTTCAGCTCGGCGGCCAGCTCGACCAGACCGCGGAACTCCTCACGGGTGAAGTCCAGCTCCTTGAGGAAACTGCGACCGGCGAGGGCGGAGGGGAGGGAAGGCATCACGAGCTCCTGGACTGCTGCGGGGACTCTGGAATTCTATACGACACCAAGAATGATTATTCACGGCGTCGAGGAAAGCGAGACCCTACACCGGATCGCGTTCCGCCGGAGCGCTACACCGGGTCGCGTTCCACCGGACAGCTCATGCAGCGCGGGCCGCCCCGCCCGCGGCCCAGCTCGTTGCCCCGGATCTCGATCACCTCCACGCCCTGCTTGCGCAGGTGCGTGTTGGTCGTGGTGTTCCGCTCGTAGGCGACCACCACGCCCGGCTCCACCGCCAGCACGTTGCACCCGTCGTCCCACTGCTCCCGCTCGGCGGCGTGGACGTCCTGGGTGGCGGTGAGCACCCGGATCTCGGGCAGGTCCAGCGCCGCGGCGATCGCGCGGTGCATGTGCTCCGGCGGATGGTCGGCGACGTCGAGCCGGCCGGCGCCGCCCGGCGTGATCGTGTAGGAGCGCAGCATGCCCAGGCCCGCGTACTGGGTGAAGGTGTCCCGGTCCACCATGGTCATCACCGTGTCCAGGTGCATCGTCGCCCGCCGCTTGGGCATGTCCAGCGCCACCACGGTGCGGGCCGAACCGGTCGCGAAGAGCTTGCGCGCGATCATCTCCACCGCCTGCGGGGTGGTCCGCTCGCTCATCCCGATCAGCACCGCCCCGTTGCCGATCACCAGCACGTCGCCGCCCTCGATGGTCGACGGATAGTCCGCGTGCCCCTGCGACCAGATGTGGAAGTCCTCGCGGCGGAACAGCGGGTGGTGCCGGTAGAGCGCCTCGAAGTGCACGGTCTCGCGGCGGCGCGCCTGCCAGCGCATCGCGTTGATCGAGACGCCGTCGTAGATCCAGGCGGAGGTGTCGCGGGTGAAGAGGTGGTTGGGCAGCGGGTTCAGCAGGAAGTCGTCCAGTTCCATCACGTGGAACCGGATGGAGACCGGCTCCGGATGCTCGTCCAGGTACTCCCGCTTGGTCATGCCGCCGACCAGCGCCTCGGCCAGCCGCTCGGACGGCAGAGCCTCGAAGACCGATCTCAGGTGGTCGGTGGCCAGCGGGCCGAACTCCCGGTCGTCGAAGACCTGGTCGAGGACCAGGGTGCGGGCCTCGGGAACGGACAGGGTCTCGGCCAGCAGGTCGCCGAAGAGGTGCACGGCGACGCCGCGCTCGCGCAGCACCGAGGCGAAGGCGTCGTGCTCCGCCTGGGCGCGGCGCACCCACAGGACGTCGTCGAACAACAGGTCGTCCTTGTTGCTGGGGGTGAGCCTCTTCAGCTCCAGGCCGGGGCGGTGCAGAACGACCCGGCGCAGGCGGCCGGTCTCTGAGTCGACGTGAAATCCCATGCCAGTGATCCTGACCCCGACCAGGCCCTTTCATCCCTGCCGGACGGTCCCTTCCCCCGGCTTGCGGGTATGCGCGTGCGGGGGAGAGTGCCTCACGTCATGGACGGTGCTTTACGCCAGGCGGGATCCGTGCGAGGTTGCGGCATTACGACATGGCATGAACCCGCCGTGCCCGGGCGGGACGCGATCCTGTGGGGGGCCACGATGATCCAGGATGTGCTGGGACTGACGGAGAACGAGTCGGACGCCTACCGCGAGCTGCTGCGCCGCCCCTCCTGCTCGGCCGCGGAGCTGGCCGGCGTGCTGCGCGTGCCGGAGGGTGAGGCCGCGCGGCTGATGGGCCGCCTGGAGGCGCTGGGCCTGGCCGCCCGCAACGGACAGGCGCCCGGCCGGCTCAGCGCCTCCCCGCCCCGGCTCGCCCTCGGTTCGATGCTGGTGCGCCAGCAGAACGCGCTCCGGCTGGCCGAACTCGAGCTCGGCTCCCTGGAGGAGCTGTACCGGGCCACCATGGCCGAACGGTCCTCCTCCGACGTCCTGGACGTGGTCCGCGGCACCGAGGCCACCCGCCAGCGGCTGGAACAGCTCCAGACCGGCGCGCGCAGCGAGATCCTCTGCCTGGTGCAGGCCCCCGCGCGCTTCGTCTCCACCACCGAGAACACCGCCACCGAGGCCGCCGCGGCCGCCCGCGGCGTCGCCTACCGGGTGGTCCTCGAGCGCCGCATGCTGGAGGAGGACGACGGCATCGTCGAGGAACTGGAACGCGCCGTGGACGCCGGCGAGGAGGTGCGGGTCACCGACTCCGTCCCGGTCAAGCTGATGATCGCCGACCGGGAGCTCGCCATGGTGCCGATGGGCGGCCGGGGCCACGCCGCGGACGGTGCCCTCCTGGTGCGGCCCAGCGGTCTGCTGGACGCCCTGATGGGACTGTTCGAACTGGTCTGGCACCGCAGCTCGCGCCTCACCGTGCCCCGGGCCGGGACGGCCGTGCAGTCCTCGCAGAGCGCCCTGGACGAGACGGACGCCCGCATCATGAGCCTGCTGGTGGCCGGACTCACCGACCAGGCGGTCGCCGTCCGCCTCGGCCTGTCCCTGCGCACCGTGCAGCGCCGGGTGGGCCAGCTGATGAAGCTCACCGGCGCCCAGACCCGGCTCCAGCTGGGCCTCCAGGCGGCACGGCTCGGCTGGGCCTGAACGGCGCGGCGGGGGACGGCCGCCGGGGCCGCGGTGGGGACGGCGGCCCAGGTCAGGGTCGCCCCCCGTGACACTCCGTCATGTCCGGCCCTCTAAAATGATCAACGTGTCCGACCAACGCGCTCCCCGTTCCCTCATCGTCACGCTCTACGGCGCGTACGGCCGTCACCTGACCGGACCGCTGCCCGTCGCGGAGCTGATCCGGCTCCTCGCGGCGGTCGGCGTCGACGCCCCCTCGGTGCGGTCCGCGGTCTCCCGGCTCAAGCGGCGCGGCATGCTCGTCCCCGCCCGCACCGCCGCGGGCGCCGCCGGGTACGAACTGTCGCCCGGTGCCCGGCAGTTGCTGGAGGACACCGGACGGCGGGTGCACGCCGCCCCGTCCGACGAGGAGGACTGGCTGCTGGCCGTCTTCTCCGTCCCCGAGACCGAGCGGCAGCAGCGCCACGTGCTGCGCACCCGGCTGGCCCGCCTCGGCTTCGGCGCCGCCGCCCCCGGCGTGTGGATAGCCCCGGCCCGCGTCCACGAGGAGACCCGGCACTCCCTCAGCCGCCTGGGCCTCGAGCGCTACGTGGACCTCTTCCGCGGCGACCACCTCGGCTACACGCCCACCGAACAGGCGGTGGCCCGCTGGTGGGACCTGGACGCCATCGCCGCCCGCTACCGGGAGTTCCTGGAACGCCACACCGGCATGCTGCGGGCCTGGGAACAGCGGGAGGACACCC
>NZ_JBRIOU010000002.1:330187-343756 GCF_053474865.1 Streptomyces sp. CO7
CGCCCGACTGGCCCGGCCCTCGCGCCACCGCCCTCTTCCACGCCCTCCGCGACCGCCTCCGCGAGGGCGCGTCCCAGTTCGTCACGCCGACGGATTGAACCCCCGGCCCCCCCTGGCCAGGTGTCGACATGACGACATTGCGGCCTGCGGGGCCCGGAACGACGGTGCGCGGCGGCCGAACCGGCCACCCGAGCGGCTACACACCCTCCTGGTACACCCGGACCTCGGCCGGCGTACGGGCACACACCATGGCCCAGGCCGGCCGCGCGGTCACTTCCCGCGCCCACGCGTCGAGATCCTGGCCGTCGTCGTGGAAGAACCACGAGGTGAAGCTTCCCACCGCCTTCAGCGCGGGCTCCGGGGCGAAGCGGACCTCGCAGTGCAGCTGGACGTATTCGGCGTGGTCGCCCACGGCGTCGAAGACCTCGAACTGACGCGCAAGGTCCACCGTGAACGCCGGGGGACCCTCGAAGCTGTACGTCCCGTACTGGAACAGCAGGCCATCGCCGTCCGGGGCGTCGGAGACGTCGAACAGCTGCCGGCCGAAGCGCAGGAAAGCCGCCCAGGCGGCCTCCAGGTCCAGGCACGAGCCTGCCTGCCGTTCCGCCCGGACCTCCGCCTCCAGCAGGCCCATGGCCTCGTCGATCGACGGCCTCGACGTCATGCCCACCTCCCTGGACGAGCGGCGGCCTGAGGGTACTCGCACCGCGGGTGCGAGACGGCCGGGCCGGGAAGGGGGCGCCCCTTTCCGGCCCGGCCACGTTGCGCCAACGTCCGCACGCGGGACTACAGCCGCGGGTCCACCGGCTCGGACTCCAGGGACAGGACCGCGAAGACGGCCTCGTGGACGCGCCACAGCGGTTCGCCCTCGGCCAGGCGGTCCAGCGCCTCCAGGCCCAGCGCGTACTCCCGCAGCGCCAGCGACCGCTTGTGGCCGAGGTGGCGCTGCCGCAGGCGCTCCAGGTGGTCCGGCCGGGTGTACTCCGGGCCGTAGATGATCCGCAGGTACTCCCGGCCCCGGCACTTGACGCCGGGCTGCACGAGGCGGCCCTCCGCGTCCCGCACCACCGCGCCGAGCGGCTTGACGACCATGCCCTCGCCGCCCTGCCCGGTCAGCTCCAGCCACCACTCGACCCCCGCGGCCACCGAGGCGGCGTCACCGGTGTCCACCAGCAGCCGCCCGGTGCTCCGCAGCAGCCCGGTGCCGTCGGCCTCCACCAGCCGGTCCAGCCACGCCAGCTGCGCGTCGTGCGGCACGCCGGCCAGGCTCCGGCCCTGCCCCGCCAGGAGCTGGAACGGAGCGAACCGCACCCCGTCCAGGCCCTCGGTGCTCCAGCAGTAGCGCCGGTACGCCTCGGTGAACTTCCCCGCGTCGACGGCCCGTTCGCGCTGCCGGGCGAGCAGCCCGGCCACGTCCACGCCCCGCGACCCGGCGGCCTCCAGCGCGGACAGCGCGCCCGGGAAGACCGCCCCGGAGGCCGCGCCGACCGCCGCGTACTGGTGGCGCAGCAGCCCGCCCGCCTTCAGCGACCAGGGCAGCAGCTCGCCGTCCAGCAGCAGCCAGTCGGTGTCCAGTTCCTCCCACAGCCCCGCGCCGTCGATCGCCGACCGCAGCCGGCCGAGGACCTCCTCGGTGACCCGCTCGTCGTCGAAGAACGGGCGCCCGGTGCGGGTGTACAGCGAGCCCGTCGGACCGTCCACGCCGAACCGCTCCCGCGCCACGCCCGCGTCCCGGCAGACCAGCGCCACGGCCCGCGAGCCCATGTGCTTCTCCTCGCACACGACCCGCTCCACCCCGGCCGCCGCGTACTGCGCGAACGCCTCCGCGGGGTGCTCGAGGTAGCCGTCCTCCTTGGAGGTGGCGGTCGGCGCCATGGTCGGCGGCAGGTACGGCAGCAGCCGCGGGTCCACCGCGAACCGGCTGACCACCTCCAGCGCCGCCGCCGCGTTCTCCTCGCGCACCGCGATCCGTCCGGCGTGCCGGGTCTCCACGATCCGCTTGCCGTGCACGTCGTTCAGGTCCAGCGGACGGCCCTGGTGACCGCCCGGAGCCTCGCCGACCAGCGGCTTGACCGGCTCGTACCAGACCCGCTCGGCCGGCACCTCGACCAGTTCCCGCTCCGGGTAGCGCAGCGCGGTCAGCTTGCCGCCGAAGACGACGCCGGTGTCCAGGCAGATCGTGTTGTTGAGCCAGGTGGCCGTCGGCACCGGGGTGTGGCCGTAGACCACCGCGGCCCGGCCCCGGTAGTCCTCCGCCCACGGGTAGCGCACCGGCAGCCCGAACTCGTCGGTCTCCCCGGTGGTGTCGCCGTACAGGGCGTGCGAACGCACCCGGCCCGAGGTACGGCCGTGGTACTTCTCCGGCAGACCCGCGTGGCACACCACCAGGCGGCCCTCGTCCAGCACGTAGTGGCTGACCAGACCGTCGATGAACTTCCGGACGCGCTCCTTGAACTCCTCGCTCTCCCCGTCCATCTGGGCGATCGTCTCGGCCAGGCCGTGGGTGTGCTGGACCTGGCGGCCCCGCAGGTAACGGCCGAACTTGTTCTCGTGGTTGCCCGGAACGCACAGCGCGCTGCCGGACTCCACCATCGACATCACCCGTCGCAGCACGCCCGGCGAGTCGGGTCCGCGGTCGACCAGGTCGCCGACGAACACGGCGGTGCGGCCCTCCGGGTGCGTGCCGTCGACGTAGCCCAACTTGTCCAGCAGCGACTCCAGTTCGGAGGCGCAGCCGTGGATGTCGCCGACGATGTCGAACGGGCCGGTCAGGTGCGTCAGGTCGTTGAACCGCTTCTCGGTGACGACGGTCGCGCCCTCCACCTCCGCCACCCCGCGCAGCACGTGCACCTTGCGGAAGCCCTCGCGCTCCAGGTGGCGCAGCGAACGCTTGAGCTCACGGGTGTGCCGCTGGACGACCCGGCGCGGCATGTCCGCCCGGTCCACCCGGGCGGCGTTGCGCTCCGCGCACACCGACTCCGGCACGTCCAGCACGATCGCGATGGGCAGCACGTCGTGCTCCCGCGCCAGCTGGATCAGCTGCCGCCGTGCCTCCGGCTGCACGTTGGTGGCGTCCACCACGGTCCGCCGGCCGGCCGCGAGGCGCTTGCCGGCGATGTAGTGGAGCACGTCGAACGCGTCTCGGGTGGCGCTCTGGTCGTTCTCGTCGTCGGACACCAGCCCGCGGCAGAAGTCCGAGGAGATCACCTCGGTCGGCCTGAACAGCCGCCGGGCGAACGTGGACTTGCCGGAGCCGGAGGCGCCGATCAGCACCACCAGGGACAGGTCGGTGACGGGCAGCACGCGCCCGGCGGGCCGGGCCTCCTCGATGACAGCTGCGTCGCTCATGCCGCGGCCTCCTTACGGTTCTCGTCGTTGCTCTCTTCGGCACGGGCGGGGGCCGGCGCAGGGGCGGTGGCGGTGCCGGCGTGCCGCTCGCCGCCGGTGTCCGCACACAGGGTGAACAGGGCCAGCTGGGTCGGCGGTCCCACCTCGGGGTCGTCCGGGCCGACGGGCCGGTACTCGACGTCGTAGCCGTAGCGCGCCGCCACCGAGTCCGCCCAGGCGCGGAACTCCTCCCGCGTCCACTCGAACCGGTGGTCTCCGTGCCGGGAGTGACCGGCGGGCAGCGACTCCCAGCGCACGTTGTACTCGACGTTCGGCGTGGTGACGACCACGGTGCGCGGCCGCGCCGAGCCGAACACCGAGTACTCCAGCGCCGGCAGCCTCGGCAGGTCCAGGTGCTCGATCACCTCGCTGAGCACCGCCGCGTCGTACCCCTTGAGCCGGTTGTCGGTGTACACCAGCGACCCCTGGAGCAGCCGCACCCGCGACGCCTGCCGCTCACCCATCCGCTCCAGCCGCAGCCGGCGCGAGGCGACGGTCAGGGCGCGCATCGACACGTCCACGCCGACGACCTCCCGGTACCGGGTGTCCTTCAGCAGCGCCTGCACCAACTGCCCCTGCCCGCAGCCGAGGTCGAGGACCCGGGCGGCGCGCCGGTCCCGCAGCGCCTCCAGGATCGCCTCGCGCCGCCGCACCGCCAGCGGCACCGGCCGCTCCTCGGTGTCGGTGTCCGGGTCCACCGCGTTGTCGATCTCCTCGACCGCGGTGTCGTCGGCCGCCGCCAGCCGGGCCAGCTCCTCGCGTTCGGTCTCCAGCCGGTCCATCGCCTTCTGCGCCAGCGACCAGCGCCGCGACAGGTACCGGTTGGTGATCAGCTTGTGCTCGGGGTGACCGGCCAGCCAGCTCTCACCCGCCCGCAGCAGCTTGTCGACCTCGTCGGCGGAGACGTAGTAGTGCTTGGCGTCGTCCAGCACCGGCAGCAGCACGTACAGGTGGCGCAGCGCCTGCGCCACGGTCAGGACCTCGGACTCCAGGGTCAGCGAGACGTACCGGGAGTCGCCCCACTCGGGGAACGCGGTGTCCAGCGGCACCGGCCGCACGTCCACCGTCCAGCCCAGCGGCTCGAACAGCTTGGCCACCAGCTCCGGGCCGCCGCGGGCCGGCAGCGACGGGATCTCCACCCGCAGCGGCAGCGGCCGCCCGGGCAGCTCGGGACGGGCGTTGCACTGCCCCTTCATCGCCGTCGAGAACACGGCGCTCAGCGCGACCGCCACCAGTGACGAGGCCGCGTACGGGCGGTCGTTGACGTACTGCGCGAGCGCCGAGTCCGGCGCCCCGCCCCGGCCCTTGCCCCGCCCGCGGCGCACCAGCGCCACCGGGTCGACCTCCAGCAGCAGCGCCGCCGTGCAGCGCTCCTCGGTGGCCTGCGGGTAGAACACGTACGCCGTGCCGTAGGAGGTGGAGAAGGGCTGCGCCTTGTCGGGGTGCTTGTGCAACAGGAACCCGAGATCGGTGGCGGGGTTCTCCGGCGTACCGGTCGTGGTGATGGTCAGGAACATCCGGACACCTCTCCTCATTCTCCTGGAGCCGCTCGCGGCCTGTGGGACGGACATGCGAAGCCCCCGGGACACCTGTCCCGGGGGCTTCGCAGGACGACGCCGCTCACGATCGCACAACGGGCCCGACCTGCGCCCTTGTTTATCGCGGCGACGGTCCGCGCCGACGCGGTGGCTGCCGAGACGGCGGTGCCGGCCGACGTGCCGGCCGACGTGTCGGCGGCGGTGTCAGCCGAGCCGGCTCTGCACCTCGGAGGAGATCAGCTCCAAGTGGTCCAGGTCGTCCAGATCAAGGATCTGCAGGTAGATCCGCTGCGACCCGGCCTCCTCGGCATAGCGGCCGATCTTCTCGACGACCTCGGCGGGAGAGCCCGCGAGGCCGTTCTCCTTCAGCTCGTCCACCTCACGCCCGATCTTCTCCGCCCGGCGGGCCACCTCGGCGTCGTCGCGGCCCACGCACGCCACCAGCGCGTTGGAGTACACGAGGTCGTCCGCGGACCGCCCCGCCTCCACGGCCGCGGCGCGCACCCGCTCGAACTGCGCCTTGGTGTCCTCGATCGAGGAGAACGGCATGTTGAACTCGTCCGCGTACCGGGCGGCCAGTCGCGGGGTGCGCTTGGCGCCGTGACCGCCGATGAGCACCGGCACCTTGTTCTGCGCCGGCTTCGGCAGCGCGGGGGAGTCGGTCAGGTCGTAGTGCTCGCCGTGGTGGCTGTACGTCTTGCCGACCTCGGTCGCCCAGAGCCCGGTGACGATCTCCAGCTGCTCCTCCAGGCGGCCGAACTTCTCCTTCGGGAAGGGGATGCCGTACGCCTTGTGCTCCTCCTCGTACCAGCCCGCGCCGAGGCCCAGCTCGACGCGCCCGCCGGACATCTGGTCGACCTGCGCGACCTGGATGGCGAGCACGCCGGGCAGGCGGAAGGTGCCGGCCGTCATCAGCGTGCCGAGTCGGATCCGCCGGGTCTCCCGGGCGAGGCCCGCCAGCGTGATCCACGCGTCGGTCGGGCCGGGCAGGCCGCTGACGCCGCCCATGTGGAGGTAGTGGTCGGAACGGAAGAACGCGTCGAAGCCGAGGTCCTCGGTGGCCTTCGCGACCGTGAGCAGGGTGTCGTACGTAGCCCCCTGCTGGGGCTCGGTGAAGATTCGCAGGTCCATGCCCCCATCCTGCACCGGAACCCAGGCAGGGAGCACGCCCGCCCCTCCGGTCGCCGCCCCGTCCCTTGATCCGCTCCCTCTCCGGTCCCACGTTCGCCGTGATCATCGCCAGAGTGAAAAAGCGTCAACCTGGCGACCGTTCGATGTCCCGTGCAGTTACCGCCACCTGCGGAGTTCGTTGTCCGGTGCGGAGCCGGGCCGACCCGGCTCCCGCGCCGGGGACCATCCGCCGGGGCGTCCGTCCGTGTGCGCCCTCCGGGGCTGGGAGACATCGATGTCGGAAGAGACCGTGCCGCCGCCGCAGTTCGTGCCGGGCGGGTCGGGGATGCAGGGCGTGCCGCAGCAGCCGGCGGGCCTGCTCCAGCAGATGGAGGAGCTGATGGCGGCCCTCAACGCCGACCTCTCCGACCTGGGAGCGGCGCTCGGCGGCCGGCCGGAGGACCGCGACGCGGTCTGACCGTCACGCGCTTCGCGGCGGGGCGGCGCCGACCTCAAGGCCCCCCGGCGAACGCGTGACGGCGCAGTGCCACGCCGCACACCGCCTCCCGCGAAGCGCTCACCCCTGTGCCGGCCGTGCCGGCCAGAGCAGCGCCTGGGCGACGATCACCCTGTCGCCGTCGAAGGTGAGGGCGGGGCCTTCGTACAGCTCGTAGCCGAGGGCGAGCGCTTCGCTGACCCGTCGGCAGAACGCGCTGTCGTCGGGTCCCGTCATGACGCGGTAGACGGGCAGTCCGTCCGGTGGTGTGCTCATGGGGAGAAGCATCCCGGATGAGTCCGCCGCCCGCCCGGTCCTCGGCTTCATCCACTACGCACCGGATCTCCTGCGGCACGTGAGCGCGCGGACGGCGTCCCGTCCCGCCCCGCCCGTGTGGCTGCGGTCCGCGTGCCCGTGCCCTCGGCGGTCACGCTGTCGGCAACGGTTCCGCCCAGCCGTTGCGCACGGCGTGGGCGCCCAGCTGCATGCGGGTGCGGACCCCGGCCATGTCCATGAGGTGGCGCAGGCGCCGGTGCAGGGTGCGCGGCGACAGGCCGAGCTGGGTGGCCGCCGCCAGGTCCGTGAGACCGGCCAGGAGCAGGGCGAGGATCTTGCGGTCCAGTTCGGTCGGGCCCTCGGGAGCGACCTCGACGGTCGCTCCGCACGAGCCCCCGGTGTCGGACAACCGCAGCGGGTGGGCCGTGCGCCACACCGACTCGAACAGGGCGTCCAGCGCGTCCAGGAGGCCACTGCGGTGCAGCAGCGCCGCGCCGGGCTCGCCGGCCGGGGTGACCGCGAGCGGCACCAGACCGAGATCGGCGTCGGCCAGGACGAGCTTCATCGGCACGTGGTCCGCGACCCGCAGTCGCACGCCGTTGCGCAGGGAGTCGATGGCCTCGCGGAGGATGCCCGGCTCGGCCAGCACCTCGCGGTCCAGGACGGCACGGAAGCGCACCCCGCGGTCCAGGGCCATCGGCTCGGCCGTGTTCTCGTCGGGCGGCAGGGCGACGAACGGGGCGGTGATGAAGGAACGGACCTGCGTCCGGGCGGCCTGCTGGACCTGGAGGAACCGGTGGCGGAGGGCGTCGACGCCCGTGACCACCTCGATGAGATCGGTGATGCTGCTGCCGGTCATCGCGGCACGGTGCTCCTCCGCGAAGGTCACCAGTGCCTGCTCCGCGGTCCGCAGGGCGTCCCGTCGCCGGCCGATGAGGGCGCCGAGCGCCATCGCCGGCGGGGCGGCGGTGAACCGGGCGTCCGCCGACCTGGTGGCCAGGCCCCACCCGACCAGACGCGACAGGGCCCTGTCGACGTGGGCGCGGGGCAGCGCGAGCAGGTCCGAGAGAAGGTCCGCGGTGCTCCCGGGCCGTTTGACCAGCGCCCGGTAGACGTGCTCGTCGTCGGGCTCCAGACCCAGAGCATCCAGCATCGGCGATCGACTCTCTTCCACTTGCCGCAGCGGGGAGAGTATGCGCCACGGCGGCAGACCCTGAAAAGGCCCTGCTGGGAGTGGGTGCGAGGCGAAGGGCCCCGGGAAGTCGCCTTCCCGGGGCCCGGCCGGCGTACGGCTCATCGCAGGCCGTACGCCCGGATGATCTCGTTCTCGACGCCGAAGCCCCGGTCCGTCCCGGCGCTCGCGCGGAGCGAGACGAAGCCGCCGGACTTCTTCGGGGTCCTGAACGCGCCCCGCCAGGAACCGTCGTCACCCTTGGTCAGGGTCACCTTGTCCCACGTCGCGCCGTCGTCGTAGGAGACGTCCAGCTTCACCGTGGTGACGGTGCCCGGCACGGTGCCCAGGTCCGTGGACACCGGCTCGAGGGCGATCCGTTGCAGCCCGCCGGCCTCGATGTCGCCGTGCAGGTCCGTCTCCAGCCGGTAGTCCAGGTTCAGCACCGAGAACGGCTCGAAGAAGTCGGACGTGACGGTGCCCGACCGGAAGGTCCACTCGGTGTGGGTGCGCGTCGACAGCCGGAAGACGTCGGCTGGGCGTTCCGCGTCGAGGACGGCGCGGTAGGGGCGGTCACCCGGCGGCACCTCGATCCACTGCATGTCCGTGCCGTGCGGGTTGTCGTGGATCAGCGTGTCGCCCTGGAACACCCGCAGGCGGGCCGGCGTCTCCCCCCAGGGCAGGTAGCCGCCCAGCCGCATCGTGTCGCTGGAGGAGGCCCAGGCCTGCACGTTCCAGGTCATCATGTCCTGCCAGCGGGAGTTGTACACGCCGAAGGACTCGCTCTGAGCGGGCCGGGTCACCGGGGCGAACCAGTCCAGGCGCGTGGTGCTGCCCTTGGCGTAGGTGTTGTCGCCCGACACCATCGTCCACGGCAGGGCCCGGTCGGTGCCCTGCGTGTGGAACTCCCGCCACACCTGGCCCGGCGTCACCCATTCGGTGCGGGTCCCCGGGTGCCACTCGGTCTCGGGGAAGTTGAACGACGGGCTGAGGGTGAAGTCGGACCGGTAGCCCTCGGACAGGCGGCCGCCGGCGGCCGCGTAGTAGCGGGCGTCGATCCGGGCGAGGTCCTTCTTCGCGGGCGTGTAGACCAGGGCGCGGTCCGGCACCCGGCCGTGGTAGTCCCGGGTCAGGTCGTAGACGAACGGCGTGAACCGCGTCTGCTGAACCTTCAGTTCACGGTTGCCCGCCTTGGCCACCGCGACGAGGTCCCTGCCCTCGTCGCGGTGGACCGAGGCGACCGGGATCGGCGACTCGCCGACGTACTCCGACAGGCCGCCGACACCGTCGTTCACCACGATCAGCGCCTTCGCCCCGGCCGCGACCGCGGCCTCGACGCGCTCCTCGGGCGAGACCTCGTCACTGCGCTCGACGACGACGACCTTGCCCTTGGCCCGGAGCTTCTCGTACGCGCCCGCCGCACCGTGGCCCGCGTAGAGCGGGGTCAGCCGGTCCGTGGCGGTGCCCAGGGCGCTGCCGGCCTGCACCAGGGTCTCGAAGTGGCGCCGGCCGTCCGCCGTGCTCAGGCCGAGCCGCGGCTCGCCCTTGCGCCACCGGGTGACCAGCGTGAACTCGCCGTGCTTCATCTCCTCCGTGGGCGCGACGTAGACGTCGTCGTACGACGGCGGCAGCACGTACGCGCCGCGGAAGTCCAGGTAGGGGTCGACGCCGTCGTAGTGGATGTTGAAGTCCACCTTGCGCTGGTGGTCCTCCGTCCGCTGCGGCGCCTCGGTCCGCAGCAGGCGCGCCTTCCTGGCGTCCAGCACCACGTCCTGGGAGCCGTCCTTCAGCACGGTCTCCGGGTCGACCAGCACGGCGACGCCCGAGCGGTCCGCCTGCTCGCCGGCCACGTCGAGGTAGGTCGCGACGGTGTACGCGCCCGGGGCCATCCGCATGGTGGTCGAGCCGTCGACGTAGAGGTTCCAGGGCCAGGCGTCCCCGGCCAGGCTGACCGTGACCCAGCCGGCGGCGGGCTTCCCGTCCCGGCCGATCAGCTCGATGTTCAGGTCGTGGCGCTCCTCCTCCTTCAGCAGCGCCACGGAGCTGCGGGTCACCGGCTCCCCGCTGCTCGCATCGGTCGCGACCACGTAGCCGGTGTGCCGTCCGGCCGAGGCGGCCTGCGGGTCACCGGTCACCGGCACCGAGGCGCTGCCGCCGGCGGGGACGGTCACCGTGGTGTCGCCCAGCGCGAAGGGGGCGTCGGCGGCCCCGGTCAGCGCGAGGTCCAGCGTGACGTCCCTGTCACCGGTGTTGGTGAGGGTCAGGTCCTTCGTGACGGCGGTGTCGGTCGGCTCGTGGGGCCAGGTGTGGTTGCCGAAGAAGAGCGACCCGGTGGCGCGGACCGAGGCGCGCACGGCTGCCGCCACGTCGAGGCGGCCGGTGCCGACCTCGTAGGGCGAGACATCGCCGAGGCCCTTCGCGGTGCTCGTCAGGTGCTCCTTCAGCTGCGCCCCGGTCCAGTCCGGGTGTTGCTGGGCCAGGAGCGCCGCCGCGCCGGCCACGTGCGGGGTGGCCATCGAGGTTCCGCTGATCGTGCGGTAGAGACCCTCACCGCCGTCGGTCATCTCCTGCGAGCGGGCCGCCGTGATGTCCACGCCCGGCGCCGCCAGGTCCGGCTTCATGGCGCCGGAGTAGGCCAGCGGACCGGTGCTGGAGAAGGACGCGAGCCGGTCCTGCTTGTCGGTGGCCGCCACGGTCAGCGCCGCCGCGGCCGCGCCCGGGGAGGAGATGGTCTCCGGACCCGCGTTGCCGGCGGCGATCACGAACAGCGTGCCGTACTGCTCGGACAGCGCATCGACCATCTGCGACATCGGGTCGCTGCCGTCCGTGGGGTAGGTGTCGCCGAGGCTCATGTTGACGACGTCCGCGCCGGTTTCGGCGGCCCACTGCATGCCGGCCATGACCCACGAATCCTGGCCCGACCCCTCGGCGCCGCCGAGCACCTTGCCGACGTAGAGGTCGGCGTCGGGCGCGACGCCCTTGTTCTCCCCGCCGGAGGCGGCCCCCGAACCGACGATGGTGCCGGCCACGTGCGTGCCGTGCCCGTTGACGTCGGTGACGGCCTCTCCCGGCACGAAGCTGCTGGTCCCGTCGATCAGGCCGTCGAAGTCGGGGTGACCGGCGTCGATACCGGTGTCGAGCACGGCGACCTTGACGCCCTTGCCGGTCCAGCCGGCTTCCCACGCCTTCGGCGCGCCGATCAGCGGGACGCTCTCCTTCAGGTCGGCCTTCACCCGCCCGTCGAGCCAGAGCTTCGCCACGCCCGCGCGCAGCTTCCTGCCGCTCCGCGGGGCGACGGTCCTCCAGAAGGTGCGCGCCTCCCGCTTCCGGGTGCTGAGCGCTGCGCCGCCGATGCCGCGCAGCTTGCGGGTCAGCTTGCTCCCCCGGGGGGCCGTCGGCTCCACCGAGGCGCGGGACTTCGGCCGGGTGTACGTGGCGATCAGCGGCACGGCGGACGCCTTCGCGTCGTCGTATCCCATGGCGATCAGGTCGGTGACGTTGAACAGCCGCCGGTCCAGCTTGCCCGCGCCCAGCAGCGGTTCCGCTTCGTCCGGGACGACGAACAGGTCGCCCTTGATCTCCTGCAGCTTCACGCCGCCGACGGCGCCGTCCGGCCTGCGGACCTCGGCCGTCTGCTTGCCGTCGGCCGTCGTGGTGACCGTGACGACGTCGCCGGTGACCAGGGTGACCTTGTGGGTCGCCGAGGGCTTGGCGGCGACGGCGGGCCGGCTCGGAGCGGCATGGGCCGGGACCTGGGCGACGGTGAGGCCCGATGCCAGCAGGGGCACCGCCGTGAGTGCGGAGACCAGCCGCCGGCGTCTGCGCCGGGAGGCGGAGGAATGAGAGGGGGAGTACATGGCATGGGTCTATCGACCGGTGAAGCCGGTCGTGAAGGCCTCGCGGCGGCAAGTCCTCGCCATGGCAGAGACCTGCCAGCGGTGAACCGTGCGATTCCGGACGGAACGCGCGGTACGGGCGCGGGCTGCCGCTTCCGGTGGCGGGGCCCCGCCCCGGACGCCCTCGGGGCCAAACCCTTTCGCCCCGCCGGGGGTCCAGCGTGTGGTTCAGGTTGCGGGGTGAGCGCGGCACCTCCGCCCGGCCTCACGGAGGGACTGCACCACTCCGGCATGGGCGGCACCGCGCTCGGCGACGTCACCGGCGACGGCAAGCCCGATCTGGTCACGTCGGCGACCGGCACCCGGACGTCGTGTTCGGTTCCGCCGGCTTCCTGGGACCGAAGAGCCGGGACGTCGACGCGTACTGGGTGATGCGGGGCACCGACGAAGGCATGCGCTACCAGCAGCACTTCACCACCGCCGACCTGCGCCGAGGACCGGAGGCCGGAGGGCCACGTGCGGGCAGGTCCCCCTCGCCGACGAGGAGTTCAGTGGCAGCTGAACGACTTGCCGGCGAGATTCGTGCTCAGCGTGCAGACCTGGCCCCGCACCCCACCGTCCGTCCGGTGGAAGGTCAGGTCCCAGGTCCCGTTGACGTGCTGGAGCCGGCCGTAGCCGTGGACCCCCTCCAGTCCCGCCGGAGGGTTCGAGGGGTTCTCCACCTGGGTGATCGACCGGTGGACCGGCTGCGGAGGTGTGCCGACCGGCTGTCCCGTGACGTAGTCGTCGATCGGCCCGCGGTCCGGCGGTGAGCCCGCGGAGCCCACGGTCAGCTGGGGCGGACGGACGGTGTCGAAGTCGAGCATCTGGTAGAGGTGGACGTGCCCCGACAGCACCAGGCGCACGTTGTCCGCCAGGCGGTGCTGCGTGGTGCCGGCCACCGCCGCGTCGAGGACATGGGTCAGCCAGGTCACCGCGCCGGGGGCCTGCCCCGCCGCCTTGACCATCCACACCGGCTTGTGGGTGAGCAGGAAGAAGTCCTCGGCCGGACGCTGCCGCGCGGCCTGGTTCACGGCCTGGAACTGCGGGATGAAGGTGTTCACCTGTGCCGTGCTGCCGGTGTCGTTCGGGTCGGCGAACGAGGTGTCCACGGAAGAGAGGTTCAGCAGGCCGGCGCGGATCGTGGCGGGCGGCGGGAAGCGGCTGCACGTCCCGTTGGAGCGCAGTTCGTCGGCGAGGTACCGGAACCAGGCGTCTCCGGCGCCCCCGGCCTGCCCCGTGCAGTCCTCGTGGTTGCCCCGGGCCAGCACGACGGGGGCGGCGGCCAGCAGCGCCTCGGCGGGCCTGAAGAAGTCCGCCACCACACAGGCCCAGCTCGCCGCCTCGGCGCGCAGCGTGCACCCCGGGTTCCTGGCCTTGTCGTCCGCCCGGCTCGGGTCGTTGCGGTAGAGGTAGTCCCCGGTGTGGACCACGAGGTCGGGCGCCCCACGGGCAATGCTGTTCGCGATCGGGGTGAAGGGCCAGGCGGTCGCGCAGGACTGCGCCGGCTCCGCCGTGTTCACCGGCAGTTCGCAGCCGGTGTCACCGATGACGTCGACCGTGCGGGGACGGGTGGTCGCGGTCCACCTCGGCAGGGGCAGGCGACCGCCCGCGGGATGGAGCGTCGCCGCCTGCACCGTCGTCAGGTCGAGTTGCGCGTTGCTCGCCCCGAGGGGCACCGGTGTCTGCGCGCCCGACTCGCAGACCGTGGTGGGG
>NZ_JBRIOU010000002.1:343856-355950 GCF_053474865.1 Streptomyces sp. CO7
GTCCGGGGGTGGGGGTCCCCGCTCCTTCGGGCGCCCGCGCCGGGGCCGTCGTGGCCGCCGTGGCCGAGACCGCCGCGGCCACGGCACCCGCCACGGCAAGGGCAACGATCCGGTGCATCATGTGTCGGCTCCTCCGTCGGCACGCCCCTGAACAGCGACATCACGTCACCGAGGTCACTTCCGACAGCGTCACCGACGCCCACCGCGCGTGCACCGGCACGCGGACAAACGGGCTAGCAGGGCAGCGGCGGGTCGCGTCACGGCGACGTCGCCCGAGGCCGTCGCCTCCCCGCACGCTTGACCTCAAGCGCGCTTGGGTTCCTAGGTTCGGCACCGAGCCGTCGGAACCGCCGGCGGCGTCCACGTCCAGGAGGTCCGCCATGACCGAGCGCAGCGACTTCGCCGAGATCCCCGACCGCTACCGCTACGCGGTGGTCCCGCACATCATGGTCGACGACGCCGCCGCGGCGATCGACTTCTACCGGCGGGCCTTCGGCGCCAGGGAGGACTTTCGGATCGACGCCCCGGGCGGCGGCGTCCTGCACGCAGAGATCAGCATCGGACCGTCCACCCTGATGCTGGGCGACGCCAGTGTGGAGGAGGCGGAGGCCGCGTCCTTCGCCGCGCCCGCCTCGCTGGGCGGGGGCACGTCCGTCACGCTGCACGTCTTCGTGCCGGACGTCGACAGCCTGGCGCGTCGCGCGGAGTCCGCCGGGGCCGAGATCCTCCAGCCGCCGACCGACATGTTCCACGGCGACCGCACGGTCATCCTGCGTGATCCGTCCGGTCACGTGTGGGTGTTCCTGACCCACCAGGAGGACGTCCCGGAGGGCGAGTTGCGCCGCCGTCTCGCCGCTTCCGCCTGACCGGATCGTGACCGGCCCGGCGTCGCTCATCCCTCGCGCCGCGGCCCTCACCACGCGCGGTAGACAGTGTCTACGCGAGGGTGGTAGACACTGTCCATGTCTGGTGAGGGCTCCCTGCGGGAGCGGTTGATCGACGCCGGGGTGGACCTGGTGCTGGCCGAGGGGTCCGCGTCCGTGGGGCTGCGGGAGATCGCGCGCCGGGCGGGGGTGTCGCACGGCGCGCCGCGCCGTTACTTCCCCACGCATCACGCCTTGTTGTCGGCGATCGCCCGGCGCGGCTTCGAGGACCTGGGCGCCTGGTTCGTGGCGGCCGCGGCCGACGCGCCCACCCCACGCGCGCAGTTGGAGGCGATCGCGCGGACCTACGTCAGGTACGCGCTCGAGCGGCGCGGCATGTTCGAGCTGATGTTCCGCCACGAACTGCTGGACAGCACGTTGCAGCAGGCGGCCGGGGAGCAGCCGCGGCTGCGCGAGGCGACCCTGCCGATGTTCCAGCACTTCACGCGGATGGTCGCCTCGTGCCGCCCGGGGCAGGAGGCCGAGGTGGCCGCGGCCGCACTGTGGGCCAACCTGCACGGCGTCGCACAGCTATGGGCGTGGGGGAGCCTCCAACTCGTGCTCGGGCACGAAGGGTTGGCCGCCGAAGAGCGCGACCGGCTGGTCATGGCGGTGCTGGACGCCCATCTCGGACCGGTGACCCCGTGACGGCGGTGACCACGCCGCTGCGGCGGCGGCTCGCCCTCACGGTCAGTGTGGCCGGCGCGATGATCGTCGCCCTCGACGGCAGTGTCCTGCTCGTAGCGCAGCCGAGCCTGGCGGCGGACCTCGGCGCGAGCGTGGCACAGGTCCAGTGGACGAGCACCGGCTACCTGGTCGCGGTGGCCGCCTTCCTGGTCGTCGCGGGGCGGCTGGGGGACCGGTACGGTCACCGGCGCCTGCTGCTGGCGGGGGTGCTCGGATTCGGGGCCGCCTCGGCGGGCATCGCGTTGGTGCCGGGCGTGAACGGGGTGATCGCCCTGCGCGCGGTGCAGGGCGTCTGCGGCGCGCTCCTGCAGCCCGCGACGCTCGCGCTGCTGCGGCTGAGCTACCCGCCGGACCGGCTCGGCACGCCCATCGCGATCCGCACCAGCGCCATCGCGGTGGCCGCGGGGGCCGGACCGCTGCTCGGGGGTGTGCTCGTGGCCCACCTGGGCTGGCGTTCGGTGTTCTGGGTCAACGTGCCGGTCGCGCTGCTCATCGCCGCCCTGGTCCTCGCCATGCGCACGACGCCGACGCCGACGCCGACGACGCCGGACCGGGCTCGGGCGGAGCGGCTGGACCTCGCCGGGGCCGGGCTGCTCGCCGTCGCGCTCGCGGTGCTGGTCCACGCCCTGGCCGGGGTGCCCGAGCGGGGGTGGTGGGCCGCCGCGACGCTGCTCGAACTCCTCGCGGTCGCCGGGTTGGGCGCGGTGTTCGCACGCCACGAACGCCGGGTGGCCGATCCCGTCGTGCCGCCGGCCGTGCTGCGGTCCGTGCCGGTGACGGCCTCGCTCGCGCTGCTGCTCGTCACCAACACCGGTCTGTTCGGGACGCTCTTCCGGGCCACGTTCCACCTGCAGGACGAACTCCGTCTCGACCCGCTCGTCACCGGGCTCCGGCTGGTGCCGTTGACCGCGTGCATGATCCTCGGCGCCCCCGTGGCGAGTGCCGCCATGCGGCGGTTCGGGGTGCGCGGCACCGCGGTCGCCGGCTCCGCGCTGGTCGTCGTGGGGATCGCGGCGCTGTCCGTGCTCGGTCCGGCGGGCACCTGGGCGGGCATGGCCGTGCCCTTCGCGGCGGTCGGGGCCGGGTGCGCCACCGTGATGGTCACCGCGACCGGGACCGTGGTCGGCAGCGCGCCGCCCGGTTACGCCGGGGTGGTGGGCGGGCTGAAGCAGACGGCCATGAACGTCGGGCCCACACTGGGGATCGCCGTCGCCGCGGGGGTCTCCGGGACGGCGTTCTCCTCGCTGAGCTCCACGCTCCTGCTCCTGGCGGCCCTCACCGCCCTCGGCCTCCTGGCCGCGTCACGGCTGCCGCGGGCGGTGCCCGGTGCGGACACGATGAGCACCGCGCCCGTGCCGTCCGCCACCAAGTAGGCGGCGCGGGGGTGTTGTCAGTGGCCCGGGCGGGATCGGTGCGACCACTTGGGAGAGCCCGCTGGGGTCGACGCGGTCGACGGGTGAGCCTTCGGCGGAGAGGTGGGAATGCTGCTCGAGCATGAGGAGGGCTGCGCTTGTGCTCGTTCGGTCTTGCGGTAGGTCGATGTCGTCCAGCGCCATGGGAACTTCGAGCGCTGCGCACAGCAGGACGCCTCAGGCGGCGCGCCCATGGGAATGCGAGCAGTGCGGCGCTCTGCCCGGCCGAGGTCGGACCGGCCGGGCAGAGACGGCTCCACGTACGTGGAAACGGCGCGGTGTCGGCTTCACTCTCCCCTTCCGGAGGATCCCCGTCGATTGTTCTTCACTCCGTAGTACGTGATGATGCCGATGACCACCGCGACTGCCACGACGAAGAGGATGATCCCGAAAGTTCCGTCTGGATACCACGCGCGAGCCAGGTTCACTGCTTCACCTTCTTTCTCTCGTAACGGGTTCAGGGGGATTTCTTCTTGCGGCCGAAAGCGAGCCACGCGACAAGGACCAGGGTGTCGATGATCAACGCGACGGCCAGGACCGGATGCGCGGCGTCCCACCCGCCTCTCGCGCCCAGGAAAATGGCGAGCAGGTACAGAAAGCAGGACGAGGCGACGAAGACGACGAAGTTGCGCTTCATCGCGCCTCGCCCGTAGACGCGTTCGAACATCATGGCTTCTTCGGTGCCGGGGTGGCCGTCGCAGGCCGGCCACCCCGGCGTTTCTGAGGTGTGGGGATCAGTTGCTCAGCGAGTCCTCGACCTTCCCGCCGACGTACTCGCCCACTGCCCCCGCGACGATCGTGCAACCGGTGCCGAGGGCGAAGGCAGCGACTCCTCCTGTGGGGACGGCCGCGAATCCCGCGGCGAACGCCAGGCAGACTCGATCGCGATACCGGTGGCGAGGCCGGCGACCTGTTCGATCAGTGCGTTGGTGTCGCCGGTGAGGCCGTTCGAGACGGCTTCGAACAAGTCGCCCGAACCTTCCGCGACAGCGCTGACCCAACTGAGTCCGGTGGGGTCGATGCGGTTGGCGGGGTCACCCTCTGCGTATATAGGTAGAGGTTCCCCTCTCGGCACGCGCCCCCTGACCAGAAAGAGAAGAGAAGTGCGGTTGGCACTTCAGTCGCTCCTCCGCAGGTGGAACCCGCCCAGTATCAAGAGGGCAGCAGTGGTGATCGTTACGTATCGCGGTGCGTCAATGCTGCTCAGCGCTATTGCAGCTACGAACGCTATGCAAAGCAGGACGCCTCCGGTGGCGTGTCGCGAGGGCCTCACCTCTGGCGCTTTCGGAAGTAGAGGATGATGACCACCACGCAGGCGAGAGATCCGAAGAATAGGTAGGGCCCCCACCCTTCTGGGATCCACCAGCCCGCACCTTCCGAGGCGATATGAAACATTTCCCCTTCTCCTTACGGTATGGGGCGGCGCCACCAAGCGCCGCCCCGGTGGCATCCGGTCCCGTGCCGCACGAGGGAATGGGCGGCTGTCCGGTGCATGACGGTTCTTCACTCTGCCCCTGGAGTGCAGCAAGGCGCCGCTCAACTGCCAGCCGTGGTGAATGCCCGTAGCTCTGGGACCGGGTGGCTCATCTCTCCGAGTTCGATCGGTCACGTGAACGCCGAAAAATCGTAAGAAGGCGCCGCAAGCGAAAGCTACCGGTCAACCCCAGACACCAGTTGCGTAGACCACCCTGACCAGGATCAACACGCCACCGATGGCCCTGTACGCCAACGCGTTGGACCTGCTGAACCGTTCTCCCTTGCGACTGCCGTACACAGCAGCCCGCTTAGGCCCGCCAAGGAGCAGGAACAGACCCATCAGAGCGATCAACACTCCGACAACGATGTGCACGCCGGCGTCCTTTCCGTGTAGAGAAGATACGAACGCGAGCGAGGCCCTTCCTGGTAACAGAAGGGCCTTCTCGCGTGCTGTTTCTACTTGCGCTTCCGCAGGTAACCGATGCCGAGAATGATGAAGATGATCACCACTCCCCCTACAGCTGCGTAGGGCGACCACGAGGGCCCGTCAGGCCTGTAGTTGGCGAGTTGAAGCAGAGTGGGCATGGGCGTCTCTCGCTCGTATCCGGTCAGAAGGTGTACTTCACGGCCGGTGCTGCCGCCTGTGCTGACTCCTTCGGAGCCGTGGGTGCTCGCAGTGACCTCGAGAGGACCAAGACCACAACCCACTTCACCGGAATGCGATCAGGAGCGTGAACGCCGAAGCAGGAAAATCCCGATGGCAATCACCGGTGTTGTCGATGCGAGGATCGCCACGCGATCAACCCCCATCACCCCTAAGACGAGAGCCAGTCCTGCCCCAGCGGCGACGATGGCTACAGCCGCGCCTTTCATGGTGCTACCTCATCCGGCGAGGCTCGGTGAGCGGCCCCCTTCACCAACCATTCCTTCGAACGATCCAAATGATCAGAGCCACCAAAACCGCACCTATGATCATAATAGGGATGGCCCATCCTTCTGGGATCCACCACCCTTTTCCCTCAGCGGCAAGCGTGAACACGCGTTCCTCCTCTCGTTGGTCGGGGCAGGCGGGTAAATGCCCGCCTGCCCCGGGAACGTCAGGACCAGGCGGAAACGGCCCGATCCTCGGCGAATGAGCTGGCGGCTTCGCCGATGGCCATGCACGGAACTGCGGCGATGGCTGCGGCGGTCGGGCCAGCGCCCACTGCTGCCACTCCGATGCAGGCAGCCTCAACGGCTGTTCCTACAGCCAGCCCAAAGCCGATCCCAGCGGCCTTGCCCCATTGCCCATCGAGAGCCGCGTTCCACATGGCGCCCACGGAAGCGCCATCGTTGGAGAGGCCGACCGCACTCAACGCGCCGGTGAAAAGACCCATGCCGAGCAACCCGGTGGGGTCGATGCGGTTGACGGGGTCGCCTTCGGCGTAGAGGTAGGGGTTCTTCTCCTGGCCGGAGGGGTCGGGGCTGTTGAAGCGGCCGATGTTGGGGTCGTAGTAGCGGGCCTCGTAGTGGTAGAGGCCGGTGGGGTCCTGGTAGCCGCCGGCGAACCGGTAGGGCTGGGGGACCTGTTCGGTGGTGGCGGCGCGGGTGACGCCGCGAGGGCTGTAGCTGTACGAGTTGACCTTGGCGCCGGTGTCGTCGGTGAGCGCGACGACGGATCCGAGTGCGTCGGTGAGGTAGTAGTAGCTCTTGCCCCCGGTCGTCATGGAGTTGAGGCTGCCCCCGGGCTCCCGGTTGAAGCCCATGTCCACGCCGCCGGTGGTCTTCGCCGACAGGCCCAGGGGGCCGTTGTGGAAGAAGGTGTCGCCGAGGCGGATGCGCTCGCTCTGGTCGGTCGAACCGTACTGTCCGGCGTAGGTGGTGCCGCCCACGGTGAGCGAGGTGAGCTGGGAGTAGTCGGACCACTTCTCGGCGGTCCGGGTCGCCTCGGGCGTGGAGGCTCCGGCAGTCTCGTTGCCGAGCTTGTCGTAGGACCAGTTGGTGCTGTCACCGTTCTTCGCGGTGATCTGCTGCGCGTCGTTGACGCTGTAGGTGGTGCCGCGGGGGCAGCCGGGGTCGACGCCCTGCGACGTGAGGTTGCCGGCCAGGTCGTAGCAGTACTGCCAGGAGGAGTTGAGGGTGGTGCCCTTCTCCTCCTTTGCGTAGTAGAAGCGGCCGGCGCCGTCGTAGGTGTAGCTGGTCTTCATGCCGGTGACGGCGTTGGTGCTGGTGCGGATCTTGCTGCCGTCGTCGCCTGCGTTGGCGCCGGAGTAGGCGTAGGAGTAGGTCAGGTCGACCAGCGTGCCCTTCGGCGAGGTCGCCTTGATGCGCTCCGGCCGGGAGGACTCGTCGAGCGTGACCTCCTGGACGGTGCCGCCCGGGTAGGTGGTCTTCTTGCGGACGTCGTTGTTGTTGTACTCGTACGTGGTGACCTTGCCTGCCGGCGTCTTCAGCTGGGTGAGGTTGTTGACGGCGTCCCAGGTGTAGTCGGTCTGGCCCGCCGGGTCCTCGTAGGTGTCGACGTTGCCGGCCGGCGTGTACGTGAGGATGGTCTGCGACCCGTCCTGCAGGGTGCGCACGGTCTCCCGGTTCAGCGGGTCGAAGGCGTAGCCGACCACCCCGGTCTTGTCGGAGCGCTGTACGAGGTTGCCGTCGCCGTCGTAGTCGTAGGTGACGGTCAGGTAGTTGGAGGAGTCGACCTTCACCACGCGGTCGCGCTCGTCGTACTCGTACGTGACCGTCACACCGCGTCCGTCGCGCACCATGAAGGGGCGGCCGAGGTCGTCGTAGTTGTAGGTCGTCACACCCAGCGGTGCGGGCGGGGTGACCTTGCTCAGGTTGCCCTTGGCGTCGTAGGTGAAGGCGGTGGAGACCGACTTCGTGGAGCTCATCTTCGTGGTGGCCTTGCAGCGCTGGCCCTCGAAGCCGCCGCAGGTGGGGGTGGCCGGGTTGTAGTCGAACGTCTGCGTGCCGCCGCCGGTGCCGGTCACCGCGACGGACTTGGTGTTGCCCGCGGTGTCGTAGGTGTAGTCCGTCTTCTCACCGTCCGGCGTGGTCGTCGTGCCGGGCAGGTCCGCGCCGGACACCGTCTGGTAGGCAGCGGAGGCCGTCGCCCCGGTGGGGAGCTTCGCGGAGGTGGGGTTGTTGCGGGAGTCCCAGCCGTAGATGGTGACATTGCTGCCGACCCCGCCGGTGCCCATCGCGTCGGTGGCCTCGCTGACGTTGTTGTTCGCGTCGTACTTCTTGGAGCGTTCGTGACCGAGAGCGTCGGTCACCTTGGTGACCCTGCCGTCGCCGTCGTGCTCGTAGATGGTGTCGTGCTCTTCGGGGTCGGTGACCGTCGTGGTGCCCGCGTCGGACGGGTGGTCGGCCGAGTAGTCGTAGGTGTAGGTCGGGCCGGTGTGCCCGGAGCCGTCGAACTCGGTCGCCCGTAGCATCGAAGTCACGCGGTTGTGGTCGTCGTAGGTGAAGACCGTGATCCGGCCCTCCGGCGTGATGATCTTGACGAGCCTGCGGGAGGAGTCGTACCGGAACTCGGTCGTCTTGCCCTCGGTGTCCGCCGTCCGCGAGAGATTGCCCTCGGCGTCCAGGTCGAACACCGCGGTGCGGCCGGTGTTGTCCTTGGCCTGCCACTGGCTCGGGTAGGTCTTGACCAGGTCCACCCACCGGCCCGAGCGGGTCTCCGTCACCTTGAAGCCCTTGTGCTCCTCACCCTCGTCGTGCTGCTCGACGGTGATCGCGCCCTTGTTGCGGTCGGTGACCTTGGTCAGCGTGCCGTTGGCGTCGTAGGTGTCCTTCGTCCCCGACTTGCGGTCGGTCAGCGTGAAGGTGCCGTCGCTGTTCTTCTTCAGGTCCTTCGAGTAGCCCTTCGGCGTGGTGAAGGAGCCGTCGGAGTTCTTGCTGAACCGGACGGTGGCGCCGGAGGAGTCGTAGAAGATCACCTCGGACGTGTACATCAGGTCGAGGTAGCGCTCGTACTCCTGCCACCACGGGTCGGAGACCTTGCCCCAGGGTGCGTCGAAGGAGTTGTACGTACGCGCCAGGCGCAGCTTCTGCCCGACGCCCGCGATCTCGAAGTCGGTCGCGGCAAGCATCAGATTGCCGGTGGACAGGTCGATGCGCGCGACCAGCGAGTCGGTGATCCGGAAGTCGGAGATCTGGTGCCAGGGGACCGCGCCCTGACTCTCCGGCACGTAACTGAAAGACGTGACGTCGGTAGAAGGCGAAGCCGACCTCGAGCTGTCCGCCTTCTTGCCCGCGCGGGCCCGCTCCTTCTGCTTCGCCTCCCACGCCGCCTTGTCCTTGGAGGGCTTCGCCTCGGCCTGCGAGGCCACAGGCCTGTTGGAGCCGACCTTCACCGGCGGCATCCGGTGGTCCGTTTTCTTCCCCCACACCGACTCCACCGCCGGATCGGCCGCAGGTGGAGCGGCGACGGCCGGCAGCCCCGCCACTCCTACCGTGAGCACGGTCAGCGCGGCGACCACGCCACGTCTCATGTTCTTCCGGGCACGCCGAAACGGCGTGCCCACGGCACGCGAGTGCATGAAGCATCCCCCACAGAGAGACCCCGGTCGGCCCCAGCGGCCACCGGACGCCCCAGAAGCTGTCACGAGTTCTGCACATGCCGCCGGTCTGTGCCCGCGAATTGATCGAACTCACGGGCGAATTCAAGACGCTTTGGATCTTCCACGGAATCCCGGGAAGAGTGGGCGTTCGGCGAAGAAGATGCCGATACCTCCATGACGATGAGTAGTGGGCATGTGACCGGATGTCGATGCCATGAGCAAAGCCGCCGTCACTCGTGGCTGGTGTCGCAGCCTCCTCCGCCCCGCGTGTACCGCTGACGTGCTCGGACCTACTGCCGGCAGAGTGTCGGTGCTTGCGGGTCCGTCGCCCGGTCGTCGACGCTGACCAACAGCGGCCCTTCACGGCCGTCATGCCGATCGGGAACGAACAGTGGTGGCGGGTCATGCGTTTCTTGCGCAGACGACGGACCCGTACTGCCCACAACACGTCGTCGACAAGGGCAGGGCGGTCCTGCGGTCGGTGTGCGAGCGGATCGAGGCAGAGCGGCCGTCGGGCCTGCCCGCGCTGTACGTGCTCACCGGTGTTGTGACGGAGGAACACAACGCGCGTCACTCGGGATCGGGGACACGGGGCCCGCACGCCTCGCCCGTCCTCGCTGGGACGATGGCCCCGTGAACGACTCCTCGAACACCGGTGCCGGATCTGTTCGTGACCGGCAGCGTGCCGCGGAGCCCGGGTGGGCCGCGTCCGGCCGGTGGCCCGTGCTGGAGGCCGCGCTCGCCGTGGTCAACCGTGGCCTGTCGGCGACCCTGCCGGGGCAGGGCGAGTTGGTCCTGGTGGTGGCACCGTGCGGTGGTCCGCCGGGACCTGACGGGCACGACCGGGAGCACGTCCACGTGGCGTTGCCGGACGGGCGCTGGCACGGTGACCGGGTGAACGCGGGGGATCCGGAGGCGGGGGACCTGCCGGAGCCGGAGGATCCGTCGACGGTGCTGGCCGTGGTCGCTGAGGCGGCGCAGGAGACCGTCATGGAGTTGCTCTGGAAGGTCTGGCCGACCTGCCCCGAGCACGGGACGGGCCTGCACTGCCGTCCGGCGGGGACCATCGACGCAGGGGAGACCCGAGCCGCCGGCGTCATCGGTCGGCCGGTCTGGCGGTGCGGGGGCGGCCGGGACGGAGAGTCGCACGACGTCGCCGTGGTGGGAGAGTTGGCCGCCCTGGTCCGTCGGCCGGATCAGCGCGTCGAGTGACCCAGCGCTGGGGCCGCCTCGCCGCAGGCAGCCGCCCGGCTCTGGACCCCGCTCACTCCCGGGCCCCCGCGGCGAGAAGCGCCGCGACGACCTCGGGGTAGGGCCCGGCCCGCGCCCACTCGAGCGGGGAGCGGCCCGTGCCGTGGTCCTCGCGGAGGCCCGGGTCGGCGCCGTGGGCCAGCAGGGCGCGCACCGTGTCGGTCTCTCCCCAGCAGGCGGCCGCGCACAGGGGCGTGCCCTCGGAGCCGTGGCCGCTCTCCGCGTCCGGGGAGGCGCCGGCGGTCAGCAGGGTGAGGACGTTGTCCGTGGCTCCGGCGACCGACGCCGCGTACAGAGGCGTGGTGCCCTCGGCGTCGGGGGAGTTGGGGTCGGCTCCGGCCCGCAGCAGGGCGCGGATGCGGACGCCGTCGCCGAACGTCGCCGCGTCAATCAGGCGCCTCGTCAGCTTCTTCCGTCGGCGATGGTTCACGGCAGGCGCCCCTCGCCCGACTCCACCGCGGAGACGTGGGCGAGCACCGCGCCGGCGCCGTCCTCGGCGGCCATGCGGGAGGCGAGGCCGGCGGCGCGGTGGCGGTAGGACGGCTCCGACAGGCAGGCCGTGATCCCTGCGGCGAGGGACTCCACGGTGAGTTCCTGGAACGGCAGGGGCGGCGGGGCGACACCCAGGCCGTGCAGCCGGGCGGCCCAGAACGGCTGGTCGGTCAGGACCGGCACGGGCAGCGCGGGGACTCCGGCCCGCAGTCCGGCCCCGGTGGTGCCCGCCCCCGCGTGGTGGACGACGGCCGCGGTGCGGGGGAACAGCCAGTCGTGGGGGAGGTCGCCGACGGCCAGGACGTCGGGACCGGTGGGGCCGCTGCCGCCCAGTCCGGCCCAACCGGCCTGCACCACCGCGCGTACGCCCGCTCGCTCGACCGCGGAGGTCACCAGCTCGCCGAGCCGTCCCCCTCGCCCGGCGCCATGCTGCCGAAGCCGATGAACACCGGCGGCGGGCCGGCCTGGAGGAAGTCGACCAGCTCGGCCGGAGGCTGCCAGCCGTCCGGCCGGGCGGGCCACCAGTAGCCGACCACCTCGGCCCGGGACGGCCAGTCGGCGGGACGGGGAATCACCAGCGGACTGTAGCCGTGGAAGACCCGCCCGGAGTCCTGCGGAGCGCCGTGACCGGTCTCCGGCAGGCCCAGGTGGGCGCGCACCCGGGTCACCGCGCCCGCGAACGCGGCCTGCGTCCGCCGCTCCACCGCCCGGCCCGCTGCGAGGTTGCCTCCGGGCTCCGGACCGTCGGCCTCGCGTGCGCCGGGCAGCCGGAACTCGGTCGTGGCGAAGGACGGGACGAGGTGGGTGCCGACGACGGGCACGCCGAACGCCGCACCGGCGGTCCTGCTGAGCGGGGCCGGCCCCTGGGCGGTGAGGACCAGGTCGGTCCCGGCCGCCACGGCATCCGCCACCCCTTCGGCGAGTCCGTCCGCGTAGGCCCTGGTCAGGGCCCTGGCCTCGTCCCGCGTGGCCGCCCGGGACCACCCGCGGAGCAGTTCCTGCGGGTCTCCCGGAACGGGCCGCAGGCCGAGGCCGCAGCCGTCGATCAGCGAGGCGAAGGACGGGTGGGCGGCCAGGGAGACCTCATGTCCCGCGTCCCGCAGGCGTCGTCCCAGGCCCGTGAAGGGCGCGACGTCTCCCCGTGAGCCGGCGGTGACGATCAGGATGCGCATGCGCCGATTCTCCTCCGCCGCGTCACCGGGTTGTCGGGCGGCCCGGTGCGGAGGGGGTGAGGCACTCGAAGGTCGCGGTGGGGGCGGTGGTGGAACGGTGACCGGCGGTCGTCCGTTGGACGGGCATGACGGTGAGC
>NZ_JBRIOU010000002.1:356050-358330 GCF_053474865.1 Streptomyces sp. CO7
CGTGGGATACGCGGGGACCGGGCCGGGGCCGATCACCCCGGACGGGTGTGCGGTCGAGCTGTACACCCGGCTGCCGGTCGGCGACGAGCCGGACATCGTCGCCGGGGCCGTGCCGCAGGGGGCGCGGATCCTCGAACTGGGCTGCGGGGTGGGCCGGATGACCCACCCGCTGGTGGAGCGGGGCTTCGCCGTGACCGCGGTGGACGAGTCCCAGGACATGCTCGACCGGGTCCGCGGGGCGCGCACCGTCCGCAGTTCGATCGAGGCCCTCGACCTGGGGGAGCGGTTCGACGTGGTGATGCTGGCGTCGTTCCTGGTGCACGCGGGCGACCTGGACGTGCGGCGCGCGCTGCTGCGCACCTGCGTCCGGCACCTCGCGGAGGACGGCTGCGTGCTGATCCAGCGCGAGGGGGAGGACTGGCACGAGCGCGTGCCGCGCGAGCGGGTCGACCCGGCCGGGTTCACCGTGCGGATGGTGTCGGCGGAGCCGGTGGGCGACGGCGTGAACTCGGTGCGCGCGGAGTACGAGTTTCCCGACGCCACGTGGACGCAGACGTTCCTGTCCCGGCCGCTCACGCCGGAGCGGTTCGAGGGCGCGCTGGCCGAGGCGGGGCTGCGGGTGGACCGCTACCTGACCGAGGACCGCACCTGGGTGCGGGCGGTCGCCGGGTGCGGGCCCGGTGGGAGCGTGGGCGTGGGCGGGGAGCGGTAGCCGGGCCAACACGTCCTATGCGCTGCGGCGTCGGTTCGCGGCGGTCTATACGCGTAGACGTCTCGTGTTCCATCATGGTCGCGATCCACCCGCACGCTGTGCCGGTCGCCCCTCACGCGGCCGGTCCCCCTGGCGTGCCCTGGAGTCCCAGGGTGCCCGACTTCCTCAGGAGGACGTCTTGTCCGTCAGACAGCAGGTGCGTACGGTCCTGTGCGGCGCGGCCCTCGCCGGCCTGGTGCTCGCCACCACCCAGGGCATCGCGACGGCGGCGCCCGCGCCGGGCGGCGGGGCGAAGGTCTCGCCCGTGCGTGCCGCCGAGGACGCCGCCGCGCGGGCGTTGGCGCGTTCCCTCACCGACGACGCGTGGCGGGCCGAGATGGCCCAGGCCGTCGCGGATGGTGACGACGTCGGGCTGAAGGCCCTTGCGGCCGGTTCGCGTACCGGCGCCGGCGCCGCGCTCGCCGCCGACGTGGCGCGTGCGGACCGGTCCGTCCTCGCGGCGAAGGGACTGCCCGCCGACGCGGCGGGCCTCCTCACCGTCACTCCGGCCGGCGACCGCGACTCCCGCCGCGCACCGCTGGTCGCCGTCGCCCCCACCGACGACGAGGCCGCCGCCGTCACCGCCTACGACAGCGCGGGCCGGGCGCACACCCTGGACGCGACCGAGGCCCCCGACGTCCCGGTGTACGTCGTCGGCGTCGACGGGGAGAAGGCCGTCGAGGCCGGGCTGGAGGTGCTGGAGCGCGAACTCGCCGCCGCCGGCGTCACCACGGCCGACACGGCGGCGGCCGCCTCGGCGACCGGGGCGGCCTCGGCCACGGGCTACTGGACGTCCAGGATCACGTCGGTGTACGTCGCCGACGACAAGGAGACCTGGATCAAGGGCGACGCCGAGATCTTCAGCATCGTCAGCGGCTTCGGCCTCGACGGCAAGGTCCGCGTCGACACGGTGACCCACCCGTACCTCGACAACGCGGAGACCACCTACTACCCGAACCAGATACTGGTCAACTGGTCGCAGTACAAGTACAACCTGGCCGACGTCGTGATGATGGAGGACGACGGGGACACCAACTACTCCTCCCTGGCGAAGGCGATCGCGGCGGCCCTGCTCACCATCGCCGACCTGGGGGCGTACGTCCCGCTGGTCGACCCCGTCGTGGAGGCCATCCCGGCCTCCTTCTGGACCGACGACGCCGACTTCGTGGACGCCTGGTACACCCTGGCGCGCGAAACCACCGGCACGCGCAACGGCGCCGGCGGCAACGGGCGGTTCACCTTCGACCGGTACTGGGTCTCCGCCCTGTGACCGGAGCCTCGCGGAGGCGCGGCCCGCCTCCGCGAGGCGTCCCGCCGGGTGAGAGGACCACCGCGGGCCACCGGGGCCCCGTGCTCCCCGACTGCTCCAACTGCCCCGACTGCCCCAACTGCACTGCATAACAGTCGAGTTGCCCGTATAGGGCGCTCTTGACGGGGTTGGTCCCGTGGGGGAGCCTTGGCGTCGTGCCAGGGGGGCCAGGGGAGGTCTCCCGTGCGGCACGTCGCCGGGGGGCGCATGACCATCGGGG
>NZ_JBRIOU010000002.1:358430-361752 GCF_053474865.1 Streptomyces sp. CO7
CCATCGGGGTGGTCGGCGGGGCGGGGGCGCGATCGGGTATCCGGCTGGACCTGCTGGAAGACGCGATGCGCAGACGCCTGGGCCGTGAATGCATCTACGTTCCGTCGTGCCGTCTCGGCCTGTACCTGGCGCTGCGGCGCTGGTGCCGGCCGGGAGGCAGGGTGCTGATGTCGCCGGTCAACGACGACGTCATCCTCTTCGTCGTGCTCGCGGCCGGACTGCGGCCCGTGCAGGCGCCGTTGGACCCGCGCGACGGCTCCCTCGACGTGGCTGCGGTCGACGAGGGGGCCTGGGGCGGGCTGGCCGGCGTGCTGACCACCAACCTGTACGGGAACCCGGACCCGGCGCCCCGACTGCGCGAGCGGTGTGACCGGTCGGGCATCCCGCTGATCGAGGACGCCGCGCACGCGATCGGCAGCGAGGTGGGCGGACGGCCGGTGGGGTCCTTCGGCACCGCGGCGGCGTTCAGCCTCTCCAAGCACGTGGGGGCGAAGGCCGGGGGCTTCCTGGCCTTCGACGACGACCCGGCGCTGCGCGAGGAACTGGTCCGGGCGCGCGACGAGCTGCTGGAGCCGTCCGGCCTGGCCGCTGAGCTGGCGTACGCCGCACGGCCGTACGCGGAGGCGGCGGTACGAGGACTGGGGCTGCGGCGGGCGGCCCGGGCCACCCTGAGGATGCTCGGACTGAGCGAACGCCACGGCATCCGGATGCCGTTGCGCGCCGGGGAGCTGGCCCGGGCGGCGGCAGACGCCCCGGGGATCGCCGCGCACCACTCGTGGGTGCGGGTCGACATGCACGACTACCGCCTCGCGCCCGGCCCGCTCCGTATCCGCCGGATCACGCGAAGACTCGGCCGCCTCGACGAGGTGCTGCACGCCCACCGCGAGGGCACCGCACGGCTGCTGGACACCGAGTGGGCCGCGCCCGGCACCGCTGCGGGAGGCGTCCAGCCGTTGTTCCGGGTGCCGTTGCTGGTCGACGACCGGGACGCCGCCGTCGCCGCGCTGGCCCGCCACGGCATCGTCACCGGGTACCTCTACGACCCCCCGCTGGACGACTACGCGGGCTCCGAGTTCACCGGCCTCTCGCCCCGGCCCGGTCCCGCCCGCCGCTTCGCCCGGCACGCGCTGCCGGTGGACCCGCTGCGCGCCGCCGAGGCGATCGCCGTGCTCCGGCGGGCCGGCGTGGCACCCGCCGGGGTGCCGGCCGCCGGGCGCCCCGGCGTGGTACCCGGGACGGGAGGCGGCGGTGGCTGACATCCAGGAGGCGGCGGACGTCACAGCCCCCGGCCGGACCCGGTGGCCCGCTCGGCGTCCGCGTCCGGAGCGTGCGGTGGGCGGCGACTCCCTCTTCAGGAACGCGTACTTCCTGATGCTCAGCACGGGCGTGTCCGCCGTCCTCGGCCTCGCCTTCTGGCTGGTCGCGGCGCGTCACTACTCGCAGGAGGCGGTCGGCCAGGGCTCGGCCGCCGTCGCCGCCATGCGCCTGCTCGCCGGCATCACCGCCACCACGATGATCGGCGCCGTGGTCCGCTTCGTGCCGCGCGCCGGACGCGCCACCGGGGCCCTGGTACTGCGCGCCTACGCCGTCAGCTCGCTGGTGGTGGCCGTCGCCGGTGTCGTCTTCCTGCTCACCCTCGACCTCTGGGGGCCCTCGTACGCGCCGCTCGGCACGCCGGTGGCCGGGGTCCTCTTCGTCGCCTCGTGCGTGGCCTGGGCGATCCTCACCCTGCAGGACGGAGTGCTCACCGGGCTGCGCGAGGCGGTCTGGGTGCCGCTCGGCAACGCGGTGTTCTCGCTGGGCAAACTGGTGCTGCTGATCGTTTTCGCCGGGGCGATGCCGGTGCTCGGCGTGTTCGTCTCCTGGGGCGCGGCGATCGCGCTGTCCACCGTGCCGCTGGGGTGGCTGGTGTTCCGGCGGCTGATCCCGCGGCAGGCCGCCGCCGACGGCCACCGCCGGCCGCCCACCCTGCGGGCCGTCGGGCGGTTCATCGCCGGGGACTCCGTCGGCGCCATGTTCAGCCTGCTGATGATCAACCTGCTGCCGGTGATGGTGGCGGTGCGCCTCGGCGCGGCGGAGAACGGCTACTTCTACGTCGCCTACACCGTCGGCGGCACCATGGAGTTCCTCGCCATCAACATGGCGTCCTCACTCACCGCCCATGCCTCCCGCGACCCCCGCGCTCTCGCCGACGGGGTGCGGGGAGCGCTGCGGAGGATGGCCGTGCTGCTGGTGCCGGTGGTGGCCGTCCTGGTTCTCTTCGCGCCGCTGGTGCTCGCCCCGTTCGGCGCGGACTACGCGGACCGGGGCTCCACGGTGCTGCGGCTGCTGGCCGCCGCCGCGCTGCCCCGGGTCGCCGTCGAGCTGTACATCGGAGTGCTGCGGGTGGCCGGCCGCACCGCGATGCTGGCCCTGGTGCAGGGCGTGATGTGCGTGCTGGTCCTCGGCTCCGCCGCCCTGCTGCTCACCCCGGCGGGCATCGACGGCGCCGGCTGGGGCGTGCTGCTGAGCATGACCGCGGTCGCGCTGCTGTGCGTGCCGGGGCTGCGGGCCGCCGTGCGGGGCGAGGAAGGTGAACGTCCTTCCACCGCGCCCCGCTCCGGCGTGCGGGGCGTGTACCGCAAGGGCGTCGCGCTGGTGCGGGCGTCGTCGTCCGGGCCCCGGGGGGAGCGGCGGCTGCGGATCGCCCTGTGGTGGCTGCTGGCCTCCGCCGGGGTCTTCTATGCCGCCGCCCTGCGCCACCTGCCGTGGCTGGACGACGACCCTCGCGGCGCCGGGCGGGTCCGGACCGTCGACGGCGACCGCACCGCTGGGGAGGTGCTGGCCGCGCTGCCCAGCATCGCCCTGGCCGCCGCGGTGCTGATGCTGCTGGTGTACGTCGCCGCGCTGGCCCTCCGAGCCCCCGCCGACGGCCCGCTCGCGGCGGCCGCGCTCGCCGTGCTGGTCCTCGCGCTCCACGCCGCGCCCGTGGCGCTCGGTACCCGACCGCCCGCGGTGCGCGTCGGCTGGTGGCCCGGACCGGCCGGCGGTCTGCTCGGTGCGGGCCTGCTCTGGGCGCCGTACGCCTTCCTGGTGCTCGGCCTCATCCCGCTGTGGCTGGTGCTGCGGTGGGCGGTGCGGCTGCCGGCGGAGACCTGCTGGTGGCTGCTGTGGCCGGCCGCGGTCCTCAGCTGGGCGGTGCGCGACGCACTCGCCCCCGTGGGGCCGGTACTGCTCGCCGCCCTGCTGCTCCTCGCCGCGGCGGGCGCCCTCGCCCGTCGCGGAGCCCGCGCCCGGCCGCCGGCCACCGGACCGCCCGCGCCGTGCATACCCAGGCAGGGGA
>NZ_JBRIOU010000002.1:361852-362247 GCF_053474865.1 Streptomyces sp. CO7
GCAGGGGAGGGGTGGCGACTGAACGCACGGGGCGGGACCGACGCCACCGGGGCGGGACGGAACACCGGTGAGGCCGGCCAGCGGGAGCCGGTCAGCGGAACGGAACGGCAAGGCCCGGCCCGGGCAGGGCACCGGAACCGCGCCCGGCCAGGGCCGTGCCGACCAGCGCGACCAGCACCACGCCGACAGAAGCCGCACCGACTACAGCCGCCGGGGGGACCGTGCGACCGACAGTGACGACGGGCCGGACAGCCGTGCCGGGCCCCGAGGACGACAGACGCGACAGAGGCAGCGCGGGCACCGACGGCCCCGCAGGTACCGCGGGTCCCGAGGGGGGCGGAAGCCCGCCGGACGCCGCCGCGCCCGACGGCACGGACCCCCGCGCGCCCCAGGCC
>NZ_JBRIOU010000002.1:362347-369254 GCF_053474865.1 Streptomyces sp. CO7
GGCCGCCCCCCGGGGCCCCTCCGGCGGTGCCCGCCCGCGCTCCACCGCGCGCCGCCGGTGGAGCGCCGTGTGGCCCGCGGGCCCTCTGGCCGCCGCGCTCGCCCTGGGGGCGTACGCCGTGCGGGCCACCGACGTGACGGCACTGGACGACTTCGGCCTGGTCACCGCCGTGCACCCGGCCTACTGGGCGGGGCTCGCGGTGCTCGCCGCCGGGTTCTGGTTCACCGTCCGCCGCCCCGACCGCGCCGACGGCTGGTGCCTGGCGTACGTGCTCGGGCTGCTCGTCATACAGCGCGCCACCCAGGCCCTCGTGTACCCGACCCCGCTGTACGCCTGGGCGTGGAAGCACGACGCCGTCGTCGGCCACCTGCTGACCGACGGCGGCCTGCGGACCGGCGCGGAACTCGGCGACATGGCCGTGTACGACCAGTGGCCCGGCTTCTTCGCCGCCCAGGCCGCCGCGGTCCGCCTGGCCGGCGTGGAGAACACCCTCACCCTGATGAGCTGGTGGCCGCTGGTCTCCAGCGTCCTCGTGCTGGCCCCGCTGGTGCTGATCTACCGCACGTTCACCCAGGACCGGCGGCTGATCTGGACCGGCGTCTGGCTCTTCTGCGTCGGCAACTGGGTCGGCCAGGACTACTTCTCGCCGCAGTCCCTCGCCCTCACCCTGCACCTGACGGTGATCGCCCTGGTGCTGCGCCGGTTCCCCGGGGCGCGGCAGCGCGGCCCCCGGCAGGCCGTGTGGACCACGGTGCTGATCACCGTGATGGTTCCCGTGGTGCTGTCCCACCAGCTCACGCCGGTGGTCCTGATCCTCTCGCTCGGCGTGCTCGCGCTCACCCGCCGGCACCGCGACTGGGTACCGTTCCTCGCCGCCGTCGCCCTCTTCGCCGCCTGGAACCTCACCGCCTCGCTGCCCTTCCTCTCCGCCGCGCTGCCCGAGATGCTCGCCTCCGTCGGCGACATCGGCGCCAACGTCGAGACCGGCTACGGCACCACCCCCACCGGGGCCGGAGCCGTCACCGCCTCCTGGGCGGCCCGCGCCCTGTCCGGCACGGTGCTGCTGCTGGCCCTCCTCGGGGCGCTGCGCCGGCGCGAACTGAGCCGTCACGCGCGGCCGTTGCTGCTGCTCGCCGGGGTCCCGCCGCTGCTGATCGCCGCCAGCGGCTACGGCAGCGAGATGCTCTTCCGGGTGCTGATGTTCATGCTGCCCGGCGCCGCGTTCTTCGCCGCCGCCGCGCTGCTGCCCCGCACCGGCGTCCCGGGCGGGGCGATGCCGCGCCCGGGACCCGCGCGGTTCCTCTGGCTGCCGCTGCCGGTGGTGCTGGCCGCCACCCTCGCCTTCGTGCCGAGCTACGCGGGCAAGGACCGGCTGAGTTACTTCCCGCCCGCCGAGGCCGCCCTGGTCGGTGACCTCGTCGGGAGCGCCCCCGACGGATCCCTGGTCGCCGCCGCCAACCGCAACTATCCGTTGGCGTACGGCGATTACTGGCGGATCGACCACTACTGGTTCCTGGAGGAGGACCGGGCGAAGGTCGAGCGCATCCTCGCCCGGCCCGCCCACACGCTCGCCCTCGACATGCGGGACGTCGCCGAACCCGGCCGGGCCTACCTCCTGCTCACCCAGGGGCAGCGGGCCGACGCCGAGATGAACGGGCGGCTCACCGAGGCCGAGTGGCGGCGCGTCGAGAAGTCCGTGGCCACCTCCCCGTACTTCCGGCGGGTGGCGCACAACCGGGCCGGCGCCGTGTACGAGCTGGACGTCCGGGCCGTCGAGGAGGACGCCCGATGACCGCGCGGGAACTGCTGGCGCGGATGCTTCCGCCCTTCGCGGGCTGGCTGGCCGTCGGCGCGCTCGCCCTGCCCGACGGCTCCCCGGCGCGGGTCGCCGCCGTGGCGGTGTTCCTGGTGGCCGGCCCCGGCGCCGCGCTGGTGCGCATCTGGTGGCCCGCGCTGCGCGTGCCGTCCGCCGTGGGGCCGCCGGAGGGCTGGGACCCCCGCTTCGCCGGCCGGTCCGGCCTGCTGGAGCGGCTGCTTCTGGTGCCGCTGGTCAGCCTCGCCGTCGTCACCGTCACCGCCACCGCCCTGCTGGCCGCGCAGGCCTTCAGCGGGCGGCGCGTCCTGTTGCTGCTCACCCTGATGACCATGCTCGCCGCGTACTGCCCGAGGACGCGCCCGTCCTGACCCGAGGAAGCCCGAGGAAGGCCGGTTCCGTGAGGTTCCCCCGTCGCCCCCGACCCCAGGCCGCCGACACCACCGCGGCCGACGACGCCGCCCCGACGGCGCACGACAACGCCCAGACGGACGACGCCACCGCCGCGGACGACAAAGCCCCGGCGGACGACGCCATCCCGGCGGACGACAAAGCCCAGGCGGACGAGGCCGCCCCGGCTGCGGGCGCGACCCCGGCGGACGACACCGCCCCGGCTGCGGACGTGACCCGGGGTGTGGGCGCCACCTCGGCGGCGCGGGCGGCGGGCGCCCGTGGCCCGCGCCACGCACGGCCTCGGTGGAGCGGCCCGCGCGGACGCCGCCGGTGGTCCGTCCTCGCCGTCGCCGCGGTCTGCGTCTCGCTGCTCACCACCCTGGCCGTCAGGGCCGGCACCGACCGGCCCGACCCCGGCCAGGAGTGCCGCGGGCCCGCCACCGGCCTCCTCGAGCCGCGCTGCGGAGCCTGGTTCGGCGCGTTCGTGCCGCACGAGAAGTCCGACCTGCGGGAGAAGGTCGAGGCGTACGAGCGGCGCATCGGCCGCCGCCTGGACATCGTGTACACGTACCACGACATGTCCGAGGTGACCCCCGGCCGCCTGGAGGGGCAGCTCCTCACCGAGCAGGAGCAGCGGCTCGGCGAGGACCGCATGCTGCTGCTCTCCTGGGAGAGCAAGGTGTGGGGCGGCACCAAGGCCGAGCAGCCCCGGTGGGCGGACATCGCCGCCGGGACGTACGACGCCGACGTGATCGACGTGCAGGCGCGCCGGATCAGGGAGTACGGCGAGGGCGGCGACGGGCGGAAGGTGTTCCTCTCCTTCGACCTGGAGATGGACACCCGGGTCCCGGGCAACGGCACCGCCGGGGAGTTCGTGGCCGCGTGGCGTCATATCCACGACCGGTTCCGCAAGTTGGGCGTGGACAACGTCGTCTGGACGTGGATCACCACCGGGTACCCGGGGCACCACGACCTGATCGAGAAGCTCTACCCGGGCGACGACTACGTCGACTGGATCGGCTACAACCAGTACAACTACTACAAGTGCCATGACACGCGGTGGATGTCCTTCGCCGAGACGCAACGGTCGGTGCACCGCTGGATCCGCACCCACCTCTCCGACGAGAAGCCGCTGATGCTGTCCGAGTTCGGCTCCGCCTACGACACGCGGCGGCCCTCACGGCAGGCGGACTGGTACCGCGAGGTGCCGGACGTCCTCAGGGAACTGGACGGAGTGAAGGCCGCGCTCCAGTGGAACTCGCGTGACCCCGGCCCGCACTGCGACCTCTCCCTGGCCGACCAGGACGCCTGGGACGCGATGCGGCGGCTGGCCTCGGACCCGTACCTGCACCGGCCGGCGCGGTGACGGCGCCCCCGGCGCCGGTCACCCCGCGAACTCGGGCCCCCGCACGGCGGCGCGGGCCCGGCGGTACCAGCGCCAGCCGACGGTGAGCACCCCGTCCCGGTACGGCGCGACCCGGGCGCCCTCCCCGCGCATCCACGCCTCGACGTCGGCGACGGTGTGACTCCGCCGCACGATGAGCCGCGCCACGCGGTACCGCTCGTCCCACTGCGAACTCAGCGCGTGACGCACCGCGGCCGCCGTCTCGTACCCGCTGAGCGCCGCCGCCCGGCGGACGGCACGGCTGTTGTAGCCGTGGGGGTAGGCGAGGTGGCGGACCGGGTGCCCCAGCGTGTCCTCCAACACCCCTTTGGCGTCGCGCAGTTCGCGCTCCAGGGCATCACGGCCCAGGGTGTCCAGCTGGGCGTGGGTCACCGTGTGGGCGCCCACCTCGAGGCCCGCCTGCTCCAGCACCGGCGCCTCCTGCAGCCGCATCATCGGCGCGGGCGGCAGCAGGCTGCGGCCGGACGGGGAGATCGCCCCCGTGGTCAGGTAGGCGGTGCCCGGCAGGCTCCGCCCGGCGAGCGCCGCCGCCGTCGGGCCGGGAAGGTCCGCGAAGCCGTCGTCGAAGGTGAGGACCACCGGCCGCGGCGGCAGCGGCGCCCGCCCCGCCAGATGGCCGGCGAGCGCGCTCACCGTCACGGGGGTCCGGCCGCTGTCCACGACGGCGTCCAGGTGCGCCGCGAACTGCCGCGGCGAGACGGTGAATTCGGCGATCCACTCGGGTGGGTCGTCCATCACCGCGTGGTAGAGCAGCACCGGGACGGCGTCCGCCCGCGGAGCCGGCGCCCGGCTCACCGGGCGGTCACCGCCCGCCGCAGTGCGCGGCGCGCCCGGACGTAGCCCAGCGGCCCGTACAGCATGCCCCGGCGCTGGAGCCGGGAGAGCCGCCCGGGCCAGGGATGGTCGCGCCGGTCGTGCCCGCCCGGCGCCGTACCGCCGCCCTCCGTGTCGCGGGCGGCGGTGAGCTGCCGGGCGTACGCGAGGCCGCCCGGCAGCCGGCGCAGCAGCGCGGGCAGGAGAGCAGGGCGGCGGACCAGTACCGCCGTGAGGTAGGCGGTCAGCCCGGCGCCGTAGCCGAACGCCTGGTTCTCCAGGTCGCGCCAGGTCTCCCGGTGGTGGTGCCAGACCAGCGCACTCGGCACGTACCGCAGCCGGTGGCCCTCGGCGAGCACCCGCACGAAGGCGTACAGGTCGTCGCCGCCCTTCGCCCGGGTGCCGGTGCCGGTCGCCGGGTCGAAGCCGCCGACGGCGCGCAGCACGGTGGTGCGGAATGCCATGGCCGCACCGGAGCCGAACCTCCCCGCGGTGAACGGGAACAGGGGCTCGTCGGCGGGCGGGGCGGCCGGGTCGTACACGCGGGGCGTGAACCCTTTCGCGAAGCCGCCGTTGCTCTCCAGCAGCACCTGGGCCGGGGTACGCAGCCGGGCCGGGAGGATCAGCCCCGTCGTGCAGCCGAGGCCCGGGTCGAGGGAGAACGGGGTGCTCAGCTCGGCCAGCCAGCGCGGGTCGGCGACCACGTCGTCGTCGGTGAACGCCACCACGTCACCCGAGGCCGCGGCCAGTCCGGCGTTGTGCGCCTGCGCCAGCCCCGGCACGGGTTCGCGCACGTACCGCACGCGCTCCCCGTACCTGCCCTCGACCAGCTCCCGGGTGGCCGCGGTGACCGGCGCGTTGTCCACCACGACGACGTCGAAGTCCGGGTGGTCCTGCGCGAGCAGCGAGTCCACCGCCCGGGCCAGCTGCTCCGCCCGCTCCCGCGTGGCGATCACCACGGTGGTGCGGGGCGGCCGGCCCGGCGGGAGGTCGTCCTCCGGCGGAGGCGACTCCTCCATCGAGGGTGACGGCAGCTCCCGCGCGGCCTCGGCGACCACGTCCCGGGGGTCGGCGCCCTCCGCCACCGTCACCAGCAGCGTTCCCACCGGCACGCCGCCGCGGCGGACCAGGGCGAACACCTCCCCGGGGCCGGGCGGCGGGCTGCCCGGGCCGGGGCGGAGCATCGGCGCAGCGGCCACCCCGCCGGCCTCCGCTCCCGCGCCCAGTTCCAGTTCCGCCACCTGGACGGGGCGGACGGCCAGGACTCTGTCGATCTCCCCCTGAGTCGTACGGGTCACGCGCGTCCCCCTCGTTGTCGTCGCCTTCTCGGTGCGGCCGCCTGAGCGCGCGCCGTCAGCCCCGCAGCTTCCCGACGGTCCTCAGGCTCCGCGCGGCCAGCGCCTGCAGCCGGGGACGCCGCCGCACGAAGCCGTGCGCCCGGCGGGCCGGTTCGTGCCCCAGCCAGTGCAGCGCCGCCCCGGCCCCGGGACGGATCACGGTCCCCTCGTGGACCGTCGACTCACCCGTTTTCAGCGCGTCCTTGTACTCGGCGGACCCCCGCCCCATGTCCAGCAGCCCGATGCCCTCCTCGGCGGCCGCCTCGGCCATCCGCAGGTGCAGGATCAGGCCCGGGGAGTACTTCGCCAACTCCGGCTCGTACGCGGGGAACCAGCACGCCAGCACCGTCGAGGACCGCAGCCCGAAGTGCGCGGCCACCGGCCGGTCGGCGGCGTACAGCACCGACAGCACGCCCCCGCACTCCCGCGCCCGGGTCGCGGCCAGCGTCCGCACCAGGCGGTTGATCCATTCCTGCGCGAACCGGTCCCGCCGTCCGGTCCGGCGGTACTGCGCCGACTTCCACGCCATCAGCGTCCGCAGCGCCCGCGGGTCCCGCTCGTCGAAGACGAACCGCAGCTCCCCGATCTGCCGGCCCAGGCGGCGCTCCTTCGCCAGGGTGGTCCGCAGGAACTTGGGCGACCGGCCCCGCAGCACCTCCAGATAGGCCGGGTAGCCCTCCCCGACGTCGATCACGTAGGAGGGGTAGGAGGCGGTGACGTGGCCCGCGAACGGCGTCCTGCCGTCCTCCAGGTTGTCGAAGGTGAAGCTGTTCAGCGAGCACGCGCGCAGCAACTCGTCGGCGCCCAGGGCCGTTCCGGGCCGCAGCACGGGCCCCTGGAGGTCCGAGACCCCGAGCCCCAGCGCCCGTCCGCTGCCCCACGGACTGCGCTCGAAGGGCAGGAACCCGACGATCCCCCGGCCGCCACCGCCCTTGCTGCCGCTGCCGCTGCCGTCCCGTCCGCCGTCGTCCCCGTCCTCGATCACCGCCACCCGGGCCTGCGGCCTGACCTGTCCCAGGGCGACGGCGAACTCCGGCTCCATGAAGGGATGTCTGACCCCACCCGACTCGGCCCGCAGCTCACGCCAGGTCTCGGTCTCCTCCGCCCTGAGCTGCCCTGGCCTCAGTACACGCACACGTCGTCCAC
>NZ_JBRIOU010000002.1:369354-370843 GCF_053474865.1 Streptomyces sp. CO7
GGGCTGGGCTCCGGCGGCGACGAGTCCGACGGGCTCGGGGAGGGAGACCCGGAATCCGACGGGCTCGGCGAATTGTCCGGCGCGTCCGCGTGACGGACGGGAAGGCGAACGGGACCTCAGTGGCGGAACGGCTTGAGGAGGGCGCGGACCTGTTCGGCTGCGCCCCAGTCGTGGTCGAACATCGCGACGAGGGCGAGGGACTGCCGCAGCTGGATCAGCGGCATCCGGGCACGCCACCCGGCGTCCAGCCCGGTCAGCTCCGCGTACACGTCGAAGAACCGCGCGGCCTCCGGCGGATGCGGGGAGCACCACAGGTGCGCGAGGTCGACCTCGGCCCACGTGTAGGAGACGGCGGGATCGATCAGCGCGGGGCGGCCGTCCCCGGTGGCGAGGACGTTCTGCGCCCAGAGATCGCCATGGGTCAGGCAGGCGGGCCGGGGCGGCAGCAATTCGGGCAGCCGCTCGCACAACCGCTCCAGCGCCCGCCGGTCCTCCGGCCCCAGGGCCGCCTCGACGCGGCGCTCCGGCAGCCACCGCAGCAGCCGGCGCCGGGCGAAGAACTCGTACCCGTCCTCGGTCCACCCGTTCTCCTGGCGGTAGCGCCCCAGCCAGTTGTCGCGTGCCCAGCCGAACCGGTCGTGCACGGTCGAGGTGTGCAGCCGCGCCACCTCGTGGGCCAGCCGCTCCCAGAAGGCCTCGTCGCCGGCCGGGCGCTCGCCCAGTGCGGACAGCACCAGCAGCTCACGGGTCGCCAGCACCACGTCCGGGGTGGCCAGGGCGCCGCGCTCCCGCAGCGCGCCGAGTCCTTCCGCCTCCGCCGCGAACAGGTCGTCCGCCGGGATGTCCGCGAACGACTTCACGAAGAGCGGCGCGGCGCCCGGTCGGACGGCGAGGCCGGCGACCGCGGCCATGCCGCCCTCCACCGGTTCCACGGAGGTGACATCGGTCAGTCCGGCGTCGTGGAGGCGGTCGAGGAGGAGCGAGGTGGTCTGCACGAGAGCGCAGGCTAGCGGCGGACGCGGGGCGGCGCGAGAGCTTTCCGCCCCGTGGGAGAGGCCGCCGGGGCTCCGGTTCCCCTCCCGCCGTGTCACAGGAGCGCGGGCCGTCTCGTCCCAGGGGGTGGAGGAACACACCCGCCAGGACGAAGGAGCACACCATGGACGCACGGCTCAACTACTTCGCCAGCCCCACCGCCGGGAAGGCACTCAGGCAGTTCATGGCCGTCGGGAGGGCCCTCAAGGAGTCGGCGCTGCCCGCGGCCACGCAGGAGCTGGTGTCCCTGCGGGTCAGTCAGATCAACGGGTGCGCCGCCTGCATCGACATGCACACCAAGGAGGCGGAGTCCGCGGGCGAGACGGCGCTGCGGCTGCACCTCGTGGCGGCCTGGCGGGAGGCGACCGTCTTCACCGAGGCGGAGCGGGCCGCCCTGGAGCTCGCGGAACAGGGCACCCGGGTCGCCGACGCGGGCGAGGGTGTCAGCGACGAGGTC
>NZ_JBRIOU010000002.1:370943-380108 GCF_053474865.1 Streptomyces sp. CO7
GAACCCGCGAGGAGAGCGCCCGTGAACAAGGTCGAGGAGTTCGAGGAGCTGCGGCCCCTGCTGTTCTCGATCGCCTACCGGATCCTCGGCAGCGTGGGGGAGGCGGAGGACGCGGTCCAGGAGACCTGGCTCCGCTACGACGCCTCCGCCACCAGGCCCGACTCGGTCAAGGCGTACCTGTCGACCACGGTGACCCGGCTCGCCATCGACGTGCTGCGCTCGGCCCGGGTGCGGCGCGAGGAGTACGTGGGGCCGTGGCTGCCCGAGCCGCTGCTGAACGACCCCTACGAGGACCCGGAACGCGCGGCGGAGCTGTCCGACTCGGTGTCCATGGCCGCGCTGCTGCTCCTGGAGCGGCTCAGCCCGTTGGAGCGGTCGGTGTTCGTGCTGCGGGAGGTGTTCGCGTTCGGGTTCGGCGAGATCGCGGAGGCGGTGGGCCGTTCGGAGGCGGCGTGCCGGCAGTTGCTGGTGCGGGCGCGCCGTCACATGAACGACGGTCGGCCCCGGTTCGAGGCCGACCGCCGGGAGCGGCAGGCGCTCGCGGCGCGGTTCTTCGAGGCCCTGTCCCTGGGGGACGTGGACGCACTGCGGGACCTGCTCTCCGCCGACGTGCGGACGGTCGGGGACGGCGGGGGCAAGGCGCCGCAGCTCGCCAGGGCCGTCGTCGGGGCGGACCGGGTGGCGCGCCTGTTCGCCTCCGTCTACCCGCCCATGACCGAGGTCGGGATCACCTGTGAGCAGCAGGAGATCAACGGGCAGTCGGGCGCCGTCTTCCGGGACCGTGACGGCCGGGTCCTGCACGCCCTGGTGCTCGACATCCTGGACGGGCAGATCCAGGCGATCCGCTCCGTGATCAACCCGGACAAGCTCCGTCACCTCGGCCCCGTCGCCGACGCGTGGGCCCTGCACCGGGAGGTGAGGGAGACCCTCAGGCGGTCGCGGTGAACGACCGGGGCGCTCACGCCGGCCGGTTCCTGTCGGCGGGCGGCGCATCTCGGCCATGATGCAGAGAAGCGTTTGCAGAGGAGTCTCTGCACGCTACGTTCGGCTGCATGAGCGACGACACGACCGGCCCGGACGACACCCCGCAGCCCCCGCCACGCAGGCCCGTGCGCCGCCTGGACGCGCGCAGTCTGCGCGGCCTGGCGCACCCGCTGCGGATGAGCATCCTCGAGCTGCTGACCCTCGACGGCCCCGCCACCGGCACGGCCCTGGCGGCGCGGCTCGGGGAGAACACCGGCACCGTGAGCTGGCACCTGCGGCACCTCGCCGAGCACGGCTTCATCGAGGAGGAGACCGGCCGCGGCACCAAGCGGGAACGCTGGTGGAGGGTGGTGGACGAGACCAAGGTGCTGGAGACCGCCGAGTTCCGCGACGACCCCGCCACCCGCGGCGCGCTCTCCGTCTACCTGCACGAGGTGGTGCAGCAGTACTTCAACCGGGTCACCACCTACCTGAACGAGAGCTGGGACGAGGAGTGGCAGCGGGCCGGGACCCTCTCCGACCGGCGGGACCTACGGCTCACGGCGCCGCAACTGAGGGCCCTCAACGCCGAGTTGCTGGACGTGATCGCCCGCCATGCCGCCGCTCCCAGCGACGAGCCGGAGCCCGGCGCCCTGCCGGTCGTCGTGCAGCTCCAGTCGTTCCCCCGCAAAGAGCGGGGCACGGCGTGAGCCGGGCGGCAGGACCCGGCCTGCTGCGACGGCACCGCGACTTCCGCCTGCTGTGGTGCGGTGAGACGGCCGGCAAGTTCGGCTCGTCCGTCACCTCCGTGGCGATGCCCCTGGTGGCCGTCTCCACCCTGGAGGCCGGCGCCTTCGAGGTCGGGCTGCTGAGCGCCTCCGCCTGGCTGCCGTGGCTGGTCATCGGTCTGCCGGTCGGGGCGTGGGTCGACCGGATGCGGCGCAGGCCGGTGATGCTGGCGGCCGCCGCGGTGTCCTTCCTGCTCTTCCTGGCGGTTCCGCTCGCGGCGTGGGCGGGCCTGCTGAGCGTCGGCCTGCTGATCGTCGTCGCGCTGCTGACGGGCACCGCCGCCGTCTTCTTCCAGACCGCCTACAGCGCCTACCTCCCCAGCATCCTCGCCCCCGAGGACCAGCCCGAGGGCAACGCGAAGCTGCACGGCAGCGCGTCCGCCGCGCAGATCGCGGGGCTGGGCTCGGCCGGTCTGATCGGGCAGGCGGCGGGCGCGGTCAACGCGATGTTCGCCAACGCGGCGACCTTCCTCGTGTCGCTGCTGTGCCTGGCCGGCATCCGGCACCGCGAACCCCGCCCCCAGCCGGCGGCCGCCCGGCCGAAGGCGCTGCTGCACGAGGTCGGGGAGGGGTTGCGGCTGGTCGGCGGCGACCGGTGGCTCCGCAGCCTCACCCTCTTCGGCGCCACCTCCAACCTCGCCCTGATGGGCTACCAGTCGATCCAGGTCGTCTTCCTGGTCGACACCGTGGGCCTGGCGCCGGGAGCGGTCGGCGGACTCATCGCCGCCACCAGCACGGGAGGCGTCGCGGGCGCGTTCGCAGCCCGGCGGATCGCCGCCCGGATCGGCACCGCCCGCGCGATGCTGGTCTTCGAACTGGGGCTCGCGGGGCTCGTGCTGCTCGTCCCGGCTACGCACGCCGGAGCGGGGCTGGGGCTCTTCGTCGCGGGCGGTTTCTGCGTCTCGGCGGGCGTGGTGGCCGGAAACGTCGTCAAGGCGAGCTTCCAGCAGCGTTACTGCCCGCCCCGCCTCCTCGGCCGGCTCACCGCGAGCACCGCGTTCCTCAACTTCGGGACGCTCCCGGTGGGCGCCCTGCTCGGCGGCTGGCTGGGCACCGTCCTCGACCTGCGCACCGCCCTGTGGATCACCACCGCCGGTGTGCCGCTGGCCGCGCTCGTCCTGCTCTTCTCACCCGTCGGCCGCACCCGCGACCTGCCGACGACGCCCCGACCGGAACCCGGGCCGGCGCCCCGCCCCCTGGAGCGGCAGGGAGGGTGAGAGCACGCGCGACGGGCGAGGCCGCCGCGGGGTCACCGCCCCGGCCAGGGGTACCCGAGGGCTTCGGCGGACTCGCGGGATCCGCCGCACACGTCGCCGCTCCACCGCGGATCCTCGGACGTGAGGAGGTCCGCCAGGTGCGCGGCCTGGTCGGCCGGAGCCTCGTCGGTGACCGGGAGGACGTGGCGGAACTGCAGCCAGGGACGGCCCTCCCGCAGCGCGGACCGGCCCGGGTGGAACAGCAGGAGGGTGATCCGGTCGGGCTCCCGGTGCCAGGCGGAGACGCTGTCCAGCTCGCACTCCCACCGGCCGGGCCAGTCGGCGTGGTCCCGGAGCCGTTCCTCCAGGAGCCGGGCGACCGTCCGGGCCGGCCACTCCCAGCTGTGGTCCGCCGAAGCGCGGCGGATCTCCGCCTCGTACGGGTCGCGCCCGAAACGGAGTTCGGGGAGGGTGAAGGACGCGTCGGCCGGGTCGCGCCAGTCGCTCCAGACGACCTGCCCGCCTTCGCGCCGGACGGTGACGTACACGGCTCCGCAGCAGCCCTCCGAGCACTCCGCCTCCGCGAGCCGGACCCGGCGCGGTGTGCCGGTCGCGAGCAGCGGCGAGTCCGGCCCCAGCAGCCGGCTCGGGTCCTCCGCGGGGCCTTCGTCGAACACGTCGGCCAGGAGGTCCCGGCCGTCGACGACCGGCCGGCACTGCACGGCCCCCTGCCGGGTTCCGAGGGGCGGCACGGAGACGCGGAGGGTCAGACGGGCCGGTGCCGTGGGGGTGGAGCCGGTGCTGCTCATCGGCGGCCCGATCTGATCCAGCGCCACGCGAAGGCGCAGGTGACGAAGGGGGCGACCAGCAGGGAGAGCATCCACAGGCCCACGCTCGCCGGTGAGTAGACGTAGTACTGCCACCGGGGCGGCAGCAGCGACGGCGCGGCCACGAGGACGCACAGGGCCACCCAGGTGAGCAGCACCACCGCCGCCGCCCGTACCGCCGTCATCGCCGCCTCCTCCTCGCCGACCCGGCGCCCGGGTTCTCCTGCCGAGGTCCGGCGACACCCTATGCGGCGGGCCCGGGGGCGCGGGCGGCGCCCCCGGGCCGGTCGTGCCGTCAGAGGAGTTCGGCCTGCTCCGGGGTGGGCGGCAGGGAGAGGTACAGGCGGGTGCCCTGCGGGTGGAAGCCTGCCCGTTCGTAGACGCGGCGGGACCCCTCGCCCGAGTACTCCAGCCAGACGGACCCGGCGCCCCGGCCGAACATCGCCTCCGCCACCGCGGCGGTCACCGCGGCGGCGACACCGCGGCCGCGGAAGGCCGGGCGGGTGCCGACGCCGGACAGTTCGGCCGTGCCCTCCGCCGGTGCGGAGCAGGACGCCCCGCCGAGGACCCCGGCCCCGGGTTCGCGGACGAAGCGCACGGCGCCGCCCTGGAGTTCGGTGTTCCGCAGACGGTCGGCGCCCTCCTTCGAAGACCCGAACAGCCCGCCGAACGCCTCGGCCAGCGCGGCGTCGAGCTGCGCGAACTCCTCCTCGGTGGCGGGCGTCTCCACGCGCGGGGAGCCGGCCGCCGTGGGGAGGACCAGCGTGCCCGGCGTGCACACGAGGTACTCGTGCACCGCCTCGGTACCGAACCCTGCGGCGCGCAGGGCGGGTTCGACGGCCGGCGCGGCCTGCGGCGCGAACTCCAGCCGGGGCAGCAGGCCGCGCTCCCGGAAGAGGCCGGTCAGCGACGCGACGTCGCGCCCGGTCGGTTCCGCGCCGGGCAGCGGGGTCGCGTAGTTGAGGTACGGGCTGTCCGTGCCGGGCATGAAGCCCGCGACGAAACCCCCGGTCTCGACGACCTCGGGACGGCGGCGGAGATTGGCTACGGCAAAGCTCTGGACCTGGTTGTCCATGATGGTGATCGACCTCACGAAGTCTCAGCTGGTTCCGCGCCGACGACGAACCCGGTGACGGGTGCGACGTATGGAGGGCGCGGCGGAGTCGCGGTGCGCGAAGGCACCGATACGTGGGGCCGCCGTGGAGACGGCGTGGCAGACCGAGGCCGCGTGAAGCGGGTGCTCAGTGCCGACGGCGGCCGCTGAGGGGCGCCGCAACCATGGACTTCGTTCCTCACCGTGCGTGTGGTCCGCGTGATCGCGGACGACGTCCACCTTGGCACGCCCGCGGGCGGCGGGCAAGCGACATTTCCAGGTGAGCGAACGGGGGCGCCCGCATAGGGTGCCCGGCATGAGACGCACGGACCGCGTGGCCGACGACGGGACCTGGACCGGCCTGGCCCTGGAGTCGGAGGGCCGGCCGCGCCCCGGGCTGTGCCTGTTCGCCGGCGACGGGCGGATGCTGCTCACCCAGGAGACGCGGCCCGTCCTCCTCGCCGCCGTCACCCGCGACCACTGCGAGGTCGTCTTCTGGCGCACCGACGCCTACCGTTCCGTCCTCCCGCCCTGGCGCGCCGACACAGCGCGCGACCTGGCCGGGCGGCCGGACCGCTGGGCGCACCGTTTCGCGGACCGCCTGGCCGCGGCGCCGGGCGGCCCGCTGCACGACGGGCGGTGGCTGCTGACGCCGCAGGGCCCGCCGCACTGGAACCGCGGGTCCCGCCCGCCGGCGGAATACTGGGGCGAGATGATCGTCGAGGGCCATCCCGACGGATACGTCGACTGGTTCTTCTTCCACGGCGACTGGACCCTCCTGCCGCTGCGTCCGATGCCCGGCCAGGACGACGCCCGCGTCAAGGCGTACCGCAAGCAGGCCCGCGAGGGCGTCCTTCCGCCCGTCCTGCTGTGGTGGGTCAGCGGCCTGTACTGCCACGTCGTCCTCGACGGTCACGCCCGGCTCGCCGCCGCCCTCGCCGAATCCGTCGAGCCACCGCTGCTGCACCTGGTGCGCACGGCCCCGGGGGACGAGGTGGCCGCGGGCACCCGGCGGGCCGTGGAGTGGTACGAGGCCGAACTGGCGCGATTCGCCGCGCTGCGCGCCCGCCACGGTGAGGTGATTCCCGACGGCGCCGGGAGCGCGGGCCCCGTCCTGGCCCGCCGGCTGGAGGAGCTGCGCACGGCGACCCGCCCCACCTGGGCCTGGCCGCTGCCCGGCGGAACCGAAGGGTGGCGCCGGGTCGTCCGGGAGACGACGGGCGGGGCGTGGGACGGGAACTGACCCGCCCCGACCAGGATCCGGCAGCAGGCCGTACGGGACCGGCCCGGGCACGAGCGACGTCGAGGAGGGCCGACCGCGCCGCGGTCAGGCGAGCCAGTAACAGGGGAGCCGGAGCAGGTCGACGACGCGTGCCGCCACGGCCTCCGCGTGCGGCGGGGCGTCCTCGCCGGCGATGCCCCGGCTCAGGTGCAGGTGCAGCGACTGCAGCGTGGCGAAGGTGTTGAACGCCCAGACCGGCACCGGCCCCGGGCCGCCGCCCTCCAGGGCGTCCGCCACCACGTCCAGCCAGGCGGTCGCCCCGGCGGCGTCCAGGCCGGGGGCCTGGAGGACCCGGGTGAGCGCCCGGGCCAGCCGTGCGTCCTCCAACTGCTCGTAGCGGTGCGCCGCCCCGGGGGCGGTCATCCGGCGGGCGCAGAGCTCGAGCAGGCCGGTGCGGCGGCCGGGCAGCGCCTTCGCGAACGCCGCGGCGGCGTCCGCGCCGTGGGCCACCGCGTGCAGCCAGCCCAGGGCGTCGTCCCAGCCACGGGTGTCCTCCTCCGCCGGGTACCAGGCGCTGAAGGCGGCGTACCAGCGCTCCGCGGCGGCCTCGGTCACCAGGCCGCCAACGGCGGCGGAACGGTTCAGCACGCAGCTCAGGAGCAGCGGAGCGAAGGTCCGCGCCTGCACCTCGGGGTGGACGAACCGGCCGGCGGCGCGGTCGCCGAGCTCCTCGAGGACGTCGTCGAGAACCCCTTCCCCGATCCAGCGGGCGGCCGCCGTGTAGGCGTGGTCGTCGCGGACCACCGGGTCGGGCGAGACCAGCATCGCCGACAGTTCCTCGGCGAGACGGGACGACGGGACGGCCTCGGGCACGGGGAATCCGCCGGCCGCGATCGACGGCCAGTCGAGAAGGGCAGTGGTCATCGCGCCAGCCTGGCACAGCCGCCCGCGCCGGGTGAACGGTCCCCGCAGCGGCGACTCAGGTGAGGTTCAGGCCGCCGTCGAGGACGATCACCTCACCGGTGAGGTACGCGCTGTCGATCACCGACGCGACCAGGGCGGCCACGTCCTCGGGCCCGGCAGGCCTCCGCATCGGCGCGCGCTCCCGCCACAGCTCGTGCGCCTGCGCCCAGTCCCTGGTCATCGGGGTGTCCACGAGTCCCGGCGCGACGGCGTTGACGCGTACCTGGGGGCCCAGCGCGGCCGCCAGCAGCCGGGTCACGTGGTTGAGCGCCGCCTTGCTGGCCGCGTACGGCACCGACGAGCCCTTGGGGCGCACCCCGGCATGGCTGGTGATGTTGACGACGCTGCCGCCCGCGGGGGCCTCGCGCAGCGCCGGCAGGGCCTCCGTGCACAGCACCCACGGCGCGATCAGGTTGACCTCCATCAGCCGCCGCCAGTCCGCGGGCGACGCGGCGGCCAGGTCGTCGTGCGGGATCGGCCAGCTGATGCCCGCGTTGTTCACCAGCACGTCCAGCCGCCCGCACCGCGCGAGCGCCGTCGCGACCAGTCCCCGGGCCTCCTCCTCGACCTCCAGGTCGGCCCGCACGTACTCCCCGCCGAGCTCGGCCGCCAGCGCCCGCCCGGCCTCCGTGCTGCTCCGCGAGTGCACCACCACCCGCATCCCGTCCGCCGCCAGCCGCCGCGCGACGGCCTCCCCGATGCCCGAGGTCGACCCGGTGACCAGGGCGACCGGGCGGTCCGCTTCGTCGATGCTCATGTCGCGGATCCTGCCACGGCGGCTTTCGCGTCCCGGACGCGGCCGGGGGGAGCGGAGAGCGGGCGCGGTCGGACCGCGGTGTCCGGGGCCCGACCCGGGCCCGGGTCCGTGGCGAACCGGCGCACGGCGGCGAGCTGCCGGCCGGTGACCCGCACGACCACCCACGGCAGGAGGAAGAAGGCCGGCACTCCGGCCGTGAAGTGCGGCGCGACGGCGCCGGCGGGATGCGGCCCGCCCCAGGCGTCACCACCGACCGGTACGGCGCGGGGTCGGGTGCTCGCAGAAGAAGAGGCGCAGCCGCAGACGTCCGAAGGCGGGACCGGCCCCGGCCACCAGGAGCGCCGTCAGCAGCACCAGCAGACCCAGGGCGGAAGGTCCGCCGTCGTGCGCGGCCCGCGTCAGCGGCGGCAGCGCCACCACCAGGCCGGCGGCGAGCGGCAGCAGCGCGTACAGCAGGTGCCGCGGCACGACGGCGGGGTCACCAGCGACCGGAGACGGGCCCCGGCGCCGAGGGCGAGGCGGAGGCAGGGCTCAGCGGCGGCCCTCCCCGGCGGAACGGCCGGTCAGGTGCGACACCAGGTCGTCCAGGCCGTCCACGCTCCAGTCCGCGCGCGCCGACGGCGTACCGGCCCAGAAGTGGCCCAGCGCGCCCCGCCGCACGTGCGCGGTCCGGAAACCCGCCGCGCGCGCCGGCAGGAGGTCGTTGGCCGGGTGGTCGCCCACGTACACGGTCTCCCCGGGCTCCGCGGGCACCCAGTCGGCGAGCCGCTCGAAGAAGGCCGGGGAGGGCTTCTCGACCCCCCAGTCGCCGGAGACGGCCAGCGCGTCGCAGGGAAGGTCCAGGGCGCGCAGGCATCGGCCCGCGCCGCTGCTCTGGTTGCCGGCCACGCCGACCCACACGCCCGCGGACCGCAGGGCGGCCAGCGCGCCCCGGACGTCCGGGTACAGGTCGGACTCGTCGATCACCTCGCCCCGGCCGGCCGCCTCGCGGGCCCGCCACTCGGCGGCCACGTCGATGCCCGGGCGCACCAGGGGCAGCGCGTCCTGGTTGTGCCCGCCCCGGGCGACGACCGCGCCGACGAGCGCGGAGAGCGTGTGGCGGCGGACCCCGAGCCAGTCGGCCCAGTCCGCCCAGTACCGGTCGTCGCCGACGAGCGTCTCACCCACGTCGAAGACGGCTGCGCGGATCATGGAGGCCTCCTGTCGCCCGGACGTCGACGGCGGACCACCACATCATGGCCGCCGGGCCGCCGCAGCGGTGCCGGTACGGCGATCTCGGGTCGGGGCGGGAGACGGGCCGCGCCCGGGGAGGCCGGCCACGCCCGGGGAGGCGGGGCCTCACGCCGACGGGTGAAC
>NZ_JBRIOU010000002.1:380208-388119 GCF_053474865.1 Streptomyces sp. CO7
GCCCGACGGCGGGTCACGCCGGCGGGCGCGCCCTGCGCACCGGTGGGCGGGTCCCGTGCCGTCCGCCGGTGCCCGGGCCGACCGGTCGGCCTCGCCGCCCGCGCGAGTAACCCGTCGCCGTCTGGGGACCCGTGCGGCGGAGGCGAGGCCCGTGGGACGGTTCACGCAGGTGAGAAAGCAGACGTCCGCAGGACGCCGGCCGCTGGAGGGCCGGGTCGTGGTGGTGACCGGAGCCGCCCGGGGAGTGGGGGCCGCGCTGGCGCGGGACCTCGCCGGGCGCGGGGCCGTGATCGCCCTGCTGGGCCACGGACAGGCCCGCCTGGAGAACGTGGCGGCGCAACTGCCCACCCGGTCCCTGCCCGTGGCGGTGGACGTCACCGACGATGAAGCCATGGCCCAGGCCGCCCGCACGGTGCGCGAGACGCTCGGACCGCCCTCCGCGGTGGTGGCGAACGCGGGGATCGCCGAGGGCGGCCCCTTCGTCGACTCCGACCCCGCGCTGTGGCGGCGCGTCATCGACGTCAACCTCACCGGGAGCGCGATCACCGCACGGGTGTTCCTGCCCGACCTGCTGCGCACCCACGGGTACTTCCTGCAGGTCGCCTCGCTGGCCTCGTTCGGCTCCGCGCCCATGATGAGCGCGTACTGCGCCTCCAAGGCGGGCGTGGAGGCCTTCGCCCACTCGCTGCGCGCGGAGATGGCGCACCGGAAGGTGGGCGTGGGCATCGGCTACCTGAACTGGACCGACACCGACATGATCCGGGACGGCGACAAGCACCCCGTGCTGCGGGAATTGCGCGGTCACATGCCGCCGCCGGCCCGGCGGATCTACCCGGTCACCACCGTCGCCCGGCGGCTCGGCGACGCGGTGGAGAGGCGCCGCGCCACCACCTACATCCCCGTCTGGCTGCGCGCCGTCCAGGGGATCCGCGCGGCGATGCCCGCCGTGGTGACCGCGGTGGCCCGGCGCGAACTGCCCCGGCTGGAGGCCGAGGGACCGCTCGAGGCCACCGGTCCGCTGGGCGCGGGCGGCGCCGCCGACCGGGCGGCCCACCCGGCCTCACCCCGGCCCACCTGAGCCCGCCCGGACACCCGACCGCTGGGCTTCCGTCACCGGCGAAGGGCGAACGCCCGGGGTTCGGTCCGGCCGCGACGGGGCACCCGGCCCGCGACCTTCGGCGGCGAGGCGCCGACCGGGACGCGGACGCGGGAGACGGCATGGCCAAACGGCACCGGTTGATCAAGGCGACGCCCGAGGCGGTCTGGGAGGTCCTCGCGGACGGCGAGCGCTACGCGGACTGGGTGGTCGGCACCGCGCGCTCGGAGCCCGTGCGCGGCACCTGGCCCGAGGTGGGCGCGGCGATCGCCTACGAGGTCCGCCTCGGCCCCCTGCGGCTGCACAACGAGACCGTGGTGCGCCGCTGCGTCCCCGGCCGGGAGCTGGAACTCGAGGCCAAGGCGGGTCCGCTCGGCACCGCCCGGATCGCGCTGGACGTCCGGTCCTGGGGCGACGACACCCTGGTCGTGGTCGACGAGCATCCGCTGCGCGGAGCCGGCGGGATGATCCACAACGTGGGCGTGGAGGCGCTGATCCAGCTGCGGCACCGCGAGATGCTGCGGCGCCTGGAGGAGGTCTGCGAGGAGGCGAGCCGCCCGGCCGGGGCCGACGGACGGCGCGGACAGGCCGGGGGCGGCAGCCCCGCGCCTGCCGGAGCCTGAGGAGACGGACATGCCCGATGCCGTGGTGATCGGCGCCGGCCCCAACGGGCTGGTCGCGGCCAACATGCTGGCCGACGCCGGCTGGAGCGTCGTCGTCCTGGAGGAGCAGCCCGAGCCGGGCGGGGCGGTGCGGCACGACCGGGGCGTCGACCCCGACTTCGTGCACGACCTGTTCAGCGCGTTCTATCCGCTGGCCGCCGCCTCGCCGATCGTGGAAGGGCTGCGGCTCGACCGGTACGGGCTGCGCTGGCGGCAGGCGCCCCGGGTGGTGGCGCACCCGCTGACCGACGGACGGTGCGCCGTCCTCGGCCGCACCCTCGGCCAGACCGTCACCTCGCTGGAGGGTTTCGCGGAGGGCGACGGCGAGTCCTGGCGCGAGCTGCACCGGATCTGGGACCGGCTGCGCCCCGACCTGCTCGACGCGCTGTTCACCCCCTTCCCGCCGGTCAAGGCGGGTGCCCGGCTCGCCATGAAGCTGCGCGGCACCGGCGGCCTGCGGCTGGCCCGCAGCCTGGTGCTGCCGGTGCGGCGGCTGGGGGAGGAGGAGTTCCGTGAGGAGGGCGGCCGGCTGCTGCTGGCCGGCAACGCCCTGCACGCCGACCTGCCGCCCGAGGCGGCGGGCAGCGGCGGCTTCGGCTGGCTGATGGCCATGCTCGGCCAGACCTACGGCTTCCCCGTGCCCGAGGGCGGCGCCGGGCAGCTGACGGCCGCGCTGGTGCGGCGGCTGGAGGAACGAGGCGGCGCCGTGCGGTGCGGACAGCGCGTCGTCGAGGTGGTGGTCCGGCAGGGCACCGCGGTCGCGGTGCGCACCGCGAGCGGGGACACCGTCGACGCGCGGCGGGCGGTCCTCGCCGACGTCTCCGTGCCGGCCCTCTACGGCGAACTCGTCGCCCCCGAGCACCTGCCCGCCCAGCTCCTGGACGACCTCAAGCGGTTCCAGTGGGACTTCGGCACCGTCAAGGTCGACTGGGCCCTCGACGGCCCCGTCCCCTGGTCGTCGCCGGAGGCGGGCCTGGCCGGCACGGTGCACCTCGCGGACGGGATGGACGAGCTCACCCGGTTCGCCGCGCAGCTCGCCATGGGCCGGATCCCCGACCGTCCGTTCTGCATCTTCGGCCAGATGACCACCGCCGACCCCACCCGCTCCCCGGCCGGCACCGAGTCGGCGTGGGCGTACACCCACGTGCCGCACGACGTACGGGGCGACGCCGGGGACGAGGGCATCACCGGCGCCTGGGACGACGACGAGGCCCGGCGGATGGCCGACCGGATGGAACGCCAGGTGGAGCGCTTCGCGCCCGGCTTCCGCGACCGGATCCGGGCCCGCCGCATCCTCTCCCCGCCGACCCTGCAGGCGATGGACGCCAACCTGCGCGACGGCGCCATCAACGGCGGCACCACCGCCATGCACCAGCAGTTGTTCTTCCGCCCCCTCCCCGGCACGGGCCGCCCGGAGACAGCCGTACGCCGCCTGTACCTGGCGTCCGCCGCCGCCCATCCCGGCGGCGGCGTGCACGGCGCACCCGGGGCCAACGCCGCCCGCGCCGCGCTGCACGGACGCCTGCCCGGCGGCCTCCCGGGCAGCATGGCCCGCGTCCAGCGGCTGCTGACCCGGCGGGACCGCACGGGGGAGCCGAAGCCGGTGCCGGACGAGTGGTGAAGCCGCCCGCCCGGCATGGGCGCGGCCGTGTCCGGGCAGGCTCGCCGCTACGAATCCGTTCGGTCGCGGGTGGCGGCGAACCACCGCGGGCGGACCGCGAGGAGGGAGACCCCCGATGGCCGCGTACTTCGGCAACGCCGCCGAGGACCTGGTGCCCGACGGCCTGGCCGGCTTCGCCCGGGCCCACGCGTCGCTGCTGACCCACGACACGGAACACGGCTACCTGCTGGCCCGCAACACCGCGCCCGGACGCCGGGTCGGGCTGCTCTCCGGCGGCGGCTCGGGCCACGAACCCCTGCACGCCGGGTTCGTCGGACGCGGCATGCTCGACGCGGCCGTCCCCGGCCGGATCTTCGCCTCCCCGCACAACCGCTCCCTGTACGAGGCGTCCGTGGCGGCCGCCCGCGAGGACGGTGTCCTGCACATCGTCAAGAACTACACCGGCGACCGGATCAACTTCGGCATCGCCGCCGAGCGCCTGGCCCACCGCGGCATCCCGTGCGCCCGGGTGCTGGTCGACGACGACCTCGCCTCCGACTCCGAGGACATCCGCGCCGGGCGGCGCGGCACCGGCGGCACCGTGCTGGTCGAGAAAATTCTCGGCGCGGCAGCCGACGGCGGCCTCGGCCTGGACGAACTCGCCGAGCTGGGCCACGACCTGGTGGCCCGCTGCCGCACCCTCGCGGTCGCCTCGCGCGCCCACACCGCACCCGGCACCGACCACCCCGCCTTCGACCTCGACCCCGGACAACTGGAGTTCGGCGTCGGCATCCACGGCGAGCGGGCCGACCGGGCCCGCGTCCACGGCCCCTCGCGCGAACTGGTCGCCGAGATGACCGGCGCACTGCTCGAGGCGCTCGCCCCGTCACCGGGCGACCCGGTGATCGCCCTGGTCAACGGCCTGGGCTCGGTGACGCCGCTGGAGCTGTACGGCGTCTTCGGGGAGCTGGGCCGGCTGCTGGACGACCGGAGGCTGGTCCTCGCGCGCTCCCTGGTCGGCGACTACGTGACGGCGCTGGACATGCGGGGGTTCTCGGTCACGCTGATGGTGGCCGACCCCCTGGTGCTCGAGCGGTTCGACGCCCCCGTGCGGACCGCCGCGCTCGCCTGGTGACCAGTGACCTTTCCCCGGATCGTCGGAGGCCCACGATGACCACGCACACCGTCCCGTTCGACGGCGCCTTCACCGACGGGTGGATGCGCCGCTTCGCCGAGTCCGCGCGGGCCGCCGAGCCCGAACTGACCGCACTGGACCAGCAGTCCGGCGACGGCGACTTCGGCGTCAACCTCAACGCCGGCACCCGGGCCGCGCTGCTCCGGCTCGACGCCCTCGACCCCGGCGCCGGGGAACTTCCGGCCGCGGCGCCGCTGGACGCCGCGGCCACCGCCTTCCTCGACGAGGTCGGCGGCACCAGCGGCCCCCTGTTCGGCCTGCTCCTGCAGTCGCTCGCCACGGCGGCGGCCGCCGAGGCCCCGTTGCTGACGACACCTGCCCTGGCCGAGGGCATCGCCGAGGGCCTCGCCGCCATCCGCCGGGTCGGCGAGGCGGAACCGGGCGACAAGACGCTGGTCGACGCGCTCCACCCGGCCGCCGGGACGCTCGCCGCCGCCGACGGCGCGACCCCGCCGGACGTGGCCCTGCGGCACGCCGCCGAGGCCGCCTGGCAGGGCGTACGGGACACCGCGGGGCTCCGGGCCCGACTGGGCCGCGCCGCCTACCTGCGGGAACGCGCCACCGACGTGCCCGACCCGGGCGCCGTCGGCGTCGCGCTGTTCCTCACCTCCGCGGGCAGCACGGTCACCACGCTGACGCCGTACCTGTCACCGGCGGTGAGCTGAACGCCCGCTCGGGCGTGACGACGCAGCACGTGGTGACGGAACGCGGGTCAGAAGTAGTGCTTGCGTCCGCCCACCCCGTGACCCAGCGCGCCCGCGATCCACAGCACCGCACCGATGACCACGAGGATGATGCCGATCGTCCAGAGCACCGACAGGCCGGCGATGGCGCCGATGATCAGCAGAATGACTCCGAGGAGGATCATGATCGCCTCCAGTGAGGAAGTAGTACCGATTCCAGTGTGCTCCCACGGCGACGCGAACGCAGGGCGGGCGGACAGGCGATGCGGTGCGTCACCGGGCAGGTGCGGAAGGTCCCCGTGACAGCGTCGCACGGCGCGGCGGCCGGCCGCGGGCGCGGCGTGCGAGTCGGACAGATGACGGGCCTGTTGACGTCGGATGACAGGTGTCACGGTCCGTGCCCGAGTGGCCCGGAGCGGGCTCGGCGGCGGTTAGTGTGATCACTGCCGGCCGAGGCTTCGACCGGTGGGGTTCGCGTGAGGGAGTGGTGAGGTGACGACCGACCGGAGTGCCGCGGGGCGGCCCACGCTGGAAGCCGTCGCCCGCAGGGCGGGGGTCTCGCGGTCCACCGTCTCCCGGGTGATCAACGGACAGCCGGCGGTGAGCCCGGACGCCGTGCGGCGGGTGCGCGAGGTGGTGCGCGAGCTTGGTTACGTGCCCAACCAGAACGCCCGGAGCCTGGTGACCCGGCGCAGCGACACGGTCGCCGTGGTGATCACCGAGCCGCAGCACCGGCTCTTCGTCGACCCGTACTTCTCCCTGCAGCAGCACGGCATCCGGCGGGAGCTCGTCGAACGGGGCTCGTACCCGGTGCTGCTCTTCATCGAGGAGCCGGAGGACTACGCGCGGGTCGAGGACTTCCTCAGCCGCGGACACGTCGACGGGGCGCTGCTGCTCTCGCTGCGCGCCGACGACCCGCTGCCCGACATGACCGATCGGCTCGCGCTGCCCGCCGTGTGCGTCGGGCGACGGCCGCTCACCGGCCGGGCCGAGCGGTCGGACCGCTACCTGTACGTCAACTCGGACAACCGCGGCGGAGCGCGCGAGGCGGTCCGGCACCTGGTGGGGCTCGGCCGCCGTGCCGTCGCGACGATCACCGGGGCGATGGAGCAGACCGCGGCGGTGGACCGGCTGCGCGGCTACCGCGACGTGCTGCCCGACGCGGCGCCGGAGATGGTGGTCGAGGGCGACTTCACCGAGGCGGGCGGCGCGGCCGCGATGCGCCGGCTGCTCGAGCGGAACCCCGAGGTGGACGCGGTGTTCGTGGCCTCCGACCTGATGGCGGCCGGGGCGCTGCGGGTGCTGAGGGAGCGCGGGCGCAGGGTGCCCGAGGACGTCGCCGTGGTGGGGTTCGACGACATCCCCGCGATCGCCGAGGCCGCGGATCCGCCGCTGACGACGGTGAACCAGGACGCCGAGGAGCTGGGGCGGCTGATGGCCCGCACCCTCCTCGACCACATCGCGGACTGCGCCGCGGGCGAGGCCGCCGACCGGGCCCCTCTCACCCCCGTCATCATGCCCACCCGACTCGTCCTCCGCGCCTCCGCCTGACCCCGCGGCGCGGACGCGCCGCCCCTGCGACGGCACCGTACGCACGGGACCCGCACCGCGGCGTGCGGCCCCTCAGCGGGGGCCTCGCGCTGTACGGGCCAGGGTCAGCCGTCGGACCGGTCCCGCCCTCGGGCGTGGCGGAACCGGGCCAGCCCGTCCGCGAGGTCGACCAGCGGCGGGGGATACCCGAGAGCCACCCGTTCCTCCTCCGGAAGCCGCCACGGCTCGTGCACGAACCGGTCCGCGACGTCCCGCAACTCCGGCACCCACCGCCGCACATACGCCCCGCGCGGATCGAAACGCTTCCCCTGGACCACCGGGTTCAGCACCCGGTGCGGCCGGGTGTCCGTCCCCGTGCCGGCCACCCACTGCCAGTTCAGCTGGTTGTTGACGATGTCCCCGTCCACCAGCAGGTCGAGGAAGTGCCGCGCGCCGATCCGCCAGTCCACGTACAGCGTCTTGGTCAGGAAACCGGCCGCCAGCAGCCGTCCCCGGTTGTGCATCCACCCCTCGTGGGCCAGCTGCCGCATCGCCGCGTCCACCATCGGATACCCGGTGCGCCCCTCCCGCCACGCGGTGATCTCCTCGTGCGCCACCTCCTCCCCGCGCCAGTGGTCGTCCCGGGTGCGGTAGTCCCGCACGGACGCGTCGGGCCGGGCCGCCAGCACCTGGTGGTGGAAGTCCCGCCAGCACAACTGCCGCACGAACGCCTCCGCCCCCGCGCCCCCGTGCTCACGGGCCCGCCGGACCAGCTCCACCGGCGACAGGGCGCCGAAGTGCAGGTACGGCGACAGCCGGGAGGTCGCGTCGCCCGCCAGGTCGTCCTGCCCCTCGTCGTAGGCGTCGATCCCGGCCCCCAGCCAGTCGTCCAGCCGCTCGCGCCCCGCGCTCTCCCCGCCGGGGAGCAGCCCCGGTGAAACCCCGTCCCGCCCGTCCCGGGACGGCAGTGCCTCCCCGCGCGCCGCCTCGGGCACCCGCACGGCACGCGGCGCCGGGAGCGGGTCGCGCAGCCGCTCCTGGGACCAGCGGCGGAAGTACGGTGAGAACACCGCGAAGTGGTCGGCCTTCGCCGGGGTGACCGCCCCCGGCGTCACGGCGGTGATCACCGCGTCGTGCGTCCGCAC
>NZ_JBRIOU010000002.1:388219-388617 GCF_053474865.1 Streptomyces sp. CO7
GTGCCTCCCGCAGCCGGTCCTCCCGCCGGTGGGCGTACCCGGTGACCCCCGCGGCCAGGTGCACCTCGCCGGCCCTGCATTCCTCGGCGACCGCCGCGACCTCCCGTTCCACCGGGCCGGACCGCACCACCAGCCGCCCACCACGCCCGCGCAAGGACGCGTCGAGGTCGGCCAGGCAGGCCGCGAGGAAGGCGGCGCGGTTGGGGACGTCGAACCCGACGGCGTGCACCCCCGGGTCGCGGACGAACAGCGGCACCACCTCGTCGGCCGCGGCGAGCGCGGCGGCCAGCGGAGGGTGGTCGTGCAGCCGCAGATCGGCGGTGAACAGGACGACCGCCACGGTCATGTCGTCGCTCCAGGTTCGGTGAGGCGGGGGCACGGGCGCGGCCCCGCCGGAC
>NZ_JBRIOU010000002.1:388717-389639 GCF_053474865.1 Streptomyces sp. CO7
CGCCGGGCGATGCCGGACGCCACGCCGGACGCGGCGGCCGCGGAACGGTTCGGCAGCCCCGGGCAACCGCCTCGGCACTTGAGCGGCGACGGAACAGGCGGCCCCGCGCACCGGAGGCAGCAGTGCGGGCGGGAGCCCCATTGAGGCCAGAAACCGTCCGCAATGGCCCTTACCGTGAGGTGACGAGCCGGCTCCCCGACCCCGGCTTCCCGACCACCGACCCCGACAAGGACGGCATCCGAATGGCGCTCACCTCCACGCGACCGGCCACCCTGTCCCGGCGGGCGCTCAACCGGGCCTTCCTGGCCCGCCAGCTCCTCCTGGAGCGCGCCGCGTGGTCCGCGCACGCGGTGATCGAGCACCTCGCGGGCCTCCAGGCGCAGGACCCGCAGGCCCCCTACGTCGGCCTGTGGACCAGGCTGCGCGACTTCGACCCCGAGGAACTGTCCACCCTGCTGCTGGAGCGGTCCGCGGTGCGTCTCGCCCTGCAGCGCAGCACCGTCCACCTGGTCACCGCCGACGACTGTCGACTGCTGCGCCCCACCCTGCGGCCCGGCATCGAACGCGCGGTCGGGCCGCGCGTGTGGCGGCAGCTGGAAGGCGTCGACCCCGCCGAACTGGAGGCCACCGGGCGCGCCTGGCTGGACGCGGAGCCGCGCAGCTCGGCCGATCTGTCCCGGCTGCTGGCCGGGCGGTGGCCCGGCCGGGACGTCTCCCTGCTGGTGGTCGCGCTGCGCGCCGCGGTGCCCCTGGTGCAGATCCCGCCGCGCGGACTGTGGGGACGCTCGGGACAGCCGGTGTTCGCCACCGCCGAGACCTGGCTGTCGGGCCCGATGGCGGCGGCCCCCGACCCGGAACTGCTGGTGCGCCGCTACCTCGCCGCCTTCGGTCCGGCCTCGGTGGCGGACGTCCAGACCTGGTC
>NZ_JBRIOU010000002.1:389739-391806 GCF_053474865.1 Streptomyces sp. CO7
CTTCACGGACGAGAGGGGGACCGAACTCTTCGACCTCCCCGACGCCCCGCGCCCCGACCCGGACAGTCCCGCCCCGGTGCGCTTCCTCGCCGAGTACGACAACGCGGTCCTCTCGCACGCCGACCGTTCCCGGATCATCAGCCCCGCGAGCCAGCGCCGGATGATGACCCGCAACGCCGTGATCCCCGGCACCCTCCTGGTCGACGGCTTCGTCCGCGGCGTCTGGCGCAAGGAGAAGAAGGGCCGCGGAGCCGCCCGGCTGGTCGTCACTCCCTACGCCGTGCTGGGCGGGCGCGAACGCGAGGAGGTGGAGCGGGAGGGCGCCGCCCTGCTCGCGTTTCTGGCCCCCGGCGCCGACGAGGTCCTGGTCGAGCCGTCCGGCGACGCCTGACCGGGGACCTGGCCGACAGCCGGGGGTGGCCGCCGGGAACCGGATCGGGGAGGATGTCGGGTCGGCCGGTAGCCTGGCCAGTCGGTTCGGCCCGAGCAAAGAGGAGCGGCACATGACGGACGGCGAGCGGCCCGGACAGGACGAGCCGATCCGGGTCTTCCTGCTGGACGACCACGAGGTGGTCCGGCGTGGAGTGCACGACCTGCTCGACGACGAGCCGGACCTCACCGTGGTCGGGGAGGCCGGCACGGTCGAGCAGGCCCTGATCCGCATACCTGCCCTGCGCCCGCACGTCGCGGTGCTCGACGTGCGCCTCCCGGACGGCGACGGCGTGAGCGTGTGCCGCGAACTGCGGTCGCGGATGCCGGAGTTGGCTTGCCTGATGCTGACCTCCTTCGACGACGAGGAGGCGCTGCTCGACTCGATCATGGCCGGCGCCTCCGGGTACGTGCTGAAGCAGATCCAGGGCTCCGACCTGGTGTCGGCCGTGCGCGCGGTGGCCCGGGGCGAGTCGCTGCTCGACCCGAGCGCCACGGCGAGGCTGATGGCCCGCCTGCGGGGCGGACCGGAGGAGCAGGACGAGCTGACGGGGCTGACCGAGCGGGAGCGGGAGATCCTGGCCCTCGTCGGCGAGGGCCTCACCAACCGGCAGATCGGCCTGCGGCTGTACCTCGCGGAGAAGACGGTGAAGAACCACATCTCCCGCCTGCTCGCGAAGCTCGGCGTGGAGCGGCGCATCCAGGCGGCCGTGATCGCCACCCAGGCGAAGGACCGCCTGCGGCAGCGGACCGACTGAGCGCACCCGCCGGGCCACGGACCGGCCGACCCGGGTCGGCCGGGACCGTCGGGCCCCCGGGCCCGGGACCCTCGGCCCCGGCGGTGGGACCAGTGGCCTCTGCCGGGGAAGGGGCCCGGGGCGAAGACTCGCAGGAGCCTGAAGGAGGTTCCCCCATGACCCGCACCGTCACCGTCGGCCTGGACGGCTCGCCGGAAAGCCCCGCCGCCGACTGGGGCGCCCGCGAAGCCTTCCTGCGGGACCTGCCCCTGCGGTTGGTCAACGCCGCGGACCGGCAGCCTGCCGTCCACGTCTCCGCGACCCTCGCCGCACCGCTGCCGCCGAGCGACCTGCGGCGGGAGTGGTCGGCACGGCTCCCGGACGAGGCGCGGACCCACCTCGCGCGCCGTCACCCCGAGCTGCGGGTCGAGTCCCAGGAGCTCACCGGGCAGCCCGTCACGGCGCTGCTCCGGGCCGCGGAGGAGTCCGAGCTGCTGGTGCTGGGCTCGCGCGGCCTCGGCAGGATCGCCGGGTTCCTGGTCGGCTCCTTCTCCCAGGCGGTGCCGGCCCTCAGCGAGCGGCCGGCGGTCGGCACCCACATCGGCCCGGTCGTCCGGGCGCTGCTGCACCACGCCGCCGCGCCGGTCGCCGTCGTCCCGCACGACTGACGTGCGGGGGACCGGGCAGAACAGCGACGGAGGAGGAGACATCATGCGCCTGCCGCTCGTCGTCGGCGTCGACGGTTCCGAGCAGAGCCTCGGCGCCGTGGACTGGGCGGCCGACGAGGCCGCCCTGCGCGGCCTCCCGCTGCGGCTCGTCCACGCCTCCTTGTGGGAACGGTACGAGGGCCCCGCGCTCGCCGAGGAACTCGGCGGGCCGGCCGGCGGGGTGAGCGGCGGGC
>NZ_JBRIOU010000002.1:391906-402628 GCF_053474865.1 Streptomyces sp. CO7
CTGCCACCCCCGCGGCATCCGCCACGTCCGTCACGTCCGCCGCCCCCGTGACCTCCGTGACCGAGGAAGGGTGACGTCCATGCTGGAGATCGACGACGTCCACGCCGGCTACGACCGCACCACCGTGCTGCACGGCGTGTCCGTCACCGTTCCGGAGGGCGGTGTCACCGCCGTCCTCGGACATAACGGCGCCGGCAAGAGCACCCTCCTGCGCGTGGCCATGGGCCTGCTCAGGCCGAGGAGCGGCACGGTCCTGCTGGACGGCGAGGACATCACCCGCCGCGCCCCCCACCAGCGGGTGACCCGCGGCATGGCGTACGTCCCGCAGGGCCAGCAGTCCTTCCCGCACCTCACCACCGCCGAGAACCTGCGACTCGTCGCCGACGGCCGTACGTACGGGAAGCGGGCCGTCGCGGAGGTCCTGGACCTCTTCCCGGCCCTGCGCGAGCTGTCCGGCCGCCGCGCGGGTCTCCTCTCCGGCGGCCAGCGCCAGCAACTCGCCATCGCCCGCGCCCTGATCACCCGCCCCAGGCTCCTCCTCCTCGACGAGCCGACCGAGGGCATCCAGCCCTCGGTCGTGGCCGACATCGAGGAGACGATCCTCGCCCTGGCCCGGGGGCACAACCTGTCCGTCCTCCTGGTGGAACAGCACGTCGGCTTCGCGATGCGCGCCGCCCAGCGGTACCACGTGCTCGAGGCGGGCCGCGTGACGTCCACCGGCGCGGGCGGAACGGCCTCGGAGCAAACCGTCCGGGAGGCCCTCAGCGTGTGAGCACCGGCGGCCCGGATGAGGCGACCGGGCCGAAGGGACGCGGCGGTCGCCGGACGTCCCCCGCGTCGGGCGTCACGGTGTCCGGCGCCCCCGCCCCGTCACCCCAGGTCGCCCAGGTGCACGGCGAGATCGCCTTCCACGGCGTCACGAGCCCGCCCGGTGAGCGGTCTGCTCACCCGACTGGTCCCGCACCGGCCGGCCGCCGCCGGGGGAGTGATGAGGCATCGCGCAGGCTGCTGAATGACGTGCTCCGCACGCTGTGGCCGCGGGGCGAGGAGCTCCACGGCCCGCTGCCACCCCTCCTGCTGGTGCTGACGGTGGCGTCCGGGCTGGTCGACGCGGTGAGTTACCTGGCCCTGGGGCACGTGTTCGTCGCCAACATGACGGGCAACGTGATCTTCCTCGGGTTCGCCCTCGCGGGCGACGACGACCTGTCCGCGCGGGCCTCGCTCGTCGCCATCGCCGCCTTCCTCCTCGGAGCGGTGGCCGGCGGAAGACTCGGCGCCCGGTTCGCCGGGCACCGGGCGCGTCTGCTGGCGGCGGCCACAGCCGTCGAGACGGCACCGGTGGCGGTCACCGTGGTGGCGGCCGCCGTGCTGGACGCGACGTCGACGCCCGGCGTCCGGTACACGCTGATCGTCTCCCTGGCCCTCTCCATGGGCCTGCAGAACGCCGTCGTCCGGCGCCTGGGCGTCCCGGACCTCACCACGACCGTGGTGACGCGGACCCTCGCCGGCCTGGCCGCCGACTCCGCACCCGCCGGGGGCGGGGCCACGCACTCCGGACGCCGGGTGCTGTCGGTGGCCGCGCTGTTCCTTGGCGCCCTGCTCGGCGCGGTCCTGGTCCTCGGCGACCGCCTCGTGGCGGCCCTCGCCCTGGCTCTGGTGCTGCTGGCGGCGGCCACCGCGGCCGCGTACCGCTACCGGACCGTCGACGCGCCCTGGGTTCGGGCGAAACCCTGACGCCCTCTCACCGGGCCTGCCGCAGACGCGCGCGCTCCCACGTCGGTGCTGGTGCCGACGGCCTTCCCGCAGTCAGAACTGCGGGGCCCGGACGCCCGTGGCACGCCGGGGCTCCCGACATGGGGCATCATCTGGCCCATGAGCAACCCCCCTCCCGCCGCCGGCCCGAACGACGACACCGGCCGCAGGCGCGTGGCGGTGCGCAGGGAGCGGATGACCGGCCGGGACCCGGCCGAGCCGGGCCGCACCGCCACCCCGCTGGAGCTGCTGTTCGACCTCACCTTCGTGGTCGCGGTGGGCACGGCCTCCTCCCTGGCCGCCGAGATGCTGGCCGAGGGACACCTGAGCGACGCCGTGACCGCCTTCGGGCCGGCGATGTTCGCGATCGTCCTGGCATGGATCAACTACAGCTGGTTCGCCTCCGCCTTCAGCACCGACGACTGGCTGGACCGGGCGCTGACGATGCTGCAGACGATCGGGGTCGTCGTCCTCTCGCTCGGACTGCCGGCGCTCTTCCACTCCGTCGAGGAGGGGGAGCACCTGGACCTGCGGGTGATCGTCGCCGGCTACGTCGTGATGCGTCTCGCGATGCTCCTGCAGTGGTGGCGGGCCGCCCGCGAGTCCCTGCACCACCGGCGGGTCGCCCTCGCCAACATCCGCTGGACGGCGCTCGTCCAGGTCGGCTGGGTCGCCCTCGCCTTCTCGAGCCCGCCGCTCGCCGTCACCCTGGCCGCCTTCGGCGTCCTCGCGGCGCTGGAACTGCTGGTGCCCGTGTTCGCCCAGGGGAACGCCGGGGGCACGCCCTGGCATCCGCACCACGTCGCCGAGCGCTACGGCCTCTTCGCGATCATCACCCTCGGCGAGGGCGTGGTCGGCACGGTGGCGTCGTCCGGCGAACTGCTCGGCGGCGCCGACGGCACGCAGTGGACCGGTGACGCGATCGCCGTCGTGGTCGCCGGCGTCGGTCTGACCTTCGGCATGTGGTGGGTGTACTTCACCGTTCCGTTCGGCGAGATCCTCACCCACCGCCGCGGGCGCGGCTACCTCTTCGGCTACGGCCACATCCCGCTCTACGCGGCCGTCGCCGGCACCGGCGCGGGCCTCCACGTGGCCGGGCTCTCCCTCGAACACCACGCGCGGATCGGCGAGGTGGCGGTGGTGCTGCTCCTCGCCCTCCCGACGGCCGTGTACCTGGCCACGGTCCACGTGCTGCGCGCCCTACTGCTGTCCGGCTGGGACCGCTTCCACCTGCTGACGACGTCCCTGACCCTGGCGATCCTGGCCGCCGCCGTCCTGATGGCGGCCGCCGGCACGGGGGTCGCGGTCTGCCTGCTGGTCGTCATGCTGGCCTCCTTCGTCCCCGTCCTCGGCCACGAGACCGCCGGCCGCGACCACCAGCACCGCCTGTTGCGCCGCCTCCGCGAGGGCTCCACGCCGTGAAGGGCTCGGCCAGGGCCCGCGCGGCAGGCGAAGTGGCGAAGCAGCCGGCGTCGGGCGGAAGTTGGGGAAGGGTGGCGCCGAAGCGGCGGCATGGCCGTCGGCACGCCGACGGGGCATCATGGAACGATGAGGTTCCGTCGGTGGCGCGCTCAGGAACCCGGTGTCCGCGGCCGGGAGCTGCTGGCCGCCGCCCTCCACAGGAACGACGGACGGGCCCGTGAGCGGATCGATCGCTGGTGGGCGGAGGGTGGGTCCCGCCGTGACGAGGTCTGGCGCGGCGCGTGGTTCCTGCTGACCGAGGCACGCTTCCGGTTCGGCAACCACGAGCAGCCGGATCGGGTCGCACCGGTCCTGGAGTTCCTGCTCGAGGCCGATCCCTCGTCCCCGTACCTGCCGCGGGTGCGGCTGACCTCCTGTCTCCCTCCGACCGCCGCCCGAAACCGGTCACCGAGCGGTGTGTACACCGGCGAGCCGCACGTCGAGCGGCTGGTCCAGGCCGCGCTGGGGTTCCCCGAGCCCGCACTGCGCCGACGTATGGCGGACCTGCTGTCCGTCACCGACCAGCCGGGCCTGCTGGAGGCCCTGGAGACCGCCTTCCGGTCACGTGCGCGACCGGGTCCGACCTATCTCGGCGCGGCGCCGCCCGGCCACGAGACCCGCTGCGGGCTGTGGCACAGGGGCGGCGAGCCGAACCCGTTGCTGCGGATGGTCACCGCCAACCCGCACCTGCCGCGACCGCCCTCCGACCCCGGCGACATCGACCTGTCGCTGCTCCCGCTCCTCAAGGACCGGCCCGAGCTGCTCCCCGCTTTCGACCAGGCCGCCCTGGTCCTGCGGCTGCTGGAGTACCTCGGTACGTGGCTGCCGGAAGAGGTCCACGAACGGTGCCGCCGCGCACTGCGGAACCTGTCGGCCGTCGAGGGGGTCGCAGCGGTCTGTGACCGTGCTGTGCTCGGTGACGCCGAGGCGATCGCCGCGGTCCGTGACGCCGGGTACCGGCCGGCCGACTCCGCCCGGGTGCCCGTGCTTCTCCTGCTCACCGGGCAGTTCGAGGCCTACCGCGAGGCCGATCCGCACGGACGGGTGCTGCAGACGGCGTGCGCCGCCGACGCGTCGACGACTGAGCGGGACGTCGTCGACCGGGTCCTGGCGCTCCTGGACACGGACCTGTCGGACGACGTCGCCGCGGCGGTACGGCGGTCCCTGCGCGACCTCGGCCCGATCGACTCCCCGATCGAGGACCTCCGACGCCTGTTCATGCGCACAGCCCTCCTGGCCCGCGCGGTCGACCTCGAGCCGGAGGCGGTCGCGGCCGTGGCCGACGCGGGCTATCTGCCCGAGGACGACGAAGAGGTGCTCCCGCTGCTCTTCCTCACCGGGCAGTTCGAGCGGTACGACCGCGAGGACCCGGACGGCACACGGCTGAGCGCCCTTCTCGCCGAGCGGCGGTACCGGTACCGGTACCGGTACCGCCGCGAGCACTTCCGGACCGTCGCCCAGCGGGCGGGACGTCCCGATCCCTGGCCGCCCGAGGAGCCGAGGCCGACGGACGGGCGGGCCCCCGGCCGGCACGGGGGCAGTTGGCCGACCAGCTTCGGCGGCGACTCCTACGGCGGCGGCTACTGACCGAGGACCGGTCACCGGAGGCACCGCCCGAGGACGGGTTGTCGGCGCCCCGCGGGAGGATGCCGGACATGCGGCGGCCTTCCCCGGCAGGGGTTTCCCGGAGCCGCCTGGACGAGGGGGTGCGCTGTGGGCCGACCGGTGACGGACGAGGAACCGACGGCGGAGGAGTGGCGGCGACGCCACTACGAGCTGTGGCAGTGGAACGGGCGGCCGCCGGGGGAGGCACTGCGCCGCCGGCTCCGCCACAGCAACGTGCTGGGGCTGCTCGACTACGGCAGCGACCTGGTGCACGACCTCGACGCCGTGGGACCCGCGGTCCAGCGCGCGGTGGCGTCGCTGGCCGCGCGGCGCGCCTGCGAGGCGGCGGGCCTCACCGAGGTGCCGTGGGTCGCCCGGGCGCTCACCGACCTGGCGGAGGGACGTCCGCCGGGGGCGCCGTTCGACGACACGGCCCTGATGTGGCAGACACTGCGCTCCGACCCGGCCGTACCGAAGCGCGCGGTGACCAGGGGCGTCCCTCCCGCGCGGCCGCCGTACTTCCCGCCGCCCCCGGAGCCGACGGGGTGGACGTGGGTTCCCGAGGCGGGGGCGAGCGACGACGACCCGGAGAACACGGAGACCGGCAGGTTCCTGGGCAGGTGGGTACGGACGGCGCCGGCCGACGGGAGGAGGTCACCGTCCGAGTCGCGGGAGGTCCACGTGATGCGCATGGAGGCCCCGGCCGCTGTCCCGGCCCCGGAGATGATCTCCCAGCCGCACTTCGCCCTCCCCGCGGTGCCGGCCGCCGCCGAGGCCGACCCGCTCAAGGCGGCGGTGGAAGCGGTGTGGCACGCGGTGAACGCGTGCGGCGAGCACTGGCCGGAGCTGCTGGACGAGGTCCGGGCGGTCGTTGCCGGGAGTGCCCGCGCGGCGGAGCAGACGTGCACCTCGCTGCGCGGCCGCCCTGCGCAGCCCACCCAGTGGTGACCCGTCGCGCACACGGTCCGCAGCAGTTCCCCACGTGCCTGGTTCTCAGGAGTGGGGCTCGAGGGGCAGGCCTTCGACACCTCCCAGCAGACCAGGGACGTCGACGAGGTGCCGAGAAGACCCGGACCTCCGGTCCGAGCCTTCCGCTGTCCGCGGGAGGTCACCTGCCGCATGCCCCGCCGTGCCGGAACACCGCCCGAGGGCCCGACGGTGCTCCGGCAGCGCGGGAGGAGCGCGGCCGTCAGGCGTGGAGCAGGAGCTCCAGCTCGGACGGCAGGTCCTCGGCGTCCTCGTGCCGCGGTGGGGCGTCGCTGAGCTCGAAGACCCACCGGTGGGACGGGGCGCAGCCGAACGTCTGCTCGAACAGGGCGGGAAGGGAGGGTTCGGCGCTGACTGCCGAGTCCCAGACGAGGGCGAGCCCCTGGAGGTCCGCCGTGGGGTCCGTGATCCACTGGCCGCTCCGCAGCCCGGGGAACGCGTCGGTGAGCGGACCGGGATCCTCGAGGCGGGAGCCGGCCGCTGCGAACGGGTGCGGTCGGGCGGCGCCGACCGCAGCGGTGCGCCTCTTGTCCCACCAGGCGATGACGACGTGCATGGAGCCTCCAGCTGCAGCCTGTGTCTCGTGCGAGTGAGCGTGGTGTCGCCGTCGACACCCGTGCATGGATACGGTCCCCGGGCGGGGCGTCACCGGTCAGAGCTGGGAGCCGCCGGTGGCGTCGACGACCTGCCCCGTCACCCAACGGGCCTCGTCCGAGGCGAGGAAGGCGACCACGTCGGCCACGTCCTCGGGACGGCCGACCCTGCCGAGGGCCGACAGGTCGGCCGCGGCCTTCTCGGCCGCCTCGTTGCCGCGCAGCCAGGCGGCGTTCATGTCCGTGTCGATGATGCCGGGCGCCACCGCGTTGACCGTGATGCCCCGGCCGCCGAGGGCCTTGGCGAGGGTGAGGGTGAAGGCGTCGACGGCGCCCTTGGTCATGGCGTACGCGATGATGTCGGTGAGTGCGATCCGGGTGGCCCCGGAGGAGATGTTGATGATCCGCCCGCCGTCCCGCAGTCGCTTGAGTCCCTGCTGGGTGAGGAAGAACGGCGCGCGCATGTTGACCGCGACGGCCTCGTCGAACGCCTCGGCCGTGGTCTGGTCGATCTCGCCCCGCGGCGTGATGCCGGCGTTGTTGACCAGAATGTCGAGGCCGACGTCGCCGGAGTGCTCCAGGATCTGACGGTCGTAGCCCTCCCAGAGGGTCTCCACGTCGCCGGGCCGGCCCAGCTCGGCGCGGACCGCGAACGCGGTTCCGCCCGCGGCGCGGATGACGCCGACGGTCTCCTCGGCGGCCGCGGCGTCGCGTCCGTAGTGCACGGCCACCACCGCCCCGGCGCCCGCGAGCCGTTCGGCGATCGCCCGCCCGATCCCCCGGCTGCCACCCGTCACCAGTGCCGCCTTGCCCGCAAGCGCACCCATGACCTCTCCTTTTCCGTGTCGAGATTTCCGTGTCGAAGTTCTGTAGCGATGACTACGCAAATACCTTACATGAATTCTCTAGCGATCGCTGTAAAATTCAGGCATGACGACGACGGCGAAACGCGGCAGGCCGCGGAGCTTCGACCGGGAGGCGGCGCTCGTGCGGGCCACCCTGCTGTTCTGGCAGCACGGTTACGAGGGCACGTCCATCTCCGACCTGACCACCGCCATGGGGATCTCACCGCCGAGCCTGTACTCGGCCTTCGGCGACAAGCGCGCGCTCTTCTCCGAGGTCGTGGAGCGCTACGGCAGCACCTTCGGCGCGTTCATGGAGAGCGCGCTGGACCGGGAGGACGACCCCCGCGCCGGCTTCGCGAGGATGCTGGACGAAGCGGCGGTGTCGTACACCTCTCCGGAGCACCCCGCGGGCTGCCTGGTCATCAGCGCGGCGACCAACTACTCCCCGCAGACGGCCGACGTCGAGCGGACCCTGCGAGAGCGCAGGGTGGCGAACGTACGCTCCTTCGAGGCGAGGCTGAAGGACGCCGAGGCCGGCGGATCACTTCCCGAGGGGACGGACCCCCGGGCCCTCGCGGTGTACTTCGCCGCAGTCGTCCAGGGGATGTCACAGCAGGCGCGGGACGGGGCGACCACCGCCGAGCTGCGGCGCGCGGCCGAGTACGCCATGGCGGCCTGGCCCGAGCCCCCGGCCTGAGGTCGCCTCGCCCCGGTGCCTCCCGGAGGACCGCGTCACTCGGGGAACGGAGCCTGGTCCGTCCGGCACAGGCGCGCCACGAGATGCGCGTACCTCTCGTCGAACCTCAAGGTCCGCATGGAGAGCGACAGTTCCCGGTGAAGTGTCTGGCAGGCACGGTTCCACAGGTCCAGGCCGGTCTCCGTGGCCGTGACGCGGCTGGCCCGCCGGTCGCACGGCCAGGCCACCCTGACCGTCCGTCCCGCACGTTCCAGCTGCGCGAGCACGCGGCTCGCCGCCGAGACGCTCACCCCGAGCCGCCGGGCGACACCGCTCACCGACACGGATCCCGGGTGCTCCCTCGCCAGCACCCCCAGGGCCATCAGCTGCCCCAGGCCGATCCCGTGGCGGCGCGTCAGCGTGTGGTCCAGCCTCCCCTCCAGCAGGGAGAACATGGGCACGATCCGCTCCCACAGCCGTGAGGCGGTCTCCGCGTCGGAGTCGGACACTTCGTTCTCGTGTGGCTCGGTCAGCTCGTTCACGGATCACTGTCCTCGGTCTTCACGTTCCGTCTTCCGGTGCGCGGCGAAGTCACCAGGACGCGTCGTCAGGGGAGCAGGAGCAGCTTGCCCCGCACACCGCCGGCCGCCAGCCGGCGGTGCGCCTCGGACGCATCGGCGAAGGAGAACTCGTCGGCGGTGCGCAGCCGCAGTTCTCCCGCGTCCACCAGTGCGGCGAGCTCGGAGAGCCCTCGGCCGTCCTGCTCCACATGGGAGACGGCGACCTGGACGCCGCGTTCCGCCGCCGGCGCCCTGGTCGGAACGATGGAGACCGCACGCCCGCCGTCGCGCACGGAGCCGATCGCCCCGGGCAGTCCGGCCGTCTCCAGCAGGCCGTCGACGCCCGCCACCGGAAGGTTCGCCTCGTCCACCACCCGGTCCGCGCCCAGGGCGCGCGCCTGCTCCTCGTCCCGGGCGGACCGGACCTGGGCGACCACGGTCAGACCGCGCCGACGGGCGAGCTGCACCGCGAGGCCGCCGACCGAACCCACGGCGCCGGTGACCAGCACCGAGCCCTTCTCGGGCAGGGCGAGGAGGTCGAGCGCCTGCCGGGCGGTGAGGCCGGCCAGCGGCAGCCCGGCCGCGTCGGTGAGCGGAACGGAGGCCGGTGCGTGCGCGACGATGTCCGCCGGCAGGGCCACGACCTCGGCATAGGTCCCGCGGCCGGTGGCCATCTGCGCCGACATCGCCACGACGCGGTCGCCGACGCGGAAGTCCGTGACGGCGCCGCCCACGGCGGTCACGGTTCCGGCCAGGTCCCAGCCGAGGACCATCGGCGGTTGGAATCCACTGTGTCCGGCGTGCCGGCCGGCGCGGGTCTGCAGGTCGACGGGGTTGACCGCGGCCGCGGCGGTACGGATGAGAACGCCGTCCAGGTCCGGAGCGACTGGTTCCGGCGTCTCGGAGACCGACAGCCGCTCCGGGCCGCCGTACGTGGACAGGACTACGGCGCGCATGGGCCTGCTCGCTTTCGTGGGTACGCGGGTGAGCGGAACGCGCGGCGCGCCACGGCGGACCGTGACGCGCCGCGTCCTTCAGGTTCGGACCAGCTCGGGTACGCGGGGCGGCAGCCGGTCGGCGACGGAGGCGGCGAGCACCCTCACGGTGATCACCCGGACCTCGCTGCGGTCCGCCGCGAGCCGCGCCGTGCGGCCGTGCGGCACCAGCGCCAGCTGCCCCGCCCGTACGGCCCGGTCGCCGGTCTCCGTGGTGAGCCGCAGCTCACCCTCGAGCACCAGCAGCGCCTCCTCCACCCCGTGCCGCGGGGTCGCCGTCAGCACGGCACCGGGCGGGAGCAGCCAGTGCTCCACCGCTTCGCACTCGCTGTGCAGCATCCCGCGGCGCACCAGGCACGTCCACGCGGCCGTGACGCCCGCGTCGAGGCCGGGGTCGAGGCCCGGGCCGGTGTCGGGGCCGGGGTGGGGGCCGACCACGCCGCGCACCGCCTCGGCCACCGTCGAGACGATCACGACGCCTCCTCGGGACGCCGGGGCAGGGCCAGCGTCACGATCAGCAACCGCAGCGCGGACGCCGCCTCGACCGCGGTGGACGTGCCCGCTCCCAGAGTGACGCAGGTGTCGGACGACAGGGTGGCCGTGGCGTCCCCGGAGGTGGCCCGGCCCTCGCCCTCGTGCACGAACACGGCCAGTTCCGCGTCGGGCGCGCCCAGGACGGTGCGCCCGCCGGGCTCCAGTTCGACGACCTCCACCTGGCGCAGCGGGCCGGTGAAGACGCCGTCGGTGGAGACGGCCCTCTCCTCGAAGAGATCGTGGATGATCACATCGCCCATGGGGGGAACTCCCGGGTGGGTCGTAGCGGTTCCGGACAGGACGGCGTCGGTGCCGGGTGCGAGGGTTTCGACGACCCACCAGTCGAGGTCGGCCTCACCCGTGTTGCGCAACCCGTGCACGTTCCCGGGGCGCGTCAGGGCGAGCGAGCCCGGACCGACGGGGTGGGAACCGCCGTTGTAGAGGAACTCTCCCCGTCCGCGCAGGACGAGGTAGATCTCCTCGGTGCGGGTGTGGCGGTGCTCTCCGCTCAGGCCCCCCGGAGGGACGGAGGCCCACTCGACGGCCTCGGTGGGGGAGGCCAGCTGACGGCGGCCGGCGAAGCACTTCCAGCGCGTGCGCCCGGCGGCTCCGTGCACCCCGTGGACCGTCGCGGCACCCGCCACCGTGCCGATCGAGCGGAAGGAACGAGGGCTTCGGTCCGCCGGAGTGGCGGTGGCCGGCGCCGCTGGGCGG
>NZ_JBRIOU010000002.1:402728-416437 GCF_053474865.1 Streptomyces sp. CO7
CCGAGACGATCCAGTCGAGATCGCCTTCGGCGTCGGCCTGGGCGAGCAAGGCGGTGAAGACCTTCTCCCAGGTGCCGTCGGCGGCCCACTTCCGCAACCGGTTGTGGGCGCCCTTCCACGAGCCGAAGTGCTCGGGCAGGTCCATCCACGGAGTGCCGGTGCGGTACTTGAACGCGATCGCGTCGATCACTTGCCGGTGATCACGCCATCGCCCACCCCGCCGAGGTGTCCGGTCCGGCAGCAACGGCTCGATCCTCGCCCACTGGGCGTCAGTCAACGACACACATCAACCAGCGATCAGATGATCCGAAGGAAACGCCCTAGCACGCGAACTTCGCTGGCAAGCGGCCATGGATGTGGCGAAGGAACAAGCTGTCCGTGAACAGCTTGCCCAGGCGCTGTGTGAAGAGGCTGCGCGCTGGCAGGAGGCCGCTGCCCTCAGTGCGTACTGCATTGCATTGGAACGTCGCATCGGCGAGTTGAACGGTGTCGCGGATGAGTCGGCTCTGGACTCAGCTCGACTGTGGCTGGAGTGGGCAAGGGAGTACGTGAGGTCAATCGACCCCTTGACTCCGCTTCCAGGACTGCCGCACACCCATGAGCCCACGCGTGAGGAACTCAAGCCATTTCTCAGGGGTTGGAGTCCCGATGGACTGGAGCGTCTAGGCGGACGGTGACGCCCGCGTGAGCAGTGGGCCGACGTGTTGCCGATGACGCATCATGTGGAGTGCGTGGCAATTCTGGAGCCCGCGGAAGAGGGCCGCTGATCTGCGGCTTTAGCGAGTGCGCATCATGCGCGCTATGTGCGTTACGGGCGATATCTTGACGCTCAAACGACGCTCGCAGAGGTGCCTTGACGCTCATTTGACGCTCGTCCTGATGGCCCATCAGGTAGGTTTCATGGCTGTCCGGGCGGCCTGCCGGGGAGGCTTGAGCGCTTGGAATCTCTCGACGCCGAGCGGCCGCTCTGGGCCCCGGCGCATCCCTGCGTGACGGGCAACCGGCAGAGGTCGTCAGTTGAGTCTTGGCGCCGGAGATCATCGAACGCACGCAGCCGGGTGGGTGGCAGCCGCACCTCGGTCAGCGGGCGGTTGGCGGCGGGCCGCGGACGGTCTGCCGCCAACTGTGGCCCGTCAGAGGGCCGGAACCGCCCCGGTCGGCGCGTCAGGCTGCAGCAGGCGCGCGTATCGCAGGGTCAGTCACCCGTGCGGGTGATGTGTGCGGGTAACTTCCCGCGGCCAGGTGTACGTGAGCTAGAGTTCCTTGTGCCTGGCCCCTGACGCGGCCAGTTCTGGATGCTGACCCGACCATCGAGCATCGGCAGAGAACCCACGTCCGTCGTTCAAATCCTGTTCTTCGCTTGCTGTTTCTGTGTTGACATGCAGCTTCGCTGCCAAGGTCGGGGGCGGCTCGGAGGTCCGCATCATGTTCGACAGTAATCAGCTCAGCAACGCGGTCACGGAGTTCACCGGCGAGTCCTTGGAGGATGCGCGTCGGCGGCTGGGGAAGCGCAGCCGTTACGACCATACCGGCTCCTCCTCGTGATCGGAGCAGGTCTCGGGCTCCGCCAAGGGGAGGCGCTCGGTCTTTCAGCGCACGACATCGACTTCGAGAAGGAGGTCGTGCACGTTCGGCGGCAGGTCAAGATGGTGCGGGCGAAGCTGTGTTTCGCGCTTCCCAAGGGGCGCAAGGTCCGAGACGTGCCGCTGCCGTCAAGCGTGGCCCAGGCCATCCGGCAGCACACGGAGCAATTCGCGCCGGTGCCGGTCACACTGCCCTGGGACGACCCGACTCCGGCCGAGACACCGGTGGAGACCAAACATCGGCGGCCGAGGACCTACAACCTCCTGGTGACAGGACGTGAGCGGAAGGCCATCAACCGGAACTACATCAACTCCTACGTGTGGAAGCCGGCTCTGGCCACGGCGGGTGTGATCGCACCACTGGACGAGGGCGGCGCCGACGGTGCTCGCGTGTGGGAGCCGTCCCGGGAGCACGGCTTTCACGCCCTACGCCACTTCTACGCCTCCGAGGAACTGGAGGCTGGCGAATCGGTTGTCTCCCTGGCACGCTGGCTGGGGCACTCCGACCCCGGGTTCACGCTGCGGAAGTACTCCCACTTCCTGCCCCGCGCCGGCGCACGAGGCAGCGCCGCCATCGACGCTATCTTCGCGTAGCTGTGGCCGTGGCCGGTCGGTCAAGCCTGTGGAGCGTGGCTCGTAGCCCGCTGCGGGGCCCAAAGTCCCAGAGAAGTCTCAGACATGCCGCCGCACCCCTCCCTGACCTGCTACATAGCAGGTCAGACGGGGTGCGGCGGCGGCGTCGTATCAAATGTCGCGGAAGATCTCGATCTGCGCGCCCACCGAGTTCAGGCGGGCCGCGAGGTCCTCGTAGCCGCGGTTGATGACGTAGACGTTGCGCAGCACCGACGTGCCCTCGGCCGCCATCATCGCGAGGAGGACGACCACGGCCGGGCGGAGCGCCGGCGGGCACATCATCTCGGCGGCGCGCCAGCGGGTGGGGCCGTCGACCAGGACCCGGTGCGGGTCGAGGAGCTGCAGGCGCCCGCCGAGGCGGTTGAGGTCGGTGAGGTAGATGGCCCGGTTGTCGTAGACCCAGTCGTGGATGAGGGTCTGGCCCTGCGCCGAGGCCGCGATGGCCGCGAAGAACGGCACGTTGTCGATGTTCAGGCCCGGGAACGGCATCGGGTGGATCTTGTCGATCGGCGCCTCCAGCTTGGAGGGCCGGACGGTGAGGTCCACCAGGCGGGTGCGGCCGTTGTCGGCGCTGTACTCGGGGGAGCGGTCGTGGTCGAGCCCCATTTCCTCCAGCACGGCCAGCTCGATCTCCAGGAACTCGATCGGCACCCGCTTCACGGTCAGCTCGGACTCGGTGACCACGGCCGCGGCCAGCAGGCTCATCGCCTCGACCGGGTCCTCGGAGGGCGAGTAGTCGACGTCCACGTCGATCTCCGGCACGCCGTGCACGGTGAGCGTGGTGGTGCCGATGCCCTCGACCTGGACGCCCAGGGCCTCCAGGAAGAAGCACAGGTCCTGGACCATGTAGTTCGACGAGGCGTTGCGGATGACGGTGACGCCGTCGTGGCGGGCGGCGGCCAGCAGGGCGTTCTCGGTCACCGTGTCGCCGCGCTCGGTCAGCACGATGGGGCGGTTCGGGGTGATCGTCCGGTCCACCTGGGCGTGGTAGAGGCCCTCGGTGGCGGCGATGTCCAGGCCGAAGCGGCGCAGCGCGATCATGTGCGGCTCGATGGTGCGGGTGCCCAGGTCGCAGCCGCCGGCGTAGGGCAGCTTGAAGTCGCCCAGGCGGTGCAGCAGCGGGCCGAGGAACATGATGATCGAGCGGGTGCGGCGGGCCGCGTCCGCGTCGATGGACGCCATGTCCAGCTCGGCGGGCGGCACGATCTCCAGGTCCACGCCGTCGTTGATCCAGCGGGTCCGTACGCCGATGGAGTTGAGTACCTCCAGCAGGCGGTAGACCTCCTCGATACGGGCCACCCGGCGCAGGGTGGTGCGGCCCTTGTTGAGGAGCGAGCCGCACAGCAGCGCCACGCAGGCGTTCTTGCTGGTCTTGACGTCGATGGACCCGGACAGCCGACGTCCGCCGACCACCCGCAGGTGCATCGGCCCCGCGTACCCCAGAGAGACGATCTCGCTGTCGAGAGCCTCGCCGATCCGGGCGATCATCTCAAGGCTGATGTTCTGGTTACCGCGCTCGACCCTGTTGATGGCGCTCTGGCTGGTGCCGAGGGCCTCCGCCAGTTGCGCCTGTGACCAGCCGCGATGCTGTCGTGCGTCACGGATGAGGCGGCCGATGCGTACGAGATAGTCGTCTGCCATGTGACTGAGGCTATCTCAGATATGAGATGACGCATCCCGGGGGTGGGGTCCGCGGGGCCGGACGGGTGACGGAAGGGTCCGTCCGGCCGACGGGTCAGCGCCGCCGGGTGGTGTGGCGGTAGCCGAACGGGCCGGGCAGGTCCATCGAGGTGGTGCGCCGGCCGTTGGAGTTGTAGGTGTGGCGCGGGCCGTCGCCGTTGCCGAACGTCAGCGACCACGACTTCTTGTTGATGTTCAGGCGCACGCCGGGCCAGATCCGGAAGCTCTTGCGGAAGGTGAGCGGCACGGTTCGATCCCTTCGGGTCTTTTGGAGTTGTCTCCGTGCGGATACCCGGAGGGAGGCCTCGCATGGCCCCTTCTCCCGTCGCGATGCATGCCGGACGGGGCCGGGGCATGACCAGGCCGACCCTATGTACTAGAGTTATCTCGACATCGAGATATCTGTCGGAGGAACGCCGCTCGCCGCCTCCGGTAAGGCTTACCTAACTTAGCCTTGCCCTGGCTGATCGCCAAACCGGCGTGGCGGCACCGAGCGGCGCCGGTCGCACCCGGGTGCGACGCGGTCACGCGCACATGAATGAAGGAGACTGTCGTGTCGGCGAACAGCTTCGACGCCCGCAGCACGCTGCAGGTGGGCGACGAGTCGTACGAGATCTTCCGGCTGGACAAGGTGGAGGGCTCGGCCCGCCTGCCGTACAGCCTCAAGGTCCTGCTGGAGAACCTGCTGCGCACCGAGGACGGTGCGAACATCACCGCCGACCACATCCGTGCGCTCGGTGGCTGGGACTCGCAGGCGCAGCCCTCGCAGGAGATCCAGTTCACGCCGGCCCGCGTGATCATGCAGGACTTCACCGGCGTGCCCTGTGTCGTGGACCTCGCCACCATGCGTGAGGCCGTGAAGGAGCTCGGCGGCGACCCGTCGAAGATCAACCCGCTGGCCCCGGCCGAGCTGGTCATCGACCACTCGGTCATCGCCGACAAGTTCGGCACCCACGAGGCCTTCGCCCAGAACGTGGAGCTGGAGTACGGCCGCAACCGCGAGCGCTACCAGTTCCTGCGCTGGGGCCAGACCGCGTTCGACGAGTTCAAGGTCGTCCCGCCGGGCACCGGCATCGTCCACCAGGTGAACATCGAGCACCTGGCCCGCACGGTCATGGTCCGCGGCGGCCAGGCCTACCCCGACACCCTGGTCGGCACCGACTCGCACACCACCATGGTCAACGGCCTCGGCGTCCTCGGCTGGGGCGTCGGCGGCATCGAGGCCGAGGCCGCGATGCTCGGCCAGCCGGTCTCCATGCTGATCCCGCGCGTCGTCGGCTTCAAGCTGACCGGCGAGCTGCAGCCCGGCACCACCGCCACCGACCTGGTGCTCACCATCACCGAGATGCTGCGCAAGCACGGCGTCGTCGGCAAGTTCGTCGAGTTCTACGGCGAGGGCGTCGCCGCCACCTCGCTGGCCAACCGCGCCACCATCGGCAACATGTCGCCGGAGTTCGGCTCCACCGCCGCGATCTTCCCGATCGACGACGAGACGCTGAACTACCTCAAGCTCACCGGCCGCAGCGAGCAGCAGGTCGCGCTGGTCGAGGCGTACGCCAAGGAGCAGGGCCTCTGGCTGGACCCGTCCGCCGAGCCGGACTTCTCCGAGAAGCTCGAGCTGGACCTGTCCACCGTCGTCCCGTCGATCGCCGGCCCGAAGCGCCCGCAGGACCGCATCGTCCTGGCGAACGCCGCCGAGCAGTTCAAGACGGACGTCCGCAACTACGTGACGGACGAGATGGAGGCGAGCATCGAGTCCTTCCCCGGCTCCGACGCCCCGTCGACCCTCCCGGACGCCACCCCGTCCAAGCCGGTCACCGTCACCGCCCCCGACGGCTCGTCCTACGAGATCGACCACGGCGCCGTGACCGTCGCCGCGATCACCTCCTGCACCAACACCTCGAACCCGTACGTCATGGTCGCCGCCGCCCTGGTGGCCAAGAAGGCGGTCGAGAAGGGCCTGACCCGCAAGCCGTGGGTCAAGACCACCCTCGCCCCGGGCTCCAAGGTCGTCACCGACTACTTCGACAAGGCGGGCCTGACCCCCTACCTCGACAAGGTCGGCTTCAACCTGGTCGGCTACGGCTGCACCACCTGCATCGGCAACTCCGGCCCGCTGCCGGACGAGGTCTCCCAGGCGGTCAACGAGCACGACCTCGCGGTCACCTCGGTGCTCTCCGGCAACCGCAACTTCGAGGGCCGGATCAACCCGGACGTCAAGATGAACTACCTGGCGTCCCCGCCGCTGGTCGTCGCGTACGCCCTGGCCGGCTCCATGAAGGTGAACATCACCCAGGACGCCCTGGGCACCGACCAGGACGGCAACCCGGTCTTCCTCAAGGACATCTGGCCCTCCGAGGCCGAGGTGAACGAGGTCGTGGCCTCCGCCATCGGCGAGGACATGTTCTCCAAGTCGTACCAGGACGTCTTCGCGGGCGACGCCCAGTGGCAGGCGCTCCCGGTCCCGACCGGCAACACCTTCGAGTGGGACCCGCAGTCCACCTACGTGCGCAAGCCCCCGTACTTCGAGGGCATGACCATGGAGACCACGCCGGTCGAGGACATCACCGGCGCGCGTGTCCTGGCCAAGCTGGGCGACTCGGTCACCACCGACCACATCTCCCCGGCCGGCGCCATCAAGGCCGACACCCCGGCCGGCAAGTACCTCACCGAGCACGGTGTGGAGCGTCGTGACTTCAACTCCTACGGCTCGCGCCGAGGCAACCACGAGGTCATGATCCGCGGCACGTTCGCCAACATCCGCCTGCGCAACCAGATCGCGCCGGGCACCGAGGGCGGCTACACCCGCGACTTCACACAGGACGGCGGCCCGGTCGCCTTCATCTACGACGCCTCCCAGAACTACCAGGCCGTCGGCACCCCGCTGGTCGTCCTGGCCGGCAAGGAGTACGGCTCCGGTTCGTCCCGCGACTGGGCGGCCAAGGGCACCGCGCTGCTGGGCGTCAAGGCCGTCATCGCCGAGTCCTACGAGCGCATCCACCGCTCGAACCTCATCGGCATGGGCGTCCTGCCGCTCCAGTTCCCGGAGGGCCAGACCGCCTCGACCCTCGGCCTCACCGGCGAGGAGACCTTCTCCTTCACCGGCGTGACCGCGCTGAACGACGGCACCACGCCGCGGACGGTCAAGGTCACCACCGACACCGGTGTGGAGTTCGACGCGGTGGTCCGCATCGACACCCCCGGCGAGGCCGACTACTACCGCAACGGCGGCATCATGCAGTACGTGCTGCGCAGCCTGATCCGCAAGTAGATCTTCCGCCGCACCAGGCCGGGCCGCGTCCTCCTTCCCGGGAGGACGCGGCCCGGCCGTCGTTTTCGCCGGGTGTGACCCGGAGGTCTCAACTAGGAAAAGACCCGTCGCAACCCTGTGCGCGATCTTGTCCACGCGCGGAGAGTGGACTATACCTGTCGGGCATCGGCCGGGTCCGGGGGACGACGGGGAGGGCAACACACCGAAGCCCTTGCCTTCCGCCCCTGCCGGGGCCCGGACGCTGTATGTGTTTCTGACATCACCCGCACCACCCCTGCACGACCCAGCTCGACCGACCGCGGTGCCGGGGAGGAACCGGTTCACCGCCTGAGTCCTGGAGAAGGCGAGGACTTTGCGCATGGGATCCACTTCCGCCGATGCCGAGAACAACACGACTGGTGCGGTCGACGGCGTAGGACGCCGCGACCTCATCAAGCGGTCCGCCGCGCTCGGCCTGGCCGCCGTGCCGGCCACGGGCTTCCTCTCCGCCTGCGCCAGCGGCGGCGGGGACGAGGCGACCGACACGTCCGGGCAGGGACCGAAGACCGCCAAGAACCCCCTGGGTGTCACGGCGAACGCTCCGCTGGACTTCGTCCTCTTCAACGGCGGCTTCGGCAAGGAGTACGGCGAGGACGCCGTCAAGATCTACGAGAAGAACTTCCCCAAGTCCAAGGTGAAGTTCACCGCCACCCTGAAGATCCAGTCCACCCTGCAGCCGCGCTTCAACGGCGGCACCCCGCCGGACCTCATCGACAACTCCGGCGCCGAGCAGATGGACATGGGCGTCCTGGTCGGCCAGAAGCAGCTCGCCGACCTCACCCCGCTGCTGGACGCCCCGTCCTACGACGACCCGGCCAAGAAGGTCCGCGACACGCTGCGGCCCGGCATCGTCGAGATGGGCCAGTTCGACGGCGACCCGGTGTACATCATGTACTACGCGTACACCACCTACGGCGTCTGGTACTCGCAGAAGGCCCTCGACCAGCTCGAGGTGGAGTACCCGGAGACCTGGGACGACATGCTCGCCGTCTGCGCGAAGGCGAAGAAGAAGGGCACCGCGGGCTGGACCTACCCGGGCCAGTACCCCTACTACATCCCCTTCTCGCTCTACGCGATGATCGGCAAGGTCGGCGGCGCCGACGTGCTCAAGGCGATCGACAACCTGGAGCCCAACGCCTGGAAGCACCCGGCCGTCAAGGCCTGCTTCGAGGCGTACTACGAGCTCTACCGCAAGGGCTACATCCTCAAGGGCACGCCGGGCCTCTCGCACACCCAGTCGCAGGCGGCCTGGGCCGAGGGCAAGGCGCTGTTCATCCCGAACGGCTCGTGGGTGGAGAACGAGTCGGCGGACGTCATCCCGGCCGACTTCGGGGTGTCGATAGGAGCCCCCTCCGGCCTGGACAGCTCCGACAAGATGCCCTTCGGCACCCTGTGGGCGTCCGGCGCCGAGCCCTTCGTCGTCCCGGCCAAGGCCAAGAACCCCTCCGGCGGCATGGAGCAGCTGCGCATCATGCTCAGCGAGGAGTCGTCGAAGAACTTTACCTCCAAGGTGAAGTCGCTGTCCGCCCTGAACGGCGGCACCGACGGCATCGAGCTGACCCCGGGCCTGAAGTCGGGTGTCGCCGCGCTGGAGAAGGCGGGCGACAACATCCTCAACCCGCGCATCCAGGACTGGTACGTCGCCCTCCAGAAGGAGAAGATCGGCACCGGCGGCATCGGCGAGATGATGGCGGGCCGGCTCACCCCGGCCGAGGCGATCAAGAAGATCCAGGGCTACGCCGACGAGGCGGCCAAGGACGACTCCATCAAGCACTACAAGCACGCGTGAGCCCGTCCGCCGGGCGCGGTCCGTCGCCTGACGGGCGGACCGCGCCCGGCGGAGGCCTCCACCGCCGTACCCACCGCCGCACAGATCGGGTCACCAGCGGATGCAGCACGGTAAATACCGCTTCATCGTCGGGTTCCTGACGGTCCCCCTGGCGTTGTACGCCATCTTCGTCGTCTGGCCCTTCATCCAGTCGATCTTCTACTCCTTCACCAACTGGTCCGGCCTGAGCCCGGAGTTCTCCATGGTGGGGATCGACAACTACACGCGCATGGTCGAGGACGACGTCTTCTGGAAGTCGCTCTGGCACAGCGTGCTGTTCGCGTTGGTCGTCCCGCTGGTGACCATCGGCCTGGCGCTGTTCCTGGCCTTCATGGTCAACGTGGGCGGCCGCAAGCGGCGCGGTGGTCCGGCGATCACCGGCGTGCGCGGATCGTCGTTCTACAAGATCGTCTACTTCTTCCCGCAGGTGCTGTCGATCGTCATCGTCGCCCTGCTCTTCCAGTTCATCTACAACCCGCGCAGCGGCGTGCTCAACGCCCTGCTCTCGGGGATCGGACTGGACGCGCAGCCCGAGTGGCTGGGCGACCCCGACCTGGCCCTGTGGTGCGTGATGGCCGTGGTCGTCTGGGCGACGGTCGGGTTCTTCGTGGTGCTGTTCTCGGCCGGCATGGCCTCCATCCCCGCCGAGCTCTACGAGGCCGCCCTGCTGGACGGCGCGAGCCGGGTCACCACCTTTTTCAAGGTGACCCTCCCGCTGCTGTGGGACACCGTGCAGTCCGGCTGGGTCTACATCGGCATCCTGGCCCTGGGCGCCGAGTCGTTCGCCGTGGTGCAGATCATGACGGTCGGCCCCGGCGGTCCCGACTACTCGACCACCGTCATGGTCCTGTACGTGTACCAGAAGGCGTTCCGTGACGGTCAGGCCGCCTACGCGACCACCATCGGCGTCGCCCTGCTCGTCGTCACGCTGGCGTTCTCCGCCCTCGTGATGCGTCTGGGCCGCCGCGAGCGGCTGGAGTACTGAGAGAGATGAAGACCGACACCCCGCCGCCCGGCGACGACGCCGTCCTCCCCGGCCCCGGCGCCCTGACCACCCGCGCCTCCGAGCGTCCGGAGCGCCCGGCGCGCCGGACCAAGGAGGGCGAGGGCAAGGTCCTCAACGTCTTCTCGCACGGCGTGCTGGTGCTGTGGGCGATCATGGTCACCCTGCCGCTGCTGTGGGCCGTGATGACCGCCTTCAAGGACAACCGGGCCATCATCAGCACGCCCTGGTCGCTCCCGGACAGCCTGCACTTCGACAACTTCACGCGGGCGTGGACCGAGGCGCAGATCGGTGACTACTTCTTCAACACGGTCGTCGTGGTGGGCGGGTCACTGATCGGCACGCTGGTGCTGGGCTCCATGGCCGCGTACGTGCTGGCCCGGTTCGACTTCCCCGGCAACCGGCTCGTCTACTTCCTGTTCGTCGGCGGGATGAGCTTCCCGGTGATGCTCGCCCTGGTGCCGCTGTTCTACGTGGTGAACAACATCGGCCTGCTCAACACCACCCACGGGCTGATCCTCGTCTACATCGCGTACTCGCTGCCGTTCACCGTCTTCTTCCTGACCTCCTTCTTCCGCACGCTGCCCACCTCGATCGCGGAGGCGGCCTTCGTCGACGGGGCCTCGCACACCCGGACGTTCTTCCAGGTGATGCTGCCGATGGCGAAGCCCGGCCTGATCAGCGTCGGGATCTTCAACTTCCTCGGCCAGTGGAACCAGTACATGCTGCCCACGGTGCTCAACACCGACGAGGACCAGAAGGTGCTCACGCAGGGACTGGTGCAGATGACGGCCGTCGCGGGCTACAAGAGCGACTGGGCGGCGCTCTTCGCCGGCCTGGTGCTCGCGATGCTGCCGGTGCTCGGCGCGTACATCGTCTTCCAGCGGCAGGTCGTCCAAGGGCTCACCGCGGGCGCGCTGAAGTGACGGAGGGGCCGCCGGCCGCGACGGTCCGGCGGCCGCAAGCGGCACGAAGCACCCGGAAGCGGCCGCAAGCAGACCCCCGGAGTTCGCCTCCTGTTCAACGATCTGGTTCCACCTCTTGACGCAACGGTCGGCAAACCGATCAGCTTGGACTTCACTAGTTGGACAAGGCGGGGCCTCGCCGGAGCGGCCCCGTGCGGGAGGTCACCGTGGAGACTCCAGGCTCGCAGTCGTCACTGCACCGGGCAAACCTGGAGAGAGTGGTCAGAGCGGTACGTCTCGCCGGATCCCTGACCCAGGCGGAGATCGCCCGGACCACCGGTCTGTCGGCGGCGACCGTGTCGAACATCGTCCGGGAACTGAAGGACGCCGGGATGGTCGAGGTGACCCCCACCTCGGCCGGCGGCCGCCGCGCGCGGTCGGTCTCGCTGAGCGGGGACGCCGGGATCGTGGTCGGCATCGACTTCGGCCACTCCCACCTGCGCGTGGCGCTGGGCAACCTGGCCCACCAGGTGCTGGCCGAGGAGACCGAGCCGCTGGACGTGGACGTCTCCGCGGACCAGGGCTTCGACCGGGCGGAGCAGCTGGTGCGCCGCCTCGCCGAAAGTGTCGGAGCCGACCGCGGCAAGATCGCCGGGGTCGGCCTCGGCGTGCCCGGCCCCATCGACCTGCAGTCCGGCACGCTCGGCTCCACGGCCATCCTCCCCGGCTGGCGCGGCACCCGCCCGGCCGAGGAGCTGGAGGCCAGGCTGGGCGTTCCGGTGCATGTCGACAACGATGCCAACCTCGGCGCGCTCGGGGAGCTGACCTGGGGCAGCGGCCGGGGCGTCAAGGACCTGGCCTACATCAAGGTGGCCAGCGGCGTCGGCGCCGGCCTGGTCATCGACGGCAAGATCTACCGTGGCCCAGGCGGCACGGCGGGGGAGATCGGGCACATCACGCTCGACGAGTCGGGCCCGGTGTGCCGCTGCGGCAACCGTGGCTGCCTGGAGACCTTCACCGCGGCCCGCTACGTGCTGCCGCTGCTGCAGCCCACCCACGGCCCGGAACTGACCATGGAGTCCATGGTGCGCCTGGCCAAGGAGGGCGACCCGGGATGCCGGCGGGTGATCGGCGACATCGGGCGCCACGTCGGCAGCGGGGTGGCCAATCTCTGCAACCTGCTCAACCCCGGCCGGATCGTGATCGGCGGGGACCTCGCCGAGGCGGGGGAGCTGATGCTGGGCCCGATCCGCGAGTCGGTCGGCCGCTACGCGATCCCGAGCGCCGCCCGGCAGCTGTCCGTGGTGCCCGGCGGGCTCGGCGGCAGGGCCGAGGTGCTGGGCGCGCTGGCGCTCGCACTGAACGAGGTCGGCGACGCGGCCCTGCTCGGGGGCGCCCCGCTACGCTCCGTCGCGAACTCGTTCACTTAGAGAACACAAGACGTCGTTGCAATACCGTTAAGTATTCACTTCTTGACGCCAAACCAGAAAATCTTGTTGACTTCGGTCACTTACCTCGGCCGCGACGGTGCGGCCGCGTCAGGGAGGCACTCCTCTTATGAACAGCAAGATTCGTGGCGTTGTGATCGGCGCTGCCGCTGTTTCCATGGCTCTGGCCATGACCGCCTGTGGCAAGGCCGGCGACGACGACGCCAAGGACAAGGGCGCGTCGGGCGACAAGGGTGGCAAGTCCATCGGTCTGCTGCTGCCCGACACCGTCACCGCGCGGTACGAGAAGTTCGACAAGCCTTACTTCGAGGACAAGGTCAAGGCGCTCTGCTCCGACTGCACCGTCGAGTACGCGAACGCCGGCGCCGACCCCAACAAGCAGGCGCAGCAGGTCAGCGACATGATCACCAAGGGTGTCAAGGTGATCGTGGTCAGCGCCCAGGACTCCGCCGCCATCAAGTCCTCGGTGGAAGAGGCCAAGTCCAAGGGCGTCAAGGTCATCGCGTACGACCGCCTCGCCCAGGGCCCGGTGTCCGCCTACGTCTCCTTCGACAACGAGAAGGTCGGCCAGCTCCAGGGCGAGGCCCTGCTCGAGGGCATGGGCGACAAGGCGACCCCGAAGTCGAAGATCGTCATGATCAACGGTGACGACGCCGACCCGAACGCCGCCCAGTTCAAGAAGGGCGCCCACAGCGCCCTGGACGGCAAGGTCGACATCGCCTACGAGCAGACCGGCCTCTGGAAGGACACGGTCGCCGCGGAGAAGATGTCCGCCGCCATCACCCAGCTCGGCAAGAAGAAGATCGCCGGCGTCTACTCGGCCAACGACGGCATGGCCGGTGGCATCGCCAACGTCCTCAAGGGCGAGGGCCTCGGCGACCTCCCGCTGACCGGTCAGGACGCGGAGCTCGCGGCCATCCAGCGCATCGTCGCCGGCACCCAGTACGCCACGGTCTACAAGGCGTTCAAGCCGCAGGCCGAGGCCGCCGCCGAGCTCGCGGTCAAGCTGCTCGACGGTGACGACATCAAGTCCCTGGCCTCCTCCGAGGTCACCAGCGGCTCCGGCGACAAGGTTCCCGCCCAGCTGCTGGCCCCGGTGTCCGTGACCCAGAAGAACATCAAGGACACCGTGGTCAAGGACGGCCTGTACACGGTCGAGGAGATCTGCTCCGGCGAGTTCGCCAAGGCCTGCGAGAAGGCCGGCCTCAAGTAACACCCGGCACCGTCCGGCCGCCCCGCGAGGGCGGCCGGACGGGCCCGGCGGCGGGAGACGCCAGGGTCACCCCGTACCTCCCGCCGTCCCCGCCCGGCCCTTGCCC
>NZ_JBRIOU010000002.1:416537-417468 GCF_053474865.1 Streptomyces sp. CO7
CCCCCACGAGCGCGCGTCCACCCCGTACATCCTGTGCGTTCGCACACCCCACCGCGTTCTGCCCCCCGGAACGCGGCATCCCCGCCGGGTCAGGCGGCGAAGGAGATGATTCACGTGTCCGCTACGCCCGTGCTGGCGTTGCGCGGAGCCTCCAAGCGATTCGGTGCGGTCCAGGCCCTCACCGACGTCCACCTGGAGGTCCACGCCGGAGAAGTCGTCGCGCTGGTCGGCGACAACGGCGCCGGAAAGTCGACGCTCGTCAAGGCGATCGCCGGCGTCCACCCCATCGACGAGGGCGCCATCGAGTGGGAGGGCCGCCCGGTCCAGATCCACAAGCCCCACGACGCCCAGGAGCTCGGCGTCGCGACCGTCTACCAGGACCTCGCCCTGTGCGACAACCTGGACGTCGTCGGCAACCTCTACCTCGGCCGTGAGCTGCGCCGTCGCGGCGTGCTCGACGAGGTCACCATGGAGCAGAAGGCCCGCGAGCTGCTGAGCACGCTGTCCATCCGCATCCCCAGCGTCCGCATCCCGATCGCCGGCCTCTCCGGCGGCCAGCGCCAGGTCGTCGCCATCGCGCGCGCCCTGATCGGCGAGCCCAAGATCGTCATCCTGGACGAGCCCACCGCCGCCCTCGGCGTCGAGCAGACCGCCCAGGTCCTCGACCTGGTCGAGCGGCTGCGCGAGCGCGGCCTCGGCGTCATCCTCATCAGCCACAACATGGCCGATGTCAAGGCTGTCGCCGACACCGTCGCCGTGCTGCGCCTGGGCAAGAACAACGGCACCTTCCCCGTGAAGGACACCAGCCACGAAGAGATCATCGCCGCCATCACGGGCGCCACGGACAACGCCGTGACCCGTCGCGCGGGGCGTCGCACCACGGAGGCGGCAAAGTGAGCGACACGACCAAGACCCCCACCCCGGCCCCGGC
>NZ_JBRIOU010000002.1:417568-421004 GCF_053474865.1 Streptomyces sp. CO7
GCCCAGCTCACCGCCCTTGACCTTGCGCTTGAACTCGGTGATGTAGCCCTTGAAGCCCTCTTCGCGCACCAGCAGGCGGCGGCCCCGGCCGTCGACCCCCGCCTGCTGGTGCGCGAAGAGGGCTTCAAGGGCTACATCACCGAGTTCAAGCGCAAGGTCAAGGGCGGTGAGCTGGGCTCCATCCCGGTCGTCATCGGCCTGATCGTCATCGCGACGGTCTTCCAGCTCAACAACGACCGCTTCCTGAGCGCCGACAACCTGTCGAACATCGGCTACTACATGGCCGCCACCGGCATGCTGGCCATCGGCCTGGTGTTCGTGCTGCTGCTCGGCGAGATCGACCTGTCGGTCGGCTCGGTCAGCGGCCTGGCCTCCGCCGTGTTCGCCGTCGTGGTGACCAAGCACGGCATGGACGCCTGGCTGGCCCTGCTGCTCACGATCGTCACCGGTGTCGCCATCGGCGCGCTGCACGGCTGGTTCTTCGCCAAGATAGGCGTGCCCGCCTTCGTCGTCACCCTGGCCGGCTTCCTCGGCTGGAACGGCCTCATGCTGTGGCTCCTCGGCTCCAGCGGCACCATCAACATCCCCTCCGACGAGGGCCCGGTGCGCCTGCTGGGCAAGGCGTCCTTCCTGCTCGACCAGGACGTCGCCGGCGCCTACCTGCTGGCCGGCCTGGCCGTCCTGTCCCTGCTCGTCGGCTCCTTCATGGACCAGCGCCGCCGCCGCGCGGCCGGCGTCCCCTTCCGCCCGACCAGCGAGATCGTGCTGCGCGTGGTCGCCCTCGCGATCGTCTCCTTCGCCGCGGCCATGGTGTTCAACAGCTCCGCGGGCGTGCCCAACGCGCTGGTGATCTTCCTGATCTGCCTGGTGATCGTCGACTTCATCCTGCGCCGTACCTCGTTTGGCCGCAAGGTCTTCGCGGTCGGCGGCGGCGTCGAGGCGGCCCGCCGCGCGGGCATCAACGTCGAGCTCGTCCGCATCACCGTCTTCGCCATCGCGGGCGGTTTCGCGGCCATCGGCGGCATGTTCTTCGCCGGCCAGACCTCCAGCGCCACCATGCTGGCGGGCGGCGGCAACACCCTGATGCTGGCGATCGCCGCGGCGGTCATCGGCGGCACCAGCCTCTTCGGCGGCCGGGGCACCGTGTGGTCTGCCCTGCTGGGCATGCTGGTCATCCAGTCGATCAGCACGGGCCTGTCCCTGCTGAACATGGAGGCCTCGATCCAGTACATGATCACCGGCGCCGTCCTGCTCGGCGCGGTCGTCATCGACTCCGTCTCCCGGCGGAGCCAGAAGGCGGCGGGCCGGGCCTGACGCCCGATCCCAGCCCGCGGTGCCCGGCGTCCTCGTGACGCCGGGCACCGGCGTTTTCCCCGGACGACGCGGCTCCGCCGGGTCCGCCACCCGGGAACGGCTCCTCCCGCCCGCACGTTCAGTCGTCAGGACGCACGGGGCAGTCCTGCGGGAGCGGGAGGGGAACATTAGACTCGACAGGCCCCGCAACGCTCAACAGCTCTACTGCAAGGAGGCACGGGTGCCGCTGCTGACCCGCATCAGGGGACCGCGCGATCTGGACCGGCTCACCCCGGCGCAGCTTGACCAGCTGGCGGAGGAGATCCGGACCTTCCTCGTCGACGCCGTCTCCAAGACCGGCGGCCACCTCGGCCCCAACCTCGGCGTGGTGGAGCTCACCATCGCTCTGCACCGGGTGTTCGAATCCCCACGGGACAAGATCCTCTGGGACACCGGTCACCAGTCCTACGTCCACAAGCTGCTCACCGGCCGGCAGGACTTCTCCCGCCTGAAGATGAAGGGCGGCCTCTCCGGCTACCCCTCGCAGGCCGAGTCCGAGCACGACGTCATCGAGAACTCGCACGCCTCCACCGTCCTCGGCTGGGCCGACGGACTGGCCAAGGCCAACGAGGTCCTCCGCAAGGACGACCACGTGGTCGCCGTCATCGGTGACGGCGCCCTCACCGGCGGCATGGCCTGGGAGGCGCTGAACAACATCGCCGCAGCCAAGGACCGCCCGCTGGTCATCGTGGTCAACGACAACGAGCGCTCCTACGCGCCCACCATCGGCGGCCTCGCCAACCACCTGGCCACGCTGCGCACCACCGACGGCTACGAGCGCTTCCTCGCCCGTACCAAGGAGGTGCTGGAGAAGACCCCGGTGGTCGGCCGCCCGCTCTACGACACGCTGCACGGCGCCAAGAAGGGCCTCAAGGACTTCATCGCGCCGCAGGGCATGTTCGAGGACCTCGGCCTGAAGTACGTCGGCCCGATCGACGGCCACGACATCGAGGCGCTGGAGTCCGCGCTGGCCCGCGCCAAGCGGTTCAACGGCCCGGTCATCGTGCACTGCCTCACCGAGAAGGGCCGCGGCTACCGCCCGGCGCTCGAGGACGAGGCGGATCGTTTCCACGCGGTCGGCAAGATCCACCCGGACACCGGCCTGCCGGTCGCCACCGCCGGCGCCGACTGGACGTCCGTCTTCGGCGAGGAGATGGTCGCGCTCGGCAAGGAGCGCGAGGACATCGTCGCGATCACCGCCGCGATGCTCCAGCCGGTCGGCCTGGACAAGTTCGCCCAGGAGTTCCCGGAGCGGGTCTTCGACGTCGGCATCGCCGAGCAGCACGGCGCGGTCTCCGCGGCCGGCCTGGCCACCGGCGGCCTGCACCCCGTCTTCGCGGTCTACGCGACCTTCCTCAACCGCGCCTTCGACCAGGTGCTGATGGACGTCGCGCTGCACAAGTGCGGTGTGACGTTCGTGCTGGACCGGGCCGGCGTGACCGGCACCGACGGCGCCTCCCACAACGGCATGTGGGACATGTCGATCCTGCAGGTCGTCCCCGGCCTGCGCCTCGCCGCCCCGCGCGACGCCGACCAGGTCCGCGCCCAGCTGCGCGAGGCCGTCGAGGTCGACGACGCGCCGACGGTGGTCCGCTTCTCCAAGGGCGCCGTCGGCCCCGCCGTGCCGGCCGTGGGCCGCGTCGGCGGGATGGACGTGCTCCGCGAGGCGGGCGCCGAGCGGCCGGACGTGCTGCTGGTCTCGGTGGGCGCGCTGGCCCCGATGTGCCTGGAGATCGCCTCCCTGCTCGAGAAGCAGGGCATCTCCACCACCGTCGTCGACCCGCGCTGGGTCAAGCCGGTGGACGAGCAGCTGGCGCCGCTCGCGGCACAGCACCGCGTGGTCGTCACGGTCGAGGACAACTCGCGTGTCGGCGGCGTCGGTTCGGCCGTCGCCCAGGCGCTGCGCGACGCGGGCGTCGACGTCCCGCTGCGCGACTTCGGCATCCCGCCGCAGTTCCTGGACCACGCCTCGCGCGCCGAGGTCCTCACCGAGATCGGGCTCACCGCCCCGGACATCGCCCGCCAGGTCACCGGGCTGGTCTCCCAGCTCGACGGCCGCGAGGGCTTCGAGGCCGCCCCTGCC
>NZ_JBRIOU010000002.1:421104-422950 GCF_053474865.1 Streptomyces sp. CO7
GTGTTCCTCCCGCCCCGCCGCGCCCGGTGTTCCTCCTGCGTCGGCGCTCCCGGTGTTCCCCTTGGGCCGCCGCGCCCGGTGTTCCGGTGCGCCACCTTGCCCCGCTCCCTGACGGCGCCCTCCCGGCCGGTCGCGGCGGGGCGACTGGGCCGGTTCCGCCGGGCTCTTCGCTCGTCCCGGTGACAAACCGGGCGGGGCGTCCTGAGCGACGGAATTCGGGGAAGAGGGAAGGCACCCTCCGACCGTGTCGGGGACCCATGGGAGGAATGACGTGAGCAGCAGCAGCCTCTTCAGGACGAAGAAGGTCGAGCACTCCATCGAGGGGACGGAACATCCGGAACACCGGCTGAAGAAGTCCCTCTCCGCGCTGGACCTGACCGTGTTCGGCGTCGGCGTCGTCATCGGCACCGGCATCTTCGTCCTCACCGGGGCCGTCGCCAAGGAGACCGCAGGCCCCGCGACGGCGATCGCCTTCGTGATCGCCGGCGTGGTCTGCGCCCTCGCCGCGCTGTGCTACGCGGAGTTCGCCTCCACCGTGCCGGTCGCCGGATCGGCGTACACCTTCTCCTACACCTCCCTGGGCGAGCTGCCCGCCTGGATCATCGGCTGGGACCTGGTCCTGGAGTTCGCGCTCGGCACGGCGGTGGTGGCGGTCGGCTGGTCCGGTTACATCCGCTCCCTGCTGGAGAACGCGGGCTGGACGATGCCGGCCGTGCTCTCCGGCCGGGACGGCGTCGAGGGCTTCGGCTTCGACCTCTTCGCGGCGCTGCTGGTCCTGGTGCTCACCGCGGTCCTGGTCGTCGGGATGAAGCTGTCCGCCCGGATCACCTCCGTGGTGGTGGCCATCAAGGTGGGCGTGGTGCTGCTGGTGATCGTCGCGGGCGCCTTCTTCATCAAGGCCGAGAACTACCGCCCCTTCATCCCCGCTTCCGTTCCCCAGGAGGCGGGCGGCGGCCTCCACGCCCCGCTGATCCAGCTCATCTTCGGTTTTGCCCCCGCCAACTTCGGCGTCCTGGGCATCTTCACCGCCGCCTCGGTGGTCTTCTTCGCGTTCATCGGCTTCGACGTCGTCGCGACCGCGGCCGAGGAGACCCGCAACCCGCAACGCGACATGCCGCGCGGCATCCTGGGATCCCTCGCCATCTGCACCACGCTCTACGTGCTGGTGTCGATCGTGGTCACCGGCATGCAGCACTACACCAAGCTCTCCGTCGACGCGCCGCTCGCCGACGCCTTCAAGGCGACCGGACACCCCTTCTTCGCCGGCGTCATCAGTTTCGGCGCGGCGATCGGCCTCACCACGGTCTGCATGATCCTGCTGCTCGGACAGACCCGGGTCTTCTTCGCGATGAGCCGCGACGGGCTGCTGCCCCGGTTCTTCTCCCGTGTCCACCCGCGCTTCAAGACCCCCTACCGGCCGACCATCCTGCTCGGTGTGACCATCGCGGTGATCGCCGGCTTCACCCGGCTCAGCGTGCTGGCCGAGCTGGTGAACATCGGTACCCTTTTCGCCTTCGTGGTGGTGGCGATCAGCGTCGTCGTGCTGCGGCGCAGTCGGCCCGACCTGCCGCGGGCCTTCCGCACCCCGCTGGTTCCGCTGCTGCCGATCGTCTCGGTGCTGGCCTCGGTGTGGCTGATGCTGAACCTGCCGGCCGAGACGTGGGTCCGGTTCGGGGTGTGGATGGCGCTCGGTGTCGTCGTCTACTTCGCGTACGGCCACCGCAAGAGCCTGCTGGCCCCGGGGCGCGAGGCCGAGGCCCGCGCCGCCGCCCAGTCCGACTGAGCACCCGGCCCGGCGCCCGGGGCGGGTGCCGTAGGGGCGGCGTCGCGTTCCGGGGCCCTACGG
>NZ_JBRIOU010000002.1:423050-439696 GCF_053474865.1 Streptomyces sp. CO7
GCAGTCACGGGCGGCGCCCCGGGCAGCGGCGCCCGCGCAGCCGTCCGGCCCCGTACGGCGGCCGCGGGCGCGCCCGGAGCAGCCAGGGTCTGCCGCGTTGCGGTGCCGGCCGCGAGGCGCAGGTGCGGCGGCCGCCGTCGCCCCGAGCACCGCCCGGGGCCTCAGCCCCGGGCGGTGCGGGGCCCCGTGACGTCGGCGCCGAGAGACACGACCCGGCGGCGGAGTTCACGGTCGGCGGTGACCACCAGGCACGGCCGCCCGGGCCGCGCCGCGGCGACCAGGTCGACGACGAGGTCGTCCCCGCTCCCGCCCGCGGACTCCACCCGCACGCCCGGAACCGACTCCACCCCGCGCGCCGCGCCCTCGACGACCAGGACGATCTCCACCGCGCCCGTCGCGCCGGGCAGCCCGGGCAGCCCCTGCGAGGCGAGCCGGTCGCGCAGCCGCTCCGCCGCTCCCCGCCGGTCCCGCCACCACCCGTCGGGCACCGAGCCGACCACGTTGGCCGCGTCGACGATCACCAGCAGCGGCAGGTCCTGATCCATGGGCCCAGCCTTCCAGACGCCCGGCCCGGCCGACGGCTCAGGACGCGGCGGGGGACATCCGCGCCGACTCCGGCACCGCCTCGTCGGACCGGATCGCCTTCCACAGCGCCGTCGCCCGCGGCTCGGCCGGCACCACCCGGTTGGGGTCGGCCTTGTCGTACTCCACCGGCAGCATGACCGTGTCCATCGAGGCCGGGTCGACCCCGTTCAGGCTCTGCCCGAAGTCGGCGAGCGAGGTGAGCGAGGCCAGCTCCGCGTCGGTGGTGAGGGCCTCGGTCAGGGTGTCCGCGATGCGGTAGGTCTTGGCCGGGTCGCCCAGCAGGTCCTGCTGCTTGATCTCGGACAGCAGGGCGACCAGGAACTGCTGCTGCAGCCCGATCCGCCCCAGGTCGCTCCCGTCCCCGACGCCGTGCCGAGTGCGGACGAACGCCAGCGACTCCCTGCCGTCCAGACGGTGCGTGCCGGCGGCGAGCTCCAGGCCGCTGGAGGTGTCGTGGATGTCCTGGTCGACCGTGACGGTCACTCCGCCGATCGCGTCCACCAGCTCCTTGAAGCCGGCGAAGTCGATCTCCATGTAGTGGTCCATCCGGACCCCGGACATCTTCTCGACGGTCTTCACCACACAGGCCGGACCGACCTGCGCGTACACGGAGTTGAACATCACCCGGTCCGCCGCCGGAACGGTGCCGCCGTCCGCCGAGACGCACTTCGGCCGGTGGACCAGGGTGTCGCGCGGGATGCTCACCGCGACGGCTTCGGTGCGGCCCTCGGGTATGTGCATCACCAGCGCCGTGTCGGACCGCGCCCCGGCGACCTTGCCCCCGTCCAGCGCGCCGTTGGCCCCGGCGCGCGAGTCGGAGCCGAGGACGAGGATGTTCTGCCCCGAGGTCGGCAGCTTCCCGGGACGGTCGTCGCCGAGGGCCTCCTCCAGGTCGACGGAGTCGATGTTGGAGTCGAGCCCCGCGTACAGCCAGTACGCCGCGCCGCCGGCGGCCAGCACCAGGACCAGCAGCGTCAGCAGCGCGATCCGGCCGCGCCCGCGGCGACGCCGCCCGCGCCGGTCCGGGGCTCTGCGGTCCGAGCGGCGTCCGGACGCGGGCGGGTGTGCCGCCGAGGTGTGGCTCATGGTGGTGCGGTCCTCAGAAGTCGTGCACAAGTGATCACAACGGGGCAGGGGCCGCGAACCGAATGTCGACATGTGCTCAATACGTGAACTTGAATGAAGAACTAGTATGCGCCCATGGCATGGATGATTACAGGTGGGGCGGGATTCATCGGGGCGCACGTGGTCCGCGCGATGCGGGCGGCGGGCGAGGAGGTCGTGGTGTACGACGACCTCTCCACCGGTGACCCGGTCAGGGTCCCGGACGGCGTGACCCTGGTGAAGGGCTCCACCCTGGACGGTGCACTGCTGCGCAGGACGCTGGCGGACCTCGGTATCCGTGGTGTGGTGCATCTCGCGGCCAAGAAGCAGGTCGCCGAATCGGTGGCACGGCCGCTGTACTACTACCGGGAGAACGTGCACGGCCTGCAGACGTTGCTGGAGGCGGCGGCGGACACCGGTGTGCGTGAGTTCCTCTTCTCCTCGTCGGCCGCGGTGTACGGGATGCCCGACGTCGGCACGGTGACGGAGGAGACGCCCTGCGCGCCGATCAATCCCTACGGCGAGACCAAGCTCGTGGGGGAGTGGATGGTGCGCGCCACCGGCCGGGCGCACGGCATGCGGACCGCCTGTCTGCGCTACTTCAACGTGGCCGGCGCGGCCGAGGCGGCCCTCGCGGACACCGGCGTCTTCAATCTGGTCCCCATGGTGTTCGAGAAGCTGACCGAGGGCTCCGCCCCCGTGATCTTCGGTGACGACTACGACACCGAGGACGGGTCCTGCGTGCGGGACTTCATCCACGTCGAGGACATCGCCTCGGCCCACCTCGCGGCGGCGCGTGCCCTGACGGCGCGGGAGCCCGGCAGCGACCTGACGGTCAACATCGGCCGGGGGCAGGGTGTCTCGGTGCGCGAGATGATCGCTCTGATCGGCGAGGTGACCGGCCACGGCGCGGCCGCCGCGCCGGTGGTGGCGCCGCGCAGGCCCGGTGATCCCGCCCGCGTCGTCGCCTCGGCCGACCGCATCCGCGGCGAGCTGGGCTGGGAGGCGCGGCACGACGCCGCCTCGATGGTGGCCTCCGCCTGGGAGGGGTGGCGCCTGCGCCACCCCGAAGCGCGACGCTGACACTGCTGAGCAACTCTTGAAAGGCGCCGGGGACCGCAGCGGCCCCCCGGCGCCTCCGGAAGGACGACACGGAGCATGCGGTCCACCTCCCCGCCCGGGCACGAGCAGCGTGCCGCGGGCCGTTCGCCAGGGTTCGAAGCCTCCCGGGCCGTGGTGTCGGGGCTGTGGCTGCTCGGAGCTCCCGACGGGCGGCTCATCGCGTTCGCGCACGTCGGAGAGACGATCCTGCGGTGGACGGAGAGCCGGCCCGGGAGCGCCGAATGGCTCGGCCCCGACACCCTGCCCGCCAGGAACCTCTCGCACGTCACCGTCGTACAGGGGGAGAACCGGTACGCCCATGTGGTGGGCCGCCGGGTGAGGGACGCCGGCACGGACTCGCCGGTGGTGGATCTCGTCTACGCGATCCAGTACCAGGCCGGCCGTCCGATGAGCGAATGGCGGTCGATCGGCAACCCGCACGCCAAGCGTGAGCGGACGCCCCTGATGGGGCAGGCGACCGCGGCGGTCAACACCGGCGGCGTCCTTCACGTTCTCGTCCCCACGGCCGAGGGCCGGATCTCGATGCGCCGCGAGGACGCGCAGGGGCGCTGGGAGGCATGGACGGACCTGCGGGTGACCGCGGCCCTCGACACCCCCGTGGCGGTACCGACCTCCACCGGGCACCTGGAGATCGTGGCCCCTGCCCCTACCGGCGTCCTGACGTGGTACCAGCAGAGCCCCGGAGCCGGACCGCAGAGGGGACAGGACCTCGGGGTGATCCCCGTGCCCGGGTCGATCACCGGCCTGGAGACCTCCCCCGGCCGGGTGACCTACTACCTGACCGATGTCCGCGGCGGCATGGTCGCCGTCCGGGCAGGGGAGTGGCCGGTGCCTCTGGAAGGGGATCCGGGCGACGGACGCCACGCGGCGGTGAGCACCGTCCTCGACGGGTACCCCTGCACGGTGCTGGCGCACCGCGGCGCCCACGGCAGGATCATGCTGGGGGTCTGTGTCGCCGAGGACGAGCGCAACGGGGTCTGGTGGACGGACACCGGGCAGGTCTGCCTCGGTGACCCGGTGCTCGCGCTGGACGGCCACGGACGGGTGGTGGTGTCGGCGGTCGCCGTCGACGGAACGATCACCCTGGCGCATCAGGAGGACGGCCCGGGGCTCACCCTGGGCGGCTGGAGCCGGATATGACCCCCAGGAGTTCGGCGGAGAAGGACGAAGAGGCATGACGCGCAGGACCGACCGACGCACGCCCCTCGGGGACGACCGGAACGCGGACCGGCCGGTCGTGGTCGCCGTGGTCGTCCCGGAGCCCGCCGACGCCATTCCGCTGGTCATGCTCGCGGAGGCGGGATCGGACCTCGCCGTGGTTGCTCTGCGGGCCGGAACGGGGGAGGGCTCGGCGGCACTGGAGCGCGCCCTGGCGCAGGCCGCGGACCGGGGCTGTCTCGTCTCCCGCCGGCCCCGGGTGCTGGACGTCGAGGCCGCCGACTGCGCCGGGGCCCTGCGCGAGGAACTCGGCCGCATCGCCCCCGCGGGACTGCTGACGCTGGACCCCGACCCGGAACACGTCTCCTTCGACGAGGCGAGCGGCACCCCGGGGCACCAGGAGCCCCCCGCCCGCGCCCTTGTGGCGGCGGGAGCGCTCACCGCGGCGCGGGCGCTCCAGCTGGAGACCCGCAACCCCGTGGAGGTGGACTGCCTGCGCGCCGGGGCCGATCCCCGTCTCGGCATGGCCGCCTGCCGCAGGTATCCGGCACCGGTCAACTGGCTGACCACCGGGTTCGACGGGAGGCTGACCGCTGTCGGGATCACGGCCGCCGGGGTGGTGCGGTGGCACCAGGAGCTGCCCGACGACTCCGCCTGGCGGGGACCGGAGCTGCTGGACGGCCCGGTGCTGGCGCCGGGTCTCGCCGTGGTGCACGACCCCCACGGCTTCCCGCACTTCTTCGGGCTCAGCCGCACACCGCGGGAGGACGGCGGGGTGGACGTCGCCGTGGTGCACACGGCGCAGTTCCGCACCGGGCGGACGCCGACGCCCTGGAACGTGCTCGGCGCGCCGAACCAGGCCGACTGGCGCCGTGGCAGGGAGACCGGATTCCCGGCCGCGGCCTTCGACGGCGCGGGCAACCTCTTCGTGTTCGTCCGGAACTTCGGCCACAGCATCAGCTGCCGGCGCCGGACGGCGGACGGGGCGTGGGCGCCGTGGCAGCACCTGGGCGGCACCCGGGTCGCCGACGACCTGGTGGCGGTGACGACGCCGCACGGCGGGGTGGAGGTGTACGCCCGCGCACGGGACACCGATGCCGTCGTGCGCTGGCACCTCGGTCAGGACGGGGCGTGGGCGGAGGACCGGACGGTCCCCTTCGCGGTGCGGCCCGGCAGCATGGCGCCCGCGCCGGAACCCGGAGCCGTCCACTTCCGCGACCTGCGCACCAACGCCGCCGCGGCGTGGTGGCCGGGCGTCCACGCGCCCCTTCCTATCGGGGACGTCGAGGGCAGCGGGCCGCCGGCCACCGCGCACGGGGCGCGGGCGGACGGGTGGGCCTACTCGCTCCTGGCCCGCTCCGGCGCCACGGCTACCGGAGGGCTGGGGGCCTACCCCGAGGGCCGGCCGGGTCCCGACCTCTGGTGGCAGGACTTCCCGGCCCCCGCCCGCGGCGCCGTGGCCGTCGCCGTCACCCGCGAGGGCCGCACCGTGGTGGCGGTCCGGGAGGCCGGCCGGCGCCTGCTGCTGGCGCGGCAGCGAGGGCCGTCCGACCCTCTGACGCTCGGAGCCTGGCACATCGTGGGCCACTGAGACATGAGACAAGGCGATGGTTGTACGCGATCGCTTGTGACTTTTCCCGCGTCAGTCAAGGACTGAAACAGGGCTGAGTTGGTGAAAGTTTTGTTAATGTTCAACTCTCAATGAAACCCTGTGCAGCCCTGGGTTCATCTGTGCTGCCCTGGGGGTGGGGCGAAAAGGGGCAGGAGCAGGGCGCTGATCCGTCCTGTGTGGCTGAGGAACTATGACCAAGCTGTCCCTGAGGGCTGTCCAGAAGCTGACCGTCAAGAAGCGGGACGCCTGGTGGACCGTCTTTCTCGTCGATCCCGTCGCCACCCGCCTGCTGATCGTCTTCGCGCGTTTCCGCTTCATCACGCCGAACCGCGTGACCTGGGCGGCGCTCTTCGTCGGCCTGGCGTCCGCCGGCTTCTTCCTCAAGGGCGACACCCGGTCACTGCTGATCGGCGCCCTGCTCTACCACGTCAGCTTCATCCTCGACTGCATCGACGGGAAGCTGGCCCGGCTCAAGGGCAACGGCAGCGTCTTCGGCGGCTGGCTGGACTACGTCTTCGACCGCATCCGCGTCCTCTTCTGCGCCCTCGCCCTGATGGGCGGCCAGTTCCTGCGCACCGACGACGAGCGCTATCTGCTGGCGGCCCTGGGCGTGGTCTTCCTCGACATGCTCCGGTACGTCGACGCCCTGCAGATCTACAAGATGCGCCAGTCCATGCGCGCCAAGATCGAGAAGCTCACCGCGGAGCGCGAGGAGGCCGACCGGGCCGAGCGCGAGCGTCATGCCCGGGCCCGGGCCGACGCCGGGCCGGTCCTCTTCATGGAGGACCTGCTCCGGGACAACCCGCACCTGCGCGCCGAACAGCTCCGGGAGCAGGCGCAGGCCGGGGCGGCCAACGTGATCGACCTGCACGAGCAGTTCCGCGACCAGTTCCCCTGGTACACCAGGGTCCGCAGGATGCTGCTGCGCACCCGCATCAGGCCGCACCTGATCAGCGGCATCGAGTTCCAGATGTTCGTGTTCATCGTGGGACCGCTGATCGGGAGGATCCTGTGGACCACCGCGGTCTCGGCCGTGCTGCTGATGCTCTTCGAGTTCGTGATCATGTACAAGTTCTGGCTGTCCACGCGTGACTTCAGCCGCGTCATGGAGGAGCTGAGCCCCGCCCCGGCGAGCGTCGGGACCATCGCGCCCGAACTGCACCGGGGGCGCCACCGCCGGGCCGCCCAGGAGGCGCTGCTCGCCGACGAGCGCTACAGCGCGCCGGAACCCGGCGAGGACCCGGGCTTCCAGCCCTACCCGCAGCCCAACGACCTCTACGACGCGTACGGCTTTCCGCTGCAGGCGGGGTCCTCCTTCCCCCACGGCCACGACGACAACGTTTTCCACCCCTACCCGGAAGCGGCCCCGGCGGCGCAGGGCGGACACCAGGGATCCTGGGGGAACAACCGATGAGACAGCTCCAGGACGGGGACAACTCCTGGGTGACGGTGGTCATCCCCGCGTACAACGCGGCGACCACCATCGGAAAGGCCCTCCAGTCGGCCCTGAACCAGACCTACGAGCTGGTCGAGGTCCTCGTCGTCGACGACGCGTCGACCGACTCGACGCTCGAGGTGGTGGGCAACTTCGCCGGCAACGACAACAGGGTGCGCGTCCTGAACCGCACCGAGAACAGCGGAGGCGTCGGGGCGCCCCGCAACTGGGGCATCGCCCAGGCGAGCGGCCGGTGGATCATGTTCCTCGACGCCGACGACGAACTGCCGCCGCGCGCCTGCGAGCTGCTGGTCGCCAGCGCGCTGGAGAGCGGGAGCGACATCACGGCGGGCAAGGCCCTGCGGGTCAACCGGGACACCGGCGAGTCGGAACCCTGGGCGCCCGAGGTCTACGCGATGAGCCGCACCGTCGCGAACCTCGAGGAGTTCCCGACCCTGCTGTCCGACCCGATCGCCGCGGCCAAGCTCTACAGCGTGGACTTCCTCCGCTCGGCCGGAGTGTGGTTCCCCGAGGGCGTCTTCTACGAGGACACCTACTTCTCCACGGTGGCCGGTTGCCTGGCGCGCGGGATCACCATCGTCACCGACCCCGTCTACCGCTGGCTCTGGGAGACCCAGGGCGCGTCGATCACCGGGCGTACCGGCGAGCTGCGGAGCATCCTCGACCGGATCACCGTGCACCGTGCCACGGACCAGTTCCTCCTCGACCGCGGCCTGTGGTCCCTGAAGGTGCGCAAGGACTCCAAGTTCCTCGCCCATGACCTGAGGCTGTACATGAGGGCCCTGGCGGAGGGCGACGCCGCCTTCCAGCAGGACTTCGCCGAGGTCGTCAGCGCCTACCTCTTCTCCGTCAGCGAGGAGGCGTTCGAGCTGTGCGGGCCGGTCGACCGGGTCCGTGCCTTCTTCCTCATGTACCAGGACACCGAGGGCGCGCTGACCACGCTGGACTACGCCCAGCGAAAGAGTGTCTTCTCCTCCTACCTGGTGGAGGAGGACGGCCGCGTCTACTGGTCCGGTGACCACCTCCACCTCCCCGACGCGCGCCGCATGCTCGACGTCACCGAACTCGGCCTCTCCGCCGCGCCCCTGTCCCAGGTGCCGCTCTACGCCCAGCTCAACGGCTGGGGCATCGACGAGGGCGAGCTGTCCTACGAGGGCCACCTGGTCAACCGCTTCGGCCGGATCGGCGCCGGCGACAACGTGTCGGTCTACCTGGCCGTCCGCAACCGCCACACCAAGAAGGACGTCGTCGTCCCGGTCCCCGGCGTCGCTGTGGACGAGCGGTTCGTGGTCTTCAAGGGCACCGCGGGCCTGGGCACGCTGCTCGGCGACGACCTCTCCGAGAGCACGGTGTGGAACGTCTCGCTCATCGTGGAGTGGAACCGCAGCCGCTCCCGCTCCGCGCTGAACGTGCGGGACATGGAGCTGGACGAGTTCACCTTCGTGCGGGACGGCGAGGAGTACGAGGGCTACCGCACCGTCAGCGGCAACCTCGCCCTCCGGTCCGCCGCGTCCGGCCGGCGTGACTTCGAAACCGACCAGAGCGACCCGAACGCCCCCTGGATGTGGTGGCGCGGCCGCCTCCACCCGCCGATCCGCCACCTGGACCGGCCCTACGAGCTCGCCGTCGTCGTGCCCTGCTACAACGTGGCCAAGTACCTGGAGGACTGCCTCGGCTCGATCGCCGCACAGCGGGGCTTCGACGCCACCCAGGTCATCCTGGTCGACGACGGCGCCACGGACGAGACGCCGCAGATCCTCGACCACTTCGCCGAGTTCTACGCCAACGTCACCGTGGTGCACCAGACCAACGGCGGACTGGGCAACGCGCGGAACAACGGCCTCGAGCAGGTGGCCGCCCCCTACGTCACCTTCCTCGACTCGGACGACATCCTCGGCCCCGACGCCCTGCACCTCATGCTGCAGGCGGCGCGCCGCGACGGCAGCGAGGTCGTCGTGGGGGACCTGGTCAACTTCCCCGACCGCCCGTACGGTCCCTGGAAGGCGTACTTCGGCTCCGGCGACCGCCTGATCGAGGACTTCGCCGACACTCCCGACCTGATCTTCAGCGGTTCCGCGTGCAACAAGCTGTTCAGCACGGACCTGCTCCGCCGGCTCGGCCTCAAGTTCGGCGAGGGCGTGCACTTCGAGGACGCCTGGGCCACGCTGCCGGCGATGCTGCGGGCCAAGGGCATCAGCATCGTCGACGCTCCGGTCTACTACTACCGCGGGCGTCCCGACGGGTCGTCGATCATGGACTCGTTGTGGAGCAAGCCCGCGAACTACCGCGACCACCTGCGGCTGAACCAGTTCCTGCTCAACTACTCCGCCGCCGAGCGGCCCGAGATACGGCGGATGTTCCACCGCTACGTGGTCCGCACCTACAAGGGCTTCCTGTGCAACGCCCGGAACGTCCTCAGCCGCTCGCAGCTCGCGCGGATGTTCCACGAACTGCACGGGCACTACGCGCGCGTTCCCGACGAGGTGATCCTGGAACTCGTCACCAACCCGGCGCAGCTGCTCGACCACTACGCCGCCAAGAGCGGCAACTTCGAGCTGTTCTGCGATCCGGCGCCCGCCCTGGAGGCGGCTCCGCTCCGACTCGAGGTCGACGACGACGGCTTCCACCGCACGTTCGCCGGAGGCGTCCTCGAGACGGCGACGGCGCGGGTCGCCGACCCCAACGTGGTGGTGGAGTCCGTGCGCAGCCGGGGAGAGGTCCTGGTGGTCGAGGGCTGCATGGCGTTCCCCGGCATGGACATCGCCGGCCGGCTGGAGAACCCGCTGGAGTTCGTCTACCAGAAGGGCGACGTCAAGATCGCCGTGCCGCTGGTGCAGGTCTACCGGCGTGACCTGTGGAACGCCCGCAACAAGCGGGACCTGTACGCGGGCTTCTACGCCGAGATACCCGTGGAGAAGCTCGCCGAGGAAGGCTTCGGCGTCGGCGACTTCCGGCTGAGGGTGCACCGCGTCGACCGCACCAGGCACCGCAACGTGGTGATGAGGGCACGGCTGCCGCTGCACCGCTTGAAGGGGCAGGGACGGCTCGGCCGCTACCGGTACATGCTGACCATCGGCGACCGGGACGCCCTGCACATGCGCATCGTCGACAAGAGCGTGACGGCCAGGACCCGGCACGCGCTGTGGCGGACCCGGCGCGAGATCCGCATCCTGAGCAAGCGCAACCCCGGATGGCGCATGCGCCTCGCCTACTGGCTCATGTGGCCGCTGCTGGCCGGACGGGAGATCTGGCTCATCGGCGAGCGCTCCGACACGGCCCAGGACAACTCCTACCACTTCTTCAAGTGGATGCGGACGAACCGCAGACGCCGCAAGATCTACTACGTCATCGACGGAAACGCGCCGGACCACGCCAAGGTCGCGAAGTACGGCCAGGTGATCAAGCTGGGGTCCTTCAAGCACCGCATGTACCTGCTGCACGCGACCAAGCTGATCGGCTCCTACGACTCCGAGTCCTACCTGGTGCCCGAGGGCTACCGGAAGGTCCTCTTCCTGCACCGGTTCGGCGAACTGCTCTCCTACCAGCGCGTCTTCCTGCAGCACGGAGTGACGTACAACGACGTCACCTCCGGTGCGGACCACCGCATCGCCAGTTACGACCTGCTCGTGACGGCAGGCCGTCAGGAGGAGGAGTTCTTCAACCACGAGGCCGGTTACCGCGACCGGGCCGTGATGGCCGGCTTCCCGCGCTACGACGCGCTGCAGCCGATCCGCAAGGGGAAGCCGAGGATCCTGCTGATGCCCACCTGGCGCCAGTGGATCGTCACCGCCTCCTACAAGAAGTCCGCGGGGCCGGCCAGGACGACGTTCACCCAGTCCGAGTACTTCCGGTTCTACCGCGCGCTGCTGCACGACCCGCGCCTGGCCGCGGAACTGGAGCGGCGCGGAGTGGAGCTGGAGTTCTTCCCGCACTACGAGATCCGTCCCTACCTGCGGCACTTCACCCCTCAGTCGCCCGCCGTCCACGTGGCCGACCCGACCACCCGCAACGTCCAGGAGGCCATGAGGGAGTGCTCCCTGATGGTGACCGACTACTCGTCCGTCTTCTTCGACGTCGCCTACATGGGGACGCCCTTGGTGCACGTGCCCTTCGACGAGGAGGACTTCTACGGGCGGCACTACAAGCGCGGGTACTTCAACCTCTCCGAGCACGGGTTCGGCCCGGTCTGCCGGACGGTCGACGATGCCGTGGACGAGATCATCCGTTCCATCGAGTTCGGCTTCGTCGTCGAGAGCCCGTACCGGGAGCGCGTGCAGAGCTTCTTCGGGCACCGGGACACGGACAACTGCCTGCGCGTCTTCGAGGCGATCGATGCCCTGGGCGACGTGCCGGCGGCCGAGCTCGCGCCGGACGGCCCGGTGGGAGCCCTGCCGGCGGCCGCGGAGACGACGACCGACAGGTGGGTCGGTGCGGCCTGACGGACCCCCGGCCCACACCCTCCGCACCGGCTGATGCGCCGGTTCGTCCCGCGGTTCTGGCCGGCGGTCGCCGCCGCGCTGGCCCTGCTGCTCGTCTCCTGCGGCGGGGCCGAGCCGCAGGCCCGGCAGGGGGCGGCGCCGCACGCCACCGGTGCGCGGCCCGCGATGCCCCGGGGAGTGACGTACCACGCCGCGACCCGGCTGCTCGAGGACGGACAGCCCGTCCGGCTGCACGTGCTGACGGTGGCCCGGGACGCCGACGTCACGGTCCGTGGCGTGCACGGCGAGGACCTGGCCACCGCGCGGACGGTCCGTGAGATGACCGACGGTGCCGTCGCCGCGGTGAACGGGTCGTTCTTCGACATCGCCACCGGTGTGCATTTCGGGGGGTACGAGGGCGACCCGCTGGGGGCCTACGGCACCGATGGGGAGCTGCTGAGCGAGGCGCTGAACGGCACGACCTCACTGGTGCTGGGCGACGGGGCCCGGCCGCGGATCACCGCACTGTCGACCGCCTCGACGGTGACCTCCTCGGACGGCGCGGCCCGCACCGTGGACGGGATCGACCGCCGGCCGGGACGGATCCTCGGCTGCGGGGGCGTCGGCGGTGACCGGTCGGCGGGCACGGCCGGGACCGTCACCGCACCCGCGCGGGGCCGGCTCTGCGTGGACCCCTCCGAGATCGTCGACTTCCGCCCCCAGTGGGGGGCGCGCTCACCGGACGCCGGACCGGGGAGCGTCGAGGCGGTCCTGGACGGCCACGGGCGGGTGACGGCACTGCGTTCGCCCGCCGGAGGAGCCGTTCCGCCCGTGGGCAGGACCCTGGTGGGCACCGGCGAAGGTGCCCGGTGGCTGCGGAGCCACGGCGCGGTGGGGAGCGTCCTCACCGTGACCCACAGGACGACGGACGACGCCGGCCGAGAGGTGGGCGGCGCAGGGGTGTCCGTTCTCGGTGCCGGACCCCGCCTCGTCCGTGACGGGCGCGTCCGGGTCGACGCGGCGGCCGACGGCTTCCCGGACACCGTCCTCGTGCCCAGGGAGCCCCGGACCCTCGCCGGAGTGACGTCGGACGGCTCCCTCCTGCTGGTCGTCGTCGACGGCCGCCGGCCCGGCGCCAGCGTGGGGGTACGGCTGGACGAGGCGGCCCGGATACTCGTCTCGCTCGGCGCGTCGGACGCCATGAACCTGGACGGCGGCGGTTCCAGCACCATGGTCGTCGCCGGCCGGCTCCGCAACCACCCGGCCGAAGTGCCCGGACGCACCGGCGAGGAGCGGAAGGTGGCGACCGCGCTCGCCGTCCTCGCCCGCCCGTGAGAACGGAACCCCACCGGGAGACGGGACGGGAAGCGGAAAGGGCCCCCGCCGGGAGGCGGGGGCCCTTCGCGTCACGCGCCGCAGGTGTTACGCGGGAACCGACGCCACGCCCGGCGCCAGGAACCGCTTGCCGTTGACGCGCTCGGAGACGCCCTCACGGTCCAGGTACGGCGTGATGCCGCCCAGGTGGAAGGGCCAGCCCGCACCGGTGATCAGGCACAGGTCGATGTCCTGCGCCTCGGCCACGACGCCCTCGTCGAGCATCAGGCCGATCTCCTGGGCGACCGCGCCCAGGACCCGCTCGCGGACCTGCTCCTCGGACAGGACGGTGTCGCCCTGCTGCAGGAGGGCGGCGACCTCCGGGTCCAGCTCCGGCTTGCCGGAGTCGTAGACGTAGAAGCCGCGCTTGCCGGCCTCGACGACCCGCTTGAGGTTGCCGGAGACGGTGAAGCGGTCCGGGAACGCGCGGTTGAGCGTCTCGGAGACGTGCAGGCCGATGGCGGGGCCGACCAGCTCCAGGAGCACCAGCGGGGACATCGGCAGGCCCAGCGGCTCGACCGCCTTCTCCGCCACGGCCACCGGGGTGCCCTCGTCGATCACGTTCTGCACCTCGCCCATGAAGCGGGTGAGGATGCGGTTGACGACGAACGCCGGGGCGTCCTTCACCAGTACCGCGGTCTTCCTCAGCTTGCGCGCCACGGCGAACGCCGTGGCCAGCGAGGCGTCGTCGGTCTGCTCGCCGCGGACGATCTCCAGCAGCGGCAGGACGGCGACCGGGTTGAAGAAGTGGAAGCCGACGACCCGCTCGGGGTTCTTCAGCTTCGACGCCATCTCGCTGATCGACAGCGAGGAGGTGTTGGTCGCCAGGATCGCGTGGGCCGGGGCGACGGCCTCGACCTCGGCGAACACCTGCTGCTTGACGCCCATCTCCTCGAAGACGGCCTCGATCACGAAGTCCGCGTCCGAGAAGCCCTCGGCCTTGTCCAGGACACCGGTGACCAGCGCCTTGAGGCGGTTGGCCTTGTCCTGGTTGATGCGGCCCTTGCCGAGCAGCTTGTCGATCTCGGAGTGGACGTAGCCCACACCCTTGTCGATCCGCGCCTGGTCGATGTCGGTGAGCACGACCGGCACCTCGAGGCGGCGCAGGAACAGCAGCGCCAGCTGCGAGGCCATCAGGCCGGCGCCGACGACGCCCACCTTGGTGACCGGGCGGGCCAGCGACTTGTCCGGCGCGCCGGCCGGGCGCTTGGCGCGCTTCTGCACCAGGTTGAAGGCGTACAGGCCCGAGCGCAGCTCGTCGCCCATGATGAGGTCCGCGAGGGCCTCGTCCTCGGCGTCGTAGCCCGCCTGGAGGTCGCCGTCCTTGGCGTTCGCGATGATCTCCAGCGCGCGGTAGGCGGCCGGGGCCGCGCCGTGCACCTTGGAGTCGGCGACGAACCGGCCGCGCTCGACGGCCTGGTCCCAGCCCTCGCCGCGGTCGATCTCCGGGCGGTCGACGACGATCTCGCCCTTGAGGACGGCCGCCGTCCACACCAGCGACTGCTCGAGGAAGTCCGCGCCCTCGAACAGGGCGTCGGCGATGCCCAGTTCGAAGACCTGCTTGCCCTTGAGCTGGCGGTTCTGGCTGAGCGAGTTCTCGATGATCACCGATACGGCCTTGTCCGCGCCGATCAGGTTCGGCAGCAGGGTGCAGCCGCCCCAGCCGGGGACCAGGCCGAGGAAGACCTCGGGGAGGGAGAACGCGGGCAGCGCGGCGGAGACCGTGCGGTACCGGCAGTGCAGACCGACCTCGACGCCGCCGCCCATGGCCGCGCCGTTGTAGTACGCGAAGGTCGGGACGGCCAGGGTGCCCAGACGCTTGAAGACGTCGTGGCCGCCCTTGCCGATCGCCACCGCGTGCTCGCGGTCCTTCAGCGCCTCGACGCCCTTGAGGTCGGCGCCGACGGCGAAGATGAACGGCTTGCCGGTGATACCGATGCCGACGATCTCGCCGGCCGCGGCCTCACGCTCGACCTGGTCGATCGCCACGTCCAGCTTGGCCAGCGACTGCGGGCCGAAGGTGTTCGGCTTGGTGTGGTCGAAGCCGTTGTCCAGGGTGATCAGGGCGAAACGGCCCGCACCCAGGGGGAGGTCGAAGTGGCGCACGTGCGCCTCGGTGACGACCTCGTCGGGGAACAGCTCGGCCGCACCCTTCAGCAGTTCAGCGACGTTGCTCACTTGTCCCCCTCGAAGTTCGGGTTCTCCCAGATGACCGTGGCGCCCATGCCGAGGCCGACGCACATGGTGGTGAGGCCGTAGCGCACGTGCGGCTGGTCCTCGAACTGGCGGGCCAGCTGCGTCATCAGGCGCACGCCGGAGGAGGCCAGCGGGTGACCGTAGGCGATGGCGCCGCCGTACTGGTTGACGCGGGCGTCGTCGTCGGCGATGCCGTAGTGCTCGAGGAAGGCGAGCACCTGGACGGCGAAGGCCTCGTTGATCTCGAACAGGCCGATGTCCTCGATGGACAGGCCGGCCTTGGCGAGGGCCTTCTCGGTGGCCGGGATCGGGCCGTAACCCATGACCTCGGGCTCCACGCCGGCGAAGGCGTAGGAGACCAGGCGCATCTTGACCGGCAGGCCGTTCTCGGTGGCGAACTCCTCGGAGGCGAGGAGGGCCGCGGTGGCGCCGTCGTTCAGACCGGCGGCGTTGCCCGCGGTGACGCGGCCGTGGACGCGGAAGGGCGTCTTGAGGCCGGCCAGGTTCTCCAGCGTGGTGCCCGGGCGCATCGGCTCGTCGGCGGTGACCAGGCCGAAGCCGGTCTCGCCGGCCGACCCCGCGGCGGAGCCGCCATTGGCCGCTGCGGTGCGGCGGACCGAGATCGGGACGAGGTCCTGCTGGATCTTCCCGTTCGCGTACGCCTTGGCGGCCTTCTCCTGGGAGGCGACGGCGTACTTGTCCGCGCGCTCCTTGGTGATCGCCGGGTAGCGGTCGTGCAGGTTCTCGGCGGTCATGCCCATGAACAGGGCGGACTCGTCGACCAGCTTCTCGCTGACCAGCCGCGGGTTCGGGTCGACGCCCTCACCCATGGGGTGGCGGCCCATGTGCTCCACGCCGCCGGCGATGACGGCGTCGTAGGCGCCGAAGGCGATCGAGCCGGCGGTGGTGGTCACCGCGGTCATCGCACCGGCGCACATGCGGTCGATGGAGTAGCCCGGGACGCTCTGCGGGAGACCCGCGAGGACGCCGGCCGTACGGCCCAGGGTCAGGCCCTGGTCGCCGATCTGGGTCGTCGCGGCGATCGCGACCTCGTCGATCTTCGCCGGGTCGAGGTTCGGGTTGCGGCGCAGCAGCTCCCGGATCGACTTCACGACGAGGTCGTCGGCGCGGGTCTCGTGGTAGATGCCCTTCGGGCCCGCCTTGCCGAACGGGGTACGGACGCCGTCGACGAAGACGACGTCCCTGACGGTACGAGGCACGATGGCTCTCCTCCAGGGGTGTGCGGACTGCGGCACTGCTGCGTGATGCTGCGGTGAGGGGCGCGGCTGAGCGCCCGCTCACCGGTCATGCTACTCGCGGGTAACCATTGTGCCCACCCCGGGAGCCCGACGCGTCGAACGTCACACTGCCGCGTGACCCGTGCCGCAGGGTGTCGCCCGCCCGCGGCGCGGGGCCGTCTGCCCGTGCGTGACCGCGCCCGACGCGGCGTGGGGCGTGCGGTCCCGTGCGTACGGACCGCCTGCGCCCGCCCGTGCCCCCCTCTGGGCGGCCCAGCCGCCCGCAGGTGGTCAGGGCCCTGCGCCCTGCGGGCAGTCGTGCCGCTGGGCGGCACGGGTGGGCGCAGGCCGGTGCCGTACGCGCGGGGCGCGGGGTGCCGGGG
>NZ_JBRIOU010000002.1:439796-450254 GCF_053474865.1 Streptomyces sp. CO7
GCCGCGCCGCGGACAGCCGCGCCGCGGCCGCCGGGTCCTTGTCGGCCCAGGCCCGCGGCGGAGGGGGCCCCGCCACCGCCTGCCCCGGCAGCGGCAGCGCGCTCTCCGGCAGCGCCTTCGCCCGGTCGACGGCCGCCTGCCACTGCTCCAGCTGTCGCCGCCCGGTCCGGCTGCCGAACCCGTTCAGCGCGGACAGCGCCTGCACGTCGGCCGGCAGCGCCAGCGCCGCCTCCACGATCGCGGCGTCGCCCAGCACCTTGCCCGGCGAAACGTCCCGGCGCCGCGCGATGCGGTCCCGCGTCTCCCACAGTTCGCGGACCACGGCCAGCTGCCGCCGCCGGCGCACCTTGTGCATGCCGGAGGTGCGCCGCCAGGGGTCCTTGCGGGGGGCCGCCGGGGGAGCGGAGGCGATCGCGTCGAACTCCTGCAGGGCCCACTCGAGCTTGCCCTGCCGCTCCAGCTCCTTCTCCAGCGCGTCGCGCAGGTCGACCAGCAGCTCCACGTCGAGCGCCGCGTACCGCAGCCACGGCTCCGGCAGCGGACGCGTCGACCAGTCCACCGCGGAGTGGCCCTTCTCCAGCACGAAGCCGAGCACGTTCTCCACCATCGCGCCCAGTCCGACCCGGGGGAACCCGGCCAGCCGTCCGGCCAGCTCGGTGTCGAAGAGGCGGCCGGGGACCATGCCTATCTCCCGCAGGCACGGCAGGTCCTGGGTGGCGGCGTGCAGCACCCACTCGGCGTCGGCGATCGCCTCGCCCAGCGCGGTGAGGTCGGGGCAGGCCACCGGGTCGATCAGCGCGCTGCCGGCGCCGGCGCGGCGCAGCTGCACGAGGTAGGCGCTCTGTCCGTAGCGGTAGCCGGACGCCCGCTCGGCGTCGACGGCCACCGGGCCGGTGCCCGCGGCGAAGGCGGCGACGGTCGCCGCCAGGCCCTCCGCGTCGGCGATCACCGGCGGGATGCCCTCGCGGGGCTCCAGGAGGGGAACCGGCTCCGCCGCCCGGGAAGCAGATTCCCCGCCGGTTCCGCCGTCGTCCGGAGGGGCGCCTCCGGTGGTTCGCAGTGGGCTGTCTGCTGCGGTGTCATGGGCGTCGGTCACCTGTCAAGGGTATCTGTGTACCGCGCACATGCACCGCGCCCACCGAGGGAACGTTCCCTCGGTGGGCGCGATGTTCGAGCGTTCGGCCTGTTCAGTGGATGATGCCGGTGCGCAGGGCCACCGCGACCATGCCGGCCCGGTCGCCGGTGCCCAGCTTGCGGGCGATGCGTGCGAGGTGGCTCTTGACGGTCAGGGCGGACAGTCCCATGGAGACGCCGATCGCCTTGTTCGACTGGCCCTCCGCCACCAGCCGCAGGACCTCGACCTCACGGCCGGAGAGCTCGCGGTAGCCGCCCGGGTGGCTCGGGGAGCCCGGGGGGCGGCGGTGCATGCGGTGGGCCCCGCCGAGCGGAGCGGCGCCGGGACGGCCCGGCAGGCCGATGTTGGTACGGGTGCCGGTGACGACATAGCCCTTGACGCCGCCGGCCAGGGCGTTGCGCACCGCGCCGATGTCGTCGGCGGCGGAGAGGGCCAGACCGTTGGGCCAGCCGGCGGCCCTGGTCTCGGACAGGAGGGTAAGGCCGGAACCATCCGGCAGGTGGACGTCCGCGACGCAGATGTCACGGGGGTTGCCGATGCGGGGACGAGCCTCCGCCACGGACGAGGCCTCGATCACGTCGCGTACTCCGAGCGCCCAGAGATGACGGGTCACGGTGGAGCGCACGCGCGGATCGGCCACGACGACCATCGCGGTGGGCTTGTTCGGGCGGTAGGCGACCAGGCTTGAGGGCTGCTCGAGGAGAACGGACACCAGGCCTCCTGGGTGGGGGACGGAGCCGGCTCACGGGGGATGAAGCCGGGACGGAAGAACCGTGCTTGCTAGGTCACTGTCTGCTTCGGCACCGGACGGGTCCGCCTTTAGGGAACGATCACTATTTGGTGAGGGGAAATCGGGGCAATTCGGACGCGCGATCGATCATCCGAAGAACGGCGCGAGTCGAACCCTGTCGACGGACGGTCAGGCGAGGTCGGAAAGTGTCCGTATCGACAAAACCGCAATCACAATGCGGCGAGGGCGGCCCGGGCGCGGCTGTCGCCGTCGCCGGGCCGCCCGGAAGGGGTCAGCGCTGCGGCCGGGGTCCGCGCCGCTGCGGCAGCGGGACCACCGGGGCGGCCGGTGCGGCGGAGGGGCCCTCGCCCGCCGGCGCGCCCAGCGGCGGCAGGCCCGTGACCTGGGCCAGCAGGTCGCACCAGGCCGCCAGGTGCCCGCCGGTGTCCGGGACGCCGCCCAGGCCCTCGCGGGGCGTCCAGGAGGCGCGGATCTCGATCTGCGAGGCGGCCGGACGCTCCTCCAAGGCCCCGAAGTAGTGCGAACTCGCCCGGGTGACGGTGCCGCCGGCCTCCTGGTAGCCCAGGCCCCGGGCGTCCATCGCGCCGGTCAGCCACGACCAGGAGACCTCGGGGAGCAGCGGGTCGGCGGCCATCTCCGGCTCGTGCAGCTCCGCCCGTACGAGGGTGACCAGCCGGAAGGAGCCCCGCCAGGCCTCGTGGCCGTCGGGGTCGTACAGCAGGATCAGGCGCCCGTCGGCCAGTTCGTCGCCGTCCTCGTCGAGCACCGCCGCCTCGAGGGCGTACGCGTAGGGCGCCAGCCGCCGCGGCGGCGTCACCGGCTCGAGTTCGATGCGCGGCCTCGGCCGCGCGGCCCGCAGGGCGTCGACGGCGGCCCGGAAGGGCAGTGGCGCAAAGGCGTCCGCATCCAGCCCCCGCTCCCCGTCCTCCCCGTCGCCCGCCCCGCCCGCACCGTCCGTCAGTCGTCCCTGAGCCGCAGCCATGCGCAGAAGATAAGGGGCGCGGAGCCCCGGCGGCGTGAAGGACACCCCAGCGCGGGCCCCCGGACGGATCGCGCTGCGCGAACAGCCACGAGGTTTGCCGGACGGACCCGCGTGATCACGCCCCGCCGTCCGCCCCGCCCGGGCGTGTCGCCCCCGCGCGGCGGCGGTGCCGCGACGGCCCGCGGACGGGGGCCCGGGCGGCGCGGGAGGCCGCCTTGGGGGCGCTATCGCGGAGTCGGGTCCGGCGGGCAGGACGGGCATGGGAGACTTTTCGCGTGAGTGCCATGGACAAGCCCGAGAACCCCGCCGTCGCCGATTCCGCCTTCCTCAGGGCGTGCCGCCGAGAGCCGGTGCCGCACACGCCGGTCTGGTTCATGCGACAGGCCGGGCGCTCGCTGCCCGAGTACCTGAAGGTGCGCGAGGGCATCCCGATGCTCGAGTCGTGCATGCGGCCGGAACTGGTCACCGAGATCACCCTGCAGCCGGTCCGCCGGCACGGCGTCGACGCGGCCATCTACTTCAGCGACATCGTCGTCCCGCTCAAGGCCATCGGCCTCGACCTGGACATCAAGCCGGGCGTCGGCCCCGTGGTGGAGCAGCCGATCCGCACCCGCGCCGACCTCGAGCGGCTGCGCGACCTGACCCCCGAGGACGTCTCCTACGTCACCGAGGCGATCCGGATGCTGACCGCCGAGCTCGGCCCGACGCCGCTGATCGGCTTCGCCGGCGCGCCGTTCACCCTGGCGAGCTACCTGGTCGAGGGCGGCCCGTCCAAGAACCACGAGCACACCAAGGCGCTCATGTACGGCGACCCGCAGCTGTGGGCCGACCTGCTGGACCGCCTGGCCGACATCACCGCCGCCTTCCTCAAGGTGCAGATCGAGGCCGGGGCCTCCGCGGTGCAGCTCTTCGACTCCTGGGTGGGCGCGCTCGCCCCGGCCGACTACCGCCGCTCGGTGATGCCCGCCTCCCGGAAGGTCTTCGAGGCGGTCGCGCCCTACGACGTGCCGCGCATCCACTTCGGCGTCGGCACGGGCGAGCTGCTCGGCCTGATGGGTGAGGCCGGCGCGGACGTCGTCGGCGTCGACTGGCGGGTCCCGCTGGACGAGGCCGTCCGCCGGGTCGGCCCCGGCAAGGCGCTGCAGGGCAACCTGGACCCGGCCGTCCTCTTCTCCACCCGTGAGGCCGTGGAGTCGAAGGCGCGCGAGGTCCTGGACGCCGCCTCCGGCCTGGAGGGTCACATCTTCAACCTGGGCCACGGCGTCCTGCCCACCACGGACCCGGGCGCCCTGACCGCCCTCACCGAGTACGTCCACGAGCAGACGGCCCGCTGAGCCGGGCACGAACGCGGGCGGCGCCCCACCCGGACCTCCGGGTGGGGCGCCGCCCGCGTTCGCCGTCGCGTCGCGGGAGCGCTCCCCGACCGCTGTGGAGGAGGCCGCCCGTCAGCGCACCACCCGCTCGCGCAGCGCGCTGCGCCAGGCAGGGGCGGGACCGCCCTCCCCGGAGGCGGCGGCGTTGTCGCGGTGGCCGCCGCGGCTGAGGAAGTCGGCCAGCGGAAGGGTCGCCGCGCCGACCGTGACGGCGTCGGGGCCCAGCCGCCCGAGCTCGATCCGCACCCGCCCCGCCGGGTGGCGCAGCGAGTACGCCGTGGCGTGCCGGCGGACCGAGGGCAGGAACCGGGTACCGAGCTGGAGGCCGGCCCAGCCGCCGATCAGGATGCGCTCCGGCTGGAAGAGGTTGACCAGGTCGGACAGGCCCGCACCCAGGTACTCGGCGGTCTCCTCCAGCACCTCCAGGGCCACCGGGTCCGGCTCGCCGCCGCGCTCCGGGTAGGCCGCCGCCAGCAGCGCGGTCAGCGCGGTCTCCTCGTCGGCGCCCGCGGGCGGCCGCCCGCCCGCCTCCTGCCAGCGGGCCACCAGCGCCTCCGCGCCCGCGTAGGCCTCCAGGCAGCCCAGCGCCCCGCAGCGGCAGCGCCGCCCGCGCACCCGCACCGTCAGGTGGCCCCACTCCAGGGCCCGGCCGTGCTCCACGTCGTCGGCGACCAGGCAGGCGCCGACGCCCGACCCGAACAGCACCACGACCGCGTCGCCGGCGCCCCGGCCCGCGCCGAACCACATCTCGGCCTGGCCCAGCGTCTTCGCGCCGTTGTCGATGAAGTACGGGACCCGCTCGGGGAGCCCGGCGCGCTCGCGCAGCAGCGCCTCCAGGGGGACGGCGTCCCAGCCGATGGTCTGCCCGTGCACCGTCGCGCCCCGCTCCGCGTCCCGGGCGACGATGCCGGGCACGCCGATGCCGACGCCCAGCAGCCGCTCCGGCGCCAGGCCCGCGGTGGCGAGCACCTCGGCGACCGAGTCGCGGATGTGGCCGGTGACCACCTCCACGTCGTAGCGCTGCGGTTCCAGCGGCCGCTCGGCGCGGGAGACCTCGGCGAGCGAGAGGTCGAACAGCTCGACGCGGACCCGGGTCTCGCCGACGTCCACGCCGATCAGGTGGCCGCTCTCCGGCACCACGCGCAGCAGCGTGCGGGGGCGGCCGCCGTCGGAGTCGACGCTGCCGGCCTCCTCGACCACGCCGTCGGCGATGAGCTCGGCGACCACGTTGCTGACCGAACCCGAGCTGAGTCCGGTGGCCGGACCGAGGTCGAAGCGGGTCAGAGGTCCGTCGAAGTACAACTGGCGCAGTACGGCCGCCCGGTTGCCCCGCCGCAGGTCACGCACCGTGCGTCCGTTCCGCGCCTTCATCCGGTTCCTTCCGTTCGTTTCCCCGAACGCAAGATACCTCTGCGCGACGCCTTGACGCGACCTTCTTACAGGTCTTAACTCACGCCGTGAATTAAGTCATGACGGCACGGGGGACCGGTCAGGTCCTCCGCCCGTCGACTCCCGGGGAAGGGACCTTCGTACTCATGCGCAGAATCCGAGCCGCGGCCGCCGGTGCGGTCACCGTCTCCCTGCTGGCCGCCGTCTCCGCCTGCGGCGGCGGTTCGGCGTCCGACGGCGGGTCCGGGGACTCGCCCAAGAAGCTCACCTACTGGGCCTCCAACCAGGGGCCCAGCATCGAGGCGGACAAGAAGATCCTCTCCGCCGAGATCGCCAAGTTCGAGAAGGAGACGGGGATCGACGTCGAGCTCGAGGTCGTCCCGTGGAGCGACCTGCTCAACCGCATCCTCGCCGCCACCACCTCCGGCCAGGGCCCGGACGTGCTCAACATCGGCAACACCTGGTCCGCCTCGCTCCAGGCGACGGGCGCGCTGCTGCCGTGGGACGCCAAGAACTTCGAGAAGATCGGCGGACGCGACCGGTTCGTCGAGTCGGCCATCGCCTCGGCCGGCGCGGAGGGCAAGGACCCGGCGGCCGTGCCGCTCTACTCCATGGCCTACACGCTCTACTGGAACAAGAAGATGTTCGCCGACGCCGGCATCGAGGAACCGCCCGCCACCTGGGACGAGATGGCCGAGATCGGCAAGAAGCTCAGCGGTGACGGCAAGTGGGCGCTCGGCGCCGAGGGGTCCAACCTCTCGGAGAACATCCACCACGTCTTCACCTTCGGCCAGCAGCACGGAACGAACTTCTTCACCCCCGACGGCAAGCCCGACTTCACCTCCGACGCCGCCGTCGACGCCGTCAAGAGTTACGTCGACCTGATGGCCGAGCACAAGATCATCGCGCCCGGCAACGCCGAGTACGCACAGAACCAGTCTCTCCAGGACTTCGCCAAGAACAAGACGGCGATGGTCATGTGGCAGAACGCGCAGACCGCCTTCGCCTCCCACGGGATGAAGGACGACGACTGGGGCGTCGCCCCGATCCCGGTGCGGTCCGGCGACCCCGGCTCCGGAACCGGCGTCAACTCGATGGTGGCCGGCATCAACATGGCGGTCTTCAAGAACACCGACAACCTCGACGGCTCGCTGAAGTTCGTGAAGTTCATGACCAGCGACGCCGAGCAGAAGGCCCTCAACACCGCCTACGGCTCCATCCCGCCGGTCAAGGCCGCCCAGGAGGACCGCGCCTTCGACAGCCCGGCCCTGCGCATCGTCCGCGACACCCTCGCCAACAGCGCGGCCCCGCTGCCGCAGGTCCCCGCCGAGTCGCAGTTCGAGACGGCCGTCGGCACGGCCGTCAAGGAGCTCTTCGCGGAGGCCGCCGCCGGAAAGCCGGTCTCCAAGGACCTCGTCCGGGAGAAGCTCGCCAAGGCCCAGCAGCAGATGCCGCAGGGGTGACCTCGTCCATGACCGCGACACTCGCTCCCCCGAAGGGGAAGCGGGCGGCCCCCGGGGCGGCGCGCACACCGCGCCGCCCCGGACGGCTGCGCCGCGCCTCCCTGCCCTACCTGCTCCTGGTACCCGCGCTGGCCCTCGAACTCCTGGTCCACCTGGTGCCGATGGTCTACGGCCTGCTGATGAGCTTCAAGGAGCTCACGCAGTTCTACATCCGCGACTGGACCACCGCGCCCTGGAAGGGCCTGGACAACTACCGCGTCGCCGTCGACTTCGACACCCCCGTCGGCGCCGCGCTGCTCCACTCCTTCTGGGTCACCTGCCTGTTCACCGCGCTCTCGGTCGGCCTGTGCTGGCTGCTGGGCACCACCACCGCCGTGTACCTGCAGGAGTCCTTCCGCGGCCGCGGCCTGCTGCGCGGCCTCTTCCTGATCCCGTACGCGCTGCCCATGTACGCCGCCGTGATCACCTGGACGTTCATGTTCCAGCGGGACAACGGCCTGGTGAACCACGTCCTCGTCGACCAGCTCGGCCTGTTCGACGAACCGCCGTTCTGGCTGCTCGGCGACAACAGCTTCTGGGCCCTGCTGATCGTCTCGGTCTGGAAGGGCTGGCCGTTCGCCTTCCTGATCGTCATGGCCGGCCTGCAGACCGTGCCGCGCGAGCTCTACGAGGCCGCCGCCCTCGACGGCGCCGGCCGCTGGCAGCAGCTGCGCCGGATCACCCTGCCCTCGCTCAGCTCCGTCAACCAGGTGCTCGTCCTGGTGCTCTTCCTGTGGACCTTCAACGACTTCAACACGCCGTTCGTCCTCTTCGGGAAGTCCGCGCCGCACGCCGCCGACCTGGTCTCCATCCACATCTACCAGGCGTCCTTCGTCACCTGGAACTTCGGCACCGGCTCGGCCATGTCCGTCCTGCTGCTGCTCTTCCTGCTCGTCGTGACCGCCGTGTACCTGCTGATCACCTCACGCGGACGGAGGAGTGCCGATGGCTAGTGCCCCGCGGTCCCCGATGGCCGCGCCCCGCTCCTTCGTCTGGTCGCGGCGCGTCTTCCTCACCCTGCTCACCGTCTTCGTGGCGGTGCCGGTGTACGTGATGCTCTCCAGCTCGCTCAAGCCGCTGCAGGACGTCTCCGGAGAGTTCCGGTGGCTGCCCGGCGACCTGACGCTGAGCCCCTACGTCGACATCTGGTCGACCGTGCCGCTGGGCCGCTACTTCGTCAACTCGCTGATCGTGGCCGGAGCGGCGACCGTCTGCTCGGTGGTGATCGCGGTGTTCGCCGCCTACGCGGTGAGCCGGTACGAGTTCCGCGGCAAGCGGATCTTCACCGTCACCGTGCTGTCGACGCAGATGTTCCCCGGCATCCTCTTCCTGCTGCCGCTGTTCCTCCTCTACGTCAACATCGGCAACGCCACCGGCATCGCCCTGTTCGGCTCCCGCGGCGGCCTGATCCTCACCTACCTCACCTTCTCGCTGCCGTTCTCCATCTGGATGCTGATCGGCTACTTCGCTTCCGTGCCACGGGAGTTGGACGAGGCCGCGCTGGTCGACGGCTGCGGGCCGCTGGGCGCGCTGCTGCGGGTCGTGGTGCCGGCCGCGGTGCCGGGAATCGTCGCGGTCACCGTCTACGCGTTCATGACCGCCTGGAGCGAGGTGCTCTTCGCCTCGGTGATGACCAACGACACCACCCGCACCCTCGCGGTCGGCCTGCAGGCCTACTCCACGCAGAACGAGGTCTACTGGAACCAGATCATGGCCGCCTCCCTGGTGGTGAGCGTGCCGGTGGTCGCGGGCTTCCTGCTCCTCCAGCGCTACCTGGTGGCCGGCCTGACCGCCGGCGCCGTCAAGTGACGGGCCCGGCCCCCTCCGTGCCCGCGTACCGCGGCGTCCAGCGTGCCGCTGTTCCTCGTTACGTCCGAAAGGGAAACCTCGTGTCCATCGACTTCGCCGCGCTGCCCCGCGACTTCCTGTGGGGCACGGCCACATCGGCCTACCAGATCGAAGGCGCCGTCGCCGAGGACGGCCGCTCGCCGTCCATCTGGGACACCTACGCGCACACCCCGGGCCGCGTCGACAACGACGACAACGGCGACGTGGCCTGCGACCACTACCACCGCTGGCCCGAGGACGTCGCGCTGATGAAGGAGCTCGGCGCCAACGCCTACCGGCTCTCCGCCGCCTGGCCCCGGGTGGTGCCCGGCGGCGACGGACCGGTCAACGAGCGCGGGCTGGACTTCTACGACCGGCTGGTCGACGCCCTGCTGGAGGCCGGGATCACCCCCTCCGTCACCGTCTACCACTGGGACCTGCCGCAGGTGCTCCAGGACCGCGGCGGCTGGCCCGAGCGGGACACCGCCCACCACCTGGCCGCCTACGCCTCCGCCCTGGCGGGGCGGATCGGTGACCGGGTGCGGCACTGGACCACGCTCAACGAGCCGCTCTGCTCGGCGTGGATCGGGCACCTCGAGGGCCGGATGGCCCCCGGGCTGACCGACCTGACGGCCGCCGTCCGTGCCTCCTACCACCTGCTGCTCGGCCACGGCCTGGCAGCCCAGGCGATCCGGGCCGCCGCGCCCGGCGCCCAGGTCGGCATCGTCAACAACCTCTCCGAGATCCGGCCCGCCTCCGACAGCGCCGAGGACCTGGCCGCCGCCCGCCGGATGGACGGCCACACCAACCGCTGGTGGCTCGACCCGGTGCACGGCCGCGGCTTCCCCGAGGACATGCGCGAGGTCTACGGCGTCGAACTGCCCGAGCGGCCCGGCGACATGGAGATCATCGGCGCTCCCCTGGACTGGCTGGGCCTGAACTACTACTTCCCGATGACCGTCGCCGACGACCCCACCGCCCCCGCGCCCTTCGTCCGCGACGTCCGGCTGCCCGACGTGCCGCGCACCGGCATGGACTGGCAGGTGGACGCCGGCGGCATCGAGGGCCTGCTGCTGCGCCTCACCGAGGAGTACGGGGCCCGCGCGCTGTACGTCACCGAGAACGGCTCCAGCTACCCCGACGTGGTGCGCGAGGACGGCAGCGTGCGGGACCCGGAGCGGGCCGCCTACCTCGAGGGACACCTGGCGGCCTGCGCCTCCGCGGCCCGCAAGGGCGCACCGCTGGCCGGTTACTTCGCCTGGTCGCTGCTGGACAACTTCGAGTGGGCCTACGGCTACGACAAGCGGTTCGGCCTGGTCCACGTCGACTACGCCACCCAGCGGCGCACCGTGAAGTCCAGCGGCCGGCGGTACGCGGAGATCGTCCGCGCCCACGCCGCGCAGGCCGACCAGGCCGCGGAGGGCGTCACCGGCTGACGGCCCCCGCCCCGTCGAGGCCCCCGGCGCCGCCCACCGCGCGCGCCGGGGGCCTCGTGCATC
>NZ_JBRIOU010000002.1:450354-457654 GCF_053474865.1 Streptomyces sp. CO7
GACCGGCACGGTGGGACTCGCGTGCCGGGTGGCCTCGGCCAGGAAGACGTTGAAACCGGCCAGGCCGCCGCACGGGAGTCCGGACGACGCCGGCCTCGGCACGGATACCACCGCCGCCCGCGTCGTCGGCACGCTGCTGCGCGGTGCCGGTCCGCGCCGGACGTGGGAAGGCCCCCCGGCCGGAGCCGGGGGGCCTTCGTCGGACCGTCGCGCGCCGGTGGGCGCCCGGCGGTCGTCACCGCGCTAGGGGAAGCGGACGACCTTCGAGGGGACGGTGTCCGAGCCCGAGGTGGCCGCACCGGTGTCGTTGATGACGTGCCGGTACTGGCCCATGCCGCCGAGGGAGATCACCTGCAGGTGGTTCATGCTGATTCCCGGCTTCACCGGCACCTGGAACCCGTGGTGCTGCACGATCGACGGGTCGGAGGTGTAGTTGCAGTAGCTGCCGAGCGCCCAGGCCTCGTGGGTGTTCACCGAGTCCGCCACCTTGTAGGCGGCCCAGCCCACGATCCCGTCGTGGGTGATCGCGGCGGCGTTCGGCGCGTCGTACGCCTTCTCGTTCTGGAAGAAGATCGTGCGTCCGCGCTCGCCCTGCCACAGGACGTCGTACTTGTTGAAGTGCTCGACGAACAGTCCGGTGGTGAGGACGTCGTCGCCGTTGACGATCATGCCGTAGTCGGACCGGTTGGTCTCCCAGCCGACGCCCGCACCGTGGTCCGCGCGCCAGATCCAGGTGTGGTCGACCACCACGTCGTCGCTGTTGATCACCACGCCGTTGGTGGCCAGGCCGGGGCCGGCTCCGCCGACGCGGATGAACACGTCCTGCATGGTGGTCGGGTTGGCGGCGTGGTCCGCGGAGGCGCCGGACGGGCCGATGCGCAGCAGCGTGTCGGACCTGGAGGCTCCGGCGTCGACCAGGAAGCCCGCGAGCCGCACGCCGTCCACGTCGGCGACGTGCACGGCGTCCACCCCGTTGTCCGGGATGAACGTGGCCAGACCCAGGCCGAGCACCACCGTGTTCGCCCGCTCGATCTCGATCGGGCGGTCCAGGTGGTAGACGCCCGGGGTGACCAGCAGGTGCAGGCCCTGGGCGAGCGCGGCGTTGATGGTGGCCGCGGTCGCGCCCGGCTTGACCACGTAGAACTGGTCCAGCGGCAGCGAGGTGCCCGCGTTGGCCGGCCAGGAGACGCCCCGCGCGTTGGTGCGCTTGGAGGGGACGAACACCTTGTAGGCGGAGCCGTCCTGGTACAGGAACGGCTTCTCACGGGAGATCGGCGTGGTGTCCATCGTGGTGTAGGGACCGGTGGCGAAGTTGCTCGCCGGAGCGCCCTGCACGCCGGTGAACGTCATGTTCCACACGCCGTTGGTCCAGCCGCCGACCGAGCTGTCCCGGGTGTACCACTGCTGCTGCGAGTACGGGCCGACCGTGCCGTCGATCTTGGAGTCGGCGATGTACCCGCCGGACGCCCAGCCGTAGCCGTTCGGGGCGAGGTTCAGCCCGCCCTTGACGTGGATGCGGCGGAACGGGGCCGCCTGGGCGACCGCCCAGCGGTTGGTGCCGTTGGACGGGGTGATGGCCAGGTTCTCCGCCGAACGCCAGAAGTTCTGGGTGGCGTTGCCGTTGAACCAGCCGGCGTCCACGGTGACGTCGCCGTTGATCTGGGTGTCGTCCGGGTTGAGGCCGAGACCGGAGATCGAGGTGTAGAAGCCGATCTGGGCGTTGATGTTGTTGTAGGTGCCGGGCTTCAGGAGGAACTGGTAGCGGCCCTCGCCGAACTGGTTGGACTCCTGCCGTGCGAAGACGTCGTCGAAGCGCTGCTGGAGGTTGGCCGTCGACGGGTCCACGACGATCACGTTGGGCCCGAGGTCGCCGCCGCCGGTGATCGGCGGGACGCCGCCCCCGGAACCGGTGTGCACGGCCATCTCCCACAGCGAGTAGCCGTAGGCGGTGGCGCGGGCGGTGCCGTTCATCCGCACGTAGCGACCGGACCCGGAGACGTCGTAGGAGGCCTTGCCGCCGGTGGCGCCGGTGACGTTGCGCAGCGTCGTCCAGCTGCTTCCGTCGGACGAGACCTGGAGGGTGAAGTCACGTGCGTACGCGGCCTCCCAGTCCAGGTCGATCTTGCACACGTCCTGGACGGAGCCCAGGTCGACGCGCAGCCACTGCGGGTCGGAGTGCGCGCTCGACCAGCGGGTGGTGCCGCTGCCGTCGAAGGCGGCGGAGGCGGCCAGGCCCGCGCTCTCGGAGGAGGAGGCGGTGGCCGGCTTGTTCAGCGCCGCGTTCGCGGTGGAGCAGCCGGACGAGGTCCCGGTCGTCCCGAAGACCTGGAACTCCCAGAGCGAGACGCCCCACTGGGTGGCCCGGCGGTCGGCGTACACCCGCACATGACGGGCGGCGCCGGAGACGTCGACGGTGTCGGTGCCGCCGTCGGAGCCGGTCACCTTGCGGGCGTCGGTCCAGGTCGAGCCGTCCTGGGAGAACTGGATGCGGTAGTCGGCCGCGTAGGCGGCCTCCCAACGCAGCACCACCTGGCTGACCGTGGCGCTCGCGCCGAGGTCGACGCGCAGCCACTGGTTGTCGGAGGCCGCGGAGGACCACCGGGTGCCGGTGTCGCCGTCGACCGCGAGCCCGGCGGCGTACACCGCGCTCTCGGTGGAGGAAGCGGTGGCCGTGCGGCCCTGGGAGAGGGGCACGTCGGCGGCCGCTGCGGCTGCGCCGTTCGTGGGAGCCGCCGGGGCGGCCGTCGCGGCGGGCGCGGGGAGGGCGAGCAGCGCCGCGACGGCGGCGAAGGCGACGCTTAAGGTCCTGAATCTCATACAGGGACTCCATGGGGGTGGAGGAGGGGTCGGACGTGAGGGCACGACTTAATTCAGGGTTTGATTTAAGGGGTGACGGATCGGTCCGGCAAGCCCTCGCGCACGCATTCGCACAACAAAAACCGCCGCCGTCCCCTCGGGGGCGGCGGCGGTCGCGGTCGGTCCGCCGGGGTCAGACCCCCACGGCCTGCGGGCTTCGCCGCTGGTCGGTTCCCGGAACGGGCTCGGACGCGTCGGAGCCGAGCGCCACGATCCGGTTCGCCTCGTCGACGTGCACCACGCGCGGCTTCATCGAGCGCGCCTCGGCGTCGTCCACCTGGGCGTAGCTGATGAGGATCACCAGGTCGCCGGGGTGCACCAGGTGGGCGGCGGCGCCGTTGATCCCGATCACACCGGAGCCGCGCTCGCCCTCGATGATGTACGTCTCGAGGCGGGCCCCGTTGGTGATGTCGACGATGTGGACGAGCTCGCCGGGCAGCAGGTCGGCGGCGTCCAGCAGGTCGGCGTCGACGGTCACCGATCCCACGTAGTGGAGATCGGCCTGGGTGACCGTGGCGCGGTGGATCTTGGACTTGAACATGGTGCGCAGCATGGAGGTACTCCGGTCCACTAGGCTCCCTGCCTGCGTTCTTGCAGGTCAAGGGCGATTCGTCCAGGGTACAACGGGTCGTGTGTTCGAGCAGGGTTCGCTGAGAATTCCGGGACCGATGCCTGGTGGGACGGCACTGTGACTTTCGGCGCACCGGCCCCCTCCCCGCCGGGGAGGGCCATCGTGGTGGAGTCGGGTGCCGTCGACCACGCGCCGGCCGGCGACACCGTGTGCGCGGTCGCTCACCGGCGCGGCGTCGTCGTGGCAGTCGTGGTGGTTGTCGGCATCCTCACGTACTACGGAGTGAGGAACCGTCGACTCTGATGGCCGGCTTCCCGTCGAAGACAGGGCGAGCAGGATCCGCATCCGCTCTGCTGATCACGTTCGCCTCGGCCGTGGTGCTCAACCTGGCTGAGGTGCTGTGGGACCCCGATGGACAGTTCTGGCTCGCCGTGCGGATCGCGGTCTCGGTCGCGTTCGGTGCCACTCTCGCGAGATTCGCTCTCCTGCGGCTGCGGAACCCCGACTCGCGATCCCGGTCCGGGGAATCAGGACAGGCGTAGCCAGGCAACCCGCCGCAACCGGACCCATCGAGGTGAACGCTTGAGCGACAGGGCTAAGTTGACGGTGTTCGTGATCGTCTGTTTCACGGTCTCCGTGGCGGCACTTGTCCATGGACTGCGGGCAGGGGAAGCAGTTCCGCTGGTGCTCGCCGCCATCGGTTTTCCCTCGGCTTGCACACTGGCCTTTCTGCTGATCCGCCACCCCGGTGGAGGCACCGGCCGCTGAGCGACAAGGCGTCACCGGCCTCGGCCTTCCCGGCGGGCCGCCGTGTACGGCAGCCGGGCAGGATCATCGGCGGGGCGATGACCGTACTCGGGGTCGTCCACGGGACCGGTGTCCGGGGCTGACCGCCGTGCCGGCCCAACGTCGGGGGCGTCACCAGGATCATCACGTACACCCACGCCCGTGTCCGGCTGGAGCACGGGGGCCGGAGGTCCACCGCCACCTGCGGCCCGGCGAGTCCGCCTGATGGGCCGGGCGGTGGGACACGCCGCCCGTGGCGGCCCGCCGCCTCCGCGCCGCGCCTCCGGCAGGTCACACTCGGCCTCATGCAGGCCGCGTACATCGAAGAGCTGGGGTCGCCCGACGTCATCAGGGTCGGGGAGCTGCCGTCGCCACGGCCGGGGCCCTGCGACGTCCTGGTCGACGTCGGGGCGACCGCGGTCGACCCGGTCGACACCTTCGTGCGCTCGGGGGCGTGGAGGACGCCGGTGCCCTTCCCGTTCGTGATCGGGCGCGACCTGGTCGGCACCGTCGCGGAGGCCGGGCCCGGTGCGCCCGGGTTCCGGCCGGGGGACCGGGTGTGGTGCAACAGCCTGGGGCACGGCGGGCGCCAGGGGGCCGCGGCGGAACAGGCCGTGGTGGCCGCCGACCGCCTCTACCACCTTCCCGAGGGCGCCGACGCGGTGGACGCGGTGGCCCTGGCGCACCCGGCGGCGACGGCCTACCTCGCACTGTTCACCCACGGGCGGCTGCGCGCGGGGGAGACGGTCTGCGTCCTGGGCGCCGCCGGGAACGTGGGCGGCGCCGCCGTGGTCATGGCCGCGCGGGCGGGCGCCCGGGTGGTGGCCGTCGCCTCGGCCCGCGACGCCGCCTACTGCCGGGCTCTCGGGGCCCGGCACGTGGTCGACCGACACGACCCCGACCTGCCCGCGATGATCCGCGCGGCCGCGCCCGACGGGATCGACCTGCACCTCGACACCTCCGGCCACAACGACCTCGAGGCGGCGGTGGAGCTCCTCGCGCCGCGGGGGCGGGTGGTCATCATGGCCGGGCTCGGGGCCCGGCCGGTGCTCCCGGTCGGGCCGCTCTACCTGCGCGGCGGATCGGTGACCGGTTTCGCCCTCTCCCACGCGCGGACCGACGAGCTCGCCGAGGCGGCCGCCTGCGTCAACCGGATGCTGACGGAGGACCTCCTGCGTCCCCGGGCCGTCGTGGTGCTGCCGCTCACCGCCGCGGCCGAGGCGCACCGCAGGATGGAGCGGGGAGAGGTCCGGGGCCGGCTGGTGCTGCGGGTGAGCGCCTCGGCGGACTGACCCGGGCGTCGGCGGGGTGGTGTCCGCCCGCCGGCCCGCCGTCCGGCCCGGCTCACTCCTCGGCCGGTTCCCCGTGCGGAAGGTTCACGACGATCAGCACGACGCCACTCATCAGGAAGACCCGGGTGGCGGCCTCCAGCCCGTTCCACTGCTCCGACTGCCACATGGCGAACCACTCGCCGCCGATGCCGATGAAGCCGGCGCCGAACAGCAGCATCGTCATGAGCAGCCCGTACGTGCTGACCCGCCGGGCCCGCGCCCGGCCGTCGCGCCGCAGCCACAGCCAGGCGCCGAGCAGCAGCACCAGCGCGGTGACGCTCTCCCAGGCGATGACCAGCACGTACGCGGCGTCCTGGAGCCGGGTGTCGGTGACGGCCCGCCACATCAGGTCGGGGTCCTTGAAGGTGGTGTCCATGGCGAGGACGTGGCGCACGAAGGCCTGGTTGGTGCCGAAGTCGGTGATGTTCCCGACGGCCACCAGGGTCATGTAGAGGGCGACGGTCGCGGTCAGCAGGGCCGCGGCGGTCGTCAGGGCGCGTGAGGTGGGTGTCATGCCCGTTCCCTGCCCACCCGGGGACGGGGCCGCCCGTGCATATCGCGTCATCGTGCGACGGGCGGGACCACGGCGGGGTCACCGGATCCGCGCCCACCGGGACCCGCGTGGGCGGTCGGGGCCGTGGTGGTGCAACAGCCAGTGGCCGAACAGCGCGCCGCCGTGGACGACGAAGCCCACGCCGATCAGCCAGGACTCCACCACCAGGACGATGCCGACGGCGCCGTAGCTGATCGCGTTGGTGACGATCAGCGGCGTGAAGACGTAGTACGAGAACCCACGCAGACCGACCAGGCCGATCATGGTGCACAGGGCTCCGGGGAGCAGGCGGCGCCAGACGATCTGGCCGCCGAGGAGGAAGTGCTGGCCCCACCAGAAGAACAGGGCGCCGAGCGCCGAACTCAGGGCGATCCGCACCCCGCCGGGGAGGTCGCGGGTGAGGACCTCCTGGTACAGGTAGGCGGTCAGCGCGATGAGCCACACCCCTTGCCGCCAGACGCGGTGCCAGGGGCCGGCGGGCAGACCCCAGATGCGCTCGTAGCCGTTCTGCACGCTGCCGCCGAACGCCACGCCGAAGAGGGCCAGCGTGATGCCGCCGAGCACGCTGGTGGAGCCGACGACCTTCGGAGGCGGACTGAAGATGTCCGTCAGGACGCGCGCCGACCGGTCCGGCAGCCCCATGCCGTCGGCGAGCCAGGAGGCGAAACCGCCGCGGCCCAGCGGGTCGGCGGCGGCGATGACGATCAGCAGCGGGGCGAGGGTGACGAGGGCGAGGGTCGCGAACCCGAGGGCGCGGTGCATCAGCTCCAGGTCGCGGGCCTGGCGGATCAGGGCGTACGCCGCGAGCCGCCGCCACGCCCGGAGCAGCGGCCCCGGCTGCCCCCGGGTGGCCCTGGCCGTTCGTCGCCTCATACCCCGACCTTCCGTGACGAGCCGCCGTGGGACAAACCCGCCGGGGCAGCCGGGGGACCGGCCGTGTCTCCCGGGCCGCCCGCGCGGCGTGGCGCGGCCCGTCCCCCGCGGCCGGTTCCGGTCGATGAGGACCCCGCCGTGGCGCCCTCACGCCTCCCACGCGGTCCGGATGGCGCGGGAGCGGGCGCGCAGGCCCCCGGCGACGGCTGCCGTCCCCAGGAGGACCGCCACGATCCCTCCGGCGAAGCCGTTGCCGGTGCCCGGGCCGGCGGCGGCCGTCGCCACGTGCAGAACCCCGAGCACCACGCCCGTCACCCCCGCCACCCCCGC
>NZ_JBRIOU010000002.1:457754-465147 GCF_053474865.1 Streptomyces sp. CO7
AAGAGCTGCGGGACCACCGCCGGGCCCTCCCCCCGGGCCGCCGTGCGCAGCGCCCACCAGCCCAGGACCAGGCCCACCGCCGCCGCCAGCAGCGCCAGGTTCGCCCCGGTCCGCCCGTCGCCGATGGCCCCGCCCGCGGGCGCCGCCGACCAGAGCTGTGCCGCGTCCATGCCGTTCCCCTTTCGTCCGGCCCCGAGCATGTCGCCGGACCGGCGCTCGGGGCGTCCCCCGGACGTGGACATCACGACCTGCCGCGCGGGCCGCAGCCCGGCGCGCGGGTACCGCGGACGCGGTAGCCGGCCCTCGTCCGTGAGCCGGATCCGCACCGCCCGGAAGGTCACTAGGGTGCGGGCATGGCACTGTGCGTGGGGAAGGGGCGGCTGCGCGTCCCGCCGGCCGCCGTGGACGCGATGACCGCCCTCGGCGCGGCGGCCCTGCTGGTCGTCGGCGGCCTGTCCGAGGGAGGTCCGTCCCAGGGCGGCCTGCCCGAAGGCGACGGCCACCTCGGCGTGCCCGCCCTGGTGCTCCTCGGCGCCTGTGGCCTCGCACTCGCCGTCCGGCGCCGCGCGCCCCTGCCGGTCCTGGTCGTCACGGCGCTGTGCGCGCTGGGATACCAGGCGGCCGGCGCCGAGGTGCTGGCCGTGCCCTACCTGGTCGCCGTGTACGGCGTGGTGCGGGCCGGCCGGCGTCCCTTCGCCCTGGCGGTTTCGGCGGTCCTGCTGGCCGCGCTGCACGTCTGCGCCCTGCTGCTGCGCGACGGACTGCCCGTCACCGAGGCGCTCGCCGGGCCACGGCACGTCCTCGAACTGGCCTGGCTCGTCGCCGCCTTCGCCACCGGGGAGGCCGTGCGTCAGGCGGAGCGGCGTGCGGACGAGGCCGAGCGGACCCGGGAGGAGACCGCCCGGCGCCGCGCGGACGAGGAACGGCTGCACATCGCACGGGAGTTGCACGACTCGCTCACCCACCAGATATCGATCGTCAAGCTCCAGGCCGAGGTCGCCGTCCACGTGGCCCGGCGGCGGGGCCAGGAGGTGCCGCCGGCGCTGTCGGCGATCCAGGAGGCCGCGCGGGAGGCGAGCCGGGAGCTGCGGGCCACCCTGGAGGCGCTGCGGGACGACGACACCGCCCCGCCGCCCGGTCTGGAACACCTCTCCGACCTGGTGGAACGTGCCCGGTCGGCCGGTGTCGGGGCGACCCTGCGGGTCGAGGGGGAGCGGTGGGACGTGCCGGCCGCGGTGGCCCGCACCGCCTACCGGATCGTCCAGGAGGCGCTCACCAACACCGCCCGCCACGCCGTCGGCGCGACCACGGCCGACGTCAGCGTCCGTCACGGGGCGGACCGGCTGACCGTCCGGATCGACGACGACGGCAGGGCCGCACCGTCCGCGGCCCCCGCCCCGGGGCTGGGGCTGCTCGGCATGCGCGAACGCGTCACCGCCCTCGGCGGCCGGCTCGAGGCCCGGCCGCGCGACGGGGGCGGCTTCACGGTCCGCGCCGAACTGCCCGTGGAGCCGGCGTCGTGATCCGTGTCCTGCTCGTCGACGACCAGCCGCTGATCCGCAGCGGATTCCGCGCCCTGCTGAGCCTGGAGGCGGACATCGAAGTGGTCGCCGAGGCCGGCGACGGCGAGGAGGGCCTCGCCCTCGCCGCGCGACACCTGCCCGACGTGATGCTGGTCGACATCCGGATGCCGGTCCTCGACGGCATCGCGACCACCCGCCGCGTCGCCGCCGACCCGGCACTGGCCGCGGTGCACGTCGTCGTCCTCAGCAACTACGGCATGGACGAGTACGTCCTGGACGCGCTGCGGGCCGGGGCCGCCGGGTTCCTGGTCAAGGACATCCTCCCCGACGACCTGGTGCACGCCGTGCGCGTGGCCGCGCGCGGCGAGGCGCTGCTCGCGCCGGCGCTGACCCGGAGGCTCATCGACCGCCACCTCGCCCAGCCGCCCCCGGCCGCCCCGGCCGTCGTGCTGGACCGGCTGACCGTCCGCGAACGCGAAGCCGTCACCCTCGTCGCGCGCGGCCTCTCCAACGACGAGATCGCCGCCCGCATGGTGATCAGCCCGCTGACCGCCAAGACGCACGTCAACCGCGCCATGACCAAGCTCGACGTCCGCGACCGCGCTCAACTCGTCGTGCTGGCCTACGAGTCCGGCCTGGTCGCGGTGCGCGGAACTACCGACCGTCCCTGCGCCCCATGACGACGCCGGCGACGACCGCGGCGCAGGCGATCACCAGCAGCACGACTCCCGCCGCGCCGTGGGGGAACCAGAGGGCGGCCAGGGTCACGGTCAACGGCCGGTCCCCCTGCCGAGCGCCTTGGGCAGCAACGTCACGAGGAGGACGCCGGCCGCGCCGATGCCGACCGCGGACCAGCCTCCCGCGTTACCGCGCAGCACGAGTGCCAGCCCTGCGGCGACCGCGATCGCCCCGAAGCCGATCGCGCCCAGCCGGTTGCGGCGCACCGCCGACCGGGATCCGTACAGCTCTTCGTTGAGGCGCGCCATTGCTTCAACTCCTGCCGTTGTGAACGAAAGTTCAGGCGTTCCGCTGAGATCGGGGCGGCTGGGCGCGCCTTCGGCCCCGCAGGGCCAGGCACGTGCCGGCGGTGAAGACGGCACCGACGACACCAAGGGTCACGCCGACGGTCGGTTCGACGAAGGCGACGATCACTCCCAGCACGGTCAGTGCCGCGGAGGCGAAGACGCTCAGCCACAGTGAGACGGTGATGACGGACTCGGGACCTTCGTTCCCGCCCCGGAGCGAATCCCCGCCGTCCGCAACGATGTTCACGGCTCCTGCCTCCAGACCGGTGGGCGTCGAGAGGTGCCGGGTACCCCCGAGTCGGGGACGAATGCCGCCCCGCCCTGCCCCGTCCAGGAACGCCGCGGAGGCGGTGGCCGCTCGGCCACCGCCTCCTGGGGTCCGGCCCGAGGGGGCCGGTCGTTGCTACCGGACGCCGAGGCCGGCGTCGTCGACCGCGTCCTTGCCCTCGGCCTCGAGGACCTTGTTCAGCGGGGCGAGGTCGTAGATGCCCTTCAGGCTCGGCTTCTCCAGCAGGCCCGCCTTCACCGCGTGCTGCGCCTGCGCCTCGAGCGTGGCGGCCAGCGGGTCGTCGAGGAAGGTGACGGACTTCCAGGCCGGGTCCAGCACCTCCGCCGGCAGGTCCTTGCCCGTCAGTTCCTTCAGCGCCGCGTTGGCGGAGGCCTTGGCCTCGTCCGGGTTGGCGTTGATCCACGCGTTGGTCTTCACCGAGCCGCGCAGCACCGCCTCGACGACGTCGGGGTGCTCGTCGAGGAACTTCTGCGACACGATGATGTTGGTGATGACGAACTTCTTGTCCGGCCACAGGTCCGACTCGTCGAGCAGCACCTTGCCGCCCTCGGCGACCAGCTTGGACGCGGTCGGCTCGGGCACCCAGGCGCCGTCGATGGAACCGGACTTGTAGGCGTCCGGGGTGATCTTGTTGTCGGTGCGGAAGACGGAGACGTCGCCCTTGCCGCTCTCCGCGTCGACCTTCCACCCCTTCTCGGCGACCCAGTTGAGGAACGCGACGTCCTGGGTGTTGCCGAGCTGCGGCGTGGCGATCTTCTTGCCCTTGACGTCGTCGAGGGTCTTGATCCGGTCAGGGTTGACGACCAGCTTCACGCCGCCGGAGGCGGACCCGCTGATGACACGCAGGCTCTTGCCGGCCGACTTGGTGTAGCCGTTGATGGAGGGGGAGGGGCCGATCCAGCCGATGTCGATCGACCCGGCGTTGAGCGCCTCGATCTCCGACGGGCCGGCGTTGAAGGTGGACGCCTTGATCGTGGTGCCGCCGAGCTCCTTCTGGAGCAGGCCCTCCTGGACGCCGACCAGGGCCGTCGCGTGGGTGAGGTTCGGGAAGTAGCCGATCTTCACCTCGTCGGCGGAGAGCTTCTTCGCGCCCGCCGAGACCTTGGTCTCCTTGCTGTCGTCGGCGGCGTCGGAACCGTAGCCGCAAGCGGTGAGCAGGAGGGGGAGAGCGGTGAGGGCGGCGAGGGTGCGCAGGGCGCTGAGCGGTCTGACGGCAGACACGGAGGTGTCCTCTCGAGGAAGGGCTGGAACGCGTGGAACGCGAGAAGGCATGGCGGAACCCGGTGGGTACGCCGTTGTTCCGTCCGCCGGGCCCGTCGACGGCCGAAGGGCCGTCAGGCGCCGGAGGGCGGAGGAAGACGCACGGGTGGTGCGGGCGCCCGGTGCGCGGCAGGGTGCGCGGCACGGGGCGTGGCCGTCCCGCGGGCCGGACCGCCGGGGCGGGCGGGACGGGGCGGTCGGCTCAGACGGAGCGACAGATGGCGCTCGAGGTGCGGCCGAGATCGACGTGCCGGCGCGAGGTCAGGAGGAGGGACGACAGGGTGGCGCGGTCGAACGGACGCATGACACCCCTCACTTCGTTTCCCGGTCTTTCCTACCTGAATGCTGGGGATCGTGGCAGAAACCCGGCCGGGGACCAAGATGTGTTTCAGATTACGGACAGCTGCTTCTCGGATCGTGGGATCAGGCGGAATGCGCCGGTCCGGTCAGGGGTTCGTCCAGGCTTCCGGGCGGCCCGTCAACTCCGTTACCTGCTCCGGTAGTTGTGACGCCGCAAGGTCGGCGAGCGACACGCCGTCCAGGATCTCGCGCACGTTGGCCCGCAGGGCGATCCACAGCGGGAGCAGTGAGGTGGCGGGCCCGGTGTAGGCGAGGTCGGGCGGGCGCACCCCCCGCACCGAGACCAGGGGGCCGTCCACGACACGGATGACGTCGGCGACGCTGACGGACCCGGCGGGCCGGGCGAGGCGGTAGCCGCCGTTGCCGCCGCGCCGGCTCGTCACCAGGCCGCCCCGGCGCATGTCGTTGAGGATGCCCTCGAGGAACTTGTGCGGGATGTCCTGGGCCTCGGCGATGGCCTCGGCCGTCACCGGGCCGTCGTCCCGCGAGGCGGCGAGCTGCAGTGCGGCCCGTACCGCGTAGTCCGCCCTGGCAGAGATGCGCATGGGTCCATTGTCCGTGGCGTGCGGACCCGCCGGGCGAGGGGGTGGCGGATCCGGGTGAGGCGTCCGGTGTGTGAGACCCGATTCCGGATGACGGACACGGTCTTGATGCGCGCCCCCGGTGGATACACAATGCGCCCATGGCCCCCTTCCTCGTCACCCGCCGCCACGTGGACCTTCTGCGTGTCGCCGGGATGCTGTGTCGGGCCGACCTCCCGTGCCGCGCCGTCCGCAGCTGACCGCGCACACGTCCGTGCCGCGCTGAGGCGTCCTCCACGCCTGGCGCGCGCCCTTTCCCGTTCCGCCGCCCCGCGGTGACGGCGCGCCCTCGCGCGCCACCTCCTCCTCGTGCGACGCCCTCCCGGCGTCGCGCGCTCACCCCTTCCCTCACAGAGGTGCTTCGCCATGCCCGTGCGCCCTGCCCCCGTCCTGCACTGGTTCCTGCCGACCGGCGGCGACGGCCGTGACCCCGGCGGCGTCACCGCCGTCCAGGCCCGGTCCCGGACCGCCACCCGCCGCCCCGCCGACCTGGGGTACCTGGCCCAGGTGGCCAGGGCCGCCGAGCGGGCCGGCTTCGACAAGCTGCTCACCCCGGTGGGGCTGGGCTGCGTGGATCCCTGGGTGCTGACGCCGGCCGTCGCCGCGGTCACCGAACGGATCGGCTTCCTCGTCGCCTTCCGGGCCGGCCTGACCGGCCCCACCCTGCTCGCCCAACAGGCCGACACCTTCCGCCGGTTGTTCGGCGACCGGATCGCCCTGAACGTGGTCACCGGTGGCGACCCGGCCGAGCAGCGGGCGTACGGCGACCACCTGTCCAAGGACGAGCGCTACGCCCGCACCGGCGAACTCATACAGGTGATCCGGGAGTTGCTGGCGGGCAAGCCGGTCGACCACCACGGCGCCCACGTGCGGGTGAGCGGAGCCCGGCTGGAGAACCCCACCCTCGCCGCCCCGGTGCCCCTCTACTTCGGCGGCGCGTCCCCGGCCGCCGAAGACGTCGCCGCCCGCCAGGCCGACGTCCAGCTGCTGTGGGGCGAGCCCCCGGCCGCCGTCGCCGAGCGCATCGAGCGGCTCCGCGGCAAGGCGGCCGCCGCCGGCCGGACCGTGCGGTTCGGGCTGCGGCTGCACGTGATCACCCGTGACACCGCGGCCGAGGCCTGGGCAGAGGCCGACCGCATCCTCGGCCGCCTCGACCCCGAGGCGATCCGCGCCACGCAGGAACGCTTCGCCCGCATGGACTCCACCGGCCAGGCCCGCATGACGGCCCTGCACGGCGGCACGGCCGAGAACCTGACCGTCGCACCCAATCTGTGGGCGGGCATCGGACTGGTCCGCGAGGGCGCGGGCACCGCCCTGGTCGGCTCGCACGAGGAGGTGGCCCGGCGCCTCTTCGAGTACCGCGAGCTGGGCGTCGACGAGTTCGTCCTCTCCGGGTACCCGCACCTGGAGGAGGCCCTCCGGGTGGGCGAAGAGGTCGCCCCACGGCTCCGCGCCCTCACCGAGGCCGCCCGATGACCCTCGCCGAGGAGACCCTGCCGGTGGCGCCGCCCGCCGACAAGCCGCCCGCGCGGCGCCGCCGCCCCGCGGTCGTGCGGTGGACCGCCCTGCGGCTGGTCGCCCTCGCGGTCCTCCTCGCCGCCTGGCAGGCGGTCGTCGCGGCCGGGGTGTGGCCGCGCGTCCTCGTCCCGTCCCCGGCCGAGGTGTGGAGCGCCTTCGTGGAGGCGTCGACCGTCCACGACGGCGTCCGGGGCCACAGCGGGTACCTGCTCGCCGAGCACCTGGCGGTGTCGCTGCGCCGGATCGGTGTCGGCACCGGGTACGCGGCCCTCGTCGGCATCCCGCTCGGCCTGCTGATCGGCGTGGTCAAGCCGGTCGCCGTGGTGCTGGAACCCGCGGTCACCTTCCTGCGGACGCTGCCGCCGCTGGCCTACCTCTCGCTGCTGGTCATCTGGTTCGGCATCGACGAGTCCCCGAAGATCTGGCTGCTCGTCGTCGCCGCGCTGCCGCCGATCGCGGCGGCGACCGCCGCGGCCGTGCGCGGCGTGCCGGGCGACCTGGTCGAGGCGGCCCGGACCCTCGGCTCGGGCCCGGTGACGCTGCTGCTGTCGGTGCGCCTGCCGGCCGCGCTGCCCGAGATCCTCACCGGCGTGCGGATCGCCCTCGGCGTCGCCTACACCTCGGTGGTCGCCGCCGAGACCGTCAACGGCGTGCCCGGCATCGGCGGCATGATCCGCGACGCCCAGCGCTACAACCAGACGGATGTCGTCATCGCCGGGATCATCGCCATCGGCCTCTCCGGAATCGTCCTGGACTCCGCCTTCCGCGGACTGGAACGGCTGACCGTCCCCTGGCGAGGCCGCCGGTGAGCGCCCGCCCCGGGCCGCCGCCCGCCTC
>NZ_JBRIOU010000002.1:465247-469479 GCF_053474865.1 Streptomyces sp. CO7
CCCCACCTCGTACGAAGGAACCGTCATGGCCCCGTTCGCCCGCCGCACCGCCCGCCGCACCCTCCTCCTCGCCTCCGCCACGGTGCTGACCGCCGTCGCCGCGACCGCCTGCGGAACGGGCGCCGACGACGGCGACGGCGGAAGAACCCAGGTGCGCATCGCCTACCAGGCGATACCCAACGCCGACCTCGTGGTGAAGAACCGGAAGCTGCTGGAGAAGGCGCTCCCGGACGCCGACGTGAAGTGGGTGAAGTTCGACTCCGGCGCCGACGTCAACACCGCGGTGATCGCAGGCTCCGTGGACCTCGGCCTGGCCGGATCCAGCGCCGTCGCCAAGGGCCTGTCCCAGCCGCTGAACATCCCCTACAAGGTGCTGTGGATCCACGACGTGATCGGGGACAACGAGGCCCTCGTCGCCCGGAAGGGCATCGGCTCCGTCAAGGCGCTCAAGGGCAGGAAGGTGGCCGCCCCCTTCGGGTCGACCACCCACTACTCCCTGCTGGCCGCCCTGGAGGAGGCCGGGCTGGAGCAGTCCGACGTGAAGCTGGTCGACCTCCAGCCCCAGGACGCCCTCGCCGCCTGGCAGCGCGGCGACATCGACGCCGCCTACGTGTGGACGCCCACCCTCTCCGAACTCGCGAAGGACGGCACCGTCCTCGTCACCAGCCGCGAGATCGCCGAACAGGGCAGGCCCACCGCCGACCTGGGCGTCGTCACCACCGCCTTCGCCGACCAGCACCCCGACGTCGTGGACGCCTGGCTCGCGGCGGAGAACCAGGCCGTGCGGCTCGCCAGGAAGAGCCCCGACGAGGCGGCCGCCGCCATCGGCGCCGAGCTCGGCCTGAGCCCGAAGGAGGCGAAGGAACAGCTCGGCCAGCTGGTGCTGCTCACCGCCGAGGAGCAGGCGGGAGCCGACCACCTCGGCGCACCCGGGACCCCGGGCGCGCTGGCCGGCAGCCTGCACGACGCCGCCCGGTTCCTGAAGTCGCAGAAGGCGGTCGACGCGGTCCCCGCCCGCTCCGTCTTCGAGAAGGCCCTCGCGGTCGAGGAGCTGGCCCGTGTCACCGGCTGAGCCCGACATCCGCCTGCGGGACGTCACCGTCCGCTACGGCACCCCGAGGAGTCCGGTCACCGCCGTCGCCGACGCCTCCCTCACCGTGCGGCCGGGGGAGTTCGTGGTCCTGGTCGGCCCGTCCGGGTGCGGAAAGACCACGCTGCTGCGGCTGGTCGCGGGCCTGGAGCGGCCGGCGGCGGGCACGGTGGAGGTCCGTCGCGCGACCGGCGTGGTCTTCCAGACGCCTCGCCTCTTCCCCTGGCGCACGGTGGGCGGCAACCTCTCCTTCGCGCTCGCCCGCAAGGGGGTCGCACGCGCCGAACGGCCCGCCAGGGTGGCGGAGCTGCTGTCGCTGGTCGGGCTGGCCGGAGTGGCGGGGCGGCGCACCTGGGAACTGTCCGGCGGCCAGCAGCAACGCGTCGCCATCGCCCGCGCGCTGGCCACCGAACCGCAGGTCCTGCTGATGGACGAGCCGTTCGCCGCCCTGGACGCCTTCACCCGGGAGCGGCTCCAGGAGGAACTGCGCACCCTGGCCGCGAGCACCGGCACGACCGTCCTGTTCGTGACCCACTCCGCGGAGGAGGCGGTGCTGCTCGGCTCGCGGGTCCTGGTGATGGCGGCCGGGCCGGGGCGGATCGTGGACGAGATGACGGTGCCGCTCCCGCGCGGGACCACCACGGACGCGGCCGCCCTGCGCGGCGACCCCCGCTTCGCCGCCCTGCGCGCCGAACTGGCCGCCGTCACCCGCGCCGCGACCGCCGCCTGACCCGATCCACGCCCGGCCGCGGGGTGCCCGCCCCGTGGCCGGGCGTGGGACCGGGCGTGGGACCGGGCGGGGCGGTCACGGTGCCGGAGGCGGTGGACACGGAAGGCGCCGCGACCGCGGTGATCACCAGGTCCGCCGGGCCTGCCGCCCGAAGGCGATCCGTGGCGGTTCCGGCGGCTGGGTGGTGCCGGGCCGCAGCGGCAGGGCCAGCAGCATGCCGGCGAGGAAGCCCGCGACATGGGCGAGGTACGCCACGGTTCCGGCGCCCGCGACGCCGCCGCCGGAGGAGTAGACGGCCTGCAGGGCGAACCAGGCGCCCAGGACGATCCAGGCGGGCAGCCGGAGCGGGAGGAAGACGAGGAAGGGCACCAGGACCCAGACCCGGGCGCGGGGATAGAGCACCAGATAGGCGCCGAGGACCCCGGCCACCGCCCCGGAGGCGCCGATCAGCGGGGTGGCGGAGGCCGCGTTGAGCAGGGAGTAGGCGTAGGCCGCCGCGTAGCCGCAGACCAGGTAGAAGAGGGCGAACCGCCAGTGGCCCATGCGGTCCTCGACGTTGTCGCCGAAGATCCACAGGAACAGCATGTTGCCCAGCAGGTGCAGCCAGCCGCCGTGCAGGAACATCGCGGACAGCACGCTGAGCTCCGGCGACTTCTCGTACCCCGGAGGCCGCACCACGCAGCCCGCGCCCTCCGGGCCGACGCCGGTCTCACCCGTCGGCACCAGCCGAGGCAGCCGGTGGTGGATCAGCTCCTGGGGGACGGCCGCGAAACGGTCCAGGAACGCCTCCAGACGGCAGAGTTCCGCCAGCGGCACGTTCCCGGTGAGCGATCCCGTGGTGCCGGGCGTCAGGAGGAAGACGACGACGTTCGCGACGATCAGCGCGTACAGCACCCACGGGGTGCGTCGCGCCGGATTGAGGTCGTGCACCGGGATCACCACGGGATCAGGGGTGCCCGCCGTCCCGCGGTTCAGACGTCACCCCGGCGGACCCGCCGGACGACACGGACCGCGTTTCCCCGCCGTCCGGCCGGAGCAGCCCGGCCGGAGCAGCCCGGTCAGACGTGGTGCGCCCGCACCGCCGAGGCCGCCTTGCGGGCCGCCACCAGCACCGGGTCCCACACCGGGGAGAACGGCGGCGCGTACCCCAGGTCGAGGGCCGTCATCTGCTCCACCGTCATCCCGGCGGTCAGCGCCACCGCCGCCACGTCCACCCGCTTGGCGGCGCCCTCACGGCCCACGATCTGCACGCCGAGCAGCTTCCCGGTGCGGACCTCGGCCAGCATCTTCACGGTCATCGGCGAGGCGCCCGGGTAGTACCCGGCCCGGCTGGTCGACTCGATCGTGACGGCGTGGAAGCGCATCCCGGCGCGCAGCGCGTCCTTCTCCCGCAGGCCGGTGCGGGCGATCTCCAGGTCGCACACCTTGCTGACGGCGGTGCCCACCACCCCCGGGAAGGTGGCGTAGCCGCCGGCGGCGTTGGCGCCGATCACCTGGCCGTGCTTGTTGGCGTGCGTGCCCAGCGCCACGTGCTGCTGCTGGCCGGAGACCAGGTTGAGCACCTCCACGCAGTCACCGCCTGCCCAGATGTTCCGGTGGCCGCGGACCCGCATGCCCAGGTCGGTGAGGAGGCCGCCGCTCGCCCCGAGCGGGAGGCCGGCGGCGCGCGCGAGAGTGGTCTCCGGCCGGACGCCGATGCCCAGCACCACCACGTCCGCCGGGAACTCCCGGTCGCCGGCCCGCACGGCGCGGGCGCGGCCGTCCTCACCGGCGAGGACGGCGGTGACGTCCGTCTCGTTCACCATGGTGATGCCCATGCCCTCCATGGCGGTGTGCACCTTGCGGCCCATGTCCGGGTCGAGGGTGGACATCGGCTCCTTGCCGCGGTTGACCACCGTGACCTCGAAGCCGTGGTTGATCAGCGCCTCGGCCATCTCGACGCCGATGTAACCGGCGCCCACCACCACCGCGCGCCGCCCGCCGGCCCGCTCCAGGGAGTCGATCAGCGCCTGGCCGTCGTCCAGGGTCTGCACGCCGTGCACGCCCGGCAGTTCGATGCCGGGCAGCGGGGGCCGCACCGGGGTGGCGCCGGTGGCGATCACCAGCTTGTCGTAGGAGGTCCAGGACTCCTCGCCGCTCTCCAGGTCACGGGCGCGGACCCGGCCGCCGTCGACGTCGAGTTCGGTGACCTCGGTGCGCATCCGCAGGTCGATGCCGCGGGCGCGGTGCTCGTCCGGCGAGCGGGCGATCAGCTGCTCGGGATCGGAGACCGCCCCGCCCACCCAGTAGGGGATGCCGCAGGCCGAGTAGGAGGAGAAGTGGCCCCGCTCGAAGGCGACGATCTCCAGCTCCTCGGGGTCCTTCATCCGGCGTGCCTGCGACGCGGCGGACATGCCCGCCGCGTCGCAGGCA
>NZ_JBRIOU010000002.1:469579-470797 GCF_053474865.1 Streptomyces sp. CO7
TGACCACCAGTCGTTCCCGGTCCCGCCTCGCGCCGCTGCTCATGGGGCCCACGCTAGCGCCGTGGTCGGGACCGGGGTCCCAGGGGGCGGGCCCGAAGGCATCGCCCGTCCGGTTCAGGACCGGTGCGTGCCGTGCGTGTCGGCCTCCTCGGTGGAGGCGTCGTCGCCCTCGGCCGGTGCCTCGGCCGCTGTGTCCCCCGCCGCGCTGTTCCCGTCGGCGGCGCCCCCGGCGCCGTCCGCGGCGCGCGCACGGCGGCGCAGGCGCAGCCACAGCCACAGCAGGGCGCCCAGCACCACGGCGAACGGCAGGACCGCGCCGACGACCAGGACGATCCAGTACAGGGTGGTGACGAAGGCGTCCCAGCCGCCCTCGAGCGCGTCCAGGACACCGGGGTCCTTGTCCTCCCGGTCCTCGTCCTCGGCGCGGTCGCTGTCGAAGAGGCTCAGGGTGACGGTCGCCAGCGAGGTCCGGTCCTTCAGCGACGCCTGACGGGCCAGCAGCGAGTCCAGCTCGGCCTGCCGGGAGGAGAGTTCGCCCTCGAGGAGGACGACGTCCTCCAGCTCGGTCGCGTCGTCCATCAGCTTGCGCAGCCGGTCGACGGCGGCCCGCTGCGACTTCACCCGGCTCTCCACGTCGACGACCTGGTCGGTGACGTCCTCGGCCTTCGAGGAGCGGTAGGTGACCCGGCCCGTGCCCTTGAGCTCCTGCATGACCTCGTCGTACGTGTCCGACGGGACGCGCAGCACGACCTCGGTGCTGTCGATGCGGCCGGACCCCGCGTAGGTGTCGGACTCCTCCCGCGCGACGAAGCCGCCTGCCGTCTCGGCGACCGACCGGACCTCGGCCAGGGCGTCGGGGACGTCCTTGACGCGGACCGAGAGCCGGGCGGTGCGGATGATGTGGGAGGTCTCCAGCGCCGGGCCGGAGGTCTCGCTCCTGCCGCCCTTGCTTCCGTTGCCGCCCTTGCCCGAGGTGTCGAAGGCTCCCGCCTCGGCCGCCTGGGGTCCGTCCGCGCCGCGCACCTGGGACTTGGCGTCGGCCTGCGTGGAGCCCTCGTCGCCCCCGCGCCCCGCGCATCCGGCGAGGGCGAGCGAGGCGGCGAGGAGGATCGCTGCCGGAATTCTTGCCTTGCGGACCATGGGTCCCCCCGATACGAACATGCTGCTCGGCCTGTGCTGTCGCTCCTTCGACGCCGGAGCGGCCCGCCGCGTTTGCCC
>NZ_JBRIOU010000002.1:470897-481840 GCF_053474865.1 Streptomyces sp. CO7
GTTTGAGAGAGTAGACCCATGGCAACCGGTACCCACCACGGCTTGGGCCGTTCCCCGCACGTCCTCGTGGTCGGAGCCGGTGTCGCCGGCCTGGCCGCCGCCCACCGACTGCTGCGGCGCGGCGCCACGGTGACCGTGGCCGAGGCCTCGGACCGCGTCGGCGGCAAGCTGCTGCCGGGCGAGATCGCCGGCGTCCGCGTCGACCTCGGCGCCGAGTCGCTCCTCGCCCGCCGCCCCGAGGCCGTGGAGCTTGCCCGGGAGACCGGCCTCGCCGACGATCTCCAGCCCCCGGCCACCGCCACCGCGGCCCTGTGGACCCGCGGCGCGCTGCGCCCGATGCCCAAGGGCCACGTGATGGGCGTCCCCGGCACCGCCGACGCCCTGGCCGGGGTGCTCTCCGAAGAGGGCCTGCGCCGCGTCGGGCAGGACGCCGAGCTGCCCCGCACCGAGGTCGGCGAGGACGTCGCCGTCGGGCAGTACGTGGCCGAGCGGCTGGGCCGCGAGGTCGTGGACCGCCTGGTCGAGCCGCTGCTCGGCGGGGTCTACGCTGGCGACGCCTACCAGATCTCGATGCGGGCCGCCGTGCCCCAGCTGTTCGAAGTGGCCCGCACCCACACCTCGTTGACCGAGGGTGTGCGCGCCCTCCAGGAGAAGACCGCGGCCAATCCGAACACCGGACCGGTCTTCGCCGGGATCGCCGGCGGCGTCGGCCGGCTCCCGCTCGCGGTCGCCGACGCGGTGCGCTCGCGCGGCGGCGAGATCCTGCTGAACGCCCCCGTCACCGGCCTGCGCCGGGACGCCGACGGCTGGCACGCCCTCGCCGGGGACCGTCCGGTGCGGGCCGACGCGGTCGTGGTCGCCGCCCCCGCGGCGGCCGCCGCCACGGTGCTGCGCGAGGTCGCGCCCCGGGCCGCCGTCGAGCTGGACGGCGTCGAGTACGCGTCGATGGCGCTGATCACCCTCGCCTTCCGCCGCGCCGAGGCCGACGCCCAGCTGCCCGAGGGCAGCGGCTTCCTGGTGCCCCCGGTGGACGGCCGGACCATCAAGGCGTCCACCTTCGCCTCCCGCAAGTGGGGCTGGATCGCCGACGAGGACCCCGGCGTGCTGGTCGTGCGCACCTCGGTCGGCAGGTACCGGGACACCGCGGTCCTGGGCCGTTCGGACCAGGAACTCGTCGAGGTCTCACGGCATGATCTGCACGAGGCCACCGGGCTGACCGCCGAGCCGATCGCGACCACGGTCACCCGGTGGGACGACGGCCTGCCACAGTATCCGGTGGGTCACCACACCCGGGTCGCCCGGATCCGGGAACACGTCGCGGCCGTCCCCGGCCTCGCCGTCTGCGGCGCCGCCTACGACGGTGTCGGGGTGCCCGCCACCATCGCGAGCGCCTACGCCGCCGTCGACGCACTGAGCGCCGACCCGGTGCTCGGCCTCGGAACCGGAGAGTGAGAATAGGGTCATGAGTGACGAAGCTCCCGCCAAGATCCCCAACATCGGCAAGAAGGCGAAGGACCTCAACGAGGTCATCCGCTACACGCTGTGGTCCGTCTTCAAGCTGAAGGACGTGCTCCCCGAGGACCGGTCCGGCTACGCCGACGAGGTCCAGGAGCTGTTCGACCAGCTCGCCGCCAAGGACGTCACGGTCCGCGGCACCTACGACCTCTCCGGCCTGCGCGCCGACGCCGACGTCATGATCTGGTGGCACGCCGAGACCGCCGACCAGCTGCAGGAGGCCTACAACCTCTTCCGCCGCACCCGGCTGGGCCGCGCGCTCGACCCGGTCTGGTCGAACATGGCCCTGCACCGTCCGGCCGAGTTCAACCGCTCGCACATCCCGGCCTTCCTCGCCGACGAGGAGGCCCGCGACTACGTCTGCGTCTACCCCTTCGTCCGCTCCTACGAGTGGTACGTGCTCCCCGACGAGGAGCGCCGGGCGATGCTCGCCGAGCACGGCAAGATGGCCCGCGGCTTCGCGGACGTCCGCGCCAACACGGTCGCCTCGTTCGCGCTGGGCGACTACGAGTGGCTGCTCGCCTTCGAGGCCAACGACCTGCACCGGATCGTCGACCTGATGCGCCACCTGCGGGCCTCCAAGGCGCGGCTGCACGTCCGCGAGGAGATCCCCTTCTACACCGGCCGCCGCAAGAGCGTGGCCGAGCTGGTGGAGAGCCTGGCCTGAGGCCTGCCCGGCAGCAGTGGTCCGGCCGACGGCGCCGGCGGTCCCACCGACCGCCGGCGCCGTCGCCCGTCAGGCCCTTCTCGGCTTGCGCGGCCTGGTCCAGGCGCCGTGCGGCCGGTTCCGTGCCTGGGCCAGCTGCATCGCGTCCCACTCGCCCCTGCTCATGACCTCCCGCGCTTCGGGTTCGACCACGGCCGTGGTCACCGGCCACGGGACCGCCGAGGCCCAGCCGACGACGGGCATGGTCTCGTCGTAGAGAGGGCGGAACCGCGCGGTGACGAGGGGCGGCATCCGGTACCGCAGGCCTCGCACGTGCTCCAGGAAACGGTCGGGGAGCGTGACGTGGTGCGTCTCGACGTAGTGGGGGAGGTCCAGTCGCCAGAGCCAGGTTCCGTCCGTGACCGGCGACGAGCACCCCGCGGAGCGGCGGTGCGCCCTCCCTGTGACGACGTCGCGGCCACCCTCCATGACGTCGATCAGAACGTGCCCGGCGTCCAAATAGGCCACCAGCTCCGCCTCGTCCGGCTCGCCGGTGTCCCGGATCACGTCGTGCACGGACCCGTTCGGTTGCCCTGGCTGCCTGTCCAGTTCGTCGTAGAAGCCCAGCAGTCCCAGCACCACGTCTCCTTCGCCGCCGGCGTGCGAGGACAGTACTAGGCCCCCGGCCGAGCGTCCGTCGGCGGGTAGGACGGGCGCGGCCGGGGCGCCGGATGCGGTGCGCAGTCGGCGAGGCCGCCGGCGGGGAGGCGTCCGTGCAGCAGGTAGGGGAGCAGCCGGGCCTGGACGCAGGGGTTGCCGCCGCCCGCCAGGCCGTGCGAGCCGGCGCTCCGTTCGGTCACCAGGACCGCTCCGGCCAATCGGTCCCGCAACTCCCGCGCACCCCGGTACGGGGCCGCCGCGTCCCGCTCCGCGGCCAGCACCAGCACCGGTGGCAGTTCGCCGGGGGCGGTGCGTACGTCCCGCGGGCGCCCTGCGGGCCCCTTCCAGTAGGCGCAGGGCAGGTGGGACCAGACGTGGTCCCAGGCCGCGAAGGGGGCGGTACGGGCCAGGCGGGTGGCGTCGGCGTCCCAGACCCTCCAGTCGGCCGGCCAGGGCGCGTCGTTGCACTCCACCGCCGTGCGCACCGCCCTGGTGTTCTCCGCCGCGACCGCCCGCGCGGCCCGGGCGCCGGCGTCCGGGGGCGCGCCCGCCTGGGCCAGCAACTGCCGTGCGTCGCCGCGGGCGTAGTCGGCCAGGGCCCGCGCGCGGTGCGGCCAGAGGTCGTCGAAGTGCGCCGCGGTGACCATCGTCCGGTGCAACTGGCCCGGACCGACCGTTCCGCCGGCCGGCTCCTTCGCCAGCCGGGCGGCCACCCGGTCGCAGGCGCGCCCCACGGCCCCGGCGTCGGAGCCGAGGCGGTAGACGTCGTCGTGCCGCGCAACCCAGGCGCGGAAGTCCGCCCAGCGCGTCTCCAGGGCCGCGGACCGGTCGAGTCCGGCCCGGTACCCCAGGCGCGCCGGGTCCGGGTCGGCCGGGGAGTCCAGGACCATCCGGCGGACCCGGTGCGGGAACAGGTCGGCGTACAGGGCGCCGAGGTAGCCGCCGTACGCGACGCCCAGGAAGGTCAGCCGGCGCTCGCCCAGCGCGGCCCGCAGGACCTCCAGGTCGCGGGCGTTGTCGAGCGAGGAGTGGTGGCGCAGCGCGGAACCCGCGCGGCGCGCGCAGGACCCGGCGTACACCTCCGCCTCGGCACGGCGCTCCTTCTTGAACCTCGCGGACGGGTGCGAGGGCGCCCGGCGCGGACCGTCCGGGACCTTCGCCGGATCGACGCAGTACAGGGGCCCCGACCGGCCCACGCCGCGCGGGGCGTAGCCGACCAGGTCGTACGCCTCGGCCAGCTCCCACCACTCGGGCAGCAGCGAGACGGCGGGGAAGGACATGCCGGAGACGCCGGGCCCGCCGGGGTGGAACACCAGGGCGCCCTGGCGGGGGACGGGGCGCGAACCGGTGCCGCCACCGGTCGCGAGGGTGCGGCTGACGGTGAGGCGGACGGCGGGGCCCGCGGGACGGGCGTAGTCCAGCGGCACGGTGACCGTTCCGCACCGGGCCCTGCCCGGCATCGCGTCCTGCCCGGTGCACCGGCCCCAGCGGATGCCCTCCTTCGCGGCCCGCGCGGCGGCCACGGCCACCCCGCGTTCCGCGTCCGCCGCGCCCGGGGAGGCTGCCCCGCCGTGCGGGCGGGCGGAGTCCGGCGGCGGGGGCGGAGCGACGGCGGCACCCAGCGAGGCCAGCGCCGAGACGACGACGAACAGGAGGATGCGGCGCACAGGGTGTCCCTTCGGGCGAAACGGTTCCTCCAGGGATGTTTCGCCCACGACCCCGTGGGGGCAAGCACGCCGCGCCGGGGCCCGCACGACGGCCTCGGACGTGGCCGCCCCGCCGTCGAGGGGGCTTGTCCGGGCGGGCGTCCGGACGGGGCCGCTACCGTCGAGCCGTGGAAGCGCACAGTGCGGAACCCGTATGCCCGACCTGCGGCGGGCCGATGACCTGTACCGCGATGGTCCTCGCGCGGCGGGAGGACGACGGGAAGCGCGTCTGCCGGGGCGTGTGGCAGTGCGCGGACCGCCACCTGTGGTGGAAGTGGAGCGATCGTCCGGGCGACCAGCTGGAGACCTGCCCCTACTCCCACTTCGGGGCCTGACGCGGAACGGTGTCGCGTGCTCGCGCCGCCGGACCGGTCCTAGTCCTCCTCCGCCCGCGCGGCGAACGCGGCCCGCAGGTCCGGTTCCTCCACCGCTCCCGGGCCGCGCAGCGCGACGGCGGTCAGCGTGCGGGCCTCGCCGTCCTGGCCGTCCAGGCCGCGGCGCAGGGACAGCATCAGCCGGCGACCGGCGGGGGAGGCGCGCCGGGGGTAGGGGTACAGCTCCATACGGACCGTCAGCAGGCAGCCCAGCGCCAATGCGAGCGGCGCGGCGAACCAGGCCGCCGTGAGCCCCGCCGTGGGGCCGCCCTCCTCGCCCGGCAGCACCACCGCCACCGCGCCCAGGACGGCCACCGTCGCCGCCGCACGGCGCACCCCCCGCACCCCGTCCGCGACGGTGCCCGCCCGTTCCGGGACGGCCAGTCCCGCCGTGACCAGCCGGTCCGCCAGGTCGCGCACCGCCTCGGCCGCTGCCGCGGCCGTGCGCACCAGGGGTATGCGCCGCTGGCCGCCGGGCCCTATCGCGGTCAGCACCGCGTCCTCCACCGCGTTGCGGCCCCGCGGGTCGACGACCGTCGCCCAGCCGGTGTGGGCCAGCAGCAGGCGGCGTTCCCGGGCCATCGCCACCAGGGCCAGGTCGGCGACCCGGCCCGGTCCGCCCGCCAGGAACGCCGCCTCGTAGAGCGTCAGCGAGTCACGGTCGGCGCCGCGCCGTTCGACGGCCGCCGCGACGACCGCGGCACGGCACAGGCGGGCACAGGCCGCTCCCACGAGGACCCAGGCCGCCAGCAGGAGAAAGACCCAGAACATGCGGTGTTCCTATGTCACCGCAGGGGGGTCGCGCCATGGGTCGTTCACCATATGGACACACTTCTGCGATCAACCGCCCAGCAGCACCCGCCGGGTGGCGCGGGCGACCCGGGCCGCGGGCGTGCGCGGCAGCGGCGCGGGACCCGACCGCTCGAGCCACCAGGCGCGCAGCCGGTTGCGGCGCCGGGCGCTCTCCGGGCGGCCGGAGAGCAGCAGGTGCTCCGCGAAGTCCAGCGCGTCCTTGCGGTACCCGCCGCTCTGCGGCCGGCCGAGGGCGTAGCCCACGAACAGCGGGCGGTAGGAGTCGCCGAGGATGCGGGGGAGTTCGGGCGCGACCTTGGCCACGATCCCGGCCCGCTTGGCGGCCAGCGCCCTGGCCTGCACCCGGACCCGGGCCCGGTCGAACCCTTCCGGCACGGGACCGCCGGCCACCAGCGCGGAGAGCAGCGAGGCCTGGGCCACGCCGACGCGCTGGCGGGCCCGGTCGGTCGCCGCGGTCACCACCGGGCGCGCGTCCCCCGGAGCCGCCGCGGCTGATGCTGCCCCTGCCGCCGCCGCGCCCGCGTCCCCGTCGGTGGCGGCGCGGCCGCGGGCGACCGCCGCCCTGATCGACCCCAGCTCCCGCTCCAGCTCCCCCGGGTGCGGGAAGTCGTCGTCCCGCTCCAGCAGCACGCCCGGCGGGCGGACCCGCGAGGCCAGGTCGGCCAGGATGTCCAGCACGGGCTCCGGCACCGGGTGCGCGTGGCTGTCGTGCCAGACCCCGTCCTTGAGCACGCCGCCCGCGACGTGGACGTAGGCGATCGCCTCCACCGGCAGGTCGGCCAGCGCCTTCGCCGCCTCCTCGCCCCGGTTGACCTGGTTGGTGTACAGGTTGGCGACGTCGATCAGAAGCCGCACGCCGGTGCGCTCGGCCAGCTCGTACAGGAACTGGCCCTCCGTGAGCTCCTCGCCCGGCCAGGCCAGCAGCGCGGCGATGTTCTCCACCGCCAGCGGCACCGGGAGCGCGTCCTGGGCGATGCGCACGTTCTCGCACAGCACGTCCAGCGCGTCGCGGGTGCGCGGCACCGGCAGCAGGTGCCCCGCCTCCAGCGCGGGGGAGGCGGTCAGCGCGCCGCCCGCGCGGACGAAGGCGATGTGCTCGGTCACCAGCGGCGCCTCCAGCAGCCGGGCACGCTCGGCGAGCGCCTCCAGCCGTGCGGCGTCCGGGCGTTCGGCGCCGCCCAGGCCCAGCGAGACGCCGTGCGGCACCACCGTCACGCCCCGCTCGCGCAGCCGGGTCAGCGAGGCGGGGAGGTGGCCGGGGCAGATGTTCTCCGCCACCACCTCGACCCAGTCGACCCCCTGCATCGCCTCCACGGCGTCCGCGATCTCCGGCCGCCAGCCGATACCCGTCCCCAGGTGCGTCATCGTCGCCCTCCCCCCGTCACCGTGTACATCCCCGTACGAGGGAGTCTTGGCCCCGGAGCGGGTGCCGCGAAGGGTGTCGGCGCGTATTCAGAGCTTGATTTGAGCTAACCGCGGGCCTCGCGCGCGAGTTCGGCCGCACGGGAGCCCGCGCGGGGGGGTGCGGCGACGCGGAGCCCGCGCGGGGGGTGCGGCGGCGCGGAGCCCCGCGCAGGGGGTGCGGCGACGCGGAGCCCGTGCGGGGGAGGTTCAGCCGCGCGCGGGCCCCGCAGGGGGTGCGGCCGCGCGCGGGGCCCCGCGCTGGGGTGTTCAGCCGCGCGTGGGCCGTACACCGGGCGGAAGGGCCTTACCGGGGCCGCGCCACCACCGCCGTGGGACCGCCGGCGTCAGCCGCTCCCGGGGATACCGGGTGTGGGTCAGGAACGCCTCGACCATCTCCTGCGGCGCGCGGTGCGGCGGCGCCGCCATCAGCACCGCCTCGTCGCCGTCCGCCAGGGGCGGCGCCACCAGGGCGACCTCGTCCCCGGACCGCAGCCGCAGCACCAGTCCCCGAAGTCCGTGCGCGTCCCCGGCAACGGTGCGCAGGCGCGCGTGCAGCACGTCCTGCGCGGGGGAGGACAGCCGCACGCGGGCCAGCAGGGTCCCGCGGGTGAACGCCTCCCAGCGGTCCGTCCCCAGGCTCCGGAACGGCGGTTCCCGCCACGGCCGGAGCGCGTCCAGACGGTCCAGCAGACGGCGCAGGAAGTCGCGGACGGCCGGCTCGTCGTGCGGCTGCCAGGACAGGTCCGTCCGGCCGAGGTCCGACGCGAGCGCCTCCTCGATCCCGGCGTACTGCTCCGCCACGGGAAGGTCGTAGAAGGGCTGTTCCAGAACCGTCCGGCTGAGGCGTTCGACCTCCTCGTCGCTCAGTTCCCGGCTGAACTGCAGGCAGTACAGCACCGCTTGGAGCATTCCGGAGGAGCTCATGCGCCCAGTATGGCGGCGACCGGGGCGACCGGCGCCGTCAGCAGACGCGACGGCGGTACCCGTCCTCCCCGGCCGGCACCAGGTCCAGGTCCCGCAGCACCACCGACAACTTCCCGCCCCACCGCTCGCAGGCGGCGGCGAAGCCGGAGGTCCGGTACTCCACGACGAACACCCGGTCGTCGTAGGCCTCCGCGTAGGCGCCGCACTCCTCGTACTGGCCGCACTCCTCGGCCACGGCGAAGTCGAACCCGAGGGCGCGGGCCTTCGGGGCCAGGTCGGCCGCGTTCTTCTGGGCGACCGCCAGACCGGCCGAGTGGGCGCGCTGCGCGACGAGTTCGGCGAACGCCAGGTTGTCGGCCGCCGTCAGGAGGCCGTCCGACCGCTCGTAGGAGTCGAGGTTGTCCGGCTCGACGGCCTGGTACCCGGCCGCGGCGCAGCCGTCGATCCACTCCCCGACGATCTCCGCCAGCCGCCGGCGCCTCTCCTGCGTCGAGGTGTCGAGCAGGACCTCGTCCCAGTCCTCGTCGACGACCAACGCGCCGTCGTGGTCGCGCAGGAGCAGGTCGGGGTGATGCTTGCGCCACCGGCTGAGGGCGTCCGGCTGGGCCTGGAAGGCGTTGACGTAGCAGACGTTGTAGAGCCCCGGCACGGGCTTCTCGGAGCGGTCGCGGACGAGGGCGCCCACCGTGTCCGGCGGCGTGGAGGCGCCGCCGAGCTGGTAGTCGAACTCCACGCCCGGCCGCGGAGCGGCCGCCTTCCCCGGCGCCGCGTTCCGCCCGGTGTCGTGCGCGGTGCTGCACCCGGCGGTGGCCGCGAGGAGCGGGACGCACAGCAGGGCGGCGGTCAGGGCGCCGCGGAGCGAGGCCGGGCGCCTCGGGCGGAAGGGCATGTCAGCGCCCTCCGGGGGCGGTGGGCGGCATCGCGGTCAGGACCGGCGGAGCGCGGGGTGGTCGGCGATCACCGTGCACGAGCCGGGCGCGATCTCCGTGAAACCGGCGTCGCGCACCACGGGCAGGCCGGAGCGGAGCAGCTCGGCCCAGCGCTCGGCGGACGCGGTGCGGACGGAGAGGGCGAAGCCGGAGTCCCGCCAGGCGGCGCGGTCGGCGTCACCCAGCTCCCACCAGGCCAGCTGGGCGGCGTGGCCGGTCTGGGCCATCGTCTTGCCCGCGGACATGTCCAGCCGCGGGTTGAGCCAGAGCACCGGAGCGGTGAGGTCGGCGGGCGGCGGGGGCTCCGGATCGTCCAGGTCGGTGCCCGAGACCTGGAGCTTGGCGAGCTCCTTGGGCCAGCCGTCCAGGGGGACCGGCGGGTAGACGCGGACCTCGGCGCCGTGGCGGCCCGTCACCGTGATGCCGGGCAGGGTCTGTGCCTTGCGCCACTCGGCGCCCCGGGCGCGGCGGACGACCTTGCGGATCCGGGCGTCCTGCCAGTCCTCCATCGCCTGCGCCCACTCCCCGTCGCCGGTCGCCCGGGGGTCGTCCAGCACCGTCAGCACGGCACGGGCCGAGGTCTCCAGCGCGTCGGTGCGGGCGGGGGGCTCCGTCTTCTCCAGCCGGACGACCAGGGGGAGCACGTACTGGGGCTTGTCGTCCCGGGGGTCGGCGACGAGAGCGAACGGCGAGGTGGTCACACCCCCAGTCTGCCAAAACGCCACCCGCGCCTCCGTAGGGGGCCGGTCGCCGGCGTCCACCGGAAACCGGTCGTCCCCACCGTTGCGCTCCCGTAGCGTGCGCGGTCGTGGCGGCGGAGAGGCGGTCGGAACGTGGCACCGAGGGCAGTGACGCGGGAGCAACTGGCGGGGGCGGCGCGGGCCGCGCTGGGCGGCGGGAGACGCCTGGAGGCGGTCGAACGGGTCACCGGCGGCAGCAAGAAGGGCGTGTACCGCCTGGTGATGGACGACGCGACGACGGTGATCGCCTACCTCTGGGACGAGGCCGAGAACCATTGGCCGGCGGCCGAGGGCGACGACGATCTCGCCGACCCCTTCTCGCCCGGCCTCGGGCTCGACCTGTTCCAGGCCGCCCACGCGCGGCTGGACGCGCTCGGCGTCCGCGTCCCGGCGATCCGGCTCGTCGACCGCGACGGCACCCACTGCCCGGCCGGGCTGGCGATCGTCGAGGACCTCCCCGGCGAGAACCTGGAGGCCTTGCTCGCGCGCGACCCGGATGCGGCGGCTCCGGTCATGGCCCGGCTCGCGGAGTCCCTGGACGCCATGCGAGGGTATCGGGCGCCCGCGTACGGCAAGGTGGCCGTGGTCGACGCGGGTGGCACGTCGCACGGGACCTCGTGCGAGGGGGTGGTTCTCGATCGTGCGCTGCGGGACCTCGGCGAGGCGGCCTCGCGCGATCCGCGGATCGCGGGCGTCCGCGACCGGCTGGAGGAGCGCCTGCTCGACCTGGCAGCGGCGGTGCGGCCACGCGCGGAGTACGCCACGGTGCACGGCGAACTGGGGCCCGACCACATCCTGGTGGACGCGGCCGGCAACCCCGTGGCGATCGACATCGAGGGATCGATGTACTTCGACGTCGAGTGGGAGCACGTGTTCCTGCGGATCCGCCTGCACGACGCCTACCGGCCGCTGGCGGTGGACGGCCTCGACGAGGACCGGCTCGCCCTGTACACGCTCGCACAGCGGCTCTCGCTGACGGCGGGCCCGTTGCGGCTGCTCGACGGTGACTTCCCCGACCGGACGTTCATGGCGAGCATCGCCGAGCACAACCTGCGGCAGACGCTGGAGCTGCTCCGGGTCTGAGTCCCCGGTGTCGGGGCCAGGTGTCCGGGGCGGACCGGTGGAGGCGCTGCCCCGCGGACGGTGGGCACGGTGGCCCGCCACCCGCGGGGCAGGGATCGCGTGGCGTCAGGCGGGGGACGACGGGTCGGTGCGGTGGCGGAGGGTTCGGC
>NZ_JBRIOU010000002.1:481940-483543 GCF_053474865.1 Streptomyces sp. CO7
GCCCTGGAGGACGGAGCCGTCCGGGCCGAAGCGGGAGCCGTGGCAGGGGCATTCCCACGCCCGCTCCGCCGCGTTGAAGTCCACCAGGCACCCCAGGTGCGTGCACCGCGCGGACACCGCGTGCAGTTCACCCTCGTCGTCACGGTGCACGGCGAGGGACTCCCCGCCCACGCGGACCACCGCGCCGTCGCCGGGCTCGATGTCCTCCACCGGCGTCGCCCCGGTCACCGCCGCCAGCCGGTCGCCGACGAAGTGACGGGCGACCTTCGCCTGGGTCTTCAGGAACCGCGGGGCCTCCCGCAGCACCGGCGCCAGCCGCCGTGGGTCGTACAGCTCGGCCCACGGGCTGCTCCCGCCGTCGATCAGCGTCGCCAGCAGCCGGCCGGCCATGATGCCGCCGCTCATGCCCCAGCCGCGGAACCCGGTGGCCACCCAGAGGCCCCGGGCGCCGGGGTGCAGCGGCCCGACCAGCGGGACCGTGTCGGTCGCGTCGGTGTCCTGGGTGGCCCACCCGTACATCGGCTCGGTGCCGGGGAAGTTGGCCACCGCCCAGTCCGTGAGCCGCCGGAAGCACTCCTCCGGGTCCCCGGTGCCGGGCGTGATGTGCTCGCCGGTGACCAGCAGCAGCCGCTTGCCGGGCTCGTCCAGCGGCGCCGTCCGCACCGAGCGGGTGTTCTCCTCGGAGGTGATGTACATGCCGTCCGGGTCGAGGGAGTCCGGCATCTTCCCGGCCACCACGAACTCGCGCCGCGGCGAGAGACGCGAGAAGAGCAGGGCCCGGTCGAAGACGGGGTAGTGGGTGGCGACGACGACGTCCCGGGCCCGCACCACGTTCCCGGTGTCCGTCTCCAGGGTGTGCGGCTCGCCCTCGGTGAGGCCGGTGACGCGGGTGTTCTCCAGGATCAGCGCGCCCTGCGCGGCCAGGTCGGCGGCGAGGGCGAGCAGGTAGTTCCGCGGGTGGAACTGGTACTGCCCCTCCACCCGGACGGCGCCGGCCACCTCGAACGGCAGCCCGGTGACCTGCGTGAAGATCGCCGGCAGGCCCGCCTCGCGGGCCGCCTCCGCCTCGGCCCGCACCTGGTCCGCCCGGGCGGGGTCGGTGACGTAGGAGTAGGCGTGGCGGGACTCCCAGTCGCAGTCGATGCCGAGTTCATCGACCAGCGCCGCGGCGTGCTCGATCGCCTCGGTCTGCGACCGGGCGTACAGACGGGCGCCGTCCGCGCCCCGCGTTTTGCGCAGGTGGGCGTAGACCATGCCGTGCAGGGCGGTCAGCTTCGCGGTGGTGTAACCGGTGACGCCACCGGCCAGCCGGCCCGCCTCCAGCACGGCCACGGTCCGGCCGGCCCGCATCAGCTCGTGCGCCGTGCTGATGCCGGCCATGCCCGCGCCGATCACGGCGACGTCCACGTCCACGTCGGAGGCCAGGGAGGGGTAGGACTCGTCGCCGGGAGCGGTTCGCATCCAGTACGACGGTCCGAGCGGAGGGTAGCGAGTGCTCATGCCGCGCCGGGTACCCCGAGCGCGGACGATCAGTGCAGTCCCCCTGTGCTCGGGGCCCGCGCTCCCGGTCCTGCGCGCCCGATCCGGTCCCCCCGTAGGCGCC
>NZ_JBRIOU010000002.1:483643-488933 GCF_053474865.1 Streptomyces sp. CO7
GCCCGGGCCCTCCCGTCCGCGTCCGGCCTGCGGTGCCGTCAGGCGTCGACGAGCGGCTTGGCGTCGCGGGCCAGCGCCGTCAGCCGCGAGATGGCCCGGTAGTACTTCTTCCGGTACCCGCCGGCCAGCATCTCGTCGCTGAAGAGCCCGTCGAACGGCGCCCCCGAGGCCACCACCGGCACCTCCCGGTCGTACAGCCGGTCCGCGAGGACCACCAGGCGCAGGGCGGTGGACTGGTCCGGCACCGCGGAGACCCCGGTGAGGCAGACCGCGGCGAGGTCGTCCGTCAGCGCCCCGTAGCGGCTCGGGTGGACCCGCGAGAGGTGGTCGAGGAGCGCGGGGAACGCGTCCAGCGAGGCCCCCGGCGTGCGGTGCGCGACCCGCTCGACCTGCTCCTGGGAGAAAGGCGGCGGCGCCTCGGGCAGGCCCCGGTGCCGGTAGTCCTCGCCGTCGATGCGCAGCGCGCGGAAGTGCGCCGACAGACCCTGGATCTCACGGAGGAAGTCCGCCGCGGCGAACCGGCCCTCGCCCAGCTTGCCCGGCAGCGTGTTGGAGGTGGCGGCCAGCGCGACCCCCGCCTCGACCAGCTTGCCCAGCAGGGTGGACACCAGCACGGTGTCGCCCGGGTCGTCCAGTTCGAACTCGTCGATGCACAGCAGGCGGTGCCCGGAGAGGGTCTTCACGGTCTGCTGGAAGCCCAGCGCGCCGACCAGGTTGGTCAGCTCCACAAAGGTGCCGAACGCCTTCAGCGAGGGCTCCGCCGGGGTGGCGTGCCACAGCGAGGCCAGCAGGTGGGTCTTGCCGACGCCGTACCCGCCGTCCAGGTAGACGCCGCGGGGACCGGCGGGGGCGGGCTGCTTCGCCTTGCCGAGCCCGAACAGCCGGCGCATCGCGCCGCCGCCGGAGTCCGCCGGCGGGCCGCCGAGGGTCGCGGCGAAGCTCTCCAGGACCCGGACCGCCTCGCTCTGGCTGGGCTGGTTCGGGTCCGGGATGTACGTCCCGAAGCGGGCCTCGCCGAAGCGCGGCGGCGGCACCATCTCCGCCACCAGACGATCGGCGGGGACGAAGGGCTCACGGGCGCAGAGGGACTGCGGGGCCGTTTCGGCTATGGGTCCGCGACCGGCGGCGGAGGTGGAAGGAGACACGCTTCCCCATGTTAAGCGGCATGTCACACTGCGTGTCATGCGACGCCTGTTCCCTGTGACCCAAGAGACAGCCCCCGCCGCCCCGGCAGACCCGACGGATCCGGGCCGCGAGTGGACCCTCGACGAACTGGCCGACGCGTACGCGTACCCCACGCACGCCACCGACCCGCAGTGCGGCCCCGGCGCCCGGGAGCCGTGGCTGCGCGCCAACATGGTCTCCAGCCTCGACGGCGCGGCCCAGCACGACGGCCGCTCGCACCCGATCTCCAGTGCCACGGACATGCGCATCTTCGGCACGTTGCGGGCGCTGGCCGACGTGATCGTGGTCGGCGCGCAGACCGTCCGGCAGGAGGGCTACCGGCCCGCCCGGGCCCGCAAGGAGTTCGCCGCCCGCCGGGCGGCCGCGGGCCAAGGCCCGGCCCCCGTCATCGCCGTCGTCTCGGCGAGCCTGGAGCTGGACCTCTCGCTCCCCCTCTTCACCTCGCCGCTGGTGCCCACCCTGATCCTCACCGGCGCCGCCGCCGACCCCGGCCGGGTCGCCGCCGCCGAGAAGGCGGGCGCCCGGGTGGTCGTCGCGGGCGACGGCATGGGCGTCGACCCGGCGCGGGCCGTGCACGCGCTCGCCGGGCTCGGTCACACCCGGCTGCTCACCGAGGGCGGCCCGCGCCTGCTGGGGCAGCTGATCGCCGCGGGCGTGCTGGACGAGCTGTGCCTGACCGTCTCCCCGACCCTGACCGCCGGGGACGCCCAGCGCATCGCGGGCGGCCCGTCGGTCGCCGTGCCGCACCGCTTCGTGCTCGGCTCGCTGCTGGAGGAGGACGGCTTCCTCTTCAGCCGCTACCACCGGAGCTGAGGCCGGGTCCCCGGGGAGATGAGGGACCGCGCGCCCGAGCGGGGCGCTCGCCGCACGGCCGGACGGGGCTCCGACCGGGCCGCACGGGCCGGGTCGGCCGGGATTGAGGCGTGCGATCGGTGGAACATGGAGATCCCCCAGGTCCGGCCGGTCCGGCGCGGCCGAGGAATTGCGTAGGTCCGGACCGCGGCCAGGGGGCAGGATGGTTTCAGCAGCGGCCCACGACGGCGCTGCCGGCCACGGACGACAGCGGGCCCCTCAGGTCCGTGAACGGAAGAGAAGGGGCGCCCACGTGTTCACGAGCGTACTGATGATCGAGAAGGCCCTGACCTCGGCCGACGTCGAGTTCGTCACCACGCTGCACGGCGACGAGCCGGTCGCCTTCCACGTCATGCTCCAGCCGCGCGGCGACCAGGCCGACCGGCTGCTGCGCGCCATCGACGACATCGCCCTCGGCGCGCTGGACGAGGCGGCCCGTGAGTCCGCCAAGCCGGAGGGCAAGGACGCCGCCGAACAGGGCCGCCAGGCCCTCGACATCTCCCTGGTGGCGCTGCGCGCCGCCGGCAGCGACGCGGAGGGGCGGCTGGTCGAGGACCACCCGCTGGACGCGCTGAGAGCCGTCGTCGAGGAGGTCGGCGCGGACGAGGTGATCGTGCTGACCGACCCGCACTACGTCGAGGAGTTCTTCCACCGCGACTGGGCCTCCCGGGCCCGCCACAAGGTGGGCGTGCCGGTGCTCAAGCTCTTCTCGCACAGCAGGACCCAGGGCCAGACCCCCGCCTGACCGCCCGGACCGGCCGCCGGCGGTCGTCGGCTGCAGCAGTCGGCAGTCGGCGGTGGCGGCCGGATCCACCCGATCGGCCCGACGCGGGGAGGCCGCGAGGGGTGGGGGAGGACCCGCCCCGGTGCGGCCGCACCGGGGCCACGGCGGGCGCGGTACTAGGCTGTGGGCGGACACGACCGCACCACCGCAGGGGAGACACGCATGGCACCCGGCCTGCCCACCGCCATGGACCGACCGCACTTCATCGGCATCGGCGGCGCCGGTATGTCGGGCATCGCGAAGATCCTCGCCCAGCGGGGCGCCAAGGTCGCCGGCAGCGACGCCAAGGACTCCGCCACCGCCGACGCGCTGCGCGCCCTGGGCGCCACCGTCCACATCGGGCACGACGCCGCGCACCTGGCCGACGACGCCAGCTGCGTGGTGGTCTCCTCCGCCATCCGCGAGGACAACCCGGAGCTGGCCCGAGCCGCCGAGCTGGGCATCCCCGTCGTCCACCGTTCGGACGCGCTGGCCCGCGTGATGGACGGCCTGCGGCCCATCGCCGTCGCCGGCACCCACGGCAAGACCACCACCACCTCCATGCTGGCGGTCTCCCTGGGCGCCCTCGGCCTCGACCCCTCGTACGCCATCGGCGGCGACCTCGACCTGCCGGGCTCCAACGCCGCCCACGGCTCGGGCGAGATCTTCGTCGCCGAGGCCGACGAGTCGGACCGCAGCTTCCACAAGTACGCGCCCGAGGTCGCCATCGTCCTCAACGTGGAGCTCGACCACCACGCCAACTACGCGTCGATCGAGGAGATCTACGACTCCTTCCGGATCTTCGCCGGCAAGATCGTCCCCGGCGGCACGCTGGTGATCTCCGCCGACCACGAGGGCGCCCGCGAGCTCACCGCGCGCCTGGAGGGCACCGGCATCCGCACGGTCACCTACGGCGAGTCCCTGGACGCCGACGTCCGCATCGGCGCCGTCGTCGCCAAGGGCCTCACCAGCGACGTCACCGTCCAGATCGACGACGCCCCGCTCACCTTCACGGTCTCGGTGCCCGGCCGCCACTACGCCCACAACGCGGTCGCCGCCCTCGCCGCGGGCGTCGCGCTGGGCATCCCGGCCGAGGAGCTGGCGCCCGCGATCGCCGCCTACACGGGCGTCAAGCGGCGCCTGCAGCTCAAGGGCGAGGCCGCCGGGGTCCAGGTGATCGACTCCTACGCCCACCACCCGACCGAGATGAACGCCGACCTCGAGGCCATGCGCGCCGGTCTCCCCGAGGGCGGCCGGATACTGGTCCTCTTCCAGCCGCACCTGTTCTCCCGCACCCAGGAGCTCGGCACCGAGATGGGCGTGGCGCTGGCCCTCGCCGACGCCTCCGTCGTCCTCGACATCTATCCGGCCCGCGAGGACCCGATCCCCGGCGTCACCAGCGAGCTGATCATCGACGCCGCCCGGGACACCGGCGCCGACGTCACCGCCGTCCACGACAAGGCCGACGCGCCCGCCGTGGTCGCGGGAATGGCCAGGCCCGGTGATCTCGTTCTCACCATGGGAGCGGGCGACGTCACCGACCTCGGCCCGCTGATCCTGGACCGTCTCGCACAGCAGAACCGGTAAGGGGAAGGCGCACACCATGGCCTACGAGATAGAGAAGTCCGACGAGCAGTGGCGCGCGGAGCTCAGCCCGGAGGAGTACGCCGTCCTGCGCCAGGCCGGTACCGAGCGCCCCTTCACCGGTGAGTACACCGACACCAAGGCGAAGGGCGTCTACTCCTGCCGCGCCTGCGGGGCCGAGCTCTTCACCTCCGCCACCAAGTTCGAGTCCCACTGCGGCTGGCCGTCCTTCTACGACCCGAAGGACACCGACGCGGTCGAGCTGATCTCGGACACCTCCCTGGGGATGGTCCGCACCGAGGTCCGCTGCGCCCGCTGCGGCTCCCACCTGGGCCACGTCTTCGAGGGCGAGGGCTACCCGACGCCGACCGACCAGCGGTACTGCATCAACTCGATCTCGCTGCGGATGGAGCCGGCGCAGGACTGAGCCGTCCTCCTCTCCCCGCAGCCCGGGCCCCGGTCGCACGTCGGCCGGGGCCCGGGCTGCGTCGTGTGCGGCGAGAGCCGTGCGGCGGTCGCCTGCCCGGCGGAATACGTCTCATCCCGGCGGGATCAGCGCAGCAGCGTGTCGAGGAACGGGCTGGACATCACGTGGTGGGGGTCGAGCCGGTTCAGGGTCGCGACGGCCTCGTCCCAGCCGGGGCCGCCCCCGGCTCGCAGGGAGGCGGGGACGGTGCGGGCGAGGACCTCCGGGTCGGACCACGCGGCGGTGTCGGTGTAGGCCCAGCCCTTGGACCACTCCACCCGGACCGTCGCCCTGTCCCCGTCCAGGGCGAACAGGAACTGCTCGAGCTCCCGCAGGAAGCGGTGCAGGCCTGGGGTGGCCGGCAGGGAAAGGACGTCGATCCACACGGCGGTGTCGACGTCCGGCCGGCCGGGGCGCGGGCGCACGGCGGACAGCAGGGG
>NZ_JBRIOU010000002.1:489033-494182 GCF_053474865.1 Streptomyces sp. CO7
GACGGGTCCTCGAGGCCGGTCACGCGGATCTCCACCTGGCCGTTGACCGGGTACTCGCCGCGCGCCGCGTACTCGGCGAGCAGCGTGCGGTAGAAGTCGGCGAACCGGCTGACCACCCACTGCAGATCGGCGCGGCGGACGAGGACGGCGTATCCGTTGGCCGTCTCGCGCAGCGTCGTGGGCCGGATGTACTGCAGCAGGTTGCGGGAGGCGCCCCACAGGTCCGACCGCAGCCCGCCCGCCAGCAGGTGGGTGAGGACGTCACCGGTCAGCACGTCCCGCACGAGGTCGCCGGAGAGCAGGACGTCGGTGAGATCACCGGTCAGCGCCACCTTGGCGAGCAGGTACTGCACCTGGCCGAAGAGCGGCGCGCTCGCCCAGGCCCCCGAGACCAGGGACCCGGCCAGCCGTGCCACAGGCTCGGGGAGGGAGTCGGAGAACGGGTAGTTGTACGGCTCGTCGACCGCGCGTGAGCCCAGCGGCCGTCGCGGCGCGACGCTCCAGACCTTCAGCCAGGGCTTGTCGGTGAAGGCGAACCAGATCGCCTCCGCCCGGCCGGTCCGGTCGACGAAGTCGGCCAGGGTCCGCTTCCCGGCCGCGGCGCCGGGGGCGGCGAACAGTTCGGCGGCCGGGATGTCCAGGAGGGACTGGCAGCGCAGGTTCCGGTCGGCGCCCACGCGCAGGACGGCCTCGGTGACGAGCGAGCGGCCGAGGTGGACGAGGAGAGCGTCGCAGTCGGGTTCCGCCCGGCCGACGGTCCGCAGCACGTAGCGGCCGGTGTCCTCGTCCCAGACGACCGCGGTCAGCTCGGTGACGAGGTTGCTCAGCGAGCCGTAGCCGTGGCCGGGCGGCGTGCTCTCGCCGACGGCGGGGACGGCGGTACCGTGTCCGCCGATGGCGAGCGCGCCGCCGACCGACAGCTGCCCGGGCGCCGGCGCGGCGGTGACGCCGTGACCGGCGGCGCCGGCGAACGCGAGCACGTCCTCCAGAGTGGCTCCGGTCTGGACCCGGATCTCGGCCGAGCCGTCGGCGGCCCGCCGCTCCAGCGACATGGCGGTGAGGTGCGCGGTGGTGTCCAGCAGGACGACCTGGGTCGCGGCCGGTGTGCCGTCGGCCACCGTGAGCGGGGCCCAGCCGTGCCGTTTGCCCTGCGCGCGTACCGTCCAGCCCGCGCCGTGCGCCCAGTTGACGATGTCGAGCACGTCCTGCGGGTGGCGCGGGGCGCACGTCCACAACTGGTCGGTGCGGATCTCGCCGGCCCAGTTCTCGTAGACGCGTCGGTAGACGTCGGGACCGGCCGGGAAACCCGGCGGCGGTGGGGGTGCGTCGGCGGCGTACGCACCTGTCGGGCGGACCAGTCCGCGCAGCAGCCACGCCGCGCCACCCGCGGCGGCCGACGACGCGAGCAGTCGGCGCCGCGACAGCCCACCGCCGTGAACCGAAGATCCGTCCGCCATGCCGGAGACCTCCCCTGTCCTGCCGGACCCGGCCGTGCCGGGCCGGCGCCGGTCGGGCGCACACGCTATCCGCCGACGGACGGCGGGTGCGCGGATCTTCGCGGTTCTCTCACACGGTGACCGCCGCGTCCCGCGACGGTGCGCGTGGGCCGCCGCGCTCGAGGACGCTCGCGCGACGGAGCGGCGGATATCCTGGGGTGATGGTGGAGAGAACAGGTGACGGGCCGCAGACCGACGGACGCTCCACCCGCTGGGACGAGCACCGGGCCCAGCGCCAGGGCGAGTTGGTGGACGGTGCGGTCGCGCTCATCGAGGAGGAGGGCGCGCACTTCCGCATGCAGCGCCTGGCCGAGCGGATGGGCCTGCCCCGGTCCGTGCTGTACCGGCACTTCAAGGACCGCGCGTCGCTGGACGAGCTGATCCGCCGGCGGGTGGTGGAGTCCTTCGTGCGCCGCATGGAACCCACGCTCAGCTTCGACGGCACGATCGAGGAGTCGGTCCACCGCGTCGTGGGCGCCCACCTGGACTGGGTGCTGCAGCATCCGCGCCTGTACGCGTACATGGGCGTCGCGGAGCACGACATGGGGGACGGCTCCCTGGTGGCGGACACCAAGTCGGCCATCGCGCTGATGCTGGGCGAGCGGTTCGGCGACGTGCTGAAGGCCCTCGGGGTGCCCCAGGCGCCGATCCGGTCGGTCGCGGTCGGGATCGTGGGCTTCGTGGACTCCGCGGTCAACCAGTGGAAGCGCGATCCGGAGCCCGAGCAGTCGGAGGACGAGCTGCGCGCGATGCTCTGCCGGTCGGTCTGGGCCATCCTCGACTCGACGCTGCGGAGCCTGGGCGTGGAACTGTCGCCGCAGCAGCGTGTCTCGGACCTCGAACGGCTCGCGGCCGCCCACGGCTGATCGGGCCGACTCCGCCGGCCGTGGCCGACCGGCGGGAGAAGGGACGGCCGCGTGCCGTCAGGCGGTCACGGTCGCGGCCGCCACGCCCGTCGCCGCGCGCCGCAGGGAAGCGGTGTCGGTGAACTTGACCCGGGGCCGGCCCTGGGCCTCCCCCTCCGCACGCTCCGCACGGTCGATCGCCCGCCATGCCTGCAGGTCAAGGGCGTCCGGCGGCACGGGCGCGCCCGGCACCGGCGCGGTGAGGCGGCCCGCGGCGAAGTCGTCGAGGAGGGACTCGACCGTCTCGTGGGCGCAGGTCTTGTTCGTGCCGATGAAACCGGTCGGGCCGCGCTTGATCCAGCCCGCGACGTACACCCCGGGCTCGACCCGCCCCGCCCGGTGCGGGACCGTCGCGCTGTCCTCGTCGAACGGCAGACCGGGGACGGGCCTGGCGCGGTAGCCGACGGCGCGCAGGACCAGACCGGTCTCCAGGGTCTCGGTCTCCCCGGTGGGCCGGGCCCGGACGGTGCCGTCGTCGTCGGTGTGCAGCGTGGTCGAGGTGATCTCCAGGGCCCGCACCCGGCCCTCGCCGGTGATCCGCACCGGGCCGGCCAGGAAGCGCAGCACGATGCGGCGGCGGCCCTCGACCGGTGTGCGGGCGGCCAGTTCGGACAGCAGGCGGGTCTTCTCGTCGGTGTCGGGCGCCAGGTCGTCGGGCCAGCCCTCGACGCTCACGTCGACGTCCTCGAGGGCGGACAGGGCGAGGAGTTCGGGCACGGTGAACGCGGCCTGGGCGGGTCCGCGCCGGCCGAGGAGGACGACCTCGCGGATCCTGCTGCCGCGGAGCGCCGTGAGCGCGCGGTCGGAGATGTCGGTCCGGGCCAGGGTCCGGGGGTCGGCGGTGAGGATGCGGGCGACATCGAGGGAGACGTTGCCGTTGCCGACGACGACCGCCCGTTCGGTGTCGAGACGGTGGTCGTCCCGCGCGTGGTCCGGGTGGCCGTTGTACCAGGCGACGAAGTCCGTGGCGGAGACGCTGCCGGGCAGGTCCTCACCCTCGACGCCCAGGCGCTTGTCGGCCGAGGCGCCGACCGCGTAGATCACCGCGTGGTGGGCGCGCAGCAGGTCGGCGTGGGTGAGGTCGGTGCCGACCTCGACGCCGAGACGGTAGCTGAAGCCGGGCTGGGACTCGATGGTCCGGAAGAGCTCGGTGACCTGCTTGGTGTCCTGGTGGTCCGGCGCGACACCGGCCCGCGCCAGACCGTACGGGGTGGGGAGCCGGTCGTGGACGGTGACGCGGACGCCCGGGTGGCGCAGCAGCTCGTCGGCGGCGAACAGGCCGGCGGGTCCAGCGCCCACGACGGCCACCGACAACTCGCCCGCCGGGAGCGTTCGTTGCCGGGGAACGACGTACATGGGCGCGCGGTCCGCGTGCGGATTCTCCTGGTAGTAGGAGGCGTTCAGCTCGACGAACGGCAACTCCCCCGCGCCGAGGGCGGTGTGCGGCTTGAGCGCGTCGACCGGGCAGGCGGTGGTGCAGGCGCCGCAGTCCACGCAGGTGCGCGGATCGACGTACAGCATCTCGGCGGTCGCGAAGCCGGGCTCGCCCGGTGCGGGGTGGATGCAGTTGACCGGGCAGGCCAGGACGCACGAGGCGTCGGCGCAGCAGGATCGGGTGACGACGTACGGCACGGCGGGCTGGTCTCCGTTCGGGCGTTCAGGGGGAGGCGGTGCGGGCGCGGCGGCGCGTCGGCGCGGCGGCGCGTCAGCGCGGCGTTGGCGCAGCGGGACGGCGGCCCGGACCGGCCTGGTCGGTGAGCGGGGTGGGCTCGCCGCGGAAGCGGGCCGGGCGGCCGTCGATGCGCAGGGCCCGCCACAGCGGGCGGGAGACCTTGTTCATCAGGCCCAGCTCCTGGGCGAGCATCCGCACGTCGGAGAAGAGCTCCCGGAGCATCCTGCGTCCGGCCTCGGACTTCCAGAAGACGTCCTTGATCACCCATTCCGGGATGCCGGCCAGCGCGGCGGACTTCTTGTCGGGGATCATGATGACGTCGCACAGAACCCGCATGATCACCGGGAAGAGGACCGACAGGGCGCCACGGCGGGCCTTGCCGAAGCGCGGGACGCGCAGACGCAGGAACTCGTGGGCGAAGGAGATGTGCCGGGCCTCCTCGGCGATGTGGATCTGCATGATCCGCCGGGGGAGGGGGTGCACCGGCTCCCCGCTGCGCAGGGCGCCCTTCTGCAGGTGGTCGATGGGCTCCTCGCCGGCCAGGATGCCGGTGAAGAACGCCTCGGGGTAGAGGGAGCCGAGCAGCGGCAGGACCCGGCTGACCCGGCGGAACCACCGCTTGCCGCCCGCGGTGTCCACGCCGGTTCGGTTGACCAGCTCCTGGAACATCTGCGTGTGGTGGGTCTCCTCGGTGATCTCGTGGGTGAGATACCTGAACTCCTCGTTCCGGTTCCCCAGTTGGTAGACGTAGTCCAGTGCCCCGCGCATGAGGAGGTTCTCGAACTGCATCCCCACCTTGGCGATGACCGCCCAGCGCCAGATCCCGATGCGGATCTGGGTCTCGAGCGGCTGCTCCCGGTACCAGGGGTGAGCGCCCAGGGCGTCCGCGGAGGTGAGCACCCAGCGGGGGTCGTCGGTGTCCACGGCGAACTCCGGGTCGTCCCAGTCGATGTCGGTGAACGGATTGAAGTTGACGTTGACGGACCCCTCGGACAAGGTCCGCAGGCGCTCGTCGTAGGCCTTCCTGCTCAGGTTCGCGGTCATCTTCGTCCTCGGTTGTCGGCCGGGCCGCCCCG
>NZ_JBRIOU010000002.1:494282-498532 GCF_053474865.1 Streptomyces sp. CO7
GTGCGGCGGTGTGTTCGTGTGGCGTGCCGCCAGGTGGGCTGTCGGTGCCGCCGGGCGGTCAGGCGGCGCGGGCCGCTTCCTGGGCGCCCGCCTTCTCGAAGCGCAGCGGCGCGTCGTCCACCGGGGCGCTCCGGAGCATGGCGCGGTCGCGGTAGTAGTTGTTCCACAGCCGCCAGGGGGCGCGGGTGCCTTGGCGCGGCATGACCGCGTCGGCCCGGGTGATGTAGCCGCTGGTCAGGGCCTCGCCCATGACGGAGAACTCCGAACGGTCGCCGTCGGAGGCCACCGGGGTGGCGATGTCGTGTCCGTGGTGGCGCATGTGCGCCAGCAGGCGGGCGGTCCAGTCGGCCGCGAGGTCCGCCTTCAGCGTCCAGGAGGCGTTGGTGTAGCCGATGACGAGGGACAGGTTGGGGACGCCCTCGAGCATGACGGCCTTGTAGAGGACGCGGTTCCTGACGTCCACCGGAGCGCCGTCGACGGTCATCTCCATGCCGCCCATGAGGCGGATGTTCAGGCCCGTCGCGGCGACGACGATGTCGGCCCGGAGTTCCTCACCGGACTTCAGGCGGATGCCGTCGGCGGTGAAGGTGTCGATGTGGTCGGTGGCGATGGACGCCTTGCCGCTCCTGAGCACCTTGAACAGGTCGCCGCCGGGCACGACGCACAGCCGCTGGTCCCAGGGGTCGTACGTGGGGCTGAAGTGGCGCATGTCGACGCCCTTGCCGGCCTGGGCCCGGACGAGACCGAGCAGCGCCTTGCGGGCCAGGCGGGGGAACCTGCGGCAGAAGGCGTAACTCCCGCGCTGCAGAGCGATGTTGCGGCCCCGGACGACCTTGTACGTCAGCCCGGCGGGGACGCGCAGCTTCTGCAGGACCGCGGTCAGCGGGTCCACCTCGGGCAGGGTCAGGACGTAGGTGGGGGAGCGCTGGAGCATGGTGACGCTCGCGGCGGTGTCGGCCATCGCGGGCAGCAGGGTGATGGCGGTGGCGCCGGAGCCGATGACGACGACGTGCTTGCCCTCGTGGTCCAGGCCCTCCGGCCACTGCTGGGGATGGACGAGCGTGCCGCAGTAGTCGGCCTCGCCGGGGAACTCGGGGCGGTACGGCTGGTCGTAGTCGTAGTAGCCGGTCGCGCCGACGAGGTAGCCGGCGCTGTACGACTCGCGTTCACCGGTGCCCTCATCCTCCACCTCGACGCTCCAACGCCCCGTGTCCCGCGAGAAGTCGGCGCTGATCGCACGGCGACCGAACCGGATGCGCTCCAGGACACCGGCGTCGGCCGCGGCGTCCTCGACGTACTGCCGGATCCGCGCGCCGTCGGCCAGGATGCGCGCGTCGCGCCACGGGCGGAAGCCGAACCCGAAGGTGGGCATGTCGGAGTCCGACCGGATCCCGGGGTAGCGGAACAGGTCCCACGTTCCGCCCACGCGGGCACGGCGCTCGAGCACGACGAGTGAGCTGTCGGGGTTGTCGCGCAGGACATGGTGTGCGGCGCTGATGCCGGATATGCCGGCGCCGACGACCAGGACGTCGACGTGCTGCTGCTCCATCGTGGGGGCCTCGCTCTCGCTCGTGAGCCCTGGGGGACAGGGGCGGACAGGGCAACGCCGTTGGAGGCGTCGGCGGTTGACCGGGCGCGTGGCGCTGTGGCTCTCGTACGCGGTACTCGCAATTTACCTGCGACGCGCTGTTTCAGATACCGCTGGTAACGTGATGGAGGTCACATCACGGAGGCGGTCGTGGAGCAGAGGAAGGGTCGTGCGACGCGGCACGACGTGGCATGCCGCGGATGGAGAGCACCGGTCCGCGGCGCCGGGTCCTGGGCGCGAGGTCAGGCGTGACCGGGGAGCGAGGTCAGGCGTGACCGGGGCGCGAGGTCAGGCGTGACCGGGGAGTCGTACGCGCGAGAGCTTGTCCGGGTTGCGGATCAGCCGGATCGCGTCGACGGTGCCGTCCTCGGCGAGTTCGCAGCAGGCGACGAGGTCCGGGCGGGTGCCCGAGCTGATGAGCAGCGCCGGGCTGCCGTTGACCAGCACGGGGTGCACGCCGGGGTCGGGGAGAGGCTTGGCCATCACCGCCGTCAGCCAGCGGGCGACCTTGTCCGCGCCGTGCAGCGGACGCAGCGCGGCCCGGACCTTTCCACCGCCGTCGGTCCAGGCGGTCACGTCGGGGGCCAGCATGGCCATCACCCGGTTGACGTCCCCGCCGAGGCAGGCGGCCAGGAACTCGTCGGTGACCTTGCGCCGCAGCTCGGCGGGCGCGTCGTAACGGGGCCGGCGGTCCCGCACGTGGCCGCGGGCCCGGCTGCCGACCTGGCGCACCGAGGCCTCGCTGCGTTCCAGCATCTGGGCGATCTCGCGGTACCCGAAGCCGAACACCTCCTTGAGGACGAACACCGCCCGCTCGAGGGGCGACAGCGTCTCCAGCACCACCAGCATCGCCAGCGAGACCGCCTCCGCCCGCTCGACCCCGCCGCCGGCGTCGTCCGGCGCGGTCACCAGCGGTTCCGGCAGCCAGGGGCCCACGTACGACTCGCGCCGGGCGGCGGCCGACCGCGCGCGGCTGATGCACAGGTTGGTGACGATCCGGCAGAGGTAGGCGCGCGGCTGCTCGACCGCGCCGACGTCGACGCCGCTCCACCTCAGCCAGGCGTCCTGCAGGACGTCCTCGGCGTCGGCGACGTTGCTCAGCATCCGGTACGCGATGCCGAACAGCGTCGGCCGGTGTTCCTGGAAGGTCTCCAACGCCGTCACGAGCGCGACGGTACCGCGCAGCGGTCCGCGAAGCCCTGACCGGTGAGGCCGAACGCGCTGTTCATCCGGGACCGCAGGTTCTCCACGGCGACCATGGCGGTGAGCTCGACGAACGCGGCCTCGCCGAGCCGCCCGAGCAGCCGGGCCGCCAGCTCGTCGGTCACGGCCGGGGGAGTCGCCGACATCGCCTCGGCGTACTCCAGCACGTCCTGCTCCGCCTCGGTGAACACCTCGCGGTGTTCGCGCCAGGACGGCACGGCGTGCAGCTTGGCGCTCGGCACCCCTTCGTCGTGTGCCTCCCAGTACCCGAAGTCGGTGCACCAGGAGCAGCCGATCAGGTGAGAGGAGGCCATCACGGCGAGGATCTTGAGCTGCGGGTCGAGCTTGTTCCACCTGGCGACCGACAGCTCGAGACGGATGTCGGTCAGCGTCACCCGACGGTGGTGGGCCATCGCCCGGACGGGGTCGAGGACCTCGCCGTAGGCGCGCCGGGAGTACCACGCGCCGATCCGGTACAGCAGGGTGCGCGGCGGGTCGAGCGAGATGCGGGCCATGGTGATCGCCTCCGGGTCGGAAAGGAGCCTTCACCCGGGAGGACCAGGCAGCCCGCCCGAATGTGACACCGGGCAGCCGCGGCCCGTGCCGCCTCCTCCCGAACCGCACGACTGCTACGTTGCGGCACGGCACGACACGGCTTGATGGCGAGGGGGAGGGACGATGGAGGTCCTCGGGGTCGATGCCTGCGGCAAGCAGGGATGGGTGGGCGTCACGCTCATCGACGGCGCGTACGCGGGCAGCCTGGTCGACCTCCGCCTGGAGAGACTGGTCGAGCGCGCGGGCGAGGTGGCCGCCGTCGCGGTGGACATGCCGCTGGGCCTGGTCGAGAAGGGCTGGCGCACCGCGGACCTCGCGGCCAGGGCGCTGCTCGGACCGCGGCGCAACAGCCTGTTCCTCGCCGCGCCGAGGACGGCCTGGCAGGAGCAGCACTACACCGCGGCCTCCGACCGGTGCCAGGAACTCACCGGCAACCGGCTCACCCAGCAGGCCTGGGCACTGAAGCCGAAGCTCCTCGAGGCGCGGGAGTGCTGGTTGCGGGACGATCGGCTGCACGAGGTGCATCCCGAGCTGTCCTTCCGCGCGCTGGCGGGCGGGGTGCCGCTCGCCCACACCAAGAAGACCTGGCGCGGCCAGAACCTGCGGCGCGCGCTGCTGGCCGAGGCCGGCCTGGTGCTCCCGGACACGATCGGCGAGGCGGACCGGGTCCCGGTCGACGACGTGCTCGACGCCGCGGCGGCGGCCTGGTCGGCGCACCGCATCGCCGCCGGGACGGCGCGTCGGCTGCCGGAGCCCCCGGAACCCGACGCGGAGGGCCCCCGCCCGGTCGAGATCCGCTACTGACGGGACCGGTCCTGCGGCAGCGGCCGAAGCGGCGGCCCGGTCGGCGCGGCACCGCGGTCGTGAACCTCCCGCGGCGGTCCGCCGACCAGGTCTGCAGGGG
>NZ_JBRIOU010000002.1:498632-500958 GCF_053474865.1 Streptomyces sp. CO7
GCCGCACCCGCCGTCTCCCGCGGCCTTCGGCGTGCAGGAGCAGGAGCGGCCTCGGCGCGGGCCGAGCCACCAGGTGCCGGCGGCGAGCACGGCCAGCACGACGGCGAGGGCGGACAGCCGGGCCACCACCGCCCCGGCCCCGGCGCCGACGACCCCGGCCGTGATCAGGACGGGCAGCGCGCAGCACGCCACACAGGCCGACGCGGCCAGTCCCCCGAGCACCTTCGGGGCGCGCCGAGGGCGGCGGTCAGCAGCAGGGTCCGGCATGACGCTCCTCGGCGAGGTCGGTGAACGGGATGGGGCAGCACGTGCTGGACACGCACAGGGTCAGGTCGTCGCAGCCCGCCTCGACGGCGGCGGCCAGGTCACTGCGAATGGTGGTGAGGTCCGCGATCTTCGCGTCCACCTCGGCGAGCTTGGCCGCGGCCCGGTCCTGGAGTCCCGGCACGGGACGGCCGTGGCGGTGGCCCCCGGCCTCCAGGAGCTCGGCGACCTCCTCCAGCGTGAAGCCGAGCCGCTGGGCGGCCTTGATCACCCGTAGCGCGGTCACCGCGTCCTCACCGTAGAGGCGGTGGCCGCCGTTGCTGCGTTCCGGCTCGGCCAACAGGCCGCGCCGCTCGTAGTAGCGCAGCGTCTGGACGTTCACCCCGGCCGCCTCGGCGACCTGCCCACTGCGCAGGCCCCCGCTCACCGCGACTCCCCGGCGGCGGTGGTCCGGGCGGCGAGGGCGTCCAGGACCGCCTCGTGCGCCGGGTCCACGAAGACGTCCAGCCGGATCAGGTGCTGTCCGGGGGCAATGGCGAAGGTGAAGAAGGAGCAGCAACCGCTCTCGCGCTCCGCCAGGTCACGGACCCGGTCCTCCACACCTTCCCCGCCCGCCAGGACGAGGCGCAGGTGGAGCGGCCGGGGCCTCGACAGTGAGGTCAGCCGCTCGGCGAACAGCGCGTCCCACTCGGCGACCCGCAGGGGCCGCTCCTCGCTGGGCAGGGTGCAGGACCGCGGCGCCCACGCAAGATCACTCATCGCGCTCACCTCCGTCATCGGTCCCCGGTGGTGGGGACGTCTTCGACGGTAGACCTGTACCTGGGTACCGGTTGCAAGCCCTGCGACGAGGTGCGGCCGACGGTCCGTGCCGTCGGCCGCCCGGTGGACCGTCAGCCGAAGAGGCCGTCGATCACTCCTTCGACCGCCTCCTCGACGATCTCCTCGGCCGTCTCCTCCACGATCTCCTCGACGAAGTCCCCGAAGATGTCGTCCATGAACTGTCCCCTTTGGTCGGCGTGACGGTGCCCGTCGCCGTTCGAGTCGGCCACGGGCTTGGGCATCCTCTCAACTGCACGTGTGCGCGCGCTAGTTCACAGTGGATCTTCTTCGGGACGGAAAACCCGTTGGCGTGGGCCGGCGGGCGGTTGCTACCCTCGCGGAGGCCGTGCGAGAGAACGAGGAGGTGGTACCCGTGAACGCTGTATCGACATGGGTGCTCCCCTCCGGGGTCACGGCCGGGCGATAGGTCGTCCGGGAGCGCCGTTTCCACGAGCACTCCCGAAAGGCACGACCGTGCGCTTCACTTCCGAACTGCACCTCGACGACGGCGTCCTCGAGCGTGAATTCACCCTCGGCGAGATTCCCGGCACCCTGTGGACGCCCGGCGCCGCGTCCGGTTCCGCGCCGGCCCCGCTGGTCCTGATGGCCCACAACAACGGCCTGCCCAAGGCCGATGCCCGGCTGGTGGCCAGGGCCCGGTACACGGCGGCGCGTGGGTACGCGGTGGCGAGTATCGACGCCGCCGGGTGCGGTGACCGGACCGCCGCCCAGGATCAGGCCCGCGCCGAGCTGCGGCGGGCGATGCAGGCCGGCGAACCGGTCGACGAGATCTTCGAGTCCTTCATCGGCCCGCTGGTCGAGACGGCGGCGCCCGAATGGCGGACCGCGCTCGACGCCCTCCTCGAGCTGCCGGGCATCACCGGCCCGGTCGGGTACTCCGGCGGATGGGCCGCCCTCGGCATCCGGCTGACGGTGACCGAGCCGCGCATCGCGGCCGCGGGCTTCTTCGCCGGGGGCTACGTGCCCCGAGCCCAGCGTGAGGAGGCCCGCCAGGTCACCGTCCCGCTGCTGTTCCTGCTGCAGTGGGACGACGAGGGCAATCCCCGGCAACGGGCGCTGGACCTGTTCGACGCCTTCGGCAGCAAGGAGAAGACGCTGCACGCGAACCTCGGGGGCCACACCGGCACCCCGTACTTCGAGCTGGAGGACGGCTGCCGCTTCTTCGACCGGCACCTGAAGCAGCAACGGTCCTGACCCAGGGCCGCGAGCCGGTCGTCGCGGG
>NZ_JBRIOU010000002.1:501058-505779 GCF_053474865.1 Streptomyces sp. CO7
GGCCGGCGCCGTCGGCGGGAGCCGTCGGAAGGCCGCGGGAGCGGCGCGGTGACCGGGGTCACCGCGCCGCGCCTACCGGCGCCGGACGCCGGTCAGCTCGTGCTGCAGGAGACCGTCGGCCAGGTGCTGCTGCCGTTCTTCATGATCGTCATGCCCCAGTTGTTGCCGCTGCCGTTGGGCGTGGCCACCAGGGTCTGCGAGTCGGGGTAGGTGGCGTTGACGTTCCAGGTGGTGGCGACCCTCTGCGGGGACGGGACCCGCACGGTCACCTTCCACGTGCTGGAGCCGGAGACCGAGACGTTGAGGTTGTACCGGTCGCTCCACGAGGAGCCGGCCGAGAGCGTCGCCGTGCAGCTCCCGCTCGGGGGCGGCGTGGTGCCGCCGCCGGGCGGCGGAGTCGTGCCGCCGCCCGAGCCGTCGGGCGCCACGGCCCGGCCGGTCGACGGGGAGATCATGCCGGCGCACAGGCCCTTGCTCGACAGGGTCTGCGCGATCCGCGGGATCGCCGCGAGGGTGTTGGCGGGCCAGTCGTGCATCAGGATGATCTGCCCGTTGGTCAGCCGGCCGGCGGCCTGGACGATGGCGTCCGTGCTGGCGTTGTTCCAGTCCTGGGAATCGACGTCCCACATGATCTCGGTCAGGCCGTACTTGGCCTCCACCGACTTCAGGGTGGCGTTGGTCTCGCCGTAGGGCGGGCGGAACAGCTTGGGGGTGCCGCCGCCGGCGTTGGCGATGGCCTGCTGGGTCCGCGAGATCTGCGAGTCCATGGCCGACTGGGACAGCTGGGTCATGTGCGGGTGGTCCCAGCTGTGGTTGCCGACCCACATGCCGGCGTCGACCTGGGCGCGGACCTGGGAGCTGTAGGACGCGGCGTAGTTGCCCTGGTTGAACATGGTCGCCCGTAGACCGTTCTGCTTCAGGGCGTTGAGGAGTGCGGGCGTCTGGTTGGACGGTCCGTCGTCGAAGGTGAGTCCGACGTAGCCGTTGCAGGCGGTCGCCCGCTCGGCGGCGGCCTGGGAGGGGCCGGCGGCGAGCGTGGTGGTGGCCGCCGCGGCCAGCGCGATGGCGACGAGCGCGCCCGCCGCGGAACGGAGCCGCGACGTGGAGGGCCGTGGCCTGGGACTGCTTGCGGGAACACGTGCGAGACGCATGGGGGTTGTCCCTTTCGCCGAACGAGGGCAGCCGGGACCGATGGCCCGGCGCGGAGGAGTGGCCCGGCAAGGGCGCCGCACGTGGCTGCGTCGCACCGGACCACCGACAGTGTGAACCGTCGCGCGCCGGGATTGTCAACGCTTTCGGCGTGGAATTCGAAAGCTTCGGATCGTCCAAGTGGGCGTCCGTGCAGCGACGTTGCTGGTGAGAGTGCCGCATGCGGCATGTGGCTCGCGCCAAGCTGGAAAGGATGGCCGTATGCGGCGTCGGCCGGGAAGAATTGGCTCGAATGTTTCGAACCGATCGTGCGCCGCATCCGTGCCACCCCCTCCGGTCAGAGCACGTGGACCGCGTACCGCTCCATCACCTCCGCGAGCACCTCGGCGCCGTCCCGGGCCCACAGGCCCTCGTTGAAGATCTCCACCTCGATCGGCCCGGCGTAGCCGGCGGCGTCGACCAGCTCGCGCAGGGCGCGCATGTCCACGCTGCCGTCGCCGAGCTGGCCGCGGCCGAGCAGCACGCCGGCGGGCAGCGGGGTCACCCAGTCCGCGACCTGGAAGGCGGCGATCCGGCCGCCGTCCGACCCGGCCGCTCCCGCCCGCCGGATCCGATCGGCCACCGTGTCGTCCCACCAGACGTGGTACGCGTCGACGACCACGCCCACCTCCTCGACGGGGAAACGCTCGGCGAGGTCCAGGGCCTGGCCCAGGGTGGAGACCACGCAGCGGTCCGAGGCGAACATCGGGTGCAGCGGCTCGACCGCCAGGCGCACCCCGCGTTCGCGGGCGTACGGGGCCAGTTCGCCCAGCGCGTCCGCGATGCGTTCGCGCGCCCCGCGCAGGTCGCGGTCCCCGGCCGGCAGCCCGCCCGAGACCAGCACCAGGGTGGACGTGGCGAGGGCGGCCGCCTCGTCGATCGCGGCCCGGTTGTCGTCCAGGGCGGCGGCGCGCGCGCCGGGGTCGGTCGCGGTGAGGAAGCCGCCGCGGCACAGGCTGGTGACGGTCAGGCCCGCCTCCCGCACCAGCCGCGCCGCCCGCTCCACGCCGTACTCCTGGACGGGGGCGCGCCACAGGCCGACCCGCGTCACCCCCGCCTTGCGGCAGCCCTCGGCCAGCTCGGGCAGGGACCACTGCTTGACGGTCTCCTGGTTGAGGCTGAACCGGGAGAGGACGCCGTCCGTGTTCGTACCCGGGGCGGTCATCGGTCCACCCCGTACACCGCGAGGAGGTTCCGCATGCGGGTCTCGGCGAGCGCAGGGTCCGGGAACAGGCCCAGTCGGTCCGCGAGTTCGTACGCGCGGGCCAGATGCGGGAGCGAGCGGGCCGACTGCAGCCCGCCGACCATCGTGAAGTGGTCCTGGTGACCAGCGAGCCAGGCCAGGAACACCACGCCCGTCTTGTAGAACCGGGTGGGCGCGGCGAACAGGTGCCGGGCCAGCTCCACCGTCGGGTCCAGGAGCGCCCGGAAGCCCGCCGTGTCACCGGTGTCCAGGATCCGCACCGCCCGCGCCGCCAGCGGCGCCAGCGGGTCGAAGACGCCGAGCAGCGCGTGGCTGAAGCCCCGTTCGTCGCCCGCGATCAGCTCCGGGTAGTGGAAGTCGTCGCCGGTGTAGCAGCGCACCCCGTCCGGCAGCCGCCGCCGCAGCGCGACCTCCCGGCCGGCGTCCAGCAGCGAGACCTTGACGCCGTCGACCTTGTCCGGGTGGGAGGCGACCACCTCCAGGAAGGCGTCGGTGGCCGCGTCCAGGTCGTCGCCGCCGGACCAGTAGCCCTCCAGCGCCGGGTCGAACATCGGGCCCAGCCAGTGCAGCACCACCGGTTCCGACGCCTGCCGCAGCAGCCCCTCGTACACCTCCAGGTAGTCGTCCGGACCCTTCGCCACGGCGGCCAGCGCCCGCGACGCCATCAGGACCGCCTGCGCCCCCGCCTCCTCGACGACCGCCAGCTGCTCCTCGTACGCGGCCCGCACGTCGGCGAGGCCGAGGTGCGGCGACGCGCCGGGGGCGGCGAGCTGGTCGGTGCCCACGCCGCAGGCGACGTGCCCGCCGACGGCCCGCGCCTCGGCGGCGCTGCGGCGGATCAGCTCCCGGGCGCCCGGCCAGTCCAGGCCCATGCCGCGCTGCGCGGTGTCCATGGCCTCTGCGACGCCCAGGCCGTGCGACCACAGGTGGCGGCGGAAGGCGAGGGTGGCGTCCCAGTCGACGGCGGCCGGGCCGTCCGGAGTGGTGTCGGCGTACGGGTCGGCGACCACGTGGGCCGCGGCGAGGACCGTGCGGGAGAGCAGCGGCGTGCCGTCGGCCGTGAGGTCCGCGGGCGCCGAGCGGGGCGTGTACGGGGTGGTCCCGCCGTCCGGGCGGGGCAGCGTGATCGTCACAGGGTCAGCTCCGGAACGTCGAGGCGGCGGCCCTCGGCCGAGGAGCGCAGGCCGAGTTCGGCGAGCTGCACGCCGCGCGCGCCCGCCAGCAGGTCCCAGGCGTACGGCTCGTCGAGGACCACGTGGCGCAGGAACAGCTCCCACTGGGCCTTGAAGCCGTTCTCGAACGAGGCCCCCGGCGGCAGGTTGTCCGGCACCTCCTGCCACTGGTCGCGGAAGGACTCGGTGACCGGCAGGTCCGGGTTCCACACCGGCTTGGGCGTGGCGGACCGGTGCTGGACGCGGCAGCCGCGCAGCCCCGCGACGGCGGAGCCGTGCGTGCCGTCGACCTGGAACTCGACCAGCTCGTCGCGGTGGACCCGCACCGCCCAGGAGGAGTTGATCTGGGCGACGGCCCCGCCCTCCAGCTGGAAGACGCCGTACGCGGCGTCGTCGGCGGTCGCCGGGTAGGGCTTGCCGCTCTCGTCCCAGCGCCGCGGGAGGTGCGTGGTGGCGAGGGCCTGCACCGAGGTGACCCGGCCGAACAGCTCGTGCAGCACGTACTCCCAGTGCGGGAACATGTCGGAGACGATCCCGCCGCCGTCCTCGGCACGGTAGTTCCAGCTCGGTCGCTGCGCCTGCTGCCAGTCGCCCTCGAAGACCCAGTAGCCGAACTCCCCGCGGACCGACAGGATCTCGCCGAAGAAGCCGCCGTCGACGAGCCGCTTCAGCTTCAGCAGGCCCGGCAGGAAGATCTTGTCCTGGACGACGCCGTGCCGGACCCCGGCGTCACGCGCCAGCCGGGCCAGTTCCAGCGCTCCCTCCAGCGAGGTGGCGGTGGGCTTCTCCACGTACAGGTGCTTGCCGGCGGCGATGGCCCGGCGGACGGCGTCGACGCGGGCGGTGGTGATCTGCGCGTCGAAGTAGATGTCGACCCTCGGGTCGGCGAGGACGGCGTCGAGGTCGGTGGACCACTCGGTCAGGCCGTGCCGGTCGGCGATCTCGCGCAGGGCGTGCTCCCGGCGGCCGACCAGGACGGGCTCGGGCCACAGGACCGTGCCGTCGCCGAGGGCGAGGCCGCCCTGCTCGCGCAGGGCGAGGATCGAGCGGACCAGGTGCTGGCGGTATCCCATCCGCCCGGTGACGCCGTTCATCGCGATGCGCACCGTTCTGCGTGTCATGTGCTCTCCTCCGTTGTCGGGCGGGTCGTTGTAGGG
>NZ_JBRIOU010000002.1:505879-507510 GCF_053474865.1 Streptomyces sp. CO7
GTTCACGTCACCGGAGCACCGATCCGCCGGCGAAGCCGGGCGCCGGGGGCCGAGGCCCCCAGGTGGCCGGGTGGCCGGGTGGCCGGAGCGCCGGCGCCCGGGGTGCCGAGGGGCCTGGGGGCCGGAGCGCCGGCGCCCGGTGGTGCCGAGCGGCCAGAGCGGCCCGGGCTCCCCGAGCGGCCCGGGCGACCGGGTGCCGGGCCCGGGGTGCCGAGGTCGGGTGACCGTGACGGCCGGGGCCGCCGTTCGCGGACCGCTCGTGTCGAGCTGCCCGGCGTGGGCTGCGGGAACGCGTGGAGCCGGTGACGGGCACCACGGAAAGCGCGCCGTAGAAAGCGCTTTCTGCGACGTACGCTAGCGACCGCGCGCCGCCACGTACAGACCGTCGCGGTCACCTGGCTCGGATCGGGCGCCTCGCGCCGCGCCGGGGGCGGCGAAGATGGGACCATCGCCGGGAGCCGGGCGGGGCGGCGCGCCGGCCCGCTCCCCGTCGTCCCTCATGACCCGCCGCCTGGAGGGCCCCCATGTCAGTGACCCTGTCGGACGTGGCGAACCGCGCCAAGGTCTCGCCCGCCACGGTCTCCCGCGTGCTCAACGGCAACTACCCCGTGGCCGCGGCGACCAGGGAGCGCGTGCTGCGCGCGGTGGACGAGCTGGACTACGTGCTCAACGGCCCGGCGAGCGCCCTGGCGGCCTCCACCTCGGACCTGGTCGGCATCCTCGTCAACGACATCGCCGACCCGTTCTTCGGCATCATGGCCTCGGCCGTCCAGGCGGAGATGGGGTGCCGGGACGGTGACGGATCCGGCCGGGCGGGCGGTGAGAAACTCGCCGTCGTCTGCAACACCGGCGGCGCCCCGGACCGCGAACTCACCTACCTCACCCTCCTGCAGCGCCAGCGCGCCGCGGCCGTCGTGCTCACCGGCGACACCGTCGACGACCCGGCCCACGCGGCGGCGGTCGCGGCGAAACTGGCGCGGCTGGCGGAGGCGGGGACCCGCGTCGTGCTGTGCGGACGGCCGCCGTCGACCGCGCACCAGGGCGCCGTGCTCGCCGCGCTCCCGTTCGACAACCGGGGCGGCGGCCGGGCGCTCACCGCGCATCTGCTGGAGCTCGGGCACCGGCGCATCGGCTACGCCGCGGGTCCGGCCGAGCGCACCACCACGCGCCACCGGCTGGCAGGACATCGCGAGGCGCTGGCCGCCGCGGGCCTCGGCGGTGAACCGGCCGGTCAGGGGCTCACCGTGCACGGCCCCTACGACCGGCGGCACGGGTACGAGGCCGCACGGGAACTGCTGCGCCGCGAGCCCGGTCTGACGGCGGTCGTGGCGGCCAACGACACGGTGGCCCTCGGCGTCTGTGCCGCGCTGCGCGAGGCGGGACTACGGGTCCCGGAGGACGTCTCGGTGGCCGGTTTCGACGACCTGCCGTTCAGCGCGGACGCCGTGCCCGCCCTGACGACCGTGCGGCTGCCGCTGCAGGAGGCGGGCGCGCGGGCGGGCCGGCTGGCGCTCGGCACGGAGAAGCCGCCGCCCGGGAGGGTGGCCGAGGTCGCCGCCGAGCTCGTCGTCCGGGCCTCGACGGGGGCGCCGCGCACGGGGTGACGGGACGCCGGGCGGCGGGTCCGGACC
>NZ_JBRIOU010000002.1:507610-511161 GCF_053474865.1 Streptomyces sp. CO7
GGACCGGGGTGGGCGGCGCGGTGCCGTGCGGCGCGCCGGCGGTGCCGTGCGGCTCCGGTCAGTGCGGCCAGATGGGCGGGTTGGTGGTGAAGTGCCCACCGAGCAACCCCTGTTCGGGCTTGGAGCGGTCGAGTTCGCCCTGCTCGGCGATGAGCTTCGCCGCGTACGGCTCGGAGTCGTCCTGCGGCTCGTACCCGAGCGCGCGTGCCGAGGAGAGGTCCCACCACAGACGGGTGTTGGCGGAACTCCCGTAGACGACCGTGTGGCCGACGCCCTCCGCGGTCAGCGCCGCGTGGAAGAGCCGCGCGGCGTCGGCCGGGCTCATCCAGATCGACAGCATCCGCACGGTCGTGGGCTCGGGGAAGCAGGAGCCGATGCGGACGGACACCGTCTCCAGCCCGTGCCGGTCCCAGTAGAGCTGCGCCAGGTCCTCGTCGAACGCCTTGGAGAGGCCGTAGAAGGTGTCGGGGCGGCGCGGGGTGTCCACCGGGATCAGCGGTTCGCCCTCGGCCGGGGCCGGGGTGTAGCCGACGGCGTGGTTGCTGGAGGCGAGGACGACACGCCCGACGCCCTCCTCGCGGGCCGCCTCGTAGAGGTGGTAGGTGCCCTCGATGTTGGCGCGCAGGATCTTCTCGAAGGACGACTCCAGCGAGATGCCCGCGAGGTGGAGGACGGCGTCCACGCCGCGCACCGCCTCGCGCAGCGCCGCCCGGTCGGCCAGGTCCGCGGTGATCACCTCCTCGGTGTCCCGCGCCCCCTCCACGGGCATGACGTCGAACAGCCGCAGGCTGTACCCGTAGGAGGGAAGCAACTCCCGCATGAGGGTGCCGAGTCCGCCCGCGGCGCCGGTGAGCAGGAGGGTGCGGGGAGCGGGCATGGCGTTTCTCCTCGAGTCTGGCGGGCGGTGCCGGCGCCCGGGAATGGACGGGACCGGATCCGCATCCGTGGACGCTGTTCAGGGTCGTGCGCACGCTAAGGAGGTGTCCGACGTGGCGTCAAGTGTGTGTTTACGCGTCTTGACCGGGAATGGCGGCTGCCTTAGCGTGACCAGCGTTCAGAAATGTAAACGCCAGTCAGATCCATGACCACCCGCATGTACGCGCTTCACCTGCACACCGGCGCGTCGCCGTCCGAGTCCAGGGAGTCCCGTGACCACGACCTCACCCCCGCTCAGCGCCCGGCTCGACGGCGTGCTGTTCTTCCCCGTCACCGCGTACGGGCCCGACGGGTCCGTCGACACCGACGCGTTGCGCGCGCACGTGCGCGACGGCATCGACGCCGGCGCCGCGGCCGTCTTCGCGTGCTGCGGCACCGGCGAGTTCCACGCCCTGACGCTCGAGGAGTTCCGGCTCTGCGTCGCCGCGACGGTCGCCGAGGCGGCGGGGCGGGTGCCGGTCTTCGCGGGCGCCGGCTACGGCACCGCGCTCGCCGTCCAGTACGCCCGCGCGGCCGAGGAGGCGGGCGCCGACGGACTGCTCGCCATGCCCCCGTACCTGGTCGTCGCCGACCAGGAGGGGCTGCTCGCGCACTACACCGCCCTCGCCGACGCCACCCCCCTCGACGTCATCGTCTACCAACGCGACAACGCGGTGTTCGCCCCCAAGACGGTGGCCCGGCTCGCCCGCCACCCGCGGATCGTCGGCCTGAAGGACGGCCTCGGCGACCTCGACCTCGTCCAGCGGATCGTCAGCGCCGTGCGCACCGAACTGCCCGGTTCGGACTTCCTCTACTTCAACGGGCTTCCCACGGCCGAGCTCACCGCGCTCGCCTACCGCGGCGTCGGCGTCACGCTCTACTCCTCCGCGGCCTTCTGCTTCGCCCCGGAGATCGCCGTCGCCTTCCACCGGGCGCTCACCACCGGCGACGACGCGACCGCCGACCGTCTCATCGACGGCTTCTACCGCCCCCTGGTCGAACTGCGTTCCCGGGGACGCGGTTACGCCGTCTCCCTCGTCAAGGCGGGCGTGCGGCTGCGCGGGGGGAAGGTCGGCGAGGTGCGTCCGCCGCTGAGCGAACCGGCCGCCGAGCACGTCGAGGAACTCGGCCGCATCCTCGAGCGCGGGTACGCGCTGCTGCCCGAGGGGGGTGCGGCGTGAGGGCCTCCGCCTTCCTGTACCCCTGGGACGTCGTCGGCGACCCGAAGGCCGCCGCCCGCACCGCCGCGCTCGGTGTGCGGCAGGTGACGCTCGCCTCCGCCTACCACTCCACGCGCGCGGTGACGCCCCGGCATCCCGCCCACCGGATCGTCACCGCCGAGCACGCCGCGGTGCTCTACCCGCCCGACGCCGGACGCTGGGAGGGCCGTGAACTGCGGCCCCATCCCGCGGGCGACTGGGCGCCGGCCGGGAAGGACCCCTTCGGGCAGGCCGCCGCGGCGCTCACCGACGCCGGCCTGGAGGTGCACAGTTGGGTGGTGCTCGCCCACAACTCCCGCCTGGGGTCCGAGCATCCGGACATCGGCGTGGTCAACGCCTACGGAGACCGCTACCCGTGGGCCCCGTGCATCGCCCGGCCCGCGGTACGCGAGTACCTCGCCTCCCTCGCCGCCGAGGCGGCCGTCCGCCCCGGTGCGGCGGGCACCGAACTGGAGTCCTGCGGCTGGTACGGCTTCGCCCACCTGCACGCCCACGACAAGGTCGGCGGGGTGGTGCTCGGCGACGCGACCCAGTACCTGATGTCGCTGTGCTTCTGCCCCGACTGCCGTGACGGGTACGCCGGCCAGGGGTGGGACGCCCGCGAACTGGCGGCGCACGTACGGCGCGCGCTGGAACCCGTATGGGCGGTGGGCGGTTCGCAGGCCACCGGGTGGCCCGCCGTGGAGAGACTGCTCGGCTCCGGCCCGGCCGCGGCGACCCTCGCCTGGCGCGTCCAGGCCGCGCGTGCCCTGCAGGAGGCCACCGTCGGGGCGGTGCGGGCCGCCGCGCCGCCCGGCTTCCGGGTCCTGCTGCACGCCGACCCGGCGCCGTACCGCTGCGGGGCCAACGCGGGGGTCGACGCGGGGCACGTGCTGGGCCTCGCGGACGGTGTCGTCCTGCCCTGCACGGGGAGCACCGCGTCCCGGGAGGCGGTCCTCGGCCCCTTCGCGCCGCACCGGCGTGAGGGCGCCGTGCTGGCGGCGAACCTCACGGTGGTCTCCGGCATGGGCGGCAGCCCCGGCACGCTCGCCGCGGACGCCGCCCACGCGGCCTCACTGGGCGCCACGGAACTGCGCCTCTACCATGCGGGGCTCGCCTCCGACCCTGACCTGCGCGTCGTCACGGAACAGCTCGCCGAACTCGGCTGACCCGACGCGTACGTCACCGGCGCCCCAGGCCCAGGGGGCGCCGGCCGCCGCCCTGAGCTCGATCGCCGCGTCCGGGCCCGGCCGTCGCGCCTGAGCTCGATGGCCGCCCCTGGGCCCAACTGCCGTGCCTGAGACCGACGGTCGTCCAGAAGCCCGATCCCCGCCCCTGAGTCCGACCGCCGTCCCGGATACCGATCGCTGCGTCTGGGCCCGGCCGTCGCGCCTGAGTCCGATCGCCGCCCCTGGGCCCAACTGCCGTGCCTGAGAC
>NZ_JBRIOU010000002.1:511261-513930 GCF_053474865.1 Streptomyces sp. CO7
CCGCCCCTGGGCCCAACTGCCGTGCCTGAGACCGACGGTCGTCCCGAAGCCCGATCACCGCCAGCCAGTCCGACCGCCGTTCCAGAGCCTGATCGCCGTCCCGGATTCCGATCGCCGGGTCTGGGGCCGGCTGCCGCGCCTGGACCCGGCCGCCTTCCCCGCGCCCGATCACCGCCCGTGAGTCCGGCCGCCGTCCCGGAGCCCGGTGGCTGCCGCTGGGCCCAACTGCCGTGCCTGACGCCGGCCGTGGCCCGGCCAGCGCGCGCCGCCGCCAGGCCCCGCGCCCTCACGCGGCCGGGGTGCCGTCGCCTCCCGCCGCGGGCACGACGCGGCCGGTCCACGACGCGGGCTCCCGCGGCGGATCCCACGTCACCTCGACCTCGGTCCCGTGGAGGTCCCGTGCGAACTCCCGCACCCTGGTGGCCGCGGCAGCCCGCGCCTCGCCCGGGTCCGCGTCCACCGGCACGTCCTCCAGGCGTCCGCACAGCAGCCCGCCCTCCACGGTGGAGACGCTGTGGCGCCACCCGTCCGCTGTCGCCAGCAGGACGATGCCGTTCGGCATGCCGAGGGGAGGCCTCGCCCTCTTCCGCTTCACGCGTCCGGCCGCGACGTCATCGCACACCCTCGGCCCCGTGGCGGGTCGCCACGGGCCCCGGGGTCATCGCCGGCCGGCCAGGCGGTCGCGGACGGCGGCGTCGCAGTCCTCGGCGCCGGCCTCGGCCCGCGTGACGTTCCGCACGTCCACCGACCGGCCCTCCTGCCTGGCCTCGGTCAGTGTCCTCTCGACGTCCGCGACGTACGCGGCGCACTCGGCGCCGACAGGTCCCCCGGGCTCCCGCGAGGCGGGCGCCGGGACCGGTGCCGGGGAGGCTTCGAGCGCGAGGGTGGCGACAAGGCTCGCCCCGCACAACACCGCCCACACGGCGACCAGGACGCGGTGGTTCTTCCAGGCCGGCGGCTGCATCCCGACATCCTACGGGCACCTAGTGCGGCACAACTCCCCCCGGAAACACGGGTTTTCCTCGTCCGAAGCGTTGACGAAACAACGCCACGGCCCTAGCTTCGTCGCGTCGTACTTCGTACGTCATATATGAGACGCGATACGTCGGATACGAAAGAGAGCCCATGGCCTTCGCCGCCCCCGCTCCCATCCCCTCGCGCACCCAGTACGTACTGGACGCGATCAAGCACGGCATCCTGACCGGGCAGCTCGTGCCCGGTCAGGCGCTGGTGGAGGCCGAGCTCGCCGCGCGGTTCGGGGTGTCCAAGACGCCGGTGCGCGAGGCGCTCAAGACGCTGGCCGGCACCGGGCTCGTGGTGATGAGCCAGTACAAGGGCGTCACCGTGCGCGAGGTGGACGCGGCGATGGCCCACCAGGTGTACGACGTCCGCCTGCTGCTCGAGCCGGAGGCGCTGCGGCGCACCATCGCCCGCCAGGCGTCCCTGGACGTCGCCGCGGATGCGCTGGTGCGGGCCGACGAGGCCGAGGACAACGCCCAACGCAGCCTCGCCAACCGGGAGTTCCACCGAGCCCTGTACGTGCCCTGCGGCAACCCGCTGCTCGCCCGGATGCTCGACGAGGTCCGCGACCAGGCAGCGCTCGTCTCCGCGGTGGTGTGGGGCGCCATCCCCTCCTGGGAGCGGGAGGCCGCCGAGCACCGGGAGATCCTGCGGCTGGCCCGGGCCGGCGACGCGGACGGCGCGGCCCGCGCCCTGCACGACCACATCGCCTCCTTCGTCCACCGGGCGTTCCCCGAGGAGGAGGCCGCCATGTGACAGGGAGCGGTCGGGCCCAGCAGACGCAGGTGCACGGACATCGTCACGGAGAAGAAAGGGCGGCCTCGATGGCGCACGCGGACCACACTCCTCTCAGGGCAGCACTGGCCGACGTCGTCGCGATCCCCGCGACGCCGTTCGACGCCGACGGCGGCCTCGACCTCGCCGCCCACCGGGTGCTGCTGCGCCGCCTGCTGGACGCGGGCGTGCGCACCCTCACCCCGAACGGCAACACCGGGGAGTTCTACACGCTGACCCCTCAGGAGCGGCGCACCGTCACCGAGGTGACGGTGGAGGAGGCGGGGGACCGGGCGACGATCGTCGTCGGCGTCGGCCACGACGTGCCGGCCGCCGTGGCCGCCGCCGTTCACGCCCGCGAGGCGGGCGCGCGGATGGTCATGGTCCACCAGCCCGTCCACCCCTATGTCTCGCGCGACGGCTGGATCGCCTACCACCGCGCGGTCGCCGAGGCGGTGCCGGAGCTGGGCGTCGTCCCCTACATCCGCAACCCGCACCTGGACGGCGGGGCCCTCGCCGAACTGGGCGCGCGCTGCCCCAACGTGGTCGGCGTGAAGTACGCGGTGCCGGACGCCGCGCACTTCGCCGCCTTCGCCCGCGACGCGGGTCTGGAACGCTTCGTGTGGGTGGCCGGCCTCGCCGAGCTGTACGCGCCGGCCTACTGGTCCGGCGGGGCCACCGGATTCACCTCGGGGCTGGTCAACGTCGCCCCCGCCCTGTCCCTCGCGATGCTGGACGCCCTGCGCGGCGGCGATCTGCCGGCCGCCATGGAGGTGTGGGAGCGGGTCCGGCCGTTCGAGGAGCTGCGCGCCGACCGGCAGTCCGCGGACAACGTGAGCGTCGTCAAGGAGGCCCTCGCCGCGCTGGGTCTGTGC
>NZ_JBRIOU010000002.1:514030-516978 GCF_053474865.1 Streptomyces sp. CO7
GCCCCCGGCTCCCCGCGCCCCGTCACGCTGCGCCCGGAGGACCTGCGCAGCCACCGCTGGTACGGCGACTCCGTCTCGACCGGCCTGCGCACCTTCAGCCACCGCGCCCGCACCCGCCAGCTCGGTTACCTGCCCGAGGAACACCTCGGCAAGCCCGTCGTCGCGGTCCTCAACACCTGGTCCGACATCAACCCCTGCCACGTCCACCTGCGGGAGCGCGCCCAGGCCGTCAAGCGCGGGGTGTGGCAGGCGGGCGGCTTCCCGCTGGAGTTCCCGGTCTCCACGCTCTCGGAGACCTTCCAGAAGCCGACCCCCATGCTCTACCGCAACCTCCTCGCCATGGAGACCGAAGAGCTGCTGCGCTCCTACCCGGTGGACGGGGCCGTGCTCCTCGGCGGCTGCGACAAGACCACGCCCGCCCTGCTGATGGGCGCCGCCAGCGCCGACCTGCCCGCCGTGTTCGTGCCGGCCGGACCCATGCTGCCGGGCCACTGGCGCAAGGAGGTCCTCGGCAGCGGCACCGACATGTGGAAGTACTGGGATCAGCGGCGCACCGGCGAGATCGGCGACGGCGAACTCTCCGAGCTGGAGAACGGCCTGGCCCGCTCGCCCGGCCACTGCATGACGATGGGCACCGCCTCCACCCTCACCGCCGCCGCCGAGGTGCTCGGCATGACGATGCCCGGCGCCTCCTCCATCCCCGCCGTGGACTCGGGCCACGAGCGGATGGCCGCGGCCGCCGGCGCCCGCATCGTCGGCATGGTGTGGCAGGACGTCACCCCGTCGAAGATCCTCACCCGGGAGGCGTACGAGGACGCGGTGGCCACCGTCCTCGCGCTCGGCGGCTCCACCAACGCGGTCATCCACCTGATCGCCATGGCCGGCCGCTCCGGCGTCACCCTCACCCTCGACGACTTCGACCGCATCGCCCGCACCGTGCCGGTCCTCGCCAACCTGCGGCCCGGCGGCGCGTACCTCATGGAGGACTTCCACTTCGCGGGCGGCCTGCCCGGCTTCCTCTCGCGCCTCACCGACGTCCTCCACCTGGACCGGCCCACCGCCGCCCACCCCACGCTGCGCGCCCAGCTCGAAGGCGCCCTCGTCCACGACGACGAGGTCATCCGCCCGCGCGAGCGGCCGCTGGCCGACGAGGGCGGCGTCGCCGTCCTGCGCGGCAACCTCTGCCCCGACGGCGCGGTGATCAAGCACATCGCCGCCGAGCCCCACCTGCTGCGGCACACCGGCCCGGCCGTCGTCTTCGACGACTACCGCACCATGCAGCGCACCATCGACGACCCCGCGCTCGGCATCACCGCCGACCACGTCCTGGTGCTGCGCAACGCGGGACCGCAGGGCGGGCCCGGCATGCCGGAGTACGGGATGCTGCCCATCCCCGAGTACCTCCTCAAGGAGGGCGTGCGGGACATGGTGCGGATCTCAGACGCCCGGATGAGCGGCACCAGTTACGGCGCGTGCGTGCTGCACGTGGCGCCCGAGTCGTACGTCGGCGGCCCGCTGGCCCTGGTGCGCACCGGCGACCTGATCACCCTCGACGTCCCGGGCCGCGCGCTGCGCCTGGAGGTCGACGAGGCCGAACTGGAGCGCCGCCGCGCCGCCTGGACGGCGCCCGCGCAGCGGTGGGAACGCGGCTACGGCGCGCTGTACCAGGAGCAGATCACCCAGGCCGACACCGGCTGCGACTTCGCCTTCCTCGCCCGCCCGGGCAAGGTGCCCGAACCTTACGCCGGCTGAACCGCCGCCGGCCGGCCGTGCCCCGCGCCCCGGCCGGCGGCGCACCACCACCCACCGCGTCCGCCTCCGCGCCCGGACCGGCGCACGCCGTGGAGCAAGCGCTTTCTGCCGGCCTCGTCGGCCCACCCGCCGCCCTCCGGACCTCCGGAGCGGGCCCGGCTCCCCGTACGACACGCACCACCGTGAACGAAACGGAGACAGAGCTCATGGCCCCAGCAGCCCCCGCCGCCACCGCGGCGAAGACACCGGGCAGGACGTCCCGGGGCGCGCCCGGACGACGACGCGGGAACGGCAGCAGCACCCCGCGCCGCCTTCCCTACCTGCTGATCGCCCCCGCCGGGCTGCTCATGCTGGGCTTCATCGCGTACCCGGTGCTCAGCGTCTTCTACTACAGCCTCCAGCACTACAACGTCACCAAGCCCTGGCGCGACGGCTTCGCGGGCTTCGACAACTTCACCCGGATCTTCACCGACGACCCGCTCTTCCGCGACTCCCTGGTGTTCAGTGCCAAATGGGTCGTCACCGAGGTCTCGCTCCAACTGGTCCTCGGCCTGGCGCTGGCCCTGCTGGTCAACCAGACGTTCGTCGGACGCGCCCTGGCCCGCGCCATGGTCTTCTCCCCGTGGGCCGTCTCCGGGGTGCTGACCACCACCATCTGGATGCTGCTCTACAACCCCTCGACCGGGGTGAGCCGCTACCTGGCGGACGCCGGGATCGGCGCCTACGGCACCTCCGTGCTGTCCGACACCGACACCGTCTTCTGGGCCGTGGTCGTCACCGAACTGTGGCGCGGGGTCCCGTTCTTCGCGATCCTCATCCTCGCCGACCTGCAGTCCGTGCCCAAGGACCTGTACGAGGCGGCGTCGGTCGACGGCGCCGGCCGGCTGCGGCAGTTCGTGCACATCACGCTGCCGCACCTGAAGGACGCCATCATCCTCTCCACGCTGCTGCGCGCCGTGTGGGAGTTCAACAACGTCGACCTCCTGTACACCCTGACCGGCGGCGGCCCCGCGGGCGTCACCACCACGCTCCCGCTGTACGTCGCCAACACGGGCATCGAGGGCCACGACTTCGGGTACGCCTCCGCGCTGACCACCGTGGCCTTCGTGATCCTCCTGTTCTGCTCCATCCTCTACCTGCGTCTGAGCAAGTTCGGAGGCGACTCCCGGTGACCGCCGCACTCGCCGAGACGGGCG
>NZ_JBRIOU010000002.1:517078-519013 GCF_053474865.1 Streptomyces sp. CO7
CCCCCGCGATCCCCCAGGCCCCGCGCCGCAAGCGCCGCCACCGCGCCTTCGACGAGGCGCCGCGCTGGCAGATCTACCTGCCGCTCGGGCTCTACCTGCTCTTCACCCTGATCCCGTTCTACTGGATGCTGCTCTTCGCGCTGCGGCCCGCCGGATCGACCTCACTCGTGCCCTGGCCGATCACCTTCGAGCACTTCGAGAAGGTCTGGAACGAGCGCAGCTTCGGCGTCTTCTTCCAGAACAGCATGCTGGTCGGCCTGGCCACCCTGGTCACCACCACCGTGATCGCCCTGTCCGGCGGCTACGCGCTGGCCCGGTTCGACTTCCGGGTGAAGAACGCCTTCATGCTGGCGCTGCTGTGCTCGCAGTTCATCCCGGGCGCGCTCATGCTGGTCCCGCTCTTCGAGATCTTCCGCAACCTGCGGATGATCAACTCGCTGGAGAGCGTGATCATCGCAGAGACGGTGTTCCAGCTCCCGCTGTCGATCATCCTGATCAGCGGCTTCATCAAGAACGTGCCGGTCTCCCTGGAGGAGGCCGCCTGGGTCGACGGCTGCTCACGGATGCGGGCCTTCCGCGCCGTCGTCCTGCCGCTGCTGCGGCCGGGGCTGATCGCGGTCGGGTCCTTCGCCTTCGTGCACAGCTGGAACCACTTCCTGTTCGCGCTGATGTTCCTCAGCGAGCAGGACAAGCAGACCATCCCGGTCGGCCTCAACACCCTGATCGGCGCGGACAGCGTGGACCTCGGCGCGCTCGCCGCCGGCGGAGTGATCGCCGCCGTCCCCGTCGTCATCGTCTTCGCCTTCATCCAGAAGTGGCTGATCACCGGCTTCAGCGCGGGCGCCGTCAAGGGCTGACCCCGCGCCGCCCGCAGGCCCGCCCGCTCCGCTTCCCCGACCTTCCTTCTTCCCCCGTCCGTGCGTACTCCCGAGGAGGCCCGCACCATGAGCGCCCCGCACCCGACCCCGCCGCCGCTGCCCCTGGTGCTCGCCGGCGCGCGCGGCCACGGCCGCCGGCACCTGGACAACATCCGCCGCCTTGAGGGCGCCGGACGGGCACGGCTGGCCGGAGTCTGCGACCTCACCCCACTCACCGACGCAGAGCTGGCCGGCTTCGCCTCCCGGCCCGAGCAGTCGGCCGACTTCGCCGCCCTCCTGGAGACCACCGGCGCCCGCGTCGCCGTCGTCTGCACCCCCCTGCAGACGCATGCCGACCTCGCCACCGCCGCCGCCGCACGCGGGGTGCACCTGCTGCTGGAGAAGCCGCCCGCCGCCTCCTGGGCCGCCCACCGGCGGGTCCAGGACGCGGTGCGCGCGGCGGGCACCGTCTGCCAGATCGGCTTCCAGACCCTCGGCTCGCACGCCGTGCCCGCCGTCCGCGAGCTGATCTCCTCCGGCGCGATCGGCCGGGTCAGGGGGATCTCCGCGGCCGGGGCCTGGGTCCGCGACACCGCCTACTGGGGCCGCGCCCCCTGGGCCGGCCGGCGCCGCCTCGGGCCCGTCGACGTCGTCGACGGCGTGCTCACCAACCCGCTGGCCCACGCCGTCTCCACCGCCCTCGCCCTCGCGGACGCCGAACGCGCCGAGGACGTCACCGGCATCGAGACGGAACTGCTGCGCGCCAACGACATCGAGGCCGACGACACCTCCTGCGTCCGCGTCACCACCACGCACGGGACGGACGTCGTGGTCGCCGCGACGCTGTGCGCGGAACGGGCCGGCGAACCGTACGTCCTCGTCCACGGCGAGAGCGGCCGGATCACCTTCTGGTACAAGGAGGACCGGGTGCTCCTGCAGCGCGCCGGACACGGTCCCGAGGAGCACGTCCACGGCCGCACCGACCTGCTGGAGAACCTCCTCGACCACCTCGCGGACGGTACCGAACTGCTCGCCCCGCCCGCCCGCTCCGGCGCCTTCATGCGCGTCCTGGAGGCTG
>NZ_JBRIOU010000002.1:519113-519737 GCF_053474865.1 Streptomyces sp. CO7
CAGGCGCAGGGTGTCGCCGCCTGCGCCGACACCCTGCGCCTGTTCTCCGAGACCGGCGCCGAGCCCTGGGCCGCGCCGGCCGCCTCCGCCGGAACGAGGACCTCATGACCGAGCTCCGGGACGCCTCCGCCGTGGAGGTCCTCGCCGACCTGCGCTGCGCCGGGCGCAGGGTCGCCCGCTACACCGTCCGCCCCGACCTGGACCCGCGGCTCTCGCCCCGCCCCTACCTCCACCCGGTGACCACCCTCGCCGGCGTCGTCGTCACCGAGGAACTGCCCGCCGACCACCTCCACCACCTCGGCGCGGGCGTGGCCGTGCCCGACGTCGACGGCCACAGCTTCTGGGGCGGCCGCACCTTCGTCCGCGACCGGGGCCCCGTGCTGCTCGACAACCACGGCGTCCAGCGCCACACGGGCTGGCACCGCAAGCAGGACGGCCGCGTCGAGGAGGACCTCCTCTGGGAGGCGGGCGGCGCCGCGCTGCTGCGTGAGCGGCGCACCGTCACGGCCACCGCGCTCACCGACAGCGCCTGGGCGCTCGGCCTGACCTTCGCGCTCACCCCCGCGGACGGGCCGCGGGGGTGAGCGCGAAGGTCAGGCCGAGCGCCCAGGCGCTGTCGGTGAG
>NZ_JBRIOU010000002.1:519837-523387 GCF_053474865.1 Streptomyces sp. CO7
CCCCCAAGGAGGCCGGCGCCCCCGCCGTCCTCACCCCGGACGCCGACGGCGAGGAGGCCGTCCACGGCCGGAGCGCCGACTGGCTCGCCCTCGCCGGAGACGGCTGGACCCTGGTCCTCGCCGGCGCGGACGAGGCCACCCGCCGCGACCCCTGGTTCGTGCGGACCGCCGAGTACCCGGGCGTCGGCTCCTCCCTCGCCTGGTCGCACCCGGTCACCCTCGGGGCCGGGCAGACCCTCGTACGCCGGGTGGCCGCCGTCGTCGCCGACGGCCGCCTCGACCGGGGCGCGGCCGGCGACCTCGCGAAGCTCGCGAAGGAGGCGGTCACGCCGTGAACACCCCTTCCCGTACCCGGCCCTGGACCACCGACCTCGGCGACGGCACCTACCGCAACCCGGTCCTGAACGCCGACTGGTCCGACCCCGACGTGATCCGCGTCGGCGACGACTACTACCTCACCGCCTCCAGCTTCGGCCGTGTGCCTGGCCTGCCCCTGCTGCACTCCCGCGACCTGGTCAACTGGACCCTCGTCGGGCACGCCCTCGACAGACTCACGCCGCACGAGGACTTCGCCGTGCCCCGGCCGGACCGCGGCGTGTGGGCCCCGGCGCTGCGGCACCACGCGGGCCGCTTCTGGATCTTCTGGGGCGACCCCGACCAGGGCGTCTTCCAGGTGAACGCGCAGGCTATCGACGGCCCTTGGACCGCCCCGCACCTGCTGAAGCCGGGCAAGGGGCTGATCGACGCCTGCCCGCTGTGGGACGAGGAGACCGGCGAGGCCTACCTGGTGCACGGCTGGGCCAGGTCCCGAGCCGGGGTGAAGAACCGTCTCACCGGCCACCGGATGAGCGCCGACGCACTCACCCTCCTCGACGAGGGCGCGCTCCTCGTCGACGGCGACCTGCTGCCCGGCTGGTTCACCCTGGAAGGCCCCAAGCTCTACCGCCACGACGGCTGGTTCTGGATCCTCGCCCCCGCCGGGTCGGTGGAGACCGGCTGGCAGGGCGCCTTCCGCGCGCGGTCCTTCCTCGGCCCGTACGAGGAGAAGGTGGTCCTGGAGCAGGGCGGCACCGACGTCAACGGCCCCCACCAGGGCGGCTGGGTGCGCACCCCGCAGGGGGAGGACTGGTTCCTGCACTTCCAGTCCCGCGGCGCGCACGGCAGGGTCGTCCACCTCCAGCCGATGCGCTGGACCACCGACGAGCAGGGGCTGCCCTGGCCGGTGCTGGGCGACGACGGCACGCCCGTCGCCGTCCACCGCAAGCCGCAGGCGCCGCCGCAGCCGGTGACCGCTCCCGCCACCGACGACGACTTCGCGGGCGGCCGGTTCGCTCTCCAGTGGCAGTGGGCGGCCGACCCGGGGGAGGGGTGGACGACCCCGCACGACGGCGACGGGCTGCGGCTGACCTGCGTCCGCACCGACCGGGTCGACGACCTGCGTTCGCTGGGCCACCTGCTGACCCAGCGGCTGCCCGCCGAGACCTTCACCGCCGAGGTGGACCTCCGCCTCGACGCGGCCGGGGCCGGTGCCCGGGCCGGCCTCGCGGTGGTCGGGAACGCCTACGCCTGGATCGGGCTGGAGCGTGCCGCCGACGGCACGGTCCGCCTCGTCCATCGGTTCGCCGAGGACACCGCGAGCCGGGAGAGGGACGCCGCGCATGCCCGCGACGCGCCCGGTGGACGGGCCCGGCTGCGCGTCGAGGTGTCCCCGGGCGCCCGGTGCCGCTTCCTCGCGGACACCGGCGACGGCACCGGACTCCGGTGTTCCGGCCAGGTGTTCACCGCCGCGCCCTGGGGCTGGACCGGGGCCCTGCTCGCCCTCTTCGCCGCAGCCCCACCGGGGACCGACCCTGCGAGGACCGACGCGGCGGGGATCGACCCCGCGAGGACCGACGCGGCGGGGACCGGCACCTTCACCCGCTACCGCGCCACCGCCTGACCCCACCCCCGACACACCCCGGCACCTACCTCAGGACCTTGCACCGGCCGCACAGCCCGGCACCAAGGGCACGCCCCCGCACCAACGGCATGACCGCCCAACCCACGGCGCGACCCGGCACCGACCGGCCGGTCCGGCACCTGCGCGACGGCCTCGCACCGGCCGCACGAATCCGTACCGACCGGCGGACCCGAGCACCACCGCACCGCAGCACCACAACACCGCACCACCAAGCAACCCCTCCCACGAGAGAAGAGCCGAGCATGAGAGCGACGAACCACCGGAACCGGAGAACGACCGCGGCCGTGGCGCTGGCCGCCGTGTTCGCCCTGACCGCCACCGCCTGCGGCGACGACGGCAGCGCGGGCGGCGGCGACGAGGGCTCCGGCAAGGGCACGATCACCTTCTGGGACAACAACGGCGGTGTCCGCACCCCGGTCTGGGAGAAGATCATCGCCGAGTTCGAGAAGAAGAACCCGGACATCGACGTCAACTACGTGCCGATACCGATCACCGACGTGCAGTCGAAGTACGACACGGCCATCGCCGGCGGCGGCCTGCCCGATGTCGGCGGCGTCGGCACCGCCTACTTGGCCAACATGGTCGCCCAGGACGCCCTGGAGCCGGTCGGCGACCGGCTCGAGGGGAGCGCGCTGAAGGGCAAGCTCTCCGAGCAGATGGCCGAGAGCGTCAGGTCGGCCGGCGGACGCGGCGACGAGATGTACTCCGTGCCGACCAGCGCCAACCAGGGCACCCTCTGGTACCGCACCGACCTGTTCGAGGCGGCCGGCGCCGAACCGCCCACCAGCTGGGACCGGTTCTACGAGGCCGCCGAGAAGCTCACCGACGCGAAGAAGAACAAGTTCGGCTTCACCATCCGCGGCGGCGCCGGCTCGGTCGCCCAGGCGCTCGACATGATGTACGCCCAGTCCGGCATCGACACCTTCTGGAACGGCGACAGGACCACCGTCAACGACCCGAAGAACGTCGAGGCGCTCGAGAGGTACATCGGCCTCTACAAGAAGGCGACGCCCGAGGCCGACCTCAACAACGACTTCGCCAAGATGGTCGCCCAGTTCGGCCAGGGCGACATCGGCATGCTGCAGCACAACCTGGGCTCCTACGGCGACCACGTGAAGGCGTTCGGCAAGGACAAGGTCGAGGGCATTCCGCTGCCCCCGTCCGCCGAGGGCAGCCCGCGCACCATCGTCTCCAACCCGGTCGACGGGCTCGGCCTGTTCAAGAGCAGCAAGAACAAGACGGCCGCCTGGAAGTTCATCGAGTTCGCCGCTTCCCACGAGATGAACAGCCTCTGGAACCAGGAGGCCGGCTCCATCCCCGCCAACACCGAGGCGTCCGGCGACACCTGGATCAGCGAGGTGAAGCCGGTCAAGGCGGCCATGGAGTCCCTCAACGACCCCGGCACCAAGGTCGTCCAGCTGCCGTACTACCTGCCCGACTGGAACAACATCAGCAAGGCCGACACGGAGCCGGACTTCCAGAAGCTGCTGCTCGGCGAGATCAGCGCGAAGGAGTTCACCGACAAGCTCGCCGGACTGCTCAACGACGCCCAGGCGGAGTGGAAGCAGCAGCAGTGACAGCGCGGCGGGC
>NZ_JBRIOU010000002.1:523487-524787 GCF_053474865.1 Streptomyces sp. CO7
CGCCGGCGCCGCGGCGGGCGACCCCGCCCGCCAGGTGCTCCCGCAGCACGACGGCTGGGCCGCCGCCGACGGCGGCACCACCGGCGGCGCCGCCGCCCGCCGCGCGCACGTGTACACCGTCGACACCTGGGCCGAACTCAAGGCTGCCGTAGGAAACGGGGACGCCACCCCTCGGATCATCCGGGTCGCGGGCACGCTCGACGCCAACAGCGACGCCTCGGGCAGGCCGCTGAGCTGCTCCGACTACGCGACGGACGGCTACTCCCTGGAGGGCTACCTCGCCGCCTACGACCCCGCCACCTGGGGGAAGGCCGACCCCTCGGGGCCGCAGGAGCAGGCGCGCCTGGCCTCCGCGGCGCGCCAGGCCGCACAGATCCGGCTGAACATCGGGTCGAACACCACCCTCGTCGGCGTCGGCGACCACGCCAGGCTGCTCGGCGCCAACGTCCAGGTACGCGGCGTGGACAACGTGATCGTCCGCAACCTCACCTTCGAGGACACCTTCGACTGCTTCCCGCAGTGGGACCCCACCGACGGGGCCGAGGGCGCCTGGAACTCCGAGTACGACAGCCTGGTCGTGTACGGCTCCACCCACGTGTGGGCCGACCACAACACCTTCACCGACGGCCGCCGCCCCGACGCCGCCCAACCTCGTTACTACGGGCGGGAGTTCCAGCAGCACGACGGGCAACTGGACGTGGTGCGCGGCGCCGACCTGGTCACCGTCTCCTGGAACGTCTTCGCCGACCACAGCAAGACCATCCTGATCGGCAACAGCGACAGCGCGACCGCCACCGACCAGGGCAAGCTGCGCGTCACCCTGCACCACAACCTGTTCCGGGACACCGGGGAGCGCACCCCGCGCGTGCGGTTCGGCCGGGTCGACGTCTACAACAACCACCACCTGGTCAAGGACCCGGCGGTCTTCGGCTACGCCTACGGCGTCGGCAAGGAGTCGGCGATCCACGCGGAGAAGAACCACTTCACCCTCCCCGCGTCCGTACCGGCCGGCGCGATCCTGCACAAGTGGAGCGAGGCGCCGATCACGGCGGAGGACAACTTCGTCAACGGCGCGGAGGTCGACCTGATCGCGCGGTACAACGCCGAGCATCCGGACGCCGTCCTGCGACGCGACGCGGGCTGGAGCCCGGAACTGCGGGACCGGGTCGACGAGACCGGTGACGTGCCGGGGTTCGTCGCCCGGTGGGCCGGGGCGGGGCAGCTCGACGAGTGCGAGCCGCACGAACTCTGACGCCGCCCCCGAGACCGCGCGGGCTCCGTGTACACCGCGGCCCTGGGC
>NZ_JBRIOU010000002.1:524887-528211 GCF_053474865.1 Streptomyces sp. CO7
CCCGTCGGGCGGGCCCCCCGCCGCACCCGCGCCCGCACCCTGCGCGTCGCGCCGGACGGCACCGGCGACCTCCCCACCGTCCAGGCCGCCGTCGACGCCACCCCCGACCACCCCGACCGGCCCTGGACCGTGCTCCTCGCCCCCGGCACGTACCGCGGGACCGTCACCGTGCCCGAGGCCAAGACGGGCCTCACCCTGCTGGGCGGCACGGGCGACCCCCGCGACACCGTGATCGTGCACGACAACGCCTCCGGCACGCCGAAACCCGACGGCTCCGGCACCTACGGCACCTCCGGCAGCGCGACCTTCACCGCCGTGCCCGACGGGTTCACCGCCCGCCGCCTCACCTTCGCCAACGACTTCCTGCGCGCCGACCACCCGGAGATCACCGCCCAGCAGGCCGTCGCGCTGCGGGTGCTCGGCGACCGGAGCCTCTTCGACCGCTGCCGGTTCCTCGGTCACCAGGACACCCTGCTGACCGACACCCGCCACCGCACCCTCACCGCCCGGCAGTACTTCCATCACTGCCGCACCGAGGGCGACGTCGACTTCGTCTTCGGGCGCGCCACCGCCGTGCACGCCGGCGGCGAGTTCCGCATGCTCGACCGTCCCGTGGACTTCACGCCCCACGGCTTCGTCTTCGCGCCCAGCACCGCGGCCGGGACACCGCACGGCTTCCTCGCCGTGCGCTGCCGCTTCACCAGCTCGGCCCCGGACGGCGCCTACAAGCTCGCCCGGCCCTGGGTGCCGAGCAGCGACCCCACCGCGTGGCCCCGCCTCGTCGTGCGCGACAGCCTGATGGACGCCGGGATCGACGCCGCCCAGCCGTACGCGAACATGCGCGAGCAGTACCCGTGGCAGAGCTTCCTCTTCCGTGAGCACGCCAACCGCGGACCCGGCGCCAGGATCATCGACCCGCAGACGCGGCCGCAGCTGGACGACGCCGAGGCCGAGGAGCACACCGTCGCGGCGTACCTGGGCGACTGGGACGTGCGCGCCGCCCTCCGAGGAGCCGCCTGAGGGGCCCCGCCCGCCCCCTCGGCGGACCGGTGGGCGGCGGGGCTCAGAGCCGGCGGGTGGCCAGGGTGAGCCGGTCGCGGGCGTCGAACAGGGCGTCCACGATGGACTGTTCGTGGGACCCGGTGAGCCGGGCCACCGGTACCGAGCAGCTGATCGCGTCGCGGGCCGGCGTGCGCTGGGGGACCGCCACACCGAAGCAGCGCAGCCCCAGCGTGTTCTCCTCCCGGTCCACCGCGAACCCGCGCTCGCGCACCTGGTGCAGCTCCTCGATCAGCTGCTCCCGGTCGGTGATGGTGTGCTCGGTCAGCGCGGTCAGCGTCCGCGGCAGCAGCTCACGCACCTGCTCGTCGGTGCGGGTGGCCAGCAGTGCCTTGCCGAGCGAGGTGGAGTGCGCCGGCAGACGGCGGCCGACCCGGGTGAAGGGCCGCAGGTAGTGCTGCGACTGACGGGTGGCCAGGTACACCACGTTGGTGCCGTCGAGACGGGCGAGGTGGATGGTCTCCGTGGTGTCGTCGGAGAGCCGGTCCAGGGTCGGCCGCGCCGCCGCCACCACCTCGTCCCCGTCGATGTACGAGGTGCCGACCAGCAGCGCCCGCACCCCGATGCCGTAGCGCGTGCCGGTGGCGTCCGTCTCCACCCAGCCCAGCTCCACCAGCGTGCGCAGCAGCATGTACAGGCTGGACTTCGGGTACCCGACCGCCTCCTGCACGGCCGCCAGGCTGTGCATGCCGGGGAGCTGGGCGAAGTACTCCAGCAACTCCACCGTCCGCACCGCGGACTTGACCTGTGCGCCACCCGTCTCGGCAGTCGACATGCCTCTTGACCCCTTCGAAAGCCCGCAAATAGAGTTCCTGGCATTCATACACAGGAACGCCGTTCAGAATAGCGAACGCACACCGGTCGGCCCCGGCCGTCGCGGCGGACCGGCACACCGGCAGGAACCGGAGGACCCCCACCGTGACCGCAGCACCAGTCTGGAGCGTCGATCCCCGAACCGGGAAGCGCCGGGAGCAGGTCGCCCAGGAGGCGGCACCCGAGGACGTGGACCGCGCCGTACGCGCCGCGCACGGCGCCCGCGCGGCACTCGCCGAACGCCCCGTGCGGGCCGCCCTGCTGCGCACCGCCGCCCGCCTGCTGGACGAGGCGCAGGACGAGGTGGTCGCGACGGCAGACGCGGAGACCGCTCTCGGCGCGCCCCGCCTCACCGGCGAACTGGCGCGCACGACGGCGCAGTTGCGCGCCTTCGCCGACATCGTCGAGGAGGGCGGCTTCCTCGACGTGCACATCGACCACGCCGACGCCACCCGCACCCCGCCGTGGCCCGACCTGCGGCGCTGGAAGGTGCCGCTGGGCGTCGTCGCCGTCTACAGCGCGAGCAACTTCCCGCTCGCCTTCTCGGTGCCCGGCGGCGACACCGCGAGCGCCCTCGCCGCGGGCTGCCCCGTCGTCGTCAAGGCCCACCCGGACCACCCGGCCACCTCCGAACTGTGCGCCTCGCTGCTGCGCCGGGCCGCCGCCCAGGAGGGCCTGCCGGAGGACGTCGTCGTCCTCGTCCACGGCTTCGACGCCGGCGTCGCGCTCGTCGGGCACCCGCTGGTCGCCGCCGCCGGGTTCACCGGGTCGGTGCGCGGTGGCAGGGCGCTGTACGACGCCGCGGCCGCCCGGCCGGCCCCCATCCCCTTCCACGGCGAGCTCGGCAGCCTGAACCCGGTCCTGGTCACCGAGGCGGCCGCGGCCGAGCGGGGCGAGGAGATCGGGGCCGGGCTCGCCGCGTCGATGACCCTGGGCACGGGCCAGTTCTGCACCAAGCCGGGCTTCGCGCTGGTCCCCGAGGGGGCGGCGGGCGACGGCCTGGTCAAGGCGCTCACCGAGGCGGTCGCCGGCGCCCAGGGCGGTGTGATGCTCGACCACCGGATGCGCGAGGCGTTCCTCGCCGGGGCCGCCGAGCGGGCCGCGTTGCCCGACGTCGAGGCGCCGGTGGCTCCCGGCCCGGACGGCGACCACGGCGTCGCGGCGGGCTTCCTGACCGTCCCGGCGAGCCGGCTGGCCTCGGGGAACACCCACGAGGCCCTCCTGGAGGAGTGCTTCGGCCCGGTCACCGTCGTCGCCCGCTACGGGAGCGAGGACGAGGCGATCACCGTCCTGCGCGCCCTGCCCGGGAACCTCACCGCGACCCTCCACCTCGGCGCCGACGAGGCCACCGGCACGGACGGCCGGGGCGCCGCCCTGCTCGCGCTGCTCACGCCGCTGGCCGGCCGCGTCCTGGTCGACGGCTGGCCCACCGGCGTCGCCGTCGCCCCCGCC
>NZ_JBRIOU010000002.1:528311-533078 GCF_053474865.1 Streptomyces sp. CO7
GCCCAGCACCACGGCGGCCCCTACCCGGCCACCACCTCCACCTCCACCTCCGTCGGCGCCACGGCGATCGAGCGCTGGCTGCGGCCGGTCACCTACCAGTCCACGCCGCAGGCGCTGCTTCCGCCGGAGCTCCACGACGACAACCCGCTCGGGCTGCCGCGCCGGGTGAACGGCCGCCCCGAGACAGGCAGTTCGCGCCCCGCGCCACGCGCCGACGCGGACCTTGGCCGTGACGCGACCGCCGACGGCGCCTCGGGGGCCTGACGGCTGCCCCGGCCCTTCCCGTGGCCACCACCCGCGGCCCGGCTCCCGTACGGAGCCGGGCCGTCGGCCGTCCTGCGTCGGGCCGCCGTCAGGCGACCGGACCCTCCTCGGGTCGGACCCCTGCATGCCTCCGAGCCGCGACGGGACCCCCGCGGCGGCACCCCGGACGCGACGCGCCGCCGGCCGCCCCCGTGAGGGGACGGCCGACGGCGCGGGTGGACGGATCGGCTGCGCCCAGGGGCGGGTCAGCGGGTGACGACCGTGTCGGCGACCGCCTCGCCGTCGGACGCGGGCGGCTCGCCCTCGAACTTCGCCTCCAGCGCCAGGCGTTCGGCCTCGGTCGGGTCGCTGTTCAGGGAGTCGATCAGCGCGTCGCGCGCCGCGCTGCCCTGCGGCCGGATGAACCCGACGACCACGTACAGGGTCAGCGAGGTGAGCACCGGCAGACCGACGTTCATGGTCTGCGTGGCGTCCTCCACACCCCAGTACAGGAAGGCCCATACCGACAGGCCGCCCGCCCAGGAGGTGATCGCGGCGACCGGCCCGTGCCGCCGGAACCACGGCAGCAGACCGAGCATCAGCGGGATGGAGATCGGCCCCATCGTGGCGGCGACGATGCTCACCACCACCGTCATGATGAAGCCCTTCGGGTCGGCGAAGAGCGCGAAGGTCATACTGACCGTCACGAACGCGACCGTGGTGATCCTGGCGAACGTCAGCTGCCCCGCCTGGGTGAAGCGCCGCACCCGCGGCACCAGCACCGGCGCGAGGTCACGGGTGATCACGGCCGTGATGACGTTGGAGTCGGAGGCCACCATGGCCATCGTGTGGGAGAAGAACCCGGCGAGCAGCAGCCCGATCACGCCGGTCGGCAGCAGCGCCTGGGCGAGCATGATGTAGGACTGCTCGCCGTTCTCGATGCCGGGCACCACCAGCGGGGCCGCGATCATCGGCACGAAGAGGATGAACGGCCACACGATCCACAGCGCGCTGGAGAGCAACGCCGACCGCCTGGCCCGGGAGCCCGAGGGCGCCGCCATGTAGCGCTGCGCCAGGTTCCACATGCCGCCGTTGTACTCGAAGGTCTTGACCAGCAGGAACGCCATGATCAGCCCGGAGGTGACCGGCCCGGCGACCGGGTCGCCGTGCCCCTTCGGCAGGTCGCCCCACATCGTCCAGAGGGTCGCCACGCCGTCCAGGTGCGCGAAGAGCGCGAAGAGCATCGCGAAGCCGGCCACGGCCTGGATGACGAACTGTCCGAAGTCGGTGAGGACGTCGGCCCACAGTCCGCCGAAGGCCATGTAGAACATGGTGCAGACGCCCGTCAGCGTGATGCCCCAGCCCAGCGGGATGTCCGCGAACCCCTGCAGCAGCACGGCGATGGCGACCCACTTGGCGGCGATGTCCACCACCTTCAGGACGGCGCCGCTGTAGGCGAGGACCTGCTGGGTGGGGAGGTTGTAGCGGACGGCGAGGTAGGCCAGCGGCGAGTTGACGCCGTGCTTGGCCCGCAGCCGGTTCCAGCGCGCGGCGAAGACGAAGGCGCCGATGCCGATGCCCACGCCGATGGTGAGCGGCCACCAGAAGTAGACGGTGACGCCGTAGTCGTACGCGACCGCCGCGAAGGTGACGAACATGATCGCGCTGTAACCGGACATGTGGTGCGAGATCCCGGAGAGCCACCACGGTATGCGGCCACGGGCCGTGAAGAAGTCGGCGATCGTGTGGATGCGTTTCCTCGACCACAGGCCGATGCCGACCATCACGAAGAAGTACGCGCCCAGTACGACCCAGTCCAGTGCGGCCATCTCGGCTCCTCGCGTTCATGGACATGAATAGGGGACATGTTCTTGAATGAGTGACGTCACCGTAGGAGCGTCGTGATGGAGCGTCAATACGATGAACAGCGCGACTTTCCCCGAGTCCCGACGCCGGCGCACCGGGCGCCGCGTTCAGCAGCCTGAACGGGCCACCGGTGCCCGCGTGTCGGGTCGGCCCGGTCCATCGCCCGCCGCCGACCCCGTCGGGCCGTGGGACGTCGCGGCGGACGTGCGACGCCTTGCCCGCGGGGTGCCTAGGTCCGGCGGACGAGTCGGTCCCCGTCCTCGGTCCGGCGCGTACCGCCGCGCCCGGCGGTTAGCGTGCCGGGCATGGAGACGGTGGAGCCGCCCCGCGGCATGGAGCGACGCACGCGTGACGTCCTCGCGCGGTTCGCGGAGGAGACGGACGTGTGGGTGGCGACCGCGGACGCCCGCGGGGCGCCGTACCTGGTGCCGCTGTGGTTCGTCCGGCACGACGACTGCTTCTGGCTCGCCACCCGGCCCGCCACGCCGACCGCCCGCAATGTCCGTGCTGTCGGGTGCGTGAGGATGGCGCTGGGGGACACCCTGGACGTGGTCCTGATGGACGGGGACGCCGAGGTGCTCACCTCCTCGCGGGCGCCCGGGGCGGCGGCGGACGTGTTCAGCGACAAGACCGGCTGGGACCCGCGGAAGGACGCCAGGGAGTACGTGTGGATCCGGGTGCGGCCGCGGTCGATCGAGGCCCGCAACGGGGAGCACGAGATGGGCGGACGCTGGGTGATGCGGGACGGCGTGTGGGCGGTGGCCGCCGGGGGGACCGCTGTACGGGAGGCGGGGACGCCCGCACGGTGACCGGCATGAGGCCGGAGCGGCTGCACCCCGCGATCAGGAACCGCGTCCGCTTCCTTCCGAGCATCCCCGCCGGGCCCCTCGGGCGCAGGATCGGAAGGGCGGTGCGGGCGCGCCTGCCGGAGGCACGGCTGCCCGAAGGGGTGCCGGCCGGGACGGTCGAGGGCCTGCCCGGTGGACCGCTGCGGCTGTACACGCCCGCGCCGGGCCGGCCGCGCACCGGGGCCGCCGTGCTGTGGATCCACGGCGGCGGCCTGGTCAGTGGCGCGGCCGTGCAGGACCACCGGTGGGCGGGCCGGCTGTACGACGCGCTCGGCGTGGTCGTGGTGTCGGCCGAGTACCGCCTCGCCCCCGAACACCCCTGCCCCGTGGCCCTCGACGACTGCCACGCGGTGTGGGAGTGGCTGCTGCGGCACGCCGACGGCCTCGGCGTCGACACCGCCCGCCTCGCGGTGGGCGGCCGGAGCGCGGGCGGCGGACTGGTCGCGGCGCCGGCCCAGCGGCTCCACGACGAGGGCGGCGTCGAACCGGCCGCCCAGTGGCTGTTCTGCCCCGTGCTCGACGACCGGACCGCCGCCGACCGCACCCTCGACGCGGTCCGCCACCCCGTGTGGGACAACCGCAGCAACCGCGAGGGCCGGTCCTCCTACCTGGGCGCGGAGCCCGGCGGCCCCGGGACCCCGCGCTACGCGGTGCCCGCCCGACGCGCGGACCTCACCGGGCTGCCGCCGGCCTGGATCGGCGTCGGGGACGCCGCCCTCTTCCACCAGGAGTCCCGCGACTATGCCGCACGCCTCGAGGCGGCCGGCGTCGGCACGGTGCTCGATGTGATGCCCGGCGCCCCGCACGGCGTCGAGATGCTGGCCGGCGAGGTGCCCTGGGTGCGCGCGTGCGTACGGCGGGCCCAGGACTGGCCGGCCGGGCGGCTCACCGCGAACTGACGGGGCGTCGACGGCGGGGAACCCCTGACCTGCGCCGATCGTTCGGGCGGACGTGAACGCATCGTCATCGGCCGCCCCGGGCCGACAGCTCGCAGGCCCGCCCGTCGCCGTCGTCACCGGAGGGGCCCGGGGTCTCGGGCTCGCCCTCGCCGAGCGGTTCGCCGCCGCCGGCCACCGGGTGGTCGTCGCCGACCTCGAGGGCGAGGCGCTCCGCGCGGCCGCCGCCCGGCTCGGCGAGGACCACCTGGCCGTCGCGGCTGACGTCACCCGGCCCGAGGACACCGCCCGCCTCGCCGAGGCCGCCGTCGAGCGGTACGGGCGGCTGGACGTCTGGGTCAACAACGCCGGAGTCCTCGCCGACGGCCCGCTGGCCGAGCAGGACCCCGGCCTCGCCGCCGCCATGAGCCGCGTCAACCTCGACGGCACCGCCAACGGCTGCCGGGCGGCGCTGGGCGTGATGCTGCCGGCCGGCCGGGGCCGCATCGTCAACGTCTCCAGCCTCACCGCCCTGAAGCCGCTGGCCGGCCTGGCGCACTACAGCGCCACCAAGGCCGCCGTGGCCGCCCTCTCCGCCGCCCTCCACCGGGAGGTGAAGGGCAGCGGAGTGCGGGTGACCGCGGTGCTGCCGCACCTGCTGGACACCCCGGCCGGGTCCGGCCTGCGCGCCCGCCCCACGGCCGCGCTGCCGCCCGAGCGGGTCGCCGACGCGGTGGTACGGCTGGTCACGCGGGGCGGCCGACGGCAGTCGGTGTGCGTGCCCTGGTGGGCCGGACCGGCGCTGCGCCCTGCCGCGTTCCTGCCGGGGATGCTGCGTGACCTGCTCGACGACCTGATGCGGCTCGACGAGATCGCGCTGGGCCGCGACACCCGCCGCCGGGCGCGCTACACCGAGGAGTTGCGCGCCCGGTACG
>NZ_JBRIOU010000002.1:533178-537690 GCF_053474865.1 Streptomyces sp. CO7
GCCGTCGCGGGACGACCGGCGATCGCGGACCGGTCCGCCGCCGCGGGCCGGCCGGCCGCCGCGGATCAGCCGGCGAAGGACTCCGCGTAGGCGGCGAAGGCGTACGCCGCCTCCAGGGAACCCGGCCGGGGCGGGTCGGCCGGGTCCCAGCCGCGGCCGCGGTCCTCCAGTACCTGGGTGAGCAACGGCTGCCATCGAGGCGCCAGTTCGGCCGCGCCCCAGGCCAGCGCGCCCGGCTTGGACGCCACTTCACCGGTGCTCAGCGAGTACAGCATCCGGCAGTACGTCGTCACCGTGTACCGCTGGGTCCAGGCCAGGTCGAAGGACGCCCAGGTCCGGATGGAGCCCAGCAGCCCCGGCAGTTCGGCCCGCGCCTCGGCGCGCACCGCCCCGGGCGGGACCTCGTCGACCACCTCGGCGACCGGGGGGCCGGCCAGGGTGATGCCGTGGTTGCGCAGGATCCACCGGGCGTGCGCGCTGTTGCAGTGGGTGTCCCAGGTCAGCTCCCGGTGACCGTGGTCGTTGAACAGCCACGGCGTGCCGAGACCCGTGACGTCGCGCAGGGAGGCGGTGTCGGCGTAGGAGCCCTCCAGGTGCTGCGTCCAGTGGCCGGGGCGCAGCGGGATGCCGTCGTGGAGCCGGCGCAGCGCCGACTCCGTGGCGCCGGACGGCAGGCGGGTGGCGGCGACGACGAAGTCGCAGTCGCTGTGCCGGTCCCCGGCGCCGAGGGCGAACGAGCCCTGCACGTAGGCGCCGACGAAGGTGTCGCCGAGGATGTCGCGGACCGAGCGGGTCAGGTCGCCGAGGAGCGCGTCGAGCTCCTCGAAGGGGGTGAAGCGGGTGGGACGCATGCGGAAGTCTCCGTGCCCGTGTGAGTGCCGATGGACGGTTCGCGGGCGCGGCGAAAAGCAGGAGGCGTCACCCGGTCCGGGTGACGGACCGGGGCCGGATCGCCGCGCTCAGAGGGCGCGGCGGGTGCGGTACGCGGCGAAGCAGCAGAAAGCCATGCGTGCAGGGTAACCCCGTGCGCGGGTCAGCGGCGGCGCCGCCCGTGACCGGGGCCGTCCGGCGACGGGCGGGGCGGCGTGCGCTCCGCCTGCACCCGCACCTCCTGGTACGCCTCGTGGGAGGTGACCCGGAACGCCTCCTCCCAGGACGCGAGCGCGGCGGAGGCCGCGGCCCCGGCGGTGCCCCGTCGACGCACCCGGCGGGCCAGCCAGGCGAAGGCGGCGACAGCGACGGCCAGGCCGCCGAGCACCAGCAGGGGAGGAAGGAGAACGTCCATGGGGCGGTCAGCCTAGCCAGTCGTTCCCCGTGGTGGTCGAGCTGTTCGTACGAGTCAGCGGTCAGGGGCCAACTGGCGGCGCTGGAAGCCGCCTTGACCGGGATGTGAGACTTGCAGGCATGGACATGGGGCGTGAGTCGCGATGGGAGAAGGACGCGATGACGGTGGAGATCGTCTTCGCCCTGGTGACGGCCGCCGTACTGGCCGGGTCGATTCTCGCCGTCGCCTGGACCCTCGGCCTGACCCTCGGCCTCTCCGGTGCGGCGGAGAGCCGCGTGAGGGCGGTGGGCGCACTGCTCGCAGCTGTGGCCGGGGTGTGGCGCCTGATACGGGTGCTGCTCCGCTTCGACAGGCAGCGCCGCATGGGCCGCTGACCACGGGCCTGCGTGGCGGCCTCCGGCCCACCCACACCACCCGAAGGAGACCCGTGGCAAAGCTCGTCTACTCGATGATCACCTCGCTCGACGGTTACGCGGAGGCGGCGGAAGGAAGCCTCGGCGTCGGGGCGGACGATCCGGAGGTGCACACCTTCGTCAACGACGTCTTCCGTCCCGTCGGCACGTACCTCTACGGCCGGCGGATGTACGAGACGATGGTGTTCTGGGAGACCGCGCACACCGAGCCCGACCTGCCGCCGCACATCCTGCGGTACGCCCGCGACTGGCAGGCCGCGGAGAAGGTCGTGTACTCCACGACGCTGGAGTCGGTGTCCAGCGCGAGGACCAGGATCGAGCGGACCTTCGACCCGGACGCGGTGCGCGAGCTCAAGGCCGCGGCCGAGCACGACCTGACCGTGGACGGTCCGAACCTCGCGGCCCAGGCGATCAGGGCCGGCCTGGTGGACGAGTACCACCTGTTCATCACCACGAGCGTGGTCGGCGGCGGCAAGCGGTTCTTTCCCGACGGCGTGCGCCTCGATCTCGAACTGGTCGAGGAACGCACCTTCGCGAGCGGACTGATCTACGCGCGCTACCGGACCCGCTGAGCCGCGCCGGCCGGACACCCTTGGTCGGGTGTCGGGTGCCGGGTGCCGGGTGCCGGGTGCCGCACCCGGGCTGTGGCCCCTACGGTGGAGGCCGGGCGACCGGTCCGGACGGAGACGAAGGGGAGAGCGATGGGGCCGCAGGTCATCGAGCACACCGAGCACACCACGGCCGCCCCGCGCGTCGTGCACGCGCTGCTGCGGGACGGGGCCGGGTGGCCCGTGTGGTCACCGCTGGACTCCTTCACCCTCGAGTCCCCGGCGCCGGGCGGCGGCGAGGGCGTCGGCGCGGTGCGGGTCTTCCGGACCGGGCGGCACGTCTCGCGGGAGCGGATCGTGGCCAGCGAGCCGGACCGGCACTTCGCCTACGTGCTGCTCTCCGGGCTCCCACTGAGGGACTACCGGGCGGACGTCGTGCTGACCCCCGGCGCGGGCGGGGGCACGGAGATCCGGTGGCGGTCGGTCTTCCGGGCGAAGGTGCCGGGGACGGGGTGGATCTACCGGTGGGCGCTGGGCCGGTTCGTGAAGGACGTCGTGCAGGGCCTGGCCCGGCACGCGGCGGCCACCGGCTGACCGCCGCCGCGGCTCTGTGCGATCATCCGCCGATGACCTCCACGCCCACGCACCCCGTCACCGCCGAGGCGTCCGGAAGCTGGACCCTCGGTGACCTGCCCGTGCGCCGGATCGGCTTCGGCGCGATGCGGTTGCCCCAGACCGGGACCGCCCTGATACCCGACGCCGTGCCCCGCGACCGCGGCGCGGCGATCACCGTGCTGCGCCGCGCGGTCGACCTCGGCGTCAACCACATCGACACCGCCGACTTCTACTTCTCCCCGCTCCGTTCCGCCAACGAGCTCATCAACAGCGCGCTCGGCGGCCCCTATCCGAGCGACCTGGTGATCGCGACCAAGGTGGGGCCACGACGCGCCGCCGACGGCGCCTGGGCGGCCGCCGCCACGCCGTCGGAGCTGCGGGGCCAGGTCGAGGAGAACCTGCGCCAGCTCGGGCGCGACCACCTGGACCTGGTGTACCTGCGGATGATGGGCCAGGACTCGGCGGCCGACCACTTCGGCGCGCTCGCGGAGCTGCGCGAGGCAGGTCTGATCCGCCACCTCGGGCTCTCCAGCATCCGGCCGAAGCACCTCGACGAGGCCCGGGAGATCGCGCCCGTGGTGAGCGTCCAGAATCCGTACGGGCTCGGATACAACGCCCACCAGGCGGAGTTGCCGGCCCGCTGCCGTGAACTGGGCATCGCCTTCGTGCCGTTCTACAGCCTTGCCGGCGCGGCCAAGGAGGACGGGCGGGGAGACGGCGAGCTCCCGGAGGTCTCCGCGGTGGCCCGTGCGCACCGGGCCACGCCCGCCCAGGTCCGCATCGCCTGGACCCTCGCCCAGGGACCGCAGATGCTGACTATCACCGGCACCGGCGACCCGGACCACCTGGCCGCCAACGTCGCGGCGGGAGCGCTCAGGCTGTCGGACGAGGAACTCGCCCTGCTCGACCGGGCCCACCGCCGCGGCGACACGGGGCCGGGCACCATGGGGGAATGAGCGAAACCGAACCCTTCCCGCCCGAGCCGTGGGACCTGCGGGGCCGGATGCACGTCGGTCTCCGGCAGGTCCGTCCGAGCAGGCTGCCGAAGTGGCCGCTGCCCGAAGGGGTGCGCCCGCTGGCCGTGGGCGGACGCCGCCTCCTGCTGACCTTCTGCGTCGACTACTCGCCCGAAGGGACCCTCGCCTACCGCGAGTTGCTGGTGGCGCTCGCCGTCCGGCAGGGGCGGCGGATCGGATGCACGGCGGTGGCGGTCTGGGTGGACAGCGAACAGTCCAAGGCCGGCGGCCGCACTCTGTGGGGCATCCCCAAGGAGATCGGGCACTTCACCTGGGAGCCCGGGGCGGGCCCGCCGGGCACGGAGCACGTGACGCTCCGGGCCCCGGGGACGGGCGAGGTCCGCGCCGCGTTCCGGCCGGGGCGGACGCTGCCCGGCCGACTGCCCATCCGCACCCGTCTCCTGCAGGAGGCGGACGGGGAGGTGCTGGCCGTCCCCGCCCACCTCACCGGCAGGCCGGCGCCGACCAGGACGTCCTTCCGCCCCGACCCCGCGGGGGAGCTCGCCTTCCTGGGCGAGGGCCGCCCCTTGCTGTCGTTCACCCTGGAGGACTTCAGGTTCCGGGTCGGGTTCCGGCCCCCGCGCGAGCGGCTCGGCTGAGGCGGTCGCCCCACTCGCGCGCCTTCTCCACCATTT
>NZ_JBRIOU010000002.1:537790-542910 GCF_053474865.1 Streptomyces sp. CO7
ACCTGGAAGTCCGCCCCCGCCATGCCCACGGCCGTCACCGCCCAGTTCAGGTCGTCCGTGGTCAGCTCCACCCGGCAGCGGGCGCCGTCCGTCTCCTCCACCCGGCACCAGCGGCCGATCCGCTGCCGGACGGTGTCCGCCGGGGCGTCGACCAGTACCTCCACGCGGTGCGGGCGCGGCAGGTTCTCCAGTCCCGCCCTGACGAAGGCCGCGGTGTCGGCGGCGGGAAGCGACCTGGGCCGGAACCGGTCGCCGGTGGCCTCCGGGGAGCTGAGCCGGTCGAGCCGGAAACTGCGCCAGTCCGCCCGGTCCACGTCGTAGGCGACCAGGTACCAGCGCCGGCCCAGCGGCACCAGGCGGTGCGGCTCGGCATGGCGCTCGGTGCGGGTGCCGTCGGCGGCGCGGTAGCCGAACAGGAGGCGCTCCTCGTTCCGGCAGGCCAGCGCCACCGTGGTCAGCACCGAGGGATCCACCGCGGGGCCCTCGCCGCCGCCGCACCGGACCGGAACCGTCACCTCCTGCAGCGCCTCCACCCGGCGGCGCAGACGGGCAGGCATCACCCGCACCACCTTCGCCAGCGCCCGCACCGACGAGTCGGCCATCCCCTCCACCGCGTTCTGCGCCGCCGCCTGGAGACCGAGGACCAGAGCCACCGCCTCCTCGTCGTCGATCACCAGCGGCGGCAACGCGGCGCCGGTCGCCAGCTGGTAGCCGCCGTCCACCCCGCGGTTCGCCTCCACCGGGTAGCCCAGCTCGCGGAGCCGGTCGACGTCCCGGCGCAGCGTCCGCGCCGAGACGCCCAGCCGGTCGGCGAGCTCGGTCCCCGGCCAATAACGGTGCGTCTGCAACAAAGAGAGCAACCTCAGGGTACGAGCACTGGTGTTCGCCATGTCATCCAGTGTGGTGGCGATTGCGGACAGAAACCGGCCGCAATGCGATCTAGCGTGGACCTGTCCGAGGACGAGGGGGACGACCGGCCTACGGCACCGCGTCCCCCTGGCAATGAGAACGAAGGCGATACCGAGATGAGCGTCGAAGAAATGATCACGACGGCAGACACCACCGGAACCCTCGAGGGCGAGCGCGCAGACATCCTGGAGATGCTGGTGCGCCACCGCCAGTTCCTGCGCATGACCGTGCGTGGCATCACCGACGAGCAGGCCCGGCACCGGCCCACCGTGAGCGAGCTGAGCCTCGGCGGGCTGATCAAGCACGTGACCTCGGTGGAGAAGGCGTGGGCCGACTTCATCCTCACGGGGCCCTCCGCCCTCGGTGACTTCGAGACCATGACGGAGGCGGACTGGGAGAAGCGCGCGGCCGACTTCCACATGCTTCCCGACGAGACGCTGGCCGGGCTGCTCGAGGCCTACGACCGGGTGGCGGCCCGCACCGACGGCCTGGTGGCCACCCTGCCCGACCTGGACGCGAGCCACCCGCTGCCCAAGGCCCCCTGGTTCGAGGGGGACCGCAGCTGGTCCGCCCGGCGGACCCTGCTCCACATCGTCGCGGAGACCTCCCAGCACGCCGGGCACGCCGACATCATCCGCGAGACCCTGGACGGCGCGAAGACGATGGGCTGATCCGCCGCTCCGGCCGGCTCAGCGGGTCGCGCCCACCGGGGAGTCGGCGGCGGGGGAGAGACACCAGTCGAGGAGGGCGGACCACGGGCCGTAGCCGGAGTCCGGGTTCAGGTGGGCGGTGCCGGGCAGGACGTCCGCCGGCACCGCCGACGGACGCGCGTAGGCCGCGTCGGCGCCCTCCACGCAGTACGGGTCGTCGTCGGCGCAGACCACCCGGGTGTGCCGGGCGGCGGCGCCCAGCTGGGCGGGGGTGACCGGCGGCGCGGTGAACGCGGTGATCTCGGGGGCGTCGCGCAGGAAGGCGGGCCCGGGCGGCGCGATCAGCAGGACCCGGTCCACGGGATCGCGGACCAGGCCGCGGTCGACGGCGTGCAGCCAGGTGCAGCAGGCGAGGCTGTGACACAGGACGGTGCGGCGCCGGGCGCGCAGCGAGGCCAGGTGCCCCTCGTACTCCGCCAGCCAGACGTCCAGGCTCGGCTCGTCGGGGTCGGGCAGCTGGGGGTACACCACCTCGTGCCCCAGACCGGTGAGCCGGTCGGCCAGCCAGTGCTGCCAGTGGTCGGCCGGCCGGCGGTTCTGCCAGCCGTGCAGGATCAGGAAGCCCTGTCCGGGCGTGCTGTCGTCGCTCATCGCCCCATGATCGACCGCCGCCGGACGAGGCGTCCAGCACGGTCCGGCAGGCGAACGCCCTCCGCCCGACCGGCCGGAACGGCACGTCGGCCGCCGGCCGGGAACGGCACCCCGGTCGCGCACGGAACGGCACCCCTGCCGCCGGATGGGTGGGGCACCACCGTGCGCGCCCGGAACGGCGCCCCGGACGGAGACCGGAACAACGCACCGGACCGCGGACCAGGACCGCGGACCAGGACCGCGGACCAGGACGGCGCACCGGACGGCGGACCGGGAGGGGCTCGGGGCGCGGCGCCCCGGGCGAGGCGGCCCGCCGCCCTACGGTGGAGAGATGTCCATCGACTGGAACCACGAGCTGGTCGAGCAGCTCGACCGGCACTGGCGCCACCAGCTGCGGCCGCGGCTGGCCGGCCTCACCGACGACGAGTACTTCTGGGAACCGGTGGGAGGCTGCTGGAGCGTCCGCCCGCAGGGCACGAGCACCGCTCCGCTCGCGGTGGGCGGCGGCGCGTTCACCATCGACTACGCCAGCCCCGAGCCCGACCCGCCGCCGGTGACCACGATCGCCTGGCGGCTGGGCCACATGGTGGTCGGCGTGCTGGGCCTGCGGGTCGCCGCGCACTTCGGCGGGCCGGCCGTGGAGTACACGGCCTTCCCCTGGGCCGGCACCGCCGACCAGGCCCTCGCCCAGCTCGACGAGGCGTACGCGGCATGGACGGCCGGGGTGCGGCGCCTGGGCGAGGAAGGGCTCGCCCGCCGCTGCGGCCCCGCGGAACACGACTTCGCCGAGTACCCGATGGCGTCGCTCGTCCTGCACATCCATCGCGAGATGATCCACCACGGGGCGGAGGTCGCGCTGCTGCGCGACCTCCACCGCTCCCACGGCCCGGGCGGTGCCCTCCTCGGTTCCGACCGCCGCGCGGTCAGGGCCGGGCGTACGGACGGGTCATGATCTCCATGTTGTGGCCGTCCGGGTCGGCAAAGTACGCGCCGCGTCCGCCGAAGAGCCGGTTGACGCGGCCCGGCTCGGTGTGGCGCGGGTCGGCGAAGTAGGTGACGCCCAGGGCCTCCAGGCGGTCCACCATCGCGTCGAACTGCTCCTCGGGGACCAGGAACGCGTAGTGCTGGCCCTGGACCGGCTCGTCGCGCTTCTCGTAGAAGTCGAGCGTGACGCCGTTGCCGAGGTCGACCGGGAGGAAGGGGCCGAAGGGGGCCCCGACCCGCAGGCCGAGGACGGCGGCGAGGAATTCGGCGGACAGCGCGCGGTCCCTGGCGTGGACGACGACGTGGTCGAGCTGGACTGCGGTGACGGACATACGGGTGACGCTCCAGTGTCGGTTCCGGAAGGTGGAGGTGCGGGGATCCGGAACCGGGGGCGGGCCGCGGGCCCGCGCCGACGTCACGCCGAGGCCGGGCGCCTCACTCGTGTGTGGCCCGTGGCCGACCCGGCAGTCATGGCAGCAGTCTAGACGGAGGGCGTCCGCTCCACGGCGCTCACCGGAAGTCCCACCGCCCGCAGCTCGGCCTCGCTCAGCGGCGGGCCGTCCAGCAGGGGTTTGCGGCGGCCGAGGAGGAGCACGGCGAGCATGTCCGGTCGCATCAGCCGGGTGGCCGGACACTCCATGCTCATGACGTCGAGCAGGATGCGCAGCGCCCGCGGGTTGCGGGCGCCGGCGTCGACGGCACGGTCCACGTACCCGGCCAGCAGCCGCTCCGCGCGGCTCGGCGGCCGGTCGGCGGCGCCCGGGTAGAACACGTCCTGCCCGACCGCCAGCTTCCACGCGTTCTCCACCGGCCGTGCCGCGGCCCGCTGGACCCGCCGGGCGGTCGACGGGTCGGTGAGGTCGTGCCGCCGCAGTACCTCGCGCAGCGCGACGACGCTCTGCGCGGCGGCGCTCACCCCGTGCCCGTACACCGGGTTGTAGCCGGCGATCGCGTCGCCCAGCACGACGAAGCCGGCCGGCAGACGCCTGGCCCGCTCGTAGTAGCGGCGCCGGTTGGCGGTGCTGCGCGTGGTGACCACCGGCCCCAACGGCTCGGCGTCGGCGATCAGTTCACCGATCACCGGATGAGGGAGGGAACGCGCGAACGGCACGAAGGCCTCGGGGTCGGAGGTCGGGCGCCCGTCACGGCTGCCGGCCAGGGTGACCAGCCAGCGGCCGCCCTCGATCGGGTTGAGGATGCCGCCCCGTCCCATCGGGGCGTGCGGATCCGCCTGGACGTTGACCACCGGGAAGCGCTCGGCCCCCGCAGGGGCACGGTAGAGACGGCTGGCGTAGCCCATGCCCGAGTCGACGGTGCGCTCCGGCACCGGAGGCAGCCCCAGTTCCGCCAGCCAGACGGGGGCGCGGCCCGCCCGTCCGCTCGCGTCCACCACCAGGTCCGCGGTCAGCCGCTCGCGCGCCCCGCCCTCACCGGCCATCACGTCCACGCCGACGACCCGGTCCGGCGCGCCCGCGAGCCCGACCGCCTCGACGCCGGTCCGCAGCGTCACCCGCGCGTCGCGCAGCACCCGGGCGCGGACCACGGCGTCCAGCAGGTCCCGGCCGCACACCACGTTGGTGTGCCGGGAACGCGTGAAGCGGCGGAACCACTGCCCCGAGGGGGCCTTGGAGACCAGGTCCGTCATGATCCGGGCGCGCCAGGCACCCCTGGCCGTCAACTCCTCCGCCAGACCCGGCAGCAGCGACTCCATGGCCTTCACCCCGCCCGACCACAGCACGTGCGCGTGCCGGGCCTGCGGCAGGCCCCGGCGCGGTTCGGGCCCCTGGGGAAGCCGGTCGCGTTCGACGACGGTGACGTCGGCGTACTCGGCCAGGACGGCGGCGGCCAGCATTCCGGTGATGCTGCCGCCGACGACGACGGCGGTGCGGCGGGACATGGGCGGACTCTTTCGCAGGGGATCAGGGG
>NZ_JBRIOU010000002.1:543010-547944 GCF_053474865.1 Streptomyces sp. CO7
GGGGTGGGCAGGGACGGACTGGCGGCCTGGTCGACTAGGTCGTGCAGGCAGGAGATGTAGGGCTCCCGCCCGGCCAGGCGGCCGAGGAGCTGGTGGGCCAGGACGCGGTGCAGTTCCACGTCCTGCCGGAAGAGCTCCAGCGCCTCGTCGCGCAGCAGCATCCCGAGGAGCTCCTCCCGGGCCCGGGGGCACGTCCGGGCCGCCGGGCGGAGCAGGCCTAGCCGGGCGGCGTCCGCCAGGGAGGCCGACTCGGCGGCGCAGGCCAGGAGATGGGTCGCGGTGCCGTTGGCCAGGTCCTCGTTGCGGCCGGAGGCGATGTCCTCCTGGTCGTTGAAGAGCTGCCAGAGGATTCCGAGGACGTCGCCGAACTCGCGCCATTCGGCGGTGCGTTCGGCCGACGCGCCGGCGAGCAGCGCCGCCATGCCGGTGATCATCGCGAAGGGGGCGCCGGACTTGCCGCGGTAGGCGGCCAGCACCGCCTCGCGACGCGGCGCTATCCCCGAGGCGCCACGCAGGTCGGCGAGCTGACCGCCTATCGCGGCAAGTCCGCAGGAGGTCAACTCGGCTGCCAGAGGCCGCTGTACGGGGCCGGGCAGGCGCGGGGAACCGAGCAGGCGCAGCGGGAGCAGTGTGCCGACGGCCAGGGTGGACAGCGACGTCTCGGGGCCGAGGGCGCCCTCGCCGGCGACGGTCTCCCCGTCCGCGAGGTCGTCCATGCGGCAGGCGGCCGTCCACCACAGCAGGTGCACCGCCGCCAGCGGGAGCGCGGGCTCAGGGTCCCCGGTCTCCGCGCCGTGGACCGCCAGGGGCAGGACCGACAGGGGGTACCGCAGCGGCTGCCGGTCCAGCAGCTCCTCGCAGGCGGTCCGCAACGGCCCGCCGGGCGGGCCGGCCGCCTCGAGTGCGGCGGTCACCTCGGCCTCGATGGCCTCGGCGTGAGCCGCGTGCAGGTCCTGGTAGGTCAGGGAGGGCACTGCTGTTCCCCCGTAAGCCACTGGGTCTGGAGTGGAACACGATTCGAACATCGTTGATCCGTGCGAGGCCAGAGCAAGATTCGGCCAGGGCGTCCGATTGACGCCGGGCGAGAGGCCCGCGGTGCCTCCCCGACAGCACCGCGGCGGGCGGGAGTTCCCGTTCGCCCCGGTTTCACGCGAAGGTGTGGAGCCGGGTCCGGCGGTGGATGCCGGGGCGTGGGCCGGGGCAGGACCCGGCCATGACGCAGCCGTTCGAACTCCCGCAGTTCTACATGCCGTATCCCGCGCGGCTGAACCCGCACCTCGACGAGGCCCGCGCCCACTCCACGCGGTGGGCCCGGGACATGGGGATGCTGGAGGGATCCGGCGTCTGGGAGCAGTCCGACCTCGACGCGCACGACTACGGCCTGCTGTGCGCCTACACCCACCCCGACTGCGACGGGCCCGCGCTCTCCCTGATCACCGACTGGTACGTGTGGGTCTTCTTCTTCGACGACCACTTCCTGGAGATGTTCAAGCGCGGCCTGGACCGGGCCGGCGGCCGGGCCCACCTGGAGCGGCTCCCGCAGTTCATGCCGTCCGACCCCGCGACCCCCGTGCCCGAGCCGCGGAACCCGGTGGAGGCGGGCCTCGCCGACCTGTGGGCGCGCACCGTCCCCGCGATGTCGGAGCACTGGCGCCGCCGCTTCGCCCTGGCCACCGAGCACCTGCTCAACGAGTCCCTGTGGGAGCTCTCCAACATCGGCGAGGGCCGGATCGCCAACCCGGTGGAGTACATCGAGATGCGCCGCAAGGTCGGCGGCGCCCCCTGGTCGGCCGGCCTGGTCGAGTACGCCACCGCCGAGGTCCCGCACCGCGTCGCGCGGTCCCGGCCGCTGCGGGTGCTGATGGAGACGTTCTCCGACGGCGTCCACCTGCGCAACGACCTCTTCTCCTACCAGCGCGAGGTCGAGGAGGAGGGTGAACTCAGCAACGGGGTCCTCGTCCTGGAGAACTTCTTCGGCTGCCCGCCGCAGCAGGCCGCCGAGACCGTCAACGACGTCCTCACCTCCCGCCTGCACCAGTTCGAGCACACCGCCCTGACCGAGGTGCCCGCCCTCGCCCTGGAGGCCGGACTCACCCCCGACGAGGTGGCCGCCGTCGCCGCCTACACCCGCGGCCTGCAGGACTGGCAGTCCGGCGGCCACGAGTGGCACCTGCGCTCCAGCCGCTACATGAACGAAGGCGCGCTCGCCGCCCGCACCGATCCGCTCCGCGGTCCGACCGGGCCGGGCGCCTCCGCCGCCGACGTGCGCGCGCTGCTCGCCGGGACCGGGGCCTCACGGCTGCGGAACCACACGCACGTGCCGTTCCAGCGGGTCGGCCCGGCCAGGATCCCCGACCTGCCGATGCCGTTCGAGCTCACCCTCAGCCCGCACCTGGACGGCGCCCGCGGCCGGCTGCGGGACTGGGTGGAGGACATGGGGATCTTCGCCGAGGGGGTCTGGGACGAGGACAAGCTGCGCGCCTACGACCTCCCGCTCTGCGCCGCCGGGATCCACCCCTCGGGCACCCGGGAGGGGCTCGACCTGGCCTCCGCCTGGCTGGCCTGGGGCACCTACGGCGACGACTACTACCCGCTGGTCTTCGGACACCGCCGCGACCTGGCGGCGGCCCGCCTCACCACGGCCCGCCTCTCCGCCTGCATGCCCCTCGAGGGGGAGGCCGCCGGGCTCCCGGCCAACGCCATGGAGCGCGGTCTCGCCGACCTGTGGACGCGTACCACCGCGGCGATGTCCGCCGAACAGCGGCGGATCCTCCGCAAGGCCGTCGACGACATGACCGAGAGCTGGGTCTGGGAGCTCGCCAACCAGCTCCAGCACCGCGTCCCCGACCCGGTGGACTACCTGGAGATGCGACGGGCCACCTTCGGGGCCGACCTCACGATGAGCCTGTGCCGCCTCGGTCACGGCCCCGCCGTCCCGGCCGAGGTCTACCGCAGCGGGCCCGTCCGGTCCCTGGAGAACGCGGCCGTCGACTACGCCTGCCTGGTCAACGACATCTTCTCGTACCAGAAGGAGATCGAGTTCGAGGGCGAGATCCACAACGCGGTGCTGGTGGTGCAGAACTTCTTCGGCTGCGACTACCCGGCCGCCCTGCGCGTCGTGCAGGACCTGACGGCCCGTCGCATGGAGCAGTTCCAGCACGTCGTCGCCCACGAGCTCCCCGCCCTGTACGACGACCTCGCGCTCGGCACGGAGGCCCGCCGGGCCGTCGACGGTTACGTGGCCGACCTGCGGAACTGGATGGCGGGCATCCTGAACTGGCACCGCGAGGTCGACCGGTACAAGGACGCCTGGCTCTCCCGGCGGGCCCACCGGTTCGTGCCGGGCGCCGTGCCGTCCCCGCCCGGCCTTCCGGCGCCGCGGAGCCTTTCCTCCTCGCCCGGGCTTCTGTCCCCGCCCGGCCTTCCGGCGCACTCCGATCGGCCGGCCGGGGCCTGGGCGGTCCCCGGCGTTCCGGCGCCAGGCGTCGGGACCGTCCCCGGCAGTGACCCGGCCGGCACCGGCCCGGCGCCGCGGTTCCCGGCCGTCCGCTAGCCGCGGCCGACGTCACGCCCGGCGGTGTGCCCCGTGTGTCCCCGTGTGCTCCCTGTGTCCTCGGGCACGGATGCGGCACGGGGGCCACGGCCGGGCCCACCAGGGACGGAAGCCGGGCGGGAACACGTCAATGAGGCAACGCCGCAGGTGCGGATGCGGGACACTTGAGGCCTGGGGCACACCCGGTGCCCGTGCCCCACCGTGCCCTTCACCTTCCAGGGAGGCCCTCGGATGACCGGCCCGTTCGAACCCTTCAGCGCCGACGACCACCGGGTGCGGATGGAACGCGCCGCCCGGGAGGCCGAGGCCGCCGGACTGGCCGGTCTGCTGATCGCGCCGGGTCCCGACATGGTCTGGCTCACCGGCTACACGCCGCCCGCCGCCACCGAACGGCTCACCCTGCTCGCCCTGGTGCCCGGCCGGGATCCGGTCCTGGTGGTGCCCACCCTGGAGGCCCCCGACGCCGCGAAGGCGGCGGGCGCCGGCGCCCTCACCCTGCGGGACTGGACGGACGGCAAGGACCCCTACGCCGTCGCCTCCCTCGGTCTCGACAGGAGCGGCCGCTACGCCGTCAGCGACAACACCTGGGCGCTCCACCTCCTCGGGATGCGGCGCGCCCTGCCCGACAGCTCCCACGTCGCCCTCAGCGAGGCGCTGCCGATGCTGCGGGCGGTCAAGGACGCGGTCGAGCTCGAGCGCATGGCCGCCGCCGGGGCCGCCGCGGACGCCGCGTTCGCGGGGATCCGCCAGGTCCGCTTCGCCGGACGCCGCGAGGAGGAGATCGCCGCCGACCTCGCCGGCCTGCTGCGCGGCTTCGGTCACGAACAGGTGGACTTCACCGTCGTCGGCTCCGGCCCCAACGGGGCGAACCCGCACCACGAGGCCGGGGAGCGGGTCGTCGAGGAGGGCGACATGGTCGTCCTCGACTTCGGCGGCCTGATGCACGGCTACGGCTCCGACATCTCCCGCACCGTCCACGTCGGCGAGCCGACGGAAGAGGAACGCCGCGTCCACGACATCGTCCGCGAGGCCCAGGAGGCGGGCTTCCGGGCGGTGCGGCCCGGCGCCGCCTGCCAGGACGTCGACCGCGCCGCCCGGGCCGTGATCACCGAGGCCGGGTACGGGGAGTACTTCATCCACCGGACCGGTCACGGCATCGGCGTCACCACCCACGAGCCGCCCTACATGATCGAGGGCGAGCGGCAGCCGCTGGTGCCCGGGATGTGCTTCTCCGTGGAGCCCGGGATCTACCTGCCGGGCCGCTTCGGCGTCCGGATCGAGGACATCGTGACCGTCACCGAGGGAGGGGGACGGCGGCTCAACGACGCCCCTCGTGAGATCGTGACGGTCGGCTGATGCGCGTCGCGGACCGGCCCACCCC
>NZ_JBRIOU010000002.1:548044-549203 GCF_053474865.1 Streptomyces sp. CO7
CCCCCACCCGAACCCCCTCCGGCACGAACAAAACGGCACCACCATCATGAATCAGGCACCGAACCCGCCTTCCGAGGACGAGCTGCGCGAGCTGGTCCGCAGCCTCCTTCCGTCCGAGTCCGGCGACGGACCCTCCGGCGAGCCCGCGATCCGTCCCGTGGTGGACGAGAAGACGCCGGAGCCCGAGCGCGCACACAGCACCTGGTGGGCCGGCGACCGGCACGTGCTGCGGCTCGCCCACGACCGCGAGCAGTCGGCGCGGCGGCTGCGGGAGCTGCGGCTGAGGGACCTGGTGCGGCCGCACGTGGGCGTCCCGGTCCCGGTCAGCCGGGGACACGGGGAATGGCGGCCGGGCCTGGTCTACACCCTGGACACCGCCCTCCCGGGCGGCGCGGGAGCCCGGCACAAGGTGACCGCCCTGGGCGAGGCGGACCTCGCCGGGCTGCTCACCGGGCTGCACGCGGTGCCGCTGCGGCAGGCGGAGGCGGTGGGCGTGCCCAAGGCGGCGCCCCGGTCGCTGGAGACGCTGCGGCGGGAGGCCCGGCAGGCCGCCAAGGAACTCGTCGCCGCCGACGAGATCGACGCGGGGTGGCTGCGGCCGCTCAGCGAGGCGGGGGCGACGCAGCTGGAGGTGCGGCCCGGGACGGCGGCCCTGGTGCACCGGGCGCTGAGCGCCGAACACCTGGTGATCAGCGCGGACGGCCGGGTGCGGGGGGTGCTGGACTGGACCGACGCGGTGCTGGGGGACCCGGCGGAGGACATCGCCGGCCTCGCCCGCGCCATCGGGTCCCCGGCGGCGGTCCGCGCGGCGACGCTCGCCGGGTACGGGCCGCGGCCGTGCCTGCGGGGGCTGTGGCTGGCCCGGTGCGACGCGGTGCTGCGGCTGGCGGCGCTGGTGCAGCGGTTCGGGCCGGGGGAGTCGGAGCGGCACACCCTGCTGCGGACGGAGCTCGCGCATGCCTGGGAGCCCATCCTCCTCGAACGCCTCTCCGACCTCCGCGACGAACCGTACTGACCCCCTGCGGGCGGCTGGAGCCCTGCTGTGCCTCCGCCGTCCTGCGGGCGGCTGGGCCGCCCAGGGGGCGATGGGGGTACCCCCTGGGCGGCACGACTGCCCGCAGGGGTGGTGGGTCAGGACTGGCGGAGGACGGCGCAGGAT
>NZ_JBRIOU010000002.1:549303-554145 GCF_053474865.1 Streptomyces sp. CO7
GTCCAGGAGGCGAGGACCTCGACGGGGCGGGTGCCGAGGGGGATCTCCGCGGCGGCGTCGCCGAGGTTGAGCACCACCCGCAGGTCCCCGCGCCGGAAGGCGAACCACCGCGCCTGCGCGTCGTACGCGACCCGCACGTCCGCGAGGTCGGGGTCCGTGAGGTCCCCCTGCTCGTGCCGCAGCGCGATCAGCATCCGGTACCAGGCCAGCAGCCGCGCGTGCGGCTCCTTCGACGGCTCCGTCCAGTCCAGGCACGACCGGTCCCGCGTCGCCGGGTCCTGCGGGTCGGGGACGTCCTCCTCGGCCCACCCGTGCGCCGCGAACTCCCGCCGCCGCCCCCGCCGGACCGCCTCCGCGAGCTCCGGGTCGGTGTGGTCGGTGAAGAACTGCCAGGGCGTGGAGGCGCCCCACTCCTCGCCCATGAAGAGCATCGGGGTGTACGGCGAGGTGAGCGTGAGGGTCGCCGCGCAGGCCAGCAGTCCCGGCGACAGCGTCGCGGAGAGCCGGTCGCCCTGCGCCCGGTTGCCGATCTGGTCGTGGGTCTGGGAGTACCCCAGCAGCCGGTGTGCCGCGAACCGGCTGCGGTCCAGCGGCCGCCCGTGCCGCCGCCCGCGGAAGCCGGAGTACGTGCCGTCGTGGAAGAACCCGGCGGTCAGCGTCTTGGCCAGCGCGGCCAGGGGGTCACGGGCGAAGTCCTCGTAGTAGCCCTGCGACTCGCCGGTCAGCGTGGTGTGCACCGCGTGGTGGAAGTCGTCGTTCCACTGGGCGTGCAGCCCGAGCCCGCCCGTCTCGCGGGGCGCGACCAGGCGCGGGTCGTTCAGGTCGGACTCGGCGATCAGGAACAGCGGACGGCCCAGCCCCACCGCCAGCCGGTCCACCGCCGTGGAGAGCTCCTCCAGGAAGTGGTAGGCCCGGTTGTCGCACAGCGCGTGCACCGCGTCCAGCCGCAGCCCGTCCAGCCGGTAGTCCCGCAGCCAGGACAGGGCGCTGTCCACCAGGAAGTCGCGGACCTCGTCCGAACCCGCGGCGTCCAGGTTCACCGCGGCGCCCCACGGCGTGTGGTGGGTCTCGGTGAAGTACGGACCGAACGCGGGCAGATGGTTGCCCGACGGGCCCAGGTGGTTGTGGACCACGTCGAGCACGACGCCGAGACCCAGCTCGTGCGCCCGGTCCACGAACCGCTTGAGTGCCTCGGGCCCCCCGTACGGCTCGTGCACCGCCCAGAGGGAGACGCCCTCGTAGCCCCAGCCGTGCCGGCCGGGGAACGGGCAGAGCGGCATCAGCTCCACATGGGTGACGCCCAGCTCCGCCAGGTGCTCCAGTCGCGCGGCGGCCGCGTCCAGGGTGCCCTCGGGCGTGAAGGTGCCGACGTGCAGCTCGTAGAGGACCGCGCCCGGCAGCGGCCGCCCCGGCCAGTCCGCCCGCCACCGGTAGCGCCCGTGGTCGACGACCGCGCTCAGCCCGTCCGGGCCGTCCGGCTGCCGCCGCGAACGCGGGTCCGGCAGCACCGGCCCGTCGTCGGGCGCGAACCCGTACCGCGACCCGTCCGCCGCGTCGGCCTGTGCCGTCCACCACCCCCGGCGCAGCGCGTCGGGTTCCATCGCGTGCTCGCTCCCGTCGCAATGGAGCGTCACCCGGCCTGCCTGCGGCGCCCACACCTCGAACTCCACGAACGGCTCCCCTTCGTTCCAGCGATTGGCCCGGATTCCCTGGTTGCAGCGGGTCCATCCTGCGTCACCGAGGGATCATCGCGCTCCGGATCAGACCTTTCCCTCCCGTGCGACGCCTCACGCCCTACTCCCTTCAGGTGACTTGGGTGTGGCAGACCCCCGCGCATGCCGATGCATGGGCTATGAGACTGATCCCCTGCGCCCCGGCCGTCCGGGGCCTTCCGGTGCGCGGCGCCCTGCTGACGGCGGCCGCGCTGCTGCTGACGACGCCCACGGCCCCCGCCCAGGCGGCCCCCGAGCCCTACCAGGGCAACTGGGTCTACCTGTCGGTGACCGGCGCGGACGCCCGTTCCGGGGCGCCGGCCACCGCCCGCGGGACGCTGCTGCTGTGCGACCCGCCGCAGGCCGTGGGCCACCGCCAGGCGGTCCGCGCCTGCGCCGAACTGGCCGACGCGCGCGGCGACCTCCAGGCGATCCCGGAGCGGTCCGACGCCGTCTGCCCCATGCGGTACGCGCCGGTGACCGCCCGGGCCCGCGGCGAATGGGGCGGCAAGCTGGTGCAGTACACGGAGACCTTCCCCAACGAGTGCGTGATGACCGCCCGAACGGGTGATGTGTTCACGCTCGCGGAGACGGCGCCCGCCCGCGTGGGCCCACGTCGACGGACTCACGGTCGCGGGGCCGGGCGTCCGGGGTCAGTCGTCGTCCGCACGTTCCAGCAGGGCGACCGGCAGCGGGTCGAGGAGGTCGGCGAGCGGAACCCGTCCCTCGAACACGCGTCCCGGGGCGCACAGGTCCCTCCAGCGGCCGGGCGGCAGCGGCAGCTCGGTCCCGCCCCAGCCGCCGGACTCCGCCAGGCGCAGCGACAGCCGGGTGACGACGGTCAGCACCCGGCCGGAGCGGGTGAAGGCCAGGCAGTGCCCGGCGGCAGCCCCTTCCGCGGCCAGCGGGCGGTAGGAGGCGTCCGCCCCGAAGAGCTCGGGCCGGCGGCGGCGCAGGCCGAGGGCGGCGGTCGTGAGCACGCCCTTCACGCCCGGGTCCGGGTGCGGGAGGACGGCGGGGTCGCGGTTGTCGGGGTCGACCAGGGCCCGGTACTCGCCCTCGCCGCCCTGGTAGACGTCCGGGACGCCGGGCATCGTCAGGTGGAGCAGCGTCGCGGCCAGCACGTTGGCCCGGATGTGCGGTTCCAGCGACCGGCGCAGCTCCGTGACCCGTCCGCCGGGCGACCCGCACAGCGCCGTGGTGACGAAGGTGGTGACCGTCTCCTCGTAGTGGGCGTCCTGCTCGGTCCAGGTGGTGTGCAGGCCGTTCTCGCGGGCGTGCTTCAGCAGGGCCCCCGACAGCCGCTCCTCGGAGGGCTCGCCGAGCCCGAACAGCGTCTGCCAGCCCGCCCAGGCCAGCTGCCGGTCCGGGCCGCCGCCGCTCGCGGTGCTCGCGGCGGTCGCCTCCTCGACGACCTCGGCCCAGCGGTCCGGGCACTGGCTCAGCACCGCGATCGCCGCCCGGACGTCCGCGCTGCGCTTGGTGTCGTGGGTGGAGAGCACCGTGCCGGTCAGCGGGCGCTCCCGCTGCAGGCGGGCGCACCAGTCGTGGAACTCCTCGGGGGCGACGGCGGGACGGTCGGGGGAACCGCCCACCTCGTTGGCCGACAGCAGCGGGACGTGCCGGTAGAAGGCGCTGTCCTCCACGGACTTGGCGCGCAGCGCCGACGAGGTCTGGGCGAAGCGGGTGCACAGTTCGACCTGCTCCGGCCACTCCCCGTACCGGCCGACGAGCAGCCCGCGGACGACGTCGACCGCCTCGGCCTCCTCGGGCACCGTGAACGCCGCGCGGGCCTCGGCGGCGGCCTCCTCGGTGAGCACCGTGACGGCGTCCCCGGGCGTGTACGGGCGGTAGACCTCCATGCGCACCAGCAGTTCCCGCAGCGCGGTGCGCAGCGCCCACGGGGCGCGGTCGCGCAGTTCCGGGTCCCCGGCGGAGGCGCAGGCGGCGGCCGCCGCGCGGGTGAGCCGGGTGGTCTCGGCCGCGAGTTCGTGGTCGACCACCCGCTCGGCGCTGCGGTGCCGGGTGGCCTCCCAGTCGCCGCCGAGGTCGTCGGGCGCCGCGGTGTGCCGCCGGTGGTGGTCCAGCAGGGCGCGGGCGCCGTCCGGGTCGGTGAGGACCGCGTCCAGGCGGCGCAGGGCGTCGTAGCCGGTGGTCCCGGCCACCGGCCAGGACTCGGGGAGGCGTTCGTCCTCGGCGAGGATCTTCTCCACCACCGTCCAGCGGCCCCCGGTCGCCTTCTCCAGGCGCCGCAGGTAGGCCCCCGGGTCGGCCAGGCCGTCCGGGTGGTCGATGCGCAGGCCGTCGACGACGCCCTCGTCCAGCAGCTCCAGGATCTTGCCGTGCGTGGCGTCGAAGACCCCGGGATCCTCCACCCGGACGCCGATCAGCTCGGAGACGGTGAAGAAGCGCCGGTAGTTCAGTTCGGTGCGGGCCAGCCGCCACCAGCCGAGGCGGTAGAACTGGGCGTCGAGGAGCTCGGGCAGTGGCAGGTCCTCGGTGCCGGGGCGGAGAGGGAAGGCCTGGTCGTGATGGCGCAGCACGTCCCCGTCCACGCGCAGGTGGGGGAGTTCCGCGCCGAGCGGCGCGCCGAGGACCGGCAGCAGCACGCGGCCGCCGCCGGCCTCCCAGTCGATGTCGAACCATGCGGCGTAGGGCGAGCCGGGGCCCTTGCGCAGCACCTCCCACAGCGGGCGGTTGTACAGCGGGGCCATCGCCATGTGGTTCGGCACGATGTCGACGACCAGTCCGAGACCCAGCGAGCGGGCGGTGCGGGACAGGGAGCGCAGGGCGTCCTCCCCGCCCAGCTCCTCGCGGACCCTGGTCGGGTCGGTGACGTCGTAGCCGTGCGTGGAGCCCGGCACTGCCTCCAGGACGGGGGAGAGGTGCAGGTGCGAGACGCCCAGGGCGGCGAGGTGCGGGGCGGCGGCCTCGGCCGCGGCGAACGGGAAGCCCGGCTGGAGCTGCAGCCGGTACGTGGCGGTGGGCACGCGGGAGTCCATGCAAGGGGTGTACCCCGAGTCGGGGCGGGCGTTGCCGCATTCCGCCGGACGAGTGACGCGAGGGGGCCGACGGGACGGGAGAGGGCGCCCCGGCACCGGACCGCCCCGACCCGGCGACGGGGCCGAGG
>NZ_JBRIOU010000002.1:554245-560157 GCF_053474865.1 Streptomyces sp. CO7
GGTGTGCCGTGCGGCGCGGGGCGGGCCCATGCCCCGGCCCGGGAAGAGGCCGGTGGGGGACGGCTGCCGTGCGGGTGGTGACGGCCGGGCGGCGAGGCGCCCGGCCGCCCAGGTCAGGCCGGGCGCTGCAGCACCGTCAGGGAACGGTCCGTCAGCGTCAGCCGCTCACCCGCGCGCATCTTCGCCCCGCCGCCCTCCGGCACACCCTCCGCGAGGGCCGTGTCGACGACCACCTGCCAGTGCTGACCGTGGTCGTCCGGCAGGGTGAACTCCATCGGCTCCGGCGAGGCGTTGAACAGCAGCAGGAACGAGTCGTCCGCGACCCGCTCGCCGCGCGGCCCCGGCTCGGAGATGGCGTTGCCGTTGAGGAACACGGTCAGCGCCCCCGCCGTCGCCGTGTCCCAGTCCTCGGGCGTCATCTCCGCGCCCTCGGGGGTGAACCAGGCGATGTCGGAGAGCTCGTCGTGGGTGCCCGCGACGGGGCGTCCGTGGAAGAAGCGGCGGCGGCGGAAGACCGGGTGGTCGCGCCGCAGCCACACCATCGCGCGGGTGAACTCCCGGATCCGCAGCGTCTCCTCGTCGAGTTCCCCGTCCTCCTCCCCGGAGGGCCAGGCCACCCAGGCCAGCTCGTTGTCCTGGCAGTAGGCGTTGTTGTTGCCCTGCTGGGTGCGGGCGAACTCGTCCCCGTGGCTGATCATCGGCACGCCCTGGGAGAGCATCAGGGTGGCGATGAAGTTGCGGATCTGCCGGCCGCGCAGCTCCCGCACGCCCGGGTCGTCGGTGTCGCCCTCCGCCCCGCAGTTCCAGGAACGGTTGTGACTCTCGCCGTCCCGGTTCTCCTCGCCGTTGGCCTCGTTGTGCTTGTCGTTGTAGGAGACCAGGTCGCGCAGGGTGAAACCGTCGTGGCAGGTGACGAAGTTGACCGAGGCGAGCGGGCGGCGGCCGTCGTCCTGGTACAGGTCGGAGGAGCCGGTCAGCCGGGAGGCGAACTCCGCCAGGGTGCGCGGCTCGCCCCGCCACAGGTCGCGCACGGTGTCGCGGTACTTGCCGTTCCACTCCGTCCACAGCGGTGGGAAGTTGCCGACCTGGTAGCCGCCCTCGCCGACGTCCCAGGGCTCGGCGATCAGCTTCACCTGGGAGACCACCGGGTCCTGCTGCACCAGGTCGAAGAAGGACGACAGCCGGTCCACCTCGTGGAACTGGCGGGCCAGCGTGGCCGCCAGGTCGAAGCGGAAGCCGTCCACGTGCATCTCGGTGACCCAGTACCGCAGCGAGTCCATGATCATCTGCAGCACGTGCGGGGAGCGCATCAGCAGGCTGTTGCCGGTGCCCGTGGTGTCCATGTAGTACCGCGGGTCGTCGGTCAGCCGGTAGTACGAGCAGTTGTCCAGACCGCGGAAGGACAGGGTGGGGCCCAGGTGGTTGCCCTCGGCGGTGTGGTTGTAGACCACGTCGAGGATGACCTCGATGCCCGCCTCGTGCAGCGCCCGCACCGCCGACTTGAACTCCAGCACCTGCTGCCCGCGGTCGCCCCAGGAGGCGTAGGCGTTGTGCGGGGCGAAGAAGCCGATGGTGTTGTAGCCCCAGTAGTTGTTCAGGCCCAGGTCGGCCAGGCGGTGGTCGTTCACGAACTGGTGGACCGGCATCATCTCCAGCGCCGTCACGCCCAGATCGGTCAGGTGCTCAAGGATCGCCGGGTGGGCCAGCGCCGCGTAGGTGCCGCGCAGCTCCTCGGGCAGCCCCGGATGCCGCATGGTCAGGCCCTTCACGTGGGCCTCGTAGATCACCGTCTCGTGGTACGGGGTGCGCGGGGGCCGGTCGTCGCCCCAGTCGAAGTAGGGGTTCACCACCACCGAGGTCATGGTGTGCGGCGCGGAGTCCATGTCGTTGCGGCTGTCCGGCTCGCCGAAGCGGTAGCCGTAGACCTCCTCGCCCCAGCGGACGGACCCGGACACCGCCTTGGCGTACGGATCCAGCAGCAGCTTCGCCGAGTTGGTCCGCAGCCCGCGCTCGGGGGCGTACGGGCCGTGCACCCGGAAGCCGTACCGCTGACCGGGCATCACCCCCGGCAGATAGGCGTGCCGGACGAAGGCGTCGCTCTCCTTGAGCTCGACCGCCGTCTCCGAGCCGTCATCGTGCAGCAGACACAGCTCGACACGTTCCGCGGTCTCCGTGAAGACCGCGAAGTTGGTGCCGGCGCCGTCGTACGTGGCGCCCAGTGGGTACGCCTCTCCCGGCCAGACCTGCATGGACTCGACTCTCCCAGGTAGGTACGGATCGGCGGTGCCTGTGCGCCTCGCCCAGTTCCTGCCGATTCTTCCCGAAAGACGGCGAAGCACGCACCGATGGTCCTGATCGGATACCCCGGGTCAACGGAGTTGGTCGCACTCTCACCCGGAAAGGGGACGCGGAATCATGAAGGCCCCGAGGAGGATCCGGAAGAAGCGGAACCGGCCATTCTGGGCCGGTGCCGCTCCCGAGGCCGCCGGGCACCCCTCCGACCACCGCTGATGCGGTATGAAAAGACTCACTCCGTCTCCGTCGCACTGCTGGAACGGGCGTGCCCGATGCGGTAGTTGGGGAAGGAGCCTGTGCATCCGGCTGCACCGCCCGCCAACCCGGAGTAATCTTTCTTGATCATTGAAGAGGACGGCTCCAGGGGAGCGGAAGGCGGTGCACGGGTGGGCTCGGGAGGCCTGGAGTTGCCCCCTGGCGACGGCGGTCGTGAGGGGAACTCGGCAGACGCCCCGCCCGGCGCGGTGTCGCTCGCCCGGCCGATGGAGGCCGCCATCGGACCGGAGCTCGAATGGGGCGCCGAGGCCTGGAGCGAGGTGCGCACCCGGGCCCAGCGGGCCGGCCGGGCCTACATCTGGCTGAATCTCGTCGAACAGCGGATGCGCGCGGTGGTGGCCGCGGTGCTGCGCCCGGTCTACGAGCCGGTGCACGGCGAGGACTGGGTGGTCGCCGCCGCCGGGCCCGCCGGCCAGGAGTGGGTGCAGCGCGCCGTCGCCGTCCGCGAGGTCAGCCGCCGCAAGGGCTACCTGCTCGACCCCGCCGACGACAACGTGCTCAGCTTCCTCACGCTGCCCCAGCTACGCGAGTTGACGGTCCAGCACTGGCCCTGCTTCGAGCCCTACTTCGACGACCGCCGCGACCTCGAACTGGCCCTGGACGAGCTCGAGGTGGCCCGCAACGTGGTCACCCGCAACCGGGCCCTGTCCGCCGCGGTCCTCGCCCAGGCCGAGCGGGCCTCCGCCCGGCTGCTGGACATGCTCGGCGCCGGCGGGGACGTGCCGTCCGCCCGGCGCCTTCCGGTCGACGCCGTCGAGGACCTGGTCGGCGACCGGTACGCCGACGTGGTCGCCGTCCACCCCGACCGGGTGCGGATGCTGCGCCACTTCCCCGCCGAGGACATCTTCGGCGGCGCGCGCCGGCTGGACGCCATCGGCATCGGCCTCAACCTGCTGGTGCAGAACTTCTCCGGGCGGCGGCTGGTCCGCCTCGCCGAGTCCGGCACCCGGGTGCGGCTGCTGTTCCTCAACCCCGCCTCCAGCGCCGTCCGCCGGCGCGAGCGCGAACTGGGCATCAAGCGGGGTGAGCTGGCCCGCGCGGTCGAGATGAACATCCTCCACATGCGCCGGGTGCGCTCCCGGCTGCGCGACCCGGGCGCCTTCGAGATCCAGGTCTACGACGAGACGCCGCGCTTCACGGCCTACCTGGTCGACGGGGACGGCGCCGACGGCGTCGCGGTCGTCCAGTCGTACCTGCGGCGCACCCGGGGCATGGAGGCCCCGGTGATGCTGCTGCGCAACGGCGGCAGGGTCGTCAGGTCGGGGGAGGCGGAGGAGAGCGCGCTGTTCCCCACCTACCGCGAGGAGTTCGAGGTGGCCTGGGCGGATTCGCGCCCGGTGTCCTGATGTCCCGATATCCGCTGGGCCGATTTCGGCCGTAAGGGGGCGGGAGGGGACGGAACGCGGCCCCGGCGTTGTCAGTGGTGCGTGCGAAGGTGAGGAACACCTGGGGGAACGCATCACCACGAAAGGGGGGCCGCCATGGGCTGGCACCACGCACCGCTGATCGGCTTCGACCTGGAGACCACCGGCACCGATCCGCACGAGGCCCGCATCGTCACCGCCGCCGTGCTCGAGGTCAGGGAGGGCGAGGTCGCCGGGCGCCGGGAATGGCTGGCCGATCCCGGCATGGAGATCCCCGCCGAGGCGGTCGCCGTCCACGGCATCACCAACGAGCGGGTCGCGGCCTCGGGCCTGCCCGCCGACCGGGTGGCCGACGAGGTGGCGGGCGTGCTCACGGGCTACTGGCAGTCCGGCATACCCGTGGTGGTCTACAACGCCGCGTTCGACCTCACGCTCCTGTCCGCCGAGCTGCGCCGCCACGGTCTGCCCTCGCTGCGCGAGCGGCTGGGCGGGCAGGACCCGGCCCCGGTGATCGACCCGTACACCGTCGACCGGGAGGTCGACCGCTACCGCCGCGGCAAACGGACCCTGGAGGCGGTCTGCGCCGAGTACGGCGTCCCGCTGGACGGCGCCCACGACGCCTCCGCCGACGCGCTGGCGGCGGCCCGTCTGGCCCGGGCGATAGCCGAGCGCCACGCCAAGGTGGCCGGCCTGGGCGTGGCCGAACTGCACCGGCGGCAGATCGGGTGGAGGGCCTCGTGGGCGGCCGGGCTGCAGGACTTCCTGCGCTCCAAGGGGGAGACGGACGCGGTGGTCGACGGGGCGTGGCCCCTGCGGGAAGCGGCGTGAGCGCCGCCGCGACGGGCGCCGCCGAGGTGCGGGACCCCGGTGCGCTGGAGGGGGGCCGGTTCCTGGTCTGCCACGACTACGGCATGGGGCAGCTGTGGTGGTGGGTGCGGGCGCCCTCGGCCCGGGCGGTCGTGGAGGCGGTCGCCGAGGTCGAGGTGGTCGACGACCCGGACACCGCGCGGTGCGCGCGGGGCTGGAACCTCCCGGAGGTGGGGCTCACGGACCCGGACCCCAACCCGCTGACCGATCTCCGTCGGCAGCGTGACGAGCAGCGCGCCCGCCCCGGCTTCGGGCTGCTCGCCGGGCGCGAGCGGGTGTGGCTGCGGGAGGCCTGGGACGAGGACGGGACACCGGCCGTGTTCCTCGTCGAACTCGGCCCCGACGGCCGGCGGCTGCGGCAGGTCGAGATCGCCGCGGACGGCACGGGCGTACGGACCGGGCCCAAGGACCGGCTGTTCGATCCGCCGGTGGACCTGTGGGACCCGGACCTGGCCGCCCGCCGGACGACCCGGCAGGAGTTCGAGGCCGCCTGGGAGCGGGCCCGCCAGGTGTGAACGGGGCGGCCGGGGGCGGCGCCCCGGGCCCGCTGAGGCTCTTTCCCGGCCGCGGAGGCCGTGCCTCGGAAGAGGCAGTTCCTCAGAAGGGGTACCAGCGGACCGTCGGGTCGCCGTCGCGCAGCGAGGCCACCCGGCGCCGGAACTCGGCGAGAGCCTTCGGGTTGGTGGGTGCGTGCTGGGCGACCCAGGCGCAGCTCGCGGTCTCCCGGGCCCCGCGCAGGACCGCGCAGCCCTCCCACTCCCGCACGTCCCAGCCGTACCCGGCGGTGAAGGCGTCGTACGCCTCGGCGGGCAGGCCGTAGCGGTCGTGGGAGAGGGCCATGACCACCAGGTCGTGCTCGCGCAGGTCGTGGGAGAAGGTCTCCAGGTCCATCAGGACCGGGCCGTCCGGGCCGATCAGGACGTTGCGGGGGAGCGCGTCGCCGTGGATCGTCCCCGGCTCCAGGTGCGGGGTGAGCGCGGCCGCCTCGGCGGCGAAGCCGTCCCGGCGGGCGCGGAGGTAGGCGGCGTCCGCGGGGTCGATCGCGTCGCCCGCCAGCGTCAGCCAGCGCTCGACGCCGCCGAGCAGTTCACGGCGGGGGGGCGGGGGGGG
>NZ_JBRIOU010000002.1:560257-564009 GCF_053474865.1 Streptomyces sp. CO7
GGGCGTGCACCATCCGCAGCAGCTCCGCCAGGTCGCGGGCCTCGGCCGGGCGGACCGGATCGGGCAGACGGTGCCAGAGGGTCAGCGGGTGACCGTCGACCAGCTCGGGCTCCCCGGCGGCGCGCGCCGCCGGCACCCCCTGCTCCTCCAGCCAGCGGGCGACGGCCACCTCGTGGCGGGCGCGGTCCAGCAGCTCGGGGGTGCGGGCGATCTTGGCGACGAGGTCGCCGACGGCGAACACGGCGTTGTCGCCGAACGACAGCAGCGGCGCCGCCCCGGCGTCGATGCCGCGGAGCCGCTGGTACGCGTGCGCGTGGGCAGGCGTGGCGGCGGCGGTGGCCAGGACGGCGCGGGCCGATGCCTCGTCCATGGGGGTCCTTCTGACGTGCGGATGACGTGCGGACCGTGCGGATCCGCTCCGGTCCCAGTCTCCCACCGCACCACCCGACGGCGTCGGGGGCGTCCCCCCTCGCGGGTCCGGGGCGCGTGACGAGTGTTCGGCGGTGCTCTACCTCCTCCGCACCGCGGTGGGGAGGAGGTAGAGCACCGGAACGGCAGCCACGGGAGGCGGCGGCCCGTTCCCACGGCCTCACGGCCTCACGGCCTCACGGCCTCAGGGCCTCACGGCCGCGCGGGGGCCGGGACGGGACGGGACGGCGCCGCCGCGCGAGGGGCGGGCGTCAGACGCCCGGGATCCCGCGCGCCCGGAAGGCCGCGCGGACCGCGTCGGCCGCCTTCGCGCCGTACATCTCCTCCGCCGTGGCGACGGTCGCCAGCGCCGCGTCGCTGAAGCTGGTGTCCGGGGCGAAGTCGAACTGGGCGTTCACGATGATCCGGTCGGCCGTGCGCGCGCCGAGGGCCCCGCGGATGTCGAACAGGGCGCGGGACCAGATCTGGCCGTCCGCGTGGACCTGGCCCACCCGGTCCGCGTAGGTCTTGGACCCGTCGACCCGCCGCAGGCAGTGCGGGGTCCCCGAGTACGGCACCGAGTCCCAGTCCGCGACGCAGGCCAGGTCGGCGTCGCGCGTCCACCCGTACCGGCGGACCGCGTGGTCGCCCACGGTCACCGCGAGGTAGTCGCCGAAGGCCTCGCCGATCGCCCCGGCCTCCACCGAGGTGCCGTACCCCGGCACCTGCGCGTGGTGCACCGCGTGCCCGTACTCGTGGACGATCACCTCCGCGTCCTCGGCGTCGTCCACCCCGCCCTTGCCGAGGCGTATCTCCGCCTTCTTGTCGGTGAAGTAGGAGTTGTCCGCGCCCCACTGGTTCAGTCGGACCGGCTGGACCCGGTCGTTGACGCCCGGCAGTTCGCTGCCGAAGCCGAGGCCCTGCAGGTACTCCTGGGCCTCGTTGATCCAGAAGTACGCCATCACCTGCTCGAACTCGTCGTCGTGCCGGTCGTAGCCGCCCGCCCGCGCGACCTCGGCCGGGGACCCGGTCTCGGAGCGGACGGTCACCCACCGGCCGGAGAGCCGGCCGCTGCCGTCGAGGTTGCGCAGCGTCGCCAGGGCGTAGGCGGACTCCGGCACGGCGGACGCGGCGTCCTTGGCGTCCACCAGGGTCTGGTCGCCGGTGGCCTGCACCGGGTTGACCATGAAGACACGCCCGGCCGGGGCGCCCGCCGCCGCGACGACCGGTCCGGCGGCGGCCAGACCGGCCAGCGCCGCCACGGCGACGGCCGCGGCGGTGGCGCGGCGAGGAGTGTGACGGATCATGTGTGGATCCTCCGGTGTCCGTGGGTAAGGAACGGGGGGTGGGTGGCGGCGATCCTTCCCCATCCACCAGGGTGTTGACCAGGCTCGGCCACAACTGCCGTACCATCCACGGACAACTCCTCATGACCGGCGGTGGACACAACTCCGTTGCCGCGGAACAGTGTTACGGCGAGGACACAGGAGGAACCCGATGGCACGGGGCAGGCACCGCAGACGCAGAAGGGGTGTCGCGCTGCGTGCCCTGCTGGGTGGGACGGCGCTGGCCCTCACCGGAGCGGCGACCGTCATCAGCGTGTCGCAGGCGACCGACGACACCCCGGGCGGCCTGCAGCGACTCCCCGCCGCCACCGGGCCCGCGCTCCGCGAGGAGGCCGTTTCGTGGCCGCGGCTCGACGCCCTCGCCGACCGGCTGGGCGGCGCCGTCCCGCTGCGCACGGTGCTGCGCGAGGCCGAGCACGCCATGCCGGGCGGCGACGACTGCGCGGACGAGGGATCCCTGCCCGCGGAACCGGCGGCGGCGCGCTCCTACTGCTGGGACGAGGCCGACGCGCTGGACGAGGACTGGGCCCCGGTGTCGGTGGCCGCGCCCGCCGACTCCGACCGGCGCTGGGGCGAGGACCCGGTGATCGTGTCCGCCTGGACGCGGACCGAGGACGCCGACGGGCCCGGGTCCGCGCGGATCGCCTTCGTCGACGCGGGCGACCCCGACCGGCTCACCTACACCTGGGGGCTGCTGGCCCTGCCCACCCCGCAGGCCGAGGACGGGCCGGGCGAGGGGTACCGGCCGCTCGGCGCCGAACTGCGCGGCATCGTCTGGTACCAGGACAAGCTGCTGGCCACCGTGGGCAGCCCCGGCGGCGGCGAGACCCTGCACGTCTTCTCCCTGGACCGGGTGCACCGGGCGGAGGGCACGCGGGCGGACGGTGGGAGCCGGTTCGTCCTGCCGGCCGTCGCCTCGTACCGCCTGCGCGGCGACGGTTGTTCCGAAGAGGGCGACGGCTCCGCCTGTCTCGGCGCGCTCTCGGTGGACCGCTCCACCACCCCCGACACCCTGGTCGCCGCCGAGCGGCGGGACGAGGGGCCGTCGCGGCTGTGGCGCTACACCTTCAGCGGCTACCAGGGCCGGGAGGGACTGCTCTCCGTGGACGGCAGCGGCTTCGCGCGGCCGGTGGAGAGCTACCGGACGGAGGCGACCGGCATCCGGGGCGTGGTGGCGCACCGGCCCGAGGGCGCCGCCGAGGACCGGTGGTACCTGGCGGCCGACCCCCGCGAGGCCCAGGGCGGCCGAGGGGCGCTGTGGGCGCAGTCGGCGGGGGAGCGGACCGCCCGCGCCGCGCGGTGCGGGGACTACGACCTCCCGTTCTGCTGGGCCGCGGGAGCGCGCGGGCTGGCGTACCGCTCGGGCACCGGTGAGCTCTGGGGGGTCGCGGACGCGGCGGGGGACGGGGAGCGGACCCTGTTCGCCGTGCCGCTGCGCGCGGTCGACGCCTCGCTGGAGTGAGAGGGCCGGAGCCCGCCCGGCGGGTGAGGTGTGAGGTGACCGGCGGTTTCTCGACAGAGTCCCCGCCCGGGTGATTGTCTGACCGCATGAGCACCACCACCGCCACCACGGTCACCACCTGGTCCCTCGAGCAGACCTCCGCCGCCGACCTGCGGCCCGCCGCCGTGCCGGAGGGCGACGTCCGCGTGGTCCGGGCCGAGGTGCCCTCGCCGGAGTTCAGCCGGTTCCTGTACGCCTCGGTGGGCGGCGACATCACCTGGATCGACCGGCTCGGCTGGTCCCACGCCCGGTGGCGGGAGCACCTGGAGCGGCCCGGCGTGGAGACCTGGGTGGCGTACGACCGGGGCACGCCCGCCGGGTACGTGGAGCTGGAGGCGCAGGACGAGGGCGTGGTGGAGATCGTGTACTTCGGCCTGCTGCCGGACTTCCGGGGACGGCGCATCGGCGGGCACCTGCTCTCCGAGGGCGTCGCCCGCGCCTGGGACCTGGCCGGCCGTTGGCCGGGGCGCACGCCGACCACGCGGGTCTGGCTGCAC
>NZ_JBRIOU010000002.1:564109-571338 GCF_053474865.1 Streptomyces sp. CO7
GCGCACGCGCCACGCACCCCCCGCGGCCCTTCACCTGCCTCAGGACCTCTCCCTCCGACGGCGTCCGCGGACACCACTGACCAGGGCGTACACCGCTGACGTGCGCCGATGTCCATGACACGGCCATATCGCATAGCGAGACGTAAGTGTCCGGATCATGGACGACAGTGGACGCTCGACAGGACCCCGTGCCACGCTTCCGCCATGTTCGGAACTGGAATCGCCCTGGTGAGTCGACGACACGTCGACCTCGGTCGCATGTCCAGCGCCATCTGTCCGGCCTGCTGACGAGACCTCAGCCGCCCGACAGCCCCCGCGACACCCCCTCCCCTCGTTCCGCGCCCGACGACGCCGCGGGACGTCTCCTTGCCCCTGCGCTCATCCGCCCAGGTCAGAGCCGTATGCCCGTCTGTCCCGAAGGACTGTGAACCATGGCAGCCACGCCCCAGAATCCCGCCGCCTCCCGCCGCAAGGTGAGCCGACACCGCGGCGAGGGTCAGTGGGCCGCCGGACACTTCACCCCGCTCAACGGGAACGAGCAGTTCAAGAAGGACGACGACGGTCTCAATGTGCGGACACGCATTGAGACGATCTACTCGAAGCGCGGATTCGACTCGATCGACCCCAACGACCTCCGGGGCCGCATGCGTTGGTGGGGTCTGTACACCCAGCGCCGCCCCGGTATCGACGGCGGCAAGACCGCGATCCTGGAGCCGGAGGAGCTGGACGACAGCTACTTCATGCTCCGCGTCCGCATCGACGGCGGCCGTCTCACCACCGAGCAGCTGCGCGTCATCGGGGAGGTCTCCCAGGAGTTCGCCCGCGGCACCGCGGACATCACCGACCGGCAGAACATCCAGCTGCACTGGATCCGCATCGAGGACGTCCCCGAGATCTGGAACCGCCTGGAGGCGGTGGGCCTGTCCACGACCGAGGCCTGCGGCGACACCCCGCGCGCCTTCCTCGGCTCCCCGGTGGCCGGCATCGCCGAGGACGAGATCATCGACGGCACCCCCGCCCTGGAGGAGGCCCACCGCCGCGTCGTCGGCAACCCCGCCTACTCCAACCTGCCGCGCAAGTTCAAGACCGCGATCTCCGGCTCCCCGCTCCTGGACGTGGCGCACGAGATCAACGACATCGCCTTCGTCGGCGTGCGCCACCCGGAGCTCGGCCCCGGCTTCGACCTCTGGGTCGGCGGCGGCCTCTCCACCAACCCCAAGCTCGGTGTCCGGCTCGGCGCCTGGGTGCCGCTGGACGACGTGCCGGACGTCCTCGAGGGCGTCATCTCGATCTTCCGTGACTACGGCTACCGCCGGCTGCGCAACCGCGCCCGCCTGAAGTTCCTGGTCGCCGACTGGGGCCCGGAGAAGTTCCGTCAGGTGCTCCAGGACGAGTACCTGAAGCGCGAGCTGGCCGACGGTCCGGCCCCCGCGGAGCCGGTGGAGCGCTGGCGCGACCACGTCGGCGTGCACCGGCAGAAGGACGGCCGCTACTACGTCGGCTTCGCCCCGCGCGTCGGCCGCGTGGACGGCGCCACCCTCACCAAGATCGCCGACCTGGCCGCGGCACACGGCTCCGGGCGGCTGCGCACCACGGTCGAGCAGAAGATGATCGTGCTGGACGTGGCCGAGGAGCAGGTCGCCTCGCTGACCGAGGGGCTGCGCGCGCTCGACCTCGTCGTCGAGGCCTCCTCGTTCCGCCGCGGCACCATGGCCTGCACCGGCATCGAGTTCTGCAAGCTCGCCATCGTCGAGACCAAGGCGCGCGGCGCCGCGCTGATCGACGAACTCGAGCGCCGCCTGCCGGAGTTCGACGAGCCGCTGACCATCAACCTCAACGGCTGCCCCAACGCCTGCGCCCGCATCCAGGTCGCCGACATCGGCCTCAAGGGCCAGCTGGTGCTCGACGGGACCGGACAGCAGGTGGAGGGCTACCAGGTCCACCTCGGCGGCGCCCTCGGGCTCCAGGCCGGGTTCGGCCGCAAGGTCCGCGGCCTGAAGGTCACCTCCGCCGAACTCCCCGACTACATCGAGCGGGTGCTGCGCCGCTACCTGGACCAGCGCGAGCCCGGCGAGCGGTTCGCCGCCTGGACGACCCGCGCCGCGGAGGGGGACCTGTCGTGAGCGAGCGGGCGGCCCCCTTCCACTGCCCCTACTGCGGGGACGAGGACCTCAGGCCGGGAGAGACAGGGCACGGCAGTTGGGAATGCGGGGCGTGCAACCGCGCATTCCAACTGAAGTTCCTCGGGCTGCTCGCCCGCGGCTTCCAGAAGGACACGCAGCAGGAGGGGACATGACCACGGCACAGGAGCAGCGCACCGCCGAGGAGCTCAAGGCGCTCGCCGAGCGTGCGGGCCGCGAGCTGGAGGACGCCTCCGCCCTGGACATCGTGCGCTGGGCCGTCGAGACCTTCGGCGACCGCTTCTGCGTGACCTCCTCCATGGAGGACGCGGTGGTGGCCCACCTCGCCTCCCGGGTGAAGCCCGGCGTCGACGTCGTCTTCCTCGACACCGGCTACCACTTCGAGGAGACCATCGGCACCCGGGACGCCGTCGAGGCGGTGATGAACGTCAACGTCATCACCCTCACCCCGCGGCAGACCGTCGCCGAGCAGGACGCCGAGTACGGGCCGAAGCTGCACGACCGCGACCCGGACCTGTGCTGCAAGCTGCGCAAGGTGCAGCCGCTCGAGCGAGGTCTCCAGGGCTACCAGGCCTGGGCGACCGGCCTGCGCCGCGACGAGTCCCCGACCCGGGCGAACACGCCCGTCGTCGGCTGGGACGACAAGCGCGGCAAGGTGAAGGTCTCGCCCATCGCCCGCTGGACCCAGGACGACGTCGACGCCTATGTCGCCGAGCACGGTGTGCTCACCAACCCGCTGCTGATGGACGGTTACGCCTCCGTCGGCTGCGCGCCCTGCACCCGCCGGGTGCTGGAGGGCGAGGACGCCCGGGCCGGCCGCTGGGCCGGGCGCGGCAAGACCGAGTGCGGGCTGCACGGATGACCGGCGGCACCCGGGCACCGGGGCAAGCGACCACCAAGGAGAACGAGCACGTGAGCGGAGCCACCGTCTGGCTGACGGGTCTGCCGAGCGCCGGCAAGACCACGATCGCCCTGGAGCTGGCCGGGCGCCTGCGCGCGGAGGGACACCGCGTGGAGGTCCTCGACGGCGACGAGATCCGCGAGTTCCTCTCGGCGGGCCTCGGCTTCAGCCGCGAGGACCGTCACACCAACGTCCAGCGCATCGGCTTCCTCGCCGAACTGCTCTCCCGCAACGGCGTGACCACGCTGGTGCCGGTGATCGCGCCCTATGCCGACAGCCGGGACGCCGTCCGCAAGCGCCACGAGGTCGGCGGCACCCCCTACCTGGAGGTGCATGTCGCCACCCCGCTCGACGTCTGCTCGGTGCGCGACGTGAAGGGCCTGTACGCCAAGCAGGCGGCCGGCGAGATATCCGGCCTCACCGGCGTCGACGACCCGTACGAGGCCCCCGAGGCCCCGGACCTGCGGATCGAGTCGCAGGACCAGACCGTCGCCGAGTCCGCCGCCGCCGTCCACGCAGCTCTCACCGAAAGGGGCCTGGCATGACCACCGTCGCCGCACTCCGCGACACCGCCGCGGGCCAGGGCCCGCTCGGCCACCTCGACGTGCTCGAGTCCGAGGCCGTGCACATCTTCCGCGAGGTCGCGGGCGAGTTCGAACGGCCGGTGATCCTCTTCTCCGGCGGCAAGGACTCCATCGTGATGCTGCACCTGGCGCTCAAGGCGTTCGCGCCCGCGCCGGTGCCCTTCGCGCTGCTCCATGTGGACACCGGACACAACTTCCCCGAGGTCCTCGAGTACCGCGACCGTGTGGTCGCCGAACATGGACTGCGCCTCCATGTGGCCTCGGTCCAGGACTACATCGACCGCGGTGTGCTCCGCGAACGCCCCGACGGCACCCGCAACCCGCTCCAGACGGTCCCGCTGACCGAGACCATCCAGAGCGAGAAGTTCGACGCGGTCTTCGGCGGAGGCCGCCGCGACGAGGAGAAGGCCCGCGCCAAGGAGCGCGTCTTCTCCCTGCGCGACGAGTTCTCCCAGTGGGACCCGCGCCGTCAGCGCCCCGAGCTGTGGAACCTGTACAACGGCCGGCACGCCCCCGGCGAGCACGTCCGGGTCTTCCCGCTCTCCAACTGGACCGAGCTGGACGTCTGGCAGTACATCAAGCGCGAGGGCATCGAGCTGCCGGCCATCTACTTCGCCCACGAGCGCGAGGTCTTCCAGCGCAACGGCATGTGGCTGACGGCCGGCGACTGGGGCGGCGCCAAGGACGGCGAGCCCCTCGAGTTCCGCCAGGTCCGCTACCGGACCGTCGGCGACATGTCGTGCACCGGCGCCGTCGACTCCGACGCCGCCACGCTGGACCAGGTGATCGCCGAGATCGCGGCCTCCCGTCTCACCGAGCGCGGCGCGACCCGCGCCGACGACAAGCTCTCCGAGGCAGCGATGGAAGACCGCAAGCGCGAGGGGTACTTCTAACCATGACGACCACCACCGAGCAGGCCGCACAGGCCGCCGAAACCACCACGCTGCTGCGGTTCGCCACCGCCGGATCCGTCGACGACGGCAAGTCCACCCTGGTGGGCCGGCTGCTGCACGACTCCAAGTCGGTGCTCGCCGACCAGCTCGAGGCCGTCGAGCGGGCCTCCGCCAGCCGCGGCCAGGACGCCCCCGACCTGGCGCTGCTCACCGACGGCCTGCGCGCCGAGCGGGAGCAGGGCATCACGATCGACGTGGCGTACCGTTACTTCGCCACGCCGCGGCGCCGGTTCATCCTCGCCGACACCCCCGGCCACGTGCAGTACACCCGCAACATGGTCACCGGCGCCTCCACCGCCGACCTCACGGTGATCCTGGTCGACGCCCGCAACGGCGTCGTCGAGCAGACCCGCCGGCACGCCGCCATCGCCGCCCTGCTGCGCGTCCCGCACGTCGTGCTGGCCGTCAACAAGATGGACCTGGTCGACTACGCGGAGCCGGTGTTCGCGGCCATCGCCGAGCAGTTCACCGCCTACGCCACCGAGCTGGGCGTGCCCGAGGTCACCACCGTCCCCATCTCGGCGCTGGCCGGCGACAACGTCGTCGAGCCCTCCGCCCACATGGACTGGTACGGCGGCCCCACCGTGCTCGAGCACCTGGAGACCGTGCGGGTCGACGGCACCGTCGACACGCTCCCGGCCCGGCTGCCCGTGCAGTACGTGATCCGCCCGCAGACCGCCGAGCACCCCGACTACCGCGGCTACGCCGGCCAGATCGCGGCCGGTTCCTTCCGCGTCGGCCAGGAGATCACCGTCCTGTCCTCCGGCCGCACCACCCGGATCTCCGGCATCGACCTGCTCGGCGTGCCGGTGGAGAGCGCCCGCGCGCCCCAGTCGGTGACCCTGCTGCTCGAGGACGACCTGGACATCTCCCGCGGCGACCTGATCGCCCCGAGCCAGGACGCCCCCGCCGCCGGCCAGGACGTCGAGGCCACCGTCTGCCACGTCGCCGACCGGCCGCTCACCGAGGGCCACCGGGTGCTGCTCAAGCACGGCACCCGCACCGTGAAGGCCGTCGTCAAGGAGATCCCCTCCCGGCTCACCCTGGACGACCTCTCCCTGCACCCGAGGCCCGGGCAGCTCGCCGCCAACGACATCGGCCGCGTCGTGCTGCGCACCGCCGAGCCGCTGCCGCTGGACGCCTACGAGACCTCCCGCACCACCGGGGCGTTCATCCTGATCGACCCGGCCGACGGCTCCACGCTCACCGCCGGCATGGCCGGTGACTCCTTCGCCTCCGCCAAGCAGGTCACCGAGGCGGCCCGGGCGGACGAGGACGGGTGGGACTTCTGACGATGAACACCCCCGGTTTCTTCGACACGTTCGCCAAGGAGGGCGGCCGCGTCGGCAGCGGCACCCTCGGCAGCGGGCAGGGCGGAGTCGCCCGATGTGCGGGCCGCACCCGGCACGTCCGGCACCACCGACTCCGCACCGAACGAAGACCCGACCGCCTCCCGGCCACCGCCTGACACGACGACAGGCGGTGACCGCCGGGCCACCGAGAGGACACCCTCCCCCGTGCCTGCCAACCGCTCCCTGCTCCGCCGGGGCCTCGCCGTGGCCGCCGTGCTGCCGCTGCTGGCGCTCGGCGCCTGCGGCTACGGCTCGCAGGCGAAGGACGACGCGCACGACGTCGTCCCGGTGGGGGAGAAGACCGACGGCCTGGACACCGTGCGCATCGGCTACTTCGGCAACCTCACGCACGCCACCCCGCTGGTCGCCCACCGAAAGGGCTTCTTCCAGCGGGAACTCGGCGGCACCGAGGCCTCGTACCAGGTCTTCGGCGCCGGCCCGTCCGCGATCGAGGCGCTCAACTCCGGCTCCGTCGACATCGGCTGGATCGGCCCCTCCCCGGCGATCAACGGCTACACCAGGTCGGAGGGCAAGAACCTGCGGATCATCGGCGGCTCCGCGTCCGGCGGCGTCAAGCTGGTGGTCGATCCGAAGAGGATCAGGTCGATCGAGGACGTCAAGGGCAAGCGGATCGCCACCCCGCAGCTCGGCAACACCCAGGACGTGGCCTTCCTCCACTGGATCTCCGAGCAGGGCTGGACGGCCGACGCGCAGAGCGGCAAGGGCGACGTCTCCGTCGTCCGCTCCGACAACAGGGTGACCCCGGGCGCCTTCGCCTCCGGCTCGATCGACGGCGCCTGGGTGCCCGAGCCGACCGCCTCCAAGCTGGTCGCCGAGGGCGGCGAGGTCCTCCTCGACGAGAGCAACCTGTGGCCGGACCAGAAGTTCGTGATCACCAACATCGTCGTCTCGCAGACCTTCCTCGCCGAGCACCCCGAAGCCGTCGAGGCGGTGCTGCGGGCGTCCGTGAAGACCAACGCGTGGATCGACGCCCACCCCGCCGACGCCAAGCAGGCCGCCAACGCCCAGCTGGAGGAGGACTCCGGCAAGGCACTGCCCGCCGAGATCCTCGACCCCGCCTGGGAGTCGATCGAGGTCACCGACGATCCGCTGGCCGCCACCCTCGAGACCCAGGCGGCCCACGCCGTGGACGCCGGCCTGCTCGAGAGCCCGCTGCTGGACGGCATCTACGACCTGCGCCCGCTCAACGCGGTCCTGAAGCAGGCGGGGAAGCCCCCCGTCGACGACGCGGGCCTCGGTGCCGGCTGACCGCGGCGGCACCGGCGGCCGCGCCGCAC
>NZ_JBRIOU010000002.1:571438-574925 GCF_053474865.1 Streptomyces sp. CO7
ACCCCACCCACCCGTGAGCTTTCCCCAGGAGGTGACGACCATGGCGACCATCACCCTCGCCACGGCCGAGGACAACCGGACCGACGTCCGCAGCGCCGCGCGCATCGAGCACGTCTCCAAGTCCTTCGCCGGGCCCACCGGAACCCAGCTCGTGCTGGACGACATCACCCTCGACGTCGCCCCCGGCGAGTTCGTCACCCTCCTCGGGGCGTCCGGCTGCGGCAAGTCCACCCTGCTCAACCTGGTGGCCGGCCTCGACCGGCCCACCGCGGGCGACATCACCACCGACGGACGCCCCGCCCTGATGTTCCAGGAGCACGCCCTGTTCCCCTGGCTGACCGCCGGGAAGAACATCGAACTCGCCCTGAAGCTGCGGGGCCTCGAGAAGAGCCTGCGCCGCGAGCGGGCCGAGGAACTCCTGGAGCTGGTCCGGCTCAAGGGCGCCTACGACAAGCGCGTGCACGAACTGTCCGGCGGCATGCGCCAGCGCGTCGCCCTGGCCCGCGCGCTCGCCCAGGACAGCCGGCTGCTGCTGATGGACGAGCCGTTCGCCGCGCTCGACGCCATCACCCGCGACGTGCTGCACGACGAACTCACCCGCATCTGGCGGGAGACCAACCTCTCGGTCCTCTTCGTGACCCACAACGTGCGCGAGGCGGTGCGGCTCGCCCAGCGGGTGGTGCTGCTCTCCTCCCGGCCCGGCAGGATCGCCCGCGAATGGCGCGTCGACATCCCGCACCCGCGCCGCATCGAGGACGCCGCGGTCGCGGAGCTGTCACTGGAGATCACCGAACAACTCCGTGGGGAGATCCGCCGACATGGCCAGCACTGACACCACCGCCGTCACCGGGGAAGACCGGCAGGCGGACGACACCGCCGGACTCGAGGCGGGCCTGGACGCCCTGGAGTCGGTGGAGACCGGGCGCACCCCGCTGCGGCAGACCCTGCTGCAGAAGGTCCTCCCGCCGGTCGTCGCCGTCCTGCTGGTCGTGCTGGTCTGGCAGCTCCTGGTCTCGCTGAAGATCGTCGACGATCCGACCAAGCTGCCCGCGCCCTCGGACGTGTGGGCCGAGATCGAGGAGTCCTGGCTCCAGGGCGAACTGCTCGGCTACATCTGGACCAGCGTCTCCCGCGGCCTGCTCGGCTTCCTGCTGGCGCTGGTCATCGGCACGCCGCTCGGTCTGCTCGTCGCCCGGGTGAAGTTCGTCCGCGCCGCGATCGGGCCGATCCTCTCCGGCCTGCAGTCGCTGCCCTCGGTCGCCTGGGTGCCCCCGGCCGTCATCTGGCTCGGCCTGAACAACTCCATGATGTACACGGTGATCCTGCTCGGCGCGGTGCCCTCCATCGCGAACGGGCTGGTCTCCGGCGTCGACCAGGTGCCCCCGCTGTTCCTGCGGGCGGGCCGCACCCTGGGCGCCACCGGGCTGAAGGGCGCCTGGCACATCGTGATGCCGGCCGCGCTGCCCGGTTACGTGGCCGGGATGAAGCAGGGCTGGGCGTTCTCCTGGCGCTCCCTGATGGCCGCCGAGATCATCGCCTCCTCGCCCGATCTCGGCATCGGACTGGGCCAGTTGCTGGAGAACGGCCGCAACGCCTCCTCCATGTCGCTGGTCTTCCTCGCCATCATCCTGATCCTGGTCGTCGGCATCGCCATCGACCTGCTGATCTTCAGTCCCCTGGAGCGGCGGATCCTGCGCGGCCGCGGCCTCCTCGTCAAGAGCTGAACGGTCCTCCCATGCACCACGCCCCCGTCCGCCCCGTCCTGCTGGTCACAGCCCACGGCAGCCGCGACCCGCGCCACGCCGCCACCGTCCACGCCCTGGTGGCGCGGGTGCGGGAACAGCGGCCCGGCCTGCGGGTGGAGACCGCCTTCCTCGACTTCAACCTCCCCACCGTGACCGGGGTGCTGGAGTCGCTGGCCGCCGGGGGGGTGCGCGACGTGGTCGTCCAGCCGCTGCTGCTCACCCGCGCCTTCCACGCCAAGGCCGACATCCCCGCCGTGCTGCGCCAGGCCCCGGCACGGCTGCGGATCACCACCGCCGAGGTACTGGGCCCGGACCCGCTGCTCCTCGATGCGCTGGAGCGGCGGCTGCACGAGGCGGGGCTCACCCCCGCCGACAGGCCCGCCACGGGGATCGTCCTCGCGTCGGCGGGCTCCACGGACCCGGAGGCGATCGCGGTGATCGCTGAAATCGCGCGGGAGCTGCGGCACACCGGTTGGTGCGCCGTGCGACCCGCGTTCGCCTCCGCGGCATCTCCCGAGGGCTTCCCCCGCACCGAGGACGCGGTACGGGAGCTCCGCGCCGCCGGCTGCGCGCGGGTGGCCGTCGCGCCCTACGTCCTGGCCCCCGGCCGCCTCCCGGACCGCATCGCGGCCGGCGCCGTGTCCGCCGGGGCCGACGTCCTCGCCGGCGTCCTCGGCCCGTCCCCCGAGGTCGCCCGGGTCCTCCTCGCCCGCTACGACGCGGCCCGGCTCCCCGCGCTGAGCGCGCTGGGGGCGTGAAGGGGCCTCAGGACGCGGCCGTCAGCTCGCTCAGCTTGAGGACGGTGTTCCAGTTGCGCGTGGTGGCGGTCAGGCCCTTCACCAGGCGGGGCCTGGACAGCTGGACGGCGAGCCTGGAGCGGCCCATGCCGTCCGGGAGGTACAGGTAGACGGCCCGGTCGCCGAGGCGGAACTCCTCCGGGAGGAACGCCTCGCGGTCCACCTCCGCGTACCGGTCCTCCGCCACGGCCCGGTCGAGGAAGGTGACGTGCAGCTGCCTGCCCTCCAACTCGGCCGCCGGGAAGGGGCAGTCGGCGACTACACCGGTCAGGTAGGCGTGGTCGCGGACCAGGACCTCGCAGGCGTAGGCGAACCGCTTCTCCAGCGCGGCGCCCAGCTCCGCGGCCAGCGCCTCCTCGTCGCCGCCCGCGGCGGAGAACACCGCCTGGCCGCTCTGCAGGTACGTCCGCACGTCCTGGTGCCCGAGCTCCTCGAGCACGGCCCGCAGTTCGGCCATCGGCATCTTCCGGCCGCCGCCCACGTTGACCCCGCGCAGCAGGGCCGCATACCTCGTCATGGCGTCACCCTACGGTGGGACGCCTGCGCTTGCGGGGAGTCGGCGGCCCGGTGTGGACTGCGCGGGTGACCACGACGAGGACGCTGTACGTGATCGGCTGTGCCGCGCCGCCGCTGGACCGGCTGGACGTGGGGGTGCGCCTCGCACGGGAGGCCGGCTGGCGGGTGTGCGTGCTGCTGACGCCCGCCGCCCGCCGGTGGGTGGGGGACCCGGAGGAACTGCGGGAGCGCACCGGCGCGCCGGTGCGCTGGGAGTACGGGGCCGGCGCGGACGACGCCCTGCCCGCGCCGGACGCCCTGCTCGCCGCCCCGCTCACCGTCAACTCGCTGGCGCGCTGGGCCTGCGCGATGTGCGACAGCCGGGCCCTGCTCGCCCTCACCGAGGGGCTCGGCCGCGGACTGCCGACCGTGGCGCTGCCGTACTTCAAC
>NZ_JBRIOU010000002.1:575025-578513 GCF_053474865.1 Streptomyces sp. CO7
GCGAGGGCGGGTTCGTGCCGCATCCGCCGCGCGAGGACGACGTGGCCGCCTACCCGTGGCAGGCGGCCGTCGACGCGCTGCCAGGCTGACCGGGCCTCGGCGGACGTCCGACGCCTCGGCGGACGGCCGATGCCCCGGCGGGCGGGCCGTCGGGCGGTGCGGGCTCGGTGGGGGCTCCTCGGTTTCCGGGCCGCGCCGCATGATCAGACGGAGAGGCCCTCGCCGCCGGGCAGCTCCGCCTCGATCAGGCCGGCGGCGCGCCGGGTGCCGCCCTCCGCGGCCATCTCCGCGCGGATCGCGGCCAGGCGGGCGGCCACCTCGGGGTCGTCGACCAGGGCCAGGGCCGCCGCGCGCAGCGACTCGGCGGTGGCCTCCTCCGCGGGGAGGTGCCGTGCGACGCCGAGGCCTGCGAGGGCGTCCGCGTTCATGAACTGGTCCGCCGCCTGCGGGACGGCGATCATCGGGGTCGCGCTCGCCAGGCCCTCCTGGCTGCCGCCCGCGCCCGCGTGGGTGACGAACAGGTCGGCCTCCGCGAGGATCGCGCGCTGCGGCACCCAGTCGTGGACCTCCACGGTGGGCGGCACGGCCCCGAGTTCCGAGGGATCGACGTGCCTGCCGATCTGCAGCACCGTGTGCCAGCCGGGCAGGTCGCCGAACGCCTGCACGCACTCCCGGTAGAAGCCGGGCCGCTGGGTGAAGGCCGACCCGAGCGACACCAGGACCACCTTCCCGGCCCCGGCCGGACGCTCCCAGCCGCCCTGCGCCGCCGCATCGTCCTGGCAGGCGCCGACGAACGTGTACACGTCCTCGTTCACCCGGTCGGCGTGCGGCTGCAGGGCCCGCGGGATGAGGACCAGGGCGCGGTCGGGCCGTCCGCCGAAGGTGTCAGGGTCCAGCGGTACGCCGTTGTCGTCCAGCCACTTCTGGAACCGGGCGTAGTAGGCCTGCCCGCGCGGCGTCCTCCGCGGCTCCTCCCACATCGGCTCGCCCACCTCCTTCTCGTAACCCTCCCAGGCGACCATGGCGGGGGAGAGGCAGATCGCGGGCACGCCCCAGCGGTGGGCGAGGACGCGGGCGGGGTAGGCCGCGATGTCGTACAGCACCAGGTCGGGCCGGTCGCCCTCGTAGGCGGCCTCGAGCTGCGGGAGCGCCTGCATCGCGTCGTCGAGGAAGGGCTCCACGTTGTCCAGCAGGGTCGAACCCCAGGCCTCCGGCGGGTCCTCCGGGGAGGGCAGGGTGGAGTTCCACGGCCTGACCTCCGCACCCGTGACGGCGACCTTCTCCGCGAAGAGCGGTGGGACGGCATAGGTGACGCGATGCCCGCGCCGCACCAGCTCCCGGATCACCTCCAGGCTCGGGTTCACGTGGCCGTGGGCGGCGATGGAGAACATGGCGATGTGCGCGGGGCGAGAGGCGGTCATGCCCCGAACCTAGCGGCGCGTTGTGCGTCCTTCACCCCGTTTTCGGGTGACGCCCCGCGTCCCGTCCGTGCCGTGTCACGACGTGCCGTGACGGACGGGCAGGTCAGGCCGGGACGCGGGCAACGGGGACGACGACGGGGGAGCCGTCGCCCGGGGCGGTGAGGATGTCGGCGTCGATGCCGTACAGCTCCTTCACCAGGGCTGCGGTGACGACCTCGCGGGGCGCCCCCTCGGCGACGACCCTGCCGTCCTTCATGGCGACCACCGTGTCGGCGTACCGCGCGGCCAGGGCGAGGTCGTGGAGGACCATCACCACCGTGCGGCCGGCGGCGGCGACCTCGCGGACCAGTTCCAGGACGTCCACCGCGTGGCCGAGGTCGAGGGCGGAGGTCGGCTCGTCGAGGAGCACCACCGGCGTCTCCTGGGCCAGCACCACCGCGAGCCAGCAGCGCTGCCGCTGGCCGCCGGAGAGGCGGTCCACCCGGCGGCCGGCCAGCTCCAGCGTGCCGGTGGCCTCCAGGGCGGCGCGCACCGCGGCCTCGTCCTCGCGGGACCACTGGCGCAGCAGACCCTGGTGCGGGTGACGGCCGTAGCGCACCAGTCCGGCCACGGTGACCGCCTCGGGAGCGGTGGGCGCCTGCGGCAGCAGGCCGATGCGGCGGGCGGCGGTGCGGCGCTTCAGCTTCCGCACGTCCTCCTCGCCCACCCGCACGGTGCCGACCTCGGGGTCGTGCAGCCGGGCTATGGAGCGCAGCAGGGTGGACTTGCCGCACCCGTTGGGGCCGACGATCGCGACGACCTTCCCGGCGGGCACCGACAGGTCGACGCCGTCGACCACACGCCGGCCGCCGTACCCGGCGACCAGGCCCTGGACCTCCAGGTGGAGGCCCTCGGCGGAGCTCATGGGGCTCAAGACGGATGTTCCTCTCAGGGGTTCGGGCACGGCACGGGGCGTGGGCGCTCAGACGGTCTCGGAGCTGTCGCGGAACAGCACCCACAGCAGGAAGGGCCCGCCGAGCACGCTGGTGACGACGCCGACCGGGATCTCCACCGGGGCGACGACCCGGCCCAGCGCGTCCGCCGCCGCGATCAGCACGGCGCCGGCCAGCGCGGAGCCGAGGACGGGAACCCGGGTCGGCCCGGCCAGCCGGGACGCCACGATCGGCGCGGCCAGCGCGACGAAGGCGATCGGGCCGCCGACGCCGACGGCGCAGCCCGACAGGGCGACCGCCAGGGCCAGCGCCGCCCCGCGGGTGCGCCGCAGGTCGACGCCGAGGCTCGCGGCGAGTTCGTCGTCCAGCCGCAGCAGCTGGAGCCGGTTGCCCGCGGCCAGGGCGAGCGGCACCAGGACCGCCAGGACCCACAGCAGCGGGGTTCCGACGGACCAGTCCCGGCCGTTGAGGCTGCCCACGGTCCACAGGAAGACGCCGCCGGCCGTGTTGTCGTTCTCCCGGGACATCACCAGGTCGGTGACGGCGCCGATCACCGTGGAGACACCGATGCCGACCACCAGCACCCGGTGGCCGCGGGTGCCGACGCCGCCCGCGCACAGCACCACCAGCGCGGCGGCCGCGGCGGCGCCCAGCGGGCCCAGCCACCAGTCGCCGATGGTCCCCGTGCTGGAGCCGACCACGGAGGCCACCACCACAGCGGTGGCGCCCTCGTTGACGCCGATCACGTCGGGGGTGGCGAGGCGGTTGCCGGCCAGGGTCTGCAGCAGACAGCCCGCCACGCCGAGCGCGGCGCCCACCAGCAGCGCCACCATGATGCGCGGCAGCCGGAAGTCCCGCACCAGCATCACCGTCGCGGAGTCGCCGGTGCCCAGGAGGCCCTCGACGGTGCGGGCGAAGCTCATGCCGGTCGAGCTGGCGAACGAGGCCAGCGCGACCACCACCACGCCGAGCAGCAGCAGACCGAGCGCGACGACGGCGGTGCGGCGGGGGAACAGCCAGGAGATCCGACCGGCCCGCACCACCGTGCTGTCGGGGGGCGTCACGTCGGGGGCGAGCAAGGCGGTGCCCGCGTCCGCGGCGGGTGTCTTCGCGTCGGGACGGGAGGCGCGCGTGC
>NZ_JBRIOU010000002.1:578613-586644 GCF_053474865.1 Streptomyces sp. CO7
CCGCGGGAGGCGCGCGTGCCGGAGAGCGTCATGCCGCGCCTCCCGCGGTGGAGAACCGCCGGGAGCGGGCGATCCAGATCAGCAGCGGGCCGCCGATGAAGGCGAGCAGCACGCTGACCGGCGTCTCCCAGGGGCGGATGACGACCCGGACGAGGATGTCCGCCGCGATCATCACGCACGCCCCGACCAGCCCGGAGAGCGTCAACTGTCCCGCGATGCGCGGACCGGTGACGGCGCGTGCCACGTAGGGGGCGAGCAGTCCGAGGAAGGCGATCGGCCCGGCCAGGGCGACGGCGCAGCCGGCCAGCAGGGTGACCGCGACGGCGACCACCAGCCGGACCCGGCCGGGGTGGTGGCCGAGGGCGCGGGCGCTGTCGTCACCGAGGGCGAGCGCGGCCAGCGGCCGTGAACTGCCGTAGGCGATCAGCAGACCGAGCGCGATCAGCGGCAGCAGCGGGTAGGTGTCGGAGGTCTCCACGCCCGCCAGGGAACCGATGGTCCAGTAGCGGTAGACGTCGAAGGTCGACTGGGTGCCCAGCAGGACGTACGAGGTCATGCCGTGGAAGGTGGCGCCGAGCGCGGAGCCCGCCAGCACCAGCTTCAGCGGCGAGCCCGCCGCGCGCCCCGAGGCGGCCAGCAGCAGCACCACCGCGCTGGCCGTCATTCCGCCGAGCAGCGCGCACACCAGCACGCCGTAGGGCGACTTCACGCCGAGATAGGTGAGACCGACGACCACGCCCAGCGCGGCGCCGGAGTTGACGCCCAGCAGTCCCGTCTCGGCGAGCGGATTGCGGGTGGCCGCCTGCAGCAGGCAGCCCGCCACGCCCAGCGAGGCGCCGACCAGGACGGCGGCGACGGTACGCGGCAGGCGTACGTCGACCACGGCCAGCCGGAGTTGGGCGTCCGCGCGGGCCGAGGGCTCGCCCAGCAGGAAGTCCCAGGCGCGGGCGACGGGACTGTTGCCGGTGCCGATGAGCAACGACAGCAGGACACAGACCAGGAGCGCGCCCAGGAGACCGAGGGCCGTCCAGAGCGTGGGCCGGTGCAGGCGGCCCGCCGTCCGGGGCGGGGAGGTTGGCTCACCCACCCCTACTTGCGCAGTCAGCATTAGGTTAGCCTAACCTACGAAACGCCGGGCGGATGTGACGTGCATCTGCCTTTGCCGCCCCCGCCGTTCGATGTTCCGGAGTGCCCGATCATGCGTATGAATGCCCGAATCTCCCGAGTCAGGGTGGCCGCCACCGTCGCCGCCGTCGCGGGTGCGCTCACGCTGACCGCCTGCGGAGGGGCCACCGATGACGGTGCCGACGGCGCCGCGGAGAGCGGTGACAAGGGCGCCAAGGTGACCGTCACCGACGCCACCGGCAAGAAGGTGGAGGTGCCCGGGTCCCCGAAGCGCGTGCTCGCGCTCAGCGAGATGGACCTGGACTCCTCGCTGGCCCTCGGCGTCAAGCCGGTCGGCCTCACCGCGGGCCGCGGCCAGCAGGGCGCCCCCGCCTACCTGACCGAGCAGGCCGCGGGCATCCCGGTCGTCGGCGCCGTCACCGGCCCGGACATCGAGAAGGTCGTCGAGGCGAAGCCGGACGTCATCCTGGCCGGCCAGATGGCCGACGAGCAGGTGCTCAAGCAGCTCCAGGCGATCGCCCCGACCGTCGTCACCATCGACAACACCAAGAACTGGAAGAAGGCGCTCGAGATCACCGGGCAGGTGCTCGGCAAGGAGAACGAGGCCAAGACCTTCCTCTCCGACTACGACGCCAAGGTCGAGGCCCTGGAGGGCAAGCTGGGCGACAAGGCCGGCGCGGAGGTCTCCGTCGCCCGCTACTCGCCCAAGGGCACCGCGGTGATGCAGCAGGGCGTGTTCATCTCCGACGTGCTGAAGGACCTGGGCTTCGCGCGCCCGGGCATCCAGAAGGAGAAGGGCGAGGGCCACTCCACCCCGCTCAGCGACGAGAACCTCTCCGAGATCGACGGCGACTGGCTGTTCATCGGCGCCCTCACCCCGGCCGACGGCACCCTGCTCGACGAGCTCCAGGCCAAGCCGGCCTTCGCCCAGCTGGACGCCGTGAAGTCCGACTCGGTGACCGAGATCGACGGCTCCAAGTGGACCAGCCTCGGCGGCGCGCTCGCCGCGGTGTCCGTGCTGGAGGACATCGAGAAGGCCATGGTCAAGTAAGGCCCGGCGCGCCCCCCGCTCAGCCTCGGTCCGGCAGTCTCGCAGCGGCGAAGACTGCCGGACCTCGGCATGTTCCCGCCAGGCCGTCGGCCTCGAACCTGTGAGGGCCTGCCGCGGGCCCGGTCAGGACGCCGCGTTCGCGGGCCGCCTCCCGGGGCCGCGTCCGCCCGGCGGCAGTACCGGCGCGGGAGCGGACTGCTGCGCGAGATCTGGGCCGTGCCCGTCTGGAGGGCACAAGGAGGAGTCCGGTCAAGGGACTTCGGCCCCCGGACCGGAGCTCGGGCAGGGCCCGGTCAGCCCTCGGCGAGCACCGGGTCGATCAACCCGCGCAGCCCTTCGTACGACAGCGGGCCCACGGCGCGTGCGGCGACCCGGCCCTCCCGGTCCACGACCACCGTGGAGGGCACCCCCTGCGGGGGCAGGGTCCCCTTCGGGAAGCCGGACAGCAGCAGTTCGCCGGTGGGGTCGTACAGGCTGGGGTAATTCGCGCCGTACCTCTCCTCGAAGGCGACGGCGCGGTCCTCGTCGCCGTCCCGCGTGTTGATGCCCACGAAGCGCACGCCGTCGCTCCGGGTCTCCTCGGCGGTCCGCACCAGGTGGGGCATCTCCGCCCGGCACGGCCCGCACCAGGAGGCCCAGACGTTGATCACGACGACCTCTCCCCGGTGGTCGGCGACGTCCAGCCGCTCCCCGTCCAGGGTCTCGCCACGGATCTCGCCCACCGGGCGGCGCTCGTCCTCGGCGACCACGGTCACCCCGGCGGCGGTCCCGCCTGCGGTGGCGCGTGCCCGGTCCTCCCCGCCGGACCCGTTTCCGCAGGCGGCCGGGAACAGGGATCCGGCCAGGGCGAGGGTGACCGTCAGGGCGATGCGTGACACTCGGGCGGGCTGCATGCCGGGCAGCCTCGCACAGCCCTCCGCACGACGCCGTCCTGGGTACCGCGTACCTTCGGGGGCGTGACGATCCGACACGGCGAGCCCCGCGGGCTCGGAGTCCCGGCCGCCGACGCCCGGTTGCGTTTCGAGACGGAACCGGGGGTGTTCGGCCCCGGCCTGGGGCGCAGGCTGCTCGTGGTGGACGCGGACCCTGCCTTCGAGCTCGCCCACTGGTGCGGGACCTGCCCGTTCCTGTTCCGCAGACTCGAGACCGCACGGCAGAAGCTGTCCCTGGACGGCGTGCGGGAGCGGCTCACCGGCACGCTCGCCGCCCCGGACGACGGCGGTGTGCTCGACGCCTTCGGGGCGCTGCTGCCGGAGGGCGAGTACCTTCCGATGCTGCTCCGGGTGGAGCCCCGTCCCGTCGTGCCCGGCCACGACGGCGACTACTTCGGCGGCGAGCAGGCGGCGACCTGGGGGATCGACCCGTTCTGGGGCCTGCCGCAGTACCCGCACACCCCGTACTACCGGACCTACGGGACCGCGGTCGACGCGTCCGCCCACCTCTACGAGTTCGTCGTGCCGATGGTTCCGCCCACCTGGAACACCAGGGAACGCGTCGAGGAGTACGCCGCCCTCATGAACGGCGGCGCGGTGCCGACGGCCGTGGCGGTCTCGATCCTGGACGTGTGCGAGCCGGCCACCGGTGACGGAGCCGACCATTACCGGCACTGGTGCCTGGCCCACTTCCTCCTGGACGGCCACCACAAGCTCGAGGCCGCGGCGACGGCGGGGCGTCCGGTGGAGCTCCTGTCGCTGCTGGCGCTCGGCGAGGGGACGGCGGAACGTGCGGACTGCCTGCAGCTGCCGTTCCTGCGCGGCCGGGCCCCGGCGACGCGGCCGGTGAGCGGCGCCTGAGGGAGCTCAGGTCCCGGACGCGCGGGGGAGTGGCACCTTGCGGAGTTCAGGACCGCCACACGCGGGCGAGCTCCTCGATCGCCGACGGGCCCACCCGGCAGCAGCCGCCGGCCAGCCGTGCGCCGGCCGCGCGCCACCCGGTGACCGCCGCGGGATCGAAGGCGGAGCCACCCCTCCAGCCGTGCCCCGCGTCCCAGCTCTCGCCGCTGTTCGGGTAGACCACCACCGGCTTCCCCGTCACCCGCGCCGCGGTCCGCACCGCCCCGGCCACGTCGGCGGGCGCGCAGCAGTTGACGCCCACCGCCACCACCTCCGCCGCGTCGGCGGCGAGCGCGAAGGCCTCCTCCAGCGGCTGTCCGGCCCGGGTGCGGTCGCCGTCGACGGTGTACGACAGCCAGGCCGGCACCCCCAGCCCCCGCACCGCCCGCAGCAGCGCCCGCGCCTCGTCGGCGTCCGGCACCGTCTCCAGGGCCAGCACGTCCGGCCCCGCCGCCGCCAATACCTCGAGCCGCGGCCGGTGGAAGCGCTCCAGCTCGTCCACGGTGAGTCCGTACCGCCCCCGGTACTCGGAGCCGTCGGCGAGCATCGCCCCGTACGGCCCGGCGGAGGCGGCGACGTACAGCTCCCGTCCCACGCCCCCCGCCCGGGCGCGCCGCGCCGCCTCGCGGGCCAGCGTGACGCTCGACGCCATCAGTTCGGCCGCCCTCCCCGCGCCGGTCCCGCGCCGCGCGAAGCCCTCGAAGGTGGCCTGGTAGCTCGCCGTGATCGCGATGTCCGCCCCGGCCGTGAAGAAGGCCAGGTGCGCCTCGACGACCGCCTCGGGCCGCTCGGCGAGCAGCCGGGCGGACCACAGGGCGTCGTCCAGGCCGTGCCCCGCCGCCTCCAGCCGGCTCGCCAGCCCGCCGTCCAGCACGAGACCGGAGGGCGAGGTCAGGGCGTCGGTGAAGGAGAGAGTCGGGGCGCCGGTCATACCGTCGACCCTACGACTCGGGATCCGTCATCCCGTTCTTGACGGCCTCGTTGTTGCGCACCACCTCGGTGTCCTCCTTGACCGCCCTCTCGTCGAGGCTCTTGCCGTTCTTCGCCGCGCCGTTGCGGGCGGCGCCGCTCTTGGCCGCGTGCCGGGCGTGGGCGCGCAGCAGACGGCCGCCGACGTCCTCCGGCGGCAGGAAACGGGACCAGCGCTCGGGGAACTCCGACGGGGTGTGCGCCTCGTCGTCGGGCGCGAGTGAACCCGCGGTGCGCGCCACGTAGTCGACGATCTGCGCCTTGCGCAGCCGCTCGTTGGCCTCACGGGCGGCGGCCGTCGCCGCGGCCGGCCAGACCCGGTCGATGGCCGCGTTGACCGCCGCGCCCACCAGGACCGCGAAGGCCGACACGCCGATCCACAGCAGGATCGCCACCGGCGCGGCGAGCGAGCCGTAGATGGTCGGCCCCTCGATGGTCGAGGTCAGGTACAGCCGCAGCAGCACACTGCCCAGCAGCCACATGGCCAGCGCCACCAGCGCGCCCGGGATGTCCTCCATCCACGGCGAGCGCACCGGCACCGACACGTGGTACAGCGTCGTCAGGAAGACCACCGACAGCACCATCACCACCGGCCAGTACAGCACCTGTACCAGCGACTCCGACCACGGCAGCACCCGCATCACCACGTCGGGCCCGGCCACCATCAGCGGCAGCGCCACCGACCCGATCAGCAACGCCACGATGAACAGCAGGAACGCCATCAGCCGGGTCCGGACGATGCCGCGCACCCCGTCCAGGCCGTACATCACGGTGATGGTGTCGACGAAGACGTTGACCGCCCGGGAACCGGACCACAGGGCGAGCAGGAAACCGAGCGAGATCACGTCGGGCCGGCCGCCGGAGGTCACGTCGTCGAGGATCGGCTGGGCGATCCCGGTGACGCCACGGTCGGTGAGGACCCTGCGCGAGGCCTCCAGGATGTTGTGCTCCACCCCCTCGATCGTCTGCGCGCCGGTCCAGGCGTCCACGTAGCCGAGCAGACCCACCAGACTGAGCAGCAGCGGTGGCACGGAGAGCAGCGTGAAGAACGCCGCCTCGGCGGCCAGGCCGAGGATGCGGTACTCCATGCACGAGTTGACCGTGTCCTTCAGCAGGAGCCAGGCCGTCCGGCGCTTGGAGACGTTGCGGTAGAGGACGCGGGCCCGGTGGAGGCGGCCGCCGGAGGGCTCGTCGGTGTTTTCGCTTGCTGCCTGCACGGGGTAAAGGTAACGGCAGCGCGGCGCGTCCCTGACACTCCCGGGTGGCGGAGATCACCGCGCGGCGGGCGACCGGACACACCGGACCCTGTGATCGAGGGGCCCGGCAGGGTAGGTTCCGGCCCATGCCGGCAACGCACACCGTGACCAATCAGCCGCCGCCCCTGGCCGGGTACGACGTCTACAGCGCGGACCGCGCGCTGACCGAGGCCGTGGAGAGGCACCTCGCCCCCGAGCTGCTCGACGAGGCCCGCACGGAGCTCTCCGGCCTCGGCCGCAGCGCCGGCTCGTCCCAGGTGCAGGACTGGGGACGGCTGGCCAACGAGAACCCGCCCACGCTGCGCACCCACGACCGCTACGGGCACCGCGTCGACGAGGTCGAGTTCCACCCGTCCTGGTACCAGCTGATGCGCAAGGCGGTCTCCGCGCAGCTCACCGCCGCCTGGTCCCGGCCCGGCGGGCACGTGCGGCGGGCCGCCGGGTTCCTGGTGTGGTCGCAGGTCGAGGCCGGGCACGGCTGCCCGATCTCGATGACCCACGCCGCCGTCCCCGCCCTGCGCGCCGAGCCCGCGCTGGCCGCCGAGTGGGAGCCCCGCCTCACCTCCACCCTCTACGACCCGGCGCTCGTCCCCGCCGCCGAGAAGCCCGGCGCCATCTTCGGGATGGGCATGACGGAGAAGCAGGGCGGCAGCGACGTCCGCGCCAACACCACCGTCGCCCGGCCGCTGGCCGAGGACGGCGCCTACGAGCTCACCGGCCACAAGTGGTTCTGCTCCGCGCCGATGTCCGACGGCTTCCTGGTGCTGGCGCAGACCGGCGAGGGCCCCACCTGCTTCCTGCTGCCGCGCGTCCTGGAGGACGGCACCCGCAACGTCTTCCGCATCCAGCGGCTCAAGGACAAGCTGGGCAACCGCTCCAACGCCTCCGCCGAGGTCGAGTTCGACGGCACCTGGGCGCGCCGGGTCGGCGAGGAGGGCCGGGGGGTGCGCACCATCATCGAGATGGTCGCGGCCACCCGGCTGGACTGCGTGCTCGGCTCCGCCGCCCTGATGCGGCAGGCCGTCGCCCAGGCCGTCCACCACGCGGGCCACCGCGAGGCCTTCGGCGGCCTGCTCGTCGACAAGCCCCTGATGCGCAACGTGCTGGCCGACCTGGCACTGGAGTCCGAGGCCGCCACCACCCTGGGGCTGCGGCTCGCGGCCGCCTACGACGCCGTCCAGGACCGGGGGGACGAGGGCGAGCGCGCCCTGCTGCGGCTGGCGGTGCCGGCGGCCAAGTACTGGGTGACCAAGCGGTGCACCCCCATGGTGGCCGAGGCCGCCGAGTGCCTGGGCGGCAACGGCTACGTCGAGGAGTCCGGCATGCCGCGGCTGCTGCGCGAGTCCCCGCTCAACTCGGTGTGGGAGGGCGCCGGCAACGTCCAGGCGCTGGACGTGCTGCGCGCGCTGCGCCGGGAGCCCGGGGCACTGGACGCCTTCCTGCGCGAGGTGGGGCAGGCGCGCGGCGCCGACCACCGGCTGGACGGGGCGATCAAGCAGCTGCTGACCGAACTCGCGGACATGGAGGGCGCCGAGGCGCGGGCCCGCCGTGTCGTCGAGCGGATCGCCCTGGTCCTGCAGGGGTCGCTGCTGGTGCGGTTCGCGCCGCCGGAGGTCGCCGACCTGTTCTGCGCCTCCCGGCTCGGCGGCGACTGGGGCAACGCGTTCGGCACCCTGCCCCACTCGCCGCACCTCGCCGAGGTCGTGGAGCGGGCCCGCCCGGTGGCCTGAGCCCCGCCCGGCGGTGGGTGGTGCCGCGCCGGCACGGCACCACCCGGGGACGCCGCGGGCCGCGGTGC
>NZ_JBRIOU010000002.1:586744-596462 GCF_053474865.1 Streptomyces sp. CO7
TCGCCGCGCTCGCCGCCTCCGGGACCGGGAGCACCGAGGCGTTCTGGGACGAGGTCCGCGCCACCGGCACCCCCCTGGTCGAGCCCGACCCGCAGGGGGCGCCGGACCACGCGCTGGTCACCTTCCTCTGGCGGGGCGACGAGGAGGTCCGCGCCGTCCTCGCCCTGCCCAACAAGCTCGCCGACCCGCGCGACCCGGCCGCCAACCTGATGCGCCGCGTCCCCGGCACCGACGTGTGGCACTGGACGCTGCGGATGCGCACCGACTGGCAGGCCACGTACTCGATCTGCGTCGACGACGGCGACGACCCGGACGCCCCCGCCCCGGGCGACCAGGCGTACTGGCCCTGGCTGCGCGGCCGTCTGCGCGTGGACCCCTTCAACTCCCGCACCCTCGCCCGTCGCTGGGGCGGGGAACCGCAGTCCGTGCTGGAGCTGCCCGACGCGCCCAGCGCCGAGAAGCTCTGGCGCCGCCGCCCCGACGTGGCCCGCGGCGCCGTCACCGAGCACCTGGTGCGCAGCGAACTGCTCGGCAACGAACGGCGGGTGTGGCTCTACGAGCCCGCCACCCGGGGCAGCGCCGCCGAGCTGCCCGTGGTGGTCCTCTTCGACGGGGAGATGTGGCAGCCCGAGCTGGACGTCGCCGCCCTCCTCGACAACCTGATCGCCGACGGCGCCCTCCCGCCGGTGGCCGCCGTGATGCCGGAGTCCCTCGGCTCGCAGCGCCGTTACCGCGAACTCGCGCCCAGCGACACCTTCGTGGACTTCCTGCGTACCGAGCTCCTGCCGTGGGCGGGCGGACTCCTGCCGCTGACGGAGGACCCGGCCCGCACGGTGGTCGCCGGGCAGAGCCTCGGCGGACTCGCCGCCGTGTACGCGGCGGTGCGGGCCCCCGAGCGGTTCGGCAACGCCCTCTCCTGCTCCGGCTCGTTCTGGTGGCCCAACCACGCGGAGACCGACGGCGAGTGGATCACCGGCGCGATCCGTGAGCACGGCGTGCCCGACGGCGTGCGGCTGTGGCTCTCCTCCGGCGAACAGGAGTGGGTGCTGGTCCCCGCCACCCGCAACCTGCGCGAGGCGCTGGCCGAGCGGGACGCCGACTTCTCCTACCGGCAGTTCAACGGCGGCCACGACTACCTGTGCTGGCGCACCGAGATGGCCGACGGGCTGACCGCCCTGCTGGGCGACCGGGCCGCCCGACAGGCGTAGGCCCACGGCCCGACAGGCGTAAGCCCACGGCCCGGCGGGTGTCGGCCCACGACCCGGTGGGCGTCACCACCCGCCGGGCGTCAGCCCGCCGTGCGCAGCACGATGTCGCCGTTGTCGGAGCGCACGTCCAGCCGGTGGGCGCCCTCGGGGTCGGTGGCCAGCCGGGTGGTGACGTCGCCGTTGTCGGCCTCGGCGTCCACCCGGTAGGCGGTGCCCTCCGGCACCTCCAGCGTCACGTCGCCGTTCGAGGAGGACGCGTTCGTGCGGCGCGGCGCGGCGTCGAAGACCAGCTGGACGTCCCCGTTGTCGGAGACGACCGTCACCTGCGAGGAGGTCAGGCCGGTGGCGCGCAGGTCGCCGTTGTCGCCCTCCAGGGTGAGCGGCCCGGTGGAACCGGCCACCTCCACGTCGCCGTTGTCCGTCTCGATGCGCAGCGCGGTGCCGAAGCCCTCGGCCTTGATGTCGCCGTTGTCGCCGGTGACGGTCAGCCGCGTGTCCCGGGGGACCAGCACCTCGTAGCGGGCCGAGCAGTTGCCGGCCAGCAGACCGCAGTCGGTCCGCAGCTCCAGCCGGTCGCCGTCCATCTCCCAGGTGGCCTCCGGGTCGCCGATCAGCGCCCGGCCCGCGAACCACCGGGTCACCTCGATCTTCTCGACGTCCGCCGGGCGCACCGCGAGGTCGCCGTTGTCGGTGTCGATGGTGAGAGGACCCGCCGTCGCCGCGAAGGACCGCTTCTCCGGCTTCGCCTCGTCCAGGTCGGCGCCGCAGCCGCTCAGGGCCGCCAGCGCGAGGACGGCGCCGGCGCTCACCAGGGCGACACGGGCGGTGCGGTTGACTGCGGCCACGGGGGCCTCCGTTCAGGTCGGGCGGGGTGTGCACGTCGACGTGTTTCGACGCTTCCGACGCTACGGAGCGGGGCGCGCCGTCACGATCCGGTGCGCCCCCTTCGTCGTACGGGGGCTTTCCCTACCCCCGCCCCTCGCAGACCCACTCCAGGCCGCCGCGCAGGTGGGTCAGGAAGGCCGGGTCCGCGTACGCCGCTGTGTCGTGGCCCAGGGCCGTGAAGAAGACGCGCCCGCGGCCCTGGCGGTGATGCCAGGCCAGCGGGTGACGGTCCTCGCCGCCGCGGAGCAGCACGGAGACCTCGGCCGGGTCGGGGACCGGGTCGAAGTCGTACCACTCGTCGCTCCACGTCCACTCGGCCGGCAGATGGGCCGTCGCCGGGTGCGCGCGGTCCTCGACCAGCACCACGTCCGTCCCGAACGGGGGGTGACCGGCGAACCGCGACCGCTGCAGCTCGCCGGTGTACCAGGGCCAGTTCTCCTCGGTGCAGGCCGCCGAGTGGACGCCGGCGAAGCCGGTCCCGGACTCGACCGCGGCGGCCAGCGCGGTGCGGCCGGCGTCGGTGAGGATGTCGCCCGAGGTGCACAGGAACACCACTGCCGCGTAGGGCGTGAGGTCGCCCTCCAGGGCGGCCGGATCCTCGGTGGCGTCCACGGTGAACCCCTCGAGGCCGCCCACCGCGGCCAGCGCGGCGGGGATCGAGTCGTGGCGGTAGTCGGTGGTGCGGGTGTGGACCAGCAGGCGGCGCGTCATGGCGACACGGTAGGCCGTGCGCCGCGCGCGCCGGTGGGCGGGAGGCGGATCGGCCCGCGCCGGGGCGGGTGGCCGAAAGCGGGCCGCCCGCCGGCTCAGCCGCCCAGGAACTCGTCGACGAACGCGTTGCGGAAGGCGCCGCGCGGGTCCAGCTCCGCGGCGAGGGCCGCGAAATCCCCGTGCCGCGGGTAACGCCCGCGCAGCACGGGCCCGGGCACGGTGAACACCTTGCCCCAGTGCGGGCGGGGGGCGAAGGGCGCCAGCGCCTCCTCGACGCGGCCGATCACCGGCAGCACCGCCGCGGTGTCGTCCACCCAGGTGAAGTGCACCGCGACGCTGTCCCGGTCGTAGGAGGGGCTCAGCCACTGCCCGTCCCCGGCCACCGTGCGGACCTCGCAGATCTGCAGGACGGGAGCGATCTCCTCGCGGACCTCGGCGAGGGCCTGCAGCGCCTCCACGGCCGAGCGGCGCGGCAGGAGGTACTCGGACTGCAGCTCGTCGCCGCTGCTGGGGGTGAACTCGGCCCGGAAGTGCGGCAGCCGCTCGTGCCAGGGGCCCGGAACACCCAGCTGCTGGGTGCAGTTGCCCGCCGGCATGCCCGGCACCGGGTGCATGGGCGCGTCGGCCGCGGGCGCCCACCCGAAGTCGAGGACACCGTGGTCGGTGCGGTGCTTGACCCAGACCTGCTCGAAGACCGGACGGCGCCAGGACGTGAACAGGCTGACGCTGTAGGCGGCCGAGGCGACGGCGGCGAAGTCCAGCCCCTCCAGCGGCAGCTCCGTGAAGACCCGCTGCTCGACCTCGAAGGCCGGCTCCAGGTCCAGGGTGAGGGCGGTGACCACGCCCAGGGCGCCCAGCGAGGTGACCACCCCGCCGAAACGGGCGTCGTCGCGGCCCACCGTTGCCAGCGAGCCGTCGGAGGTGACCAGCTCCACCTCGCGCACCGCCGTGGCCAGCGGGCCGTTGGCCACGCCGGAACCGTGGGTGCCGGTGGCGACGGACCCGGCCACCGAGATGTGCGGCAGCGAGGCCATGTTGGCCAGCGCCAGACCCCGCGCGTGCACCTCGCGGGCCAGCCGGGCGTAGCGGACCTGGCCGCCCACCCGGACGGTTCGCGCGGCGGTGTCCACGTCGACCTCGGCCGGCAGCTCGTCCAGCGAGAGCAGCAGGCCGTCCGCGCCGGGGTCGGCGATGGTGTTGAAGGAGTGGCCGCTGCCCAGCACCCGCACCCGGCGCGCGCCGGCCACGGTCTCCCTCAGTTCCCCGACCGAGGCGGGCCGGGCCGTCGCGGCGGCGGAGAAGACGATGTTGCCGGCCCAGTTGGTGAGGGCGGCGGCGTCGATGGTGCGGGGCATGCGCGGTTCCTTCGTGCGGGCGCGGTACGCGGGCGATCGCGCGCCGCGGGGTCCGGACTTCAGCCTCTCACCCGGGCGCGGGAAACCCCTCACCTGGCCCGACGACTGTGAGGTCCCCCACATCCGGGCCGCCGAGGAGGCGTGTCACGGGGACCCGGTCCCGCACCCGCGTCACCGGAGGCATACGGTGAGAAGTCGCGCATGGGAAGGAGAACGGTATGAGCACGGGCACGGGCAGTCGTACCGCGCTGGTCGAGGATCTGATGGAGCGGTTCCCCGGGGTACCGCGGGAGGCCGTGTTCAAGGAGGACCTGCTGCGAGGCGGTGTCGCCTTCGACGCCTCGGCCCTCAGTGACAACGAGGACGGCGAGGTCAAGCCGAAGTCCTACTTCATCTTCTCCTTCGACCACGGCACCCTGCCCGAACTGGGCGAGGCCGCGCTGCGGCGCCCGCCGGAGGAGATCATCCTCACCGGCGGCCCCTACGACCTCCGGCGCACCGTCGTCTCGGTCCGGGTCAACCCGACCTCCCCGTACCGGGTCGCCGCCGACGAGCACAACGTGCTGGGTCTCTACCTCGACGGGAAGCGCATCGCCGACGTCGGCGTGCCGCCGATGCCCGAGTACTACCGGCACAAGCTCTCCAACGGGAAGTCCGTGATGGAGGTGGCCCCCACCATCCAGTGGGGCTACCTGATCTACCTCACGGTCTTCCGGGTGTGCCAGTACTTCGGCGCCAAGGAGGAGTGCCAGTACTGCGACATCAACCACAATTGGCGCCAGCACAAGAAGGCCGGCCGCCCCTACACGGGCGTCAAGGACGTGGAGGAGGTGCTGGAGGCCCTGGAGATCATCGACAGGTACGACACCCAGAAGGTCTCCACCGCCTACACCCTCACCGGCGGCGCCATCACCTCCAAGGTCGCCGGGCGCGACGAGGCCGACTTCTACGGCCACTACGCCAAGGCCATCGAGGAGCGCTTCCCGGACCGCTGGATCGGCAAGGTCGTCGCCCAGGCGCTGCCCAAGGACGACGTGCAGCGGTTCAAGGACTACGGCGTCAAGATCTACCACCCCAACTACGAGGTGTGGGACGAGTACCTGTTCAAGCTGCACTGCCCCGGCAAGGAGCGGTACGTCGGCCGCGACGAGTGGCACAAGCGGATCCTGGACTCCGCGGAGGTCTTCGGCCCGCGCAACGTGATCCCGAACTTCGTCGCGGGCATCGAGATGGCCGAGCCGTTCGGCTTCAAGACGGTAGACGAGGCCATCGCCTCCACCACCGAGGGCCTGCGGTTCTTCATGTCGAACGGCATCACCCCGCGGTTCACCACCTGGTGCCCGGAGCCGACCACGCCGCTGGGCAAGACCAACCCCGACGGGGCGCCGCTGGAGTACCACATCCGGCTGCTGCAGGCCTACCGCCAGACGATGGAGGACTTCGGCCTGTCCTCCCCGCCCGGCTACGGCCAGCCCGGCCCCGGCCGCGCGGTCTTCTCGGTGAGCTCCTTCATGGACAGCCTCCCCGCCGACGAGAGCTACGTGGACAACGAGATCGCCGCCGCGACGGCCGAGCCGGCCTGACCGCGACGGTGAGTGCCAGGACGCCGCCCGCGCCACCGCGCCCCACGAGGGCCCGGGGCGCGGGCGGCGTCGTGTCCGGGTGTGACCGGTGGGACGGCTGCGCGATCTGCGGCAGCCGGTACGAGGTCACCGCCTGAGCGGCCCGCGGCTGCCCTGTACCACGGGGTGACATGGCCTGGAAACAGGCGTGCGAAAAATGGGTGGTACTTTTTCGGTCATGTCGAGTTCTGCCCTCTCGACCACGGCCGACTCCGAGGCCGCGGTCGACTCCCCGGCCCCGGGCCCCGCCGCCGCGGCCACTCCGCACACCCTCGTGGAGAACCTGGCGGCGTACGTGATCGGCGCCTTCCTGATGTCCTGGGGGCTCACCCTCCTGCACGCGGTGGGCGGCGTCACCGGCGGTCTCGCCGGCACGTCCTTCCTCATCAGTTACGCGGGCGGGCTGCCGCTCGGCGTGGTGTTCTTCGTGGTCAACCTGCCCTTCTACTACTTCGCCGTGCGGCGGATGGGCCGGTCGTTCACCCTGCGCACCCTGGCGGTGGTCGCGCTCACCTCGGCGCTGACCCCCGTCCAGCAGGAGCTGGTCACCCTCTCCGGGATGAGCCCCTGGTACGCCGCGGTCTTCGGCGGTCTGTGCGTCGGCCTCGGCATGATCGTGGTGTTCCGCCACAACGCCAGCGGCGGCGGCTTCGGCATCCTCGCCCTGCACCTGCAGGACCGCTACGGCTGGCGGGCCGGGTACGTGCAGCTCGCCCTGGACGCGGTGGTGATCCTCTGCGCCCTGCCGCTGGTGGAACCGATGGTGGTCCTCGCCTCGCTGGCGGGCGTGGCCGTGCTCAACATGGTCATAGCGATGAACCACCGGCCCGGCCGCTACAACGGCAGCTGACCGCGGCCCCTCCGTCCCGCCTCCCCCGCAGCGCCCACGCGGCGCCCCTGTTCAGGATCGGTCCCGTATGTCCTTCACGCCGTCGCCGGCCCCGGCCGGCGCGCGTCGCCGCCCGCGGCCCGTCCTGCCCGCCTGGACGCGCGACCCCAAGGTCTGGCGGACCGAGGTGCTGGCCGGCCTGGTGGTCGGACTCGCCCTGATCCCCGAGGCGATCTCCTTCTCGGTGATCGCGGGCGTCGACCCGGCGGTCGGCCTCTTCGCCTCGTTCCTGATGGCGGTGACCATCTCGGTGGTGGGCGGCCGCCGGGCGATGGTCTCGGCGGCCACCGGCGCGGTGGCCCTGGTCATCGCCCCGCTGAACCGGGAGCACGGGTTCGGGTACCTGATCGCGGGCGTGATCCTGGCGGGCGTCTTCCAGATCGCGCTCGGTCTGCTCGGCGTCGCCCGGCTGATGCGGTTCGTGCCGCGCTCGGTGATGGTCGGCTTCGTCAACTCGCTGGCCATGCTGGTCTTCCTGGCGCAGATCCCCGAGCTGACGGACGTCCCCTGGGCGGTGTACGTGCTGCTCGCGGCCGGTCTGGCCATGCTGGTGTTCTTCCCCCGCATCAGCAAGGCGGTGCCCGCCCCGCTGGTCACCGTGGTCATCCTCACCGTGATCACCGTGGCGGCCGGGATCGCCGTGCCGACCGTCGGCGACCGCGGCGAGCTGCCGTCGGCGCTGCCGGTGCCGGGGCTGCCGGACGTGGCGTTCACCCTGGACACCCTCACCACCGTGGCCCCCTACTCCTTCGCCATGGCGCTGGTGGGCCTGATGGAGTCGCTGATGACGGCCAAGCTGGTCGACGACATCACCGACACCCACTCCAGCAAGACCCGCGAAGCCGTCGGCCAGGGCATCGCCAACATCGTCACCGGCTTCTTCGGCGGCATGGGCGGCTGCGCGGTCATCGGCCAGACGATGATCAACGTCAAGGTCTCCGGCGCCCGGACCCGGCTGTCGACCTTCCTGGCGGGCCTCTTCCTGCTGATCCTGTGCGTGGCGGCGGGCCCGGTGGTCTCCGAGATCCCGATGGCGGCGCTGGTCGCGGTCATGATCATGGTCTCGATCACCGCGTTCGACTGGCACTCCGTCGCGCCCCGGACGCTCCGGCGGATGCCGGTGGGGGAGACGACGGTCATGGTGATCACCGTCGTCTGCGTGGTCGTCACCCACAACCTGGCCGTCGGCGTGGTGGTCGGCTCGATCACCGCGATGGTGGTCTTCGCCCGGCGGGTCGCGCACCTGGTGAACGTCACCGCCGCCGTCCGGCCCGAGGAGGGGCGGGTGGTCTACCGGGTCGACGGTGAGCTGTTCTTCGCCTCGTCCAACGACCTGGTGACCCAGTTCGACTACCAGGGCGACCCGGACGACGTGGTCATCGACCTGTCCGCCGCCCACATCTGGGACGCCTCGTCGGTGGCCGCGCTGGACGCCGTCGAGAACAAGTACGCGCAGCGGGGCAAGCGGGTCACCGTGGTCGGCCTGAACGAGGCGAGCGCCCGCATCCACGAACGGCTGGCGGGACGCCTGTCCTCCGAATGACCCGCGGGACCCGCCGGTGAGGGCCCGGTCCTGACCTGGCCCTCACCGGCGCGCGGGCGGGATCAGACCTTGCCGCCGCAGATCACGTCGTACGGCCGGCCGATCGCGAACAGCAGTTCCATCGGCTCCGTCGTCCCGGACGGGCACTCGGCCTTCTTCTTGACCAGACCGAGGACCTTCAGGTCCGACGATTCCGCGGACGCGCAGGCGATCTCCTGTGCCCGGTCGTCCACGCAGTCCCCCTTCACCAGCTGACCGCCGCCCGCGCCCGCGTCGCCCGGGTGGTCGCCGGACAGGTTGCGGCCGCAGACGGTCTCCGTGGGGATGCCGCCGCCGGAGTTCGAGCGGCCGTAGCTGATCGACACCTCGATGATCAGGTCGGTGCCCGCCGGGCACTGGATGGACTCCGGCATGATGGAGGCGTCCATGATCTCCAGCGCCTCGAAGGTCGCCCCGGCGTCGTCGCAGTCGACCATCCGGTAACTGTCGGAGCCCTTCTCCGGGTCCGGGCCGCCGCAGTCCCCCTTGCTCCAGTTGCGCGCCTTCCCGTCGCCGCCGGACGACGGCGAGGACGCGGACGGCGACGTGGACGGCTCCGAGGTGTCGTCGTCGCCGAAGACCTGCGAGGCCCCGAAGGCGAGCGCGATCACCACGCCCAACGACAGCAGACTCCCCAGACAGCCCTTCGCCCGGCTGCCCGCGGACGGCTGCCGCGGCGGAACCGGTGGTGGTGGCGGTGGGGTGTTGTTCTGCCAAGCCACGATGTCGTGCCTCCCCTGCACTCGACGGACACGGGGGAGGACGGCCGGCCGGTACCGGCGGTTCCGCCGGGAGACGCCGGAGTCCGGTCAGGTCGTGTGAAGGGTGGTGCGGGCCAGTTCGTACGCCGGGAGCATGGCCCGGTGCTCCTCCTCGTCGGACCCTCCGAGGTGCAGCACCACGGGTCCGCCGGGGGTGACCACGGCCAGAGCACGCTGCGGCACCAGCTTCTCCCACAGCGGGCTGGTGGTCAGGTAGGTCACCGCGGCGGCCTCGAGTCCGTCCTCGGTCCGGAACGTGCTGTACTCGGCCTTCTCGGAGCCCTCGGTCTCCGCCGCGACGAACTCCTTCAGCACGGCGGTGGCGTCGTCACCGGACGGGTCGCCCGTCCACACGCGGAGGAAGCCGATGTGTCCGGCGCCCTTGGCGTCGACCTCGCAGGCGGCCGCGACCGGCCCCTGCCGGAACAGCTCCTGCAGGCCCTCCATCTCCTCCGGCACGTCCTCACCCAGCGCCTCGGCCCCCTGCACGGCCTCGGCCTTCCAGCCCTTCGCCACGTCGAAGGCCACCGGCAGCTCGCAGGCCGACCCGCCCGGTCCGACGGTCCCCGCGCTCTTCGCGACCTCCGCGGAACCGCCCTTCTCCCCACCCGGGGCCGACGCCGAGGGACCCTTGCCGCGCCCGTCCGCCGAGTCCCGCTCCGCCTCCCCGGCGGAGCGGGACTCGGCGGACGGGCGCGGCAAGGG
>NZ_JBRIOU010000002.1:596562-604473 GCF_053474865.1 Streptomyces sp. CO7
GCCCAGGACCGTGCGGAGCGCCGCCAGCAGGCGGTCGACGTCCGCGTCGTCGTTGTAGAGGGCCAGACCCACCCGCACTCCGCCCGCGTCGCCCAGCCCCAGGTGGCGGGAGGCCTCCAGGGCGTAGAACGAGCTCGCCGGGGCGTCCACCCGGTGGTCCGCCAGCCGCCGCGAGACCTCGGCCGCCTCGACGCCCTCGACGGTGAACAGCAGCGTGGACGTGCGGAGTCCGGCCCGCGAGTGCAGGGTGACGCCGGGGTGCTCGGCCAGCCCTTCCTCGATGCGGGCCCGCAGGCGGTCCTCGTGGTGCTCCACCGCGGCGAAGGCGGCGACCAGTCGCGCCCGGCGGTCCGTGCCGTCGGCGCCGGCCGGCGCGAGGGAGGCCCAGAAGTCCACCGCGGCCCGGGTGCCGGCCAGCAACTCGTAGGGCAGCGTGCCCAGTTCGAAGCGCTCCGGGACGGCGTCGCTGGACGGCAGCAGCTTGTCGGGGTGCAGCGACTCCAGCAGCTCCGCCCGCCCGGTGAGTACCCCGAGGTGCGGGCCGAGGAACTTGTACGGCGAACAGACCAGGGTGTCCGCGCCGAGGGCGGGCAGGTCGACGGCGACGTGCGCGGCGTAGTGCACCGCGTCGACGTGCAGCAGCGCGCCCACGGAGTGCGCCAGGGCGGCCAGGGCCGGCACGTCGGGGCGGGCGCCGTTGAGGTTGGAGGCGGCCGTCACCGCGACCAGACGGGTGCGCGGCGAGAGCACCGCCTCGACGTGCTCCGGGCGCAGTTCACCGGTGACGGTGTCGAAGCCGGCCCACCGCACGGTGGCGCCCGCCGCCTCGGCGGCCTGGACCCACGGGCGGATGTTGGAGTCGTGGTCCAGCCGCGTGACCACCACCTCGTCGCCCGGGCCCCAGTCCTTGGCGAGGGTGCGGGCCAGGTCGTACACCAGCTGGGTGGCGCTGCGGCCGAACACCACGGTGGAGGACGGGGTGTTGAGGAAGTCGCCCATGGCGTGCCGGGCCCCGGTCACGATGTCGTCGGCGTTGCGCTGCGCCTCGGTGAGACGGCCGCGGTTGGCCAGCGGACGGGTGAGGGCCTCGGCGATCGCCTCCGCGACGGGCGCTGGCGTCTGCGTGCCGCCGGGGGCGTCGAAGCGGGCCCAGTCGGAGGCGAGCAGGGCGGGAAAGGCGGCGCGCACGGCGGCGGCGTCGAAAGGCGCGTCGAAGGACGCGTCGAGGGACGTCTCGAGGGACATCAAGGGCCTCCTGGGCGGGTCGAAGGGCGACTTCAGGCCATGATCGCAGCAGTGTGCGGAGGGCGGAATGTGCAGGTCCGGACGCTCGGCGGCTCCCCAAAGCCGCTCCGCGTCCGGACCCTTCGCCGGAAGGTCGGAGGCCTGTGACCCTCCGGTGGTCTCGATTCCCCCCCAGGTGTCTGCTCGGTGGACTCACTGGACGCGCAGTCCTCGGGCCCGGAACTGCCCGCGGACCCGTACCACGAACTCCGTGTCCGGCGAGGGGTGTCCCTCAGCGGAAAGGGCAAACCCGTCGCCTCGTACTCGGCCGCCCCGGTGGATCCGTCACCGGCCGAGGTGTCGGAGCGGGCGTCGGTGGTCGCGGTGCCGGGTGCCGTCGTGGTCGTGAGCATGGATGCTCTGCCTTCGCACTTATCCCAACATTTAGTGCGAACCGGAACATTCCCTCGACGCGAGCTGAATCCCGTCGTGTGTCGCGGACCGACGAAGCCGCAGGTCAGGGGGCGGGTGGGGTGGCCGATCGGCGGTCGAGCGGGCGGTGCGATGATCGGATGGCACGTGTGCAGTCAAGCGGCAGAGGAGGACGGGGCAGTGACCGAGCGCCCGCAGAGGACGGACTGGATACGCCGGTTCCACACCGCGGAGGCGGACGCGCCGCACGTCGTGTTCTTCCCGCACGGCGGGGCCGGCGCCACCCACTTCCATCCGCTGTCCCGTGCCCTCGCGCCGGCCGTCCAGGCGCTGGCCGTCCAGTACCCCGGGCGGCAGGACCGGATCGCCGAACCCCTGGTCCCGGACGTCGGCGAGCTCGCCGAGCACATCGCCCGCGAACTCGAGCCCTGGGCCGACCTGCCCCTGGTGCTGTTCGGGCACAGTCTCGGCTCGGCCGTGGCCTTCGAGACCGCCGTCCGGCTGGAGGAGGGCGGGGCGAAGGTCCGCGCGCTGTTCGCCTCCGCCCGGCGGGCCCCGTCGCTCGCGACGCGTCGCGAGCTGCCGGCGCTGGAGAGCGACCGGGAGGTGCTCGACATCCTGGAGGTCCTGCGCGGAGACACCGGCGCCCCGATTCCGGAGGACCCCGCCTTCCTCGAACTGGTCCTGCCGACCGTCCGCAACGACTTCCACGCCAGCAACCACTACCGCGCCCCCGACGGGCTGCGCCTCGCCTGCCCGGTGATCGCCCTGGCGGGGGAGAGCGATCCGGCGGTCGAGGTCGCCGAGGTCGAGCGCTGGTCACGGCACACCACGGGACCCTTCCGGCTGCGCACCTTCCCGGGCGGCCACTTCTACCTCGACGACCGGGTCGAGGAGATCCGCGCGGAGATCGCGTCGGCCGCGGGAGCGGTCGGCGCCTGACGCGACCGCCGGGGTCCGAGCGCCTGACGCGAGCGTCGGGTGGTGCGGGCGTCCCGCGAGGTGACCGCCGGCCGGGAGCGCTCGGGAGTCCTACCGGAAGGCCTCCACGTTGCGGGCGGCCCACTCGGCGAAGGGGCGGGCCGGACGCCCCAGCACCGTCTCCACGTCCGGGCGGACCTCCTGTTCGCCCGCCACCGGGGCGCCCAGGATGTCCAGCGTGCCGGTGACCGCGTCCTCGGGCATGAACCGTGCCATGTGCGCGTGCGCCTGATCCCGCGAGAGTTCGACGAAACGGACCTCCTCGCCCAGGGCCTCGCCGAGGGCCGCCGCCTGCTCGCGCGGGCTGACGGCCCGCGGCCCGGTCAGGGTGTACACGCGCCCCGCGTGCCCCTCCTCCAGCAGGGCGGCCGCCGCCACCGCGGCGATGTCGGACGGGTCGACGACCGGCAGGGCCACGTCGCCGAACGGGGCGTACACCGTCCGCTCGGTGCGGACCGTCCCGGCCCAGGCGAAGGCGTTGGAGGCGAAGCCGCCCGGCCGCAGGACGGTGTGGCCCACCCCCGCCGCGCGGACCGCGTCCTCGAACGCGCGCAGACGGGCGTGCGAAAGAGACTGGGGGCGGGTGGCGACGCTCTGCGAGGAGAGCAGGACGACCCGCTTCACCCCCGCGTCCACCGCCGCGTCCAGCAGCGCCGCCGGGCTCTCGCCGGAGACGTTCAGGTCTCCACCCAGCAGGACGAAGAAGGCGTCCGCGCCCTCGAGAACGGGACGCATGGCCGCGCTGTCACCGACGTCCGCCCGCGCGTGCCGGACGCCGTCGGGCAGCCCTTCGGGCCGCGGCCGTCGCGAGACGGCGACGACCTCCCCGCCCGCCTCGGCGAGCAGCGGAACCAGTGTGCGTCCGACGTTGCCGGTGGCGCCTGTCACCACGATCATGGGGAACCCTCCGCAAGTGAGTGAGTCGGCTGACTGACTCGGATGCCGGGGACGCTACACGGGCCAACAGGCATGCGCCTATAGTCAGTTGGGTGACTGACTCGAAATCGCCCAAGGCGCGGGCCGCAGACAAGCGCCGTCGGCTGACGACCGAGGCGGCCCGGGTCCTGCACCGGCAGGGCGTCGAGCGGACCACCCTCGCCGACATCGCGCGGGCGGCCGACGTGCCGGTGGGAAACGTCTACTACTACTTCAAGACGAAGGACGAACTGGTCCTCGCCGCACTGTCCGAGCACAGCGCGTACCTGGACGAACTCACCTCCCGGCTGCAGCTGTCGGAGGACCCGCGCGACCGGCTCAAAGGGCTGGTCGAGGCGTGGATCGAGCAGCGCGAGGTGGCCGCCCTCCACGGCTGCCCCACCGGCACCCTGGCGGTCGAACTCGGCAAGCGCTCCGACGGAACGCTCGACGGCGAGGCCGGCGCGGTGATCCGGCGTCTGCTGGAGTGGGCAGGGAAGCAGTTCCGCGCCATGGGGGCGTCCGGCCCGGACGACCTCGCGCTGACCCTGGTCTGCGCGTACCAGGGCATGTCCCTCATGGCCAACGCGCTGCGCGACCCGGACGTGATGACCCGTGAGGGAAGCCGGCTCCTGGAGTGGCTGGATTCCGTCCCCGCCACCGGGACCGAAGCAGGCACCGCCGCGAACCGGAAGCGCGGTCGGACCGGATGACCTTGCTGCCCGAAGGCCAAGAGCCGTTCTCCGCCGCCCCGTTGAACTGACGTCCGAACGATCATAGGCTCGCGCGCCATGGGCCTCGGCCCAGCTCGACCGCACCACCGGCACTGCTTCGCACCCACCCATGGAGGAGCATGTGAGAGCACGTCGCGCGACCGCCTGGGCCGCCTCCGCACTGGTCGGCACCCTCGCGGTGACCGGCGCCGTCACCGGCCCCGCGACCGCGGCGCCCACGGGAACGGCGACCGGAACCGGGGCCGTGGCCACCGCCACCGGCCCGGTCGGCCACCAGGAGAACGACCGCGTCCCCGAGGGTTCCGTCTGGACCCAGCACTACTTCCCGTCCGCCGACGACTCCGGCACCGAACTGCACGCCGACGTCCTGCTGCCGGAAGGGCTCGACCCCGGCGAGAAGGTGCCCGTCATCCTCTCCGTCGGTCCCTACTTCTCGCACGCCGGCCAGACCGGCCCCGAGGGCTTCACCCACACCGGGCCGTCCCCCCGTTTCAACGACTTCCTCGAGGGCGCCGACGTCTTCGACAACGGCTACGCCTTCGTCATGGTGGACCTGCGCGGCTTCGGCGGCTCGACCGGATGCCTCGACTGGGCGGGACCCGGGGAACAGGCGGACGTGAAGGCCGCGATCGACTGGGCGGCCCGGCAGTCGTGGTCCACCGGCGCGGTGGGCATGTACGGCAAGTCCTATGACGCCGTCACCGGCCTGATCGGCAACAACCTCGACCAGCGGGCCCTGAAGGCGGTCGTCGCCCAGGAACCCGTGTGGGACATGTACCAGTACATCTACTCCAACGGCGTGCCCCGCCCGAACGTGACCGGCACCGCCAACGCCTACAACGGCATCGCGACCTTCCCGCCGATGGCGGACGACGACGCCCGCTACCAGGCCAACGCCCGCTGGGAGCAGTCCCACCCGGAGTGCGTCGAACAGAACACCGCCGGATACCGCATCGCCGACCAGGAGAGCGAGCACTGGAAGGCGCGCGACCTCGCGAGGATGGCCGAGGGCAGCGACACCCCGCTCTTCGTCACCCAGGGCTTCATCGAGAACAACACCAAGCCCGAGGAGATGGAGGAGTACCTCGACAACCACCGCGGCCCCGAACGCGGCTGGCTCGGCCAGTGGGACCACGTGCGCGGCGGCGACCGGGTCGGTGACGGCCGGCTCGCCATGGGGCGCGAGGGCTGGTACGAGGAGACGCTGTCCTTCTACGACCAGTACCTGAAGGGTGTCCGGCCCACGGTGCGGTACCCGGCCTACTCCGTCGAGGACAACACCGGCGCCTGGCGGGCCCAGCGCACCTGGCCCGTGGTGGAGCGATCGGTGACGCTGCCGCTGGGCGGCGGTTCCTACGTCGACGACGGCGGCGCGTCCGCCCGCGCCGACCTGGCCGCCGCCGGTGAGGAGAGCGCGGCCAGGACGCCCGAACCGCCCTCGGGCAGGTGGGACATGGAGAACGCTCCGGCGGTGGAGGCGCCCGCGCCCGAGGGGCTGGCGAAGGGCGTCGCCGAGCGGCAGAAGGCCGGGGACGTCGGCTCCAGCTTCTTCGTCTGGTCGAAGCCGGTCCGGCGGCCGGTCCGCGTCACCGGCACGCCGCAGATCCGGCTGACCGCGCGCGGCGAGGGCAACGTCATGCTCAAGCTGTACGACGTCGCCCCCGACGGCAGCGCGGTGATGTTCGACGAGCAGGTCTCCCTGGTGGAGACCGGACGGCTCTCCGTCGACCTCAAGTCGACGGACTGGACGCTGGGTTCGGGCCACGTCCTGGCCGTGGAGATCGGCTCGGTGCAGACCGGCTCCTGGCGCGACACGCCCTCGGGCGAGACGATCAGGGTCTCCGGGGCGCAGTTGCGGCTCGCCCTCGACGACCCGGCCGACGACGTGCCCACCCAGGGCGCGCGCTCGCCCTTCCTGGACACCTACCTCCGCCAGTACACGGTCACCCTCCCGGCCGGTCCCGCCACCTTCACGGTGACCCCGGGCCGCCACCTCTGATCCCTGCCGGCACGACCGGGGCCCGGCACGTTACCCGCGCCGGGCCCCTCGTGCACGCACCGGCGTACGGTCAGGCGTTCATGCCCGCCCAGAACTCCTCGAAGGACATCTGGCGGTCGCCGTCCGTGTCGAGCGAGTCGATCAGGGCGCGCGCCTGCTCCGCGGTGATCTCCGAGCCCTCGAGCTCGGAGACGACCTGCCGGTACTCCTCCGCGGTGACCTGGCCGTCCCCGTCGAGGTCGTAGCGCTCGAAGACCTTGCGCGCCGCAGCCTTCACGATGTCCGTCATGCGTATCCGTCCGTCGTCACGATCTGAACCGGAGCCAGGCTAGCGGGCCCGGTGCACCGCGAACTCGTTGCCGTCCGGGTCAGCGAGGGTCACCCGGCCGCCGTCGTGTCCGTCACCGTCGAGGTGCTTCGCGCCCAGCGAGACCAGCCGGTCGATCTCCGCCCGCAGGTCCTCGCCGGCCGGGACGGCGAGGTCGAAGCGGATCCGGTCCCGGTCCCCGCCCCGCGGCATCAGCGGCGGGCCTCCCCAGGTGATCTTCGTGCCGCCGGCGGGAGACTGGATCGCCGTCTCCTCGTCCTGGTCCCACACCAGCGGCCACCCCAGCGCCCGGCTCCAGAAGTACCCCACCGCCTGCGAGCCGTCGCAGGGGAGCGCGCCGACGAAGCCGCACCCGGCGAGGAAGTTGTTGCCGGGTTCGATGACGCAGAACTCGTTGCCCTCCGGGTCGCAGAGCACCACGTGCCCCTCCTCCCCGGTCTGGCCGACGTCGGTGTGGCGGCCGCCGAGCTCCAGCGCCCTGGCCACCGTCGCCTTCTGATCGTCCACGGAGGCGCTGGTCAGGTCGAAGTGCAGCCGGTTCTGCACCGACTTGGGCTCGTCCGTCGCGACGAAGCGGAGCAGGAACCCGGTCCCGTGCGCCGGCAGGACGGTGAAGTCGTCACCGGTCTCCCGTTCCAGCAGGCCAGCCCAGAAGCGCGTGAGGCGGGCGGGGTCGAGTGCGTCGAAGTCGAGCGCGTGCAGGTACGAGGGCATGTCAGCGGTCTCCTTGGAAGGGGAATGAATGAGGGTCACAGGCCGGCGAAGAGGGCGTCGAGCGGGGCGGGCAGCTCGCCGGGGCCGAGTGCCTCGGCCAGCACACGGCCGTAGTGGATCTTGCGGCCCTTCTTGGTGCCCAGGAAACGCCGCAACTGCAGCTCCCTAGGGCGGCCCTGCTGGGCGGGCTGGCTCAGGAAGATCTGCCAGGCGCGCAGATCGCCCTCGGCGGCGACCTGGGCCTCGACCCGTTCCGTGCCCAGGGCGCGGATGAACTCGTCCTCCAGGTCCGCCACGCACACGAAGACGTCCCGCGCGGGCGCCCCGGCCCGCTCCAGCGCGCGGTCGAAGTACCCCCGCTCGCGCTCGTCGCACAGACCGGTGAGACGCAGGCCGAGTCCGGGCGGCCCGAGGACCCGGGCGAAGCGGCCCACGTTCATCGCGCCGTTCATCGTCACGACGCACACGCCCTCCGCCGCGAGGTCCCGGCCGTGCCGGGCGGCCAGCGCGTCGACGGCCGCGAGGTCGCTCGGCCCCTCCAGCAGCACCACCGTCCGCAGCCCGAGCCGCGTCGCCAGTTCACC
>NZ_JBRIOU010000002.1:604573-609655 GCF_053474865.1 Streptomyces sp. CO7
GGACGATGCCGTCGCCGCGCGAGGCGGTCGTGCGGGAGCGGGCCGGGCGGGCAGGAAGGGCCCGCGAAAACCGTTCGACGGGCTCGCCCCCCGTCCGCCATGCTCTCGGACATGTTCCGGTACGCCTTCGCCCTCGCTGCAGCATCCGCGGTCGCGGATGCTCCGAAGGCTGCCGCCGCATTCCTCGCGGCAGGCGCAGCGGTCGGCGTCGCCACCGACGGCGCCCGAAGGTGACCCTCCCCGGACAGAACTACCGGCGGACCCCGTAGGGGGAGGGTCGGAGAACCGCCCCCGGGGTCCCGGCCGGCCGCTCCCTGTGGGGGAAGGGCCGGACACCGCGCGTCGCATCGCGAGGAACAGCCATGCCCAAGACGGCATTCGTCCGCACCAAGCCGCATCTCAACATCGGCACCATGGGTCACGTCGACCACGGCAAGACCACCCTGACTGCCGCGATCACCAAGGTGCTCGCCGACCGCGGGGCCTCCCGCTACGTCCCGTTCGACCGCATCGACCGGGCTCCGGAGGAGGCCGCGCGCGGCATCACCATCAACATCGCGCACGTCGAGTACGAGACCGACACCCGGCACTACGCGCACGTCGACATGCCGGGGCACGCCGACTACGTCAAGAACATGGTCACCGGCGCCGCCCAGCTCGACGGCGCGGTGCTGGTGGTGTCCGCGCTCGACGGGGTGATGCCGCAGACCGCCGAACACGTCCTGCTGGCCCGGCAGGTGGGCGTCGAGCACATCGTCGTCGCGCTCAACAAGGCCGACGCCGGCGACCCGGAGCTCACCGACCTGGTCGAGCTCGAGGTCCGCGAACTGCTGGCCGCGCACGGCTACCCGGGCGAGGAGGCGCCGGTCGTGCGGGTCTCGGGGCTGAAGGCCCTGGAGGGCGACCCGCGGTGGGTCGCGGCCGTCGAGGCGCTGCTCGACGCCGTCGACACCCACGTGCCGATGCCCGAGCGGCACCTTGAGGCGCCGTTCCTGCTGCCCGTGGAGAACGTGCTGACCATCACCGGGCGGGGAACGGTCGTCACCGGCGCGGTGGAAAGGGGCACGGTCCGCATGGGCGACCGTGTGGAAGTGCTGGGCGCGGGGCTGGAGTCGGTGGTCACCGGGCTGGAGACCTTCGGCCGGCCGATGGAGTCGGCCCAGGCCGGCGACAACGTCGCGCTGCTGCTGCGCGGGGTGGCCCGGGACGCGGTGCGCCGCGGCCACGTGGTCGCCGCGCCGGGCAGCGTCACGCCGAGCCGCCGCTTCACCGCGCGGGCCCGCATCCTGTCGGCCCGCGAGGGCGGACGCCGCACCCCGGTGTCCACCGGCTACCGCCCGCAGTTCTACATCCGCACCGCGGACGTGGTGGGCGACGTCGACCTCGGGGAGGCGGGCACGGCGCGGCCCGGGGAGAGCATCGACATGACGGTCGAGCTGGGATCCGCCGTCCCGCTGGAGCCCGGTCTGGGCTTCGCCGTCCGAGAGGGCGGCCGGACCGTCGCCGCGGGAACGGTGACGGAGGTCGGCTGACGGCGCGGGGCCCCCTTCGTAGAAGCGGGTCCGCCCCTCTCCGAACGGGGGCGGACCCGTCCTCCGCGGCGGGGATGCCCGTCGACCGGCGGCCGTCCCGGGGCGGCGGGTGGTAGAAACACCCCGACGGACGGGGCACGCCGGCCCCGCCCAGGACCCAGGGGGCAGCGATCTCTTCCGTAATCGCCAACGTTCTGATCGGCCTGGTGACCAGCCTCATCGGAGGCGCCTGCGGCTGGCTCTGGGAGCGCGGCAAGCGCTCCCGGATGCTGCGGCGCAAGGCGGCGTTCTTCGGGGTCGTGCCGGGTGAGCCGTGCCTGGTCGTCGTCGGCAACAAGCACGGCCTGCCCGACGTCACCCACCGCAAGGACGTCGACGTCGTGGCGGAGATCGCCGCCCTGGCGGGCCAGTTCGGCAGCGACGTGGTGACGGAGTCCAGCAACACGTTCCGGGGCAGCAACGACGACCGGACCGAGTTCTGCGTCGGCGGCCCGGCCGGGGAGGCCAACGTCCGCACCGGGGGGCACCTGGCGGCGCACCTCCCCGGCGTCCGCGTTCTCCCTTACCAGGAGGGTCACCCCGACTCTGTGGCCCTCGTCGTCGGCGAGCACCGGTACCTCTTCGACAAGAACGTCCAGGAGTACGCGCTGGTCGCCAAGTTCACGCCGCCGGAGGCGAGCCGGCCGGTCCTCCTCGTCTGCGGCCAGAGCGCGCTGGCCAACCGGGCGGCCGTTCACCACCTCAAGCGCAAGTACGCGGAGGTGGCGCGCGCCCTGGAGTCGGTGGATCGTTTCTGCATAGTGATCAGGGTGCCGGAGATCCGCACGTACGGGTACCAGGCGGCCACCTTCGAGCGGGACGTGACCAGGGAGGCCTTCGCGCGTGTCTGAGACCGGACCGGAGCCGGTTCCGCTCAGCCGGCAGGACCTGCGCGAGGTCACCGCCTTCGCCGCGACCTGTGCGCAGACGGTGCTCGACGTGTTCGAGGCGGACCGGCCCGACGACCCGCGTCCCCGCCGGGCCCTGGACACCGCTTGGGAGTTCGCCCGGGGCGGCGAGCGCGGCAAGGCGCTGCGCGACGCGGCCTGGGCGGCGCTCAAGGCGGCCCAGGCGGCCGAGGACGAGGCGGCCCGCGAGGCGGCCCGCGCCGCCATGGCCGCGGCGGGCGCCGCCTACCTGCACCCGTTGGCCAAGGCCACGCAGGTCAAGCACATCCTGGGCTCGGCCGCGCACGCGGCCCGCGCCGCCGAACTGGCCGCCGGGGACGACCGTGCCGTCGGCGAGGACCACCTGCGGCGGGCCGCGGGGCACGCCGGCGGGGCCGTGGTCGACGTGCTGGGGCGCTATCCGGCCGCCCCGCCCGGCGGAGGCCGCACCGGCGAACTCCTCCGCTGCCTCGACGCCGCCCTGCGCGACCGCGGCCGACGGTGACCCGGGGGGCGCCCGGTTGCCCGGGGCCGCCCGGCGACCCGTAACTGCAGCCTCACCGACACCACTTGGGGCTGCCTCTAGAGTGACTCCATGCCTGACAGGTTGAGTGCCATACGAACCCGCGCCGCGCTCCGTTCCTCGGCGCGCACCTCCGCCGAGCTGCTGCTGCTCCTGCTGACGGTCGCCGCCGCCCTGTGGCTCCTGGGCCGCATGTGGCCGGTGCTGTGGCCCCTCGTCGTCGCCCTGTTCCTCACGACGCTCACCTGGCCTGTCACCCGCTTCCTGCGGGAGCGGGGCTGGCCCGCCACCCTCGCGGCCTCGGTGGTGACCGTGCTGGCCCTGGTGATAGCGGCGGGTGTGGTGGCCCTGATCGCCGTCCCCGTGACGTCCCAGTCCGGGGAACTGGTCGACGGGGTGGTGGCCGGCATCAAGCACCTGCGGGAATGGGCCGCGGGACCGCCGCTGAACATCGACGACGCGGAGATCAGCAAGGCCCTGGACTCCGCGGTGGAGCGTCTGCAGAACAGCGCGGGCGCCACGGTCTCCGCCGTGGTCACCGGCGTCGGGACGGTGATCAACGGTCTCGTCACCGCCGTGCTCGCGGTCTTCCTGATGTTCTTCTTCCTCAAGGACGGCCCGCGCTTCCTGCCCTGGCTCGGCCGCCAGCTGCCCGGCAAGTACGCCGTCCACGTGCCGGCCGTCGCCGAGCGCGGCTGGAACACCCTCGGCGCCTTCATCCGCTCCCAGGCCCTGGTCGGCCTGATCGACGCGGTGCTCATCGGTATCGGCCTGTGGCTCCTCGACATCCCGCTCGTGCTGCCCCTGTCGGTGCTGACCTTCGTCTCCGCCTTCGTGCCGGTGATCGGCGCCCTGTTCGCCGGCTTCGTCGCGGTCCTCATCGCCCTGGTCTCCAACGGACTCACCGACGCTCTCATCGTGCTGGCGATCATCGTGGGCGTGCAGCAGCTGGAGGGCAACGTCTTCCAGCCCATGATCCAGAGCCGGGGCCTCGGGCTGCACGCCGCGGTCATCCTGCTCGCGGTCACCTTGGGCGGCAACCTGGCCGGCATCGTCGGCAGCCTCCTCGCCGTCCCGGCGGCCGCGCTGATCGCGGTGGTGTGGAACTACGTCCGCGAGCAGCTGACCGAGTCGGACGAGCAGCCGCCGCCGGACGGCGAGGCGGACGGCGGCGCCACCGTCGCCACGGTCTGACCGGCCGCCCCGCGCCCCGGAGGCCCGGACCCGTCCTGCGCGGGTCCGGGCCTCCGTCGTTCTCCTCGCCGTCCGTTCTCCTCTGCCGCCCGTACGCCTCTGCCGTCCCGCGCCGCGGTCGTGCGGGCGGGTCCGGGTGCGGATGCGGGCTCGGTGCGGACTCGGGTGCGGGTCACCGCCGCCAGAACAGGTGGTGCGTCACCCCGCTGGGGCTCGGCACGACCTCCAGGTGGAAGCGGTCGAGCAGCTCGTCGGGGGATTCCCACAGGCGCAGTCCGGTGCCGTACTCCACCGGCGCGACCGCCACGTGCAGGGTGTCGACGAGATCGGCGTCCAGGAACTGCCGGACGGTGCCGACGCCTCCGCCGAGCCGCACGTCCTTGCCCCGCGCCGCCTCCCGCGCCTGCGCCAGCACCGTGGCCGGGTCGCCCTCGACGAAGTGGAACGTGGTGTCGGACAGCGTGAAGGAAGGGCGCGGGTAGTGGGTCAGGACGAACACGGGGGTGCGGAACGGAGGCTCGTCGCCCCACCAGCCCCGCCACTCGTGGTCCTCCCACGGGCCGCGCTGCGGACCGAACTTGTTGCGGCCCATGATCTCGGCGCCGATGTTGTGGCTGAAGTCCCGCGTGAAGTAGTCGTCGATCCCCCGGCTCCCTCCCCCGTCCGTGCGCCCGGGCCAGCTCGCCGTGGCGAAGGCCCAGCTGTGCAGACGTGCGGGATCGACGTGACCGAAAGGTCTCTCCAGCGTCTGGTCCTCCCCGGCGCCGATGCCGTCGCTCGAGACGGTGAAGTTCTGCACTCTCAGCAGCTGGGCCACGCGTTCCTCCTTGTGCGGTGACACGACGGTGGGGGACTCTCCCGGCCGGCGCAACTCATCGCCGCCGCGCGACGCCGACCCGTTCCCCGC
>NZ_JBRIOU010000002.1:609755-616405 GCF_053474865.1 Streptomyces sp. CO7
CCCCGAGTCTTCCGCCCCTGCCCCCGGCTCCCGTCAGCGAACCGCCGTCGGCGCGCCGACGGCGCCCGGCGGGGAGCCCGGCAGCACGCCAGGGCATCGCGACCGGCTCACCTCCCGGGCGCCGGCGCGCCCGACGCAACCTCCTCCTGGAGTGGCGCCGTGCCGAGGACGGTGTCCAGCACACGACGGGAATCCTCGAGCCGCGTGATGGCGGCGGTGATCCGGGCGCGCTCGCGCCGCAGCTCCCCGAGGAAGGTGGGGCAGCCGGACGGCACCTTCAACTCGCTCTCGTCGCCCAGGCAGTGCAGGATCCTCGCGATGACCGCGGTGGGGAGACCGGCGGCCAGCAGGGCGCGGATGTGGTGCACCGCTGCGAGGTCCGCCTCGGCGTACGCACGGTAACCGTTGTCCGACCGGGTCGGCCGGAGCAACCCCTGCTCCTCGTAGTAGCGCAGCAGTCGCCTGCTCACCCCCGTCTCGCGGGACAGGTCGCCGATGCGCATCCGGTCTCTCCTTGACCCTCACACTCATGTGACGCCTTACCGTCCCCAGTGTCGCTGACGGTCAAGCAGAGGGGAGCCGTTTCATGCCAGGTGCAGTAATCATCGGTGCGGGGCCGGGGATCGGGCAGGCAGTCGCCCGTCGATTCGCCGAAGAAGGGCTGCCGGTCGCGTTGATCGCCAGAAGCGGGCCCACGCTGCGCGCCGCGGCGGACGCGCTCGCTCCCCTCGGCGTCGCGGTCCTCACACTGCGGGCGGACAGCACGGACCGGGAAGAGCTGGACGCAGCCCTGGCGCGGGCCGTCGACGCACACGGCGTGCCGGAGGCCGCCGTCTACAACGCCGCACTCGTCCGTGCGGACGTGCCGGGTGAGCTCTCGGTGCGCGAACACATGGAGGCCTGGGCGGTCAACGTGGTCGGCGCCCTCAACGCCGCCGCCTTCCTCGCGCCCAGGATGGCGGAGCGGGGGAGCGGAACCTTCCTCGTCACGGGCGGCATGCCCAAGCCGGAGCCGCGCTATGTGAGCCTCTCCCTGGGCAAGGCCGGCGTGCGCACCCTGGTCACGCTGCTCGATCAGCAGTACGGCTCCCGCGGCGTGCACGCGGCGAGCGTCACCGTGGACGGCCCGGTCGCTCCCGGCACCGACTTCGACCCCGACGACATCGCCGAGCACTACTGGCAGTTGCACGTCCAGCCACGCCACCGGTGGGACCAGGAGGTGCTGCACACCGGCCGCTCCTGAGTCCCGGGGTGAGGGGGCGGCGGAACTCTCCCCGCGCGCAGGGGGTGCGCGGGGGAGTTCGTCCTCCTGTGGACGAGGGCTCTCTGTGGCAGCATGCACTCCGGATCTTTCGTCCCGTCACCTGCCATGCACCTGCCACGGAGAAGAGAGTCATGCGTATCCGCGTCATCCTGTCGGCGAGTGCGGCTGCCGCCCTTCTCGCCCTCACCGGTTGTTCGGCCGACGGCTCCGCGCGCGACGGTGTGGCGAGCGGGGCCGCGGAGGAAGGGCTGCCGCTGAAGAAGGCGGACGCCGCGCTCACCGGGGCGGTGGAGAAGTACACCGCCGCCTACTTCGGCGGTGACCCGGCGACCACGTTCGGGATGCTCTCGGACCGCTGCCGCTACGTGGTCGGCGACGAGACGCAGCACCGGGCGGAGGGCGAGGGGGAGCAGGACGGCGCCGATGTCCACGAGGAGGGCGAGGACGGCGAAGCCGCCGAGCACGGAGGCCCCGCGTACGAGGCCGCGGTGACGCGGATGGCCGAGAAGTACGGGCCACGGCAGGCCACCGGCGTGAAGGTGCGGGAGGACACGGCGGTCGGGCAGGACGACCGGGTCTTCGTGGAGTACGAGGTCGAGGGCGTCCCCGATTTCGGTCACGACCAGCCGTGGCTGAAGGAACGGGGCGACTGGAAGTACGACGCCTGCTGAGGCGGCGCTGCCGCGCGGAGTGAGGGCGCGGAAAAAGCGATGGCGGGCGAAGCCTGGTCGGCCCTAGGCTGTGCCCTGTTCGTGCGACGCCCGGTGGGCGCTGCGCACGCGAGCCGTTCGTTCGAGTCGGATTCTCCAGGAGGTGTGACCGATGGCTGTCTCTGTGACGGGCCTTGCCCGCATCCAGCAGTTCGTTCCGTTCACCTCCGTGGCCTCCGGCTGACCTCACCTTTCTTCGCGCGTCGACGTACGCGCGGTGCCGGGGGCTGCCCTTCGAAGGGTTTCCCTTGAACCTCTCCTCTCTTTCCTCGATCTCGTCGCACCCGCTCACCCGCTTCGGCTGGGACGAGAGCTGGGAGTCCGAGTTCGCCCCGTTCGCCGCGCAGGGGCTGCTGCCCGGGCGCGTGATCCGGGTCGACCGCGGACAGTGCGACCTGGTCACCTCCGAGGGCGTGATCCGCGCGGACACCGCGTTCGTCACCCCGCACGACCCGCTGAGGGTCATCTGCACCGGCGACTGGGCCGCGGTCGACCCGGTCGGCGGACAGCCGCGCTACGTGCGCGACTACCTGCCGCGGCGGACCGCGTTCGTGCGCTCGACCTCGTCCAAGCGGTCCGAGGGACAGATCCTCGCCGCCAACGTGGACCACGTGGTCGTCGCCGTGTCGCTGGCCGTCGAGCTCGAGTACGCGCGCGTCGAACGGTTCCTGGCCCTGGCCTGGGAGTCCGGGGCGCAGCCCGTGGTGGTGCTGACCAAGGCGGACCTGGTCCCCGACCCCGTGACGCTCGGGTACCTGGTGCGCGACGTGGAGGGGACGGCGCCCGGGGTGCCGGTGCTGGCCGTCAGCGCCGAGACCGGCGAGGGCGTCGACGTGCTCGCCGCGACCGTCTCCGGTGGCACGACCGTGCTGCTGGGGCAGTCCGGCGCGGGCAAGTCCACCCTCGCCAACACGCTGCTCGGCGAGGACGCGATGGACGTGCAGGCGGCACGTGACGTGGACGGCAAGGGCCGGCACACCACGACCACCCGCAACCTGTTCGCACTGCCCGGCGGCGGCGTGCTGATCGACACGCCGGGACTGCGCGGCGTCGGCCTCTGGGACGCGGGGCGCGGTGTCGGGCAGGTGTTCGCCGAGATCGAGGAACTGGCCGGCGACTGCCGCTTCCACGACTGCGCGCACGTCGCCGAACCCGGCTGTGCGGTGCTGGCCGCGGTCGACTCCGGAGAGCTGCCCGAGCGGCGGCTCGAGAGCTACCGCAAGCTGCTCCGTGAGAACCAGTACATCGTGGCCAAGACCGACGCCCGGGCCCGCGCCGAGATGCGGCGCGAGTGGAAGCGCCGTGGAGCCGAGGGCAAGGCCGCGATGGAGGCCAAGCGGGGCCGGACGCGGTAACCCGGGACACCCCGGAGGGTGAGGTGGCGGCGGCCGAACGGACCAGCCGCCACCCCGCCCACCCCGCGCTAAACCTCCGTCACCACCCCTCGTCCGGGTGGTTCTCTGCGACGCGACCGACACGCTCCGTGTCGGTCGCGTTACGTTGTGAAACGGTCGGCTTCGTCGAGGATCGGCTGACGCGCGGCCAACTGAACATCGCGGAGGACGGAACACATGCTCAAGGCGGTACGGGTCATCGTGGCGCTGCTCCTGGTCCTGCTCGGCACGGCGCCCGTCCACGCGGTGACGCCCGACCGCCGGGCGGAGAAGGAGAAATGGACCGGGACCTGGGCGGCCGCCGCCTCCGGGACCGCGGTGCCGCTGCCCGGCGCGTCCATCCGCAACGTGGTGCACACCAGCGTCGGCGGCACGGCGACCCGGGTGCGCCTGTCCAACCGGCTCGGCATCCGCCCGCTCCACCTGGGCTCGGTCACGGTCGCGCTGCGGGAGCAGGGTTACTTCCCCCGCCCGGACGCGGTGCCCGGCACCATGCGGCGGGTCCTCTTCGGCGGCAGGCCCACGGCCGTGGTGCCGGCCGGGCGGGAGATCGTCAGCGACCCGGTGCGGCTCGACGTGCCCGGCGGTTCCGACCTGCTGGTCACGGTGTACACGCCGGTGGACGACGGCCCGGCGACGTACCACCGCATCGCCAAGCAGACCAACTTCCTGGCGCACGGCGCCGACCACGCCGCCGACGTGGGCGGCGCCGCCTACACCGCGACGGTCCGCTCCTGGTACTACGTCACCGGGGTGGACGTGCGCACCGCCCGCGCGGCGGGCAGCCTGGTGGCGCTCGGGGACAGCCTGACCGACGGGGTGGGCACCACGCCCGACAGCAACAGCCGCTGGCCCGACCGGCTCGCCGACCGGATCGCCGCGCTGCCCCCGCGGCACCGGCTGGGAGTGCTGAACGCGGGCATCTCCGGCAACCGGATCCTCAACGACCGCTCCGGGCCCAGCGCGCTCAAGCGGTTCGACGCCGACGTCCTGCGGCGCAGCGGGGTGCGGACGGTGATCGTGCTGGAGGGCATCAACGACGTGATGACCGACGCGGCGGGCGAGGACGGGATCAAGGCGTTCAAGAAGGCCTACCGCTCCATGGCGGAGAAGGCGCACGCCAAGGGCATCCGGGTCGTCGGGGCCACCCTGACGCCGTACCGGGGGCATCTCGCCTACACCCCGCAGCGGGAGGCGCTGCGGCGGCAGATCAACCGCTTCATCCGCAAGGAGGCCCCGTTCGACGCGGTGGTCGACTTCGACGCGGCGGTCCGGGACCCGAAGCAGCCCGACCGGATCCGGTCCGCCTACGACCCGGGCGACCACCTGCACTTCAACGACGCCGGGATGAAGGCGCTGGCCGGAGCGGTCGACCTCGACGAGCTCACCGGCTGACCGCCGGCCCGTCGGGTACGGGGGCGCAGCGGCGGGCCCGGGCGGCGTTCAGCGCGCGAGGACGGTGACGAGCCAGGCGCCGAGGATCAGGAGCGTCGCGTAGAGCTCCACCAGCAGCGCGGTGCCTCCGGACCGCATCATGCCGCGCACCGCCGCCCTCGCCTCGCGGGGGCGGCGGCCCTCGTGCAGGCGCTCGTGCAGGTAGAGACCGGCCAGGAAACCGGGTACGGCGCCGATCACGGGCAGCAGGAAGAAGCCGAGGAACGCGCCGAGACCGGCCGAGCCGCGGGGCCCCGGACGGCGGGCCGGATCGGTGGTGCGGGAGGCGTGCCGGGGGGTGAGCTGGGCGCGCAGCAGCCCGGCGAGCAGGAGCAGGAGGGTGGCGCCCACCAGGACCGCCCAGGCGGTCCGGTGCGGGTCGTTGAGCGCCCACCACAGGACACCGGCCCACACGAGCCAGGACCCGGGCACCCCGGGCGTCAGTACTCCGCACATGCCGAGCAGGATGATCACTCCGGCCAGCAGGAGTTCCCACGCTCCCATTCCTCCAGGGTGCCCGAGGAGGAGAGCGGGCGCAGGGTTCGGCGTGGCCGGGTGTTTCATGACGACTTCGGCCGGTTGTTCGGGTTGTCGTCCGAAAAGTTGTTCTAGGGGCGGTGTCCCGCCCGAATGTCGCGATGCACGGTTTCAGACGCGTGGCGCGGTCGAAGATTAGGAGCATGAGCCAACAGGGGGAGACGCCCACCGGCCGCCGGGACGAGGACGAGCGCGAGCACGAGGACGACTGGTGGGGCCAGTTGTACGACGGGAACACCGGTGACACGGGCCCGACGGCGGCCCCCGACTCCCTCGACGACAGGTTCGCCTCCGTGGCCGGGACGGTGGGCGGCGGCACCCCCGCGGGCGGCCGCGCCGTGCCCTCGCCCCGCCCGGAGCCCGGTGCGCCGGGCCCTTCCGCGCCGCCTGCCGGAACGGCATGGGACACCCCGGACGGCCAATTCCCCGCGGGCGCGGGGGGCGGGGCCGAGCCGACGATCGGTGACGGATGGTTCGGCGCGGACGGGCGGGGTCCCGGTGCGGGAGCCCCACGGCAGCCCCGGAGCCCGCGCGCGGACGTGGACGGGTCCTCGGCCCCGGGCTCCGGGCCGCCGCCGGCCACCGGTCAGGACGCGGACCTGCGCCCTGGTCCGGGCCCGGCCACCGGTCAGGACCCGGCTTCGGGCACCGGTCAGGACCCGGCCCCGGGCAGCAGCCCGGACCTGGATCTGGACCGCGACCTCGACCTCGACCTGGATCCGGACCTGGAGCGGCCGGCGGGCCCGGCACGCGAACCCGGCGACCCGCAGCCCGCCCCCTGGCCGCCGCTGAACGGCCCGGCCGGTCCTGTCGGTCCGGCCGACGCGGGGCCGGTGCGGGACGGCAGGGACGCCGGTGCGGGGAAGGTACCACCGCGCGGTAACCGGGACGACCTGGGCCCGACGTCCGCCGGCCCGGGGAACGGCCCCGGCGCGGGAGGCTCGCGTCGTACGGGTGACGCGGGGCCACGGCGGGCCCCCGCGGCGGCCGACTGGTTCGGCACCGGGGTGACGCCAACGGAGGGAACCGGCGCCGGGACGGAGTCAGGGCCCGGCGGCCCCGACGGAGCGCGGGCACCGTCTGCGGGCAGCGCCTCCGGTGACGACGGCACCCTCGGCACCGGTAGGGGCGCCGAGGACGGCACCCGGCCCGGCACCGGTGACCCGGCCGTGTCCGGCGGACGGGCGGCGGACGGCACAGGCGCGGGGCAGCAGGAGGGGCCGGGCGACCGCCCCGGGACGCGCTCCGTGGACGGCGCGGGCGACGGGCCTGGGATCCGCCGTCCGGATGGTGCGGGTGACGGGCTCGGCA
>NZ_JBRIOU010000002.1:616505-619417 GCF_053474865.1 Streptomyces sp. CO7
GGCCGGGACGTGACGTACGTGGGGGACGCGCCGCCGAGCTACGACGCGGAGCCCACGTCGCTGCCGATGGCGGACCCCGCCGCCCTGGAGGACCTGGTCCCCGACACCGTGCTGGACGGCGCGCGGCACGGCGGCCTGACCCTGCGGGCCGCCTCGGTGCGCGGGGACTCGGCCCGCTACCGGGGCGAGGTGCGCCGGGACGCGCTGCTGACCGCCCGGTTCGGGGTGGGCGACCGCGCGCTGGTGCTGGTCGCCGTGGCCACCGGCGCCCGCGCCACCCCCGCCGGACAGCGGGCCGCCGCCGCGGCGTGCCGGTGGATCGCCCAGGCCGTCGGACGCAGCGCCGCCCGTCTCGCCGAGGACATCCGCGAAGGCCGCCGCGCCGACCTGCGGGCGGGACTGCAGCGGCTCACCGATCGCAGCCTCGGCCGTCTGCGGGCCACCGCACGGGTCGAGGGGTGGAGTTCCGGGGGCGACGAGGCGACGCTGCGCTGCCTGCTGCTGCCGGCCGACCCCGACTGCCGTACCCGTGTGTTCTTCGGCGTCGGCGACGGCGGACTGTACCGGCTGCGCGACGGCGACTGGCAGGACCTCGAGCCCCGCCCGGCCGGCCCCGCCGCGAAACGCGGCGAGCTGACCCTGGACCTCGGCATCACGACGCCGCCGAGCCCTTACCAGCCCGCCCCGGAGCCGCCCCGCGAACCGTTCCGGTTCCGCACCTGTGTGGCCCGTCCGGGGGACCGGCTGCTGATGTGCGCCGCCGGGCTGTCCGACCCGCTCGGCGGGGAACCCGCGCTCCTCGCCCACCTGGGCCGCAGGTGGGCCGCGCCGGAGCCGCCCGGGCTCGCCGGCTTCCTGTCGGACGTGCAGGTGCGGGTGAAGGGTTACGCCGACGACCGTACGGCGGCGGCCGTCTGGGAGGCGTGATCGGGCCCCGCGTGGATTGATGGTCCCGAGAACGGGGACACGAGCGGTCCGGACTCGGATCGTGAGCACGCAGCGAAGGGGCACGCGGACCCATGGCCAAGCAGAACGTCGCCGAGCAGTTCGTCGACATCCTCACCCGCGCGGGCGTACGGCGGATGTACGGGGTGGTCGGGGACAGCCTCAACCCCGTCGTCGACGCCGTCCGCCGCCACAAGGGCATCGACTGGGTGCACGTCCGCCACGAGGAGGCCGCCGCCTTCGCGGCCGGGGCCGAGGCACAGGTCACCGGGCAGCTGACCGCCTGCGCCGGCTCCTGCGGCCCCGGCAACCTGCACCTGATCAACGGCCTGTACGACGCGCACCGCTCCATGGCCCCCGTGCTGGCGCTCGCCTCCCACATCCCCTCCTCGGAGATCGGGCTCGGCTTCTTCCAGGAGACCCACCCCGACCGGCTGTTCCGCGACTGCAGCCACTACAGCGAGATGATCTCCAGCCCTTCCCAGATGCCGCGGCTGCTCAACACCGCCATCCAGCACGCGGTGGGGCGCTCCGGCGTCAGCGTCGTCACCCTGCCCGGCGACATCGCCGACGAGCCGGCTCCCGAGGGCGCCTACGACACCGCGCTGGTCACCAGCCGCCCCTCGGTCCGCCCCGGGGACGCCGAACTCGACGCGCTGGTCGAGATGATCGACAAGGCCGGCAAGGTCACCCTGTTCTGCGGCGCCGGCTGCAAGGACGCGCACGAGGAGGTGATGCGGCTCGCCGAGCTGATCAAGTCGCCGGTCGGCCACGCCCTGCGGGGCAAGGAGTGGATCCAGTACGACAACAACTACGACGTCGGCATGAGCGGCCTGCTCGGCTACGGCGCCGCCTACGAGGCCACCCACGAGTGCGACCTGCTGATCCTCCTCGGCACCGACTTCCCGTACAACGCCTTCCTCCCCGACGACGTGCAGATCGCCCAGGTCGACGTGCGCCCCGAGCACCTCGGACGGCGCTCCCGGCTGGACCTGGCGGTGTGGGGCGACGTCAAGGAGACGCTGAAGTGCCTGATCCCCCGGGTGAAGGAGAAGACCAACCGCCGCTTCCTCGACAAGATGCTGAAGAAGCACGCCGACGCGCTGGAGGGCGTGGTCAAGGCCTACACCCGCAAGGTGGAGAAGCACGTCCCGATCCACCCCGAGTACGTGGCCTCGGTCCTCGACGAGATGGCCGACGACGACGCCGTGTTCACCGTCGACACCGGCATGTGCAACGTCTGGGCGGCGCGCTACATCACGCCCAACGGGCGCCGCCGGGTGATCGGTTCGTTCTCCCACGGCTCGATGGCCAACGCGCTGCCGATGGCGATCGGGGCGCAGTTCACCGACCGGCACCGGCAGGTCGTGTCGATGTCCGGCGACGGCGGATTCGCCATGCTGATGGGGGAGTTCCTCACCCTCGTCCAGTACGACCTGCCGGTGAAGGTGGTCCTCTTCAACAACTCCTCGCTGGGCATGGTCGAGCTGGAGATGCTGGTGGCCGGGCTGCCCTCGCACGGCACCGCCAACACCAACCCGGACTTCGCCGCCGTCGCCCAGGCATGCGGAGCCTTCGGCGTGCGCGTGGAGAAGCCCAAGGACCTGCCGGGCGCGCTCAAGGCGGCGTTCCGGCACAAGGGCCCCGCCCTGGTCGACGTCGTGACCGACCCGAACGCGCTGTCCATCCCGCCGAAGATCAAGAAGGACATGGTGACCGGCTTCGCGCTCTCCGCCTCCAAGGTGGTGCTCGACGGAGGCGTGGGCCGGATGCTGCAGATGGCCCGCTCCAACCTGCGCAACGTGCCGCGCCCCTGAGCCGTCCCGGCGATCACCCCGCCCTCCCCGCCCGGCCGCCCACCGGAACGGGATGAGTGCCGCGTTCCGGACGCGGGCATGCATCTCGTGAGCGCGTTCGAGAAAGGGACGTGCGATTCGGCATGAACGGGGGCTCATGAAGAGGCAGGC
>NZ_JBRIOU010000002.1:619517-622411 GCF_053474865.1 Streptomyces sp. CO7
CGGCGGAGGCGTCCACCGGACCAGGCGCGCCACCGGATCCGCAGGCGGCCGGCCGGCCGGCGGTCGACCGGCCCCGCCTCCGCACACGGCGGCCCCGGCTCAGGCAGCGCCTGCGCCGGGCGGACCTGGGCGCCGTGCCACGGGCGCGGCGGGCGTTACGGGAGCTGGTGCGGTGCGACGTGCCGGGCCGCCCGCTGGACGCGGAGCTGGTGGACACGGCGGAGCTGCTCACCACCGAACTGGTCACCAACGCCTTGGTGCACACCGGCCACGGCGCGGTGCTCAAGGTGACGGTCACCGGACGGCGGCTGAGGGTCGAGGTACGGGACTTCGTCCGCAGCCGGCCCCCGCGGCTCCCGGCGGGCGAGGACGCCGACGACGAGGCCACCGGCGGCAGAGGCCTCCTGCTGGTGGCCACCCTCGCCGACGCCTGGGGGGTGCGCGGTCACGCCCTCGGCAAGTCCGTGTGGTTCGAGCTGGCCCGCACGGGAGCCGGACCCGTCCGGGTCTGAGGGAGGCGGCCGACGGCGCCGGCTGTCTGACGGAGGCGGCCGGCGCGAAGTCAGCCGAACTGCTGCTCCAGGTCCTTCAGCTTGCGCTCCAGGGTGTCGAGCTGGCGCAGGGCCATGGTGTCCTCCTCCGGAGCGGGAAGCGACGGGCGGCTGCGCAGGGGCAGTTGTTCGGGCTCCGATGAGGAGGCGGCGGCGTCGGCACGCTCGAGTTCGACCTGGGGCGCCGCCCGCTCGGTCAGCGCGGCCGGGGCGTGCCCGCGGCTCACCGCCTTGAGGTGCGCCCGCTCCACCCGCTTCTGCTCCCTGTCGCGCCGCCGCGACTGCTCCCGCATCCGCTGGTCCTCACGGACCTCCTCCACCGCCTCGTCCAGGCTCCGCACGCCCTCCAGCAGCATCAGCGACCAGGCGCGGTAGGTCTCCCGCGGGGCGCGCAGCCACCGCACCGCCCGGATCTGCGGCAACGGGCGCGGGATCAGGCCCTGTTCGCGCAGGGCGGCGCGGCGGGTCTGCTTCAGGGCGCGGTCGAAGAGGATCGCCGCGGACAGCGACATCCCGGAGAAGAACTGCGGCGCGCCCGCGTGGCCCAGGCCCCGCGGCGCGTGCACCCAGTTGAACCAGGCGGCCGCGCCCGCGAACAGCCACACCAGCATCCGGGAGCCCAGGGCCGCGTCGCCGTGGCTGGCCTCGCGCACCGCGAGGACCGAGCAGAACATCGCCGCTCCGTCGAGGCCGAACGGCACCAGGTACTCCCAGCCGCCGGACAGGCCGAGGTTCTGGCGGCCGAAGCCGACCAGGCCGTGGAAGGAGAGCGCGGCGGCCACCGCGGCGCAGCAGAACAGCAGGACGTAGGAGGCGGTGCCGTACACCGCCTCCTTGCGGCGGCGGCGCTCCTCACTGCGCTCCCAGGAGTCGTCCGAGGAGGCCGGGCCCGCCGTCGACGCCTTCCGGCCGCGCGCGAGCACCGCCACTGCGGCCAGCACGCCGAGGAGCAGTACGGCGCCGGGAAGCAGCCAATTCAGCGAAACGTCGGTCAATCTCATCCGGTGTCCCTTTGCGTCGGGCTTGGGTGGCCTGGCTGGCGGCCATGTTGGCCCAACCGGAGACCGGCGTACCGGGTTTCGGAGCAAGACGAACCGAGGGGGTGGTGATCGGCCCCGGGTTGGCGGCCTCGGGGTCGAACTGTCGTACGTGAAAGCTTGGTTGTGTTCGAAAGGCAATCCCGCGCACGGGTGGTGCGTGAGGCGGCCGTCTGACGGCGCCGGGCGCAAATCCGACCAGATGTCAGGCTGTGTCAGGCCGCGGGCACGGCGGTCAGCTTGGCCACGCGCTCGGTGTCGCAGGTGCGCGGGCAGGTGACGCAGGTGCTGTCCTCGGCCAGCGTGTAGGCCAGGCAGCAGGTCACCCGGTCGCGGGTGGTGAGCGGGTCGCCGGACGGCCCGGACAGCTCACGGAAGCCGGCCGCGCCGGGCAGCGGCAGGGTGGCGCCGGGCAGCATCCGGCCCAGCTCCTCCACGGCCCGCCGCTCCTCGCCGAGCAGGTTGCCGACGTACCACAGGCCCTCGACCATCTCGTCGGTCACCATGCCCCACAGCGACCGCCCGCGGCGCCGCATCCGCGGGCCGAAGACGGCCAGGACCGGACCCAGGTGCTCGGCCGCGGCGGCCCGCACCTCGGCGCGCAGGGCGTCCTCGTCGGGTACCACCCGGGCGCCGGGCAGTGCGGCCGCCGGGTCGTCCGGCAGGCAGGCGAAGGTCCGCGGCCGCACGACGATCCGTCCCGTCTCCAGGTGCACGGCCACGTCGTCCACGGTGAGCCGCGGCACCCGGCGGGAGAGGAAGGCGGGGATCGTGAAGAGGAGGCAGACCGGCCAGGCGTACCGGTGCAGGGCCAGGGAGGCGCCGACGTCGGGCCGCGGGGGCCTGCCGTAGTACTGCTCGACCATCGCCCCGTCCCGGGCGATCAGACCCGCGATCTCGGGGCCGTCCTCGGCGAAGCCGGCCGAGGCCGCCCACCCGGGCTCGGCGTCGGCGCGCTCGGTGGGCAGCGCCTCGCCGGGAGCGACTTCCGTCACGGTCAGGTGCGGGAAGGCGGCCGCGAGCCGGTCGTACGCGTCCTGAAAGGCCGAGGTGGCAGAGGGCACGACGGACTCCCGTTCCCGTGAGCATGATCAGGCGTTGACAGGTAAGCCTTACCTTACTCATACGGGCCGGGGGTGGGAACACCGGCGTCCGCCCCCTATCGTGCTGGGAGCCCGGATCCGGAAGCCGAACCGGAATCCGCAGTCATGGCCCAGGAGGTCCCCGTGGAGCAGGCACGCCCGCGAGAGAGAGCGGGCGAAGCGGCGTGGCCGCGGCGCGACGCCAGGGGCGGGACCCCGGAGGG
>NZ_JBRIOU010000002.1:622511-635271 GCF_053474865.1 Streptomyces sp. CO7
CACCCGCAGGACGGCCCGGCGACCGCCGCGGGACCGCTGCCGGGGCCCAGGGAGCCGTACGCGCCGCGCGTGGTGCGGCGCGCCTCGGTGCGCGAGCAGGTGCTGCAGGCCCTGCGGGCAGCCCTCCTCTCCGGGGAGCTGGCGCCGGGCGAGGTGTACTCCGCCCCGGCCCTCGGGCAGCGGCTCGGCGTGTCGGCGACGCCCGTGCGGGAGGCGATGCAGCAGCTGGCCCTCGAGGGGGCCGTCGAGGTGGTCCCCAACCGCGGCTTCCGGGTCGCCGAGCGCGGGGCCCGCGAACTGGCCGAGCTGGCCGAGGTGCGGGCCCTCATCGAGGTGCCGGTGGTGCTGCGCCTGGCCCGCACCGTACCGGCGGGGCGCTGGGCCGAACTGCGCCCGCTGGCCGAGCGGACGGTGCTGGCCGCGTCGTCCGGCTGCGAGGCCACCTACGCGGAGGCGGACCGGGCCTTCCACCGGGCACTGCTGTCCCTGGCGGGCAACACCGAGCTCGTGCGCATCACCGAGGACCTGCACCGCCGCTCGCAGTGGCCGCGGACCGGCGGTGCGGCCGGGGCGCGCCGGCACGCCGAGCTGCTCGCCGACGCGACCGAGCACGGCGCGCTGCTGGACGCCCTGGTGGCGCAGGACCTGGACGTGGTCCGCCGGCTGGTGGGGGAGCACTTCGCCGGCGCGGAGGGATAGTTCCCGCTCCGCGCGCGGCGCCCCTCCACGCGGGCGTCACGCCCCGGGCGTCAGCAGCTCCCAGCGGCCCTCCGAGACGATCTCGACCGTGCCGCCCTCGTCCACCACGAAGGCCGTGTCGTCGTCGACCGCGTACGCCGGGCCGCCGATCCCGGCCGCCCACCGCCGGGCGTTGGCCATGGTGTTCCACGGCAGCGACGGGTGCTCCAGGTGGGGGAAGATCGAGAAGTCGACGACCCCCAGGGTGGTGTCGCCGCCGGTGGGCGGCTCCCACTCGACGAACTCCTCGCCGATGCGGGGGGGGCATCACCATGCTCCCGGCGCTCAGCCCCACCCAGACGGTGTCGCGCAAGGACGGCAGGAGGTCCGCCGGCCCGGACTGCCGCATCCAGTGGCACAGGTAGAGCGCGTCGCCCCCGTTCACCAGGAGCACGTCCGCCTCCCTGACCCAGGGGACCCAGCGCTCCCGGTCCATGCTCGGCAGCGCGGTCAGCTCGAGGATCCCCAGCGACTTCCAGCCCAGGTCGCACATCGGCGTGGACGACCGGCCGGCGATGAACTCCCAGGCCCCCGACGGCGTGACCTGGGGGTGCCCGTAGGAGGCGGTGGGACGCACAGGGCGGTGGACTCGGCGACCGGCTTGCCGAGGAGGCCGACCAGCGCGTCGCGGATGCTCCGGTTGCTGACGCCGCCGGAGGTGAGGAGATGGCGCATGACGTCCTTCGGGTGGGTGTCGGGCGGCGCGTCTCAGGCGGCGCCGTCCGCGGCGACCGGCTCGTCGGGCGCCTCGGTGTCGTCCGGTTCCACCTGCGGGGCCAGCCAGGTCGGCACACCGCCCAGCAGCCGGTGCAGGCGGCGCGCCTCGGCGCGCAGGCGGCGGGCCCGGCTCTCCGGCTCCGTCGCGGCGAGGGAGACCAGCGCCGGGGCCGTGCCGACCAGGTAGCCGATCTCCTCCCGCAGCCGCAGCGACTCGGCGAAGCCGTGCCGGGCCTCCGCGACGTCGCCGTCCCGCAGGGCCAGCGTGGCCAGGTGCCGCCAGGTGCAGGAGAGCAGCAGCGGGTCGGGGTGCGCGGTGGCTCCGGCGTGCGCCCTGCGGTAGGCGGCGCGGGCCGCCTGCGGGGCCTGGGCGAGGTTCTGGGCGACCAGGCCGCGCCGGAAGTCCAGCAGCGCCCGCCGGGGGGTCGCGGGAGGGATCAGCGCGGCGGCCCGGCCGAGCGCGGCGCGGGCCTCGTCCGCCCGGTCGCGCACCCCGTGCAGGGTGGCCGCGTAGGCCAGGAAACCCCGCTCGCAGGCCGCCGCACCGCGTTCCTCCGGGGTGCGGGCCGCCGCCTCCGCCGTGCGCAGCGCGTCCTCGGCGTCCTCCCAGCCCTGTTCGGTGTACAGACAGCGCTCCACCCAGAGCGCGGCCCGCTGCAGCGCGTCCTCGGGACCGTCGCCCGGGAGCAGGGCCGCCGCGTCCGCCCAGCACGCCCTCGAGCGCAGCCGCCATACGGCTTCCTGCAGTGTCTCGCCTTCCGCGGGTGTTGCGGTGTTCGTCGCGGTACCGGACATGGCGGAGTACGCCACGTTGCCCTCCCCGAGCACGCCGTCATCGAGCCGGATGTGGTGGTGGCGGAATCTCAGCACGATTCAGATGTTCCGGCCAAGAGGTCGGGTGAAACATTTCACAAAGTGGCCGGACCCCGGGTGCCCCGGGCCGGATACCGCCCAGGTCAGCTCATCCGCAGGGCCAGGAAGAAGTCGAGCTTGTCCTCCAGGCGGGAGAGGTCACGCCCCGTCAACTGCTCGATGCGGCCCACCCGGTAGCGCAAGGTGTTGACGTGCAGGTGGAGACGGGCGGCGCACCGCGTCCACGAGCCGTCGGCCTCCAGGAACGCCTCCAGCGTCGGGATCAGCTCGGCCCGGTGGCGCCCGTCGTACTCCCGCAACGGGTCCAGCAGCCGGGCGGTGAAGGCGCGCCGCACGTCGTCGGGGACGAACGGCAGCAGCAGCACGTGCGAGGCCAGCTCCTGGTGGCCGGCCGCGCAGACCGCGCCGGGGCGGGCGGCGGCCACCCGGCGGGCGTGCCGGGCCTCCTCCAGCGCCCCGCGCAGTCCCTCCGCGCTGTGCACGGCGGCGCTGACGCCCAGCGTCACGCGGCCCTCGTCACCCAGGCCGGCCGCCAGCGGCTCGCGGACGGCGGCCAGCAGGGATTCGGCCGACAGGCCCTGCGGCTGCCGGTCCGCGGTGTCGGCCTCCTCGGCCGCGCCCAGGCCCTCGTCGCCGGAGGGCGGCAGGGGCACCAGGGCGACCGCCTCCTCCCCGGAGACCGCCACGGCCAGCCGGTCGGACGGCTCGGGCCCGGCCGCCGACGGGTCGGCCAGCAGCTCCTCCAGCAGTGCCTGCGCCCGTCGGGCGCCCTCGGCGCCGTCCTCGGCCCCCTGCCACTCGACGCGGGCCACCACCACCTGCCAGTCCGGGGCGGCGTCCAGGCCCGGCAGCAGCACCGGGGCGGCCACCCGCAGCCGGGCCGCGATCTCGCCGGGGGCGGCGCCCGCCTGGACCAGCTCGAGCAGTTCCTGGGCCAGCCTGCGCCGCACCGTGCGCCCGGGCTCGCGGCGCTCGCGTTCGACGGCCACCAGCTGGGTGACCCCGTTCACCAGGTCCAGCCGGGCGTCGGGCCACTCGGCGGCGTCGGCCTGGACGGCGAGCAGCCAGTCGGAGAGGGCCGGACCGGCCGGGGCGGTCTCCCGGCGCACGGCCTGGCCGGGCCGCTCGGGGCGGGCGGCGGCGCGGACCGGGAAGAGCGAGTACGTCACCCCGGCGGCCGTCACCCGATGGGGTGCCCTTCGTCCGGCGCGCAGGGCGGCCAGGTGCTCGGCGGCCAGCCGGGTGCGGATCTCCGGGGCGAGCGAGCCGGCGTCCTTGGGGCCCGCGATCAGACGGCCGGCCGGGGAGAGCACCCAGGCCCGCAGGTCGAGGTCCGAGCCCAGCAGTTCCAGCACCACGTCCGGGCCGCCCCCGGCCGGGCCGGCCGTCATCATCCGGCGGTGGCGCTCCACGACCGCCGCCAGGTCCCCGGCCCGCTCGCCCGACACCTGGCGCACCACGTGCTCGGTGATGCTCGCGAACGCAACGGACTCGTCCACCGCGAACAACGGCAGCCGGTGCCGGGCGCACGCCTCGACCACGTCGTCCGGGATGCCCGCCAGCTCGGCCTCGCCGGCCCCGAGGGCGGCGACGCCCGCATCGGCGAGAATGCGGACGAACCGTTCCGAGTCGGCCGGCTCGTGACGCCAGGCGAGACCGGTCAGGACGAGCTCCCCACCTGCGAGGTAGCGGCTGGGGTCCTTCAGGTCCGTGGTCATCACGCCGCGCACCGCGCGGTCCAGCTCGTCCTCGCCGCCGAGCAGCCGCAGGCCGAGCCCGGGGGTGTCCAGCAGTGCGCGGAGCCGCATTCCAGTCGCCGCCGTTCAGGTCTCGAAGTCGTGGGGCAGGGAAGCCGTCGTGTTCCCGAACGGGAACTCACGGATCGCACGGACCCCTCTTTCATACGAATCTACAAGATGGAAGTCCTGGCCAGCGAATTCCTTCGTGCCTTCGGCGACTGACCCGACCGGGTGAGGGGGCGGTGTACTGGCCGGAGCGAGCGTCAACACGTATCGGACCACCCCTTCGCGCCACGGGGCGTGGACCCGCAGTCCAGGAGGAGCGGCCCAGGCATGGAATTCCTACGACCGGCCGGCTGGGAGGAGGCGCTCGCGGCGAAGGCCGAGTACCCCGACGCCGTGCCCCTCGCCGGCGGGACCGACCTCATGGTCGAGCTGAACTTCGGCCACCGCCGGCCCGAGCGGCTGCTGGACCTCGGCCGGATCACCGAGCTGAAGGAGTGGGAGACCGACAAGGACGCCGTCCGGCTGGGCGCCGGCGTCTCCTACACGCGGATCATGGAAGGCCTGCGGCGGGAGCTGCCCGGCCTCGCGCTGGCCTCGCACACCGTGGCCTCCCCGCAGATCCGCAACCGCGGCGGCGTCGGCGGCAACCTGGGTACCGCCTCGCCGGCCGGCGACGCGCACCCGGCCCTGCTCGCGGCCGGCGCCGAGGTCGAGGCCGTCTCCGCCCGCGGCACCCGCCTGATCCCGATCGACGACTTCTACCTGGGGCCCAAGCGCAACGCGCTCGCCCCCGACGAACTGATCCGCGCGGTCCGCGTGCGGCGGGCCGACGGCCCCCAGCAGTACGCCAAGGTGGGCACCCGCAACGCCATGGTCATCGCCGTGTGCGCCTTCGGCCTGGCGCTGCACCCTCACACCCGCTCCGTGCGCACCGGCATCGGCTCCGCCGCCCCCACCCCCGTGCGCGCCCGCGAGGCCGAGGACTTCCTCGCCGGGGTCCTGGAGGAGGAGCGCTGCTGGGACAACGGGCGCGTCGTCCCGCCCGCGGCCGCGCGGCACTTCGCCGACCTGTGCGCCGCCGCCTGTTCACCCATCGACGACGTCCGCGGCACCGCCGCCTACCGCCGCCGCGCGGTGGGCGTGCTGGCCCGCCGCACCCTGGGCTGGGCCTGGGAGGAGTACCGCGGGAGCGCCCGCGCCACGGAGGGAGCCGCATGATGCGCGTCCGGATGACGGTCAACGGCCGCGCCCGGGAGGCCGACGACGTCTGGGAGGGTGAGTCGCTGCTCTACGTGCTGCGCGAGCGGCTCGGGCTGCCCGGCTCCAAGAACGCCTGCGAGCAGGGCGAGTGCGGATCCTGCACCGTCCGCCTGGACGGGGTGCCGGTCTGCGCCTGCCTGGTCGCCGCCGGACAGGCCGAGGGCTGCGAGGTGGTCACCGTCGAAGGCCTCGCGCCGGACGGTGAACTCTCCACCGTGCAGCGGGCGTTCGTCGACGCCGGAGCGGTCCAGTGCGGCTTCTGCACCCCCGGTCTGCTGGTCGCCGCCGACGACCTGCTGGACCGGAACCCGAAGCCCGCCGACGCGGACATCCGCGAGGCGCTCTCGGGCAACCTGTGCCGCTGCACCGGCTACGAGAAGATCATGGACGCGGTCCGGCTGGCCGCCGCCCGGCGCTCCGCCGAGCCGGAAGGGGACCGGGCATGAGCGACGTCACCGACCCGCGCGGCACCACCGGCCTCACCGGCCGGGGCCCCGCGCCCGTCATCCCGGGGGTGCGCTCCGAGCTGGGGCCGCGCGGCCCGCTGGCCGGGCTGCCCACCCGCTTCGCCCGGCGCGCCGGCAACGCGGGCGGCGTCGGCGAGTCGGTGCTGCGGCCCGACGGAATCCTGAAGGTCACCGGGGAGTTCGCCTTCTCCTCCGACCTGTGGCACGAGCACATGCTGTGGGGCCACCTGCTGCGGTCCACGGTGGCCCACGCGGAGATCCTCTCCGTGGACGTCTCCGAGGCGCTGGCCACCCCGGGCGTGCACGCCGTGCTCACGTACGACGACCTGCCCACCGAGGTGCGGCACTACGGGCTGGAGATCCAGGACACCCCCGTCCTCGCCCACCGCCGGATCCGCCACCACGGCGAGCCGGTCGCCGCCGTCGCCGCCGACCACCCCGAGATCGCCCGGCGCGCCGCCGCCAAGATCAAGGTGGAGTACCGCGAACTCCCGCTGATCACCGACGAGGCGAGCGCCACCGCGCCCGACGCGGTCCTGATCCACGAGGGCCGCACCGACCACCACGCCCCGCACGTCCCGCACCCCAACGTCGTGCACCGCCAGCCGATCGTCCGCGGCGACGTCGAACAGGCCGCCGCCCGGGCCGACTTCACGGTCCGCGGCGAATACGAGTTCGGGATGCAGGACCAGGCCTTCCTCGGCCCCGAGTCGGGCATGGCCGTCCCCGCGGAGGACGGCGGCGTCGACCTGTACGTCGCCACCCAGTGGCTGCACGCCGACCTCCGGCAGATCGCGCCCGTCCTCGGCCTGCCCGAGGACAAGGTGCGGATGACCCTGGCCGGCGTCGGCGGCGCGTTCGGCGGGCGCGAGGACCTCTCCATGCAGATCCACGCCTGCCTGCTCGCCCTGCGCACCGGACGGCCGGTGAAGATGGTCTTCAACCGGTACGAGTCCTTCTTCGGCCACGTCCACCGCCACCCCGCCCGACTGGTCTACGAGCACGGCGCCACCAAGGACGGCAGGCTCACCCACGTCCGCGCGCGGATCGTGCTCGACGGCGGCGCCTACGCCTCCTCCTCCCCGGCCGTGGTCGGCAACGCCGCCTCGCTGGGCGTCGGGCCCTACGAGGTGGACGCCGTGGAGGTCGAGGCGCTCGCCCTCTACACCAACAACCCGCCCTGCGGCGCGATGCGCGGCTTCGGCGCCGTCCAGGCGTGCTTCGCCTACGAGGCGCAGATGGACCGTCTCGCCGACGCCGTCGGCATGGACCGGGTCGAGTTCCGGCAGCGCAACGCCATGACCCAGGGCTCGGTGATGCCCACCGGGCAGGTCGTCGACTCGCCCGCGCCGGTGGCCGAGCTGCTGCGCAGGGTCAAGGAACTGCCGCTGCCCGAGGAGCGGCCCTGGGAGACCGGGGCGGGCGCGGTCGACGTGCGGGCGCTGCCCGGCGGACTGTCCAACACCAGCCACGGCGAAGGGGTGGTGCGCGGCGTCGGCTACGCCGTCGGCATCAAGAACGTCGGCTTCTCCGAAGGGTTCGACGACTACTCCACCGCCCGGGTGCGGCTGGAGGCCGCCGGGGGCGAGGCGGTCGCCTCGGTGCACACCGCGATGGCCGAGGTCGGCCAGGGCGGCGTCACCGTCCACGCCCAGATAGCGCGCACCGAGCTGGGCGTCTCCCAGGTCACCATCCACCCGGCCGACACCCGGGTCGGCAGCGCCGGCTCCACCTCCGCGTCCCGGCAGACCTACGTCACCGGCGGCGCCGTGAAGCGGGCCTGCGAGCTGGTGCGCGAGAAGGTGCTCGACCTCGGACGGGCACGGTTCGCCACCACGCGGCCCGGCTGGGCGTCCGACGGCGCCTGGGACGGGCTGCGGCTGGAGGGCGGCGAGGTGGTCGCCGAGGACGGCACCGCGCTGGCCACCCTGGCGGAGATCCTCGGCGACGAGGTGGTCGAGGTGGAGACCGAGTGGCGCCACCGGCCCACCGAGCCGTTCCACCGCCACACCGGGCAGGGCGACGGCCACGTCCAGTACTCCTTCGCCGCGCACCGTGCCGTGGTCGACGTCGACGTCGAACTCGGACTGGTCAAGGTGGTGGAGCTGGCCTGCGCCCAGGACGTGGGCAAGGCGGTCAACCCGCTCGCCGTGGTCGGCCAGATCCAGGGCGGCAGCACCCAGGGGCTGGGGGTGGCGCTGATGGAGGAGATCGTGGTCGACCGGGCCACCGGACTGGTCCGCAACCCCTCCTTCACCGACTACCTCATCCCCACCATCCTCGACACCCCGCCGATGCCGGTGGAGGTGCTGGAACTCGCCGACGAGCACGCCCCCTACGGGCTGCGCGGGGCGGGCGAGGCGCCCACCCTGTCCTCGACGCCGGCGATCCTGGCCGCGGTGCGCGCCGCGACCGGCCTCGACCTGCGGCGGGCGCCGGTGCGGCCGGAACACCTCACGGACGGGTAGACGTCCGCCCGGCGGAAAGGAGTGCGGCCATGCTGGACATCGCGCGGGAACTGCACGGCTGGATCGGCCAGGGCCGTGACTTCGCCGTCGCCACCGTGGTCGCCGTGGGCGGCAGCGCCCCCCGGCTCCCCGGGGCGGCGCTGGCCGTGGACCGGGACGGCGAGGCGGTCGGATCGGTCTCCGGCGGCTGCGTCGAGGGCGCCGTCCACGAACTGTGCCTGCGGGCGCTGGAGGACGGTCGCCCGGTGCGCGAGAGCTTCGGCTACGCGGACGCCGACGGGATCGCGGTCGGCCTGACCTGCGGCGGGACCGTCGAGGTGCTGGTCGTGCCGGTGCGCGTGGGCGACGCGGTGCGCCCGGTGTACGCGGCCGCCGTCGCCGCGGCGCGGCGGCGCGAGCCGGCCGCCGTGGCGCGGATCGTCGAGGGCCCCGCCGAACTGCTCGGCCGCGCCCTGCTCGTCGGCGCCGACGGCGCCGTCTCCGGCGGCTTCGGCCGGGGGAGCGACCTCGACCGGACCGTCGCCGAGCAGGCCGCGGCCCTGCTGGACGCCGGGCGCGACGCCTCCCTGGTCGAGATCGGAGAGCAGGGCTCGCGATGCGGAGCACCGCTCTCGCTGCTGGTGGAGACCTCGGCGACGCCGCCCCGGATGATCGTCTTCGGCGCCGTCGACTTCGCGGCCGCCCTGGTGCGGGCGGGCCGGTTCCTCGGCTTCCACGTCACCGTCTGCGACGCCCGCCCCGTCTTCGCCACCGTGAGCCGCTTCCCCGAGGCGGACGAGGTGGTCGTCGACTGGCCCCACCGCTACCTGGAGAACACCCTCGTGGACTCCCGCACCGCGCTGTGCGTCCTCACCCACGACCCCAAGTTCGACGTCCCGCTGCTGACCGCCGCACTCGGCCTGGACGTCGCCTACGTCGGCGCGATGGGCTCCCGCCGCACCCACCTGGACCGCCTGGCGCGCCTGCGCGAGGAGGGCGTGGGTGAGGAGGCCCTCGCCCGCCTCAGGTCCCCCATCGGCCTCGACCTCGGCGCCCGCACCCCGGAGGAGACGGCCCTGTCCATCGCGGCCGAGATCGTCGCCTGCCGCCGGGGCGGCACCGGCGTGCCCCTCAGGGGTGGGGAGCTCCCGATCCATCCCCGCCCGTCCGGCCCAGCGCCTGGGTGACGACCACCGACACCACCGCCGCCAGCACGATCAGCGGCATCTGGTCGTGCGCCGCCCGCCCCAACAGCAGCACGGCCAGCACGGAACTGGTCAGCGGGAGCCCGGTCACCGCGGTCGCCGCCGCCGCGATGCCCAGGGCCAGCGCCGGGGTGGTGCCCAGCCCGGGCAGCCCGGAGCAGGCGAGGCCCGCGCTCGCGCCCAGCAGGACCGACGGGAAGATCGGGCCGCCGCGCAGGCTGCCGAGGCTGATGCCCCACGCCAGCCCCTTGAAGAGCACCAGCGCGAGCAGCGCCGCGACCGGCCAGGCGTGCGGACGGCCGGCGAGCTGGGCGAGCGTGGCCTGCCCGGAGAGCGCGGCCTCGGCCGGCGAGCGCCCGGTGACCAGCGCGTAGGCGGCGACGCAGACGCCGACCGCCACAGCGCAGGCGACCACCCGCCGGCCCGTGGGGGCGCCCGCGGCGCTCCCGTTCCAGGCGGCGGTGCGCCGCCCCAGGCGCCGGGCGAGGGTGATCACCACCGCGATCAGCGCGGCCAGCGGCAGACCCCACAGGAAGTCGCCCGCGTCCGGACCCACCCGGGGCAGCGCCGACGACGGCAGGGTCAGGGCGCCGATCGACAGGCCCGTCCAGTGGCCGAAGCCGGTGAAGACCAGCGCGCCCGTCGCGCTCGCGGTCAGGCACGGCAGCAGCAACGCCACCAGCCGGGCGCCGCCGACCCCGGCCGCCTCCACCACCAGCACGGCGGCCACGATCGGCCCGCCGAGGATGGTGGAGATCGCCGCCGTGGAGCCGGTGTTGGCCACCACCGCCGCGGCCTGCGGATCGTCCGGCCCCTTGCGCAGGCGCAGCGCCAGCAGCGCCAACCCGCTGCCGACCGCCATCAGCGGAGCCTCCGGCCCGAGGACCACTCCCAGCGGGAGGGTGAGCAGCGCCGCGAGCACCACGCTCGGCAGCGCCGCCGGCCCGATGGGGGGCCCGCCCAGACCGTTGACCGGCAGGTGGCCGCCGCGACCCGGCAGCCGGGTCACGATCGGCGCCAGGATCAGCCCGGCCAGCAGCAGCGCGGGCAGCGGCCACCACCAGGGCGGCGCGGAGTGCCCGAGGGCCTCCGGCAGCGAGGTCCACACCCAGTGCTGGAGCTCGTGCTGGAGCGCGACGAAGAAGAAGCAGGCCAGGGCGACCGGCACGCCCAGTACCGCCGACAGCAGGAGCAGCCGCAGGTAACCCCGGCTCAGCAGGGTCTGGCGCAGCGCCTTCTCCGCGGTGCCGGCGGCGGGAGGGGCCGTCGCGGGAGCGGGCGAGGGGGTGGAGTCCGGGGAAGTGCTCACGTTCTCCTCGGGCGGGTCGCGGGCGCCGGGGCGGGAAGGCCCACGACCAGTCAACGCGGCGGCGCCGCGCCCCGCACCTCACACGCACCCGGGCGGCGTCACTCCCCGCGCAGCAGCCGGTTGAGGGCGCGGCCGAACAGGTGCCGCCCGGCGGCGCGCAGCACGCCGTCGAAGAGACCCGGCAGGAAGCGCAGCCGGACGTCCTCGCGCCACAGGACGTGGGCCCTGCCGCCGGGCCCCGGCCGGACCTCCAGCTCGGCCCAGCCCAGCACCACCCGGCCGCGCTTCTCCAGCCTGCAGCGGCCGCCCGCGCCCGCCGCCGGCGGGTCCCAGACGGTGATCTCCATCAGGTCGAGGAATCCCACCGGCCCCACCCCGGTCCGGGCCCGCACGAAGCGGTCGTCCGCCGTCACCCGGGTGAAGGGGACCGCCTTCCCGTGCCGGGGCCAGTCCGTCACCCGCCGCCACGCCTCGTCGAGGGGCAGCGGCACCGTGCGCTCGATCAGGAATTCGGCCATCCGCCGATGGTAGAGAACCCATGCCCTTGGACCCCGGCATTCGCCCAACCGGGTGAGCCTTCGACATGCGCCGCCCGAACCGGGTACTCGCGGTCCGCAGTTCCCCGCCGCAGGCGAGAGGAAGGAGAGGCGTATGAGCCGCCCCAACTGGTTCGGCCGACCCCGACGTCCCTGGCGACGCGCCCTGGTCACCGGCGGCGCCGGATTCGTGGGATCCCATCTCTGTGCCCGGCTCGTGTCCGAGGGCACCGAGGTGGTCTGCGTGGACAACCTCTGCACCGGCTCCCGGGCCAACGTGCTGGACCTGGAGCAGGGCAGCGGCTTCACCTTCGTCCAAGGAGACGTCACCGAACCGGGCCTGCTGGCCGACCTGCCGGGCCGGTTCGACCTGGTGCTGCACTTCGCCTGCCCGGCCTCGCCCGCCGACTACCTGCGGCTGCCGCTGCAGACCCTGGAGGTCGGCTCCACCGGCACCCGCCACGCCCTGGAGCGGGCGGGCGTCGACGAGGCCCGCTTCCTGCTCGCCTCGACCTCCGAGGTCTACGGCGACCCCCTGGAACACCCGCAGCGCGAGGCGTACTGGGGCAACGTCAACCCCGTCGGCCCGCGCAGCGTGTACGACGAGTCCAAGCGGTTCGCCGAGGCGCTCACCACCGCCCACCGCCAGGTGAACCGCACCGCCGCGGCGATCGTGCGGATCTTCAACACGTACGGCCCGCGGATGCGGACCGGGGACGGCCGCGCGGTCCCCACCTTCATCTCCCAGGCGCTGGACGGCATGCCGCTCACGGTGGCTGGCGACGGCGGGCAGACCCGCTCGCTGTGCTACGTCGACGACACCGTCGAGGGGGTGCTCGCCCTCGCCGCGTCGGAGGAGACCGGACCGATGAACATCGGCGGCTCCGAGGAGATCACCATGCTGGAACTGGCCCGCCGGGTCATCGAGCTGACCGGCTCCGCCTCGCGGATCCGTTTCGTCGACCGCCCCGTGGACGACCCCGGGCGACGCCGGCCCGACACCACGCTGGCCCGCGAACGCCTGGGCTGGCAGCCGCGGACCAGCTGGAGCGACGGGCTCGGCGAGACCATCGGCTGGTTCGCCGGAACGGCACAGGCGGCCTGAGCGCACCCACGCCGGCGGCCGCCCCGAGCGTCGCGGGCGGGCCGCTCCGCACACCGCGGACGGCCACCCCCGGACACGCGCGGGCCGACCGCCGTGGACCGGGCGCGGACGGCCACCCTCGAGCACCACGGCCGGCCATCGGGCACTCCGGGGACCGCCACCGCGAGCACCACGGACGGCCATCGCAAGCACCACGGACCGCCATCGCAAGCACCACGGACGGCCATCGCAAGCACCACGGACGGCCGCCCGCGCGCCGGGCGCGCCAACCGGGTGACAGTGGTCCGCCCCGGGTTTCGCCGCCCTCCGATTCGGCACCCGCCCACCCCGCGCCGCCAGGTGCGACGCGGGGTGAACC
>NZ_JBRIOU010000002.1:635371-637384 GCF_053474865.1 Streptomyces sp. CO7
GACCGCACAGATCGCGGACCGCACAGATCGCAGACCGCAGACCGCACAGACCGCAGACCGCCGAACCGCCACACCCCGACCCCACGTCCGGGACGGAGCACTCCATGCGCATCCTTGGCATCAACGCCCTCTTCCACGACCCCGCCGCCGCCCTGGTGGTCGACGGCCGCACGGTCGCCGCGGCCGAGGAGGAACGCTTCAGCCGACGCAAGCACGGCAAGCGCCCGGTCCCCTTCTCCGCCTGGGAGCTTCCCGAGCTGTCGGCCCGCTGGTGCCTGGAGCACGCCGGCGTCCGCCCCGAGGAACTGGACGCGGTCGCCTACTCGTTCGACCCCCGGCTGGCCCGCCCGGCGGACCGGATGGGCCTGGACGACCCGTGGGACCCTCTGCGCCTCGAGTACGCCCGCCGCGCGCCCGAGTTCCTCGCCGAGGCGCTGCCCGGCCTCGACCCCGACCGGGTCGTCTTCGTCCCGCACCACGTGGCGCACGCCGCCTCCGCGGGACCCGCATCCCCGTTCCCGGACAGCGCCGTACTGGTCCTCGACGGCCGCGGCGAGTCCTCCTCCCACCTGGCCGGGCGCTACACCGAGGGCAAGCTGGACGTTCTCGCCACCCAGGCGCTGCCGCACTCCCTCGGCCTGGTCTACGAGGAGCTCACCGCCCACCTCGGCTTCCTGCGCAGCAGCGACGAGTTCAAGGTGATGGCGCTCGCCTCCTACGGCAAGCCGCGCTTCCACAAGCAGCTGCGCGAGCACGTCCACGCCACCGGCGACGGCGGCTTCCGCGCCCACGGCGTCGACTGGGCGGCCTACGCCCCGCCGCGCGGCAGGCACGAGCCGTGGACCCAGGACCACGCCGACCTCGCGGCCAGCGCCCAGGCGGTGCTGGAGGAGGTCATGCTGGAACTGGTCCACTGGCTGCACAGCGCCGGCGGCGGCGAGTCGCTCACGCTGGCCGGCGGCGTCGCCCTCAACTGCGTGGCCAACGCGAAGATCGCCGCGCTGGGCCCGTTCCGGAACGTCTGGGTGCAGCCCGCGGCCGGCGACGCCGGGACCGCCCTCGGCGGCGCCCTGCACCTCAGCGACCACCCCGAGCCGATGCCCGGCGCCGACCTCGGCCGCGGCTGGTCCGACGACGAACTGCGGGCGATCCTCCAGGAGGCGGCCGTCCCCTTCGAGGAGCCCGAGGACATCGCCGAGACGGTCGCCGAGGAACTGGCCCGCGACGGCGTCGTCGCCTGGTTCCAGGGCCGCAGCGAGTTCGGCCCCCGCGCGCTCGGCCACCGCTCCCTGATGGCCCACCCCGGCCGGGCGGAGAACCTCGAACGCCTCAACAAGGTGAAGGGCCGCGAGGAGTTCCGCCCCGTGGCCCCGATGGTCGTCGCCGACCGGGCCTCCGAGATCTTCACCGGACAGCTGCCCAGCCCCTACATGCTGTTCGTGCACGAGGTCGCCGAGGCCTGGCGCGACCGCATCCCGGCCGTGGTCCACGTCGACGGCACCGCCCGCATCCAGACCGTCGAGGAGCGCCGGGAGCCGCTGGTCGCCCGCATGCTGCACGCCTTCGAACGGCGCACCGGCCTGCCGGTGGTGGTCAACACCAGCCTCAACACGGCGGGCCGCCCCATGGTCGACGACCCGCGCGACGCCCTGGAGTGCTTCGGCTCCGCCCCCGTCGACCTGCTGGCCATCGGCCCCTTCGCCGTCCGCCGCGCGGGGATGTTCGCATGACGGGCCCCGCCGAGACGCCCGGGACCGGGCCCGCCGAGGAGCCCGGCTACGCGGTGGTGATCCCGACCCTGGTCCGCGACACCCTCGCCGACTGCCTGGCCTCCCTGGTCGCCGCACACGGGCCCAAGCCGGCCGAGATCGTCCTGGTCGACGACCGCCCGGCAGCGGCCGCCGGCGACGAGGCCGCGCTCGAGCACCCGCTGTCCGTCCTCGGCGACCTCAGGGCCCGCACCACCGTCCTGCGCGGCGGCGGCCGGGGACCGGCCGCCGCCCGCAACACCGG
>NZ_JBRIOU010000002.1:637484-644419 GCF_053474865.1 Streptomyces sp. CO7
CGGTGATCTGGTCGCACCAGTGGGGGCCGACCTGGACGTCGTCGTCGAGGTCGGCCCCCACTGGTGCGACCAGATCACCGAGGACCTGGCCACCGCCGAGCCCGGCACCGGCGGCATCCAGGGCGTGATCGCCGTGCCGCTGCCCGGCGAGCGCCGCCCCACCGACTGGGAGCGCGCCACCGCCTCACTCGCCCAGGCCCTGTGGATCACCGCCGACATGGTCTACCGCGCCGAAGCCCTCAAACAGGTCGGCGGGTTCGACGAACGCTTCCCCCGCGCCTTCCGCGAGGACGCCGACCTGGCGCTGCGCGTCCTGGGCGCCGGCTGGCAGATCCGCCGGGGCCGGCGCACCACCCGTCACCCGGTGCGGCCCGCCGACCGCTGGGTCTCGCTGCGCCAGCAGCGCGGCAACGCCGACGACGCGCTGATGCTGCGGCTGCACGGCGCCGACTGGTGGAAGCAGGCGGCCGCCCCGCGCGGCCGGATCCGCCGCCACCTGGCGGTCACCGCGGCCGGCGCGGCGGCCTGCCTGCTCGCCGCCGCCGGACGCCCGAAGGCCGCCTCGCTGTCCGCCCTCGGCTGGGCGCTGGGCACCGCCGAGTTCGCCTGGGCGCGCATCGCGCCCGGGCCGCGCACCCGTGACGAGGTGGTCACCATGCTGGTCACCAGCGTCCTCATCCCGCCCGCCGCGGTACGCCACCGGCTGGAGGGCCTGTGGCGGCACCGCGACGCCCGGCCCTGGCAGGAGGTGGCCGGCCCGTGACCCCCGCCACCGCCGTCCTCTTCGACCGTGACGGCACCCTCGTCGAGGACGTCCCCTACAACGGCGACCCTGAGCAGGTCCGCCCGATGCCCGGCGCCGTCGAGGCGCTGGCCCTGCTGCGTGAACGAGGCCTGCCCGTCGGGGTGATCACCAACCAGTCCGGCATCGCCCGCCGCCTGCTCACCCGGGCCCAGGTCGACGCCGTCAACGCCCAGGTGGAGAAGCTCTTCGGGCCCTTCGACGTGTGGGAGATCTGCCCGCACGGCCCCGAGGACGCCTGCCCCTGCCGCAAGCCCGCCCCCGGCATGGTGGAGTCCGCCGCCGCCCGCCTCGGCGTCCCCACCGGACGCTGCGTGGTGATCGGCGACATCGGCGCCGACGTCGAGGCCGCACGGCGCGCCGGGGCGCGCGCCGTCCTGGTGCCCACGGCGGCCACCCGCGTCGAGGAGATCGAGACCGCCCCCGCGGTCGCCCCCGACCTGCTGAGCGCGGTCCGCCTGGTGGTCGCCTACCTCGACTGCGCCGGGCAGACGGTCGAGGCGGGGAGGCCCGCATGAGAGTCCTGGTGGTCCGGCTCGACAGCTTCGGCGACGTGCTGCTCGCCGGGCCCGCCGTCCGCGCGGTCGCCCGCCGCGCCGACGAGGTGGCCCTGCTGTGCGGCCCGCGCGGCGAGAGCGCCGCCCGGCTGCTGCCCGGCGTGGACCGGGTGATCGTCTGGGACGCGCCCTGGGTCGGCCTCGAGCCGCCGCCGGTGGACCGCGCCGACATCGCGCGGACCGTCGACCGGATCGCCGCCTTCGGCGCCGACAGCGCGCTGGTCCTCACCTCCTTCCACCAGTCGCCGCTGCCCACCGCCCTGCTGCTGCGCCTGGCCGGGGTCGGCCGGATCGCCGCCGACAGCGAGGACTACCCGGGCGCCCTGCTCGACGTCCGCCACCGCCGCGCCGGCCACGACCACGAGGCCGAGGCCGCGCTCCGGTTGGCCGAGGCCGCCGGCTTCCCGCCCGCCGAGGACGACGACGGGCGCCTCGCCGTCCTGCCGCCCCCGGAGACCAGCGCGCTCACCGGACCCGAGCCCTACGTCGTCCTGCACCCCGGGGCCAGCGTCCCGGCCCGCGCCTGGGCCCCGGAGCGCTGCGCCGAGGCGGTCCGCGAACTGGCCGCCGCGGGACACCGGGTGCTCGTCACCGGCGGGCCCGGCGAGCGCGAGCTGACCGCCGGAGTGGCCGGACGGCACGGCCTCGACCTCGGCGGCCGCACCGACGCCGCGACCCTGTCCGGCGTGCTCTCCCGCGCCCGGGCCGTGGTCACCGGCAACACCGGACCCGCCCACCTCGCGGCCGCCGTCGGCACGCCCGTGGTCTCGCTGTTCGCCCCCGTGGTGCCCGCCGGACGCTGGCGCCCCTGGGGCGTCCCGCACCTCCTGCTCGGCGACCAGGAGGCGCCCTGCGCCGACAGCAGGGCCCGCACCTGTCCGCTCCCCGGCCACCCCTGCCTGAACACGGTGACCGGGCTCGACGTGCTCGCCGCGGTGGAGAAAGTGATGGTGTCCCGATGAGGATCCTGATCTGGCACGTGCACGGCTCGTGGACGACCGCCTTCGTCCAGGGCCCGCACACCTACGTCGTGCCCGTCACCCCCGACAGGGGACCGGACGGGCTCGGCCGGGCCCGCACCTTCGACTGGCCGGACTCCGTGGTCGAACTGCCGCCGCGGGACCTGCGGGACGCGGGCATCGACCTCGTCGTCGTGCAACGGCCGCACGAGATCGAGCTGGTGGACCGGTGGCTCGGCCGCCGGCCGCCCGTGGTCTACCTCGAGCACAACGCCCCCGACGGCGACGTCCCCGACACCCGTCACCCCGCGGCCGACCTGCCCGGCGTCACCCTCGTCCACGTCACCCACTTCAACCGCCTGATGTGGGACGCCGGTTCCACGCCGACCACGGTCATCGAGCACGGCATCGTCGACCCCGGGCCGCTGTGGACCGGCGAGCTCCCGCGCGCCGCCGTGGTGGTCAACGAGCCGCTGCGCCGCGGCCGGACCACCGGCATCGACCTGCTCCCGCAACTGGCCCACGCCGCCCCGCTCGACGTCTTCGGCATGGGCACCCGCGGCCTCGCCGAGGCCCTCGGCGTCGACCCCGAGCGCTGCCGCGACCACGAACTCGCCCAGCGCGACCTGCACGCCGAGATGGCCCGCCGTCGCGTCTACGTGCACCCCGTCCGCTGGACCTCCCTGGGGCTCTCCCTGCTGGAGGCCATGCACCTGGGGATGCCGGTGGTCGCCCTCGCCACCACCGAGGTGACCGAGGCGGTGCCCGAGGACGCCGGAGTCGTCTCCAACCGCCTCGACGTCCTGACCGACGCCGTACGGGAGTTCGTCGCCGTCCCGGACCACGCCCGGGCCGTCGGCGCACGTGCCCGCGCGGCCGCGCTCGCCCGCTACGGGCTGCCCCGCTTCCTCGACGACTGGGAGCGGCTGCTGAAGGAGGTGACCCGATGAGGATCGCCATGGTGTCCGAGCACGCCAGCCCGCTCGCCGCACTCGGCGGACCCGACGCCGGGGGCCAGAACGTGTACGTGGCCCGCCTGTCCGAGGAGCTGGCCCGGCGCGGCCACGACGTCACCGTCCACACCCGCCGCGACGACCCCGGCCTGCCCGACCGGGTGCGGATGCCGGCCGGCACCGTCGTCGACCACGTGGGCGCCGGGCCGGCCGAGCCCATCCCCAAGGACGAACTCCTGGCCCACATGCCGGAGTTCGGAGAGCACCTGGACCGGGTGTGGGCGCGCGAGCGGCCCGACGCCGTGCACGCCCACTTCTGGATGTCGGGACTGGCCGCCCGCGACGGCGCCCGCCCGCACGGCATCCCCGTCGTCCAGACCTTCCACGCCCTCGGCACCGTCAAGCGCCGCCACCAGGGCGCGCTGGACACCAGCCCCGTCCAGCGCCTGTCGCTGGAACGCCGGCTGGGCGCCGACTGCGACCGGGTGATCGCCACCTGCTCCGACGAGGTCGCCGAACTCGCCGCCATGGGCGTGCCGGGCGACCGGGTCTCGGTGGTGCCCTGCGGCGTCGACACCACCGAGTTCCGTCCCGGACCCGACCTGACCGGCGCGCCCGGGCGCCGGCACCGGCGCCGGCTGCTGGCCTGCGGACGCCTGGTGCCGCGCAAGGGCTACGACCGGGCGGTGCACGCCCTCGCCGAGATCCCCGACACCGAACTCCTTGTGGTGGGCGGCCCGTTCGCCTGCCGCACCGAGAACGCCACGGAACTCGCCGACGCCGTCCCCGAGGCGGCCCGGCTGCTCGCCCTCGCCGAGGAGCTCGGTGTCGCCGACCGCCTCCGGATGCTCGGCGCGGTCTCCCGCGACCGGATGCCCGCCCTGATGCGCAGCGCCGACCTGGTGCTGTGCACCCCCTCCTACGAACCCTTCGGCATCGTCCCGCTGGAGGCGATGGCCTGCGGCGTCCCGGTGCTCGCCACCGACGTCGGCGGACACCGCGACAGCGTCGCCGACCGCACCACCGGCCGGCTGGTCCCGCCCCACGACCCCGGGGCCCTGGCCGCGGCGGCCCGCGAACTGCTCGACGACGACGCCCTGCGCCGCGCCTACGGCGCCGCGGGCCGCGCCCGCGTACTGGACCGCTTCACCTGGCGGCGCGTCGCGGACGGCGTCGAAGAGGTCTACCGCCAGGTGGCGGCGGGCCGCGAACTCTCTTCCTCGGAGGTGGCGTGATGGACATGCGACCGGTATCCGCCTCGGGCGGCCACTGCGACGCCCTCGACCAAGCCCTCGGCGCCTTCCGCGCCCGGGCCCCGCACACCGTCGACCGCTGGGGCGAGCTGCTCGCCGCCGTCCTCACCGGCGGCGGACGGCTGCTCGCCGCCGGCAACGGAGGCAGCGCCGCCCAGGCGCAGCACCTCACCGCCGAACTCGTCGGCCGCTACCGCGACGACCGGCCCCCGTTCTCCGCGATCGCCCTGCACGCCGACACCTCCAGCACCACCGCCATCGCCAACGACTACGGCATCGACGAGGTGTTCGCCCGCCAGGTCCGCGCGCACGGACGCGACGACGACATCCTGATGCTGCTCTCCACCAGCGGCGCCAGCGCCAACCTGCTGGCCGCCGCCGAGGCCGCCCGCGAGTCCGGTCTCCACGTGTGGGCGCTCACCGGCCCGGCCCCCAACCCGCTGGCCGCCGCCGCCGACGAGGTGCTCGCCGTCGAGGCGCCGTCCACCGCCACCGTCCAGGAACTCCACCTGGTCGCCGTGCACATGGTCTGTGAGGCGTTCGACGCCGCCCTGGAACGCGGCTGGGGCGCCAAGGGCCGCCGCCGCACCGAGGCGGCCACCGCCCCGGACCGCACGACCGTGCCCGCCCGCGGCGCCGGCGGCGGCCCGCACGCCCTGCAGGCCGGACTGATCCGGCGCACCCCCGACGACCTGCCGCGCGGAGGCCGCCGGCATGAGTGAGAAGGTGAACGCCCCCCTGGTCGTCGTCGGCGACGCGCTGCTCGACCGCGACCTCGCCGGAACCGCCGACCGGCTGGCGCCCGACGCCCCCGTGCCGGTGATCGCCGACTGCGCCGAACGGCTGCGCCCCGGCGGCGCGGCCCTCGCCGCGTACCTCGCCGCCCAGGACGGCCGCCCGGTCACGCTGATCACCGGACTCGGCGACGACCCCGCCGCCCGCCGGCTGCGGCGGCTGCTGGAGCCGGCCGTGCGGGTGATCGCGCTGCCCGTCACCGGCCCGCTGCCGGAGAAGACCCGGCTGCTCGCCGAGCACCGGCCGGTGGCCCGCGTCGACCGGGGCGACGGCCGGGCGGCCGGCGCCACCGAGGAGGCCCGGGAGGCGATCCGCTCCGCGCACGCCGTCCTGGTTTCCGACTACGGCCGCGGAGCCGCCGAGGCGCTGCGCGACACCCTCGCCGAGCGGCCGCCCGAGGTGTGGGACCCGCACCCGCGCGGCGCCACGCCGGTCCCCGGGACCCGGCTGGTCACCCCGGCCGAGAAGGAGGCCCGCCAGTTCGCCGAGGGCGGCGCCGGGGAGGACCTGCGCACCGTCTCCCGCGGAGCCGCCGCCCTCGTCCGCGCCTGGCAGGCCGCCGCCGTCGTGGTCACCCTCGGCGCGCGCGGCGCCCTGCTGTCCTACGGCGACAACCCGCTGCTCTTCCCCGCGCCCACCGCCCACGCAGGCGACCCCTGTGGCGCCGGCGACCGCTTCGCCGCCACCGCCGCCGGGCACCTGGCGGACGGGGCCCTGGTCGAGGAGGCGGTGGCCCGGGCGGTCTGTGCCGCCACCGAGTTCGTCGCCACGGGCGCCGCGGGGGCGCTCGGCCTCGCCGCCGCGGAAGCAGCCGCACCCGCCCACGCCGACGCGGGCGACGCCGCCCCGCGCGTCCGAGGCCGGGCGCCGCGCCGCCTCGCGCCCCGGGCCGGGGAAGAGGACCCGTGCGCCCTGGCCGGGAAGGTCCGCGCGGCCGGCGGGACCGTGGTCGCGGCGGGCGGCTGCTTCGACCTGCTGCACGCCGGCCACGTCGGCCTGCTCGAGGAGGCCCGCCGCCTCGGCGACTGCCTCGTCGTCTGCGTCAACTCCGACACCTCGGTGCGCCGCCGCAAGGGCGACGGCCGCCCGGTCAACCCGCTCGCCGACCGGGTCCGCGTGCTCAAGGCGCTGGCCTGCGTCGACGCGGTCGCCGTCTTCGACGAGGACACCCCCGAACAGCTCCTCGCCCGGCTCCGTCCCGACGTGTGGGTCAAGGGCGGCGACTACGCCGGGGCCGACCTGCCGGAGGCGGCCCTGCTCGAGGAGTGGGGCGGCCAGGCCGTCCTGCTGCCCTACCTGGACGGCCGGTCCTCCACCCGCCTCGCCGCCCGGGCCGCCGCCGCGGTCGCCGCCGCACGGGACGCGGGAGGCCCGAGGTGACCCGCCATCGTGTGCTGGTGCTGCGCGCCCTGGGTCTCGGGGATCTGCTGGCCGGGATCCCCGCGCTGCGCGGCCTGCGCCGGGCCCACCCGGAGTCCGAGATCACCCTCGCCGCGCCGGCCGAACTCGCCTGCCTGGCCCAGGAGTCGGGCGCGGTCGACCGCCTGCTGCCCGCCTCCGCGCCGGGCCGAGCGGTGCCGGCCGCCCTCGACTGGGCCGGGCCGCCGCCCGACCTC
>NZ_JBRIOU010000002.1:644519-645420 GCF_053474865.1 Streptomyces sp. CO7
CCCGGCGACCCGCACGCCCGCCGCCCCGACCCGGGCCTGCTGCGGATCACCGTGGACGAGGTCCTCGGCGCCTTCGGACGGCTGCCGGGGGAGAGGGCCGGTGACACCGCGGACGCGGCGGCACGGCCCACCGCCGGCCGGGGATCCACCACGGGTGCCGGGCCGCACGGGCGTCCCGCACCGGTCGGGCCCGCCGGGCCTGCCGCGCCTTCCGGCCCCGCCGCCTCCTCGGGCCCCGCCGTGACCACCGGAACGCCATGACCGCTCCGGCACCGGACGACGACCCGCGTCCCGCCGTCGGGGTGGTGATCGCCACCCGTGACCGGCGGGACAGCCTCGCCCGCACCCTGCGCCGCCTGCTCGCGCTGCCCGAGAACCCGCCCGTCGTCGTGGTCGACAACGCCTCCCGCGACGGCACGCGGGAGATGATCGGCCGCGACTTCCCGCAGGTCAGAACCATCGCGCTGGCCGAGAACCAGGGCGCCACCGCCCGCACCCACGGGGTGCGGCTGCTCGGCACCCCCTACGTGGCCTTCAGCGACGACGACTCCTGGTGGGAGCCCGGCGCGCTGACCGCCGCCGCACGGTGCATGGAGGCACACCCGCGGCTCGGGCTCCTCGCCGCCCGCACCCTGGTCGGGCTCGAGGGCGCCGACGACCCGATGAACGAGGTCCTCGCCGGCTCTCCGCTGGGCGCCGTCCCCGACCTGCCCGGCACCCAGGTGCTCGGCTTCCTCGGCTGCGCCGCCGTCGCCCGCCGCATCGCCTACCTGGAGACCGGCGGCTACCACCGGGTGCTCTTCTTCGGGGCCGAGGAGACCCTGCTCGCCTACGACCTCGCGGCCCGCGGATGGGGCGTGACGTACTGCCCCGACGTGGTCGCCCGCCACCACCCCGCCAC
>NZ_JBRIOU010000002.1:645520-648723 GCF_053474865.1 Streptomyces sp. CO7
GCACCGCCCTGCAACGGCGCAACGAGGTGCTGACCGCCTGGCTGCGCCGGCCGCTGCCGCTCGCCCTGGCCCGCACCCGCGAACTCGCCGTCGAGGCATGGCAAGGCGGCCCCGCCCGGCACGCCCTGCGCGGGACGCTGGTGCGGCTGCCGGGCGCGCTGCGCGCCCGCTCACCGCTGCCGCCGCACGTCGAACGGGCCGCCCGGCTGCTGGACGGGGCCCGCGCGTGAACCCCTCCGGAGCCGACCCGCGCGTCAGCGTCGTGATCATCACCCACAACCGGCGCGACGAACTCCTGTTCACCCTCGACCGGCTGGCGGAACTGCCGGAGCGGCCGCGGGTGATCGTCACCGACAACGCCTCGGCCGACGGCACCGCCGCCGCCGTCGCGCGCCGCCACCCCGAGGTGCTGCTGCTGCGCCCGGGCCGCAACCTCGGGGCGGTCGGCCGCAACCTGGCGGTGCGGCACGTCACCACGCCGTACGTGGCGTTCTGCGACGACGACACCTGGTGGGAGCCCGGCTCGCTGCGCGGCGCCGCCGACCTGCTGGACCGGTTCCCGGGCGTCGCCGCGGTGACCGCCCGCATCCTCGTGGAGCCGGGAGGGACCGAGGACCCCATCGTCGCCGAACTGCGCGACTCGCCCCTGCCGGGACCCGGCTGGCTGCCCGGACCCGCGCTGGGTTCGTTCCTCGCGGCGGCGACCGTGCTGCGCACCGACGCGTTCCGGTCGGCCGGCGGGTTCTCGCCGCGGCTCTGGCTCGGCGGCGAGGAGGAACTGCTCGCCGTGGACCTCGCGGCGGCGGGGTGGTGGCTGGTCTACGCGGACTCCCTCACCATCCACCACCGGGCGTCCGCGGCGCGGGACTCCACGCTGCGGCGCACGCACGGCATCCGCAACACGCTCTGGTTCACCTGGCTGCGGCGCCCGCCGCGCGCGGCGCTGCGGCGCACCCTGCACCTGGCGCGGACCGTGCCGCGCGACGCCGCCTCGCTGCGCGGTTTCGCCCTGGCGGCGGCCGGGCTGCCGTGGGTGGTGCGGGAGCGGCGGGTGCTCCCGGCGGCGGTCGAGTCCCGTCTGGTGCTGCTGGAGGCCTCCCAACGGGCCTCCCGGGCACGGCAGTACACGGGATGACGGCGGTGGCCCGGGACCTCGCGCGGATCCCTGCCGGGCGTTACGGTCCCCCCGGGAGGAGCGCGCGTATGGAGCTGCCCAGGACCGGCCGGCGCGGGCGGCCGGCATGACACGGACGTCCGGAACCGGCGACGCGGGCGGCCTGGCGCCGCCCTGCGCGCTGGCCGGCCTGTGGGCCGTGCGGCACGGGCAGAGCACGGCCAACGTGGCCTTCGCCGCGGCGGAGGCGTCGCTCTCCACGGAGCCCGTCCCCGGCCGCGACCGGGACGTCCCGCTGACCGGGCGCGGGGAGGCGCAGGCCCTCGCCCTGGGGGCCTGGCTGGCCGGCCGGACCCCCGGAACCGGCCCGGACCTGGTCGTGTGTTCCCCCTACCTGCGGGCCCGGCAGACCTGGGAGCTCATGGCGTCCCGGGCCGCCGAGCTCGGTGTCGCGTCGCCCGACGCGCTGGTGGACGAGCGGCTGCGGGACCGGGAGACGGGTGTCTTCGAGCTGCACCCTCCGACCGCGCTGCGTGCCCGGGCGCCGGAGGAGGCGGCCCGCCGGGAGCTGCTGGGGGACTGGTACTACCGGCCGCCCGGCGGGGAGGCCTTCACCGACGTCGCCGTCCGCGTCGGGCAGTTCGTCGCCGACCTGGGCCGGGCCGCACCCGGACGGCGCGTCCTGCTCGTCGCGCACGACGGGGTGCTGGTCGCCCTGCGCCACGTTCTCGCCGGGATCGGAGCCGCCTCGCCCGAGTCGCTGCCGCCCGTGCCGAACGCCTCGGTGTCGCACTGGGAGGGCGACGGGCGGCGCCTGCACCCCACCCGCTGGGGCGACACCGCCCACCTGGACGCGGCGGACCCCGCCTGACGCACCGCCCGGCGGCCCTCCCCGGGTCAGTGGTGGTGGGCGTGGACGACCGCGTGTCCCTTGCCGCGGCCGATCATCCACTTGTTCACCGGAGTGGTGACCAGGAAGGCCACGGCGAAACCGCCCAGCAGCGCCGACCAGAACAGGCCGTCCGAGAGCTGGGCGTCCATCGCCCCGGGGGTCAGCGCGATGATCCCGTTGTCGACGAGCTCCATCACGGCGATGGAGACCGTGTCGGCGGCCAGCGCCACCTTGATCGCCGCCCTCAGCTCCAGTCCGGCCCTGCGGACCCCGAACAGGGTGAAGGAGTAGCCGAAGACGAAGGCCAGGCCGATCGCCAGCACCATGGTCGGCACGTTCCCCCAGGCCAGCGCGGTGCCGATGACCATGCCGAGGATCTCGCCCACGGCGCAGCCGGTGAGGCAGTGCAGCGTCGCCCTCGCCGCCATGGCCCAGCTCGCGCCCGGGCGGGCCGCGTGGTGGTGCCCGGCGTCATGCCCGCCCCGGTGTCCGGCGTGGCCCCCGTGTCCCGCGTGACCGTGGGCGTCGCCGGAGTGGTGCCCGGTGTGCTCCATGACGGTTCTCCCCTCACTGTCCGGCGGGGCTCGTCTCCCGACCCCGCACCCTCCGAACCTTATACCCCCTGGGGGTATTCCGCGCGAGCGGGAAACGGGTTCGTGACACGCCGGTGGGGCGGACGCCGCGCTGCGCGACGCCCGCCCCACCGGGTGGCAACTGGTGCCGGGAACTTGTCAGTTACGGCCGAGGAGGTTCTTCATGCGCCCGATCTCCGACGACTGCGCGTCGACGATGTCCGCCGCCATCCCCCGGGCCGGCGGGTGGGAACCGTCCGCGCGCTCCGTCCGGGCCATGGCGACGGCGCCCTCGTGGTGCTCGATCATCATCCGCAGGAAGGCCTCGTCGAACGCCGGACCGGAGGCCTCGCGAAGGGCCTCCATGTCCTCGGCGGACATCATTCCGTCGCCGCCGCCGTGTGCGCCGTGACCTGCGGTGCCTTCGGTGGGCACGTCCTCGCCCCAAGACCTCAGCCAGCCGGACAGGGTGGCGATCTCAGGGGCCTGGGCCTTCTCGATCTCCGCGGCGAGGCGCTTCACCTCCGTCGACGCCGCCCGGTCGGGCGCGAGGCCGGCCATCTCCACCGCCTGCCGGTGGTGCGGGATCATCCCGGTGGCGAAGGCGACGTCGGCGGCGTTGGGC
>NZ_JBRIOU010000002.1:648823-656137 GCF_053474865.1 Streptomyces sp. CO7
GCCGAGAGGGCGGCCGGGACGCCGGTGAGCGGGGGAGGGGTGTACGGGGACGCAGGCCCGGCCGCGGCACAGGTGTCGTCCGCGTGGCTCAGATGGCCGGATCCCGCTCCGTGACCCTGGTGGGGTCCGGCGTCGACGGTGTGCGCGGGGGAGTGGGCGGCCCGCTCGCCGTGGACCGTCCCCATGCCGTGCGATCCGGGGTGCGGCCGGTCGAACCCGCCGCCGGGGGCGAGGGCGTGCATGCCGAACAGCCCGGCCAGGACCGCGAGCACCAGCAGGGCGAACAGCCGCCCCGCGGGGCGGCGGTGCGGTCCGAGGCCGGTGATCACCCGCCCATCGTACGACCCGAGTCCCGCGGGCCCCACGCGCTCCCGGTGAACGCCGGCCCGGTGCTCCGGGTGCGGGTGCGGGTGCGGGGCGCGGAGGAGGAGCTGCCCTGCGTTCCGGGGTTTCGGCGAGGGCGGCTTCCCCGCCGGTCCCGTGGCGCCGGCCGGCGCCACGCGTCGCGCCGCCCCGCGGGTGTCAGGCCTCGTGGTGGAGGGCCGCGAGCAGGGTGTCGGCGGGGTCGCGGGCGGTGGAGCCCGCGATGCCGGCCGCGGCGGTGCGGCCCTCGGGGGAGAGGCACCAGTGGAGCCAGCGGTCCAGGGCGGCGGCGCAGACGTGCTCGCCCGGCACCACCGCCGGCCACCCCCACACCTGCCCCTGCGCGGTGACCTTCGCGCCGCTGGCCACGGGGTCCACCGCGAGCACCGGGACGCCCGACCGGAGTCCCAGCACCAGGCCGTGCAGCCGGTCGGTGACCACCAGGTCCAGCCTCCGCAGCAGCGACTCCAGCTGGCCCGGCGTCGCGGACAGGCGCCAGTCATGGGAGTCGAGCCGGGTCTCCAGGTCCAGCCGCGCGCAGTCCACGCCCGCGAGCCAGCCGGTGACCGTCTCGGCCACCGCCTCGTGCAGCCGCCGGCCGCCGTACTCGTGCTGGCCGTGGGTGAGGATCACCCCGACCACCGGCACCGGGTCCGGGAGCGGGGCCCGGGCCGCGAGGTCGGGCGCCGCCCCGCCGGAGGCGTCCCGCGCCAGCACCCGGTGGAAGCCCTGCACCGCGGGCGAGGAGGGGTCGATCACCGACACCCCCACCGCCACCCGCACGCACCCCGCGTACCGCTCGTGCAGCTGCTCGATCTGCAGTCCGTGCAGCGGTCCGCACACGAAGACCAGGTGGGAGTAGTCCCGCGGGTCGGCCCGGTCCAGGGAGAGCTCCCCGGGCCGGAAACCGGGGCTCCAGGCCACGTCGTACGGCAGGTCCGCGCTGTCCAGCACCTCCCGCACCCGGTCAAGGGCCAGCACGTCCCCGGCGGTGGCCTCCCCGTGCAGGAAGCTGAACCACCCGGTCACCAATATCCGTCGCGGTCGCCCCGCCTCCGGCAGGAGCGGGTGCGCGCCGTCATCGCTCGTACGCACAGTGCGAAGCGGGTGCCCCTTCCGTCCCGCGTCAAGCGTCGAAGGACTGCCGTTTACCGCGATTTCCGACGACTTCGCGACCGAAAGGCCGTTTCATGCCTTTCGTCCGTGTCTACCCGTTGGGCGAGCCGAGTGTGGAAGGAGGGTGATGAAATGATCACCCGAGACCAGATCCCCGCTGTCCTGGACCATCCGGTGTACGACGGCACGGGCACGAAGATCGGCGAGGCCAAGCACGTCTTCCTCGACGACGCGACCGGCCGTCCGGAGTGGGTGAGCGTCAAGACCGGCCTCTTCGGAAGCAGTGAGACGTTCGTGCCGATCCGTGACGCCTCGCTGGTGGAGGACCACCTCGAGGTGCCGTACACCAAGGACAAGGTCAAGGACGCCCCCGACGTCGTGGTCGACAGCGGCGGTCATCTCTCCCGCGAGGAGGAGCACCGCCTGTACGAGTACTACGGCGTCAAGTGGGACCAGCCCTGGGAGCAGTCCACGGGTCAGGACAAGGACGCGACGTCCGGTCGTGGCGGCATGGACAAGGGGACGGCCGGCGCGGCCGGTGCGGCCGGGGGTGTGGCCGGAGGCATCGCCGGCAAGGCGTCCGCACGCGGCCGCAAGGGCGAGGGCGTCGGCGAGTCCGGCCGGGCCTACGCGCAGGGCACCGCGGCCGAGGGCCGGGGCATCGGCGCCGAGGGGCGCACCCCCGGTGCCGAGTCCCGTTCGCGCGCCGGCGCCGGCGCCGACCTGGGCAAGGAGACGGCGGAGAACGCGATGACGCGCTCCGAGGAGCGCATGCACGTGAGGGTCGAGCGTCAGGAGAGCGGCCGCGCCAGGCTGCACAAGTACGTCGACACCGAAGAGGTGCAGCAGAGCGTCCCGCTGCGGTACGAGGAGGTCCGCGTCGTCCGCGAGCCGATCACCGAGGCCAACCGTTCCTCGGCGCTCTCCGGAGAGCCGCTGAAGGAGGCGGAGTTCGAGGTGACGCTCCACGCCGAGCGGCCCGTGATCGAGACCGAGGTGGTCCCGGTCGAGCGGGTCAAGCTCACCACCGAGGAGCGGGTCCAGAACCGTACCGTCACCGGCCGCGTCCGCAAGGAGCGGATCGAGTCGGAGGGCATGGAGGCCACCGGCACGGATGCCGCGTCGGGCGTCGACACGAGCGGCATCAGCGGCGAGGGCGGCCGCGGCAAGCACCGGAAGGGGGGAAGGTGACAGCCCTTCCACGCGTGGATGGGGGGCGCTGCGGGGCGCTCGTGGTCGTCCGCAACGCCCCCCGGTCTGCGGCCCGTTGGGGACAAGGTCAGCCTATGAGCATGCCCGCCCGGCGCACATGAGGGACTGCCCTGCGGGGCGGGCCGAGGGTTTCCCCTCCCTCGGCCCGCCCCGTCCGTGCTGTCCGCGTGCTGTTCGCGCGCCGGCCGTGTGCCGGCGCCGGGTCAGGCGAGGGCGGTGACCAGCAGGGCGAAGGCGCCGACGATGACGGCGACGCGCACGAGGTGCAGGCGGTCCCAGCGCCGCACCTGCTGCTTCCAGTCGGCGGGCCGGTCGCCGACCGTCCACGTCTTGCTCCGGTTGTTGATCGGCACGAGCAGCAGGACCGACATCAGCACGCTGACGAGCAGCAGTCCACCCCCGGCGGCGACGAGTCCGGCGCCGTCCGCACCGCGTCCGACGGCCCACCAGACCACGACCAGGACCAGCGAGGAGATGTACCAGAACGGCATCACGGCGCCCAGCAGCCGGCCCCCGTGGCTGCGGCCGCGCTGGGTGCTGTCGTCGGGGAGGGCGTCGAGGATCGGGTTGACGAAGACAGCGACGCAGAACTCCACCCCCACCATCACGCCGACGATCACGGTGGTGACGATCTCGAGTGCGTTGAACATGGGGATTCCTCCGGGATGTCCGTATCTAGCGTTGCTAGCCGATGAGGCAACGCTAGCGCTGCTATCGCTCGATTGTCTAGCAGTGCTAGAATCTGTTGCATGTCAGTCCAGGAACGCAAGGAGCGCGAGCGGGCGGCCCGCGAGCGCCTGATCGTGGCCACGGCCCGCGCGCTCGCCGAGCAACAGGGCTGGGAGGCGGTCACCACCCGCCGGCTGGCCGAGCGCATCGAGTACAGCCAGCCCGTTCTCTACAGCCACTTCCGCGGCAAACGGGAGATCATCGGCGCCGTCGCCCTGACGGGCGCGACCGAGATGGCCGGTCTGCTGCGGGCCGCGGCCCGCTCCGCGGACGACCCGCGCGCCCGGGTCACCGCCCTCGCGCGCGCGTACCTCGGCTTCGCCGAGAGCAACCCGGCGGTCTACGACGCGATGTTCCAGCTCGACGGCGGCCTGGCGTTCGCCGAGGAGGACACCCCCGAGCCCCTGAAGGACGGCTTCGCCGCCCTGCTGGAGACCCTCGGCGAGGTCGCGGGGGAGGGTGTGCACCCGGGGCTGTTCACCGAGGTGTTCTGGGCGTCCCTGCACGGGCTGGCGACCCTCACCCGTGCGGGACGGCTGCCGCCTCCGGAGAGCGGCCGCAGGATCGAGCTGCTGGTGGACCGGCTCGCCGTACTGTGATCCGGCGGTCCGGCGGTCCGGCGGTCCGGCGTTCCGGCGTTCCGGCGTTCCGGCACGCACGCGGACGTGGGCCGTGTCGCCGGGCTCGGGGCCTGGTGGTGAGGGGGCGTCAGCCGCCGGCCGGGTGGTTGGCGGTCAGGCGGACGATGTCGATGCGCGAGCGGATGCCGAGTTTGCGGTAGACCCGCGTGAGCGTCGCCTCCACCGTCTTCACGCTGACGTACAGCCGCCCCGCGATCTCCCGGTTGGTGGCCCCCTCCATGACCAGCCCGGCGACCTGACGCTCCATGGCGGCGAGCCCTTCCAGCAGCGCGACCCCGCCGCCCGCCGTCACGGCCGGACCACCGGCGGCGCCCTGGAGCGCGGCCGGGGTCCCCGCGTGGACGGCGGACGGCCCGCCGCCCGGGCCCGCCGCGGCGCCCACGGCGGCGGACGCGGCGGTGTCCGCGGCCGCCATGGCCTCCACCCGCCGCAGCCACGGCAGCGCCCGGCACCGGCGGAACAGCCGTCCCGCCTCCTCGCGCGGGCCCGCCCCGTCGCGCCCGGTGCGGGAGCGCAGGTCGGCCAGGACCAGCAGCGTGCGGCCCTCCGAGAGCCGCCGACCCAGCGCGGAGAGCCGTTCGCGTGAGCGCGTCAGCAGGAACTCCGCCCCCTCCGTGTCGCCCTCCGCGATCCGCACCAGCGCCTCGGCGCGGTCCGTCACCGCGAGCACGCCCTCCCGGTGCAGCCGGACCGCTCGGGCGCGGGTCTCCTCCACCAGCCGCCGTGCCTCCTGCGGCCGCCCGGTCCGCACCAGGGCCTCCGCGAGGTCGCCGTGCCAGCGGCCGTCGGCCGGGTCGTCGATGCCGACCCCCGCCTCGAAGACGCGCACCCGGCTCAGGACCTCCACCGCCCCGGCCGCGTCGCCCCTGAGCAGCCGGACGTGACCCAGCGCGGCGAGGGCGTGCGCCAGGAAGATCTGGTCGCCGTCCCGTTCCGCCGTGCGCACCGCCTCCTCGGCCAGTTCCGCGGCGCTCGCCGGGTCGCCGCCGGACGCCTCCGCGTGGGCCGCCAGCGCGCCGGCCGCCGCCTCGCCGATCCCGGTGTCGCGGGCCAGCCGCAGCGATTCCCGGGCGAGGTCGACCGCCCGTCCGCAGTGCCCCGAGGCCAGCTCCGTCTCGGCGAGCAGCCGCAGGTACTGCACCTCCGCCTCGACCATGCCGCGCCGCCGGGCGCCCCGCAGCAACGCCGTGACGGTGGACCGGGCCTCGTCCAGCCGGTCGCTCATCATCATCCAGCGGCAGTGCACCGCTCCCGCGCCGTTGTGGTCGTAGGCCAGCGCGTCCTCCTGCGGCGGCTCCAGCGCCCGCAGGATGGTGGCGGGGGCGTCCGGGTGGCCGCGCAGCACCTCCATGTGGGCCTGGAACGCCAGCGAGAGCAGCTCGGTGTTGCGGTCCGCGCCCGCCGCGGCGAGCCGGGCGGCGAGCGCCGCCTCCTGACGGGCCCGGCCGCTGTCGCCCTCCACCAGCAGCGCCTGCCAGGCCAGCCGGTGGTGGACCAGGCCGAGCAGACGCGGATCGTCCCCCGCGTCGGCGAGGGCCTGCGGGAAGACGGCGTCGACCTCGGCCAGTGCCTGCCCCGCCGCGTCGATCACCACCATCCAGGCCCGCACCCGCTCGGCGGGCTCGGTGGCCCGGCCGAGCACGTCCTGGGCGATGTCGCGGGCCAGATCGGTCTCGCCGGCGGTCAGCGCGTCCTCGGCGGCGCGCAGCCGGTACGCGTCGGGGGAGTGGCCCGCGTCCAGGGGGGTGTGCCGTGCGGCCAGCAGTCCCAGCGAGGCGGCCACCGACGGGGCGCCCCGGTCGCGGGCGAGACCGGCCGCCTCGGAGAGCCGCGCGGCGACCTCCGGGTCCGCCCCCGCCGTGGCCAGGGCCAGGTGCCGGGCCCGGTCGATGGGGTCGACGGCCACCCGTGACAACGCCGCGTGGACGGCCCGCCGCTCGGGCCCGTCGGCCGCCGCGTACAGCGCGGAGGGCACCAGCGGGTGGGTGAAGCGGACGGTGTGGTTCTCCGGATCGGCGACCAGCACCCCCAGCGCGCAGGCACGGGCGACGTCCGCCTCGGCGTCCGTCCGGCCGGCGGCGTGCAACAACGCCAGGGTCGGGCGCGCCCCGGCGGCGGCCACCAGCAGCGTCCGGCGGGTCTCGGCGGGCAGCCGCTCCAGCCGCCCCAGCAGCAGGGCGCGCAGGGACGTCGGCACCGGCAGCGGCTCGCCCGGCCGGGGCGGCGTGGGGCTCTCGGCCAGCGCGCGGCCGAGCTCCAGGGCGAACATCGGGTTGCCGGCACTGGCCGCGCCGATGGCCCGCACCGTCGAACGCGGCAGCGACCGGTGGCCGCGGCGGGCCAGCAGGGCGGAGATCTGCCCGCGGTCCAGCGGCGCGACCCGCAGCGCCTCGGAGTCGTGCGGCAGCGCGCGCAGGCAGTCGTTCACGTCCGGCCCGCCGGGCGTCCCGGTGCGCAGCGCGCAGAGCATCCGCACCCGGGTGCCGTTGATCCGGCGGGCCGCGAAGCCGAGCAGTTCGCTGCTGGCGCGGTCCAGCCACTGCAGGTCGTCGGCGACCACCAGTACCGGCCCGTCGGCGGCCAGTGCGCGGAAGGCGGCCAGGACCGCCAGGCGCAGGGCCAGCCCGTGGTGGCCGTCCGGCCGCAGCACCGCCTCGCCGTGGCCGGTGAGCGCGGCCTCCAGCGCCGAACGCTGGGTGTCGGGCAGGCGGTCGGCGACCCGGTCGAGGACCGGGCCGAGGAGGTCCGCGATGGCCAGGAAGGGGAGGTGGGATTCCGACTCGGTGGCCGAACAGCGCAGGACCGTCCGCGACTTTCCGGCATATTCGGCGGTCAGTGCCCGCAGTGCCGTCGATTTGCCGATGCCGGCCGGTCCGTGGAGCAGAACGCCACCGCCTTGGGCGAGTCTTCGCCGGGCCGCGGCGAAGAGCTCCTCCTGTCCGATGACCTGCTCGTTCGTCCGGTCGGAGCGGTGGTCGGCGAGATCCTGGACGTCGTATGGCACGGTCACCGCTCCCCTCGAATGTCGTGTTCTGGTCAATAGTAAGCAACGTGCGGCACTAATCGGGCGGGAGGTATCCGGGCGTTCTGCGCAAACTCCGGTCGTCCGGCCGGAGCGTAATTGAAAATGGGGAAAAGGAAAGGGCGGAGTCCGGTCAAATACCGGCCCGGCGGCGGGAGTCGCCGCACGGCGGCACGACCCCGCGGCGCGGGGCCGGGCGCCTCCGGGGGCGGCGTTCGCGCAGGGTGGCGG
>NZ_JBRIOU010000002.1:656237-658395 GCF_053474865.1 Streptomyces sp. CO7
GGGACGGGCCGGGCGGTCAGCCTTCGGCCAGTGTGTCCGCCGCGTCGTTGACCGCCTGCGGCATGCCGGTGCGGTCCAGCAGGAAGAGCGGCGTGGACAGTTGCTCGGCGAGGTCGAGGGCCGCCGGGTCGTAGCCGGCGAGCGAGAAGTGGACCCCCTGCGCCGACTCGCTCATCGCGGTCAGCCACAGGCACTCCACCTCACGGGTGGAGGCCGTCCGCGGGCCCGGGTCCACGTGCGCTATCAGCCCGCGCGCGGCGAGGGCGACACCTGAGGGCGGCCGCTGGTCGGCCCGGCGCACGTCCGGGTGACCCAGCCACCGCAGGTACAGCGCCGCCGCGGTGACCGCGTCCAGGGGCGTGCGGATGGTCACCGGCTGGAAGGCCGGCCGCGCCGCCGAAGGGCCGCCGGCGTCCCCGGGGACCAGCAGCGGGAGCCGCAGCACGGCCCCGCAGGGACACCCCAGTTCCGGCCACGGCCACTGACTGCGCAGGGAGCAGCGGGGGCAGGGCACGGTCACCCAGCTCTCGTGCCAGACCCGCCGGGTCAGCTGGGTCGGTTCGCCCGAGACGTCCAGCGCGGGGGCCACCGGAGTGCCGCAGGCGCAGGGGAACGTCGGTACCCGGTAGACGTGCTCCCGCCGGCAGGCCGGGCAACGCACCGGAACCTTTTCGGACATGGCCACTCCAGGACGTGATGCGGTCGGACTCCCATGGTGCGCCCGGCGCGGGCCCCCTGTCCGTCCCTTGACGGCCTTTCGGCGATGTTTCGCCGATTGCCGGGCAGGGCGGTCGGTTTCCGTTCGGCGGAGGAGGGCGTGCGCTCGCGCACCCGTGCCGTGCGCCGCCGCTGCCCGGTGGTCACAGGCCGCCGCAGCCGCAGCCGCAGCCGCAGCCGGAGCCCGAGCCCGAGCCGCACGCGTGGTGCCCGCCCGAGGCGTGGCTCCCACCCCAGCCCCCGGCGCCGTGCCCGTCGCGTCCGTCCGGGCCGCGTTCCTCGCCGTCGCGGTCGTGGAGCTCGCGGTACGTCCGGGTGGTGAGGGGCCCGGGGTGTCCGGCAGGCGGCGTCCGCACGCAAGTCCGGACCCGGGCGCGTTCCGTCAGCTCCGGCAAGGTGCGTGGCCGGTACGGCGCGGCGTGCACCGCCGTCTCCAACGGGTGCGCGGCCCGGCCGGACAGCGGGCCGGAGTTCCTCCGGAACCCCGGTTCCGCCGCCTCGACCAGGCCGCGTCCGTGCTGCGCCACGACCGCGACCGTCACGACCGCGCGGTCGCCCCCGCGCAGCACGGCGATGCGGTACGCGTCGAGCGGACGTCCCCCGTCGCCCTCGCCGCGTTCCCCCGTGGCGTATCCCCCGTTTCTCCGACTCCCCCGTGGCCGGAGCGAGGTCCGCCGCCCCCGTGCCGGCGGACCTCGTGGACACAACAATGCGGCCCGGGCACGGGTTCGTTGAAGAGGTGAAGGCGTTCTCAGAGGTTGATTTGAGGTTGCGCCGCAGCCGCCGGAGAGCGTCAACGGGCCTACGGGCGAGGGTTATTCGAGGTCGTGGTGCTCCTCCAGGCCGGGCCACTGCCCGGGGCCTCCGCCCTGCCAGTCGATCCGGTCACCGGTCTCGACGTCCCCCACGTCGAGGTCGGAGAGCCGGAGGATCTCGCGGACGTCGTCCAGGTGCGAGGCGACGCCGAGGGCCTCGTCGTCGGCGGTCACCCGCCGGGACCCGTCGAGCCCCGGCGGGTGCACCACGATGTGCGGTCGGTTCATGTCCCCAGGCTGCTGCGGAGCGACGGTCCGCGCACCTCGGAGGGTGCGCGGCCCCGCCCGACGGCCTACCCCGTGCCGCCGGTCGGACGCGCGTGCCCTAACCTGCCGCACTGGATCTTCGGCCGCGAACGGGAGTCGGCCAGGGAGGGGGAGGGCCGTGTCCGAGCACCTGTCCGACGAGGAACTGGCCCGGTTCCTGCGGGAGAGCGCCGAGGGGACCGCGGCGAACGCGCCGAAGGAACCCTCGGCACGCGCCCGGATGGTCACCGCGCGGCTCCGGGAGCAGGAGGCGCGGGGCGAACTGCCGCAGGGCTGGCGCACCCCCGCGGACCTGGGCGGGTACCGGCGGCGCGCCGCCCGCCACCGTCGCGTCAAGGCCGCCCTGGCCGGTGTGGTGG
>NZ_JBRIOU010000002.1:658495-662874 GCF_053474865.1 Streptomyces sp. CO7
GGCGAAGGGGTCCTCGAGGGTGGCCGCGCCGGGCGCGGCGCCCGGCGCGGCCACCCTCGAGGACCCCTTCGCCGGGTCCCCGGCCGCCCGCTGGGAGGAGGGCGCGGAGAGCATCGTGATGCCTCCCGCGAAGGCGACCGGCGTCTTCTCGCGGCACCAGGTCGAGCGCGCCCTCGAGGGGACCCGCACCCTGCTGGTCGACGCCAACGTCGCCCCGGCCACCCTGCGCGGGGCGCGGCCGAAGGCGGCGCTGGGCGTCCTGGACCCGCTGCAGCCCGAGCTCCTGGAGGACCTGAGGAGGTCGCTGCGCGACCCGGGCGAGGAGGACGACCCGCTGCTCGTGTTCAGCCGGTTCGACCCGGACGAGGTTCGCGTCGTCGGCGACCGGGTCCGTGTCCGCGGCCGGACGACGCTGGAGGAGGGCGAGCGCGGAGCCCTCTCCATCACCGCCGACTACACCTTCGTCTACCCGGTGACCCGGGCCGGCGAAGGCTCCACCGAGGTGACGCGTGCCGTGGTGCGCCGGGTGCTGAAGCTGGAGATGCCCGACCCCGAACGCATCGTGGCGACCCCCGGCAAGCTCATGATCAAGCGGTACGACAGCGAATGGAGCAACGGGGGCTGCGGGGCCCCCGACGGATGGGCGCACCCCGAGTTCCCCTCCGACCCGCACGAGGCCGCGCCGTCGGCCACAGCCACCGTCGACCCCTACGACCGCAGCGGCGCCGTCGGGGCCGGCGGCGAGTGCGGGGTGCTCTCCCGCATCTGACCGACCACCGGGCCGCCGGACCACCGGGCCGCCGGACCGCCGGGCCGCGGCGGCCGGGCGGCCGTCGGTTAGAGTCGCCGCCGGGCCGGGCGCGGACGTCGGGCCCGGTGCTCAGGGTGCTCTGGGGGCAGGAATGCGTGTGCGGGTGGAGTTCACGACCGAGCCGTTCGACCTCGACGAGGTCCCCGGCCACGCGGTCGCGGCCCGGGAGGCCGTCGAAGGGGCCCGAGGGCTGGAATCCGTCGACGTGGGCCCCTTCGGCACCACCGCCGAGGGCGACGCCGAGACCGTGCTCGCCGCGGTCGACACCGTGCTGCGCCGCTCCCTGGGGGCCGGGGCGTCCCGCGTCACGCTGCAGGTCAACGTGGTGGACGCCGCCGAGGGGGATGCCGGGTGAGCGCCGCCGGGAGTGCGCGGGAGCGGTTCGTCGACGCCGTGCGGCCGCTGGCCGACGCCATGGGCGCCGTGCTGCTGCCCCCGCAGGAGGCGGGCCCGGACGACGTGGTGCTGCGCTGGGAGGGGGCCGAGGCGGTCGCCGTCCGGCTGCCGCAGCTCGCCGAGTCGCTGGACCACGTGCTGGCCGCCATGGAGCGCACGGCCGGCGGGCCGCTCGCCGCACTCGACCGCAGGGCCAAGCAGGAAGTGGTCCGCACCCTCGAGGCCCGCGGCGCGTTCGCCGTCCGCCACGGCGTGGAGACGGTGGCGGGCGCGCTGGGCGTCAGCCGGTTCACCGTCTACAACTACCTCAACCGGGCGCACGGGGAGCGGGCCCCGGAGCGAGGACGGGACGAAGGTCCGGGCGGGCCCCCGGTCGGCTGAACCGGACCGCGCCCGCACCCGCAGGCACCCGGCCGGGCGGCGCCCTCGCGCCTACGATGACGCCATGGCCCACCCCCTGCCGGGCCCCCTGGCGCATCTGGAACCCCTGCTCGGCCACTACGGCTACTGGGCCGTGGCCGGCGTGATCCTCGTGGAGGACTTCGGCGTCCCCATCCCCGGCGAGGCGATCCTGATCGCCGCGGGCGTCCTCGCGGGAGCGGGACGGCTGGACATCGTCGCCGTGGCGCTGATCGCTTTCGCCGCCGCCGTCATGGGCGACAACATCGGTTACCTGATCGGCCGGTACGGAGGACGCGCCCTGGTCCACCGCTGGGGCAGGTACGTGTTCCTGACACCGGAGCGGTTCGCCAGGGCCGAGGCCTTCTTCGCCCGCCACGGGGGCAAGATCGTCACCGTGGCCCGGTTCGTCGACGGTCTGCGCCAGGTCAACGGGATCGTCGCCGGCACCACCGGGATGCCCTGGCGCCGGTTCCTCGCCTTCAACGCCCTCGGCGCGGCCCTGTGGGTGGGCCTGTGGGCCACGCTCGCCTATGCCGCCGGGGACCACATCACCGAGATCTACGCCACCGTCTCGCGCTACCAGCGGTGGGTGCTCGTGGGGCTCGGCGTCCTGGTCGCCGCGGTCGTCGCCCGGTACCTCCTCCGCCGCCGTCACCGCCGGGCGGAGCGGCCGTGACCCCGGGGCGGGTCGCGGACGTCTCGGGCCGTCGAGCCGTCAGGCCGTGGGGGCCGCTCGGTCGATGTCGGTGTGGAGATGGGACATCAGCTCGCTCATCTCGGTGACCTCCGGGGAGTCGGGCGCCGCCCCCCGGGCGAGGCCCGCCAGCCATTCGGTCGTGGCCAGGGCCAGTAGCGTCGCGTCCTCGGAGCGGCGGTCGCCGAGCAGCCCCTCCAGACGCTGGGCGATGTCGGGAAGGGTCTCCTCGTCGGTGGCCGGCGGCAGCACGTCCCGCAGCTCCGGCGGGAGCGGCGAGCGGCCGCGGTGGGCGCGCACCGCGTCGAGGACGGCGGCGTTCTCGCCGAAGTGGTCCAGGTTCTCGGTCAGGACGAGGAGCCGGGCCGTCAGGCGCGGCAGACCCGGATGACCGTCCAGCCACTCCAGCACCTGGCGGTATCCGCCGAGACGCTCACTCACCTGGCTCAGGCGCTCCTCGGCGCGCGGCGACAGGGACCAGCGCTGGGGGAGGAGCATGGCGACCTCCTCGGCCAGCCTCGCCTCGTCCTCGGGCGCCAGTGCGCCGTCCTCGAACCGGTTGGCCAGGTACTGGTCGATCCCGAACGCGTCGGGGCCCGGGTCGCCGGGTGGGTCGTGCGCCTCGTTGCGCAGACGGCGCCGCAGTCTCCCGGTGACCCTGCTCAGTGGCTTGTCGTGCATCGGTCCTCCCGTCGGCCCCGTCGACGACCTTCCCGCGCGGCTGACCCCGGCCGGATCGGGCGTGCGAGGTTCGCCGCCGCACGGGCCCGCTGCCGCCGGCCCCACTGTGCCGTTGCGCGTGCGGCCGCGCATGCCGGCCGGGGCGGGCGGGTGACCTGGAGGAGGGCCGCCCGGCCGGTCAGGTGTGCTCTCCGGGCCCGGAGGGCGGCGCCTCGCTTCCCCGCAGCGCCCGCCGGAGCGCCTCCAGCCGCCGGTACAGCCGCGGCCGGTGCTCGGCCCCCTGGAGCAGATCCAGCAGCTGCCGCGGGAACACCGCGAAGGCCGGTTGTAGCCGGCAAGGGCCTGCCCCGCATGCGTCGCCCGGCCTCCCCCCGAGCGGTGGGAAGGCCGGGCGCTATCGTGAACGCCATGCAGCGCCGCGTCACGTCCCCCGGGGTGCCCCGCACCCCCTCGGCCGGCGACACCCTTGGTCAGGCCGAGGCCGAGGAGGACGAGGGCTGGCCGGTCGCCGTCGGGACCACCTCGCTGAGCGTCCCGCTGCCCGGACTCGACCGCCTGGTCGCCCCCTGGCGGCGCGCCTGGGACACCGCGGCCCGCCACGGCGGCACCGCCCACGCGACCGTCCTGTTCCCCTTCCTGTCCCGCGAGCGGGTGGACGGCGAGGCCCGCGCCGCCCTCGCCCGCGTCTTCGCGGCCCACCCGCCGTTCGAGCTGCGGTTCAGCGGGTGCGCCCGCTTCCCGGGCGTCCTGTGGCTGCGCCCCGAGCCGGACGCGCCGCTGCGCTCCCTCACCGCGGACGTCACCGCGCACTGGCCCCGACACCGTCCGTACGACGGGTTGTTCGGGGACCTCGACCCCCATGTCACCGTCGCCAACAGCGGTGACGCGCGGCAGCACGACCTGATCGAGGCGGCGCTCGCCCCGCACCTGCCGCTGACCGAGCGGGTGGAGGCGGTCGACCTGGTGGCGTACGACGGAGTCGAGTGGCGGCCGTGGCTCCGCTTCTCCCTCGGCCGGGCGGACGGCCGGCCCGTCGGCCATTCTTCAACAAATTGTTGACGCCCGGCGGCCGGGTGGGGTTGGCTGCCTGATGTGACAGCGAGCTCTCCGACACCGGCCTCCCGGGGCCTCGCCCGGTTCAACACCCTGGACGAGGCCGCCGCCAGGGCGGTCCTGGGCGAGATCTGCGCCGCCCCGTCCTGGGCCTCGTACCTGCTCGCGCGCCGTCCCTACGCCGACGCCGAGGCACTGTGCGCCGCCGGGGACGCGGCGACGGCGGCCCTGACCGCGGCCGGCCTGGCCGAGGCCATGGCGGCGCACCCGCCGATCGGGCGGCCGAAGCCCGGCGACCCGGCGTCCGCCCGGGCGCAGCCCGGCATGGCGGGCGCCCCCGCC
>NZ_JBRIOU010000002.1:662974-671905 GCF_053474865.1 Streptomyces sp. CO7
GCCCGGCGACCCGGTGTCCGCCCGGGAGCAGCGCGGCATGGCGGGCGCCCCCGAGGCGCTCCGGGCCGAGATGCTGGAGCTCAACCTGGCCTACCAGGAAAGGTTCGGCCAGGTGTTCCTGATCTGCGCCACCGGCCTCACCGCCGAGGAGATGCGGGACGCCGTCCAAGGCCGTCTCGGCAACACGCCGGAGCGGGAGGCGGAGATCGTCCGCGCGGAACTGGGCAGGATCAACCGCATCCGTCTCGCCCGCCTCGCCGAGGCGGGCCCGTCCGAGGAGGACGCACGCCCATGACGTCCGGCGCCGCCCCCGCCACCGTGTCCACCCACGTCCTCGACACCGGCCTCGGCCGGCCCGCCGCCGGCGTGCGGGTCTCCCTGGCCGCCCGCACCGGCGCGGACGAGCCCTGGCAGGCGCTCGGCGGCTCCGCCACCGACGCCGACGGACGCTGCCGGGACCTCCCCGGCCCGCCGGCCGACGCCACCCACGTGCGCCTCGTCCTGGACACCGGCGCCTACCTGGCGGGCCGGGAGCGGGCCGAGGCCGCGTTCTTCCCGGAGGTGGCGGTGGCCTTCGCCGTCGAGCCCGGCGAGCACTACCACGTGCCCCTGCTCCTCAGCCCGTTCGGCTACTCCGTATACCGAGGGAGCTAGCGACATGACCGACCACCCCGCCCGGACCGCGCGCCTGGGCCAGAACCAGTACGGCAAGGCGGAGACCCGGGTCGTCCGGATCACCCGCGAGGGCGAGCTCCACCACATCAAGGACCTGAACGTCTCCGTCTCGCTCTCCGGCGACATGGACGACGTCCACCACTCCGGGTCCAACGCCAACGTGCTGCCCACCGACACCACCAAGAACACGGTCTACGCCTTCGCCAAGGAACACGGCATCACCTCCCCGGAGGAGTTCGGCCTGCTGCTGGCCCGGCACTTCGTGCGGTCGCAGGAACCCATCCGGCGGGCGCGGATCCGGATCGAGGAGTACGCCTGGGAGCGCATCGGCGGCCCCGACGCCAAGCACTCCTTCGCCCGCACCGGCGGCGGCACCCGGCTGACCCAGGTCGTGCACGACGGGGAGCGCAGCGAGGTGGTCTCCGGTCTGCGGGACCTGACCGTCCTGAACACCACCGACTCCGAGTTCTGGGGTTACCGCAAGGACCGGTACACCACGCTGCCCGAGGCCTACGACCGGATCCTGGCCACCGACGTCTCCGCCCGCTGGCGCTACGCCTGGACCGGCGCGGACGGGGAGACCGCGCCCGACTGGGACCTCTGCTACCGGGAGTCCCGGCGCCACCTGCTGGACGCCTTCGCCCAGACCTACTCGTTCTCCCTCCAGCAGACGCTCTACCGGATGGGCGCGCGGGTCGTGGAGAGCCGCCCGGAGATCGAGGAGATACGCCTCTCCCTGCCCAACAAGCACCACTTCCTCGTCGACCTCGAGCCGTTCGGGCTGGAGAACGACAACGAGGTGTACTTCGCCGCCGACCGCCCCTACGGGCTGATCGAGGCGACCGTCCTGCGCGACGGCGCCGAGGCCCTCATCCCGGCCGACCTCACCAACCTCTGACACCCGTACCGCCACTGCTCGTCCCCACCGTCCCCCGGAGTACCACCATGGCAGCCACAGCCGGACACCCCGCCCGCATCGTCATCGAGAACTGCGCCGTCGCGACCGTCGACGCCCAGGACACCGAGTACGCCCAGGGCCATGTGGTGGTCGCCGGCCAGGTGATCGAGTCGGTGGGGGAGGGGAAGGCCCCCGAGGGGCTGGAGAACGTGGTGCGGCGGATCGACGGCACCGGTCACCTGGTCACCCCCGGGCTGGTCAACACCCACCACCACTTCTACCAGTGGCTCACCCGCGGCCTGGCCACCGACCACAACCTCTTCGACTGGCTGGTCGCCCTCTACCCGACCTGGGCGCGGATCGACGAGCCGATGGTGCACGCGGCCGCCCAGGGCTCGCTGGCCATGATGGCGCGCGGCGGCGTCACCACCGCCATGGACCACCACTACGTCTTCCCCCGCGGCACCGGAGACCTCGCCGGGGCCGTCATCCGCGCCGCGCGGGAGACCGGGGTGCGCTTCACCCTCGCCCGAGGGTCCATGGACCGGGGCGAGTCCGACGGCGGACTGCCGCCGGACTTCGCGGTGGAGAGCCTGGACGGGGCGCTGGCCGCCACCGAGCGGACGGTCGCCCAGCACCACGACGCCTCGTTCGGGGCGATGACCCAGGTCGCCGTCGCGCCCTGCTCGCCCTTCTCGGTGTCCACCGAACTCATGCGCCAGGGAGCCGAACTGGCGCGCCGCCTCGGGGTCCGGCTGCACACCCACGGGTCGGAGACGGTGGAGGAGGAGAAGTTCTGCCACGAACTGTTCGGCATGGGTCCGACCGACTACTTCGAGTCCACCGGCTGGCTCGGCGAGGACGTGTGGATGGCGCACTGCGTGCACATGAACGACGCCGACATCGCCGCGTTCGCCCGCACCGGGACCGGCGTGGCCCACTGCCCGTCCTCCAACGCCCGTCTGGCGGCCGGGATCGCCCGGGTACCGGACATGCTCGCCGCCGGGATCCCGGTCGGGCTCGGCGTGGACGGCACCGCCTCCAACGAGTCCGGCGAACTGCACACCGAACTGCGCAACGCGCTCCTGGTCAACCGCCTGGGGCCGCACCGCGAGACCGCCCTCACCGCGCGTCAGGCGCTCCGGCTGGGCACCCACGGCGGCGCCCGCGTCCTGGGGCGGGACGCGGAGATCGGCTCCCTCGAGCCGGGCAAGCTCGCCGACCTGGTGCTGTGGCGGATGGACACCCTGGCCCACGCCTCGATCGCCGATCCGGTGGCCGCCCTGGTACTGGGCGCTGCCGCGCCGGTGACGCTGTCCCTGGTGGGCGGCGTCCCGGTGGTGGAGGACGGACGGCTGCTCACCGTCGACGAGGACGCCGTGGCCCGCACCACCCGCGACGAGGCCCGTCGGCTGGCCCGCGTCACCGCGGGCGAGGAGTGACCGGAAGCCGGCCGATCAGGCCTCCGGGCCGTCCCAGCGCATGAGGTTGGCGAAGAGTTCGGCCTGCTCCACGGCGTCGTCCAGCGCGTGATGGGTGTGCCGGCGCCGCGAGAGCAGGTGCCGGGGCATCGTCCCCTTGGCGACCGCCCGCAGGGGCAGGCCCGCCTTGGCCGCGTACAGGGTCTTCATGTCCATGCAGCCGGAGTGGCCGAACGGGCTGCCGCCGGTGAAACGGACCAGGTACCAGTACAGGAACATCCAGTCGAACGCGACCGGGTAGCCGCAGACCACCGGCTGCCCACCCGCGGACACCTCGCCGACCCAGGCCGTGAACTCGGCCAGGGCGGTCGCCGGGTCCGCCCCCTCGCGGCACAGCCGGTCCCGGTCGAGGCCGCTGACCGCGAGTGCCTGGGGGTCGAACTCGTCTGAGATGGGCCGCAGTTCGCGGTAGAAGGTGTGCTGCTCGGGGTCCGCGGGGGTGAAGCCGTCGGCGTCCTGCCGCCCGGCGACGGCGGCGCCGAAACTGATCATCGAGTACGGGCCGGGGACCGGGCCGTCCGCCTCGATGTCCACGGAGATGTACAGGCTGGGTTTCACGCGCCGTCGGCTCATGCGCCGAGCCTCCCAGCGGCGGACCGGCGCGGGACAGCGATTTTTCCGCGCCCCGGCGTCCGGTGACGACGGGGCGCGGGCCCGGCCTTCGGTGACGCCGGGGCCGGCACGGGCCGCGGAGGGGAGGGGCCCGCCCGGTCAGCGCGTTCCACGCCCCGGTCAGCGCGTTCTCCGCCCCGGGCGCAGGGTCGCCGCGGCCAGGACGAGAGCCGCGGCTCCCAGGACGGCGGCCACCAGGAAGGCCAGGCGGTAGCCGTCCGCGGTCGCGGCCACCAGGGGTGAGCCCTCGTCGAGCAGCTCCCCGGTGCGGCCCGCCGCCAGCGTGGTGAGCACCGCCAGCCCCAGCGAACCACCCACCACCTGCGTGGTGTTGAAAAGTCCGGAGGCCAGCCCGGCGTCCCGCTCCGCCACCCCGGCCATGGCCAGCCCGGTGAGCGCGGGCATGGCCACGGCGAACCCGGCCGACAGCAGCAGCAGGGGCGCCAGCACGTCGACGGCGTACGTACCGTCCGCCCGTGCCGTGCTCAACAGCCCCATGCCGGCGGTGGCCAGGACGAGCCCCGCCAGCAGCACGCGGTAGGGCCCGAAGCGGCCCACCAGCCGGGCGGCCAGGCCCAGCGTGATCGCGCCGATCAGCAGTGGGGCGGGCAGGAAGGCGAGCGAGGTGGCCAGCTCGTCGAGCCCCAGCACCCGCTGCAGGTAGAGGGTGCCGATGTACTGGAAGCCGTACATGGTCCCCAGCATCAGCACCTGGGTGCCGTTGGCGCCGGCCAGGGTGCGGGAGCGGAGGATGCCCAGCCGCAGCAGGGGATGCGCCGCCCGGCTCTGACGGACGGCGAAGCCGGCGAACAGCGCCGCCGCGAGACCGGCCAGGGCGAGCGTCGCCCCGGCGGAGCGCCCGCCGGAACCGATGATCGTCCAGACGGTCGTCATCAGCGCCCCGGTGACCAGCAGTGCCCCCGCCCAGTCGGCCGAACGGCCCAGGCCCGCCCCTCGGTCGGCGGGCAGCACGCGCACCGCCGCGAACCAGGCGACGACCCCGATCGGCAGGTTGATCAGGAAGATCCAGTGCCACCCCGCCGCCTGGGTGAGCGCCCCGCCCAGGAAGGTGCCCAGCGCCGCCCCGGTGGCGCCCACGGCGCTGAACACCGCGATGGCGCGCGCCTGTTCGCGCGGCTCGGGGTGGAGGGCGACGATCATGCCGAGCACCACCGCCATGGTCGCGGCCCCGCCGACGCCCTGCAGGGCGCGGGCGGCGACCAGCGTCCCCTGGTCGCCGGCCACCCCGCACAGCACCGACGCCAGGGTGAAGAGGGCGAGCCCGGAGGTGAACATCCGCTTGCGGCCCAGCAGATCACCCAACCGGCCGGCCAGCAGCAACAGCCCGCCGAACGGGATCAGGTAGGCGTTCACCACCCACGCCAGCCCCGCCGCGGAGAACCCGAGGTCGCGCTGGATCGCGGGCATCGCCACCGTGACGATGTTGCCGTCCAGGATGGTCATCAGCGCGCCCGCGCAGAGGACGAGCAACGACAGCGACCGTGAACGGGAGGTCGGCGAAACTGAGTTGACGTTCATCCGGTGCGAAGGCTTGAGCGAGGACATGGCGACGGATCCCCCTGCGTGTTCCATGGTGCACGACTTGTAACGGAGTACATCGTGGGTGACCATGGAGCTCCGGCGTAAGGAGGCACTTTCATGTCCCAGCGGAACACCGGTGTTACCTCCCAGGCAGTGACCGCGGAGGCGTGTCCGGTCCAGGAGGTGCTGGACCGCGTGTCGGGGAAGTGGAGCGTCGGCATCCTGGTCGCGGCGGCCCAAGGGCCGATCCGGTTCACGGAGTTGGAGCGGGCGGTCACCGGCATCAGCCGCCGCATGCTCACCCTCACGCTGCGCAACCTGGAGCGCGACGGACTGGTCACGCGCACCGTGTACCCGACGGTCCCGCCCCGGGTGGAGTACGAGGTCACCCCCGTCGCGCGGGAGCTGTACGAGACGCTGCTCCGGCTGACCGACTGGGCGGAGCGCCACCGCACCACCATCCACCGCTCCCGGGTCGCCTACGACGCGGAGCACGCCGTGCCGGCCTGAGGGGGCGGCGGGAGCGGGGTGAGGACGCGAAAGAGCGGCGAGGAAAGCGACAGGGCTGGTATCAGGAAGAAGTGAGAAGGAAGCCCCGTCATGGCCTCGCCGCTTTCGGCACCCTAACAGTCATTCCGGCACCAGGTCGCGGAGATTTCCGGGAGTGATCACCCGCGCTTCGGCACCCAGTCCCTCCGGCCGTGCCAGGCCGAGGAAGGTGACGGGGCCGTCCGGCGCCCCCTCCCCGTCTCCCACGATCACCCGCACCCCGTTGTCCGCGAGCAGCCCGGTCAGGTAGCGCACGGTGAGCGGCCTGCGTTCGACCGCGCCCCGCACCAGCATGCCCGTCGAGACCCGGTGCCCGGCCGCCCGGTTGGACTCGGGGTGGCCCTTGAGATGCACGTGCATCCACCTGGCGTACCAGCCGCCGTGCTCGTCACGGGCGAAGACCAGGGGCAGCGCCACCCGGCCCGGGCCGCGCAGCTCCGACTTCATCCGGACGGTGCGGGGCTCGAAGGGCGCCCCGGCCTGCGCGGCGTCGCGCAGCATGAAGCCGAAGAAGGACTCCGCCACCTGCTCGAAGTTCTCCCCGCTGTAGACGTGGACCATCGGCACGACGAACGCCGCCTCGACGGCGGCGAGCCGCAGGTCGATGAACTCCGAGGCGCCCTCAGGCGCGTCGGTGATGTCGCCCGAGTGGGCGCCGCCGACCGCGGTGAGGGCGGTCCAGTCGAGCCATCCCAGCGTCCGGTAGTGCTCGTCCAGGAGGAGCGCGGACAGGTCGTGGTCGGTGGTGTGCTCCGTCTGCCTCCAGTACATGAAGAACCGCAGCAGCTCGCCCTCCACCGCCGACGTCGAGCCGCGCGGCAGCACACCCAGGTCCGAGGGGACGTTCTTCCCGCTCAGCGGCAGCGCCACGTCGAGCATCGCCGGGTCCACGACCACCGTGCCCGTCGAGGGAAGGCGCCGCCGCAGCTCCGTGTCGGCCAGCGCGGCGAGCCGCTCCCGGATCGCCCGCGGCATGCCGGGCCGGGTGTCGGCCGTCGCCCAGGCGCGTCCGGAGCGGTTGAGGAACAGCCGCTGCCCGCCGAAGCGGCCGGCCCGGTTCTCCAGGTGCTCGCGTACCGAGAGCAGGACCCGTCCCGACACCTCGGGCGCGACCCGAGCGGCGGCGTCGAGCACCACCTCCCGCTGGGCCTCGTCACCGGCGGCGAGCACCAGCCGGTCCAGCGCCCGGTACAGCCGGCCCGGTGCGGAGGCCAGCAGACCCACCGCCCCCGCGACGTCGCCGTCGGCCAGCAGTTCCTCGACGCGGCTGTCCAGGGTCGGCGCCTCCAGCTCGCCGCGGGCCACCGCGAACACCCGGGCGGCATGCGGCCACCGCGGGTGCTCGTGCGGGTGGAGCCGTTCACCGAGCCGCTTCCACCGCTCGCGGTGCCGGTGCACGTCGGCCAGCTTCGCGGGGGAGTCCGCGACCACGCCGTCCAGGCCCGCGAGCAGGGCCCTGCGCAACGGCCGCGGCAGGGAACGGAACGGGACCGGCTCCTCCAGGGTGACCGGCGCGCCGGAGAGGGCGCAGGCCAGCCGCAGCACGTCCGTCACGGTGTCGAGCAGGAGTCCCTGCCCGGCGACGGCCCGCACCGCGTTGATCACCGCTCGGTTCTCGCGCAGCGGGATCGTCTCCGGCTGCGGGCCGCGCGCGCAGTGCCCGGCGAGCAGCCGCAGGTCCTCCAGCCCGTCCTCGCCCAGGGGGACGGAGGAACCGGCCAACGACAGGTACAGCGCGGTGAGTTCCTCCTCCAGCGCGCCGCCGAGGTGGAGAACGGTGACGCGGTCGCCGGCCGCGGCGATCAGCTCGTCGTGCGCGGCGAGCATCTCCTCGTAGCCGTGTCCGTAGGAGCCGTAGGCGGGCAGGGTGAGCAGGTTCAGCACACCGTCGCTCAGCTGTGCGAGCACGCCCGGCCGGGCCGCCTCGTCCTCGAGCGCCTCGGTCAGGCAGCGGTGCCAGAACTCCTCGGTGTCCGGCACGCCGGCCGGGAAGTCCTTGAAGTAGACGTTGTGCCGGACGTGGTCGCCCACCAGTTCCCGGACCGTCGCCAGGGTGCGTCGCGCCACCGGTTCGACGGCCTCCGGGGCCAGCCCGGAGAGGTGCCTCAGCAGGTCGCCCGAGAGGGTGAAGCCCGCCGACAGCAACGCCATGTCGAGCTGCCGGGCGAGTGAGGCGCTGTCACCGGGCCGGCCCGTAGGAGCCGGCAGACGGAAGCTGCGGCGGACGACCAATTGTTCGAAGGCGGTGTGCATGCCGGAATGATCCCAGCGGGCCGCGTGCGGGCGCACCGGAGTTTTCGACTGGCGGAGCGGGCCCGGGACGCCAGAGTGGAGTCATGGACAGGCGGATCACCCAGCACCGGATCTACGACAGTTCCCCCGACGACGAGGGAGCGCGCGTCCTCGTCGACCGTCTCTGGCCGCGCGGCATCAGCAAGGATGCCGCGCACCTCGACGCGTGGCTGCGCGAGGTCGCGCCCACCAACGAGCTGCGCCGCTGGTACGGGCACGACCCCGAGCGGTACGAGGAGTTCCGCGACCGCTACCTCGCCGAGCTCGCCGACGACGCGCACCGCGAGGCCGCAGCCCGGCTGCGGGCCTTCGCCGACCAGGGCGCGGTGGCGCTGCTGACGGCCACCCGCGACCCGGCGATCAGCCATACGGCGGTCCTGGCCGAGTGGCTCACCGGCGGCGAGGGCCGCTGAGACGGGGGCGCGGCTCGCCGGGCGTGCGGGGCGGGTGGCTCAGGTCTGCTTGCGGGCGGCCTGCCGCTGTCGCTTGCCCAGGGGCGCCTGGGAGAGGTCCTCGGCCTGTGAACGCAGGTGCTTGTAGCCGTAACCCCGCTCCTCCAGCCAGGCCCGGGCGGTCTGCTCGGCGCGTTCGGTGGCCTCCAGGATGTCCTCCTCGGCCTCCCCGGAGTCCTGGAAGCGGAAGGTAAAGGCGGGGCGGGAGGCCACGTCGTAGCTGAGGTGGCCCTCGGGGGTGAAGGCCGCCCGCAGCATGTCGTGCTCCGCGGCGTGGGCCAGGAGCTCCGACCGCTGCCCGGCGTCGAGGTCGTCGAAGACGCCGCGGACGGTGATGCGGAAGGTGCGTGTGCTCATCCGGCGACCCTAACCGCCGGGGCCGGACGGCTCCACGCGGTTTTCCCCCGGGCGGGCCCTCGCGACCCGGCCC
>NZ_JBRIOU010000002.1:672005-675765 GCF_053474865.1 Streptomyces sp. CO7
GCTCGCAGGTTGCGGCCCGCGACCCGCGACCCGCAACCTGCGAGCCGTGGCTCGCGGCTCGCGACTTGCGTGCTCCGGGTGGCCGGGGTCGCGGGACGGCCGGGCGCTCGGCCGGCTGCGGAGCTCCGGTGCTCGTGGCGTTCGCGACGGCCGGGGCCCGGGGTACGGGTCGTTCGTGCCGCAGCGGCCGGGGCCCGGGGCCCGGGAGTCGTTCGTGCCGCGGCGGCCGGGGTCGGGGGCCCGGGACCCGTCCGAGCGGAGGCGGGGCCGCGTAGGAGTCACCTGCGCCTGGGGGAGGCCACGAGGTAGCGGACGCCGGTGCGCGGCTCGCTGTAGGCACCCGCGTGCCACCCCGAGGCGTTCAGCGCCTCCTCGCAGGCCCGCAGCAGGGCGCGGTCGGCGGTCCGCACCTCCACCGCCTCCGGCTGGGCGGACGGCACCACGCGGTAGCCCTCGGCACCCGGCCCCGCCGGGCGGCAGCCGGCGGCCTCCAGGGCGATGGCCGCCGCCCGGGGCAGGTGCGAGCGCTCCCAGCCGCACGGGCGGTCCACGGAGCCGTCCGGGTTGGTCATCCGCCGCAGCTCCAGCAGCCCCTGCCAGGCCCCCCGCACTTCCGCCGTGCGGGCCGGGGCGTCGCTCTCCCCGCCCAGCCGGGCGGCGAACACGCCGGCCCGGGACGGTTCGGCCGGGGCCGCCCGCACGGCGTCGCCCTCCGCCGCCGCGACCGGCCCGGGCGGCGGTGCGGGCGAGGTCTCCGGCTGATCGGGCAGCCGGCGGCCCGCCGGGGTGAGGTAGCAGTCGTGCGGCGGCCGGGGGTGCCGGAACGCGAGCCCCAGCCGGACCAGCGCCGCCAGCTGGGCGGAGGTGCCCTTCAGCCGGCCCGTCGAGGGGTCCGCCGCGTCGATCACCCGCCGCTGCGCGGCCGTCGGGCCGCCTCCCGGAGAGCTTCCCGCCATGTTCAGGGCCTCCGCGCCTCGATCAGGTACCGCTGGGAGTGGGCCACGAAGGGACCGTGCCGCTCCATGAAGTCGTGCAGCACGGCCAGCCGGTCGCGGTACGCCTCGACGGTGAAGCCGGGGACGGTCCAGATCACCTTGCGCAGGAAGTGCACCACCGCGGCGACGTCGTGGAACTCCATCCGCAGCGCCTCCTGGCGCAGGTCGACCACCTCCAGGCCGGCCGCCTCCGCAGCGGCCGTCGCGGCGTGCGGCGTGCTCCCGGAGCGGGTGACCGTGGGGTCCGCCTTCATCCCCGCAGGGCGCGTGGGGCCGTCACCGCGCCCCTCCCGCATGAACTCGGCGAGCTCGCGCACCGTCCCCGACCCGACCTGCTGCGACAGGTACGTCCCGCCGGGCCTCAGGACCCGGCGCACCTCGTCCCAGCGGGTGACCACCGGGTGCCGGCTCACCACCAGGTCGAAGAGTCCGTCGCGGAAGGGCAGTCCGTCACTCTCGCCGACGTGCACCACCCTGCCGCCGAGCGGGGCCAGGGTGCGGCGGGCGATCGTCACGTTCGGCGGCCACGCCTCGGTCGCGGCCAGCAGCGCCGGCGCCCGCCGGACCGTGGCCAGCACCTCCCCGCCGCCGGTCTGCACGTCGAGGGCCGCCCGGGCCCCGGCCATCCGTTCCCCGAGCAACCGGGCGTACCCCCAGGAGGGACGCGCCTCGCTCGCCCGCCCCCGGAACCAGGAGAAGTCCCAGCCCTCCGTCGGGACCGACGCCCCCTCGGCCAGCAGTTCGTCGAAGTCAGCCATCGTCAGAGCATCGCAGAGCGGCCACGGCGCCCGCACCGCGATATGGGCGGACCGGCGTGACCGGGCGCCGGTGGGCCCCGCGCCGCCGCTCGTGCGCGCACCGCGTCACTGGCGGTAGCCCGACAGGAAGCGGCCGATGCGGCTGATGGCGGTGTCCAGGACGTCGGCGTGCGGCAGGGTGAGGATGCGGAAGTGGTCCGTGCCGGGCCAGTTGAAGCCGGTGCCCTGCACCACCTGGATCTTCTCCCGCAGCAGCAGGTCGAGCACGAACCGCTCGTCGTCGACGATCGGGTGCACCGTGGGATCGATGCGGGGGAACGCGTAGAGGGCGCCCTTCGGCTTCACGCAGGAGACGCCGGGGATCTCGTTGAGCTTCTCCCACGCCGTGTCGCGCTGCTCGTGCAACCGCCCGCCCGGAGCGGTGAGTTCGCGGATGGACTGCCGGCCGCCGAGCGCCGCCTGGATGGCGTACTGGGCCGGGGCGTTGGCGCACAGCCGCATGGAGGCCAGCATGGTGAGGCCCTCCAGGTAGTCCTTGGCGTGCTCACGCGGACCGGACACCACCAGCCAGCCGCTGCGGAAACCGGCGACCCGGTAGGTCTTGGAGAGGCCGCAGAAGGTGAGCACCACCAGGTCGGGCGCGAGGGCGGCGGCCGGGTGGTGCACGGCGTCGTCGTAGAGGATCTCGTCGTAGATCTCGTCGGCGAACACCATCAGCCCGTGCCGGCGGGCGAGGTCGAGGATGCCCTCCAGGATCTCCTTCGGATACACCGCGCCCGTGGGGTTGTTGGGGTTGATGATCACGACGGCCTTCGTGCGGTCGGTGATCTTCGACGCCATGTCGGCCAGGTCCGGGTACCAGTCGGAGCCCTCGTCGCAGAGGTAGTGCACCGCCTTGCCGCCGGCCAGCGTGGTGACGGCGGTCCACAGCGGGAAGTCCGGGGCGGGGATGAGGATCTCGTCGCCGTTCTCCACGAGGGCCTGCACCGCCATGGAGACCAGCTCGGAGACGCCGTTGCCGAGGAACACGTCGTCCACGCCCACCTCGACGCCGCGCGCCTGGTAGCGCTGGGCCACGGCGCGGCGCGCGGAGAGGATGCCGCGCGAGTCGGTGTAGCCGTGCGCCCGGGGCAGCATCCGGATCATGTCCTGGAGGATCTCCTCCGGGGCCTCGAACCCGAAGAGCGCCGGGTTGCCGGTGTTGAGGCGCAGGACGCTGTGCCCGGCCTCCTCCAGCGCGTCGGCGTGCTCGATCACCGGGCCGCGGATCTCGTAACAGACCTCGCTGAGTTTGCTCGACTGGCGGAACTCCATCGTGTGCCCCTCGGGTTCGTGGTGTTGCTTGGTTTTACCAAGTGGGCACTTGGAAAGTCCAACCTGTTGTCTAGACTGCCGGTCATGTCACCTCGCCGCAGCTACGACCAGTACTGTTCCGCCGCGCGGGCGCTCGACCTCGTGGGGGACCGGTGGACCCTGCTGATCGTCCGGGAGCTGCTCGCCGGACCGCGCCGGTACACCGACCTGCACGCCGATCTGCCGGGCGTCAGCACCGACATGCTGGCGACCCGGCTGCGCGACATGGAACGGGACGGGCTTGTCGTACGCCGCCGCCTGACGTCTCCCGGCAACGTGTCCGTGTACGAACTGACGCCGCGTGGGCGTGAGTTGACGGGCGTGCTGAACGCGCTCGGGCAGTGGGGCGCCGGCGGACTCGGCGACCGCGGGCCCACCGACGCGGTGCGTGCCCACTGGTTCGCCCTGCCGCTGCTGCGGGCGCTGGAGGCCGCGGGCGTGCGGGGGGTGGTGCAGGTGTCCCTGGAGGAGGGGGAGTTCCACCTCCACGCGGGCTCCTCCGACGGGCCGGTGTACGGCCTGGGGGCCGCGCCCGGGGAGCCGGACCTGCGCCTGGACCTGGACGCGCGGACGTGCCTCGCGCTGGCGCGGGGGGAGCTGGACGCGGCGGCACTGCTGGTGCGGGCCTGAGGGGGGCCTGGCGCGGCCGGGAGC
>NZ_JBRIOU010000002.1:675865-687375 GCF_053474865.1 Streptomyces sp. CO7
GGCGGGAGCAGGGGCCGTCCCGGGGCGAGGAGCAGGGGAACGCTGCCGGGACCCGTGGTGCGGCTTCCTGCCCGGCCCGTTGCCAGGCCCGCTGCCTGGGTCCTGTGCGAGATCGGTGGCGGGGTCCTGCCGCCGGGACCCGTGGTGAGGCCCGCTGCCGGGGCCCTGTGATCGCAGGGTCCCGACAGCGGGCCGGGGGCGTGCCGCCCGGCGTGGGCGGCGGGGCTCACGCCCCGGGGCGGCCCCGGCCACGGGTGAGGGTGTAGCCCCAGACGCCGGCGAGGGCGGCGAGGATGCCGCCCGCGGCGGTCCAGAGCCAGCGGTCCGTCCACCACCCGGAGGACCAGCCGTCCTCCAGATCCGTACCGGCCAGGACCGGCGCGGCGTCGTCGAGGAGGCCGCCCTCCTCGTCCGTGCCCTCCGCGTCGTCCCCGGCCCCGGCGTCCGTGCGCATCGAGACGCCCGGGATCAGCGGCTCCGCCAGCGAACCGTCCACGGCCGCCGATCCGCCGGCGTCCGCCGCCTCGACCTCCACCTCGGCCGATATCGCCCGGCCCACGTCCGAGACCGGCAGACCGACCGCCGACAGACGCACGTAGTACGTTCCCGGCAGCGGGTCGTTCGCCCACGGCTCGGCCCAGCCGCGCACGGTGCGCAGCGCGCACGCCAGCTCCACCGAGGTGGTGCCCGCCGGGACCGCGCGGGTCTGCGCGCCGTAACGGCAGGCCTGCCGCCGCCGCAGGCCGTCGTAGACGTCGATCTGCCAGGTCTCCCCGGCGTGCTCCTGCGGCAGCCGCACGGAGGCGCGGACGGTGGCCCGCTGGGTGGCGTCCACGGGGAACGACCAGTACAGGTAGTCACCGGTGGAGCCCTGGGCGGTGGCCTTCACCCCCGGTTCGATCTCCGTCGCGCTGCGGAACGAGGTGCCCGCCTCGGTGGGCCCCGCGCTCGTCCCCTCCTCGCCGGGGGAGGGGGAGGCGTCCGCGGCCGCGGGTGCGGCGGCCAGCCCGGTCAGGAGCAGTGCTGCGGTCAACGCACGTCGCACTCGCATCAGTTCGTCCTCCAGACGGCGACCCGCCAGCGCGAGACCCAGCCCCAGACGAGGCCGGCCAGGAATCCGGTGAGGACCAGCGCGCCGAGCAGCCACCAGCCGCGGCCCAGCCCGAAGGCGGCCACGTCGTCGGCGTCGGACGGCCCGTCCACCACGTCCACCGTGAGTTCCACCGGCAGACCCGGCGTGGTCTTGACGCCGGCGGCGGGGGAGAAGGAGTGCGTCACCTCGAGGCAGACCACCTCGGCGGGCGCCTCGTCCTCGTCGCCCTCCGCCTTGGGCATCCTCAGGCCCGTGGAGACCAGGTCGGTGCGCCCGTGTCCGGACGCCTCGCCGCGCACCATCTCCCGCCCGTGGACGGTGACCGCCCGCAGCAGGACCCCGTACCCGGGCGTCACCTCGCGGTCGGCCGCGACGCTCACCGCGGCCCGCAGTTCCTGCCCGGGCTCCAGGTCCACCCGGTACCAGCGGGCCTTCCCGAAGTCCGCGCGGTCGGTGTACAGGCCGGACTTCAGCACCGGCGCGCCCTCGCAGGCGCCGGTGCCCTCGACGGCCACCGGGGTGACCGTCGGGTCCGCGGCTCGCTCGACCAACTGGCCCACGCGGTCGGCCAGTTCCTCCTTGTGCTGCACGGAGGTGTAGGTGCCGCCGGTGGCCTCGGCGATGCAGAGCAGCTGGTCGCGGGTCTTGGCGTCGGGGACCAGGCCCAGGGTGTCGATGGTCAGGCCGATGCCCCGGGCCGCGATCTCGCGGGCGACCTCGCACGGGTCCAGCGGGGCGCAGGTGTCCTCGCCGTCGGTGATCAGGACGATCCGGCGGGTGCCCTCACCCTCCTGGAAGTCGCGGGCCGCCGCCTGCAGCGCGGGACCGATCGGGGTCCAGCCGGTGGGCGCCAGCGTGGCGACCGCCGTCTTGGCCTCCACCCGGTCCAACGGGCCGATCGCGTAGAGCTGTTCGGTGTCCTTGCAGCCCTCCTTGCGGTCGTCGCCCGGGTAGTTCGCGCCGAGCGTCCGGATGCCGAGCTGCACCTCCTCGGGGGTCGCGTCCAGGACCTCGTTGAAGGCCTGCTTGGCCGCCGCCATCCGGCTGCCGCCGTCCACGTCCCGCTCGCGCATGGAGCCGCTGACGTCGAGCACCAACTCGACCTGTGGCGCGGGCCGTCCGTCCGTCTCGTCGGCCGCGGCCGACGCGGGGAACGCCGGTCCTGCCGCCAGGGCGGCGAGCAGGGCGAGTGCGCCTGCCGCCAACCGTTTTCTTCTGATCATCGCCGGATCGTATTGAACGATGTGTCGTGTAGTGGCGGCGGGGGTCGAATCCCTTACCCGGACGGAGGGTTGACTTCCGCGTCACCCGCCGAGCGGAGGCGGGAGCAACGTCCACCGGTCACCGGATGCGTCCGGCGAGAGGCGCATCAGCGTCAGCGCCTTGGTGGGCAGCGGGTCGCGCAACAGCGCCTCGCGGTCCGGGGTGGCGGGCAGCCGGGGAGCGGCCGCCCGCAGCAGGGAGGCCAGGACCTCGGACGATCCGGCCGCAGCGCCGAGCGCGCCCGCGACCAGCGACCCGAAGAGCTTGCGGCGCAGCGCCGTCACGTCGTCGGTGACGATCCGCGGCGGGAAACCGTCCGGCAGCCGCAAGCCGTGACGGGCCAGCCGCCGCGGACTCACCCGGATGTCCGCCAGGTCCCGGTAGACCAGGCGCACCGGGGTGCCGTCCGGGTCCAGCACGGTGAGCAGGTTCTGGCCGTGCGCCTCCAGGGCCACCCCCATCTCCAGGAGGCGCAGGCCGACGCCCAGGGACAGCGCGGTGAGATCGGCGAGCCAGGAGGACGCGGGGAGCGCCCCCGCCGCGGCGAGCGCGGTGAGCGCGGCGACGGGCACGACCCGCTCACCGGGGCCCGCGTACGCCTCCGGCGCCTCGCGGACCACCGCCGCGAGGTCCGGCGTGCCGTCGCAGGCGGCCCCCAGGGTGCGGGTGACGTGCAGCAGGCCGTCCAGACGCGGCGTCAGGGACTCGGCGAAGGCGGAGACCACCGCCGAGGAGGCGATCGACCCGGGGGAGATGTCCCGCACGGAGGAGGTCAGCCGGGTGGACAGCGCGGTCTTCACCTGCGGCCCGCCGGGCACCGCGAGGGTGCGCAGGGCCATCAGGGGGTGCGCGGTGAATGCGTCCTCGCCTCCGGTCGGGCCCTTGCCTCCGGTCGCGTCGCCGGGGCCGGTCCGGTCGCGGTGGCCATCCACGCTCCGGTGGCCGGTTTCGTTCCGGTGACCGGTCCCCTCGTCGTCCGCGGGCGGGCGCAGGACGTGTCGTGCCTGCCACGGGTGCACGGGCAGCAGCAGCCGGCCGCCGTCGCGCCACTCGGCGGGCCAGTCGCCGGCCACCAGGCACCGCTCCCGCTCCACCGGGCGCAGCGACAGCCGCACCGTCGGCCGGTGTTCGGGCGCGTAGGCCAGTTCGTCGGCCACCGTGAAGCCGGGCCGGGCGCGGCAGCCCGGGTGGTAGGGGTGACCGTCCACCACCCGCTGCTCCCACTCCCACGAGGCCGCCGAAGGCCCGGGGAACGGCGCCGCGTCGGCGCGGGACAGGGCCAACGAGGCCACGCTGCTCGCGAGTTCGGCGGCGAACGCGGTGCCGTGCGGGACGCGCAGGTCCTCCACCAGCGCGGCCGGATCCCGGTACTCCAGGCCCGCCAGCCAAAGCCGCGTCACTCTTCCGTCCACCACGAAGGGGTCGGCGGGCGGCCCGTGGAGCGCGCGGCCGTCCGTCAGCCGCACGGTCAGACCGCCGGACGTGCGCCCGCGTCCCGCGATCCACGGCAGCGGCTCGAAGGCCAGGGCCCGCCACAGCCGGGTCAGTACGGCGGCCCGCGCCCCGGGCAGGGCCGCGTGGAACGGCTCCACCAGATCGGGGCGGACCTCCGCCAGCTGCCGCGCCCTCTCGTGCTCCTCGCGCCCTGCGTGCCCTTCGCGGGCCGAACACCGCACGTCGCCGTCTCCTCCGTGTCGCTGCGTGCCGGGGCATCGGCCGGTGCCGCGCGGGTTCGTGCCGCGGTGGCGATCCGTGCCCCGGTCGCTCCGTGCTTCGCGCCGTGCCGCGCCCTTCGCGCCGTGCCGCGCCCTTCGCGCCGGGTCGCGCCTCGGTGGTGCGCCGCGTCTTCGCGCCGTTCCTGCCTCCGTGGGGCCGGTCAGGCGTCCGGGTCCTCGTGGAGGCCGGCGTCCGCCGGGCCCCGCGCGAAGCCGGTGAACCGTACCTGGAGTCCCGCCCGTTGGGGGGAGCAGCAGAAGGGTCCCGCGCCGGCCACCGCGTCCGGCGCCAGCGGCGCGAGGCGGACCATGCGCCAGGGCTCCTCCGCGACCCGGGCGCGGATGGTCACCGCGTCGCCCGCGCGGCTGGCCCTCACCGTGACCGGACGGTCGTGCCAGTCGGGGACGGGAGCGAGGGACCAGTCGGAGCGGCCGTGGGTGACGACGGCGCCCAGATGAGGGACCCCGTCGCTCATCTCCACCCCGGCCTTGATCCAGGTGCTCGCGTCCACGCGGATCATGAGGCCCGCCTGGTCGTACAGCGCGTCGAAGCGGGCCAGGAAGGTGACCTCCACCGCGGACCCGCCGGGGAACGCGGTGAGCAGCGCGTGGCCGTCGTCACGGACGAAGCCGTAGCTGGTGGTGCGCCAGAAGTCGGACCGCTCCCGCGCCGTGACGAGCAGGTCCGAACCCTCGACCGCGGTGGCCAGGGGCGGATTGAGCCAGGTGGCGTCGTTCAGGCCGACTTCCTGCCGGTGGTCCACGGGGTTGTCCTTACGCCGGTGGTGCGAGCGAGCCGGCGTGGACGGCCGTGGCCCCCCGCCCCGGGTGCGGTTCTGCGTGCCGCGACAAGATCCTTCACAGTGGAGCGGCACTTGTCCAGGCCGTCTCCCGCGGATGGCCGTGCCGCGCCCCTCCCTCCGGGGCGGTCTTCGCGGCCGTGCCGATGCCGGAGATACTGACCGCGACCGCGCCGTCGGACGAACGGACCATCAGCGCACATGCCCCCCATCGCGGACCTCGGCGAGAGCGCCGACGCCTACGCCTGCACTCCCCTCCTCAACTGCCTGCTGCGGGAAGCCGCCCGGCCGGAGGACGGCGTGGGCGAGGAGGGCACGGGTCGGCGTGTGCACCGGCTGGCGGGCAGCGGCCGGCTGCTCGCAGTGCGCGGGACCCGGCGCCCCACCGGACCGGAGGTGCGGGCAGAGGCGGGATGGCGGCGGCTGGACCACACGGAACTGGTCAAACTGGTCGCCGAGGAGCTCCGCCTGCACACCGGCCTCACCAACGACGAGCTGCCCGGCGAGATGCTCGACAGCCGCAACGCCGTCGCCGCCCTGCTCGCCGCCCGCGCCGCGGCCGAGCCGCCCGCGGACCTCTACCTCCGCTCCGAGCAGTCCCTGCTGACCGGTCACCCCTCCCACCCCGCGCCCAAGGCACGCGGCGCCGGCCCGGCGGCCGCCTGGCTCCCCTACGCGCCCGAGGCCCACGCCCGCTTCCCGCTGGCCCTGCTCGCCGTCCGGGAGGACGCCGTCGTCGAGGAGGGGGACGTCCGGGCCCTGGACGCCCTGGGTGAGGTGCCGCCCGGCTACCGGCTGCTCCCCGCGCACCCCTGGCAACTGGACCTGCTGTCCGGCCACCCCGAGATCCGCCGGGCGTTCGCCGACGGGCGGCTGCTGCGCCTGGGCGTCACCGCCGAGACCGCCTGGCCCACCGCCGCGGTGCGCACCCTCCACCTGCCGGAGGCGGACCTCTTCCTGAAGTTCAGCCTCGACGTGCGGATCACCAACGACGTCCGGCGCCTGTGGCGGCACGACCTGCTGCGCCTGCGCCGCACGGACTCCGCCGTGACCACGGCGCTGGCCGCCCTGCCGGCCGAGGAGGCCGCGGGCGCGGCCTGGCTGAGCGACCGCGGCTACCGGACGGCGTCCTTCGCCTTCGAGGAACTGGCCGTGCTGGTCCGCGACGGCCTCACCGCCCACCTCCCGCCCGGCTCCACCGCGCTGCTGACCGCCGCTCTCGCCGAGGGCTTCGACGGCAACCCCCTGGACCGGGCCGGCGACGACCCGCTGTCCTGGTGGACGGCGTACCTGCGCGCGGTCGTCCCGCCGGCGTTCCAGCTCTTCCACCGGCACGGCGTGGTCCTGGAGGCCCACCTGCAGAACTGCCTGATCGCCGTCGGCCCCGACGGGCGGCCCGTGCGCGCCCTCTTCCGCGACGCGGAGGGGGTCAAGACGGTGCCCACGGCGGGAGCAGGAGCGGGAACAGGAGCCGAGGCCGGAGCCGGGCCCGAGGGCGGGGCCGGGGTGGTGGCCGACGCCGCGAAGGCGAGGGCCGCGGGCTGGGAGCGGCTGGTGTACTGCCTGCTCGTCAACCATCTGGGCGAAGTGGCCGAAGCCCTGCGCGAGCGGCACCCGGAGGTCGACCCCTGGCCCGCGGTCCGGCGCGAGATCGCCCGGCACGACTTTCCCGAAGCCCGGCGGCTGCTCACCCGGCCGACCCTTCCCGGCAAGACGAACCTGCTGCTGCGGTGGACCGGCGCGGACGGGGCGGACGCCCGCTACCTCCCGCTGCCGAACCCGCTGGCGGCGACGGCGTGACCGACCGGACGGGCCCGGGCGGGGAGACCGGAACTGCGGAGCGGGCCCCGAGCCCCCACCCTGGGAGGAGACGTCGCGCGCGGTGCGCGGCGCACCGGCGAGGGAGTGCCCGATGGCCAGGAGCGACGGCGGCGGCAAGAAGCTGAAGAAGGGCGACAAGGTCGCCTGGAGCAGCCACGGCAGCGAGACCGAGGGCAAGGTGGAGAAGAAGATCACCGAACGGACCGAGGCGGCGGGGCGCACCGTGGACGCCTCGTCGGACGACCCGCAGTACAAGGTCCGCAGCGAGAAGTCCGGCCGGTCGGCGGTGCACAAGCCGTCCTCACTGAAGAAGAAGAAGTGACGCCGGTGGACGACGGCGAGCGCGAGGAGACCTGGGGCGAGTTCCGCGAGCTGGTGAACATGAGCCCCTCCGACCTGGAGAAGTGGCTGGCCTCCGAGGAGTCGCAGGAGGCGGGCCAGCACAAGGACGGGGGCGAGTCCACCGGCCACGCCTCCGGCCGCAGGATCGTCGAGATCCTGCGCGCGAAGAAGGGCGACCTCTCCGACGACGACTACGGGCACATGCGCAAGGTGGTCGGCTACGTCCGGCGGCACCTCGCCCAGCGCCCGTCGGGCGACGTGCGGGACACCCGCTGGCGGCACTCGCTCATGAACTGGGGCCACGACCCGCTGGCGTGACCACCGGGTCCCCGCCCGGTTACCATGCTTCCTTCGTGCCGGAGGCGGCAGGCGAGGCAGGGACCCCGGGCGGGCGCCCACCGCCTCGGAGCCGGCCGTGACGGCGAGGCGACGACCGGTAGGGCCTGGGACACATGCTGAGAGAGGTCACCGCCACCCGTTACGTCGAACCCCTGCGGACCGGTGGATCAGTCCCCGGGGTCGTCGAGGCGGACGACCTGGGCACCTACGTCGTGAAGTTCACCGGTTCCGCGCAGGGCCGCAAGGCACTGGTCGCGGAAGTGATCGTCGGGGAGCTGGGGCGCCGGCTCGGGCTGCGGGTTCCCGAGCTGGTGCGGGTCCGCTTCGACCCCGCCCTCGGCGCCGACGAGCCGCACGCCGAGGTCCGCGGCCTGCTCGACGCCAGCGCGGGCCTCAACCTGGGCATGGACCTCCTCTCCGGCGGCGCCGACCTCACCCCGGAGCTGGCCGAGACCTTCACCGTCGACCCCCTGGAAGCCGGCCGGGTCGTCTGGCTGGACGCCCTCACCGCCAACGTCGACCGCACCGTGCACAGCTCCAACCTGATGGTCTGGCCCACCCGCGGCACCGCCCCGGCCCGCCTCTGGCTCATCGACCACGGCGCCGCCCTGGTGTTCCACCACCGGTGGGACGACACCGCACCCGACAAGGCCTACGACTTCCGCCACCACGCGCTGGGCCGCTACGCGCCGGACACCCGCGCGGCCGACGCCGAACTGGCGCCCCGGGTCACCGAGGCGCTGCTGCGCGAGGTGGCCGCCGAGGTACCGGACGAGTGGCTGGAGGCCGAGTCCGGCTTCCCGGGACCGGACGCGCTGCGCGAGGCCTACGTCGCCTGGCTCACCGCGCGGGCGGCCTCCTCGACCGCCTGGCTGCCGGTCGACTTCCCCAGCGGCGACCAGCTCGCCGCGGAGGAACACGCCCGGCGTGAGAAGAGCCGGCGCGGACGCCCCGGGTGGCTCCAGCGCGTCCCCGACCTCCACGGCAAGCCGGCCGCGGCCCAGGACTGGTCCGCCCACCTGGACGACGCGAGCTGACCCCCGGGGCGCCCACCTGGACGCCCCGGGACCGCCGGCCGACCGTGGTGATCGGGGGGTGCCGACGGGCAGGGCCCGCGGTCAGCCGGCCAGGTGCGCGTACGCGGGCAGCGTGAGGAACTCCTCGTACTGCTCGTCGAGCGCCACCTTCAGCAGCAGGTCGTGCGCCTCCTGCCAGCGGCCCGCCGCGAACGCCTCCTCGCCCAGCTCGGCACGGAGGTTCTCCAGCTCCTCGGCGGCGACCCGGCGCGCCAGCTCCGGGGTGGCCTTCTCGCCGTTCTCGAACTCCACGCCGGCGTTGATCCACTGCCAGATCTGCGACCGGGAGATCTCCGCGGTGGCCGCGTCCTCCATCAGGTTGAAGATGGCCACCGCGCCCAGACCACGCAGCCACGCCTCGATGTACCGCATGCCCACCTGGACCGCGTTGACCAGACCGGCGGAGGTCGGTCGCGCCTCCAGCGAGTCGACCGCCAGCAGGTCGCCCGCCCGCACCTCGACCTCCTCGCGCAGCCGGTCCTTCTGGTGCGGGCGCTCGCCCAGCACCGCGTCGAAGGACGCCCTGCACAGCGGCACCAGGTCCGGGTGGGCCACCCACGAGCCGTCGAAGCCGTCGCCCGCCTCCCGGTCCTTGTCGGCCCGCACCTTCTCCAGGGCGACCTTGTTGACCTCCTCGTCACGACGCGAGGGGATGAACGCGGCCATGCCGCCGATCGCGTGGGCGCCCCGCCGGTGGCAGGTGCGGACCAGCAGTTCGGTGTAGGCGCGCATGAACGGGGCCGTCATGGTGACCGAGTTGCGGTCCGGCAGGACGAACTTCGGGCCGCCGTCACGGAAGTTCTTCACGATGGAGAACAGGTAGTCCCAGCGGCCGGCGTTCAGCCCGGAGGCGTGGTCGCGCAGCTCGTAGAGGATCTCGTCCATCTCGTAGGCGGCCGTGATGGTCTCGATCAGCACCGTCGCCCGCACCGAGCCCTGCGGGACGCCGAGGGCGTCCTGGGCGTACACGAAGACGTCGTTCGAGAGCCGGGCCTCCAGGTGGGACTCCAGCTTGGGCAGGTAGAAGTACGGGCCCTTGCCCATCTCCAGCAGACGGCGGGCGTTGTGGAAGAAGTACAGGCCGAAGTCGACCAGCGCGCCCGGCACCTTCTCGCCGTCGACCTCGAGGTGGCGCTCCTCCAGGTGCCAGCCGCGCGGCCGCATCACCACCGTCGCCAGCTCCTCCTCCGGGCGCAGCGCGTACGACTTGCCGGAGGCCGGGTCGGTGAAGTCGATGGTCCGCGTGTAGGCGTCGATCAGGTTGACCTGGCCGAGCACGACGTTCTCCCAGGTGGGGGAGAGGGCGTCCTCGAAGTCGGCGAGCCAGATCCGCGCGCCGGAGTTGAGCGCGTTGACGGTCATCTTGCGGTCGGTGGGGCCGGTGATCTCCACCCGGCGGTCCTGCAGCGCGTCGGGACACGGGGCCACGCGCCAGGTGTCGTCCTCGCGGATCGCCGCCGTCTCGGGCAGGAAGTCGAGGGAGGCGGTGCGGGCGATCTCCTCGCGGCGCCGGGCGCGGCGCTCGAGCAGCTCGCCGCGGCGCGGGGCGAAGCGACGGTGCAGCTCGGCCAGGAAGGCGAGCGCCTCACCGGTCAGGACCTCCTCCTGCCTGGGCAGCGGCTCGGCGTCGACGACGACGGCCGGGGACGGCGCGGTAGCGGACATCAGCGGACTCCTTCGGCACGGGCACTTCTGGGCGTTCTGCACATCTGCACGTCAGCACTTCTGGACAGTGGACAACAGTTTCCTCATCGCGGAAAGGCGGGGTCAACGCCCGGGCCGCAGCCGGGCCAGATCCGCCTCGGTGTCGATGTCGTACGGATCGGCCACATCCCCGCACTCCACCCGCACGACCTCCGCCTCGCGCGCCCTCAGGTAGGCACGTGCCCCCCGGTCACCCACCGCGTCCGCGGCGATCCCCGGCCAGTGCACGGCACCGAACAGCACCGGATGGCCGCGTGCCCCGGCGTACGCCGCCGACACCAGCGCCCCCGGAAGCGCCCGCGCACCCTCGGCGAGAGCCGTCTCCAGCACCCGCCGCACGGCCGGCGCGCCGACGCCGGGCTGGTCCACCAGGAGAACCAGCGCGGCCTCGGCGCCGCTCCCCTCCAGCGAGGCCAGTCCGGCGCGCAGCGACGCCCCCATGCCCTGCTGCCAGTCGGGGCTGTCGACCAGGACGCAGTCGGGCAGGCGGGCCCGCGCCCGCACCTCCTCGGCCGCCGCGCCGAGCACCACGTGGACGCGTGCACAGCCGCCGGCGCGCAGGGCGTGGACGGCACGCTCCACCAGCAGGGCGCCGCGGTCCTCCAGGAGGGCCTTGGGGCGGCCCCCGAGCCGCCGCCCGCCGCCCGCGGCGAGCAGCAGTCCGACGACCTTCTCGGTGGCTCCGGGGGCCTGATGAGTGTCTGTCATGGGTATTGCTTACCTGACCTGGGCGAACGGCGTCGCGGGCCTGTGGACAACCGGCAGCTTCGTTGCCGGGAGTGAACCCTATGGGTGGAATTTGTCGCCATGGAGTGGCGCCGGCGCGGCGGGGTGGCGTTTACTGGCTGCCCCGCGTTCCTCGGCGCCTGACCAGTGCCGTGCGCGGGAGGGGTCGCGCATGAGCGAGCGCATGATCTGCGCGGCGGCTCGTGGCCCTGGTACCCAGGGGAGTCGACGTGCGAAACACGGTGCCCGGCCGACGACGTGAGGGGGAGTGCGGTGTTGCGGAGTTTGGAACGTCCACCGGCCGACGGCCGGGGGGAGGACCCGCGGGTGGCGGGGCTGAAGGCCGCCGTGGCGCGGCTGCGGCGTGAGTTGGCGTCCTATCAGGTGGAGTTCACGGACCGGGCGGTCGCCGAGGAGGAGATCGCGGGTCTCGCCGCGCTCGCGGCCGACGGCTCGCCCGATCCGGCCCGGCTGCGGCGGTCGCTGCTGCTGATCGCGAGCGCGGTCGGATCCGTCTCCGCCCTGGCCGGCGGCATGCGCGACGTCCGCCACGCGGTGGAGCGGTTCGACTCCCCGGCCGCGACGGTCTGACGGCTCGTCCACGGGGGCCGCTGGTCGGCGGGGCCACGGG
>NZ_JBRIOU010000002.1:687475-698473 GCF_053474865.1 Streptomyces sp. CO7
CGTCCCGGGGCCGGTCTGTCCGAGCGCAGGAGTGCGCCTGGCGGGGCGACCGAAGCGGCCGCCAGGGCCCTGGGGCCGGGTCGCCCGCGCGTCGGGTTCGCCCACATCGACGGGTGGTCGACGTCGACGGGCGGTCCGCCTCGACGGGTGGGTTCCGCCGGGTCCGCCGCCGAGCGGTTGCCTCTACGCGGGCACCTGCCTGAACTCCGGGCTGTCGCCTGCCCGGTAGGGCTGTCGCCACGCGCGGGCGTCCACGCCAGGCGGTGACGGTGCGTTGGGCCGCCGCGTCGCAGGCGCGCTCGCGACGCGGGCCTGACTGCTGCCGCCTCCGCCTGCTGCCGCCCTCCGTTGCCCGCCCGCCCGCCTGCTGCCTGGCGGTTGGCCCGGCGGTTCGGTCGGCGGTTGGGCCGTCTCCTCGCCCGGTGCGGCCGCCTGCCGGGTGGCGAGGACGGCGCAGGCGGCCCGGGGCGTCGGCCCCGATGTCCGCCTGACGCGCCGTCCGCCGCCGGCCGGGCCGCCGAGGCGACCACAGCCGCGGGGCTCACGGCGGCGGGGCTCACGACGGCGGGGCTCAGGGTGTGGGCGCGGCCCCCCGCAGGGTCTCGCCCAGTTCGGCCGCGACCGCCCGCAGCACCGGCACGATCCGTTCCGTCGCCTCGTCGGTGAGGCGTCCCGCCGGCCCGGACACCGACAGCGCCGTCCGGGTGGGCGAGCCGGGCACCGCCACCGCCAGGCAGCGGACGCCGATCTCCTGCTCGTTGTCGTCCACCGCGTACCCGGCCCGCCGGACCTCCTCCAGCGCCCTGAGGAAGGCGTCGGGCGTGGTGATGGTCCGGTCCGTCGCCGCCGGCATCCCGGTGCGGGCCAGCAGCGCCCGCACCTCCTCCGGCGAGCTGTCCGCCAGCAGCGCCTTGCCCACTCCGGTGGAGTGCGGCAGCACCCGACGGCCCACCTCGGTGAACATCCGCATCGAGTGCCGGGACGGCGCCTGGGCCACGTACACCACCTCGTCGCCGTCCAGCAGCGCCATGTTGGCCGTCTCCCCGGTCTCCTCGACCAGCCGCGCCAGGGACGGCCGCGCCCACGAGCCCAGCAGCCGTGACGCGGACTCGCCCAGCCGGATCAGCCGCGGTCCGAGCGCGTACCGGCGGCTCGGCTGCTGGCGGACGTAGCCGCAGGTCACCAGGGTGCGCATCAGGCGGTGGATGGTCGGCAGGGGCAGGCCGCTGTCCGTCGCCAGCTCGCTCAGGCCGACCCCGCCGCCCGCGTCCGCCATCCGCTCCAGCAGGTCGAAGGCGCGCTCGAGGGACTGGACCGATCCGCTCGGTGAGCTGGGCGTCGGCACAGGATGGTCCTTTCGGCCGGGGTCCGGAACGGGGGAAGCGTAGCCGCACCGCGCTGCGGCGCGGCGTCGGCCGGTGGCTCTTGACGGGGCGGGGGCGCGGAGGAATCCTTCAACAAATCGTTGAAGCGCGCCGGTTCACCCGGTCCGGCGCGCGGAGCGGGAGAGGGGGCCGTCCTCGTGCCCGAAGCAGGAACGCCCGGGACCGAACTGGTGGTGCGCTCCACCCGCGTGGTCACCCCCGAGGGGATCCGCCCCGCCTCCGTCATGGTCTCCGTCTCCGGCGGAGTGATCACTCACGTGGCGGGTCACGACGCCCCCGTCCCGGCCGGCGCCCGCCTCGAGGACCTCGGCGACCTCGCCGTCCTCCCGGGCCTGGTGGACACCCACGTCCATGTGAACGACCCCGGCCGGGAGCACTGGGAGGGCTTCTGGACCGCCACCCGCGCCGCCGCGGCCGGCGGCGTCACGACCCTGATCGACATGCCGCTCAACTCCCTCCCGCCGACCACCACCCCGCGCCACCTCGAGATCAAGCGGGAGGCCGCACGGGGCCGGGTCCACGTCGACGTCGGCTTCTGGGGCGGCGCCGTACCCGCCAACGCGGGGGAACTCCGTCCGCTCCACGACGCCGGCGTGTACGGCTTCAAGGCGTTCCTCTCCCCCTCCGGCGTCGAGGAGTTCCCCGAGCTGGACCTCGGGCGACTGGCCCGCGCCATGGACGAGATCGCCGCCTTCGACGGTCTGCTCGTCGTGCACGCCGAGGATCCCCACCGCCTCGCCGAGGCTCCGCCCTGCGGCGGTCCCCGGTACGCCGACTTCCTGGCCTCCCGGCCCCGCGGGTCCGAGGACAGCGCCGTCGCCCAGGTCCTCGCCCTGGCACGCGGGTCCGGCGCCCGGGTCCACATCCTGCACCTGTCCTCCTCCGGCGCCCTGCCCCTGGTCGCGGCCGCACGGGCCGCCGGAACCCGGGTCACCGCGGAGACCTGCCCGCACTACCTGACGCTCACCGCGGAGGAGGTCCCCGACGGGGCCGCCGAGTTCAAGTGCTGCCCCCCGATCCGCGAGGCGGCCAACCAGGACCTGCTGTGGCAGGGCCTCGCCGACGGGACCGTCGACTGCGTGGTCACCGACCACTCCCCGTCCACCGCCGACCTCAAGACCCCGGACTTCGCCACGGCCTGGGGCGGCATCTCCTCCCTGCAGCTCAGCCTGTCCGCCGTCTGGACCGAGGCACGCCGCCGCGGGCACGGACTGGACGACGTGGTGCGCTGGATGTCCGGACGCACCGCCGCCCTCGCCGGGCTGGAACACAAGGGAGCCCTCGCCGCGGGCCGCGACGCCGACCTCGTGGCCTTCGACCCGGACGCCTCGTTCACCGTCGACCCGGCCGGGCTCCAGCACCGCAACCCGGTCACCGCCTACGCCGGCCGCACCCTGCGGGGTGTCGTCCGCTCCACCTGGCTGCGCGGACGGAGGATCCACCAGGACGGCTCGTTCACCGAACCCTCGGGCCGCCTGCTGGACCGCCGGCCGACCGCCCGCCGCACCGTCGACCGCACGCCAGAAAGGCAGGACCCCCTCACGTGACGGCGATCCCCCGCTTCACCGGCCCCGCCGAGCCCTACCGGGGCGGCGACCCCTACGCCGACCACCGCACGGCCCCGTTCCCCTTCTCCGGCCTGCCCGACCTGGCGGACCGCCGGCTCGGGGCGGCCGTGATCGCCGCCAACGACGAGTTCTTCGCGCCCCGGGAGAACCTGCTGCTGCCCGGGCCCGCCGTCTTCGAGCCGGACGTCTTCGGCCACAAGGGCAAGGTGATGGACGGCTGGGAGACCCGGAGGCGCCGCGGCGCCTCCGCCGAACACCCCTGGCCCACCTCGGAGGACCACGACTGGGCGCTGGTGCGTCTCGGCGCCCCCGGCGTGGTCCGCGGTGTCGTGGTGGACACCGCCCACTTCCGCGGCAACCATCCGCAGGAGATCTCCCTCGAGGGCACCGCCCTGCCGGGCACGCCGTCGCCCGGGGAACTGCTCGCCGACGGCGTGCCGTGGACCACGCTGGTACCGCGCACCCCCGTCGGCGGTCACGCGGCCAACGGCTTCGAGGTGTCCGTGGAGCAGCGGTTCACCCATCTGCGGGTGCGCCAGTATCCTGACGGAGGCATCGCGCGGCTGCGGGTCCACGGCGAGGTCGTCCCCGACCCGGGATGGCTGACGGCGCTCGGCGTCTTCGACGTCGTCGCGCTCGCCAACGGCGGCGTCGTCGAGGACGTCTCCGACCGCTTCTACTCCCCGGCCTCCCACACGATCCTGCCCGGCCGGTCGTCGCGGATGGACGAGGGCTGGGAGACCCGGCGTCGGCGCGACCACGGCCACGACTGGATCACCTACCGGCTCGCGGCCCAGGCGTCGGTGCGGGCCGTCGAGATCGACACCGCCTGCCTCAAGGGCAACAGCGCCGGCTGGGCGTCCGTCTCGCTGCGCGACGGCGAGGACGGCCCCTGGACCGAGATCGTCCCCCGCACCCGGCTCCAGCCCGACACCAACCACCGCTTCCTCCTGCCGGGTCCGGCCACCGGTACCCACGCACGCCTCGACGTCCACCCCGACGGCGGGATCTCCCGTCTCCGCCTCCACGGCGCCCTGACCCGGGACGGAGCCCGGACCCTCACCACCCGGCTGCGCGGACCGGGCCGCTGACGCCCCCGCGCCACACCGCTCCCGGAACTCGCCGTGCCGCCCACCCGTTCCACGGGCGGGGGGCACGGGGCGTCCCCGAGCGACGCACAGGGGGATCCGATGACGGACGTGGTGGACCTTCGGCAGTACGGCGAGAGCTTCCGCGCCGACCCGCACCCGGTGTACGCCGAGTTACGGCGCAAGGGACCGGTGCACCGGGTGCTGCTGCCGGCGCCCGACGAGTACGAGACCTGGCTGGTCGTGGGCCACGAGGAGGCGCGCGCCGCGCTCGCCGACCCGCGGCTGTCCAAGGACCCGGAGAAGCTCGGCCCCAGCAGGTTCGACGGCGACCCGGTGGGCAAGCACATGCTGGCCTCCGACCCGCCCCAGCACACCAGGCTGCGCACCCTGGTCTCCAGGGCCTTCACGCCCCGCCGGGTCGAGGCGCTGCGCCCGCGCGTCCAGGAGATCACCGACGAGCTCCTCGACCGGATGCTGCCCGCGGGCCGCGCCGACCTCGTCGAGTCGCTCGCCCACCCGCTGCCCATGACGGTGATCTGCGAGCTCCTGGGCGTCCCGGAGGGCGACCGCGCCGCCTTCCGCACCATGTCCAACGACGCGGTCGCGCCGGCGACGGAGGCCGACCGGCAGAAGGCCGCGGAGTCCTTCGGCACCTACCTCGCGCAACTGATCGAGGACAAGCGGGCCGCGGGGCCCGGCGACGACCTGCTGAGCGAACTCATCGACGTGGCCGGCGACGACGGGGACCGTCTCTGTGACCGGGAGCTCATCGGCATGGCCTTCGTCCTGCTGCTTGCCGGACACGAGACCACGGTCAACCTCGTCACCGGCGCGGTCCACGCCCTGCTCACCCACCCCGATCAGCTGGAACTGCTGCGCGCGGACATGGGGCTGCTCGAGGGAGCCGTCGAGGAGACCCTGCGCCACGACGGACCGGTCGAGACAGCCACCTTCCGTTTCGCCGCCGAGCCGCTGGAACTGGCCGGCGTGCCCGTGGCCCGGGGCGACCAGGTGATGATCGGCCTCGCCGCGGCCAACCGGGACCCCGGGCGTCACCTGGACCCGAACCGCTTCGACATACGCCGGGTGAGCACCGGGCACCTCGCCTTCGGCCACGGCATCCACTTCTGCCTGGGCGCGCCGCTGGCCCGGCTCGAGGCCCGGATCGCCATCGGTTCCCTGCTGCGGCGCGCTCCCGGCCTCGCCCTGGACGGCCCGCCCGGCGAGTGGCTGCCCGGCATGCTGGTGCGCGGCCTGCGCAGTCTGCCGGTCAAGTGGTGACGGGCGGCCCGGAGCGCGGTTGACGGCGCCGGTCCCGCGGCGCGCCGGGGAGACCCGGCGTCCGCCGCACCGCGGCGCGCGAGCAGGACCACCGGGGTCAGTAGAGGCCGGAGGGAATCTCGCCGAGGTGGACGGGGCGCCGCTCACGGCGGGAGAGCTCGCAGGCCTCCGCGATGCGCAGCGCCTCCAGCGCCTGCCGGCCGTCGCACGGATTGGGCCGGTCGCCCCGCACCACGTCCAGGAAGGTGTACAGCTCCGCCTGGTAGGCCGGGGCGAACCGCTCCAGGAAACCGGACCACGGCTTCTCCGCCGCGGCCGGGCCGCCCGGCCCGGCGGAGAAGAACGGCGTGCGCTCGTCGAGGCCCACCACGATCTGGTCCAGCTCCCCGGCCAGCTCCATCCGCTGGTCGTACCCCGAGCCGTTCAGCCGGGTCCCGGTCACCGTGGCCAGCGTCCCGTCGTCCAGGGTGAGGACCACGGCCGCCGTGTCCACCTCCCCGGCGTCCCGGAACATGGAGCCGCCGGCGGCCGACCCGGCGGCGTACACCTCGGCCACCTCGCGGCCGGTCACCCAGCGCAGCGAGTCGAAGTCGTGGATCAGCACGTCCCGGTACAGCCCGCCGGACAGCGCCAGGTGCTCCGCGGGCGGCGGCGCAGGTTCGGCGGACAGTGCACGCACCGTGTGCAGCCGCCCCAGCCTGCCGTTCCACACCGCCTCCTGCGCGGCCACGTGCGCCGCGTCGAAGCGACGCTGGAACCCCATCTGCAGCACCGTGCCCGCCGCCTCGACGTCGGCGATCGCCTCCAGCGTGGACCGCAGGTCCAGCGCTATCGGCTTCTCGCAGAACGCCGGCAGCCCGTACCGCGCGGCGCGCCGGATCAGGTCGGAGTGCGCCGAGGTCGCCGCCGTGATGACCACCGCGTCGACGCCCCAGCTGAAGACCTCGTTCACACCGGGCGCCACCGTCGCCCCCAGCCGCTGGCCGATCTCGTGGGCCCGGTTCTGGTCCGTGTCGGTGACGACCAGGGACCCCACCTCGCTGTGCCGGCTGAGGACGTGGGCGTGCAGGGCGCCGATCCGTCCCGTCCCGATGACTCCGATGCGCATGAGGACAAAAAATGGCCCTCACCTGACGTGATGTCAAAGCGCATGTCCGTTTGACCGGACATACGGTTTCACTTCCACCACCGATGGGCTCCACCCTCCCGCACCCGGTGACAGGAAGGGCCGATCCCCTCCGCAGGCCCGTCCCGGGCGCCGGGGTGACGCATCCCACGTCCTGGGAGGGAAGGCCCGCGATGCCTCCCCCCGCCGACCTTCCCCCCATCCGGATGTTCGATAATGCTGCGTTCGGGTGCGGCCGCCGGTGGCCGCCACCCGGTGCCGCACAACGCGGACGAAGATCCGTGGAAACGAGAAGGAAGAAGGTCACGCCTCGTGGGACGGTTTCGGACCTGGGTGGGTATCGCGGTGGCGGGGGCGCTGTGCGTCTCGGTCGCGGGCTGCAGCAGCACCGGCGGCAAGCGCGCCGAGGACGCCCGGAAGGCCTCGGCGTCCCCGGGCAAGGCGGCGGTGAACACCCCGGAGTGGACGTTCGCCATGATCACCCACTCGGGTGACGGCGACACCTTCTGGGACATCGTGCAGAACGGCGCCGAGCAGGCCGCCGTCAAGGACAACATCAACTTCCTCTACTCCCACGACGCCGAGGCGCAGCAGCAGGCCCAGCTGGTGGACGCCGCCGTGGACAAGAAGGTCGACGGCATCATCGTCACCCTCGCCAAGCCGGACGCCATGAAGGCCGCCGTCGACCGCGCCGTGAAGGCCGGCATCCCGGTGATCACGGTCAACTCCGGCTCCGACGTCTCCAAGGACTTCGGCGCCCTCACCCACATCGGCCAGGACGAGACCGTGGCGGGCCGCGCCGTCGGCGAGGAGCTCAACGAGCGCGGGCGCAAGCGGGTCCTGTGCGTCCTGCACGAGCAGGGCAACGTCGGCCACGAGCAGCGGTGCGACGGCGTGAAGGAGACCTTCGACGGCAAGGTCGAGAACCTCTACGTCGAGGGCACCAACATGCCCGACGTCCAGTCCTCCATCGGCGCCAAGCTGCAGGCCGACAAGAAGATCGACGCCATCGTCACCCTGGGCGCCCCCTTCGCCGACACCGCCGCGAAGGCCAAGGCGGAGACCGGCAGCAAGGCCGAGATCGACACCTTCGACCTCAACGGCAAGGTGGCCGCCGGCCTGAAGGACGGCACCCTCGGCTTCGCCGTGGACCAGCAGCCCTACCTCCAGGGCTACCAGGCCGTCGACCTGCTGTGGCTGTACAAGTACAACGCCGACGTCCTCGGCGGCGGGCAGCCCGTCCTGACCGGCCCGCAGATCGTCACCAAGGAGCAGGCCGCCGAGCTGGCCGAGTACGCGGAGCGGGGAACCCGATGAGCACCACCACCCCGGCCGACGCCGCGGTGGACGAACGACTGCTGCGCACCTCGCCGCTGCGGCGGGTGCTCGGCAGGCCCGAGCTGGGCGCCGTGGTCGGCGCCGTCGCCGTTCTCGTCTTCTTCGCCTTCGCCGCCGACAGCTTCCTGACCGGCGCGGGCCTGAGCACCGTCCTGTACGCCGCCTCCACCATCGGCATCATGGCCGTCCCGGTGGCGCTGCTGATGATCGGCGGCGAGTTCGACCTCTCCGCGGGCGTGCTGGTCACCTCGTCGGCGCTGATCTCGTCGATGTTCAGCTACCAGACCACCGCCAACGTCTGGGTCGGCGTCGGCGTCTCCCTGCTGGTGACGCTCGCCGTCGGCGCCTTCAACGGCTTCATGCTGACCCGCACCAAGCTGCCGAGCTTCATCATCACGCTCGGCACCTACCTGATGCTGATCGGCATGAACCTCGGGTTCACCAAGCTGATCAGCGACACGGTCTCCACCCGCTCCATCGCGGACATGGACGGCTTCTCGCAGGCCAAGGCGGTGTTCGCCTCCACGCTCACCGTCGGCGGGATCAACTTCAAGATCACCATCCTGTGGTGGCTGGTGCTGATCGCCGTCGCCTCCTGGATCCTGCTGCGCACCCGGGCGGGCAACTGGATCTTCGCGGTCGGCGGCAACGGGACGGCGGCCCGAGCGGTCGGCGTGCCGGTGCGGGCCACCAAGATCGGCCTGTACATGGGCGTGGCCCTGGCCGCGTGGATCTCCGGCCAGCACCTGCTCTTCAGCTACGACGTCGTCCAGTCCGGCGAGGGCGTCGGCAACGAGCTGACCTACATCATCGCGGCGGTGATCGGCGGCTGTCTGATCACCGGCGGATACGGGTCCGCCGTCGGCTCCGCGGTCGGCGCGCTCATCTTCGGCATGACCAGCAAGGGCATCGTCTTCGCGGAGTGGAACCCGGACTGGTTCAAGTTCTTCCTCGGGGCGATGCTGCTCCTGGCGACCCTGCTCAACCACTGGGTCCGCAAGCGCGCGGAGGCGACGAAGTGACCACGGCGACCGAACCGACCGCCGAGCGGATCCCCGGGGCGGTACCCCTGGTCGAGCTCGAGGGCGTCAGCAAGTACTACGGCAACGTGCGTGCCCTGGAGGGCGTGTCCCTCCAGGCCCGGGCGGGTGAGATCACCTGCGTGCTGGGCGACAACGGCGCGGGCAAGTCCACCCTCATCAAGATCATCTCCGGTCTGCACGGCCACGACGCCGGCTCCTTCCGCATCGCGGGCGAGGAGACCCGGCTGACCGGTCCCCGGGAGGCCCTGGACCGTGGGATCGCCACCGTCTACCAGGACCTGGCGGTCGTCCCGCTGATGCCGGTCTGGCGGAACTTCTTCCTCGGCTCCGAGCCCGTCAAGGGGCGCGGCCCCTTCCGGCGCATGGACGTCGACCTCATGCGCCGCACGGCCCGCGCCGAGCTGCTGCGCATGGGCATCGACCTGCGGGACGTCGACCAGCCCATCGGCACGCTCTCCGGCGGCGAGCGCCAGTGCGTGGCCATCGCCCGCGCGGTGTACTTCGGCGCCAAGGTGCTCGTTCTCGACGAGCCGACCGCGGCGCTGGGCGTCAAGCAGTCGGGTGTGGTCCTCAAATATGTGGCGGCCGCCAGGGACGCCGGGCTGGCTGTTGTGTTCATCACCCACAACCCGCACCACGCCCACCTGGTCGGCGACCGCTTCGTGCTGCTCAAGCGCGGCACCATGGCGGGCCACCACACCCGCGACCGGATCACCCTCGACGAGCTGACCCGGCAGATGGCCGGCGGCGACGAGCTGGAGGACCTGCGGCACGAGTTGGAGCGTCCGGGACCGCCCGCCCCCGACGGCCCGCAGGCCGTGAAGGGGGCGGACGAGGAGCGCCCGCGGCCGTGACCGGAGCGACAGGACGGACCCGTCTTCCGTGGCCGGTGGGACGGGCGGGAGCCCCGGGGCGGACGGGCCGGGTGGGGCGGCGCCATGCGGCGGCTCCTCGGATTGAGGCAGAATCGGCGCGATGAGCACCTACCGCGACCTCGCACTGCCCCGGGCGCTGAACCCGGCCAGGGCGGCCGGAGCCCCCATCGGCTCGCGCCGTACCCCCGTCCTCAGGACGGTCGGCTCCCGGGAACGCCGTTCGCACCTGTCGGCGCCCCGCGTGCCCACGGTCGGCATCGACATCGGCGGTACGAAGGTGATGGCCGGCGTCGTCGACGCCGACGGCAACATCCTGGAGAAGCTCCGGGCCGAGACGCCGGACAAGTCCAAGAGTCCCAAGGTCGTCGAGGACACCATCACCGAGCTGGTCCTGGACCTCTCCGACCGGCACGACGTGCACGCCGTGGGGATCGGCGCGGCCGGCTGGATCGACGCCGACCTCAACCGCGTGCTCTTCGCCCCGCACCTGTCCTGGCGCAACGAGCCGCTGCGCGACCGGCTGGCCGAGCGCCTGTCGGTGCCGGTGCTCGTGGACAACGACGCCAACGCCGCGGCCTGGGCGGAGTGGCGGTTCGGGGCCGGCAAGGGCGAGGACCACCTCGTCATGATCACGCTGGGTACCGGCATCGGCGGCGCCATCCTCGAGGAGGGCCGGGTCAAGCGGGGCAAGTTCGGCGTGGCCGGGGAGTTCGGCCACATGCAGGTGGTCCCCGGCGGGCACCGCTGCCCGTGCGGCAACCGCGGCTGCTGGGAGCAGTACAGCTCCGGCAACGCCCTGGTCCGCGAGGCCCGGGAGCTGGCCGCGGCCGACTCGCCGGTGGCCTTCGGCGTCCTCGAGCACGTCAAGGGCGACATCTCCGCGATCACCGGGCCGATGATCACCGAGCTGGCCCGCGAGGGCGACGCCATGTGCGTCGAGCTGCTCCAGGACATCGGGCAGTGGCTCGGCGTCGGCATCGCCAACCTGGCGGCCGCCCTGGACCCGTCCTGCTTCGTGATCGGCGGCGGCGTCTCGGCCGCCGACGACCTGCTGATCGGCCCGGCCCGCGACGCCTTCCGTCGTCAGCTCACCGGCCGCGGCTACCGCCCCGAGGCCCGGATCGCCCGTGCCCAGCTCGGCCCCGAGGCGGGCATGGTCGGCGCCGCCGACCTGTCCCGGCTGGTCGCCCGCCGCTTCCGCCGGGCCAAGCGGCGCCGCACCGAGCGCTTCGAACGGGTGCCCGACGCGGCCGCCCGTACCTCCGGGGACGGCCTGTGACCGACGCCCGGC
>NZ_JBRIOU010000002.1:698573-700829 GCF_053474865.1 Streptomyces sp. CO7
GGCGGTGACGTCGAGCCGTCCCGCCCGGACGCGCTCCAGGACCCGCTGCTGCTGGCCGGCGACGACCCGGAGGCCCGCCGCAGGGTGATCCGGCGCCGCGCGCTGACGCTGCTGACCATCGTGCTGCTGATCGGCATCCCGGCCGTCTACCTGGTGATCTCCGGCGCCCAGAGCCGGGACAGCGGCAAGGACAAGGAGGCGCGGTACTCCGCGACCGGCCTCACCTGGGGCTGGCCCTCCAAGGTGCAGCGCCGCATCTACCAGGTGCCGATCCCGCACCCGGCGGAGCTGGTCGCCCAGTACGAGACCAACAACTGGCGGACCAGCCGGCTGCACGTCCAGTTCCTGACCACCGACGCGGGCCTGGACACCTTCCTGCGGTCCATGGGCGTCACCCGGGAGGACCTGGTCGAGGGCAGGATCACCATCGGCGACCGCGACCGGAGCACCGCGGGGTGGGAGTTCCGCGGAGCGGGTCCCTGGTACGGGCTGACCCATGCCCAGGAGGACCCGCTCCCCACGCAGGACGTGGTCGTCAACATGTCGGATCCGGCTAACCCGATGGTGTACGTGGTTTCTCGCGCAACGCCCTGACCTGCGGGTACGTCGGGGCGCAGGGGTCGTCCGCCGCAGGTCGCAGGGTGGTGGACGGCCCTGCGTCCGTGTCCGGGGACCGCGGCGCGCGCCGGTTGTCGGAACCCGAACGTAGAGTCGAAAACAGTTGGCGAACGACCCGGCGGAAGAACCCGGCGAAGGAGCCCACCCGGCGCACGACGCCGGCGAACGGCCTCGCGTCAGGGACGTGGCACAGGAGGAGGGCAGAGGCATGCACGGCACCGGCGGCACCACCACGGCACTCGCACGCCTGGCCGCGGTCTTCCTCCCGGCCCCCCTTCCCCGCCAAGGGCGCGTCGCCTTCTGGGACCCGGCCGGTCAGGCGCCGCCCGACGGCGCACCCACCACGGAGCTCACCGTGGTCCGGGCCCACGGAGCGGGCGTCCGCCGTCGCACCGTCCCCGCCGTCGTCCTCCCCGTCGTCGCCGCCCTGCCGCTGCTGGTGCGCGCGCGCCAGGACCCGGGAGCCCATCCCGCCGCCGCCTGCTGGGGCGCCGCCGCGCTGCACGCCCTGGGGCTGGTGGCCCGGGGCCGGCTGCTGCCCGGCCTCACGCCCGAGGGGTACGACGCCTGGCGCGCCGGCCCGCTGGAGCCCGAGGACGCCGCCCACCTGCGGGCGGTCGCCGCAGCGCTCCCGCCCGAGGGCCATGCCGTCCCGCTGCCCGGCCCCGCCCCGCTGCGGCTGCCCGGCCCCGAGGCGCTGGTCCGCGCCTTCGTCGACGCGGGGCCGACGCCCTGCCCCGCACCCCCGCCGCCCCGCACGCCGTCGGCGGCCCGTTCGCCGCACCCGAGGCCCAGCACCTGCCGGGGGCCCACGAATGGGCGGCCGAGGTCGCGTCCGGGATGGACGCCGGGGTCCGCATCTCGCTGCGCCTGGACCTGTCCGCGTTCAGCCTCTTCGACAGCGGCGACTCCGGCGGCGGAGCCACCGGCCCGGCCGGGGAGGGCCGGGAAGCCGGCGCCGTCACCCGCCGCGCGGGCGCCGCCGTCGTCCAGGTGCACAGCCTGGCCGACCCCACGCTGATGGTCGACGCCGCCGCGCTCTGGGCGGGCGAGGCCCCCGACGCCTTCGGCCCCCGGGCGCGCGTCGACGCCGCGCTCGCGATCCGCCGCGCCGCCCGCGTCTGGCCGCCGCTGGAACGCCTCACCGAGCAGCACGTCCCCGACGTGATGGCCCTGGGCGAGGAGGAGGTCGCCGACCTGCTGGGCGTGGCCGCCTCCCGGCTGGCCGCCGCCGGGGTCACCGTCCACTGGCCCCGGGACCTCGCCCAGGACCTCGCGGCCACCGCCGTGGTCCGCTCCGCGCCGGGCTCCGCCACCGACGGCACCGGGTTCTTCGAGAGCGAGGAGCTGCTCCGCTTCGAATGGCAGCTCGCGCTGGGCGGCGAGCCCCTCACCGAGGCCGAGATGGACACCCTGGCCGAGGCCCACCGGCCCGTCGTCCGCCTCCGCGACCGGTGGGTGGTCGTCGACCCCGCTCTGGTCCGCAAGGCGCGCAAGCGCGACCTCGGCCTGCTCGACCCGGTCGACGCGCTCGCCGTGGCCCTCACCGGCTCCGCCGAGGTGGACGGCGAGACCATCGAGGCGGTTCCGGCCGGAGCCCTCGCCGCCCTGCGGGACCGCCTGGTGGCGGGCCCGCAG
>NZ_JBRIOU010000002.1:700929-702978 GCF_053474865.1 Streptomyces sp. CO7
GCCTGGTGGCGGGCCCGCAGCCCACCTCCCCGCCCACCGGCCTCGACGCGGAGCTGCGCGACTACCAGCTGCGCGGCCTCGCCTGGCTCGACCTGATGACCTCGCTCGGCCTCGGCGGATGCCTCGCCGACGACATGGGCCTGGGCAAGACGATCACCCTGATCGCGCTGCACCTGCGGCGCGCCGAGCGCGACCGGGCCGGTGAGGACGGGGCCGGCGGAAAGCGTGCCGGGCGGCCCACGCTGGTGGTCTGCCCCGCCTCCCTGCTCGGCAACTGGCAGCGCGAGATCCACCGCTTCGCCCCCGGCGTGCCCGTCCGCCGCTTCCACGGCACCGGACGCACGCTCGCCGACCTCGACGGCGGCTTCGTCCTCACCACGTACGGCACCATGCGCTCCGCCGCCGAGGAACTCGCCGGGGTGGGGTGGGGGATGGTCGTCGCGGACGAGGCGCAGCACATCAAGAACCCGTACTCGGCGACGGCCCGCGCCCTGCGCACCATCCCCTCGCCCGCGCGGGTCGCGCTCACCGGCACCCCCGTGGAGAACAACCTCTCCGAGCTGTGGGCCCTGCTCGACTGGACCACCCCCGGTCTGCTGGGGCCGCTGAAGTCCTTCCGCGCCCGGCACGCCCGCGCGGTGGAGGGCGGCGAGGACCCGGACGCGGCGGAGCGGCTCGCCCGCCTGGTCCGGCCCTTCCTGCTGCGCCGCCGCAAGTCCGACCCCGGCATCGTGCCGGAACTGCCGCCGAAGACCGAGACGGACCGCCCGGTTCCGCTCACCCGCGAGCAGGCGTCGCTCTACGAGGCGGTGGTCCGCGAGTCCATGCTGGTCATCGAGGGCAGCGAGGGGATCGCCCGCCGCGGCCTGGTCCTCAAGCTGCTGACCTCCCTCAAGCAGATCTGCGACCATCCCGCGCTCTACCTCAAGGAGGGCGTCTCACCGGACCGGGCCCGCGCCGACCGCTCCGGCAAACTCACCCTGCTCGACGAGCTGCTGGACACGGTCCTCGCCGAGGACGGTTCGATGCTGGTCTTCACCCAGTACGTGGGCATGGCCCGGCTGATCACCGCGCACCTCACCGCCCGGTCCGTGCCCGCCGAGATGCTGCACGGCGGCACCCCCGTCCCCGAGCGGGAGCGGATGGTCGACCGCTTCCAGGAAGGCGGGACGCCCGTCCTGGTGCTCTCCCTCAAGGCGGCCGGCACCGGCCTCAACCTCACCCGCGCCGGGCACGTCGTGCACTTCGACCGGTGGTGGAACCCGGCTGTGGAGGAGCAGGCCACCGACCGCGCGTACCGCATCGGGCAGACCCAGCCGGTGCAGGTGCACCGGCTGATCACCGAGGGCACGGTGGAGGACCGCATCGCCGAGATGCTCGAGGCGAAGCGGGCGCTGGCGGACGCGATCCTCGGCTCCGGCGAGGCGGCCCTGACCGAGCTCACCGATCGCGAGCTCACCGATCTCGTCTCCCTCCGGAGGCCGGCATGACCCCGCCGCACGTTCCCGGCCACGGCGACGCCGCCGACGACCACCCGGGCCGCGAGGGCGGCGCGGAGGCCGCCATCCGCGAGGACCTGCACGGCACGGGTGCGGAGGCCGCTTCCCGCGAGGGCCTGCGCGGCACGGGTGCGGAGCCGCTCGCGGCAGAGGACCCGGGCGGCCGGCCCGACAAGGGCGCGACCTCCGGTGACGGCACGCGCTCCGGCGGTGGTGCGGCCTCCGGGGGTGATCTCGGCCGCCCCGGCACGAGCGGGAGCGGCGGTGACGCGGTGGTCCGGCGCGGGGACGCGGCGGACGCGGACACCGCGGCGGACACGGACGCCGGGGACCCGGCGGCAAACCCGGCTGAGGCCGCCCGCCGTGCGCTGCGGGTGGCACGGGCGTTGGCACGCCCCGCGACGCCGGGGGAACGCGGCACCGAGCGTTCCGGCCCGGCCGCGTCCCCCGCGGCGGCTCCGGCCGCCGGGACGAGCCCTTCCGCCGCTGCCCGCGCGGCGATCCGTCGCCGTCCGGCGGCTGCGGACGCCGCGGCCGAACGGCTGTCTCC
>NZ_JBRIOU010000002.1:703078-704262 GCF_053474865.1 Streptomyces sp. CO7
CGCGAGGCCCTGCGGGCCGCCCGGGCAGCGGAGGCCCGTACGGACAGGGTGGGCACGGAGGAGGACGCGGCTGCGGGAGCGGGGAGCGACCGGGGGGCCGACGAGTCGTCGGCCGCTGAGTTCAAGGGGTCGGCGTCGCCCGTGAGGAGGCTCGCGGATCTGGGCGCCGCCCTGCCCGGTGCCGGCGCGGCTCTGCCCGACCGGTCCGCGGCGGCGGACGGCCCCACCGTGGACGGCCCCACCGCTGACGACCCTGCTGCGGGCCGTACCTCCGCGGGGCGCACCTCCGCAGACCGCTCCACCCCGGACGGCTCCACCCCGGACGGCTCCACCCCGGACGGCTCCACCCCGGACGGTTCCACCGCGGACCGCACCCCCGCGGACCGCACTTCGGCGTACGGCTCCACCGCGTTCGGTACCCCCGCGTTCGGCTCCGCCGGTGAACTCCCCGCAGGCCGAGGCCTCTCCGCGGACGGCGACCTCTCCGCGGACGGCGCCTCGACCCGCGACCGGCCGGGGGCCGACGTGTCGGCCGGTGACGCCGTGGAAGGGCGTCCCGCGCCGCGCCCGTCGGGGCCACCGCGAACCCCCGTGCAGGACACCCTCCCGCACGACGACCCCGCGCCCGCGGCCCGGCCCCGGGGTGTGGGCGCCGAGCTCCGCAAGACGTTCGACCGGCTGCCCCCGCGCGAGCAGGGCGCGGCCCTCGCCGGCACACCCTGGGGCGAGGCCTGGATCACCGCGCTCACCGAACGGGCGCTGGACCCCGCCCGGCTGGCCCGGGGCCGCCGTTACGCCGAGGAGGGCCGGGTCGACTCCGTGACCGTGACGCCGGGGCTCGTCCTCGCCTACGTGCACGGCAGCCGACCGCGCCCCTACCGTGCCCAGGTCCGGGTGCGCACCCTCGACGAGGACGAGTGGGAGGCGTTCCTGGACGCCGTGGCGGAGCGGCCCGCCCACATCGCCGCGCTGCTCGACCGGCAGCTGCCGGAGGGCCTGATCGAGGGCGGCGTCGGCGCCCCCCTGCTGCCGCGACGGGGAGACCTCCTGCCGTTCTGCGGCTGCCCCGACACCGGCCGCCCCTGCAAACACGCCGCCGCGCTCTGCTACCAGACCGCCCGGCTCCTCGACGCCGACCCCTTCGCGCTGCTCCTGCTGCGCGGCCGGGGCGAGCAGGAGATCCT
>NZ_JBRIOU010000002.1:704362-705539 GCF_053474865.1 Streptomyces sp. CO7
ACCCCTACGCGCTGGACCAGCTGGCCACGCACGCCGCCGCCCGCGCGCTCGCCCTGCTCGGCACCGGCGAGGATCCGGTGGGCGAGCTGACCCTCTGGGAGGACGCCGTGCGCATCGCGGCGGCCCGTCCCGGTTCGGGGCTGACTGCCACGACCCGCACCCTCTACTCGTCCCTCGCCGCGGCCTCCGGCCGCACCCCCGTCGACCTCGCGCGCGCGGTCGCCGCCTGGCGGCAGGGCGGACTCGCGGGCCTGGCCGTGCTGGAGGGCGAGCCGTGGAACCCGCCGGCCGGCCGTTTCGACCGTGCCCGCCCCCTGCTGACGGCCGCCGGGCTGCCGCCGTTCCGGCCCTGGCGCAACCGTCTCACCCACCCGGTGGGGCACGCCCAGCTACGGCTCGGCCAGGACAACCTCTGGTACGCCTACGAGTCGGAACCCGGCGCGGACGACTGGTGGCCGCGCGGCGCCGCCGATCCGGACCCGGTCGGCGCGCTCACGGCCCTCGGCCCCGCACTCGACCCGGCCGAACTCCCGCCGGACCCGCCGCTCCGCTGACCGCCCGTCACTGCCCGGCGCCTTGCCGCTGGTGCACTGCCTCACCCGCCCTGGACCAGCCGGGCCAGCTCGCCGACCGCGGTCGCCAGGGGGACCACCGGCTCGGCGAAGGCGGTCAGGCGGTCCAGGGCCCGGCGCAGCACCCCAGGCTGCGGTTCGCTCTCCGCCAGCTCCTCGCGCAGCCTGCGCAGCTCCACCCGCGGCGCGCTGCCGTCGGGGAGCTCGTCCCGGTGCTGGTCCAGCAGCAGCTCGATGCGGGTGAGCAGTTCCTCCACCCGGGCCGACTGCTCGCCGGTGAAGGCCGCCCCGACCGCCACCTGCCCCGCCTCGGCCCGAGCGCCCTGCCCGACGGCCTGGTTGCCCACCTGGCTGTGGCCCCCGTACTGCTGGACCCCGTGGTTCACGTGAGCGGCCCGGCCCTGCCCGTTCTCCTGAGCCTGCGCCTGGGCCTGCGCCTGGGCTTGAACCTGCCGGATCCGAGCGTTGATCTGACCGTTCTCCTGGTCGGACACGACTCTCCCTTCTACGTCTCGCTCGCCTGCGTGGCGTTCTGCGTGGCGTCCTGCGTTCCGTGCTCGCGTCCCTTATCCCCGTGCCGCCCCGCCCGCGCCGCCGGCAGGTCC
>NZ_JBRIOU010000002.1:705639-708449 GCF_053474865.1 Streptomyces sp. CO7
CCGCGGGCCCGGTGCCTGGGCGTTCGCCGTACCGGCCCGTGCCTGTGCGCCCTGCCCGACGGCCTGGTTGCCCACCACGCTCACCCCGCCGGTCTGGAGCACTCCGTGGTTGAGGATGGTCTGCGCCTGGCTGCGGAAGTCCTCGGTGCTGACTCCGCGCTCGTCCAGGAAGTCCCGCACCGCCGCCAGGGTGTGCCGGTCCAGCGAGGCGAGGGCCTCCTCCGCGTCGGCCCGCTGGAAGTGGTTGAGGTACTCCCCGCCCTGCCCCAGCTCGCGGACACTCAGCCGGGCTCCGCGGTCGAAGGCCGGGTCGGTCACCGCGGCGCCCCGGTCACGGTCCAGTCGCCGGGAGCGCCGCCGGCCCTCGAAGGCGTGGTCGAGGAACGACCCGACGGCGCCCCCGGGTATCCCGCCGGTCCGGCGCAGCGCCCGCACCAGCAGCGTGCCGCGGAACAGCTCGGCAGGAACGGCGCCCCGCAGGTCGATCTCGTGGGCATCGCGCCGCACGGGAGCCAGCACGTACCGTTCGCAGCGCAGGTGGAGCGTCCGGTCGGCCACCGAGACGTGCAGCAGGTGACTGGGCACCACCTCGCCGCCCCACAACGGGAGGTGGGCGGTCAGGCAGTGCCGGGCGGGACCGGCCGGTGTGCGCGCGATGTCCCGCACCGTGTCGGGACCCAGCCGGGCCGCCGGGGCGCGCATGAGGTCCGGCAGCAGGTCGGCGTACCCCTCCAGTTCGGTGCCCGCGAGGAACACCCGGTCCTTCACCACCGCGCCGGCCGCGCCCGCCGTCTCGGCCAGACGGACCCTCAGCCGCTCCACCACGTCCCAGGCGTCGAACGCGTCGACGGCCTCGCCGGGGGAGGCGGGCAGCAGCGGGACGGAGAACGCCCACTGCGAGTCCCGGGACCCCCACCCGACGTACGGGTCGAAGCCGCTGTACACCGTGACGTTGCCGTGCTGTGCCTCCGCCACCTCCTCGACGCGAGCGGCCAGGTGCGGGTCGGGCCAGGGGAGCGGCGCGGAGCGCGGGTCGAAGGTGTCGCGGAGCAGGCTCGCCCGCAGCCGGGCGTCGAGCTCCTCCTCGTCGCGGAGCAGCACCCGCAGCGCCACCGCACCGCCGGCCACCACGGCGAGCAGGGGCGGTACCCCTCCCAGGTAGCCGCCCACCAGCCAGGCCGCGAAGCCGGGGAGCGGGAGGGCGGAAAGGCCCAGCCCGAGCAGCAGCCCCACGACGAGCAGGGCCGCGGCGGTGCCGGCGAGGCCGCGCAAGGTCGCCCGGACGTCCGGCAGTTCACTGCCCCGGGCCGACCACAGGTCCGCCCGCGCGGCCCGTCCGCGGCGGGCGCCGCGTGCCGGAGCGGCGGCCAGGGCGCGGAAGGCGAACGCCGCGAAGAGCAGCCACAGCGGGCCGAGGACGCCGATCAGGCACCAGACGGCCGCCAGCCGTCGGCTCAGCGCGGCGTGCCTGCGACGGGCGGCGAGCGCGTGCCGCACGACCGGCACCAGGTCCACGCCGGGGGACGGGGCGACGGCGCCGAGTTCGTCGTCCAGCACCCCGTCCACCACCCGGCGGGCGAAGACGGGATCGAGATGGGCCAGGGCGCACAGGTACCGGGTGGCGTCCCCCGGCACGCTGCCGCCGGCCACCACGCCGCCCGGCAGGCCGGCCGACGAGGACAGGACGGACAGGCGCATCAGTCTGCTCCGTTCTCGCACGAATCTCGGTGCGACCGGCTGGGCCGCCGGATCGGGTACGGGGGCGGACGAACGGGGACGGGCGGCGGCGACGGCCGCCAGGACGAGGCCGAGCAGGAGACCGAGGAGCAGTCCGTCCACCAGGAAATTCAGGAACACCTGCTCCGGGCCGAGACCCAGGACCCAGGTGGAGCCGTTCCGGGTGAGCAGCGACAGCCAGGAGACGACCGAGGCGACGAGGGAGAGGGCGATCGCCAGGCCCAGGGCGGCAGCCCACCGCACGCGTGCCCGGACGCCGCCGAGGAGTCGGGGCGCCAGCAGGAAGACCCCCACCACCACGGTGACCAGGAACGTGCGCCCCGCGAGGGAGTACGCCTGGTCCCACTCGTCGGGGCCAGGTGACAGGTCCCACCGGACGGACAGCAGCGCCCTGCTCAGCACCGCCAGGACCGGCTCGTCGGGCGGGAGCTCCATCAGTGGGTCCGCAACCCACGGACTTCCCAGCACCACCAGCCCCGCGCACAGCAGGGCGGCCGCACCCCTTCTCACTCCGGTCCCATCTCTTCGCCTCCGGAACGCACGGAACGTACTCGGGAGCCGAACTGTAGAACGAATGGCGACGCTCCGTCAGCGGGACGGCACAACTCGTGGTCGACGGCGGCCAGTGCGGGGTCGGAGGCGCCGGATACGGGCTGCCCCATGACGGCCGTGTGGCAGTCGTGTTGCATCCCCGCCGGGACCGTGGAGTCGACGTCGATCGCGTGATCGAATCGCGTCATGCCGTTCGCCCCTGTGGGTCGGCCCGTGCCGCTCGACCCCTTCTGGCCGACGCGCCGTGCCGACCACTTCGACCAGATCTGTCGCTGAGCCCTGCCGTCCGTCGCGCCTCCACGTCCGCCCACGCGCGACCGCGACCTCGTGCTCCCGGACCGCCGTCACCCGCCGACCGGTCCGGACACCGTCCTCCGCACCCACGCACGCACGCGCCCGAACGGCGCGTCCACGCGCGACCGGCGGAGGCATCCTCCATCCGCCGCCCGGACCCCGTCCGGCCGCGCGGACCCCGTCGCGCCGTCCGGCGAACCCGTCCGCCGCGCGCAGCGTCCCATCCC
>NZ_JBRIOU010000002.1:708549-717628 GCF_053474865.1 Streptomyces sp. CO7
CCGCGGGACCGTGGCGGGTGGCGACGAGGTGCAGGGCCAGGTCGATGCCGCTGGCGATGCCGGCCGAGGTGATCACCCGGTCGTCCGTGGTGAACAGGACGTCGCGCACCACCAAGGCCTTCGGGTGGCTCCTGGCCAGTGCCTCCTGCACGTCGTGATGGGTGGTGCAGGTGCGGCCGTCGAGCAGACCGGCCCGGGCCAGCGCCAGCGCCCCCGCGCAGACGCTGGCGACCGTGCCGCCCCGCGCGTGGTGCTCCCGCAGCACCCGCAGCGCGGGGTCCCCGGCCTCCGGGCCGCCGCTGCGGCCGTCGGTCCGCCAGCCGGGGACGAGGACCAGGTCCTCGGGGGAGAGGGGCGGCCACTCGGTGTCCGCCGCCACCGGCAGACCCTGCGCGGTGGCGACCCTGGACTGTCCGGCGACGTAGGACAGGCGGTAGGGGTGCCCCTGGTCGGCCGCGGTGGAGAAGACCTGTGCGGGGCCGGCCAGGTCCAGCAGGTGGACTCCGGGCACCAGGAGGAAGACGACTCGGCTCACGATCCGGTCATCATGCCGGAAGAGCCGCCCCGGCCTCCAGCCGGTCGACCGTCGTGACGGTGGCGAACCGGCCCGCGAGGGCGTACTCGGTGCGCCGGACGACCTCCTCGGCCGGCAGCGTGCGCGGGTCGGCCAGGATCTCGGCGACGCTCCGGCCGGCGGGGGCGTCGCGGTGCGGGATCGGTCCGGTGGCGGTGGCGTCGACGACGAAGGTGACCCGGTGGCCGAGGTCGGCGGCGACCCGGGTGGTGGTCTCCACGCACTGCTCGGTGCGGATGCCGCACACGGTGAGCTCGCCGATGCCGCGCGTGGTGAGCAGCTGCTGCAGATTGGTGGTGGTGAACGCGTTGTGGGAGGTCTTGTGGATCAGCGGCTCGTCCTCCGCCCGGTGCAGCTCCTCCATCAGGCGCACCTGGCCGAGCGCCGGGTCGAAGAGGCCGCCGGTGCCGGGTTCGCAGTGCAGCACCCACACCACCAGGTCGCCGGCGGCACGGGCGAGGCGGACCAGCCGGTTCACCTTGCCGGCGATCTCCGGGTCGGAGATGGCCTCCCACTGCGGACCGGCACGGAAGGACTCCTGGACGTCGATGACGATCAGTGCTCTGTTCATGCCCTCAGCCTCGGCCACCGGCGACGGCCCGGGACAGGCCGCATCGGGTCCGGCGGCGGACCGATCCGGTCATCGGCCACGGCCGGTGTCCGGCGGCCGCGGAGGCCGCCGCCGGACACCGGCCGCAGGGGAGACGCGCCCTACTTGACGCCCAGCAGCATCTCGATCGGGCCGATGGCGAAGTAGGCCAGGAACAGCACCGCGGTGCCCCACAGCAGCCAGTGGACCTCGCGGGCCCGGCCCAGGCACGCCTTGATGACCACGTAGGCGACGAAGCCGGCGCCGATGCCGTTGGTGATCGAGTACGTGAACGGCATGACGGTGATCGTCAGGAAGGCGGGTATCGCCACGTCGTAGCGGTCCCACTCGATGTGCCGGACCTGCGTCATCATCAGGAAGCCGACCGCCACCAGCGCGGGGGAGGCCGCCTGCATCGGGACCATGGTCAGCAGCGGGGTGAAGAAGAGCGCGAGGGCGAACAGGCCGCCCGTGACCAGGCTGGCGAAGCCCGTGCGGGCGCCCTCGCCGACACCGGCCGCGGACTCCACGTAGGTGGTGGCGGACGAGGAGGAGGCCACGCCGCCGGCGACCGCCGCGGCGCCGTCGATCAGCAGGACGCGGCTCAGGCCGGGAACCTGGCCCCGCTCGTCGAGCAGTCCGGCCTCGGCGGTGACGCCGACGACCGTGCCCATGGTGTCGAAGAAGTCCGACAGGATCAGCGTGAAGATCAGCAGGACCACGGTCAGCACGGTCACCTGGCCGAAGGAGCCGAGCAGGTCGAACTGGAAGAGCAGCCCGAAGTCGGGAGCGGCGACCGGGTTGTCGGGCAGCGCCGGGGTGGTCAGGCCCCAGCTCTTCACGTCGGCGAGCGCGTTGATGACGATGGCCAGCAGCGTCATCAGGACGATGCTGATGAGGATGGCGCCCTTCACCTTGCGGGCGAGCAGCACGATCGTCACCAGGACGCCGAGGCAGAAGACGAGGATCGGCCAGCCGCCGAGGGTGCCGGTGCCCAGCTGCACGGGCACGGTGGTGTTGGCGGCGTCCGGGATACGGGTGACGAAGCCGGCGTCGACGAAGCCGATGAAGGCGATGAACAGGCCGATGCCGACGCTGATCGCCTGCTTCAGGGGCTGCGGGATGGCGTGCATGATCGCCTCGCGCAGACCGGTCATCACCAGCACGCAGATCAGCAGGCCCTCGAGCACGACCAGGCCCATCGCGTCGTCCCAGGCCATCAGCGGGGCGATCTGGAAGGCGACGACCGCGTTGAGCCCGAGGCCGGCGGCGAGGGCGAGCGGGAGGTTGCCGCCCACACCCATGATCACCGTCATCACCGCGGCGACCAGGGCGGTGGCCGTGGCGAGCTGCGGGACGTCGAGCTGGTCGCCGAACTTGTCCTTGGCGCTGCCCAGGATGATCGGGTTGAGCACCAGGATGTACGCCATGGTGAAGAAGGTGGCCAGTCCGCCGCGGACTTCCCGGCCGAGGGTCGATCCCCGCTCGCTGATGCGGAAGAACCGGTCCAGACCGCCGCCGCCACCACCGCCGCCGGAGGGCGGCGCGGCGGGACCAGCATCTGTTTTGTGCATGACGTCTCCTGGGACGAACGGGCAGGGGGAGATCGCGAGGGCGCCGTCGTGGACGGAGCACGCCGCACGATGTGACGAACGTGTGTGCGGCGTCTCGCGGTGCGGATCATACGCATCCCGCGCCAGGTCACAACTCCTCTGTGTATACGCTGAGTTGATCATGCATCACGTTCTCGTAGGTAGCTACGAACCTCGCGGTGATCTATCCCGCCCAACCGGGACACCGCAGACAGTGGCCATGGAACAACGCCCCGTGACTGCATAGTCTCCGCCCGTGCATCCACCACTCCCTTTCAACGCACGCGCTGCCCGCACACTGCGCGAGAGGCTCGGGATGGCCCCCGGCCATGTCGCCTACGGAATGCGCGCCTCCTACGGGATGAGCTACGTGACGCCCGATCACATCGCCGCCTGGGAACGTGGCGTCGCCATGCCCAGCCTCCAGGAACTGACCGCGCTCGCCGGCGCCCTGTGGTGTGCCCCGGGAGACCTCATGGGCGCGCCACGCACCCTGCGGGAGCACCGGCTGGCCCGGGGGATGGCCCCCGAGGACGTCGCCCACTCGATCGGCATGGGCGTGGGCGACTACCTCCGCATGGAGGAGACCGGACGGTGGACGGGGAGCGCCTACCAGTCCACCCAGCTGGGCCGCACCCTCCAGCTGGCGCCGCCCGACATGGTGGCCGTCACCGGTCTCGAGGGAGAACTCGAGGCGCTGCTGGTGGAGGCGGTCTCCACCCGGTGGCAGGCACACATCCGCGCCGTCGCACGGCTGCTGTCGATGGAGAAGCGCGAACTGCAGGAACCCTTACGCGTCATGCACGGCGAGTACCAGAACCTCATCGCCAGGACACTGAGCCGGGCCGCCGGCGCGGCCACCTCCGGCGAGGAGGGGAAGAACTACCTCGACGGCATCGTCCAGCGCTTCTGGGAATGCCTCGGCAGCCGGTGACCGGCGGGCGCACGGCACGGACGGTGTGAACGCGGACACCCCCGCCGGAGGATCCGGCGGGGGCGCCTGGGGGGTGTTCGCCGGCCACAAGGCGTGTGGCCGGCGGCCGACCGTGGTGGGGGGCACGGTCACGGGAACCGGACCGGCCTGCCGGGGGAGGGGGGCACGTCCTCCGTCCCGGCAGGACCGGCAGGTCCCCCGTCAGGCCCGAGGGCCTGGGTTCAGGAGACCGAGCAACCGGTCACGGTCGGAGCGGTGCTGCCACCGTTCGCCGTGAAGCCGAAGCTGGTCGAGGCGCCGGCCGCGAGCGAGCCGTTGTGGGGGGCGTTCTTGACCGTCACCGTGCTGCCGCTGGTGGTGGAGACGCCGTTCCACAGCGAGGCGATGGTCTGCCCGGAGGGCATGGTCAGCGTGACGGTCCACCTGCTGATGGCGGCGCTGCCGGCCTTGACGGTCACCGTGCCGTTGTAGCCGCCCGACCACGAGGAGTCGGCCTTGAAGCTCGCGGTGCAGGAACCGCTGCCGGCGGGCGGCGGGCTGGTGGGCGGCTGCGTCGTCGGCGGCGGGCTGGTCGGAGGCGTGGTGGTGCCGCCGTTCAGCACGTTGAGGACGGCGGTGTACGCCGGCTTCTTCTGGTAGCTGCCGTCGAAGAGCAGCGGGGTGCCGCTCGAGCGCCAGGAGTACTTGTCGGTGACGCCCCAGACGGTGATGCCCGTGCAACGGCTCACCGCCAGGCAGCCCTTGACGACCTTCTCGTAGTCGGCGGCCTGCGTGGAGCCGGAGCCCTCGATGTCGAGCTCGGTGAGCTGGACGTCGACGCCCAGAGCGGCGAAGCGCTCGAGGTTCTGCTGGAAGTCGGCGGTCACCGGGGAGTTGGAGTTGAAGTGCCCCTGGAAGCCCACGCAGTCGATCGGCACGCCACGGGACTTGAAGTCCTTGACCATGTTGTACACGGCCGTCGACTTCGCGTTGATCCCGTCGGTGTTGTAGTCGTTGTAGCAGAGCTTGGCCGCCGGGTCGACGGAGCGCGCGATCTTGAACGCCTCCTCGATGTACCCCGCGCCCAGCTTGTCCTGGAAGGGCGAGCTGCGGCGGGCGCCGCTGCTGCCGTCCTGGTAGGCCTCGTTCACCACGTCCCAGGCCGCGATCTGGCCCTTGTAGTGGGTCATCACCTCGGTGATGTGGGTGGTCATGGCCTTGCGGAGCTCGTCGGCGCTCAGCGAACCGACCCAGCTGGGCAGCTGCGAGTGCCAGACCAGGGTGTGGCCGCGGACCTGCATGCTGCGGCTCTTGGCGTGGTTGACGATCTTGTCGGCGTTGGCGAAGTTGAAGCTGCCGCGGCTGGGCTCGAGAGCGTCCCACTTCATTTCGTTCTCCGGCGTCACCGAGTTGAACTCGGTGTTCAGCGTGTTGACGTAGTCCGTCTCGCTGAGCCGGTTGTTCGCGACCGCCGTGCCGAAGTAGCGGCCCTTCGCAGAGGCGGCGGCGCCGAGCGTGGTGGCCGCCTCGGCCGAGCCGGCCAGGGCGACCATTCCGCCGAGGGCCATGGCGCCCGCCGTCCCGAGGACGACCGCCTTTCTTGCGGCTGTGTGCCACAAGGACTGCATCTTCATCGTCTTGCGACCCTTCGCTGGGGGTGGCCAGGATCGAACAGGCAGTGGTCGGCTTGGACGGCGCCTCACCGAAACTTTCGTACCGCATCGAAACGCAAGCTGTGCCGTGAGGCGCCGTTTACTGCTGCGAGGCGAGAAATTAGCGAACTGGAGAGGGAGTTGCGCCCCAGGGGGCAATTTTTGTTACGAAACTTCGTCGCAACTTTCGCCTCACGGGTCCGCAACAGAGCGCCCCGCCGGGAAGGAAATCGTCGACGGGGCGCAGGTGGGAGTGGAGCACGCGTGATGCCGGAGCGGAGCAGGAGGAGAAGCTGACGTCGGTGCGCAGGAGGGGGGCGAGATCCTGGCGCGTCGGTCGCACTGCGTCTCCCGGGTGGGGGGACGAGAGCGTTGGGAGCGCTCCCACATCAAGAGTGCGTAAAGCGCCACCGAAGGGCAACACCCGATCCCGCCACCTTCGCCCTGGGGTGTTGGGGAAATGGACGCGATGCCGGGGGTGCGTGCGGGCCCCGTGACGTGGGTGGTTGGACAACTCGCCTGCTTTTGAGGGGGGTTCATATTCTTGGCGCATCCTCAGCCTTGACGCGGACCCTGACGGCTGGATTCATGGGAGCGCTCCCATGTATGCGTTCCACCCTCTCGTGCCGACGGCCCGAGAACCTGCTGTCCCCCTATCCGCGCATCCCCTCACCGGTGGCCGGACTCAGCCGGCGCCGGACTGCTGGAGGCAGAGTGAGAACCGCACGCGCACCAAGACGACGGCCCCTGGCGGCCGTGATCGCCACCCTGGCCACGCTCCTCGGGCTGCTCGCCCTCGGCGCCGCGCCCGCCCAGGCCAAGGAGCCCGCCCAGGCTGCGGCCGCCCCGGCCGGCCTCCGGGTCACCGACGGCCGCGTGGTCGAGAGCAACGGCAACGCCTTCGTGATGCGCGGGGTCAACCACGCGCACACCTGGTACCAGAGCCAGACGAAGTCGTTCGCCGACATCAAGGCGCTCGGCGCCAACACCGTCCGCGTCGTGCTCGCCGACGGGCACCGGTGGACCGCCAACAGCGCCTCCGACGTGGCCGCCGTGGTCGACCGCTGCAAGGCCAACAAGCTGATCTGCGTCCTGGAGGTGCACGACACCACCGGGTACGGCGAGGAGTCCGCCGCGGGCACGCTGGAGCAGGCCGCGAATTACTGGATCGGCCTCAAGGACGTTCTCGCGGGCCAGGAAGACTACGTTGTCATCAACATCGGCAACGAGCCGTGGGGCAACAACAACTACACCGGCTGGACGGACGCCACCAAGAACGCGATCGCCAAACTCCGCGGCGCCGGCTTCCGGCACGCGCTGATGGTGGACGCGCCCAACTGGGGCCAGGACTGGTCGAACACGATGCGCGACAACGCCGCCTCGGTCTTCGCCTCCGACCCGGACCGCAACACCGTCTTCTCGATCCACATGTACGGCGTGTACGACACGGCGGCCGAGGTGCAGAGCTACCTGAACACCTTCGTCACCAACAAACTGCCCATCGTGGTGGGCGAGTTCGGCCACGACCACAGCGACGGCAACCCGGACGAGGACGCCATCATGGCGACCGCGCAGTCCCTCGGCATCGGCTACATCGGCTGGTCGTGGAGCGGCAACGGCGGCGGGGTCGAGTACCTCGACATGGCGACCAACTTCGACGCCGCCTCCCTGACCAGCTGGGGCACCCGCTTCTTCAAGGGCGCCAACGGCATCGCCCAGACCTCCCGCGAGGCCACGGTCTACTCCGGCGGCACGGGCGGCGACACCCAGGCGCCCACCGCCCCCGGCACGCCGAAGGCGTCCACCGTGAGCTCGAGCTCGGTGGCCCTCACCTGGTCGGCCTCGTCTGACAACGTTGGCGTGACGGGCTACGAGGTGGTCCGCGTCGACGGCTCCTCGCAGACGGTGGTCGCCACCTCGGCCACCACCTCCGCCACGGTGAGCGGCCTGTCCGCGGGCACCGCCTACACCTTCGCGGTCCGGGCCCGCGACGCGGCCGGCAACCGCTCGGCCAACTCGGCCGGCCTGCAGGTCACCACGCAGCCCGGCGGGGACACCCCGAGCGGCAGCTGCGCGGTGGGCTACAAGATCACCAACCAGTGGTCCGGCGGCTTCCAGGGCGAGATCGTCCTGCGCAACACCGCCACCACGGCGGTCAGCAACTGGAAGCTCGCCTTCTCCTTCGCCGACGGCCAGAAGATCAGCAACATGTGGGGCGGCACCGTCGCCCAGTCGGGCGCCGCGGTGACCGTCACCCCCGCCTCCTACACCACCACCATCGCGGCGGGCGGCTCCGTCACCCTGGGCTTCCTCGCCTCGAAGGGGAGCGCCAACACCGCTCCCGCCACCTTCACCCTGAACGGGGCGGCCTGCTCCGCCCTGTGATCCGTGCCGGCGGCCGCCCGCCCGTGACGGCCGTCCTCGACGCCCCGCCGGTCCGCCGGCGGGGCGTACGCGTTCCCCGGGACGCCCAGGCGTGCCCGTCCCGCGCCGCCCGCCGGTGGGCCTCCTCCTTCCACAGGGTGAGACGCCGGCGACGGACCGTGCCGGGTCCCTTGACGTTGCCGGAGTGCCGCCTGACACTCCGTCGAGTAACCCTGGTGGATCGATGGGGGATCACATGGGCAGTGTGGGAGGGGACCTCGGGAGCGACGCCGTCCGCGTCGCCATCCGTCCGCTGCCCCTGCTGACCTCCCGCCGCCACATCGATCTCATGCGTGTGTGCAGTGCCGCACGGTGCCCGCACGGCGGTGCCGTCACCACCGGTCGCGTCTGACCGGTCCGCGAAGGCACCCCGACCCGGCGCGCGCGGGACCGCGCGCGCCGGCGCCTTCCCGCACCCGCGCCGAGCACCCCAGGGAGAACCATGTCTGCCATCCGGCCCTCCGCCGTGCCGTCCTTCCGCGGCCGAATCGGTAGCGATGCGCGCAGCGGCTACTACGCCGCGGCGCGCCGCTACCGGCTCCACCTCTCCGTCTCCTGTCCGCAGAGCCTGCGGATCGCCGTCACCCACAGGCTGCTCGGCCTGGGCGAGGCCCTGCCGGTCACGCTGCTGCCCGCCGTGCCGGACGGGCCCGACGGGGGGCACCGGCTCCTGCGGCCGCTGTACGAGGCCAGCTCCCATCAGTACCCGGGCCCGGCCGCCGCTCCCGTGCTCCACGACACCTGGACCGGACGGATCGTCAGCACGCACACGCCCGACATCCTGCGCGACCTGGTCCGGCAGTTCGGCGCCGACGGCCCCGACCTCCTCCCGCACGGCGCCGAGGAGGCGATCGCGGGCACCGACCGGCTCTGCGAGGAGGACATCGCCGGCGCGGCCCAGCGCGCCGGGCTGCCCGGCACGGACCAGGCGGCGCGCGACGCGGCGCTGGCCACCCTGCTGGAGGCGCTGCACACGCTGGAGCAGCGGCTCGCCCGCCAGGACCACGTGGTGGGCGACCGGCTCACCCTCGCGGACGTGCAGGTCTGGGCGACGCTGCTGCAGCTCGACACCGTGCACCGTCACCACCTGGACGCCGCCGCGGTGCACCGGATCACCGACCATCCCCGGCTGTGGGCGTACGCGCGACGACTCGCCGCGCACCCGGCCTTCGGGTCCCACCTCGACCTGGACGGCATCGCCCGCAGGCACCACGCCCGCTGCCGGGGCGAGGAGGCCGCGGGCGCGGCGGTGCAGATCGTGGACTGGGCGGCGTGCGCCCGGCCGGCCGTGCCCGAGCCGGCGCGGCAGTCCGGCTGACCGGCGCGGCCGGCGGG
>NZ_JBRIOU010000002.1:717728-720880 GCF_053474865.1 Streptomyces sp. CO7
GGGGGCGGCCGTAGCGCCCGTCACCGGGGGCACGTCGGTCAGCGAGGCACGCGCGGGGGACGCCGGCACCCGGGCCGCGGATCCGGTACCGGAGAGGGACGCGGCCGGGACGGCGGAGTGCCCCCGTCCCGCGCACCGGGGCCGCCGACCGCTCCGGCGGCTCCAGCGCCGCCGGGGGCGCCGATCGCGCCGAGGCCGCCCCGGCCGCCGACCCCGCCGAGGGCGTCCGGTGCGCTCAGGGCGGGCGGCTGCTCGGGCTCGCGGGAGAGGTGGGAGGCGAGGGAGCGCAGGAGGCTGCGGGCCGTCGCGTCGTTCTGCTGGAAGCCCGGCGCGTTGGTGAAGGGCCTGGCGAACGCGGCCACCGCCCGCTGGTTCGTCGGCGCGCCCAGGGCCACCCGGCGGGGGTGCGCACGGCCGCCCAGACGGGGGTCGACCAGGCCGCCGTCCGGGTGCGCCACCGCCAGCAGCCCGGACCGGTGGGTGTCGGTGGCGTCGGACAGCACCTCCTCCGCGACCGCCCCCCGCAAGCTCAGGTCCCGCAGGAGCGGGTCGGTGGTGCGGAGCACCGAGGAGCGGGGAAGGCGGGCCTCCACCAGTGCCGTGGCGTACACGGTGTGACCGGGGACCGTCGGGCTGACACCGGTGAACGTGCCGGTCTCCTCGTCCGTCCCCACCCGCAGGTCCGCCCCCGTGAACCGGACGACGCCCGCCCGGGAGAGGGCGAGGAGCTGCCGCAGCCGGAAGCCGGGCGGGCCGGAGGCGAGGAAGCTGAAGAAGCCCTGCCACCAGCCGTCGAGGTCGCGGGCCACGGAGCCTGCGGTCAGGGCCCCCGCCGCCGCGAGACGGGCGAGGTTCCCGTAGACCGAGAGCAACGCGAGGAACGCGCCGAGATCGGCGCTGTGCGCCGGATCCGCGCGTCGTTCGACGTCACGGGACACGTAGCGGCGCAGGTACTCCTGGAAATCCTCGGGGGTGGCGAAGGACACGCCCTCCAGCGGCCGGTCGAGCCGCTCCAGGTCCAGCCGGTCGGCGGGGTCCGGAACCGCCCCGGCGACCAGTTCCGCCATGCCGGCCCCCCACGGGTCGAGACGGGCGTACGCGGCCTCGAACTCCGGCCAGGGCAGGGCGGTGCGCTCCGGGTGGGCGAGGAACAGCTCGTGGTAGTGCCCGAAGCCGATCTCCTTCGCCATCAGCGGCAGGACGTCGCGCCGGAGGTCGACCGGGCCCGCCGCGGCCAGCTCCGCCACCTGGGCGGGGCCGAAGAACCGCGGCAGCGGCGGCCGGGGGCCCTGGAGCGGGTAGTGGGTCTTGGAGTGGTACGGCACGCCGCGCCGCGACCCGACGTGCAGCACCGGCTCACGGCCGGACGGCCGGTAGGCGAGCTCTCCGTCGGACCCCTCGCCGAACTCGCCGCCGCGGCCCTCGGTGAGCAGGGACATCAGGTCGACGAAGGCGAGCCCGAAACCCCGGACCAGCACGTGCTGCCCCGGGCGCAACGGGGACAGGTCGACGTCCGCCGTGTAGGCGGGCGGAAGGTGGAACAACCCGTGCCGGCGCGCGAAATCGGCGTGTGCGTCGTGTTCGGCGGGCGGCGCCGCGTCCAGATGGCCCTGGGCGAGGACGACGAGGTCGGCGGTGAGCGGCCGGGCACGCCCCGCCAGGTGGACCCGCTGTGGGCCGTCGGGCGGACCGGCGACCGAGGTGGCGGTGGTGGCGTGCCACTCGACCCGCACCCGGGCGGGGAGTTCGGCCAGGACCCGGCGGAACACCCAGTCCAGATAGGCGCTCTGCGCCCGCCGCGTCGGGAAGTCGGAGCCCGCGAGGCCGCGGAGCTCGGCCAGCGTCCCGGGGTCGGCGGGCTCGACGTAGGGATCCTGCCGTGGCGCCCGCCCGGAGAACTGCGCGGCCCACTCCGCGAGGGAGGGGCCGGTGCGGACCGGACCCTCCACGGTGGACGACTCGTCGGTGAACATGGTGACGTCCTCCGCCATGGAGTTCATCCGCAGCAGGGGGGACTGGTCGTGCCGCCAGATCCGCCCGGGCCCTGGCGGATGCGGATCCACCAGATGGACGTGCAACTCGGCTCGGCTCGGCCACAGTTGCGGCAGATTCGCGGCGATCCGCTCCAGCAGGCCGACGGCGCGGGGGCCCGCTCCGACCACGGCCAGCACCGCGGGGCGCGTCCCGGCGCTCACCGCTCACCGCCCGCGGGGCCGGGGATCCGGCGGCTGCCGGGCGCCGTCGGCCGCAGCCTGTTCCGCAACCGCTGCAGAGGGGTGGGGGGCAGGGCCCGCGCCGCCCCGCGCGCGTAGCGGCGCTCGACGTAGAACTGACCGATGCCCAGCACGGTGGTGACCGCCACGTACCACAGGGTGGCGACCAGCAGCAGCGGGATCACCTGGTAGGTCTGGTGGTAGACCAGCTGGACCGAGAACAGCAGGTCGTGCACGGCCAGCACACTGACGATGCTGGTGCCCTTGAGGGTGCCGATCAGCATGTTGCCGGCGGTCGGCACGATCGAGCGCATGGCTTGTGGGACCACGACGCGGCGCAGGGTGCGCCACCGGCTCAGGCCCAGGGCCTGGGCGGCCTCGGTCTGCCCTCCGTCCACCGAGAGCACGCCACCGCGGACCACCTCGGCGGCGTAGGCGGCCTCGTGCAGGGTGAGGCCGATGACCGCGGTGAGCGTGGGCCCCAGCAGGTTCACCGTCTCGACGCTGACGAACTGCGGCCCGAACGGCACGCCGAGCCCCAGCCGCGGGTACAGGGCGCCGATGTTGAACCAGAACAGCAGCTGCACCAGCAGCGGCGTGGAGCGGAAGATCCACACGTAGCCCCAACCGAGACTGCGCAGAACCGGGTTGGTCGACAGCCGCATCACGGCCAGCGGCGTGCCGAGCAGGAAGCCGAGCACCATGACCACAGCAGTCAGCCACAGGGTGAGCAGCAGCCCGTCCAGCACGGCGGCGGTGGTGAAGTAGCGGGCGACCACGTCCCACTGGAACGCGTCGTTGCGGGCCACCGAGTTGAGGACCATCGCGAGGACCAGCAGCCCGAGAGCACCGGCCACCCAGCGGCCGGGGCGCCTGCGTGGCACGACGGCGGGCAGGTCGACGGGAGATCGCGGGAAGGCGGGCGGCGTGGCCGGGGGA
>NZ_JBRIOU010000002.1:720980-724045 GCF_053474865.1 Streptomyces sp. CO7
GTCCCGGGGGCACGGGAAGGTGCGCGCCCCGGGGCGGTGGTCGTCACGCCCGGCGTGTCCCTCAACACGGCCGGCCCGCCCACCGTACGCCGCAGTCCCGGACGCCTGTCAACAAGTCCTGATCGTCAAAGGCCCGTTGAACTCAAGGCTGTGTCCGGTCCGTCGAAGTCCGCTCTGTGGACGGCCTGTTGACGAACCGCCGCCCGTGATGCTCAATGGGCGGCATGAATTCCCGGCAGCAGCGCCTCGTCACGCGCGGCCACATCGACTTCGGTCGGGTGTGGTCCGCCTCGTGTCGACCCTGCTGACCGGGCAGTCGCAGGCCGTCCGGAACGGCCCGATCCCTCCCTCGGTGACCCCGTCGCGGGCCGAGATCTCTCTTTCGCACCCCTGAGCGTCCGGCGTCCGCGCCTGCCGCGACCACGGGTGTGAGCCGGACACACGCTGCCCTTCCTCCCGGCATCGCGCCGTCGTGTTCCCCGCCTCACCGGCCCTCCCGGTGCGGCTCCCTCCGCGTACCCGTCTTCCGCTCCCGCCGAGGAGCCGAGAGAGGCGTGCCCGAATGCCCACCACGTCCAAGGACCCTTCGCCCTTCGCCGCGCGGGACCTGGCCCTGCTCCGGGTCCAGGTGTCCGACCCGCGGGTGCGGCCCCTGCTCGACGAACTGCTCACGGAGTACTCCAGCCGCTACGGCGGCGACGCGTCCGAGGAACTCGGCCGTTACCCGGACGAGGAGTTCACCCCCGCCCACGGCGGCCTGCTGATCCTGCTCCTGGACGACGGCGAAGCGGTGGCCGGCGGAGCCTTCCGCCGGTACGACGCCCGCACGGCCGAGCTCAAACGCATCTGGACGCACTCCGCCCACCGGCGGCGCGGTCTGGCGCGGCGCGTCGTCGCCGAGCTGGAGCGCGAGGCACGGCAGGCCGGCTACCACCGCGTCTTCCTCACCACGGGGCCGCGCCAGCCCGAGGCGCGGGGGCTCTACCTCACCACCGGTTACACGCCGCTCTTCGACACCGAGGCCGACCCGGAGCACGTCGGCCTGCTCCCCTTCGAGAAACACCTGCCGTCCCGCGTCGCCACCGGAAAGGCCCTGGACCTGTGACCTCAACGCGTACCGCACCGCGCATCCGCCGAGCCCTGACGGCTCTGGCACTGCTGTCCGCCCTCGGGCTGACGGCGTGCGGGGGCGGGGGAGGGGATTCCGGCACGGCCGGTCCCGGCGCGGGAGCCGCGGCGGCGGGAGCGGGTTCGCCCGCCCCGTCGGACGACCCGGTGGCCGGGGTGCGTGAGGTGGAGTCGGTGGCCGCCCTGCTCCCCGCCGAGGTGCGGGCCAAAGGCACGCTGCGGATCGGCAGTTCCATCGGTTCCCCGCCGGCCGCCTACTACCCGAACGGGCAGGACCGGCCGCCCGCCGGCCAGGACATCGACATCGCCGAGGCGGTCGCCCGCGTACTGGGCCTGCGGCTCCAGCGCCAGGACGCGTCCTTCGAGACGATCCTGCCCGCCCTGTCCAGCGGCAAGTACGACCTGGGGACCGGCAACTTCGGCGTCACCGAGGAACGCCTGAGGACCATCGACTTCGTCACCTACATCAACGACGGCCAGGGCTTCGCCGTGCGCAAGGGCAGCACCGGCGTCAGGGGGAAGGTCGAGGACCTGACCGAACTGTGCGGCCTGACGGTCGGCACCGGGGCGGGCACCACCTTCGAGGCCACCCTGGAGGAGAACAAGGGCGTGTGCGCGGAGGCCGGACGCGAGCCCTACGACGTCAAGGTGTACTCCGAGAACGGCGCCGTGGTCACGGCGCTCCAGCAGGGCCGGATCGACGTCGTCATGTCGACCATCAACGGCCTGAGGTACCAGGCCGCGCAGCCCGCGGCGGGGACCCGCTTCCTCGGCGAGTACCACCGGCTGGACGTCGGCTTCGCCTTCCGCAAGGGATCGCCGCTCACGCCCGCCTTCCAGGCCGCGGTGAACGAGCTGATCGCCGACGGGACCTACGCCCGGATCCTCGAGAAGTGGGGCACCACCGGGTCCGCCGTCGAGAAGTCACGGATCAACCCGCCCGAGCAGCGCTGAACGACCCCTGCCGGCGGACCGTCCCCCGGCCCGCCGGCACGACCTCACCGATCGGAACACGACCCATGGGATTCACCACCGACTCCGCGCCCACCCGCGCGGCCGTGCCGGGCGGCGGCCAGGAGGCCCCGCCGGCCACCGACCCCTTGGCCGGTCTCACGGTCGTCCCCGCACGCCACCCCTGGCGGTGGGCGGCGGTCCTGGCCGTGCTGGTGCTGTGCGCGCAGTTCGCCCACGGCCTGGTGACCAACCCGGTCTGGGAGTGGGAGGTGTTCCTCTCCTACGTCCTGTCCGAGACCATCGTCGAGGCGGTCGGCGTGACCCTGCAGCTCGTGGCGTTCGCCACCGTGCTGGGGTTCGTGCTGGGCGCGCTGCTGGCCTTCATGCGGTTGTCCCGCAGTCCCGTGCTGCGCACGGTGGCCTGGACGTACGTGTGGATCTTCCGGTCCATCCCGATGATCGTCCAGCTGGTGTTCTGGTTCAACCTCGGTGCTCTGTACCGCGAGCTGGGCGTGGGCGTGCCGTTCGGACCGGTGCTGTGGTCGGTGGACAGCAACGCTCTGATCGGCACCATGGGCGCCGCGCTCATCGGGCTCTCCCTGCACCAGGCGGCCTACGCCGCCGAGATCGTGCGCGGTGGCGTGCTGGCCGTCGACGGCGGGCAGCTGGAGGCCGCCGCGGCGCTGGGCATCCCCCGGGCGCGCCAGATCCGGAGGATCCTGCTGCCCCAGGCCATGCGGGCGATCCTGCCCACCGCCGGCAACGAGGTCGTCGGCCTGCTCAAGGGCACCTCGGTGGTCTACGTGATGGCCATCGGCGAGCTCTTCTACCAGGTGCAGGTGGTCTACGGCCGCAACGGCCGGGTGATCCCGATGCTGATGGTGGCCACCGCCTGGTACGTCTTCCTGACCTCGCTGCTCAGCATTGCCCAGTACTACCTGGAGCGCCGCTTCGCCCGCGGCGCCGACCGCACCCCGCCCCCC
>NZ_JBRIOU010000002.1:724145-726064 GCF_053474865.1 Streptomyces sp. CO7
TCCCACGGACGCCCCGGAGGCACCCCATGAGCGACAGTGCGCACCCCCTCGAGCCGGAGGCGGGGCCGGTGATGCTGGACGTCCGCGGCGTCCGCAAGAGCTTCGGCCAGCTGGAGGTGCTGCGGGGCGTGGACCTCTCGGTCCGGGCCGGCGAGGTGACCGTGGTCCTCGGGCCCTCCGGCTCCGGCAAGTCCACCCTGCTGCGGACGATCAACCACCTGGAGAAGGTCGACCAGGGCTGGATCAGCGTCGACGGCGAACTCGTCGGCTACCGCCGCCGCGGCGACAGGCTGCACGAGCTAAAGGAGAAGGACGTCCTGCGCCAGCGGACCCGGATCGGGTTCGTCTTCCAGAACTTCAACCTCTTCCCGCACCTGACCGTGCTGGAGAACCTGATCGAGGCGCCGGTCTCCGCGCTGCGCCGGCCGCGCAAGGAGGCCGTGGCCGCCGCCGAGAGGCTCCTCGGCCGGGTCGGTCTCGCCGACAAGGCGGACGCCTACCCCCGCCAGCTCTCCGGAGGCCAGCAGCAGCGGGTGGCGATCGCCCGTGCCCTCGCCCTGGAGCCGAAGGTGCTGCTCTTCGACGAGCCGACCTCCGCGCTCGACCCCGAACTGGTCGGCGAGGTCCTGGACGTCATCAAGGACCTCGCCCGCACCGGAACCACGATGGTCGTGGTGACCCACGAGATCGGCTTCGCCCGTGAGGCGGCCGACCGTGTCGTGTTCATGGACCACGGCGTCGTCGTGGAACAGGGACCGCCCTCCGAGGTGCTCGACCGTCCCCGCCACCTGCGCACCCGCGCGTTCCTGTCCAAGGTGCTCTGACCTCTCCGCCTCCGCCCTTCGTGCTGCCCCGACCCGAGGAGTCCCGCCCGACATGGCCCCCATCAACCGCCGCGCCTTCGCCCTCTCCCTCATCACCGGCGTCGCGCTGTCCGCCTGCGCCAACCCCGACGACGGGGGCTCCACGGAGGTGCGGGACCCCAAGGGATCCGGCACCACCAAGATCAACAACTCGCCCGACCAGAAGCGTGTCACCACTGTGAAGGTGGACGCGGCGGCCGCCCTGGTGCCCAGGACGATTCGCGACCGCGGAACGCTGGAGATCGTCGGGTCCGCCGACAGCTCCGCGCCGCTGGGCTTCTACGCCACCGACGACAGGACCCGCATCGGGGTGGAGATCGACATCGCCCACCTGGTCGCCGGCGCCCTCGGGCTGAAGCCCCGGTACACCGCGGTCTCCTGGGAGAACATCTTCGTCGGCCTGGACAGCGGCAAGTACGACGTCGGGTTCAGCAACATCACCGTCACCGAGGAGCGCAAGGAGAAGTACGACTTCGCCAGTTACCGCAAGGACGACCTCGCCTTCGAGGCCCGCGAGGGCAGCGGCCTGAAGATCCGCGGCTTCCGTGACGTGGCCGGGCGGAAGGTCGCCGTGGACACCGGCACCAACCAGGAGAAGATCCTCGTCGAGTGGAGCGAGCAGGCCGAGAAGGCGGGTCTGGAACCGGTCGACATCGCCTACTACAAGGCCCAGGCGGACACCTACCTCGCGCTGGAGTCCGGGCGCATCGACCTGTGGCTCGGCCCGAGCCCCACCGCCTCCTACCACGTGGCCTCGGCGGGCAGGACCGAGATCGTCGGGACCTACTCCGGCGGCGGGGCCACCCTCCAGGGCCTGATCGCCGCCACCACCAAGAAGGACAACGGCCTGGTGAAGGCGCTGCACGCCGCGCTCGAGGAGGTCATCCGCAACGGCACCTACGCCCGGGTCCTCGAACGGTGGGGGCTGTCCGGCGAGGCGGTCGCGAAGTCGGAGATCAATCCGCCGGGCCTGCCGAAGACCAACCAGTAGGACCCATCCGCCAGGCCCGACAGGAAGGCTCCGCCATGCCCGCGTCGTCCACCGCCCCCGAGTCC
>NZ_JBRIOU010000002.1:726164-728739 GCF_053474865.1 Streptomyces sp. CO7
AACCCCTGCACCTCGCCGTCGCCCTGGACGGCGCGGGCTGGCACCCCGCCGCCTGGCGGGAACCGGAGGCCGCCCCCCACCGGCTCCTCAGCCCTCGTTACTGGGCGGAACTGGTGACCGAGGCCGAACGGGGGCTGCTCGACTTCGTCACCCTCGAGGACGGGCTCGCGCAGCAGTCCTCGCACCCCACCCGCAGGGACGACCGCACCGATCAGGTGCGCGGCCGGCTCGACGCCGTGCTGACCGCCGCCCGCGTGGCGCCGCTGACCCGCCACATAGGGCTGGTCCCGACCGTGGTGGCGACCCACACGGAGCCGTTCCACATCTCCAAGGCGATTGCCACCCTCGACCATGTGAGCGGCGGACGGGCGGGCGTCCGCGTGAAGGTGTCCGCCCGTCTCGACGAGACGGCGCACTTCGGCCGCCGGGACATCCCGCCCCTGGAGCTGCCGGCAGGCCCCGGCACCGCCGGGCCCGACGGGGTCGTCGAGGAACTCTTCGACGAGGCCGCCGACCACGTCGAGGTGACGCGCAGGCTCTGGGACAGCTGGGAGGACGACGCGGAGATCCGTGACGTCGCCACCGGCCGCTTCATCGACCGGGACAAGGTGCACTACATCGACTTCCGCGGACGCCACTTCAGCGTCAAGGGTCCTTCCATCACCCCCCGTCCGCCCCAGGGACAACCCCTGGTGACCGCCCTCGCCCACGCCACCGCGCCCTACCGGCTGGTGGCCCGCTCCGCCGACATCGGCTACGTCACCCCGCACGACGTGGACGACGCCCGCGGCATCGTCGGCGAGATCCGCGCCGAGCAGGCGGCCGCAGGACGGGAGGGCGAACCCCTTCACGTCTTCGGCGATCTCGTGGTCTTCCTCGACGAGACCCCGGCACGGGCGGCCGCCCGCCGCGACCGGCTCGACGACCTGGCCGGCGAGGAGTACACCTCCGACGCCGAGATCTTCACCGGCACCCCCGCCCAGCTCGCCGACCTGCTGCTGCACTGGCGCGAGGGCGGCCTCGGCGGCTACCGGCTGCGCCCCGCGGTCGCCGCACACGACCTGCCCGCCATCACCCGCGGCCTGGTCCCCGAGCTGCGCGGCCGCAACGTCTTCCGCCGCGCCTACGAGGCCGGCACCCTGCGCGGGCTGCTCGGACTCGCCCGCCCCGCCAGCCGTTACGCGTCCACCGCCTGACCCGGAAGGAGACCGCCCACCATGAGCGCCACAGGCCGGGCAGGCACCGCCCGCAAGCAGATCCACCTCGCCGCGCACTTCCCGGGAGTCAACAACACGACCGTATGGAGCGACCCGGCATCCGGCAGCCAGATCGACTTCAGTTCGTTCGTCCACTTCGCGCGCACCGCCGAACGCGCCAAGTTCGACTTCCTGTTCCTCGCCGAGGGGCTGCGCCTGCGCGAGCACGGCGGCCACATCTACGACCTCGACGTCGTCGGCCGTCCGGACACCTTCACCGTGCTGGCCGCCCTCGCCGCCGTCACCGAGCGGATCGGTCTGACCGGCACCATCAACTCCACCTTCAACGAGCCCTACGAGGTGGCGCGGCAGTTCGCGAGCCTGGACCACCTCACCGACGGCCGCGCGGCATGGAACGTGGTCACCTCCTGGGACGCCTTCACCGGGGAGAACTTCCGCCGCGGCGGCTTCCTGCCGGAGTCCCGCAGGTACGCCCGTGCCAAGGAGTTCCTCGCCACCGCCACCGAGCTCTTCGACTCCTGGCGCGGGGACGAGATCATCGCCGACCAGGAGACCGGCCGGTTCCTGCGGGAGCCCGGGGCGGGCGCCTTCGCCCACAAGGGCGAGGAGTTCACCATCGAGGGACGGTTCGACGTCCCCCGCAGCCCTCAGGGCCGACCGGTGATCTTCCAGGCCGGGGACTCCGAGGAAGGCCGTGAGTTCGCCGCCTCCTCCGCCGACGCCATCTTCAGCCGCTACGGCACGCTCGAGGAGGGCAAGGCCTTCTACGCGGACGTCAAACGCCGCCTCGCCCGGTACGGGCGCACCCCCGAGGAACTGCTGATCCTCCCGTCCGCCACCTTCGTGCTCGGCGACACCGACGAGGAGGCCGCCGAACTCGCCCACCAGGTGCGCCGGCAGCAGGTCAGCGGCGCCACCGCGCTGCGCCACCTGGAGTTCGTCTGGAACCGCGACCTGTCCGGCCACGACCCGGACGGTCCGCTGCCGGACGTCGATCCCGTCGTCGGCGAGCACACGGTGGCCCGCGGGCGGGCCCAGGTGAGGATGTACCGCGACCCGCTCGCCACCGCGCGTGCATGGCGGGAGCTGGCCGAGGCGAACAACTGGTCCATCCGGGACCTGGTGATCCACACCGGTAACCGGCAGACCTTCGTCGGTTCCCCGGAGACCGTGGCCCGCACCCTGGACGAGTTCGTCCAGGCGGACGCCGCCGACGGGTTCATCCTGGTGCCGCACCTGGTCCCCGGCGGCCTCGACGTCTTCGCCGACACGGTGGTGCCGCTGCTGCAGGAACGCGGCGTCTTCCGCACCGAGTACGAGGGGACCACCCTGCGCGACCACCTCGGCCTCGCCCACCC
>NZ_JBRIOU010000002.1:728839-736421 GCF_053474865.1 Streptomyces sp. CO7
TCGTGAAGCCGCTGCCCGCGGAGGCGTTCGTCCGGCACGGGACCAACGCCGAGACCCGCTGGGAGGCCCTGCGCGGAACCGGTCTCCACACGCCCAACGAGCTGTTCTTCGTCCGCAACCACACCGCCACCCCGCTGATCGACGCCGACGGATGGCGGCTGCGGCTGTGGGGCGACGGACTGCGCGGGACTCCCGGCCAGGACCGCCCCGTCGAGTTCGGCTACGACGACCTGCGCGCCCTGCCCCAGGTCAGCAGGGTCGCCTTCGTGGAGTGCGCCGGAAACGGGCGCAGCCACTACGCGACCCAGCAGGGTCAGACGGTGAGCGGCACCCCGTGGGGCCTCGGTGCGATCGGGGTCGCCCGCTGGCGCGGCGTACGCCTGGGCGATGTGCTGCGCCGCGCCGGGCTGTCGTCGTACGCCGTGGACGTCCAGCCCCGCGGACTGGACGCCGAGTACGTCAGCGGCGGCGAGAACCTCGGCCGGGTGCGCCGCCCCCTGCCGCTGGCCAAGGCCCTGGACGACGTGATCCTCGCCCACGAGATGAACGGCGAGCCGCTGCCGCCCGACCACGGGCACCCCGTACGGGTGCTCGTCCCGTCCTGGGTGGGCATCGCCTCGATCAAGTGGGTCGGCGACATCGAGGTGTCCGCCGAGCCGCTGTTCTCCCCCTGGAACACCACGTTCTACCGCCTGTTCGGCTCCGCGTACGGCGACGCCGGAAGCCCTCCGATCGGCGTCCAGGCCGTCAAGAGCGCCTTCGAACTGGCCTCGGGCGCGAGCTTCCCGGCAGGCCGGGGTCAGGTGCTGCACGGCCGCTCGTGGTCCGGCGCCGGAGGCGTCGCCCGCGTGGAGGTCAGCACCGACGGCGGGGCGCACTGGCGGACCGCCACGCTGCACGACCCGCCCCGCACGGGTGCCTGGTCGCGCTGGTCGCTGCCCTGGCGCCCCACCACGCCCGGCACCGCCCACCTGCTGGCCCGTGCCACCGACACCGCGGGCCGCACCCAGCCGGAGACCACGCCGCACAACACCCAGGGCTACCTGTTCGACGCGGTGGTACGCCACCGGGTCACCGTGGTCTGACCGCGGGCCCGGCGGGCTGCGAGCCGCGTCCCGGACGCCCTTGACCTTCACACCGATGTGAGGCCTGTGGAATCGCGTCATGACGAACCGAACAGCATTTCGTGTGGGCATCGCACTGGACGGCGTGGGCTGGCACCCGGCGGCGTGGTCGCACGCGCCGGGGGCGGATCCCGCCGTGCTCTTCACCGCGGACCACTGGACCGAGTGGGGCCGGGCGGCGGCAGCCGGAGGCGTCGACTTCCTCACGCTCGAGGACGGCCTGGGCCTGTGGACCGACCGCTTCGGCACCGCACCCGACGACACCGGCCGCCGGGTGCGCGGGCGGCTGGACCCGGTGGTGGTCGCCACGCTCCTGCTGGCGACCACCGGCATCCCGGAGGTCGTCGTCACCCGGAACGTGACGCACGTCCCGCCGTTCCAGGTGGCCGCGCAGCTGGCGTCCCTGGCGGCGGTCGGTCCCGGCCGGGTGGTGTGGCGTCCGCAGGTCTCGGCGGACGCCCGCGACGCCGCCGTGGTCGGAGGCGCCCCCACACCCGCCCTCGAGCCGGAGGACGTGTACGTGCCGACCAGGATCGCGCGGCGGCTGCGCGATCTCTTCCGGGACGCCGAGGACCACGTGCGCGCCGTGCGCCGCCTGTGGGAGACCTTCCCGGCCACGGCACTGGGCGGCGAGGACGGCGCCTTCTGGCGGCCGGGACACATCCGGCCGGTGCCGTGTACGGGCGAGCCGCGGTACCCGGCCGCCGGACCGCTGACGGTGCCGGTCTCGACACCGCCGGCGGTCGCCGTGCTGGCCCACCACGCGCTGGAGCCCTACCGGCTCGCCGCCGCCGTGGCCGACCGGGTGTTCCTCACGCCCACCACGGAGAACCCGCTGTCCGGACTGATCGCCGCGTTCCGTCAGGTCGAGGCGCTCACCCCGGACAGCGCGGAGACCCAGGTGTACGCGGACGTCGCGGTCGTGCTCGGGGACAGCGAGGACCACGCCCAGGACCGCCTCGGGCGGCTGGACGCAGCCGCCGGCGAGCCCTGGACGACGGACACCGGTGTCTTCACGGGAACCGCGAAGCGGCTCGCCGCCGAGCTGGCGGACCGGCGCGACGGCCTCGGCCTCTCCGGCGTCCGTCTGCGCCCCGCCGTCCTCGCCGACGACGCCGGACGCGTCATCCGTGAACTCGTCCCGCTGACGCGGTGATCCGGCCGCGGCTGAGGAGGGCTCAGGCCGGGGCCGCCGCTTCGGGGGACGCGGCCGGCCGGGCCCGGTGCTTCTCGACCTCGGCCAGGTACTCGCTCATCGCGTCACGGTTGCGGACCAGCACCTCGATCCGCTCGCTGAGCCTGTCCCGCTCGCCGGCCAGCAGGGCCAGCATCTCGGGCGTGGCGTCCGGGAAGTGGATCGACCGGGGCTTGTCCAGGCAGGGCAGGATCTGCTTGATGATCCGGGTCGGCAGCCCGGCCGCCAGGAGCCCGCGGATCTGCTTCACCCGGTCCACGTACCGCTCGTCGTACTCCCGGTACCCGTTCGCCCCCCGGTCCGGGACGATCAGCCCCTGCTCCTCGTAGTAGCGCAGCAGCCTGCGTGAGGCCCCCGTCAACCGCGACAGTTCACCGATGCGCACCCCGTCAGCCTAGCCACGCACGACCCGCTTGACCATCACACCGATGTGAGGGTTTCAGGATGCGTGCATGACCACCACGACACCGTCCCGGGTCCGACGCACCGCCCTGCCGTGGCCGGCGCTGCTCGCGCTGGGCACCGCGGTCTTCATCACCAGCCTGACCGAGACCCTGCCCGCCGGAGTCCTTCCGGAGATGTCCGCCGATCTCGCGGTGAGTGCCGGCGCGGCAGGGCAGGCCGTCACCGTGTACGCGGCCGGCACCGCCCTGACGGCCGTCCCGCTGGCGGCCGCCACCGCCTCCCTCCCGCGCAAGCCCTTGCTGCTCGGCGCCATGACCGCCTTCCTGGTCGCCAACACCCTCACCGCCCTCGCGCCGGGCTACGCCGTGCTCCTGGCCGCCCGGTTCCTCGCCGGGGTCGCCGCCGGTCTCGCCTGGGCGATCCTCGCGGGCCACGCGCGGAGCATCGCCCCCGCCGGGCTGGAAGGGCGGGCCATCGCCGTCACCATGACCGGGATCCCGCTGGCGCTGTCCCTGGGCGTTCCCGCCGGCACCCTGATCGGCCGTCACGCGGGATGGCAGGCGGCGTTCGCGGCGGTCTCGGTGGCCGCCCTCGCCGTCATCGGCTGGATCGTCCGGTCCGTCCCCGCGGCCCACCGGCCGAAGGCCACGGACGAGGCGAAGGCGACCGTCCTGCGGACCCTGCGGGTCCCCGGCGTCGCCGCGGTCATGACGGTGGTGGTCACCTTCGTGCTCGGCCACACGGTCGTGTACGCCTACATCGCGTCCTACCTCCGGCAGGCCGGCCTCGGCCGGTCCACCGGCACGATCCTGCTGCTGTTCGGCGCCGCCTGCCTGGCGGGCATCTGGTTCGTCGGGCGTCATGTCGATGGGGGCCTGCGGGCGTTGGCGTGGAGCGGGGCAGCCCTGTTCACCCTCGCCACCGCGGCCTTCGCGCTCACCACCGCGCCGTGGGCGGTCGGGGCGGCCGCCGTCGTCTGGGGCCTGGGCTGGGGAGGCGTGCCCACCCTGCTGCAGACCGCCGCCGGCCGGGCCGGCCTGCGGCACGGCCGGGCCGCCGCCGACACCGCGCAGGCCGTCCTCGTCACGCTGTGGAACGTCGCGATGATGCTCGGCGGGATCGTGGGCGGCCTCCTGCTCGAGGGCTTCGGCGCGACCTCGGTGGCCGTGGCGGCGTCGCTCCTCGGAGCGGTGAGCCTGCTCGTCGTCGCCCTCGCCCGCCGCCACGCCTTCCCCGCGCGCCCCACCGCGCCGCCGGTGCCGGGCCGCGTCACAACGCCCGAGCCGCGTACGCCCTGACGTCCGCGTCCGCGTCCGTCGTCGCGGAGGACAGGGCGGCCCGGGCGTCCACGACGGCGCGGTGCCGGGTCAACGCGGTGACGGCCGACCTGCGGACGTCGGCGTTGGGGTCGGCCAGGGCCGCGGCGAGAGCGGGTACGGCGATGCCCGGATCCGCGGCCGCCAGGGCGGCCGCGGCGCCGGCCCGCACCTGCCAGGCCGGGTCGGACAGGGCCGCCGCCGAGCGTTCGGCCAACGGCGCGGGGCAGCCGGTCGTCGCCAGTGCCTCGTGGGCGGCCGCACGCACCAAGGCGTCGGTATCGCCGGTGAGGCCGGCGAGGGCCTCGAGCACAGTGGCCACGTCGTCGGACCGTACCGCCGCCACGGAGGCCAGGGCCTTGGCGAAGGCGACGCGGACCTCGCGGGAGGGGTCGGCGGCCGCGGCGCGGGCCAGTTCTCCGACCGCGTCGACCGACACCAGCGCGCGGACCGCGGCGAGGCGGACGGCGATGTCGTGATCCGCCAGCGGGCCCGCGAACAGCTCGGCGTCGCCCAGCCGCAGGAAGCGCAGGGTGTTCAGGGCGGCCGCCCTGGACACCGGGTCGGACGCGCGCAGGGCGGCGGTGAGGCGGTCGCGCAGGGCCGGTTCGGGCTCCAGCGTCTCGACCAGCTCGAGCAGGGAGGCGGCCGCGGCGGCCCGGACGTCGGCGTCGGCGTCGGTGAGCGCGGAGGCCAGAGCGGGCCCGGTGCCCGGCGGCACGGTCTCCGTGAGGACGGTGACGGCCGTCCGGCGTACGGCGGGCTCCGGGTCGGCCAGGTAGGGGGTGAGGTCGCCGAGCCCGGGACCCGCCTCCGCCAGGGAGAGCAGCGCGAGAAGGCGGGGTGTGCCCGCCGCCTTCTCGCCGGGGACGCCGGCACCACCCGAACCGCTCTGCGGGACAGCCGCGTTCACGACCGGCTCCTGCCCCGCCGCCACCGGCGCGACCTCCCGGGCCCCCGCCGTCGCCACCTCTTCCGGACGGACCTCGCCGAGGTGGCGGGAGGGCCCGCCCACCGGTGCGAAACCGTCGACCGGCACCAGGTAGGGGGCCACCGGACGCGCCGTGAACTCCATCGCCCCGCCGGGGGACTTTCGCAGATCCAGGTGGTGGAACCAGGACGCGTCGTCCCTGTGCGGGTGGTCGAGACGGTCGTGGTAGAGACCCCACCGGGACTCCGTGCGGGCCAGGGAGGCCCGCGCGGCCATCTCCGCGCAGTCGCGGATGAAGGTGACCTCCGCACAGCGCATCAGCTCATGGGCGGTGCGGGCGCCCATCGAGGCGATGTCGGCGCGCATCCTCTCGAACGCCTCCAGAGCCAGCGACAGCCGGGCGCCCGACTTCGGGGGAGCGACGTAGTCGTTCACGAAGCGACGCAGCTTGTACTCCACCTGGGCCTGCGGCGGGCCGTCCGGGTGGCGCAGCGGACGGTAGATCAGCTCGTGGGCCGCCCGTACCTGGTCGGCGGGCAACTCGCCCTCGTAGGGGACGTACCGCGAGGCGTCCGCGCCCGCCAGGTCGCCGAAGACGAACGCGCCGATCATGTAGTTGTGCGGGACACAGGCCAGGTCCCCGGCGGCGTACAGCCGGGGAACCGTGGTGCGGCCGTGATCGTCGACCCGCACCCCCGATGCGGAATGTCCCCCGCACAGGCCGATCTCGGAGATGTGCATCTCGACGTCATGGGTGCGGTAGTCGTGGCCGCGGCCCGCGTGGAAGGCGCCGCGGGTCGGGCGCTCCGTCGTGTGCAGGATCGACTCCAGGGCCGAGACCGACTCCTCGGGGAGGTGACTGAGCTTCAGGTACACCGGTCCCCTGTCACCGGCCACCTCCGCCGCGAACTCGGCCATCATCTGTCCCGACCAGTAGTCGGAGTCGACGAAGCGCTCGCCGTGCCGGTTCACCTGATAACCCCCGAACGGGTTGGCGACGTAGGCGCAGGCGGGCCCGTTGTAGTCCTTGATCAGCGGGTTGATCTGGAAGCACTCGATGCCGGTGAGTTCGGCGCCCGCGTGGTAGGCCATCGCGTAGCCGTCGCCCGCGTTGGTCGGGTTCTCGTAGGTGCCGTACAGGTAGCCGGAGGCCGGAAGACCGAGGCGGCCGCAGGCTCCGGTCGCCAGGATCACCGCGCCCGCGCGGACGGTGACGAAGGCGCCGGTGCGCGTGTGGAAGCCGGCCACCCCCACGGCGCGGCCGTGCGCCGTCAGCACCCGCACCGGCATCACCCGGTTCTCGATGCGGATCCGTTCCCGCATCTCGCGCCGCCGCAGCTGCCGGTACAGGACCTTCTTGACGTCCTTGCCCTCCGGCATCGGCAGCACGTACGACCCCGACCGGTGCACCTGCCGCACCGCGTACTCACCGTGCTCGTCCTTCTCGAACTTCACCCCGTACGACTCCAGGCGCCGCACCATCGCGAAGCCGAGCGTCGCGGTCTGCCGGACGGTGGACTGGTCGACGATGCCGTCGTTGGCGCGGGTGATCTCCGCGACGTAGTCGTCGGGTTCGGCCCGGCCGGGGATCACCGCGTTGTTCACGCCGTCCATCCCCATGGCCAGGGCGCCCGAGTGACGGACGTGCGCCTTCTCCAGCAGCAGGACGTCCGCGCCCTTCTCGGCGGCGGTCAGGGCGGCCATCGTGCCGGCGGTGCCGCCCCCGACCACGAGGACGTCACAGGTCAGTTCCTCGGCGTCCGCGAGGTCGGGGATCTCGAGGGAAGTGTCCACCAGGGTGCCTTTCAGGAGCGGAGTGCGGTGAGCAGGTCCCGGCGCAGGGCGGCGCGGGCCGGGTCGTCGTGGGCGGCGCGCTCCCGCGGGCGCGGTACGTCGCGCAGGGCGGCGAGCCGGCCGGAGCCGAGGAGGGCCACGCGGTCGCCCAGGAAGAGCGCCTCGTCGACGTCGTGGGTCACGAAGACCACGGTCGCGCCGGTGCCGTGCAGCACCTCCAGCAGCAGGTCCTGCATGCCGGCGCGGGTCTGCGCGTCCAGCGCGCCGAACGGTTCGTCCATCAGGACGGCGCGTGGCCGGCCCGCCAGGGCGCGGGCCAGCTGGGCCCGCTGCCGTTGCCCCCCGGAGACCTGGTGCGGCAGCCGGTGCGCATGGCCCGCGAGGCCGACCCGCTCCAGCCACGCCTCGGCCTGTTCCCTGCGCCGGGCGCGCGGCACGCCCTGGATGGCCAGCGGCAGCTCCACGTTGGCGCGCAGGGTGCGCCAGGGCAGCAGGGCGTCCTCCTGGAAGACGAGCGCCCGGTCCGCCCCGGGCCCGGTCACCGGCCGGCCGTCCTGCTCCACCACCCCGGCCTGCGCCGGCAGCAGCCCGGCCACGGTGCGCAGCAGCGTCGACTTTCCGCAGCCGGAGGCTCCGACGACGGTGAGGATCTCGCCGGGGGCGACGTCCAGGCCGACGCCCGTCACGGCCGGGGCGCCCGGCCGGCCCAGCGTGGCGTCGCGAAGGGTGAGACGGGTCCCGGACGGCGCCCCGGAGGCGGACCGGGTCCTGGCCGGCCGGGTGTCAGACGAGGTGCTCACGACGTGCCTCCTCGGGC
>NZ_JBRIOU010000002.1:736521-748654 GCF_053474865.1 Streptomyces sp. CO7
GCGGACGACGGGGCGGCGGGTCCGGGCGCGGACCCGGCGCCCGGAACGTACGAGGTGCGCGGCAGCCAGCGCGTCAGGCGTCGGCCGGCCAGCTCGACCGCGGTGGAGGTCAGCCAGCCCAGCAGGCCGATGGTGACCATGCCGACGAAGACGCCCGGGTAGTCGACGATCGTGTAGTCCTGCCAGGTGCGGTAACCGACCCCGTACTGGCCGGAGATCATCTCGGCGGAGATCACACAGATCCAGGACACGCCGATGCCCACCGACAGGCCGCCGAAGATGCCGGGCAGGGCGCCCGGCAGGATCACCGAGCCGAAAATCCACCGGCGGCCGCCGCCCATGGTGCGCGTCGCCTCCTCCCACACGGGGCTCAGTGCCCGTACCGCGTGCCGGGTGGAGACGAGGACCGGGAAGAAGGCGGCGGTGCAGGTGATGAAGACGATCCCCTGCTCGTTGGAGGGGAACAGCAGGATCGCGACGGGCACCAGGGCGATGGCGGGGACGGGCCGCACGACCTCCAGGACCGGGCCGAGCACGTCCTCGGCGAGCCGGGAGCGCGCCACGAGCACGCCGGTGGCCACGCCCAGGACGGCGGCGAGCAGGAAACCGGCCACGATGCGGGTGAGGCTGTCGGTGAGATCGGTCCAGTAGTCGGGGCCGGAGAGCCGGCCGGCGAAGGTCCGGGCCACGTCCGTCACCGTCGGGAACTGCGAGAAGCGCATCCACAGGTCCACGTCGAGGGCGGTCAGCAGCTGCCACAGGCCCAGTGCGGCGGCCAGTGACCCGGCCCGCAGCGCGAGCCGGCCCGGCCGGCCGGGGTACCGGCTCATGAGGCGCGTCCCAGGGCGTCCGCGTAGCTGATCACCCGGGCGCCCTCGTGACCGGCGACGTAGGCCCGTGCCGTCTCCGGCGCGACGAAGGGCAGCGACCGCTCGCCGTCCGCCACCCAGACGGCCTTGTCGGCGAACCAGAGGGTGCCGGTGGTGGCGTCGGGGACGTAGGCCGCACGGATCCCGTCCCGGTGTCGCGCGAGGTGCGCGAGGAGTTCGTCGGGGGAGGCGAACTCCAGTGTCCTGGACGCCCCTTCGGGCCACACCTCGCTCGCGGCGGCGGGCGGGGCGGCCCGCAGCCGCTCGGCGTACCCGGCGCCGAGGGCCTTCCTGACGTACCGGTCGTCGACGAACGCGTCCACGTCGATGTCGCCGGTCAGCTTCGCCGCCTTCAGGATCGCCACGTCCTCTTCGAGCGCCGAGACCAGTCGCGGCTTGACGGACGGGTCGAAGGTCGCGATGCCGTGGGCTCCGTTGTAGAGGTAGACGACCTCGGCCGGCAGCCCTGTCGCCTCGGCGACCCTCTCCGCGGCGTCCACCGGATGGGCGTCGAGATGGTCGGTCGCCTCCGCCTGTGCCTTGAGGAACGCCTCCAGTACGGCCGGACGCCGCTCGGCGAAGTCCTCGCGGACGGTGACGCCGTGGAAGGTGGGCAGGTCGAGCTGCGCGCCGTCGTACAGCGCCTTCGCCTTGCCCTGGTAAGCGAGCAATCCGGGCCAGGCCACGAACTGCGACAGCGCGTCCGCGCTGCCCGCCGCGAGGGCCGAGGCGCCCACCGCGGGCTGCTGGTTGAGCTTCTCGATGTCCCGTGCGGGGTCGAGGCCCGCCTGCCGCAGGGCCCGCACCAGGGTGCCGTCGGCGGCCGAGCCGACGCTGGTGGAGACCTTCGCACCCTTCAGGTCCTTCAGCGAGGCGAGCTTCGAACCCGGGGCCACGACGACCGTGTTGAGGCCGCCCTTCAGGTTGTAGCCGGTGACGGAGACCAGGTGGGTGGGCCGGTTCAGCTGCTTGCCCCGGGCCGCGTTGATGAGGAGGGGGAAGTCGCCCATCGAGCCGATGTCGATCTTCCCGGCGGTCATCTGCGCGGTGATGGGGGCGCCGGTGGCGAAGTCCTGCCACTCCACCTTGTACGTGACGCCGTCGTCGAGGGCCTTCAACTGCTCCTCGAAGTGGCCGAGGGAACGCAGGAGGGTGCCGGCGGTGACCGTGTTGATGGTCTTCGACTGGTATCCGACGGTGACGGTGACCGTGGAGGAGCCGTTCGCCTCGGCGCTGCCGCCGCAGGCGGACAGGGGGAACAGGAGGACGCCCGCGGCGAGCGCGACCGCCGGACGTCTCAGGGGAGTCGTGGTCATGGGGTTCGGGCCTCTCAGCGCAGCAGGTAGGGCATGTCGACCGTGACGGCGCCGGTGGGACACCGGGCCGCGCACGGGCCGCAGTACCAGCACTCGTCGACGTGCATGTAGGCCTTGCCGCTGGTCTCGTCGATGGCGAGGGAGTCCAGCGGACACATGTCCACGCAGAGCGTGCAGCCGGCGATGCACTTCGTGGCGTCGATGGTCACGGGCACGTCGGCCCGTTGGGGCACCAAGGGCATGGATGTCTCCGGGAAGGTCGGGCTGTACAGGGAGGGGGAGGGCTACAGGGAGCGGTGGAGCCGGCCGCTCATCGAGATGCGGTCACCACGGAAGCGGATGAACTCCAGGTCGACGGGGCGCCCGTCGCAGAGATGCGTGAGGCGCTCCAGCATCAGGACGGCGGCGCCACGCGGAGCCTGCAGCACGGCTGCGGAGTGCGCGTCGGCGCTGACCGCCTCCAGGGTGATCTCGGCATGGCCGAGCGCCCTGCCGGTGACGGTCTCCAGCAGACGGAAGACGTCGGTGTTCTCCAGGTCGGCGCCGAGCAGTTCGGTGCCGATGTCGAGGGGGATGTACGTGAGGTCGAGGGAGAGAGGGAGGCCGTTCAGGCGCCGCAGACGTTCGATGTAGACGACATCGGCGCCGGGCGCCACGCGGAGGCGTTCGGCGACCAGGGCGGGCGCGGGGAGGAGGCCCACGGTGCGCACCTCGTTGGTGACGTTCCCGTGCTCGTGGAGGGTCTCGGCGAGACCCATCAGACGGTCGAGGCCGTGCGGGTACTTCTGGGCGACGACGACGGTGCCGACCCCGGGAAGGCGTTCCACCAGCCCTTCCGCGCGCAGAAGGTCCAGTGCGAGGCGGACGGTGTTGCGTGAGACCCGGAACTCCTGGGCCAGGTCCGACTCGTGCGGGAGGGTCCCGTCCGGACAGCCACCCGTGAGGAGCTGACGGCGCAGCAGGTCGGCGAGCTGGCGTGCACGGTCCGCGCGCAGCCGACGCCGTGTGCGCTGGGCCGCGACGGTGGGCGCGCCCTGGCCGGCGTGGTCCCGGATGCGGTCGGTGGGTGGCATGGCCCGAACCATAACGATCCGGCGCGGACCGTAGGTTGCCGCAACATTGCGCCACTTCCCGGCGCGACGGTCACCGGGATGACCTGGGCCTTCAGGGCGCGGACGCGAAGATCTGCCTGTTTCGGCGGGTGAGCCGTCCCGTCGCGCGCCGAACGAACAGGGCGTCCGCTCCGTCGTCGTACGCGGGAGACCGACGGGCCCCCGGTGGCCGGGGAGAGGGAGGACGGGCGATGGGAACGGGAGCAGCGGCGCGGAAGCGGGGCCAGGCGGTGGTGGCGGTCCTGCTGGCAGCGGCGGTGGCCGGCTGCACCGGCGGGGGACGGAGCGAGCGGACGCGGACGGAGGGCGGACTCCGGGCGGGCGGTGAGGCCGGGGCGAAGTGCGTCCACGTCGTCGAGTTCGAGGGCCGTTCCTATCACGAGGCCACGGACCTGGAGTTCACGCCCGGCGAGGCCATCGGCACCGGGCTGGTGCCGGTGTGCGAGGACACGGGCAGTGCGGGCACGGGGGAGAAGCCCGAGGAGGTGACCGTCCGGACGGTCGAGGGCATGGCCCCGGAGACCGCCCTGGCGGTGACCCGCACCCCGGGCGACGTCGTGCTGGTGGCGGTCCCCGGGGCGGACCTCCCCCGGCCGGAGGCCACTCCCTGAACCACGGCGCTCCGAAAATTTCGGACTCGTCTTGCGTTCAAATGGCCAAATCTGCAAGCAAGTTGGACGCGGACGAGGTGCAACCGGCCGGTGATGGTGTGTAGTTTGCCATCTGCTCGACAGACACCTGTGCACCGCCGCCCAGTCGTATCCGAGACCCCGAGGTCCTCATACATGATCGAGATACCGGAGCTGGCCTTCGGCTGCCTGGCCGCCGGGACGGCGGGCGCGTTCGCGCTGGGAGGGGGTCTGTGGCGCTCCCGGCGCGAACGGGACCGGCTCCGGCGGGAGACGGCCGGACTGCGCCACCAGGCCGAGCAGTCCCTCCGGGCCGGGCTCGAGGAGGCCGAGCGCGTCCGTCAGGCGTTCACGGCCGAGCTGGAGCACCTGGTCACCCGGCGCATGCCGGCCGAGGCGACCCGCGCCACGCACCCGCACGTCCCGGTGCCCGGACCGGCCGGCACGGTGGGAGCGGCGACCGAACCGGTGCTGGAGGCCCTGCGCGCCGCGATCCTGCGGGAGCGCAAGCGGGTCGACGCCGCCGCCCGCGCCGGGATGCGCGGCGCCACCCGGGAGATCCAGGCGAGCCTCTACCGCCTGCAGGACCTCCTGCACGGCCTCCAGGAACGCTACGACGACCCCGAACTGGCGCAGGTCCTCTACACCCTCGACCACGAGAACGAGCAGTCGCTGCGCCGGGCCCAGGTCACCGCCGTGGTCTGCGGGGCGTGGGTGGGACTGGCCCGCGAGGAGTCCCACCTCGTCGACGCCGTCACCGGCGGGCAGGCCCGGCTGGCCGGCTACCGCCGGGTCAGGCTCCACAACCACCTCCTGCCCGGCACCGCGCTGGTCTCCCACGCCGTGGAGCCCGTCGCGATCATCGCCGCCGAGCTCATCGACAACGCGCTGCGGCACTCCTCGCCGGAGACCTCGGTGGTCGTCAACCTCGAACACGTCGACAACGGCGTCGCCGTGACCGTCGACGACGCGGGCGTCGGCATGTCGCCCGACGAGAGGGCCGCGGCGCAGCGCATGGTCGCCGGCACTGACCCGATCCTCTTCTCCGACCTGGGCGACCCGCCCCGGATGGGCCTCGCCGCGGTCGGGCAGCTCACCCGCCAGTTCGACCTCACGGTGGACCTCTCCTCGCGGTCCCCGTACGGGGGAGTGCGGGCCGTCCTGCTGGTCCACGGCCACCTGCTGAGCCACATCGACCCGGAGCTGCGCCCCGCCGCGGCGAGCGCGTCCCCCTCCACCCGCACCGGGGAGGTGCCCAGACCGCGCCTGCCCGAGGACGACGGGGAGCCCGCCCACGACCGGCCCGCGTCCGGGCCGGACGCCCCGGCCGCCGACCCCGCCCGCCCGGAGACCGGCGCCGAGGACCTCCCGCGCCGCCGTCGCCGTCAGGTGTCGCCGGACCAGGCGGCGCTGATCCGGCCGAGCGCGGCCGAGGCCGCCGCCCCCGCCCGTTCGCCCGAGGAGTGCGCCGCAGCCCTTGGCGCCCTCCAGTCGGCGACCGCCGCCGCCCGTGAAGCGGCCCGAACCGAAGGGACCGATCCCCGATGACGAACCGCGAGACCGGTGACAGCGCGTGGGTCCTCGACCCGATCCTCGAGGTCCCGCACGTGAAGGCCGCCGTGCTGCTCACCCGGGACGGCCTGGTGTCCGGCTTCTCCGAGGCGCTCACCCAGGACTCGGCCGACCGCGTCGCCGCCATCACCTCCACCGTGCAGGGCGCCTGCCGCACCGCGGCCGCCGCGTTCGCCGACATGCCGGCCGCCCAGTTGCGGCAGGTGGTGATCGAGTCCGACCACGGCTACATCCTGGTCGCGCCCACCGACCACGGCACCTGCGTCGCCGCGTTCGGCGACCCGGAGGTCCGGCTCGACCTGCTCGGGCACCGCGTGCACTCGCAGGTCGCCCGGCTCGGCGAGAAGGTGATGGCCGCCGCGCCCCGCGCGGCCGAGGGCGGCGCCTCCCAATGAGGGGCCACAGAGCCGGCCGGCCGCTGGTGCCCGCCTACCTCTCCACCGAGGGGGTGGCGCGGCCCAGCCGCAACAGCCTGGAGCGCCTGTCGGTGCTCACCTCCACCGCCGGCCCGGACCCCGGCGAGCTGCCCCCCGCCCAGCACGCGCTGCTGGGCGAGCTGGAGGGCGGCTCGCTGACCGTGGTGGAGGCCGCGGCGCTGCTGCGCCTGCCGGTCTCCGCCGTCCGGGTCCTGTCCGCCGCCCTGATCGACCAGGGGCTGATGACGGCGCGCCCGCCCGTCCCGTCCGCCGGCCAGCCCGACCACGACCTGCTGAAGAGAGTCGCCGATGGCCTCCGCGCCCTCAAGCTCTGACGTATCGCCCGCCGGGAGCCGGGTCCTCGACGACGCCGTCCGGGCCGGGGACCTCCATCTCCCCGCCGCCGCCAAGGAGCTGGTGAAGATCGTCGTCGTCGGCCCGTTCGGCGTCGGCAAGACCACCCTGATCGACTCGGTCTCCGAGATCCGCCCCCTGCACACCGAGGAACACCTCACCGAGGCGTCCGTCGCCGTCGACGACCTCGACGGCGTCCGGGACAAGCGGACCACCACCGTGGCCATCGACTTCGGCCGGATCACCCTGGGCGAGGAGACCGTCCTCTACCTGTTCGGCACCCCGGGACAGGAACGCTTCCGTGCACTGTGGGCCGACATCGCCTACGGGGCGCTCGGCGCCCTCGTGCTCGTCGACAGCCGCCGCCTCGACGCCTCCTTCGACGTCCTCGGCCTGGTCGAGGAGTCGGGGCTGACGTACGCGGTCGCGGTCAACACCTTCCCCGACTCCCGTCGTTACCCCGAGGAGCAGCTGCGGGAGTCCCTCGACCTGCCGCCCGACACCCCCCTGGTGGAGTGCGACGCCCGGGACACCCATTCCTCCGTCGACGCGCTGCTCGCCCTGGTGGAGCACCTGATCGACCTCGACGCCCGCGCGACGGCAGGACAGGTGCGCCGATGACCACGTATCCCGCTCCCTCGGAGTCCTTCGAGCGCTCCGCCCCCGTGCGGCTGTGGGAGGACGGCTTCGCCGCCGACCCGCGCCGCTACTACGAGGCGTTGCGCGCCCAGGGCTCGGTCGGCCGGGCCGAACTGGCCCCCGGCGTGCCGGCGTACGTGGTCACCGACCGCAAGGCCGCGCTCGACATGCTGCACGACGAGAAGACCTGGACCCGCGACCCGCGCGCCTGGCAGGAGACGGTCCCCGAGGACCTGCCGGTCCTCGGCATGATGCGCTGGCGTCCCAACACCCTCTTCGCCGACGGTGAGCAGCACGTCCGCTACCGCACCGCCCTGCTCGACGCCTTCGCCCTGGTCGAGCCGCACGACCTGCGCGAGCGGGTGATCCGGGCGGTGCACATCCTGGTCTCCCGGTTCGGGCCGAGCGGCGAGGCGGACCTGGTGCGCGACTTCGCCCGCCCGCTGATGACGCTGGTCTTCAACAGCCTCTTCGGCTTCCCCGAGGGCGAGGCCGACCGGCTCAACGACGCCATCGGCGCGCTGATGGAGGGCGGCGAGGCAGCCGCCGTCGCCGAGGCCGAGTACGGCAGGTACGTGCTGGACCTGATCGCGGCCAAGAAGGCCCGGCGCGGCGACGACCTCACCAGCCGGCTGCTGGACCACCCGCTGGAGCTCACCGTGGAGGAGGTGACCTGGCAGGTCTTCCTCACCCTGGGCGCCGGCCACGAGCCCTCCACCAACCTGGTCACCAACGCGCTCTCGCGCATCCTCGGCAACCCGGCGTACTACTCCACCCTCACCAGCGGCTCCCGCCCCGTGCGCGACGCCGTCCTCGAGGTGCTCCGCTACGAGACCCCGCTCACCAACTACGGCGTGCTGTACGCCCGCGAGCCGGTCAGCTTCCACGGCGTGTGGGTGCAGTCCGCGGTACCGGTCGTCGTCTCCTACGGGGCACTCGCGATGTTCGCGGAGGAGCAGCACGGCGGCGCCCACCACCCGCGCGACGCCTCCCACCTGTCGTTCGGCGCCGGCCCGCACACCTGCCCGGTCAAGCAGGAGGGCCTGCTGATCGCCACGGAGGCCATCGAGCGGCTCACCCAGTGGCTCCCCGACATGGAGCCCACCGTGCCCCGCGACCGGCTGACCTGGCGGCCCGGCCCCTTCCACCGCTCCCTGGTCGCCCTGCCGGTCCGCTTCACCCCCCGCACGCCCGACCGTCCCGCCGGGCCGCCCGGCGACCGTCCGACCACCCAGACTGGAGCCCGAGCATGACCACCACTCCCACGCGCGTGCCCATCGACCCCTTCGGTTCGGACATCGTCGCGGAGAGCGCGCGGCTGCGGGCGCTGGGACCGGTCGTCCCCGTGGAGCTGCCCGGCGGCATCCCGGCCTGGGCGCCCACCGGGTACGACGCGCTGCGGACGCTGATCCTGGACCCCCGGGTCAGCAAGGACCCGCGCAGGCACTGGCGGCTGTGGCCGGAGGTCGGCGAGCACCCGGAGTGGGCGTGGGTGCTGGGCTGGATCGGCGTGGTCAACATGCTCTCCACCTACGGCGGCGACCACACCCGGCTGCGCCGCCTGGTCGCGCCCAGCTTCACCGCCCGCCGCACCGAGGCGCTGCGCGGCCGGGTCGAGGCCGTCGCCGCGGAGCTCCTGGACGCGATGGAGAAGGCGGGCCAGGGCGGAGCCGTCGTCGATCTCAAGGAAGCGTTCGCCCACCCGCTGCCGATGCAGATCATCTGCGAGTTGTTCGGCGTGCCCGACCACCTGCGGCAGGACCTGGTCGAGCTGGTCGCGGCGATCATGGACACCACCGACCAGAGCGCCGAGCACGCCGCCTTCGTGCAGCAGCGGATCGGCACGGTCATCCCCGCCCTGATCACCCACCGGGCGCAGCACCCCGGCGACGACCTCACCACCGAGCTGATCCGGGTCCGCGACGAGGAGGGCGACCGGCTCAGCGACGAGGAACTGCTCTTCACCCTGCTGCTGGTCATCGGCGCCGGCTTCGAGACGACGGTGAACCTGATCGCCAACGCGGTGGTGGAACTGCTGACCCATCCCGAGCAGCTCGCCGCCGTCCGCGCGGGGCGGCTGGACTGGGACCAGGTCATCGACGAGGTGCTGCGCGCCCGCCCGTCCATCGCCTCCCTCCCGCTCCGGTTCGCCGTCTCCGACGTCACCGTGGGCGGCGTCACGATCCCCGCGGGGGACGCGATCCTCACCACCTTCGGCGCGGCCGGCTCGGACCCGGAGCACTACGGGGAGACGGCCGCCGCCTTCGACGCGGCCCGCTGTGCCGACGACCACCTGTCCTTCGGCATCGGCGTCCACCGCTGCATCGGGGCCCCGCTGGCCCGCATGGAGGCCCGCACCGCGCTCTCCGCCCTCTTCGACCGCTTCCCCGGCCTGACCCCCGCCTTCGGCGACGGCGACCTGACGCAGGTTGCGTCCTTCATCGCCTACGGCTGGCAGACGGTCCCGGTCCGGCTCACGGACTGACGCCTGCCGTCGTTCCCTCACCCCCGGGGTACCCGCCCCGGGGGTTCTTCGTGTCCGGGTACTCCCGAACCCGGGACGGATTGCCGCTCGGATACCCCCGGGGGTACCCGTGTTACAGTCGAACACATACCCAGGGGGGTAATTCTCCAGGTAACTTTCGAGAAGGGAGCGACCGCGTGTTCTTCGTCGACACCATCGAGCTCGAGGGCCTCGGCAACCGGCACTACCTCGCCGGCGGCAGGCGGGCCGCCGTGGCGGTGGACCCGCCGCGTGACATCGACCAGGTGCTGGCGGCGGCCGCGCGGCGCGGGGTGCGCATCACCCACGTGGTCGAGACCCACCTGCACAACGACTACGTCACCGGCGGCCTGGAGCTCGCCCGGATCACCGGCGCCGTCTACCTGGTGCCCGCCGGGGCGAACGTGTCGTTCACCCGGACCCCCGTGGCCGACGGCGACACGGTGACGGTCGAGGACGGACTGGAGCTGCGGGCGGTGGCCACCCCCGGACACACCCCGCACCACACCGCGTACGTGCTCGCCGAGCAGGGCACGCCGGTGGCCGCGTTCACCGGCGGTTCGCTGCTCATCGGCACGGTGGGCCGCCCCGACCTGGTCGAGCCGCGCCTGACCGAGCAGCTGGCACGCGCCCAGCACGCCTCCGCGCACCGGCTGGCGGCCGAGCTCCCCGACGAGACGGCCGTCCTGCCCACCCACGGCTTCGGCAGCTTCTGCTCCTCCGCCCGGTCGGAGGGGGAGAAGACCACCATCGGCCGGGAGAAGAACGCCAACACGGCGCTCACCACCGACGTGGACACCTTCGTCGCCGAACTCCTCGCCGGGCTCGAGGACGTCCCCGCCTACTACGCGCACATGGGCCCGGCCAACGCCGAGGGCCCCGCCCCCGTGGACCTGACGCCCCCGGCCGTCGCGGACGCCGCCGAGATCGCGGCCCGGCTCGCGGCCGGCGAGTGGGTCGTCGACCTGCGCAACCGGGTCGCCTTCGCCGAGGGGCACGTCGCCGGGTCGTTCAACTTCGACGCGGACGGCAAGATCGCCACCTACCTGGCCTGGATGATCCCCTGGGGCAAGCCGGTGACCCTGCTCGCCGAGTCCCCGGAGCAGCTGGCCGCCGCCCAGCGCGAGCTGGTGCGGGTCGGCATCGACCGGCCCGCCGCAGCGGCGACCGGCAGCCCGCGGGAATGGGTGCCCGAGGGCGCCGAGCTCGCGTCCTTCCCGCGCTCCACCTTCGCCGCTCTCGCCGCCCAGGACACCGACGGTATCGTCGTCCTCGACGTGCGCCGCGACTCCGAGCGGGCCGCCGGGCACGTCGAGGGATCGATCCACATCCCGATCCACGAGCTGCACAAGCGGCTCGACGAGGTGCCCGCGGGCACCGTGTGGGTGCACTGCGCCGGCGGCCTGCGCGCCGGGATCGCCGCGTCCCTGCTGAACGCCGCCGGACGTGACGTGGTGGCGGTCGACGACGGCTTCGACTCCGCCGCCGAGGCGGGCCTGACCGTCGTCACCGGCTGAGCCCGTCCCCGTCGGCCGGCTCCCCGAGCACCCCCTCCCTGATCTGCAGAGGTTCGTGATGTCCCTTTTCCCTGACGGCGCGCACCGCGTCGCCGTCGACGAGGCCGAGCGATGTACGCGGGGCGCCGACGCCCCGGCCGTGCTGCTCGACGTGCGTGAGCAGACCGAGTGGGACGCCGGTCACGCGCCCGGCGCGCTGTGCGCACCGCTGTCCGCCCTGGCCGACGGGGCGCCCCTGCCCGCCGCGGCCCAGGGCCGGCCCTTGGTCGCGATCTGCCGCGGCGGCAACCGATCGCAGACGGCCGCACGGCTGCTGACCGCTCGCGGCGAGCGGGCGGTGGACGTCGTGGGCGGCATGCGCGACTGGGCGGCCGCCGGCCACGCGGTCGTCGACGGACGAGGAAGCGACGGCTCCGTGGCATGACCGTTCTGCTCCTCGCACTCCTCGCCGGGGCGGTCGTCGGCCTGGCCCTGGGCGGGCTGGGCGGCGGCGGCAGCGTCCTGGCGGTGCCCGCCCTGATCTACCTGGCCGGCTTCGGCCCGGCCGAGGCGACCACCGCCAGCCTGATCATCGTCACGCTGACCTCGCTCACGGCACTCGCCGGACACGCACGCGACGGCAACGTGGCCTGGCGGACCGGGCTGCTGTTCGCCGGCGCGGGCATCGTGCCCGCGGTCCTCGCGGGCGTCGCGGCGGGCCGCCTTCCGCAGGCCGTGCTCACTCTCGCCTTCGCCCTCGTCGCGGCCGGCGCGGCCCTGCGCATGCTGCGGCCCGCCCGCGCCGCCACGACCGGCGAGGTGCGCCCCGGCAAGGCCGGCGCCGCGGGCGCCGGACTCGGCGCGGTCACCGGTTTCCTCGGCGTGGGCGGCGGCTTCCTGGCCGTGCCCGCCCTGGTCGGCGTGGTGCGCCTGCCGATGCGCCGGGCGGTCGGCACCAGCCTGCTGGTCATCGTGATCAACTCGCTGGCCGCGCTCGCGGCCCGGGCCGGCAGCGGGCTGCAGCTCGACTGGGCGGTCGTCGCCCCCTTCACCGCCGCGGCGATCCTCGGCGCGTGGGACGGCAAGCGCCAGGCCAAGAAGCTCGCCGGCCCGACCCTGCAGCGCGTCTTCGCCCACCTGCTGCTGGCCGTCGCCCTCCTCATGCTCGTCGACACCTTCCTCTGAGCGGCCGCCCGGCCCCACACACCCCTCCGCACCACGCTCCCT